>NZ_JBEETS010000005.1:0-266083 GCF_040138965.1 Proteus sp. fly-1089
CAGATTGTCTGATAATTTGTTAAAGAGCAGTGCAACATTCGCTGCCGTTTCCGGTCTTCTGCGTTGTTGCGAGGAGGCGTATATTACGTTATTCCTCTGAAGAGTCAAGAGTTTTTTCAAACTTTTTTCTTTTCTCTTCACCGTCCTGCGTGGCTAGTTGTTTGCTCATCGCCGGTCAGTGGATGCGCATTATAGGGAGATCTCGGATTAGCGCAAGTGTTTTTTTAAAATAATTTTCCGTTCGTTCAAAACACCAACAAGACGTATAAAAACCCAACAATAAAGGTGGGATATCACTCAATTTTGGCAAAATAAGAGGCAAATTCGCTTACTTTATTCCAATCCGTATATTCAATTTCTTTTGTAGGATCTGTTTCACCTTTAGTCATCTTCATAATTAGCTGGATCATGACTCTATCAATCCATTTATAACGAGGATAAAAAAGGGCACCAGCAAATACACCCGTTAATGTTGGCTTCCATGGGGTCTTATCTAGAAACTTACGCATATAAGCATTCGTTTCAGGTGTATTCTTTTCTTCTTTTCTTGCCGTAAGATTAACGCCAAAGAATGCGGACGGCATACTATTCAATTGTGCAAGATGGCGAGTGATAAATTTATCGAGAGCTTTATTAAAGTAACCATAACGAATAGAAGCACCCACTAAGACTTTATTATAAGCAGATAAATTTAAACTCTGCTGGACAGAGGTTAAATCTCTCACATCACATTCATAACCGTGTTGTCTTAATTCATTCGCGATTTGTATCATTATCTTTTTAGTTTGACCATCAGTACTACAATACAACAATAGCGCGCTCATACATCACTCCTTGTATTAGATTAATCACGCCAAAACGTTGGGGTAAATAAAACTAATAATGTGAAAACTTCTAGTCGTCCAAATAACATTGTTACGACGAGTATCCATTTTGCAGCCGGATTCATTGTCGTAAAGTTATCAGCGACAATACCTAGTCCTGGCCCAAGATTATTTAATGTTGTTGCAATAGCAGAAAATGCAGAGAACTCATCAACCCCCGTTGCGATCAACAACATTAAGCTAATAATAAATACCAAAGCATAAGCGGAGAAAAATCCCCATACGGCTTCAATAATACGTTCAGGTAATGCTCGATGACCAAGTTTGATGGTATAAACTGCATTCGGGTGAACAAGACGTTTTAATTCACGATTCCCTTGTAAGAATAAAAGTAAAATACGGATCACTTTTAATCCACCACCTGTTGATCCCGCACACCCACCAATAAAAGCTGAGCATAATAATAGAAGAGGTAGAAATGCCGGCCATTGTGCAAAACTGTCTGTTGCAAAACCAGCAGTTGTCGCCATAGAGACAACTTGGAAAAAGGCCTGATTTATGGTTATCCATCCTGAATCATATACAGAATAAAGCCAAAGAATACCGCTACAGATAATGACTAATCCCAATTGAATTGAGATAAACATACGAAATTCAGGATCACGCCAATAAATATTAAGACTTCTTCCTGTTAATACAGCAAAGTGTAAGCCAAAGTTACACCCAGAAATTAAGAGGAATACACCAATAATGATATTAATAGTTGGGCTATTAAAATAACCAATACTAGCATCGTGAGTAGAAAACCCACCAATTGCAATAGTTGAAAAGCTATGAGAAATAGCATCAAATACATCCATGCCTGCAATCCATAATGCTAAAGCACAAATGATGGTAAGCAAGACATAAATAAGCCACAGTGCTTTTGCTGTTTCTGCAATTCGAGGTCGCATTTTATTATCTTTCAATGGCCCCGGCATTTCTGCACGATAAAGCTGCATTCCCCCAACACCTAAAAGAGGAAGAATAGCGACTGCTAATACAATGATCCCCATCCCCCCTAACCATTGAAGCATTTGGCGATAAAACAAAATAGCTTTAGGTAAGGAATCTAGCCCTACTAAGGTTGTAGCTCCTGTCGTAGTAAGCCCAGAAAAAGATTCAAAAAATGCATCTGTTATAGAAAGGTGTGGTTGCTCAGAAAAAATAAACGGTAATGCCCCCACACTGCCCAATACAGTCCAAAATAAAACCACAATAAGAAAGCCCTCTTTAGGCTTCAACTCACTTTTCTTATGTCGGTTGGGGATCCACAGCATTAACCCAATGATCAATGCGACAATAAATGTTTGGCTAAATGCTCGTCCGGCACCATCTCGGTATATTAACGCGACAATACCAGGAATGATCATCGTGACAGAAAATAAGATAACGAGCAGTCCGACAATACGGGTTATTGAACGAAAATGCATTTAGCGATTTCCTTGGTAGCAAAGATTATTCATTTTTATCTAATGGGATTAATTGCATACTGCCACGACTCATATCGCGTAGTTTAATTTCCACTTCACCACTATGTACAGCTGGCAATGAAAGGATAAATGTGACTTTATCAGTATATTCACTTGAGAGCACTTGCCCTTGATATTGTTCAACGACTTGTTCAAGTAATGAAACAAGTGAATATTCACACTCCACATTAAAGCGTAATTGTGGCACTTTTGTCTTTGTAGATAATATTTTTAATGCCTGCTGAACACCACTACCATAAGCACGAACCAACCCGCCTGTTCCTAATTTGATCCCGCCAAAATACCGAACAACCACTGCGGTTACTTCTCCCATTCCACTTCCTAAGAGGGGAGCTAGAATAGGTTTTCCCGCAGTACCTGTTGGTTCACCATCATCAGAAAATCCTAATTGTTGCGAATCATCTGGCCTACCAGCAACAAAAGCCCAACAATGATGTCGGGCATCAGGAAATTGCTCTTTGATAGACTGAATATAGGCTTTAGCTGCATCAATGCCCTCAGTGTGAGCAATAAATGTAATAAAACGGCTTTTCTTTATTTCTTCACTGAACTCTACAGTTTCAGCGGGGATCAAATACGCTTTCATCAGGCTAAGTGTAAGTCTCTGGTCATATTTTCAATTTTGTTATCGTGGATAATAATATTATCTTCAATACGAATGCCACCAAAGGGTTTGAAGTGTTCAATTTGCTTCCAATTAAAATGAGTGCTGTATTTCCCATCTTTCCAAGGCTCTAATAAAGAATCGATGAAGTAAAATCCAGGTTCAATCGTTAATACCATGCCAGGTTCAATAATACGTGTACAACGTAAGAATGGATACATAGCAGGAGCAGCTAAATGAGTTCCTTTATCATCTTGCATAAACCCAGCAGCATCATGAACTTGCAGACCTAAAGCATGTCCTAAACCATGAGGCAAAAATGGTGTCGTTAAGCCAGCACTCACCATCTCTTCTTCACTAACACCTTTCACAATACCGTATTTATTGAGCAATCCAGCAATACGCTGATGCATTTGAACATGGTATTCTGTGTAACGCACACCCGCTTTCATCGTTGCGATCAGCGCTTGTTGCGCATCATTCATATCTTTAACTAAAGACGTAAATTCATGATTTTCTTTTGCGCTATAAGTACGAGTTATATCAGCAGCATAACCATTATATTCTGCGCCAGCATCAATAAGGAAACTACGGTATTCATCTGGTGATTCATGATCTAATTTTGTGTAATGCAACACAGCCGCATGCTCATTTAATGCAACAATATTCCCATAAGGTACATCGGTATCACGATGACCTGTTGCCATTAAATACGCCATATTAATATCAAATTCACTTAATCCTGCTTGGAAAGCTTCGCGTGCAGCAATATGTCCATTCACTGCCATTTTCTGAGCTTCACGCATACAGGCTAATTCATAACCTGTCTTATAGGCACGATAGTAATGATAATAATTAAGAAGAGATTGATTATTGATATTATCAATACTCACACCTAATGATTCAGCACGTTGCGTATTTGGCCCAATATAAGCAGTATTCTTATTAATATAAGGAGCAAGTTCTTTTTGAATATCATCAACATTTTTGAGATGAATTAATTCAATTTCATGCGTCCAATAGCTACTTGGTAGTGCTTCAACACTATGCCAATAATCAACTGGAGAATAAAACCATAATTTTGGTTTATTAACACCATCAACTAATAACCAGCAATGAGGTACATCAGTCACAGGTACCCATGCTTTAAAATGTGCGTTAACTTTAAAAGGATAATCACTGTCATCAAGAAAAATACGAATAGGCTCACCAGAATGAATTAATACGGAATCAAGATGGTGTCTGGATAAAGCATCACGCGTACGATTTTGTAGAGTTTTGATATGTTCTTGGTACAGAGAGAGCAATTTTTCCATTATTAATTACCTTATCTTATTCATTGTTAATGATTCAGCTTAACACGCCAACTCTTTTAGTAGCTAATGCCATAACAAAAATAGATTATTAGCGATTTATCTCACTTATTTTTATCAAATAGAGCAACGATATAAAATTCAACAAGTTAAATAATTTCACTGTGATCCTCCTTGCAGTTTTTTAATCAATTATTTGCATTTATTTAACATTGTATTCACACTCTTATTATCTGGTCATACCAGTCTATACTTTTAGGGAGAATACAAATGCTCTATCAAAGCGAAAATATTCAAGTCGATTGGGTGAAACAAGGTATTGTTGAACTCGTTTTTAACGCCAAAGGTTCTATTAATAAATTAGATACCAAAACAGTTGCGATGCTAAGCGAAGCTTTAACTGTATTAGAGGCAACACAAGATCTAAAAGGTGTTATTTTACGTTCTGAAAAACCTGCCTTTATTGTCGGAGCTGACATCACTGAGTTTTTATCCCTATTTGATGCCCCTGAAGAAGAATTGACTCAGTGGCTACACTTTTCTAATCAAATCTTTAGCCGACTCGAAGATCTCCCAGTTCCCACCATCTCTGCTATCAATGGTTATGCACTTGGTGGAGGCTGCGAATGTGTACTTGCTACCGATTTCCGAATTGCATCCCCTGATTTACGCATTGGTCTTCCAGAAACCAAACTTGGGATCATGCCCGGCTTTGGTGGGTCGGTACGTCTTCCCCGTTTAATTGGTGTCGATAATGCATTAGAAATTATTACTGCGGGTAAAGATGTTGATGCTCAAACGGCACTTCAAAATGGGTTGATCCAAGCTATTGTTCCACTGGAAAACTTAAAAGAGAGTGCAATTTCGCTAATAGAACAATCCATTGACGGCAAGATTGATTGGAAGGCCGCTCGTTATCCGAAAACAACGCCATTAAGATTGACAGAACTTGAACATAAGATGTCTTTTGGTGTAGCTAAAGGCATGGTGATGAAAGTAGCTGGCTCTCATTATCCAGCGCCTATCACCGCAGTTAAAACCATAGAAAAAGCAGCATTTTTAAATAGAGATGAAGCACTTGCTCTTGAAACCGAAAGTTTTGTCAAACTCACGCGCACTGATGTTGCTAAAGCCTTAGTCGGTATTTTTCTCAATGATCAGTATGTCAAAAATATTACGAAAAAACGGCATGCAGAATTACCTAAACAAGCAGCTGTATTAGGTGCAGGTATTATGGGCGGTGGAATTTCCTACCAGTCAGCCTTAAAAGGTATTCCGGTTATTATGAAAGATATTAACCAAAAATCCCTTGAACTGGGTATGAATGAAGCACTAAGCCTATTACAAAAACGCCAAGAAAAAGGTCGTATGACCGCTGTTGATATGGCGAAAACACTCTCCTCTATTCAACCAACACTAAATTATGCCTCTGTCAGCGATGCAGATATTGTGGTTGAAGCTGTTGTTGAAAATCCAAAAGTAAAAGCAACTGTACTTGCAGAAACAGAAGCATTATTAGCAGATAACGCGATCCTTGCTTCCAATACCTCAACGATACCTATCTCATTGCTCGCAAAATCCTTAAAACGCCCAGAAAATTTCTGTGGTATGCATTTCTTTAATCCTGTCCATCGCATGCCTTTAGTGGAAATTATTAAAGGTGAAAAAACCAGTGAAGAGACCATTAATCGTATTGTTAGTTATGCAAGCAAAATGGGCAAAACACCGATTATTGTTAATGATTGCCCTGGCTTCTTTGTAAATCGAGTCCTCTTTCCTTATTTTGCAGGATTCTCTCTATTGCTAAGAGACGGTGCTGATTTTATTGCTGTTGATAAGGTGATGGAAAAAGTATTTGGTTGGCCAATGGGTCCAGCTTATTTACTTGATGTTGTGGGTATTGATACAGCTAATCATGCTCAAGCTGTTATGGCTCAAGGCTTCCCTGACAGAATGGGAACTATTGAACGCGATACTATTGCACTGTTATATGAACAACAGCGATACGGGCAAAAGAATAATCATGGTTTCTATAATTACACAGTTGATAAACGAGGTAAAAAACAGAAATCAGTTGATGGGCAAATTCAAACACTCATTCAACAAAATGTGGGTAAAGCACAAGAGTTTAGCCAAGACGAGATTATTGCTCGCATGATGATCCCAATGATCAATGAAGTTATTCGTTGTCTAGATGAAGGTATTATTGCTTCACCAGCCGAAGCTGATATCGCACTAGTATATGGCTTAGGCTTCCCTCCTTTCCGTGGTGGTGTATTCCGTTACCTCGATACTATTGGAACTGCAAAATTCGTTGCAGATGCACAGCAATATGCGTCATTAGGGGCACTTTATCAAATCCCTGAAAGCTTAAAACAGAAAGCACAACACAACGAAACCTATTATCCAAAACCCACAAAAGTAGATGTTAACATCAGAGAACTCGCTTAAGGAGAGATGAAATGGAAAAGGTTGTCATAATTGATGGTATTCGTACTCCTATGGGACGCTCTAAAGGTGGTGCTTTTCGCCATGTTAGAGCAGAAAATCTCTCTGCTCACCTGATGCAAGCACTACTAAAACGTAATCCTAATATTAATCCTAATGATATTGGCGATGTGATTTGGGGTTGTGTACAGCAAACCTTAGAACAAGGTTTCAATATTGCACGTAACGCTGCATTATTAGCCGAACTTCCTCACAAAGTGCCAGCTGTCACGGTTAATCGCTTATGCGGTTCATCAATGCAAGCATTACATGATGGCGCTCGCCAAATTATGCTTGGTGATAGCCAAGTGGCATTAATTGGTGGTGTTGAACATATGGGTCATGTACCAATGACTTATAATGCGGATTTTAATCCATCTCTCAATCTTTCTGTTGCTAAGGCCTCATTTTCCATGGGGTTAACCGCAGAAATGTTAGCTAAATCATTCCAAATTTCACGTGAAGACCAAGATAAATTTGCTTATCGTTCTCACCATTTAGCAGCTCTTGCAACACAACAAGGCTATTTTGATAATGAAATAGTGGCTATCAATGGTCATGATGCAAAGGGTAATTTCATTAATGTTAAAAATGACGAAGTTATTCGTTATAACCCAAGTCTTGATGATTTAGCACAACTAAAACCTGTATTTGATCCCGTAACTGGCTCTGTAACAGCAGGAAATTCATCCGCAGTTTCGGATGGTGCATCAGCGATGTTTATCACCAGTGAAGGTTATGCTAAAGAGCACAACTTAAAGCCTAGAGCTGTTATTCGTGCTATGGCTGTTACAGGGTGCGATCCCGCAATTATGGGTTATGGCCCTGTTCCTGCGACAGAAATTGCATTGAAGAAAGCAGGATTAACACTCAGTGATATTGATATTTTTGAACTCAATGAAGCTTTTGCAGCACAATCATTAGCCTGTATGAAGAAAATGAATTTGCTAGAAAATCTAGATGACAAGATTAATTTAAATGGTGGTGCAATTGCCTTAGGACACCCTTTAGGTTGCTCCGGTTCACGTATAACAACCTCGTTACTCAATATTATGGAACGTAAAGATGCACAATTTGGCTTAGCCACAATGTGCATTGGATTAGGGCAAGGCATTGCAACGATTATAGAACGTGTTTAATGCGATATTCTGTATATCCACGTTCTTATCATTATGAAAGTCTTCTTTTCGATTGCATGGTTAGAAACCATTTTCCCGCCGTCAGGGGCGGGTTTTTTTATGGTTTTAAAAACAAAATCGATAATAACGTGGAAAAACGTTATCAAATAAATTCAAACGCATCGCTAAATAAGCGTGTTTTATCTGCATTACGTTCATTACAAAAGCGCTCTCTGGCTATTTTGGCCATTTCAAAACGCCCTGCAATGTAAATATCATATTCTGATAAATCACCAAAATCTTCGCTTATTGCAGTTAATACCGTACCTTTTCTGCCTCGCCAAGTTTCATCAGGTTGTTCAACTACGGGGACAACAGTTAAAGAAGGATGCAACTCTGATAATTCTTGTAATTCATTGAGATCATAGAGATGAATGCTTTCTCTTCCACCCCAATAAATTGTAATAGGTCTCTGTGGGTTTTCAGCTAATGCTGCCAGTAAAATTGAATGGGTATAAGAAAAACCTGTGCCACCAGCAATTAATAGTAGAGGACGCTGACTCTCTTTTTTAAACCATGCATTTCCATGAGGAATATCAATGGTGAGTTGCTGTTTTTCTAAAATCACATCAAGCACAGCCATCGCATAAAGATTGAGTTCAGAAGCACCAATATGAAGTTCAATAAAGTCTTTATTTTCAGGTATAGATGCTATAGAAAAAGGGCGTTTATCACGTTCATCCATAACAGCTAAAAGATATTGCCCAGCCTGAAAATCAAATTCGCCATCGGGTAATAGCCTTACCCGATAAACCGTATCTGTCATCGGCTCAACAAGTGAGACTTTACAATTCAGTATTGCCATGTTGTTCCTCTGTTATTATTTAAGAATATCGAGCTGTTCCCAAATAGTATCGACTCGTTGCTTAACTTCATCAGACATCACAATAGGTCTACCCCATTCTCTATCTGTCTCACCAGGCCATTTGTTGGTCGCATCAAGACCCATTTTTGATCCTAATCCTGAAACAGGTGAAGCGAAATCGAGATAATCAATAGGCGTATTTTCCATCATAATGGTATCTCTCGCAGGATCCATTCTGGTTGTAATTGCCCAAATCACATCTTTCCAATCTCTTGCATTGACATCATCATCGCAAACAATCACAAATTTGGTGTACATAAATTGCCGTAAATAAGACCAAACTCCCATCATTACGCGTTTAGCATGACCCGCATACTGTTTCTTCATAGTCACAACGGCTAAACGATAAGAACATCCTTCAGGAGGTAGATAAAAGTCTACAATTTCAGGAAATTGTTTTTGTAATATCGGAACAAGCACTTCATTAAGTGCAACACCTAATACTGCGGGTTCATCAGGTGGGCGTCCTGTATAAGTGGAGTGATAAATTGCATCTTTACGGCGCGTTAAATGCGTAATGGTAAACACAGGGAAAGAATCAATTTCATTATAATATCCTGTGTGATCGCCATATGGTCCTTCTGGCGCAAGCTCTCCCGGTTCAATGTAACCTTCAAGGATAATTTCAGCACTTGCAGGCACTTCAAGATCATTCGAAAGACATTTTACAACTTCTGATTTATTTCCACGCAATAAGCCTGCGAAAGCATATTCAGATAATGTATCAGGTACCGGTGTTACAGCACCTAAAATAGTAGCGGGATCTGCCCCTAATGCTACGGAAACAGGGAATCGTTCACCCGGATGTTTTTGACACCATTCTTGAAAATCTAAAGCACCACCACGATGCGATAACCAACGCATAATCACTTTGTTTTTACCCAGCACTTGCTGGCGATAAATACCCAGATTTTGGCGCTCTTTAAGTGGGCCACGAGTCACCGTTAATCCCCAAGTAATTAAAGGTGCTGCATCTTCAGGCCAACAATGCATAACAGGGATCTTTGTTAAATCAACATCATCACCAGTTAAAACAACTTCCTGGCAAGGTGCTTTGCTCAAGCGTTTCGTTGGCATATTTAAAACTTGCTTAAACTTGGGTAGCTTATCAAAAAGATCACGAAAGCCTTTCGGTGGATCGGGTTCTTTTAGAAATGCTAATAGTTTGCCGACTTCATGCAAAGCTTTAACATCATCTTGCCCCATTCCCATAGCCACACGCTCTGGTGTGCCAAATAAGTTACAAAGCACTGGCATATCAAACCCTTTGGGATTTTCAAATAACAGCGCTGGCCCACCGGCACGTAAAGTTCTGTCCGCTATTTCGGTCATTTCAAGGTAGGGATCTATTTCGAAGGTGATACGTTTTAATTCACCTTTTTCTTCTAATAATGAAAGGAAATCTCTTAAATCGCGGTATTTCATCATAATCTTACGAGCCAGTGAGTGAAAGAAAAGAGGGCAATGCCCTCTTTGAGACGCTATAAGCTAAACGCATAACTCACTAAAATGCAATGCTTTTTATTTGATAGCGTTTACTATACTTATAAACAACGGAATGGAACCCACTCTGAAAGTAATTTAGTATCAAACTGTTCAGGAAATGTTTTTCCATGTTGGAAGATTTTAAAACCTTCATTTTTAGCGCTGTAATAATGTAATTCTTCACCATGAATATATAAGTAACTCCCTTCACGGATAGCCACAACAATCTCTTCAGGATTAATAGCACAAAACTCAGCAATACGCTCATCACGTGTTTCACCCATATGACCACTAATAGAAGCATCAATGTAATGTGGGTTAATTTGAACAGGGAATAAGCCAAGTGATGGCATGATAACAGAGGAACGTACTGGCATGTCATTGGTTGTACGAATTGTTGGGGTTGCAACGTTACAACCTGCGCTCCAACCAATATAAGGAATATTACGTTCACGGACAGCACGTTGGATAGGAACAACTAATCCTTTTTCATGTAGCATTTGGTTTAATAACCAAGTATTACCACCGCTAACTAAAATACATTCCGCATTATTGATTGCGTCAACTTCTGAATCGAAATGCTCAATACAAGTCACTTCAATACCTAACACTTCTGATAAATCACGAGCACGTTGGTCATGATCAGAACGAATAACAGCATAGGCAATTAATACAGCAGAACGAATACCACGTTTTTTGATCATATTATCGATATTATCTTTCGCATAACTTAACCATCGTGGATCCCCGGCAATTTTTCCGTTACTTAATAAAAAAACTTCCATTACAGAACCTCTTTATAATTATGAATAGAACTCTAAGATAATTATCTTGAAAGCTTTTTCTTGTTTTTACCATCACTTTTTTGTCAACTTGTTACCTCTATCTGAGATCCAATTGAAAGTAACAAAAACGACCTCTTTTATTGCGTATGAACACAGCTTTTCTATTTTTTTTCCAGTATAAAACCACGTTAGGCTATTTTTACTTAAACCCAATAGATGACTGTTACCATAATTATAAATTTGCTATTATCACTTAAATTAAAATTAACTAACTTATTGTCTCTATTATGAAAAAATGGCACTTGCTGTATTGTAAACGAGGACAAGTTCCTCGCGCTATCGAACACTTAGAACGTCAGCAAGTGGGCTGTTTCACACCAATGGTTACCATAGAAAAAATAATAAGAGGAAAACGCACAGCAGTAACCGAGCCTCTTTTTCCTAATTACCTTTTTATCGAGTTTGATCCTGAAGTGATCCATACCACAACCATTAACTCAACACGTGGAGTGAGCTCGTTTGTCCGCTTTGGGCAATATCCTGTCACTGTTCCTCAAGATGTGATTGATACATTACAAATACCCCAACTTTCATCACTCACTTATAGTGAAGAAAATGTACCTCATAGTGGAGATAGTGTATTGATTACAGAGGGTATTTTTCAAGGAATTCAAGCTATATATCAAGAACCTGATGGTGAGGCTCGCTCAATTTTGCTTTTAAACATATTAAATAGCGAAGTGAAAAAATCAGTGAGTAATAAAGAATTTAAAAAAGAGTCCCCCTAGAAAAAGTTAACCCAGCTATTGCTGGGCTAATATCATATGATTCCAGGAACCTTGTTCCTAAAACTATTTTTGCTGTTCTGTTTCAGCTTCTTCCTCTGCTTCCTCAGCTTCTTCTTCAGGTGTTTTTCTTCGGCCGTTACCCACATAGAAACGCGATACCATGACACCGATTTCAAACAGTAAGTACATCGGTATTGCTAATAAGGTTTGAGAGAAAACATCTGGTGGCGTCAATACCATACCAACGACAAAGGCACCCACAAGAATATAAGGACGTTTTTTCTTTAATGCTTCTGGGGTTGTTACACCACTCCAGCACAGTAAGATAATCGCAATAGGTACTTCAAACGCCGCACCAAACGCCATAAAGAGCGTCATCACGAAGCTGAGATATTTACTGATATCTGGAATAAAGTTAACCCCTTCAGGGGTTGTATTAACAAAGAAACCAAATGCAAGAGGGAACACAACAAAATAAGCAAACGCCATGCCGAGATAGAATAATACCGTACTTGAAACAAGTAACGGCAACATCAGGCGACGTTCGTGTTTATACAATGCTGGTGCGATAAAAGCCCATACCTGATAAAGGATAACAGGTACAGAAGCAAAAACAGATACCATGATTGTCAATTTAATCGGAGTCAAAAAAGTAGAGGCAACATCTGTCGCACTCATATTTGACCCTTGTGGCAACTTATCGAGTAATGGAGCCGAGACTAATTGATAGATATCGTTAGAAAAATAAACCAGCCCTAAAAAAACCACTAAAACAGAAACCAAGCTATACATCAAACGCTTGCGTAGTTCTATTAAATGGCTGATCAGTGGTTGGGTATCATTTACTGCCATGTTTTAATGCTCACCATTGACCTGATCAGTTATTTTTTTCTCTATTGTTACTGTTTTAGTAACAGGAACTTCTGTCTTTGTAACACTTTCTGCCACAACAGGTTTATGGCTGTTAGCATCATCATTAACTTCATCAGCTTCAACAAGCGCAGCAAGATCAGAAGGTGAAGGTTCCGTAGAGTCGGTTTTTACAGACTGCTCTGTTGTTGAGTCTGGCGTTGAAGGTGCTTGATAAGTCTGCTTTAAAGACTGTGCAGCCTCTTTTAACTCATCCATAGACGCTTTTAACTCTGGCGATAACGTTTGTAAATTTGCTTTCTCTTCAACTTTCTTCAAACTCTCTTGGAGTTCTTGAAGTTTGAGTTCTTGAGTTAGCTCATTTTGTACATTCGCAGCCAAAGAGCGTAGTGCCCTTACCCAGCCAGCAATTGTTTTTACTGCTACGGGCAAACGTTCTGGCCCCAGAAAAACAAGACCAATCACCATGACCAATAGCAGCTGACTAAAACCAATGTCAAACACGGTTTATACCTGCTCTTTGTTTTTGCTCTCAGTTGTAGACTTCTCTTCTGTTGAAGTCTTCTGCGCTAAATTTTTAGTATCAAAATCTGCGTCGTTATTTGTTTTTTCAGCGTTGTTGGTGTCTTTATCTGCAGCTTCGTCACCAATCGCTTTTTTAAAGCCTTTTACTGATGCACCTAAATCTGAGCCCAATGTGCGCAGTTTATTTGTACCAAATAATAAGACAACGATGACAGCGATGATAAGTAATTGCCAAATGCTAATACCGCCCATTTTATGTTCCTCAACTATTTTCGGGGTTATACTTAATAACAGTGCCCATTATATACAACGAATTCAATTTTCGGGAATCTCGAATTCATCTTTTAACTTGCTCAAAGACAAACTTTGATGCGTTTTTATTGTGCATTACCAGATCTAAACCAACCCAAAATCCATGCAAGAAGACCTAAACTGATAAAAACACTGAATAATGTTTTAAAACCAGAAACAAAAAACAGGCTACCGCATAAAAACAGTGTCGTACCTATACCCAATAAAAATAGAGACTGTCTCTGTTTGACTCTTTGCGAACTTATTTGTTCCGTCAATTTATCTAGTGTTAACTTCATATTTTTATGTTGTTTCAGACTATCATAAACCAGCTCTGGTATCTCTGGCATTTTTTCTATCCAGTAAGGCGCCTTACTCTTTATACCATTCATTAACGCTGTAATACCAATTTGGCTATGCAACCAATCTTCTAAGAAAGGTTTTGCCGTTTTCCATAAATCTAATTGTGGATACAGTTGTCGCCCAAGCCCTTCAACATAAAGTAGTGTTTTTTGAAGCAACACTAATTGAGGCTGTACTTCCATATTAAAACGCCGTGCGGTATTGAACAGATTAAGCAACACATGGCCAAATGAGATCTCAGACAGAGGCTTTTCAAAAATTGGTTCGCACACAGTACGGATTGCAAATTCAAAATCTTCCACATTGGTATCTGCTGGCACCCAACCTGAATCAACATGTAACTCTGCAACTTTTCGATAATCACGATTAAAGAAAGCTAAGAAGTTCTCAGCTAAATAGCGCTTATCTTCTTTATTTAATGAACCAACGATACCGCAATCAATGCCGATATAATATGGATTTTCAGGGTGATCATAACTAATAAATACATTACCAGGATGCATATCTGCATGGAAGAAACTGTCTCTAAACACTTGAGTGAAAAAGACTTTTACACCGCGCTCTGCAAGAAGCTTCATATTCGTCTTTTGTGCATTCAACGCTTCAATATCAGAAACGGGAATACCATAAATACGTTCCATCACCATCACATTTTCATGGCAATAATCTGAATACACTTCAGGGATATAAAGCATCGAGCTATTTTCAAAATTACGGCGAAGTTGAATAGCATTTGCGGCTTCACGCAGTAAATTTAGCTCATCGAGTAATGTTTTTTCGTATTCGCGGATCACTTCTTTAGGTCGTAAACGACGACCATCAGGTAAAAACGGTAATAAATTTGCCAAGCGATACATTAAACGGATATCTGCTTTGATCACAGGCTGGATATCGGGGCGAATAACTTTTAGCACAACTTCTTTGCCGTTTTCTTTTAATTTCGCTGTATGAACCTGAGCAATAGAAGCCGAAGCCAGAGGTGTTTCATCAAAATCATCAAACCATTGATCGATAGGACCACCGAATGAATTTTCGATATATTGTCGTGCTTTTTTACCATCAAAAGGAGCAACTTTATCTTGCAATAGCGCAAGTTGGTCAGCAATTTGAGGAGGAAAGAGATCACGTCGAGTTGACAACATTTGACCTAATTTAATCCAAACAGGCCCTAATGTTTGCAATGCGAGTCGTAAGCGTTCACCTAATGGTTTTTCTGGATGCTTATTTTTGATCCAAAAGAGTGCTCGGCATCCCAATCTTGCAGGTAAAGTAATTCGATGTTTAGGAATTAATTCATCAAGCCCATAAGATAAGAATACCTGAATAATATGATAGAGGCGCTTTAACTCACTAAGGAGCATTATTTTTTCTCCAATGTGCCTAACCGTTTTTCTAGTTCGGCTGTTTGCTGTGCAAGTTGTTCTATTTCATCATAAAAATGGACTGTTTCTAATGTACTAGGTGCGGTTTTCCACTCCTCAATTAACGCATCACGCAAATAACCTTTTTGGTGACTCAAGAGTGAAGAAAATAACTGAACGCCCTTTCCTGCAACAACAGTCAAACTTTGCGCTGCTATGTCGCCAATATACGGTGCTAAATATTGCGCGGGGTCCCACTGCGCCATATCTAGCAATGCAGACCAATTTTGAACAACCTGCATATCACCATCAATAGTGATATCGCCACGATTGATCAGTTCTGACATTTTCTGGCGATCGCGAAGCTTAATCAGAGTAAGTAATTTTGTTTTTATCAAACAATCAGTTTCATCATCCCACTGGCTTAATACATCAACTTGTTGTTCGCTAAAGACTAAGTAGATGGAACGAGGAAACTCATTGATAGAAAGCGCCAACACTTTGCCCGCAAGGCGATTGCGGGCAGGTTTAAGCACATTTTCCTGATATAAAACGTGATTAAGAGCTGTCTCCATTGATGCTGTTAACAGCGGATACAGCACTTGAGTAGCAATATCATGAGAAAAAGTGGCTTTTTCCATCTCAGAATTTAAATCCTTTGTGTAGAGCAACTATACCGCCAGTCATGTTGGTATAGGTCACTTGGCCAAATCCCGCTTCTTCCATCATACCTTTTAAAGTTTCTTGGTCTGGATGCATACGAATTGACTCTGTTAAATAACGGTAACTTTCAGCATCATTTACAATCACTTGACCAATTTTTGGTAGGATATGGAAAGAGTAAGCATCATAAATCTTGCTTAAAGGATCAAGAACCGGTTTAGAGAACTCCAGCACCAGCAATCGTCCACCTGGTTTCAATACACGAAACATAGAACGTAATGCTTTCGCTTTATCGGTCACATTACGTAAGCCAAAGGAGATAGTGATGCAATCAAAATGGTTATCAGGAAAAGGTAACTCTTCAGCATTCGCTTGTACGTAGTTAACATTACCCACAATACCGTGATCGCGTAGCTTCTCACGTCCCATTTTCAGCATTGAATCATTAATATCAGCTAAAACAACTTCCCCATTTTCACCTACTAAACGAGAGAATTTAGCTGTTAAATCACCAGTACCGCCCGCAAGATCAAGAACTCGTTGATTACGTCTTACACCACTTGCTTCAATAGTATAACGTTTCCAAATGCGGTGGACACCGAAAGACATCAAGTCATTCATTAAATCATATTTAGACGCGACAGAGTGAAAAACCCTTGCAACCATGGTTTGTTTATCATCTTTGTCAACGGTTTGGAAACCAAAATCTGTTGTTTCCTTAGTTTGTTGAGTCATATTATTTGCCCGCTAATTAATCAAAATTTAGTAAATTCAGTACTGGTCTTATTTCAGAAATCTTTGTCTCTTTATTTTTCAAATCAATCAGACGTCGATTTTTCAATGAGATCATTATCAATCGTTTTTTTTATCTCAACCCCTAGGGATTTGAAGCCTTCCGCTTGACTGATAAGATTTCCACGACCTTCAGAGAGTTTTTTCATCGCCAATAAATAGCCAGACTGCGCTTTTTGAATACTGTTTCCTAGCCCTTGCATATCATCAACGAAAAGTCTTAATTTGTCATACATTTTAGCCGCTCTGTCCGCAATTTCTTGCGCATTTTGGCTTTGATATTCATATCGCCACAATGCCGCTATTGTACGCAAAGCAACAAGTAAAGTAGATGGCCCAACTAACATTATATTGTTTTTCAATGCTTCTTCTAACAAATCAGGAGAATGACCAATCGCAACAAGATAAGCTGGCTCTATGGGTATAAACATCAAAACATAGTCTAAAGACGTAACACCCGGTAGTTTATGATAATCTTTTACACTCAATCCTTTAATATGCGTTCTAATTGAGTTCACATGTGCATAAAGCGCCTGTTTACGTTCATTATCATCATGGCTACTAAAATACTTTTCATATGCCACCAGCGACATTTTAGCGTCGATAATGACATCCCTACCATGAGGTAAATGCACAATAACGTCAGGTTGATAGCGACCGCCATTTTCATGGCGAATACTCACCTGTGTTTCAAACTCATGGCCTTCGCGTAATCCTGAAGACTCTAATATACGCGCTAAAACCGTTTCCCCCCAATTACCTTGGACTTTATTGTCCCCTTTTAAGGCATTTGTTAGGTTAACCGCTTCTTGTGCCATCTTGACATTTAATTGTTGAAGCTGGCGAATTTCATGAACTAAGGTATGCCGCTCTCTGGCTTCTTGCCCAAAACCATCTTGAACTTGGCGTCGAAAACTTTCCAGTTGTTCACGAAAAGGTGACAGTAAATGCGTTAGTCCTTGTCGATTTAACTCTTCGGCTTTACGTCCACTTTGTTCAAAAATACGATTAGCCAGATTTTCAAACTGCGTCGCAAGCCGTTGCTCACTATTGACTAATAGCCGCTGTTTTTCTTCAGCAGATATTCGACTCTCTTCCCACCGCGTTGTCACTTCTCTTAATTCTGCTTCTTGAGAGGTAATAATTTCTCGTTGAGCACGCAATTCTTGCTCTAGTTGCTCTATATGCTGTTGTAAAGAGGGGATAATTGCTGATTTTTCTTGGGCAACGGCAAGCTGTGTGTAGTTTTCACGTAACATGGCTTCTTTATCAGCTAGACGTTGCTGGATAGACCACCAAACAAGCGCGCCACCGACCAGTACACCGCCTAATAAACCAATGATCCCATATAACAACTGAATATCCACTAAAGTGACCTTTTTGCTTTCCAGCGGGCTACGTTAAAACGCATAGATAATATTGTCTAGCAACAATTTACATCGTGACTTGATTTGCGATAAAGGACGCAATTATCCCACCCATTTCGCAAGCCATTGCAAACCAAAAGCACCGGGTGCCAAAATACCAAATGCCCAGATCATGGCTGATGTTAAATTAGCAATTTGAAAATAACGCTGTGGCATTGCACAAATGCCCGCAACTAAAGGCACGATGGCACGAAAAGGCCCAAAAAAACGCCCAATAAATACGCCCCAGATCCCCCAACGATTAAAAAATTGATGACCTCTAACAAGCGTTTGTGGTGATCGCGAAATTGGCCATAAGTTTCTCACGCCATCTTTATAGTGGAAACCTACCCAGTACGAGACCCAATCTCCAAAAAAAGCACCTAATGCAGCAGCAAGCCAAATCGGCCAGAAAAATAAGCCACTTTCACCAATTAAGGCCCCTAATCCCAATAAAATAACAGTTGCGGGGATCAACAAAGAAATAAAAGCGAGTGACTCGCCAAAAGCAAGAAAGAACACGATAGGAATAGCCCAGATTTCGTGCTCTTTTACAAAGAGAGTGATGGTATGAATGATATCTTGTACTGTCAAAATAGAGGCCTTAAATTCGGTTAACCTAAGTGAAATAAAACAGACTGATTAACCGAATATAAATCACTTCATTATTTGAGAAAATAACTTTGTAAGATATCTCGGCTTGCAGTATCTAAACCAATATCTTTCTCTAACCACGTATCGACGTTGCCATAATGCTGATTAATACTGGCTAGTGCCGTTTGTAAAAACTCTTCTTGTACAGAATAAACATAGGCAAATTTATCGACGATATGTTCACTCATTGTTTTAGCATGCTCTTCTAAGAGGTAAGCACGATAAGGGGCTAATGTTTCATTCGTGAGTAGGTAGTCTTCCATCACCACATCTAAAGAAGCACCGAGTGCAAACAAGACTAATGCAGAACCCACGCCTGTTCTATCTTTACCTACTGCACAATGTTGCACTACCCCCCCTTTTTCAGGTTGCTTTAATAGTGTAGCCAGTTGCTTATATGCAGGATTATTAATAGGTAATAACTTATATAACTGGAACATAAATGCTTTAGCATCAAATTGCTCTAATATTTCAGGTGTCAATTTTTCAAGATTAGCGGAGACTTCTTTTGATAATGGATTTGCAGGTGCATGATAATATTGAGCCCCTTCCCAAACCCGGTCTGGTTTATCAATAATTTCACCAGCGTCACGATAATCAATGATTTGAAAAAGATTTCTATCGACGAGAAGAGATTGATCTGTATGGGTTAATCTATCCAGTGATCCTGAACGAAAGAGCATTCCAGGTTTAATAACACCACCGTTACTTAATTTTTTCCCACCTAAATCACGAAAGTTGATCCCACCAACTAAAGGCAACACCGAAGGATGTGTTTGTAAGATATCAGTCATAACGCCTCTTCTCATTATTATGTTGTTAAGTTCTTAAAGACCTTAACAGAAATCATCTTCTGTTGTCATGTCATATTAACGTGATGAATTACCATACAAAAAAGCCCTTAATACTTTTGTATTAAGGGCTTTAGAACTCAATTGAAAACGCTTATTTCATTAAAATACGAGCTGCTTCAATAACGATTCCAAGTGCATTGTTTTCTGTTTTCTTCAGTAATTCTGCATCTGGAATTTCTTGCTGAGTACGGTTTACGATAACACCTGCAACCATACCTGCACGTAAACCTTGGCTTGCACACATTGTCAATAATGTTGCAGATTCCATCTCATAGTTCATTACGCCCATTTCTTGCCACTCTTTCATTGAGCCTTTGAAACGGCGAACAACACGGCCTGTATAAGTATCGTAACGTTCTTGTCCTGGATAGAATGTATCAGAAGACGCAGTTACACCTACGTGTACAGTTGAGCCATTGTCTTTAGCGGCTTTGTACAATGCATTCATACATTCAAAGTCAGAAACTGCTGGGAATTCCATTGGTGCAAAGTGTAAGCTCGCGCCATCTAAACGGACTGCGGCCGTAGTCACAAGAATATCACCTACGTTGATATGTTCTTGAATTGCACCTGTTGTACCAATGCGTAAGAAAGTACGAATACCTAATTGCGCTAATTCTTCAACTGCGATAGAAGTAGATGGACCACCGATACCCGTTGAGCAAACAATGACAGCTTTGCCATCAATTTCACCACGCCATGACGTGTATTCACGTAAAGAAGCCAGATGGACAGGGTTATCCATTAATTTTGCAATTTTTTCAACACGCTTAGGATCACCTGGAACAATTGCTAAAGTGGCACCCTGTAGGTCATTTTTGGTTAAACCTAAGTGAAATACATCAGACATATCGGACTCCTCAATGGGACAAAACCAATGTTCATTAAATTAAGACTTACTTTATCAGCTTTACAGACCTTTTTAGTGACCAATATCACCTACAAGGCGCCAAACAAAGTAACAATTTCATAAAATTGTGATTATTATCACGAAATATGGCGTTCGAAATACATTATCAGCAAATACATTATCAATATTCGCTTACTTCAATCATTCAAAATACTCATACATCCATTCTAATTAATTAGTATAGATGCAATAAACACCTTATCGAATATAAATACCCCAATATATATACTCTAAATAATTCAATGCGAGTGAATATAATCAACAACACTACAGCTTGAAGCATACGAGTATAGATGAATATACTAACTTCACGTACACTACCCGCCTTTAAAATTAACATCTAATGTGTGACACCTATTTTGTCACTGGAGTGATCATGAGTTTATTTAACCAAATTGCGAGCCTACTAGGTGGCGAAAAAATCAATCAATATAAAACTGTCCTCGACTGGGTTGAGTCTCAAGGTGGCATTGAAAGCTTAATAAAGCAATTTGATACAGCGGGTTTAAGTGAGCTAATCCAATCTTGGATAAGTACAAATACAAATTTACCTATCAGTGCTGAACAAATCGTAACTGTTTTCTCATCGCCTGTTATTAACGAACTTGCGTCAAAGATTAATTTAAGTGCAACTGAAGCCTCTGAAATGGCGGCACAATATCTACCTAAACTCATCGATAAAGTAACGCCTGATGGAGTGGTACCTAAAGATTTAGATTTAGTCAGTGCAGGGATGGATATTTTAAAAGCGAAGATTTTCGGTGGTTAAATAAAACAACTATTTTAATCGAGCCTATTTAATGCGTTTCCCCTTACATCCCATAAGAGAAAACGCATTATGTTCTTAATAATTAAAATTGATTACAGCAAACCTTCTTCAATTAACGCATCATGGAAACGTTGTTTCTCTTCTGGCGTTGCTTGAATACGCTCTAAAGGCACATCTAAAGCATAAGGGATATTTTGTTGTGGTGAATAAACAGCTAAGACATAAGTATTTCCATTTTGCTCAATCACAATAGGAGGTGTTTTCTTATTTCCTGAATAAGCAATACGAATATCTTTACCATCTAAGTTAAGATGATAAGTTGCAATAAATTGCTTATTACTCACAACCATTTTTGCCGGGATTGCTATTAATTTTAGAGGCTGAGTGCCTACCGATAATAATGCTTTTCTCACTTTACTCGTCAGTATTTGACGATAAATAAAAAAGATCACACTAAAACCAAATAAGCCGATAAAAATAATCGTACTAATTAAGCGAAGCCAAATATTATCTATTGCCACATCAACGGTCATTTTACTGAGATCATTTGCATCAGCGACGGGTTCAACTAACACATCTTTAGGACCTAAATCTAAAAAAGTAAAATTACGCGAAACTTCATTGCCTTTATAGCGCAAATCAACACTACAGTTAGTCAAAACAAAGAGTTGAGAGCGACAAGAGCCATTTACTGTAGCATCAACAGGTACGGCATTCTCACTGATTTTATAATCATAAAGAATATTGGGAATTTGATAAGCACTAAATACAGTCATTGCTAACATGAAAATAACTAAGAATAAGGTGCGAAATAATCCACCATCTCCTCTTAGTGGAACTAATTTCAAAGGTCTAGTTGGAAAAGCATCTAATACCTTATCCGAAAGTTTAATGCTAGTTTGCACAATAATTATATCCATAAAATTAAAGAGTTTTCGCAGTATAGCAACTCTAATGAATATCAATAATAAGATTTGTTCTGAGTTTTAATTAATACTCTTTTTTATTTATATAAAATTAGTCTGCTATTTTGATGATGTAACTCTTTATCAAAGTAAACATTCAAAAATAGCAGGCTAATAAGTAATTATTTTATTATGCGTTTTGGCGTAAATATTTAGCTGCTTCCACCATATTCGCTAATGCTGCACGTGTTTCAGTCCAGCCTCGTGTTTTTAATCCGCAGTCTGGATTCACCCATAAACGCTCTGCTGGAATACGCGATTGCGCTTTTCTTAATAATCCCACAATCCATTCCACATTGGGGACGTTAGGTGAGTGAATATCATAAACACCTGGTCCAATTTCATTTGGGTAATCAAAGTGTTCAAAGGCTTCTAAAAGCTCCATATCTGAACGTGATGTTTCGATAGTAATCACATCAGCATCCAATGCAGCAATAGAATTCATGATGTCATTAAACTCGCAATAACACATATGAGTATGAATTTGGGTATCATCATCAGCAACAGCGGCACTTAATTTAAAGGCATCAACGGCCCAATCAAGATAAGCTTGCCATTCATCACGACGCAGTGGTAATCCTTCTCGTAAGGCTGGTTCATCTATTTGGATTATACCAATACCCGCTTTTTGTAAATCGTCTACTTCATCACGTAGTGCTAACGCAATCTGTTTTGCAATTGTTTCACGCGTCACATCTTCACGAGGAAACGACCAACATAAAATTGTCACTGGCCCTGTTAGCATTCCTTTGACTGGCTTTTCAGTTAATGATTGTGCGTAAGTTGCCCAATCCACAGTAATGGCTTCCGGACGACTAATATCTCCAATAATCACTGGTGGCTTTACACAACGTGAGCCATAACTTTGTACCCAACCATTTTGTGTAAAGACATAGCCATCAAAATGCTCGCCAAAATATTCCACCATGTCGTTACGTTCAGCTTCACCATGCACTAATACGTCGAGACCTAGGTTTTCTTGCTCTGTTATCGCTTGCTTAATATGTTCACTGATATTTTTGCGATAAGCTACTGTATCAATATTTCCTTTTTTAAAATCAAGGCGTACCGTACGAATTTCAGTAGTTTGTGGAAATGAACCAATAGTCGTAGTTGGCCATAATGGCAGATTAAACCGAGCACGTTGGACTTCTGCGCGTTGGGTATAAGGTGAATTTCTTTCACTGTCTTGCGTTTTAATCGACTCTAAACGAGCGGCCACTTTGGCATTATGCACGCGTGTAGAATGCTGACGTTGACGAATTGGGGCACTGTATTGTGCCAATTGATCATCATACTCGCCTTCGGGTGCATTTAGTGCCCTACTCAGCAAAGCTACTTCTTCACATTTTTGAATAGCAAAAGCAAACCAACTTTTCACTTCATCATCAAGTTTAGTTTCTGCCTTTAAATCAATTGGGCTGTGCAACAATGAACATGAAGTTCCGATCCATAATGGACGTTTATCTTTTAGCGCAACGACTTGCTGATAACGTGTACTCAAATCGGCTTTCCAAACATTACGGCCATTAATGACACCTAATGACAGCACCCAATTTTTAGGTAATGTTTGATGTAAATGTTGCAAATCATCTTGGCCTGCTGAAATATCAACATGAAGCCCATTAATAGGTAAGTCCTTAATAATATCAAGATGATGAGAAACACTATCAAAATAAGTTGTTAGTAGTAATTTAACCTGTCCCGCTAATGCTTGATAAGCGGTTTGGTATGCGTTTTGCCATTCAATTGGTAAATCCAAGACCAATGCAGGCTCATCAATTTGTACCCACTCAATACCTTTTTCTTTTAATGCATTAAGAACTTGTTGATAGATAGGTAGAATTTCTTTTAAAAGCGTTAATCTATCAAATTCAGGTCCTTTTACTTTGCCTAACCAAAGATAAGTCACTGGACCCAGTAACACCGGTTTTATTTTATGACCAAGAGCTAATGCTTCATCTACTTCATCTAATAACTCTTTCCACGCAAAGGCAAATGATTGACCTTGTTGGAATTCTGGCACGATATAGTGATAGTTAGTATTAAACCATTTCGTCATTTCAGATGCGGCAACAGGTTTACCCGTTGGCGCTCTACCACGCGCAACTCTAAATAATGTATCAAGATCTAATGAGCCATCTTCATTACGGTGACGAGGTGGCACGTTGCCTAACAATAGACTTGTTCCTAATACTTGGTCATACCAAGCAAAATCACCAACAGGTAATAATTCGACACCTGCATCTGCTTGTTGCTGCCAGTGACGAGCACGAAGTGTTTTACCCACTGCGATAAGTTCTTCTTGTGAAATCTTGCCTGCCCAATAATTTTCTTGTGCCTTTTTTAGCTCTCTATCTAAGCCAATACGAGGGAAACCCAGTGTGTGATTGCGAATTGTCATAATTAAAATCCTATTTTTAGCCGTCTAGATGTTTACACATCCATAATCTACAGGTAGTGTATAAATCACAAGCGCAAATTTTTCATCAACAACCTGAAGGTTTCTCATGATAGAAATAAAACACTTAAAAACGATATTGGCACTAAAGCACACTGGCTCTCTTGCTAACGCAGCAAATCAACTACATCAAACACAGTCGGCTCTTTCACATCAATTTAGTGAATTAGAACATCGTCTGGGTTATCGAATTTTTGTGCGTAAAAGCCAACCACTGCGTTTTACCCCACAAGGTGAAGTACTGGTCAAATTAGCTGAAGAAGTTCTGCCTATCGTACGCAGAGCGATTGAAGCGTGTAATGAGCCGGGGAGTTCAAATTTAAATATTGCGATTGAATGCCATAGTTGTATTCAATGGTTAACACCCGCATTACAGCAATATCGCCAAACATGGCCTGAAGTCAATGTTGATTTCCATTCGGGGGTTACGTTTGATCCACAACCAGCATTACTACAACGTGAATTAGATGTAGTACTAACTTCTGATATTTTAGATGATGCACGTTTACACTATACTCCGCTGTTTGACTATGAAGTTAAACTGGTTTTATCGCCCGACCACCCTCTCGCAAATCGCTTACATATTCAGCCACAAGATTTAATTGCAGAAACCTTATTTATTTATCCTGTGCAAAGAGAGCGTTTTGATGTGTGGCGCCATTTTTTACAACCCGCAGGAATAACACCACATTTTAAACATGTCGATAATACATTGTTGTTAATTCAAATGGTTGCGGCTGGCATGGGGATCGCTGCTCTACCTCATTGGGCAGTAGAGAATTTTGAAAAACAAGGATTAGTGGTGACAAAAACATTAGGCGAGGGATTATGGAGCCGGTTATATGCAGCCAATCGCAGTGGAGAGCAACATCAACCGGCAATTCGTGAATTTATTCGTTTATCAGGTCAGCACGCTGTTAACAATCTTCCTTTTGTAAAACAGGTCGGTGTATCCAGCGTCGATGGAACCAAAGTGATGCAACAATCAGGCTCGCGCCTATGATGAAACTTGGCCAATTTGGATGTTGTTGCCAAATAGAGAAATTCACTAATAACCCAGCTGGAACCATCATGTTATTCATAATAGCTAAGGTTCCAGCATCAACTTGTGTAGCACCATAGTTCCACATGAAATAGCCTATCCCAGAAGCCCCTATTCCTAACCAGAATAAAACCCCCCATTGTAGTGATGTTGTTGGCATTTTCTGCCAATCAGCAAAACACAATGCACCAACCAGTGAAACGGTAACTGCACCAAGATAAAACCAAGAAAACGCATGATGTTGTGGAATTGGATGTACTTCCATTAATCGCTTATAACCCACTTGGCCAATAGCAAAGAAAATATTAGCAAGTTGCACTAATAACAGCCCATACCAAAAATCATCACTTAAATGGTCATAACGAATAATAGCGGCGCCTAACACTGCTAATAAAGAGCTGAATGCATAACCCCAGCGTAATTTTTGGCGTTCTAATAGATCATAAATTAACGTGATATAAAGCGGTGTTAATACGGTAAACAGTAAGAATTCTGCAACGGTCAAATAGTTATAAGCATGGAAGACAAACAGATACATGATACCAAGTTGGCAAGCTCCCACACTCATATAAAGCAAAATTACCTTAAAACGAATTCCCTTCCAACGTAAGAAAGGTAAAAAGACCAAAGCCGCTAAAGAAACACGGATCAAAACAGAGAGCCAACTATCAACCTGACCCGCGAGATATTCGCCAATCAGGCTAAAAGAGGCTGCCCATAACAGTGTTGTAATAATGAGCAACCACATAATTAACTATCTTTCTCAACTAACAGTGCTTCCATTAAATCCAATTCATGTAGCAATAATTGGAGTGTTTCATTACTAATTTTTCGCGTAGCCCTTAAATGGTAAAGCTCACCACGCTCAGCACGTAATGCAGTTAGGCGAAAACGTCTTTCAAGATCTTCTTCTAACATGTTATGAACCATTTCATCTTGAGTTGCAGTACGACGTCGTAAATAGCCCGTTACCCGAGAAGCAACTTCATTAATTTCTTCTGCATCGAGTTGCTCTTCTGTACTCGCAGCTAAACGCTCTTCCATTTTATTCAAGCTGACAATCGCCACTTCTGCCATGATTTTTCGCGCATAACGAACTTCATTTTTATCAGCTTCTTTATCGGTAGTTTTCACGCCTTTCAACAAGAAAGGAAGCGAAATAATACCGACAAGGATTGACAGTAAAATAACACCTGCTGCGATAAAGATGATTTGATAACGCCCAGGGAAAGTACTGCCATCGGTTAAAAAGAGCGGAATAGAAAGCGCACCAGCAAGAGTAATCGCACCACGAACACCAGCAAATGATGAAAGCCACAGTTCACGCGTTGTATAATTGGCGAAATCAAGTGGGTGTTTTTTCATAAAGATACGGCTAATTTTTTTCATCAGCCATAACCATGTAAAGCGTAAAATAAGTAATGCAAAATAGATGACAAATACGGCAGCAAACAACATCCATACTTCAACTTCTGGATCAAGATCAGCTTGAATAACAGAGCTTGTCCAAATAATCGGAAGTTGTAAGCCAAGCATAATAAAGACCAGGCCGTTAAAGACAAATTCAAGCATTGACCACACACTATCAGCACGTAAACGCATTGCGAGTGGTGCATTACGAATAACACCGGATTTACTGATAGTCATACCGGCAGCAACTGCAGCTAAAATTCCTGAAAAACCAATATGCTCTGCAATTAAGTAGGATGCAAAAGGTAGCAATAACATAAAGACGATTTGTGTAGCAGGATCATCACCACTCCAGCGACTCATTAATCGCAGAGATTTACTGTAAATCAAGGTGACGCCAATACCGGCCAGTAGCCCGCCAACAGCGACTTTAAAGAACTCAAGTGTTGCGCCACCCACAGTAAACACCATGGTGCCCATTGCAACAGCAACCGCAAATTTCAAGGCAACCAGACCTGAAGCATCATTCATTAATGCTTCACCCTCTAAAATGCCCATTATCCGCTTAGGTATTCGCCCTTTACCGACAATAGAAGAAAGTGCTACCGCATCCGTTGGAGAAAGCACCGCCGCTAATGCGAATGCAGAAATCAGAGGGATACTTGGCATCATCCAATAAATTAAATAGCCAATACCAACAACAGTTACCATCACTAAAACAAGCACAAGAATAAAAATTTCACGCCCATTTTGAATAAATTCTCGTGTTGGCGTTTTCCAACCATCAACAAACAACAAAGGAGGGATCAATAGGACGAGGAATAATTCAGGATCAAAAGTGACATGTAAACCAAACTGAGGCCATGCCAATAAAGCCCCTATCACAATCTGTATTAATGGTAACGGAACACGAAAGGGAATTAGTTTTGTAATAACTCCCGAAACTGAAACCACCAGTATTAAAATCAAAATAGTAAAGAAAATTTCCATGTTACCCTTACATGCCTATTTTTATCCCAAAAACCTGTTATCTTTTCCTTAAAAAAGAAAACCCTACTGAATGATAAAAAAACACACCCTGCAAAAACTTATGCGCCATGCCTTTCTTTACCTTTCCTTATTTTAAACAGATCCCACACAGACTCATGCGCGATTATTTAAAATTAAGATTAATCGTATCTAACGTAACAAATTGCACACTTCTCATTACTCTCTATTTATTAACGGCATTAAACATAGAAAGCATACGTTTTTATTTCTCTTTTTCCGTCTAAACGATGTAATTACTCATATACAAACGTAAAACATTAAGAAATTAAATAAAAATAACAAATAAAAGACAATATCGATTAATTTTTAGAGTCACATCGCTTATTTACATGATTATTCAATCGTTCTTAACATCGACATCATGACAACATCACAATATTTTCCGTCTCTAAATGCCGCTTTACGACGTATACCTTCAACTTCAAAGCCTAATTTTTTATATAAATGTAAGCCTTTTTCATTATCTGAATACACTTCCAACTCTAAACGTGTTGCGGCTAGCCAATTGAATGCATAATCGATTGCTGTATTGATAAGTAACTTACCGACACCTTTTCCGGAGTACTCGGCACCCACACCAATACCAAAACTTACAATGTGGCGACGACGAGGATGATTATCAATTATCAGTGCTAAATGTCCCGCAACTTGACCATCAATAGTTGCTACAAAATTAGGAATATTTTGTTCTGCGAATTCGAGTAATCTTTTTTTCCACATCGTCACAGAAGGGTAAGGAAATTGGCAAGTACAAATATATAAATCAGGATGAGTATATAACTGTTGAATTGCGGCTGCGTCGTCTGGTTCGCCATGGCGTATTTTTATTTCTTGCATATATTCTACCAATTATTTAACAACTAAGCTTAATTTCGACAATAGCGAATTAAAGTAGATAAATAAATAGTAAAAAAGCGGAATATAGATATATTCCGCTTTTTGTCTTTAAAACCGATGATTCGAATTAAATCGCCCACTCACCCGCATAAAATGCCACTAAAGCAATTGTAATTAATACGGTACCAATATTGAGTTTACGCCATTCGCCGGCAAATACTCGACCAATCACTAAACAACCAAAACCTAGCATAATGCCAGTAACAATATTACACGTTAAAACAATAAAGACGGCACACACCATGCCTGACATTGCATCAACAAAATCACTGAAATCTAACTTAGTGACATTACCTAGCATCAATAAACCCACATACATTAATGCAGGTGCCGTTGCATAAGCTGGAACTAAATAAGAGAGAGGCGATAAGAAAAGGATCAGTAAAAATAAAATACCCACCACTGTTGCAGTTAATCCGGTTTTACCACCTGCGGCTGTTCCTGCAGCTGATTCAACATAAACGGCTGCAGGTGCGGCACCAATTACACCCGCAAAAATACTACTGACGGAGTCAGAAGTCAGTGCTTTTCCGCCATTAATAATTTGTCCACGTTTATCTAATAAATTGGCTTGACCGGCAACGGCACGGATAGTCCCGGTTGCATCAAAAATCGCAGTCATCACTAACGCAAGAACACTTGGTAAAACTAAAGGTTGTAATGCTCCTTTAATATCCATTGCGAATAATAAAGAAAGCCCTTCTTCACCTAATTGAGGCATTTTAAAAAC
Source organism: Proteus sp. fly-1089 (assembly GCF_040138965.1). Lineage (NCBI taxonomy): Bacteria > Pseudomonadati > Pseudomonadota > Gammaproteobacteria > Enterobacterales > Morganellaceae > Proteus > Proteus sp. fly-1089. The sequence goes on from NZ_JBEETS010000005.1 coordinate 29,875, forward strand.
ACCTTGATATTTTACATTAGGATCGAAAATCAGCCCAATAATAGAAATGGCAACAATCACCAATAATACGCCACCTGGGACTTTGCGTTTTTCTAATCCGAAAATAGCGGCTAAACCTGCAAGTGACATCAGAACAGAAAATGAAGTAAATTTACCCATCGCCACAGGTAAACCATCTAATGGATTTTTAACGACAAGTCCAACGCTATTGGCGGCAATTAAAAGTAAAAATAAACCTATCCCTATTCCTGCGCCATGAGCAATACCTGTCGGAATATTTTTTAAGATCCAAGTACGAATGCCAGTTAATGAAAAGACAGTGAATAAACACCCCATTAAAAATACGGCGCCTAATGCAACAGGCACAGAGATATTTTGTCCCAAGACCAAGCTAAAAGCGGTAAATGCTGTTAATGAAATAGCACAACCAATCGCCATAGGAAGATTTGCCCACAATCCCATTAGAAGGGAGCCCAATCCCGCGACTAAACAGGTTGCAATAAAAACTGCAGTATGCGGAAAACCGGCTTGTCCTAGCATGCTAGGAACAACAATCACGGAATACACCATAGCCAAAAAAGTCGTCAAACCGGCGATCATTTCTTTGCGAACAGTTGTACCACGAGCTGTAAGTTTAAAATAGCTATCCAGTTTACCAGTAGTTGCTGATTGATTAGCAGACATTACATTCCTCTGACATAAAAGCGGTTCACTCTCCAAAAAACGAAAACGATTACGTATCAATTAAAATAACCTCTTACTGATAAGGATCTTAAGAGGGAGTCAAAAGCAAACGTTTGGTTTTTCGTGTGGATTGAGTGAGAGAATTTGACGCAAACGATTATCTTGTGCTTTTAGGGTAAGAATCAAGCGAAAAAACATATTTTTAATAAAAATGTCATAAAAAGATAATTTAAAGTGAGAGAAAAAGAAAAAGAGGAAAGCCACTACCGACTTTCCTCATCATTCTACTTTTGTGCGGCCATCCAATGTCATGCTTATTCCATAGTATAAAAAAAGATTAACCAATTGGTTTAATTGAATTTATATTACATACCATGATAACTAGGTATATCTATCTATTATTAGTAACTTTAATAAGTTGCTTAGATAAATAATACCTTCCGTTCCCAATGTGTGGCGATTAATGATTTGCAGTATTCATGATTTTTATCTGAAGATAGTATTATCTTCTACTTCTAACGTTAGATGAATAAACGTCGTTTTAGCAAATTACTTCTGTTCAATATAAACATTTCTAGATTATTCTTAATAACTTTTAAAATAAGTACAATTACGAAATATAATTATAATCATTTATAAAAAACAATAAGATAAAGTTTTAATATTGAGAAATTAAGAAAAGGAAGACTTCCTCTATCGTATTCCTATCACCCTAAATGGAATACGATAAAGAAGAAATAATATTAAGATGAAATAATATTAAGGTGAACTGCTATTGAGTGCTTCAACACCCACATTCCAACGTTCCATCGTTGAAACTAAGAATAAACCTGTCATGGCGACCAATAAGAATGGTAGTGAAGATGAAGAGATTTCTGACAACGCCCCTGCCAGCAAAGGCCCAGATAAATTACCCACTCCCCATAACATGGCTGCTGATGCATTAGCGACCATCAGATCATTACCTGAGAAATATTGTCCTATTTGCACCAATGCAATGGTATATATCGCACCCGCTGTTGCGCCCAACACCAGTAATAAAGGCCAAATTAAAAATGAGTGAGACATAGTGATAGGTAATAATAAGCTTGCAAGTAGCGTTACCACACCACAAATTCGATATAATCGAGTCCTATTCATATGATCAGCAAGCCAGCCAAACGGCATTTGCATAATGGCATCACCTGCTAAAATCGCGCTTATCATCATTGCGGCAATAGCTTCAGTGTGTCCCATACTTAAACCATAAATAGGAAACATAGAAAGTACGGTACCATCAAAAAAAGCAAAGAAAACAATACCGCCACAGATCGCTGGTGCAACTTTAACAAAGCGAATAATAGAAAAATTAGGCTCTTGTGTATCTTTTGGTAATTTATCACCCGTTTTTTGATCCATCATTAAAAACAGGATAATTGAGATAATATGAATAAAGACGCTAATTAGAATCGGTGTTTTATCTGCAACGCCATAAAGTGCAATAATTGAAGGCCCTAATAACTGGCTAATAGTAAATACCGTGGTATATACCGCTAAAATCCGCCCACGTTTATTATCTGGTGAAAGCTCATTAATCCACGTTTCTCCTAAACAAATCATCACACCACTGGCAATACCAGTGATTAATCGCAAAGGAAATAACAACTCTAGAGGTAAACTTCCCATTAAGGGTAATAAGCTTATTGCAGAAACAATGGTAGCTAATAGCATGGCAAAGCGTTTACCAATCCATTGCACAATACGTCGAGCAAAGGGTGAAATAATTAACATCCCAATAGCTGGTGCGGCAGAAATAAGTCCGATGATAGATTCACTAATACCCGCTAAATTGAGGCGTAGTGCAACCATGGGAATAGTTAATCCGATAACAATCCCGATAACGCCAATACTTACCGTGATAGTTGTTATCGCAAAAACTTCAGATTGGCGATAATTTTGATATGACATGTTATTTTGTTTCTGTAAGTAACAGAAACCTCTGTAATAAAAGAAAGGTAGTTAAATAAAATATTGTTATATTATAGGGGATAAGAAATAGATAAACATGCTTAAAAAATAACATTAATTAGAGAAAGATCTCCATTTGGCGCACGAAGATCTTTACCTTTCACAACATTCTCACTCCATCGTAAATTACCCTAAGGATCTTAAGAGAAATAACGGTAAATAAGCACAGCACCAGATATCAATACAATGGTATAAATCACACTCATAAATCGTGCTTTCGACATACGTAATGTTAAATTTCGTCCTAACCAAACACCTGCAAACATGGCTGGTAAGAAAATAACAGCTAACTTAAGAATATCTAATTGCCAATAAATTCCTGCAAATAAAAAAATCACAACTCGAGTTAATGTACTGAAACCAATCAACGTCGTTTGTGTAATACGGAATTTATTTTTATCTGCAATTCGTCCTGACAAGTAAATGGCATATAAAAAGCCACCACTGCCAAATAACGCACTAAATACGCCACCAATTAATCCAAAAGGATAAACTAAACGTTGAGAAAATCGGCTTTCTTGTTTTTTCCAAAATAGTGCATAAAGTGCATAACAAGCAGCAAAAATACCGAGAAGAAGAGAGAGTAAGTCCGGGCGGGTTGTTAATAGAATACTCGCACCGATAAGACTACCAATAATAATCAGCGGAATAAGATAGCGTATCTCTTTGAAATCAGCTTGTTTTCCATCTCTTAATACATTAACCACAGCGGCACTTAAATCAATTAATGCCAATAATGGCACTATCATTGAAAGTGGTAAATAAATTGCCAACACAGGACCTGCAATTAATGCTGAGCCAAATCCTGCCATACCAAAAATAACATAAGCAAAAAATAAGGTCAGTAGGCATACAAAAATATCAGCCCAACTCAGTAATTCCATCACAATAAGCCTTAAATAGTTATCATTTTCAAAAATGATATTAGCTTAATTATTAAAAATCGAACAGCTATCATAAGGCTATTCACAAAATACAGCAGAAATAGGATCTCATTTTCCGAAGACGGTTAATTAGTGTTATCATCTAATAAGAATGGCACTTTTAAACTAACGATATTTTGAATTGGCAATGAACCCACAACCTCCTAAAAAAACGAATGAGTACCTTGGTAATAAAGTCAAACAACTAAGACAATCTCGAAACTTGTCACTTAATGAGTTATCAAGAAAATCGGGAATATCCAAGGCTGCATTGTCAAAATTAGAATCTGGTGATTCTAATCCGAGGATCGATACCTTAGAGGCTATCGCAATAGCGCTTGGCTTTCCTTTGGGAGATTTATTTAGTTTTACACGCGAAGAATACCCTCGTTTAGAACGACATAAACCTATCGTTGGTGATTATGCCCAAGAGTTTAAATTCCGTATTGGTATCGGCAATATTACTGAGATTTGGCATATTGAGATGAAGCATGGCGCGATTATTAATAGCCCTGCTCACGCTGATGGTACTCAAGAACACATCATGGTCTATTCCGGTAAATTAATGATGCGTTTTGATAACGACGAAACCGTCTTATTAGAAACTGGGGATTTTTACGCTTTTCATGGCAATGCCCCCCACTCTTATATCTGTGTGGAAGGACACCTACGCGCATCCGTGATTATGTCTAGCCCAAATCAACAGCATTATCATCACCGCCCTTAAGCACTATATTGGCTCGCTCTTAATGATAAAGAGAGAGCCAATCTGCATTAATTAATTTAAGTAACTTTCCATTTGCTCAAAAACTCGTAAATCATCGCTAAACCTCACTTCTTTTACATCTTCAAGCTTTTCTACCTGACTGACCATTTGCATTAGACGATCATCTTTTTGCACTAATAGCCAAATACGACTTTTATCACTATTTTTCATTGGTAAACACAAAATGCCATCGACGTTAAATGCGCGACGAGCAAATAGACCACAAATATGGGTCATAACTCCGGGATGGTTGCGAACAATCAATTCCAGCGCGATAGGTTGTGATTGGTTTGACATAAATTAAGCTCCTATCATCTCAATATTTGCAGCCCCAGGTGGAACCATCGGAAATACTTTTTCATGGATATCAATCATAACGTGAATTAAGCAAGGCCCTGGTTTTTCAATAGCAGCTTGCAATGCACCAGCGGGATCTGCTTCCTGGTTTAAGTCACAGGTATCTAAACCAAAACCTTGTGCAATACGGATAAAGTCTGTTTGATAAGGGTAAGCCGCGGCATAAATACGCTCTTCAAAAAATAGCGTTTGTTGTTGGTGAACTAATCCTAATGCCTGATTATTAATCAAAATAATTTTGATATCTAATTGGTGTTCAGCCGCAGTGGCAAGCTCTTGAATATTCATCATAATACTGCCATCCCCCGAAAAGCAGAGGATTTTCTTATCTGGCTCAGCTAACGCCGCACCAATTGCAGCAGGTAAACCAAAACCCATCGTGCCTAATCCACCTGAAGTTAGCCATTGTCGAGGTCGATTTAACGGATACGCTTGTGCTACCCACATCTGATGTTGTCCTACGTCAGTCGTAATAATCGCATCATCATCTACGCAATTTGCGGCCGCCAATACAATACCGTAACCACTCAGAATATTTTCAGAGTTTTTCATCTCTAATGGATATTCTTGTTTCAGTGTCGTAACACGTTCTATCCATTCATTACGTTTATTGGTATTAATCAATGGTAATAACAGTGATAACACTGATTTTGCATCAGCATGGATCGCGATATCAGGGCGTTTGATCTTGCTAATTTCAGCGCGATCGATATCAACATGAATAATTTTAGCATTAGGGCAAAACTTCTCTGCTTTACCGATGGCACGATCGTCAAATCGAGCCCCTAATACAATCAACAGATCCGCTTCTTCTAAAATAAAGTTAGTACTACGAGTCGCATGCATACCCAACATCCCCAAATACAAAGGATGTGAAGGTGGCATTAAGCCTAACCCCATTAAGGTCATGGTTGTTGGCAGATTATTTTTCTCTGCCAATTCAATTGCCTCTTTACATGCCTCAGAGCTAATAATTCCTCCACCTAAATATAAAACGGGATTTTTAGCTTGATTAATCATTTGTGCCGCTTGTATCACTAAATCAGTATTAAAGGTGGGAACAGGATCCTTTTGTGGAATAGGTGGTAACGCTTCTAATGTAATTGTGGCTTGCTGAATATCTTTAGGCACATCAACCCAAACTGGTCCCGGTCTCCCTGACATTGCTAAACGGAATGCATCACAAATAATGCCAGGTAAGTCCGCAATATCGCGTACTAAATAGTTATGTTTAGTAATGGGAATAGACATGCCATAGGTATCAACTTCTTGGAAAGCATCGGTTCCGATCATGGCTGAAGAGACTTGGCCTGTAATACAAACCAAAGGAATAGAATCCAGTTTAGCATCAGCAATAGCTGTCACTAAATTCGTAGCACCTGGACCACTTGAGGCAATACACACAGCAGGTTTACCATTTGCTCTTGCAATACCTTGTGCAATAAAACCCGCACCTTGCTCATGGCGAGTTAAAATATGTCGAATAGAGTTACTTTGGCTCAATGCATCATACAAAGGAAGTGCAGCTCCACCTGGAATACCCGCAACTGTCGTAATGCCTTGTCGTTCCAGTAAATAAACGATTAATTGTGCGCCAGTAAACGTTCTACTTGTTGTGGCGTTTTCTTGTTGATCACCCATTTTTATCTGTCCTTTGTTCTAAGCCGGACTTGATGGGCAGGTAGAAATGAAAAACCCCGCCCGGTTAGTGCGCCGGCGGGGTTTCGAAACTGTGTTGATTCGGACCCGTTACGGCGCTTTGCCGACGACCACCACCACACGCACGACAACCACAGCCGCAATGTGCGCTGTTAGTCGTAGGCTTTGTAGTAGAGTAGTGATGATCATGGGTTACCTATCAATTAATTTAATGATGTGTTTGCGTGTTATCTGTATTTAAAAAAACATAACTTCTACAAATTAACAACCTTTTTTTTCGGTTTATTTTTTATCACCATTAAAAACGAGAGCTAGATCACTTCTAATGAAAATCAAAAAATAATGACGATAACAGCACAAAAAACCAGATTAATTTCACATTACAGAATAACCAAAAATCCTTTTATCTGCGTAAACACACCAACTCAATTTTATAAAAATGCAACTTGCACCAAGAGTAATGTTGCCGAAAGTACAAACATAAATACCACCATTGGCATAATAAATTTGAGCCATTTGTTATAGGAGATATCTAACATTTGCAAGGTTGCTAACACCAGTCCAGTAGGAGCTAAGAACAACATAATATATTGCCCCCAATTATATGCTGACACCACCATATAACGAGGAACACCGACTGCGTCTGCTAATGGTGCCATAATTGGCATCGCTAAGACCGCAAGGCCAGAAGAGGAAGGAACAATAAAACCTAAACAAATAAAAACAACGAGCTGTGCTAATAAGAATAGGCTTGGCGGCATTCCTGCAACCATATGAGACATAAACTCAAGGATAGTATCGGCAATTTTACCTTGTTCCATCACAAGGTTAACACCACGCGCTAAACCAATAATTAATGAAACGCCTACTAATTCAGATGCCCCGTGAATAAATCCATCAATGGCCGTTTTTTCTTTTAATCCAGAAAGGAAAATAATGACGATGGCAATGGCTAAAAAGAGAGCGGCCATTTGTGGAAACCACCAGCCCATATCCATGACACCCCAAACCATAATAGGGAAAGCGGCAACAAATAAGCAGAGGATCACTTTACGACGCCATGAAAATTCTAATATTTCGTTTGGATCGTAATTACTTAAAAAGCGCTGTTTAAAACTTTCGGCATTTTCATAGTTATAAGAAAAAGCAGGATCTTTTTTGATTTTTTTACAATACCAATATAAATAAACCAAAACGCCAATTGTACCTATAACTAACCCAATCGTACGAAAGCCAATCCCTTCAATAAAACTTATTCCTGATGCATTTGAGGCAATGACCACAGAGAATGGATTAACGGTTGAAAATCCAGCCCCCATTGAAGACGCAAGAAAAATAGCCCCAACACACACAATAGCGTCATAACCCAATATTAAGAATATCGGTACTAATATGGGATAGAAAGCTACGGCTTCTTCTTCAATCCCACAGCTTGTCCCGCCTATGGATAATATAATCGTGACACCAAATACCACTAAAAACTCTTTACCTTTGGTTCGATTTGCCAGTGCTGTTAAACCTGCATTGAATGCACCGGTTTTATTAACAACCCCAATAAGCCCCCCTAAAACAAGAATGAAAACAATAACATCAGCCCCCTCTATCGTCCCTTTCACCATACTTTCGGTAATATCCATTATCCCTTTGGGTTGCTGTGCTACACGTTCATAGGTTCCAGGTATCGCTATTGGTTTTTTAATTGTTCCATCAGTAAATTTATTAATTTCAATAGAGACATTTAAATCGTTTAATGTCGCTTGAGTTGCAGGTAATACTTCATGAGAACCATCTATTTTCGCAACCACTAATGATGGTTCTGCTGAGTTATAACTTAATCGTTGATATTCGCCTGCCGGAATAATCCACGTTAAACCAACCACAATTACTGTAATTGCAAATAAAATAGTAAATGCGGTCGGAAACGCAAACTTTTTAAGTTTCATAGCGTCCTCGACTTAAATAAGAGGTAACGACTGCCAGTAGAAATAATATCTAACTGGCAGTGTTTATTTTTAAAATTAGTTTTAGAATAATAAAAACAATATTAATTAGAGATAATTATTGTGCCTGTCTTTCCTTCTAAAGCAGATAATGCATTATCTAAAGAAGTAATAATTGCTTGAGCATCCTTGTGACTTTCTTTTATAAAATTAAGACAAGCTTCAACTTTAGGTAACATACTTCCTTTAGCAAACTGTCCTTGAGAAATATACTCTTCAGCTTGAGAAAGCGTTATTTTATCTAAGTCAACTTGCTCTGGTTTATTAAAATTAATTGCCACTTTATTAACAGCCGTTAATATCAGTAAAATATCTGTTTTTAATTCGACAGCTAATTTAGCACTGGAGTTATCTTTATCAATAACGGCATCAATACCCTCTAATAAATCATCTTTCCTAATAACAGGAATACCACCACCACCAACCGTGATCACGACGATATTGTGTTCAACTAACTGTTTAATAATCGGTGATTCTACAATTTCTAACGGCTTTGGTGATGGAATAACGCGACGATATCCACGCCCCACATCTTCCATAAAATGAAAACCATGCTCTTTTTGAATCGCCTCTGCTTGCTGTTGAGTATAAAACGCACCAATTGGTTTTGTAGGTGATAAAAAAGCAGGATCATTTTTATCCACAACCACTTGGGTCACGATTGTTGCACATCCATGATTTTTATTTAGATGTCGTGCACACAATTCATCATTAATAGCTTGTTGTAAGTGATAACCGATATAACCTTGGCTCATCGCACCACATTCAGCAAATGGCATATAAGGCGTGCCAATATTTTGTTGTGATGCATAATCCATAGCTAAATTTATCATCCCAACTTGTGGGCCATTACCATGACCAATAATGACTTGGTAACCTTTCTCAACCAAATCTACGATAGGCTTAGCGGTTTTTCGTACTATCTGCTTTTGCTCTAGTGGCGTATTTCCTAATGCATTTCCTCCTAAAGCAATAAATACCTTTTTAGGCATTGTTAACTCCTTGCTTTAGCTTAAAGTGGCGAACATAACTGCTTTAATGGTATGCATACGGTTTTCAGCTTGATCAAAAACTTTTGATTGGCGAGATTCAAAAACATCATCAGCCACTTCCATTTCACTCAAACCAAATTTCTGATAAATATCTTCACCAATAATAGTTAAACGATCGTGAAATGAAGGTAAACAGTGTAAGAAAATCGCATGAGGATTTGCCATTTTCATCATAGAACTATTCACTTGATAGGCTTTTAATAAGCGAATGCGCTCATCCCATACACTATCTGGCTCACCCATTGAAACCCAAATATCGGTATAGAGAACATCCGCGTCTTTTGCCCCTTTTTCAATATCCTCGGTTAACGTGATAGAGCCTTCATTTTCTGCCGCGATTGCACGACACTCTTTCACCAGTTGCTCTTCAGGCATTAAAGATGCTGGGCCACACGCTGTAAAATGTAAGCCTAATTTCGCACAAACGACCATTAAAGAGTTAGCTACATTATTGCGAGCATCACCAAAGAAAGTCAGCTTAAGCCCTTTTAAATGACCAAAGTTTTCTTCAACAGTCAGCATATCCGCCAACATCTGAGTTGGATGGAATTTATCAGTAAGACCATTCCATACTGGTACTCCTGATTTCGCCGCCAGTTCTTCAACTAATGACTGATCGAAACCACGATATTCAATACCATCATAGAAACGCCCTAACACACGTGCAGTATCTTCAATAGACTCTTTTTTCCCCATTTGTGATGAGCCAGGATCAAGATAAGTCACCCCCATTCCTAAATCATAGCCCGCAACTTCAAAAGCGCAGCGTGTCCGTGTTGAGGTTTTTTCAAATAATAAAACAATATTTTTACCTTCCAAAGAACGATGAGGAATACCGGTCATTTTTAATGATTTAAAATGTTTAGATAACTTTAATAAATATTGAATTTCAGCAGATGAAAAATCGAGTAATTTTAAAAAACTTCTACCTTTAATATTAATAGACATAATAATCCTATCTCCTAATTATTCTGATAATAATAGAGTTAAAAATGATTTTTTATTTATAAAAATAGAGACTCCCCCAATAACACACGTTATTAGGAAATATGCTTTATATTTTTAGCGTGAGGAAAGAGAGCTTAGCCGTTAAAAACGGAGAAATGAAAGCATTGACGTTGTTTATACATCATAATGTGGGCAATACGTCTAATATGAGGTGTTTTCCTATTATTATTTTCCATAATACTAGTACCTTCATCTATAGGTATTAAATGAGGATTACAGTGAAACATATAGGAATTAACATTAATGTGATTATCATCTCAATTATCTATTTATGACTAAAATCATATCCCATTAAAAACAAATAATAAATCAAACATCCCATTAACACACAGATATTATAAGGAGAATTGAATTTATATTATAAAACTATCTCAATTAAATTAATAAGATAATATAAAATAAACCAATAAAAACAATCAGGCTTTATTTGGTTATTATTTATTATATTTTCTAAATGTTAATATCAATGATATATTTTAACATTAAAATAATTTAGCCATCATCATTACGGCACTACAAATAATTAAAACTAAAGTCGCATACTGAAACACTCTATCAGGCATCCTTATTAGCAACCATTTAGACAGTGGAATCGAGATCAACGAGCCTAAAAATAACAAAAGCGCCAAATGAATATCCGTATGCCCGTCTTGCATATAAGCCAGTGCCGAAGATCCCGATAACAATGTTGTGGTAAATATAGAAGTACCAATGGCCTGCTTAATAGAGAGGTTTGCATAACGCAACAATAACGGTAATACAACTACACCACCCCCGACACCGGTTGCACCTAAAATAACCCCTGCCATAACCGCAGGAAGTAAAAGTGCTTTAATATTTAAAGGTGCTAGTTTTATATTTTCAATCACAACCGGAGGTGATGAGAAAAACATTCTCTGCACGAAGAGAAAAAGAGAAAAAACAATCGCACCCACGACAAGCGCATTAATTCCCCACTCTACTTGTTGCTGATACTGCTCTAATGAACCCAAATAGTTAACCAAAACGCTGGCCAAAAAGGTACTTGGTAGCATTATTCCTAATACAATCATTGCTCTTTTAAAAGGAATATTGCCAAGGCGAAAATGCATATAAGACGAGGTGACCTTCATCAACATCGATAATAAATTTGCAGTCGCCACAGCCATTAATGCATTCATACCAAAAAAATACGTCAATACAGGTAAAACAATAACACCTCCACCCACGCCCGTTGTGCTAATAATTAAACCAATAGCAGCACCCACCGCTAATGTGGTAATAAGTAACATTATTGATTTCCTTGCATGACAGCTTCTCGCCCTTTTAATAAGGCTTTTTCTGCTGACTCACTCGCCAGTGTCATATATTTAAAAAACAACACATCAAAAGCCACCATTTGTAAAACTTGTGGTGTAATGACCCCCAATTGAGAGTGTTGTTCATCATAAAAATAAGGCAAAGTATAATCAGATAAACGAGTCGCTTCATCTTGCCCAAAACGTGTTAATGCCACCGTTAAACAGCCTTCATTCTTTGCCGATTTCAACATACGATTAATATCAGCAGTATTGCCTCGTGCAGTAACCGCGATAGCAAAGTCATCAGCTGATAAATTGGCAGAATAAGCCAGTTGAGCATGAAGATCCGAACTAAATAAGGCGTTTTTATTCACACGAATAAGCTTATGAAAAATATCACTTGCTACGACTGCTGATGCTCCAATACCAAACAGGACAATACGTTTAGCTGAGACCATTTTTTCAGCCAGCAGATCAATACACTTGGGATCTAACAAAGCCAATGAATCCTGAATAGCGCTAGTAAATAGATGACCTGTTTTTGAAATAATTAATTCTGTCGGATCTGTTTTCGCTAAATTACCATAAAGAATATCGCCACTGCTTTTTTGTTGCTTTTCTTCTGAAAGATAATCAATTTTAAATTCAGGATAACCACGATATCCCATTTGACGAGAGAAACGGATAACAGAAGCACTACTTACACCGGCTTTAAGTGCCAGATCAGCCGCATTCATACTGGCAATATTCTCACTATTCTCCAATAAATAATGAGCAATACGTTGTTCTGTACCTTTGCCTTGTATTAGCAAACTTTCAAGCTTTTTTGTCAGCGTTGACATTCTGTTATCCTTTTTATCACTGGCTTATTTTTCTGGATCAGTAAAACCCATTAGCATACTGGCAATAAAACCGACAATCCATGCACCTAATACCGCGATCAGGAACTTAATAATTTGCCCATCACCAACTAACGGAATTAATGATAACCCAGCAGTACCAAATGGAATAATGATCCCCACTTGGAAATATGCCATTAATGCACCACCAGCAGCACCACCAATACATCCCGCTATAAAAGGTTTTCCTAATGGAAGAGAAACACCAAATAATAGCGGCTCACCGATGCCAAAAATACCCACAGGTAATGCGCCCATCAATGTTTTCTTTAAACGTTGATTTTTAGTACGTAGATAAACCCAAAAACAAGAGCCTACTTGCCCCATTCCGCCCATAGCTAAAATAGGGAACAGGTAATTTAAACCAAAAGTATTTAAGATTTCGGTATGAATAGGAATTAATCCTTGATGTAATCCCGTTAAGAGTAAAAATAAGAAACTCCCCCCTAACGCAGCACCAGTTACAACCGCACCACCACCTTGATTTAATAGTGATAATGATACGCCTTGCGCTAATAACTGATTAAGGTAATGACCGATAGGTTGGAATATCATAATCGCCACAAGTGAAGAGACTAAAATCGTCACAAAGGGCGTAAGAATAAGATCGAGACTCTCTTTAACGATGCTACGAAACCACAGTTCTAATTTTGAAGAGAATACCACCACCATTAAGACAGCAAAAATCCCACCACTGTTTGGCTGTAATTTCTCACCAAATAACGTGATATCAGCAAGCCCTGGCATGGCTAATAATCCAGCCATTACCGCGCCAATCGAAGTTGATGCCCCCAACTCTTTCGCTGTATTTATCCCAATCATAATGGAGAGATAAGCAAAAACGGTACTGCCGATTAATTTGAATAATTTAAATAACTCAGGGAACTGATCTACTAAACCGGGAGCCATTAAACGAATAATATTAATTAGCCCCATAATCAAGCCACAGCCAATTAATGCGGGGATCGTAGGAACAAAAATAGCCGCTAACGTATTAAGCATACGGCGAATGGAGAAGCCTTTTTTCACTGGTGTTGACGCAGGCTCATCTTCACTACTTGTAGAGCTGTTTTGCATACGCTTATTCATGATGGAATAAACTTTTGCAGCTGTTCCCATTCCGACAATCACTTGATGCTGTTCGCCATTAAATACAACACCTTTAACGCCTTCGACTTGTTTTAAAGCGTCTGCATCAAATAGCGAGCTATCTTTTAAAATCAATCGAATACGAGTCATACAATGTGTTAGGGTTGCCACATTTTGAAACCCACCAGCATGTTTTTCTATTTCTATTGCTAACGTGTCGAGATGTTCTATTTTATTAGCCATATGTATGCCTACTAAAGTTCAGAGTATTTACTCATCTTGTTATTAATTAAATAGGGCAAGTTGCTGTTGTAGCGAACGATAAGGATATTGCTGTGTGATTTGCTCAACTTTCTCCACACTTAGATGAAGCTCATACATTAAAATGGCTTTTCTAGGATGATAATTAACCATTTGTAATAGTGTTCTGGCTCTTTCATTGGAAATTCCACACACTTCGCTGACAATACCTTCAGCACGACGTTGTAATTTCTCATTACTCGCAATCACATCTACCATCAGGTTTTTATGCACTTTACCGAGCTTAGTCATTACACTGGTGCTTAACATACCCAAAATCATTTTTTGAGCAGTACCACTTTTCATTCTTGTAGAGCCAGTTAATACCTCTGCGCCTACGTCTGGTGCAATAGATAAATCAGCAATCTCACTCATCTCACTTTTTCCACGTGTGGTAATAGATATTGTTAACGCTTTTAATTTCTTGCCATATTGCAACGCGGCAACCGTAAAAGGAGTTCGACCGCTTGCGGCAATACCAATAACGACATCTTTATCACTGACATGACGATGTTGAAGCTCTTCAATTGCCGCCTCTTGGCTATCTTCAATATTTTCAACTGCTTTTAGCATTGCATCATGACCACCTGCAATAATGGCCTGCACTAATGTAGAAGGTACACCAAAAGTTGGCGGACATTCGGCACTGTCTAATACTGCTAATCGTCCACTCGTTCCTGCACCAACATAAAAAATACGCCCACCTTTTTGCAAACGTTCAGTAATTTTTTCTACCGCATAGGCAATAGCTGGTAATTCTTTTTTGACTGCATTTGCAACCGTCATATCTGCACTATTGATTAAAGTGACCAATTCCAATGCACTTAACTCTGAAAATTGGGTTGTTTCTTGGTTACTTTCATTTTTAAGACATTGGCTCAATGCATCTTCTTTCATCACAACAACCTTATGAAACTAAATTTCAATTAAAAATACATTTAATGAAATTGTATTTCAATCTTATTTGTCCTGATGGTGTGAAATAAATCACATAATACGAGATCTTTTTCTGTAGAGAAAAATTTAATAGTCATCATCAATATAATTTAATTGATTGATTTCAATGAAGTTCTCTCAATTATCTTATGAGCTAGATAACTGAGAGAATAGAAAGGAGTGGTTATGAAAAAGGATATTACTTTGCTTGTGACAAAAACTGCCCAAACTCTTCAATACTGGGATAAGAAGATTGTGTGCCTTTTCCGGCGACACTTAAGCCTGAAAACATCACCGCTTTATTTAATGCTTCTTCAATATTATTAGTGTGAACATAATAATGGGAAAAACAACCAATAAAGGCATCGCCTGCTCCACTGGTATCTATTGCATCAACTTCAATAGCAGGAATGTATTTTTCAATTTCACCATTCATCCATAATGCGCCCTTCTCACCTAATGTGACGATGACATTCTTAAAGCCTTTTTGTAGTAAAGAACAAGCGGCTTCGCGAATTTCATCCATTGTGGTGATTGGCATACCTGTCAAAATTTCAAGCTCTGTTTCATTCGGAACAAAAAAGTCACAACGGGCAGCAATATCAAGATCTAATGCTTTTGAAGCAGGTGCTGGGTTAAATAACACAGGAATATGGTGTTTGTTACCAAACTCAATAGCGTGATAGACCGTTTCAAGCGGGATTTCTAATTGCAGTACAATTATTTTGCATTTTTTCAGGCTATCTGTCGCTCTATCAATATCTTCTGGTGACAAATGTTGATTAGCACCCTTAACAATTAAAATACTATTTGATGATTGAGAAGTCACAAAAATAGGTGCAACACCGCTTGTTGTACCCGGCACTTTTTCAACATAGCGTGTGTTAATGCCATAAGATCCTAAATTCATGATGGTGTTATCCGCAAAAATATCATCGCCGACTTTAGTTAACATCATCACTTTTGAATTTAATTTAGCAGCAGCAACCGCTTGATTTGCTCCTTTACCACCACAACCAATTTTAAATGCCGGCGCCTCAAGGGTTTCACCCTCTTTTGGCATCCTATCTATATAGGTGATCAAATCCACCATATTTGAACCAATCACTGCGATATCCATAGCGCCTCTTACTCTTATGTAAATTTTATAAATGTGAAAATAGTGACATAGTGATAGATGTATAACAGTATCATGTTATTTAAATATCATTTGTGATTGTTATCTCGTTAAAACAGCACTAATATGTTGCCAAACTAACATGAGTGATAAATAACAATCTTCTTATTAAGGAATATACAATGCGTCCATTAGCTAATTATATCGATCATACCCTTCTTGCTGCAGATACAACTGAAGCACAAATCAAGAAATTGTGTGCTGAAGCAGCTGAACACGGTTTCTTCTCTGTTTGTATTAACACTTCTTACATCCCTTTAGCAAGAACTTGCCTTGAAGGAAGTGATGTAAAAGTATGTTGTGTTATCGACTTCCCATTTGGTGCTGGTTTAACTGCAACAAAAGCATTTGAAGCCGCTGAAGCTATCCGCCAAGGCGCACAAGAAGTCGATATGGTTATTAACATTGGTATGTTAAAAAGCGGTCGTTTAGACTTTGTAAAACAAGATATCGAGGCCGTAAAAGCGGCTTGTGGTAACACAACACTGAAAGTTATTTTAGAAACTTGCTTATTAACTGACGACGAAGTACGTTTAGTGTGTGAAATATGTCGTGAGATCCGCGTTGATTTTGTGAAAACATCAACAGGATACAGTACAATGGGCGCTACAGAACATCATGTCGCATTAATGCGTAAAACAGTGGGTGACGAAGTGGGCGTAAAAGCGTCTGGTGGTGTTCGCGATCGCCAAACAGCATTAAACATGATCAAAGCAGGTGCAACTCGTATTGGTGCTAGCGCAAGTGTCGCTATCGCAACAGATTCAGATGCACCTGAATCAAACTACTAAATAGTTTAGCGTATATTTTCTTGGAGTACGCTATTCAATAACACAAGGATCCTTCGGTGATAGAGACCAAACAGCACGAACGTTTGCGCCGCCTCAGTGAATGTATAAAACGCTCAGGTCGCATACATCTTAAAGACGCCGCGAGGATCCTTGAAGTTTCTGAAATGACGATTAGACGCGATCTTAGTTCTGACGCTGAAAATCCATTTCCAATGTCATTATTGGGTGGCTATATTGTTGCATTAGCCCAACCTCATTCTGGATTAATTTCAACATCATCCGATATTATTACACCAGATCAAACGGAAGAACTTCATATCCCCAATCTTGCCGCCGGTATGGTCTCTGAGGGTGATGTCCTTTTTTTCGATAATGGGCAATTTATTCCTACACTGATTGAACTTATACCTGATAATCTGCACTTCACGGGGATCTGTTATTCTCATCGTGTATTTTTAGCATTAAGCCAGAAAAAAAATGCCACCGTCTTACTTTGTGGTGGTGAATATCGTTCTAAAAGTGATTCATTCTACAACCCTACCCAACCTTCTTATCTTGATAGCATTAATCCTAAAAAAGCCTTTATTGCAGCTGAAGGTGTCCATCTCGATTTTGGTGTTACCTGTTATAACATCGACGATCTTTATATGAAGAAAAAAGCGATGGATAAATCTATTCGTAAGATCTTACTTACCAAATACCACTATTTTGATGAAACAGCGACAGGTAATATGGGCGATTTAGCTCAGTTTGATGTTGTTATCACTGATAGAAAATTAACAGATGATTACGAAGATTATTGCCGAAAAAGCTCAGTAAAAGTGATTTATTAATTAAAAATAAAGTCCTAACTAAAATGAAGAATAAAGAAAAGTGA
The DNA here is from genome assembly GCF_040138965.1 of Proteus sp. fly-1089. Taxonomy (NCBI): domain Bacteria; kingdom Pseudomonadati; phylum Pseudomonadota; class Gammaproteobacteria; order Enterobacterales; family Morganellaceae; genus Proteus; species Proteus sp. fly-1089. The sequence goes on from NZ_JBEETS010000005.1 coordinate 47,680, forward strand.
GTCTTAAATTAAATCGATTATATTTATTCTTTTTATAAAAAATAAAGAAAAACAGCACCACTTTTTAATTGCTAAAGCAAAAAAAAGTGGTTACTATGCCCGCGATTTATTATTTCTTATCCATTTCACTTAACTGCAAGGAGGTATCCCATGACAACTACAAATATGAATACTCTTTGCGGACAATCTCAGAAGTAATCTTTTTTCCTTCTTTTTGCTGTCCGCCAATCAATTTATTTTTATCCTTTACATTATATGGATTGGTATATGGACAAGTGTGTTCATTATTTATCTGATAGCGTTTGTTATATCGCATCAGATAATACTTGGATTGAAAGCAAAGCAATCCAACAATTAGAAACAACGGCTCAACTTCCTGATATGACTTATGTCGCAGGTATGCCAGATCTACATCCTGGTCGTGGTTATCCTATTGGTGCAGCCTTTTTTTCTGTTAATCGTTTTTATCCTGCCTTAGTCGGAAATGATATCGGCTGTGGTATGACACTCTTTCAAACTGAATTTAAAAACAACAAACTCAACTTAGATAAAGCAGAAAAACAGTTGAGTGAAATGAGTGATATCGCACCTTCAGAATGGTTAGAAACTCATCTATCGACTGAAATGCAAAACCACTCTTTTGCTGGCTCTTTAGGCTCTATTGGTGGTGGTAATCACTTTGCTGAATTCCAGCAAATTGACCAAGTGATTAATGAAACGCTTTTCGCTGAAAGTGGTATCAATAAAAAACAGTTATTGCTCTTAGTCCACAGTGGATCACGAGGTTTAGGACAATCTATCTTACGCTCTCACACAGAACAATTTGGTCATAAAGGGCTGGTTGCAAACACTGATGATGCAAATGAATATTTGCAAGCTCACAATAAAGCACTTGATTATGCAAAACTAAATCGTCGCCTTATTGGTGAAAGAATGATGCGCCAAATTCATACTCAAGGTGAAGTCATTTCTGATGTTAATCATAATCTTGTAGAGCCTTGTGAATTACATGGTCAACAAGGTTGGTTACATCGTAAAGGTGCAACACCAGCACATCACGATATGGTCGTTATTCCGGGTTCACGCGGTGACTACAGTTATATTGTTAAGCCCATTGTGTCTGAATTAAGCCTTTATTCATTACCGCATGGTGCAGGCAGAAAATGGATGCGTACCGAGTGTAAAGGCCGTTTATCACACCGTTTTACCCCCTTACAACTTTCACGAACTGCATTAGGTAGCCGTATTATTTGTGCCAATAAACAACTGATTTATGAAGAAGCACCACAATCTTATAAATCAATTGAAACTGTGATTGAAAGTATGGTGAGCATTGGATTAATCGAAGTTATTGCACGTTTAAAACCCGTGATCACCTATAAAACAAGTGGGGAGATGGCGTAATGTTATTACAATTCACCTCCGCACAAGGCCCTGAAGAGTGCTGTTTAGCCGTTGAAAAAGCCTTAAATTACTTTTTGAAATCGACATTAAAACAACAAGTTAACGTAACCATACTTGAAAAAGAGCCTTCACGTTATGGCTTAAAATCTGCATTAGTGTCTCTTGAAGGCACTGATGCACAAACTATCGCCCAACAGTGGGCGGGTTCAGTACAATGGCAATGTGCAAGCACGTTACGACCACGGCATAAGCGTAAAAACTGGTTTATTGGTGTTGCTTGTTTTGAACAACCTGATGAAATTAATGACAAAGAAATTGTCTTTGAAACCATGCGTTCCAATGGCCCCGGTGGTCAGCATGTTAACAAAACAGAGTCTGCGGTCAGAGCAACACATATTGCCACCGGCATTAGTGTAAAAGTGCAATCAGAGCGTAGTCAGCACGCCAATAAAAAGCTCGCTAAGCAACTTATTGCATGGCATTTAGAGACTTATATGATGAAGCAACATGCCTCATTAAATAGCCAACGCCATATTGCCCATCACCGAGTTATTCGTGGCGATGCCACACTCTGTTTTAGTGGTAATGACTTTGTTCTTATAAGCAAATAATGTTATTAATCTAACAAAAGCAAAGCCACGATTTTTAATCGTGGCTTTTTTAAGACAAAAATACCCTACAATAAGATTTTTTAAATTAAAAAATCAATAAAGCGTATAGTGAGTTTTAATAAATAAATCTTACAGTTAATACATTTATTTTATTTAATTAATCTTATTTCTTTTAATAACATCACATTTATTTAAATATAAATATTATGAATACTGATTAATTAAATTTCTGCGGGTGTATTTCGCATTTTAACAGTGAACGTCACAACAGCAGAGGCAACCAATGCAATTATCATAAACATAAATGCACTGTCATAACTACCGCCACTGGCTTTAATTAAGAAGCCCATAACAGGTGCAGAAACAACACCCGCCATTTGACCACCGAAGTTAACAATCCCTGAAGCACGACCCATGATTTTATTCGGGATAGTATCCATCAAAATACCCCAGAACATTGCCATAGCGAAGAACATAAATAATGCTGAAATACACTGATATACAACAGCCATATCAGCACTTTCAACGGTATATGTCATATATAAGAAGCCTGCTGCAATCACTGCGGTAACCATATATAACCATTTACGCTGTGATTTACATTTATCAGAAACATAACCACCTAATAATGTACCACCAGCACCAAATAAGAATGGAATAGCCGCCATTACCCCTGTTTTCGCCAAAGAGAATTCACGAACAGTAATTAAATAGCTTGGTAACCAAGTTGAAAATCCCCAAAAGGTGATATCAAACAGAAACCAAATGGCTGCCATTTGCCATAACACTGGCATTTTTAACACATCTTTAAAAGGGACGGCTTCAACAGGTTTATCCGTTAATGTACCATCTGCCGCTAATTCATCGAGATCTTGCTGAGTAATGCTTGGGTGATCTTTTGGATTATCGCGAGTAAAGAAGTAGATACCTGCGGCAATTAATAAGCCCGGAATACCTAAAACAATAAATACCATATGCCAGCCAAAAGCACCGATAATACTGGCTGCAACAATTACGGCTAATGCAGGCCCTAAAGTATTTACGGTTGATTGAATGGCAGTAGCACGACCACGCTCTTTAGATGGGAAATAAGTTGAGATCATTTTCCAAGAAGCAGATGGAAAACAGCCTTCACCAATACCAAATAAGAATCGTACCGCTAACATTAACGGTAATGTAAACACCATCCCCGTTAAACTGGTAAATACTGACCACCAAGCGATCCCTATTGCCATAATTTTACGTGCACCAAAGCGGTCAGCTAAGAAACCTCCCGGTATTTGGAATGCGGCATAACCGACAAAGAAGGCACTAATGATTAAGCCTTGTTGAGTGGTATCAAGATTAAGATCACGCCCAATAAAAGGTAACGAAACACTCATCACCATTCTATCTAAGAATGAAAGTAACCATGCTAACCAAATCAAAGATAAAACGGTGTAACGAGCTTTCCATGTCTTCTTCTGTTGAAGGTCTGGAATAATATTTGAACTCATTTTCCTGTTCCTCAGGTAAGGGGAAACCATCACGGTTGAAGAACAACCGTGATAAACAGAGATAAGATTTAACGTTTAAGAGCGCTATTGTGTTGTTATGCTCTTAAAACATGACCGCTACAGGCGTAACTTTCGACTCCATTAATTAAAGCGATACGCCCATTGACCATCACCAAATCAATTCCTTCTGGATATTGGTTTGGTTCAACAAACGTGCCTTTATCAATAATGGTCTCAGGATCAAGCATCACAATATCTGCTGCATACCCTTCTTTAATCAAACCTCTGTCGGTTAATCTAAGGACTTCAGCAGGTTTACCTGTCATTTTGCGGATAGCTTGTTCCCAAGTGAGGCATTTTTCTTCTCTAACGTATTTCCCTAAAACACGAGGGAATGCACCAAATACACGAGGATGAGGTTTTCCTGCGCCCATTAATCCATCAGTACAGACGTTTTGCTCAGGACGACATAAAAATTTGATAACGTGCTCTTCTGTACCATAAAAATCCACCATACCTACCGCATTTTCTTCTTCATATAGCAGGTCAAAGGTTGCGTTATAGGGATCTTTACCTCTCAATTTGCCTAGCTCGACAAGACTAAGTCCAACAGCATCTTGGTTTTTTTCTGTTTTAGAACTAGTGACATAAATATTTTCTAATCCTGCGAAATCAATAAAGTTATCCCAACCTGGGATACCTTTTTCGATATCTTCAATCATCTTTTTACGCAGTTCAGGAGAGGCTAAACGTTCTAATAGTTTCTCTGTACCCCCTGCATGAACCCAAGGTGGTAAAATTACCCCAAGCATGGTACTGCCTGCCACATACGGATATTGGTCAAAAGAGATACGAATACCCTCTTTTTGGGCTTGCTCTAACATACCGAGCATTTCATCGATTAATCCCCAGTTTTTCTTACCGCATACTTTCATATGAGAAATATGCAACCAAACACCGGATGCTTTAGCGATATCAATAAGCTCTTGAGTAGACTGAATAATATCGTCAGCTTCACTACGTTGGTGAACAACAAAAATACCATTATGCTTCGCGGTAACCTTACAAAGCTCGATCATTTCGGCGGTATCGCCAAAGGCACAAGGCATATAAATCAATCCTGTTGATAAACCAAATGCCCCTGCTTTTAATTCACGCTCTAAGATCTCACACATTTTGGCGACATCTTCACGAGTAGAGGGATTACCTTCTAATCCCATTGCTTCCATTCTGATATTTCCATGAGGTACAAGGTAAGCGAGATTGGTTGCAGAGCCTCTGGCTTCCAACATCCCTAAGTAACCTTCGGTATTTTTAAAATGCCAATCAATACTGTCAGAATCTCCATCTAACCCCGCAATATTCTTACGCCATGCAGAAATATACTGCTCTGGCAATGGTGCTAACGCGACACCATCTTGCCCTAATAATTCCGTGGTGATCCCTTGACGGATCTTTGCCGATAATGCGGGATTAAGTAGAGCAGAAAGATCGGAGTGAGTATGCGTATCAATAAAGCCAGGACAGACTATCTTCCCTGTAGCATCAATTATTTGATCATTTGTTTTTGTCTCAAACTGACCGATTTTTATTATTTTTCCTTCATTAACCACGACATCAGCTTGAAATGCACTAGCCCCTGTTCCATCAATAACAGTGGCGTTTTTAAATATTGTTTTCATTCTGTTATTTCTCCAAAGAGCATCTGGCTATTTCGCCAGATACTCTTCTAGTAAGGATTTATTTGAGTAAGAATTAAAGGTGATAAAGGCTGTTCATAATGCTGTAATAACCGCGAGCAGCGCCTTTGAGTTGCTCAATCTCGATATATTCATCAATGGTATGTGCTAAATTTTCGCGAGATGGACCAAAACCAATCGTTTTAATACCCGCTTCACCCGCATAATGGCTACCGTTGGTACAGAAAGAGTATTGTGTGACCGTTGGTTTGAAACCAAATTCATGTAACCCTTTTAAAACACTTTGCACATAAGGGTCACTCTCTTCTAATACCCAACCAGGGAAGAAACGCTCACCTTCAATAGTCGCACCGGTGTAACATTTTTCAGTACCATAGGCATAAGAGACTTTGGCTTTAAAATCCGCATCTTGAGAAGCGAGTTCATCAATGGCTTTTTGCAGTGGTGCAAGCACGCCTTCTTTTGTTTCACCGACTAATAAACGGCGATCGTAAGTGGCTCGACAATACTCAGGTACAACAGAAGCTCCCGGATAAGGCGCTGATTTAATATCTGTCAGCTCTAAGATCCCTTTTCCTAATATCGGATGAACAGGTGGCGTTAATGCTCTGATCTTCTCGATCAGTTTTGCCATTTTATACACTGAGTTGATCCCAGCATCTGGGTTGGCGGAGTGCGCTGGCTTACCAAAGGTTTCAACAACAATTTCGGCACGGCCACGTTGCCCTATTTTCAGGTTTAATTCAGAGGCTTCACCAATCACCACATAATCGGGTTTATATCGCTCTGAAACCAGTCTTGCCGCCACACCTTCAAAGCATTCTTCATGTACAATACAAGAGACATAAATACGGCCAGCAAAATTACGCTGATTATCTTGACCATAAAAACCAATTGCCGAAATCATCGCAGCCACAGCACCTTTCATATCACTAGTACCACGACCATAAATCTTGCCGTCTTTTATTTCTGCACCATAAGGTTTTTCTTTCCAGTCTTGCTCACTTACTGGAACAGTATCGATATGACCATCAAAAATAAGGGTTTTCCCTGGGTGTTGGCCTATAATTCCACCAATAATATTGCCGTATTTATCAATATGAATGTCATCAAAATCATAGTTTTTCATCATCTCTTCTATGACCTTAACAACGTTACCTTCTTCACCCGAATAGCTTTTTTGTTGGATTAATAATTGGCAATTCTTAATAACTTCATCAAATCGGTTTGCTGATAACATACTTTTTCACTCCAAAAGACTTATTTGTTTTTTAAAATTGTTTGAAGCTAGGCAACTCACCATCCCACACGATATCGCGATAACGCTCAGGATCTGTGTCACCTTCAGTGCTTATCACAAGCACTCTTGCATTTTCATCTAATCCCAGCTCTTCTTTCACACTTTGATAAACCGGTGATTGCATTAAAATAGAGAGCAATCCTGTTGTCACAGCGCCAGATTCACCAGAAATGATGTGCGGATCACCAGGTAAAGGGTTCCCTAAAATCCGCATTCCCCTAGTCGCGACGGCATCAGGGCAAGAGAAAAATGCCGCTGAATAATCGCGTAACAAATTCCAACCAATACTATTCGCTTCACCACAAGCAAGCCCCGCCATAACGGTTTGTAAATCTCCGCCAACAGGAATGGCATCCGCTTTTCCTGATACGGCAGATTGATATAAACAGTCGGCAATACGTGCTTCTGCCACAATCACTTTAGGGGCTTGTTTGCCATAAGCTGCGGTTACCATGCCTTGCACCATACCCGCAAAAGAGCCCACACCGGCTTGTACAAAAATATGCGTCGGTGGTACTTCATGTAATTGCGCAAGAGATTCCAGCATTAAAGTGCCATAGCCTTGCATGATCCATAAAGGGATCTCTTCATAGCCATCCCATGCAGTGTCTTGAACCACGATCCAGCCATATTTTTCAGCCATTTCCGCTGTCATTCTCACTGCATCGTCATAGTTCATATCAACGATTTCAGCGACTGCGCCTTCTCGTAAAATGGCATCTAAACGTTCTTGTGATGATCCTTTTGGCATATAGACCACCGCTTTTTGCTTTAACTGTCTTGCCATCCAAGCAACGCCACGTCCATGATTCCCGTCAGTGGTTGTCGCAAAAGTTACGCCATTTAGCTTTTTCCTGATCTCATCACTGATCATTACCTCATAAGGTAATTCACTTATGTCCATTTCAAGAAAATCAGCGATATGGCGCGCCATCGCATAAGCACCACCTAACGCTTTAAACGCTTTTAAACCAAAACGGAAAGATTCATCTTTGAGATATAACTCACCAACCCCTAAAGTTTTAGCTAACTGGGGTAAATGAAATAACGGTGTAGGTGCGTATCCTGGAATAGTTCTGTGAAAATCTAACGCTTTGGCTAACTCGTCATAATGAAAAGGGGCAAGCTCAGCGGTTGGTTTTCGCGTAAATGAACTTTGGTTAATCAGGTACTGCAATTGCTCCTGCATGGAATTACCTCTTAATCACACTTTAAAATTCGCGATAACCCAATATCGCGATTAATCGGAATACATAGGGTTATCCCCTATATCGCAATATGTATGCCAACTCACTCAAAAAGCATCTAATAAAAATACAATTAATTGATTTTAAATATATTTATTGTTTTAGTGATTAAGGGGTAAAATTTCTGATACAGAAAAGCTGTGATCTAGACGGTTTTATTTAGTTGATAAATTATCAATAATAAGAAACTGTGTGAGCTTTATACAAAATAAAACTAACTAATTAATAAATAACAATTAAATAAAACATCAAAAATAGATGATGATAATTTATTATCAATAATGATAATTTTAAGGTGAGAATGTGATGCACTCATTACTTAGTACACTGCAAGATGAAATCAGCAAATATACCGATGCCATTGCAGGGATCACTGGCACTGATGTTGAAATTATTGATAACAATTTAATTCGTATCGCAGGTACAGGACGTTACCGCTATATGCTCAATCAAGATGTCTCCAATAATGGGCATATTTATCGTCATGTACTGCAAGTACAAAAGACTATTTTAATTGAAGATCCGAAAGAAAATAGCCTCTGCCAACTTTGTCAAAATCGCTTAACCTGCACTGAAGAGCTTGATCTTAATGCCCCTATTTTTCTGAATAACCAAGTTATTGGTGTAATTGGAATTATCTGTTCTAACCGAGAACAAAAAATGTTTTTGATGAAGCAAAAACAAGCTTTTATCACCTTTATCGAACAATTTTCAGAAATGATCTCAAGTCGTATTTTTGAATGCCTTGAAAGGCTTCGTGAACAAGAGCGATTTGGCACTTTTCGAAATTTAATTGATGTGATGGATAGAGGCGTAATTGCTATTGATAGCCAAGGTAAGATTTGGCATGCTAATCTTTCTGCTTTGCGTTTTTTTGATTGTGAGCTTATTGGTCAGTCTCTTGATATCGATATGACTGGCGATATCCTTTATGGTGATGAAGAAGCGTGGCTGATATTAAACCAGCAACGCTACCATGTTCTGTGTAAAAAAATCACCTTTTCATCAGTTGATAACGACCAACTTACCATGGTTATCTTTCATGATGCCCGTGATTATATGACGCAGGTAAATGCCCTTTCCGTTGATGAAAATCCCCACTCTCCTTTAATTGGTAATTCACAAAATATGCTTCACCTAAAAAGCATGCTAAGTAAAGTTGCCGTAAGCCATGCCAGTGTGCTTATCACAGGAGAAAGTGGCTCAGGTAAAGAAGTGGTTGCTTATACTATTCATCAACAAAGCCTACGCACAAAGCAGCCTTTTATTACTATTAACTGTGCTGCTATTCCTGAACAACTCTTAGAAAGCGAGCTTTTTGGTTATGTGCGTGGCGCTTTTAGTGGTGCTGATCCTAAAGGCCGGATTGGTAAATTTGAATTAGCTCATGGTGGTAGCCTATTTCTTGATGAAATTGGTGATATGCCTTTGCATTTACAAGCCAAACTTTTACGTGTACTCCAAGAAAAAAGTATTACCCGTGTTGGCTCTAATAATCTAATTAATATTGATGTGCGTATTATTGCCGCCACAAACAAAGATCTGCGTGAAATGGTAAATAAAGGGCAATTTCGTGAAGATTTATTTTATCGTCTCAATGTTGTTCCGATCCATACACCAGCATTACGTGATCACAGAGAAGATATTGCAGAGCTTGCACAATTCTTTGCTGATAATCTGGCTTTAACCTATCAAAGGCCTTCCACGAAGATCCCCAACGTTGTTATTAACTACTTATATTCCTATGATTGGCCCGGTAATATTCGCGAGTTACGCAATGTGATTGAATATATGTATGTTATGCAAGGGGATACCGTCGATTTAAATCTCAGCCACCTTCCGCCTTATCTGTTAGAGGCTTCTCATGGTGATATATTAGAAAAAGAAAATCTTAGTCGTATCTATACCAAAACTAACGCATCCCATGAACATCAAACTCAATCCTTAAACACACAAGAACTTCTCAAAACTAAAAGCTTAACATCAGAGTATCAAACCATTATGGGCATATTAGAAAAAACAGGAACAACATTGGAAGGAAAGAAGAAAGCAGCAAAGATCTTAGGAATAAGCATTGCCACTTTATATAGAAAAATGAAAATACGATAAAATTTATTTAAAATTAACTTTTAATTTAATCAAAAGATTTAAATAAAATTTAAAGTTCTAATAAGAATTATTCCCACTAATTATTCTATCTATATTATTAGAAACTCTTCTTTTAATGACTACCTTTTATAAAGTATTGTTACCATGATATTTTAATCTTAATGCCATTTGTAACAAAATATATTTTCCATAAAGTAAATTTGAACTATCTCCCTTTCTTCCTTTCACTACATGAAAAATCAACCATATGAAAAATAAGCATAAATAATTTTGTTTTCATTATCTTATTAATGTTTTTTCTAAATCACATAAGAAAACTTTGTAACACTGTACATAAGACATTATTAAATAAACTACATAGAATCCACCTGTACAGAAATTGAAGTCATTTTCTATATTCAGAATTAGTATTAATTATAAAAAGCAAAGTAATAAAAGTAGATTGTGAATTTTATGATTAATACTAAAAGCTATTGTATCTAAGATTATATTTCTATTAGAACTATCTTTTTTAATTTCTATATCTATTGGTTCTTTTAGTTAACTTATGAGCAATAAGGATAAGCAGATCTTAGAGTAAATAGCACTTAATATGATTTATTAAATACTATTTATATCAATCACTAGGGGTCAACAATGTCTATTTTAACAAAAAAATTACTTCCAATGACTTTCGTTATTTCAGCAATAACGGCAAGTGCAACAGTTTCTGCGGAAGAGCAAACAGGACAAATTTCTTTTACTGGTTTAATTTATGCATCAACTTGTACCATTGATATTAATGGCACCGGTTCTGATGGTAACGTTAATATGGGGCGTTATGCTACCAGTGAATTTGACGGTGCAGGTAGCGAAGTAGGAGGAACTGGCGGTAATGGTAAATTAGATATCTCTTTAATTAATTGCCCACCTCAAGGTAAAGTTAAATTAAAACTAGAGGGTAAAACAGATAGTAGCTCTAACCAAATTTTGGCATTAGATAATCCTAATGATACTAATACCGCAAAAAATGTCGGTATTCATATTTATGATCATGATGATTTAGATGTTCCTTACAATATTAATTTTGCTGAAGAATATGATATTAAAGATAATGGAGATCTTAAATCTAAAACATTATCTTTTATTGCCAAATATGTCAGCACTGATAATGACGTTGAAGCAGGTCGTGCTGATGCAACATTAAATTATACTCTGACTTATCAATAATAAATAAATGCAGGTTAATTATTATATTAACCTGCATATCTTAAAGAGGTACTTTTTGATGATATTTAAAAAAATGCTATTAGGACTAGGATTAATATTTAGCTCAATCACATCTAGCTTTGCTGGATTTGGTTTAGAAACAACCCGTGTTGTTTATAATGAAAGTAATAATAATGAAGGATTTGTTGCATTTAATAGCGATAAAAATACTAATTATTTATTACAATCTTGGGTCGAAGATCTTAATGGGAAACTTACCCAAGATTTTGTTATTACACCACCATTAATTAAATTAATAGCTCAACAAAAAAACACATTACAAGTCACTAAAAATACCATCTTACCTAATGATATTGAATCTATGTATTGGATCAATGTTAAATTTGTCGCACCAAGTAGTGAGAACTTAGAGAATGTGCTTCGCTATTCTATGACCAATAGAATTAAATTAATTTATAGACCTCAATCTCTTAAAAATGCCAATATTGAAAAAGAAATCAAAACGTTAAATTGGAATATAAAAAATGAAAACCTCGTAGTATCAAATAAATCACCTTATTTTATCAATATTGGGAAGCTAATAATCGATGGTAAAGAGATTGAAAATATACCTAGTTTTCTTTTACCAAAATCAGAAACAACAATTAATGTAGGTAAAACACTTCCGAGCAATAAGAAAATAGAATTATTTTATATCGATGATTTTGGAAAAAGTCTTCCAGTGGAATTCTCATTATAATAAGAGACGTTATTCAATATGAAAAAGACAATGGATAATTATTTAAATAAATCGCCACTCCATTTATTTATTGTTGGTGTTTTATTCGCTTCTTTTAATACATCTGCAAACGATTATTATCCTGCTAATCTATTAAATATTGAAGGAAGTACACAGCAAGTTACCAATGAAGATCTTAATGTCTTTAGAGAGAATAATATTGCTCCAGATAGTTATACTGTAACACTTTTTGTGAATGACAATCGCGTATTAACTCGTGAATTTGATTTCATTCTGATGGAAGATGAGGATGGTAATAAAATATTAGCACCTCGTCTTTCCGCTGAAGAATGGTATAACGCAGGTATTGATCTCCCTTATGATGTGATTAATAAAAACAAAAATAATGATTTTATTAATCTCAACGATATTAACAATGCCAGTGGTTATCTTGATCTAAATAGAAAAAAATATATTTTAACAATACCACAGTTATATGTTAACGAAGATAGACTAAAAGAAAATGAAATAAAAAATTGGGATTCAGGTATTCCTGCATTATTAGTTAACTATGCCTTATCTTCATTCAATAGCCGTAGTCATGGTAATACAACAGACAGTTATTATGGCAATATTCAAACCCAAGTTAACTTAGGACCTTGGCGCTTTAATAACTATTCAACCTGGTCAAAGAATGAGAATGGCGATAAAAAATGGAATACGCTAAGTAATGTGATTTCTAGAGCAATCACCAGTATTAATAGTGAATTAATGATTGGTGATCTTTATTCTTCTTCACAACTGTTTGATTCAGTAAAATTTAGAGGCATTAAATTAGTCACTGATAGATTAATGACACCAACACAAAATAGAACTTATGCACCGAGTGTTTCTGGTATTGCCAATTCAGAATCTATAGTGACTATTACCCAAAATGGCCAAGTCATTTATAAACGCAGTGTACCTGCGGGGCCTTTTAATATCACTGATTATTATCCGATGAACAGTGGGGGAGATTTACATGTTAGCGTTACTGAAGCCGATGGCTCTGAAAAAAACTTCATAGTCCCCTTTTCTTCTATTGCCAATCTTGAACGAAAAGGTGAAATAAAATATAGCTTTTCAACCGGTAAATATGACGGTAACAATAGCGGTGATGGCGCCTATGTTGTTCAAACTGAGGCTTTCTATGGTTTAACTGACTACGTTACTCTTTATGGCGGCGTGCTTGTTGGTGAAAAATATCAATCTGTTGGTATCGGAACTGGGCTCAATTTAGGTAGCTATGGTGCAATAACCTCTGATTTACTATACGCAAAATCTTCCACTAATCATGGTAATGACGCATTACATGGTAATGCCATTAGAGTAAATTATTCTAAAAATATATCAGTTACAGATACAACACTTTCATTAGTCGGCTATCGTCATTTTGATGCCAACTTTCTTAATTTTACGCAAGCAATGGAACACAAGGATACAAAATATAATCCTAATAATGGATTAAAAAATGAATATACATTCTCCATTAATCAGCCTTTATTTTCTAATAATGCATCAATTAATTTAAACTCTGTTATTTATAAGTATGTCGATGGCAAAACTGTTCACTCTTATAATACAGGTATTAATAGCTCTATTAATAAAGTTAGCTATAGCATTTATTATACTTATTATGATGGTAGTCGTTATAACGATAAGAATAAAAATAGTCATGATTTAAGTATGAATATTAGTATTCCATTCTCATGGAATGAAAACTACATTTGGGCTAATTATGGTATTTCGACTAATAATGATAGCCAAGTATTACAAACCGCACGTCTAAGCGGAACCTATGGTGATAAAAACCAAGCCAACTGGGATGTTTACCAAGGATATGGCAATAAAGGTGTTAATTATAGTGGTGGTTTAAACGGCTCTTATAAAGCACCAAACGCTGTCGTTAATGCAGGATATTCATATACAGAAGATAAACAAAATATTAACTACGGTATTAGTGGAGCATTAATAGCAACACAATATGGAGCGGTATTTACGCCTTCATTACAACAAACAAACGCATTAATATTGACCAAGGATACCTCTGGTGTAGAAGTGATTAATGGTCAATCTATTAAAACCAATAATAGTGGGTTAGCGGTTGTTTCTGGCATGTCTCCTTACCAAAAAAATAGCATTAGCGTTAATACCAATTCAATACCTAGTAACACTGAAATCTCGAACAATATTATTAGTAATATTATTCCGACCAAAGGTGCATTAGTGTTGGCTGATTTTGATGCCAAAAAAGGATTTAAATTCCTACTAACATTACAGACACCGGATAAAAGTACCATTCCAATGGGCGCTAAAGCCGTGATTGATAATGATGATACACAATTAGTAGCAAGCTTCCATCAACTCTATTTTGTTGCCAATAAACCACAAGGCAACATTCAAGTTTCATGGACTATTCACGGTGAGCAGAAAATCTGTCATGCAACTTATGACATTAATAACAAAGCGCCAGTTAATGGTTTATATATTTTAGATACTGAGTGTAAATAAGGAAATAAAATGACTAACTTAAAAAATAAGATGAATAAATTATTATTTCTAATTTTTATCCTTAGTTTATCTTCTCTCTCTTTTTACAGCCATGCGGCACCAGATTGTGTTAATAACGGGGGTATTAAACATGGCACGATGGATGCGAGAGGTGGCACAATTGAACTAAAAGGAATGGTCAAAAAAAATCAAGAAGTAGCCCGTTTTACATTTAAACGTGATGGCTCTGATGTTGCTGTTGCGGATTGTCCTGATGGTGCTGAGTTTTATGCTTATGCAACATATAGCGAGGCAAGTGGTGTAATGCCAACGTATTATATGGATATTGATGGTAGACCAGCTTATTACGTTGTTCGAAATGCCCCTATAGTCGGTTTAGATGATTATGCTTATGTTCTAATCGAAAACCAATCTGGTCTTGCATTTAGAAGCCAACCAGGGCAAGAAGTCCCCGTTAATGCACCCAAGCTTAATACTAGAGACGCGACGGTAATTGTTTACGCCACTAAAGATAACCCTAAATCACAGCGTTTTACGACTCAATATATTGGCTCTATATTAATTAATCGGTTTAATTCAGGTGGTGGTACGACAGCCGTTGGCTTTAGTTACCGTTTATCGGTAAATATTATCAGCGCTCCCACATCATGCAGTGCAGAAAATACTAACCTTGAAATGAATCTCCCTAAAATGCCAATTACTGCATTTTCTAGCCTTGGTTTTCCACGCGATAATCAATATGCTGAAGATAATCTTAGAATAAATTGTACTGGTAATGCTTCCGCTAAAATTAAATTGATGGCACATAATACGACAAGTTATGACGGGCAAAAAACAATTATAAAGCCAGATAATGAAGGTGACGGTAATAATACCAAAGGTGTAGGCTTTGTGGTTTCAGCCCCTCTAAATGATGATACAGTATTAATTAATAATCAGTTTGTGAAACTGGCTGATTTAACCAGTGGGATCAATAATGTTCCATTAAAAACTGAATATTATCGTTATGGTGATGAGGTAAAACCTGGCAAGCTTAGTGCCTCTGCAAACTTTGTGTTGGAGTTTAATTAAAAAGTCTTTGATAATTAAATAATCCACTATCTTTAAAAGAAAAAAACGCTATTCATTTTAATAGCGTTTTTCAATCAATAAGAAAGAATTAAGGATAAGCGGCTATTAATACGGCTGTACCACTATAATTACCCCCACTAGCATTTGTTCCTTTTAAAATACTTTCTATTTGGATCTGCTTATATTGCCCCACTCTAGAAGTAAATTTCTGTCCTCGATTACCAGTCTCTGCATCAATCATTTCAATTTTGCTATAGATAGTACTATTTGTGCCATCGACTTTTAAAGGTAAACGCTGTTGAGGATCACCATCTTTGGTGTAAAACAGTTCAAATTCAACGGGGGTTGGAACAACGTGATCACAAGAGAAATTAATTGGTCTAACAACTCGGCTTTCATACTTTTCAGCATTTAATACACCGTGATTAATAATTAGACTTCCACCTACATCAGTTCGACATTCTGCTGGGGAAATAATAGTACCACCAATTAAACGCATAGGTGCCGTTACACTAGATACTGGCATCATTTGTGGCAACTTAGCCATCGTTTGAGCTAATGGGAATGTACTGTATGCACGAGAATATCCCGCAAATTCAGAAGAAGGAATAACCGTGATCCCATCTAGGTTTCTCTTTTTTACATAAACAGATACTTCAAATGGAAATTGATAAACAAAGCTTTTCATAGTAGCAGTACCACTGCCTGTTTGGCATATACTAGCTTTATAATTTATCCAATTATCCACCATTCCTTTATTTGAATAAATAGTCACAAAAGTATTAAAACTTAATTGATAGAGAGGTAATCCATTAATTGTTGCAGCGCCAGGTGCACGAGGAATATAAGTAAAAATCCTATGAAAACCTTCTCTCTTAACCGGTTTTACACTAGCATCCTCTTGATAAAAAGCCCCCGTACAATTAACTCGTCCTGATGGGCGTAATCCCTTATCACTGATAACATAAGTATCACCGACTTTATAATAATAAACACCATCAGTACCAACAGTAGGTATATTGGATATTTTCGCATTCCGACTTAAGTCAATAATATATCCATCTTGAGAACTTTGTGCCGTGCTCGTATATATTTTAGCAGGTGCCGCTACTGCATTGTTTGTTAACAATAGTCCCGTTACAAAAATAGTGTAAGAAATTTTATTTAGCACTATTAAAAAACTCTTCATATCAACCTCTAATTATAATCAACTAATAACGAGACATTAGCTGTAAAAGGTCCCATTTTAAGCTGTGAGCCAGCTTGATTTGATACCAACTGAGTACTTAGTGAAATTTTTCCTGAATTACTACTACTAAGGATCGGCGTAATACGTTCATAACGTTGAACATTAATTTTACGTTTACCACTGGTAATATCAGAAAATTCAATTCCTAATTGAGCTGTTGTTGTAGCTAATACATCAGTACCATTATAAGAAAAATAACCATTATCTTTAGGAGAAAGATATAAGTTCATCATTTTATTTAAGTTACAATCTTTAATTAATACATCAAAGGTTTTAGGTGGTGTTTTTACTATTGCATTAACATCTACATTTTGAAAATCAATAAATAACTCTTTCGCTCCTTTAGCATCTGTCACTGTACATGCGGGATTAATTAAGGTCGCATTAACTGTAATATAAATTTCAGCAGATGAAATAGGTACATATAATAAGCTAATAGTTAGCGCTAGTATTATTTTTTTCATTATCGCCTCCTATTGATAATCAATATTAAATGTAATTGTCGATGAAAATGCACCCTCTTTTAAATCCCCAGTGACAGGTGGGCGTGCATAAACCTTAAAATTCAATAAATTTTGTTCATTTTGACCTGTTACTAAAACACGAGCCATATCAATTTTTTCATTAAATTTAATGACTGTATCGTTATTATCCAGTAGGCCTAATAAAACATTAGAGCCACCCTCTGTTTTTAAATAACTAATACCTTTATCTGTTACAAGAGTATTACTATTTAATTTTATTGAAATTGTTTTATTTAAATCACTCACATAACAATCAATAATGGGTATAGAAAAATCGACAGGTTGAGAACGGCCATATTCATAAAGATATTTGCTACTAATTTTATTAAGCTGAACCTCTAAGTTATAAGGTGATTCAGGGAGCTTACACCCTGTAGAAACTAGATTTCCCATAAAAGAAATATCTAATGAACCACCCGCATAGCTATAAGTAGAAAAGCTACATAATGGCAATAGTAGATAAATCAACTTATTCATAATATATCTCCATCAGATAGCTATGAGCACCTAATTCTCGCGCTTCAAATTGCAATGCATTTTTACCATTTTGTAATGAAAATTTATGCTTTGATAAAACACGATCATATTCAATAAAAGATAAATTAATCGGTGTCGGTGCCGTCATATTTTTAACAGTCTGTGGAGCAAAAGAATTACCCATACCACATTCAGATAAATTCGCTGTAATTAAAAAAGCGTCATAACTTAGAAATTTATTTTTTGGACGATAAGTTTTTATTTTGTAGTCAATGAATTCACAGGGCGAACTAACAAGATTTGCAGTGACATAAATATAGCCACTGCTTTTATTGTTATATGCACTTTCTATCGTCTCAGTAGAATTTAATAAAGGTTTTGTTTCAATAGTAATTATTTTGGCATAGGCATAACTCCCAGATAATAAAATTATCATAGATAAACAGCTATTTTTTAGATAACGAAATTTCTGGGAATTCATATTCTATTCCTTATGTTACATTTCTTTTGCTACTGTGCATTTAGCTTGATCACACTTAAATTGCAGCGTCGGTTTTCCGCCGTAATCATTAATAATGGTCATATAGGGAACATTTGTTTTAGGTACAGCAACTTCATAATCTGATTTAGGTGGGATCATCACAACACTAAAGGCGCCTGTTTCAGATGCTTTTTGTGTTGAAGCCAATCCAATCACAGTTAAATAAAAAGGTGTCACGTTATTCACGGTATACCCTTTCGCGGATGGTGTTAATGTCACATTATGGAACCACATGCTGTCTGCTTGTGACAGAATTTCTGCAGGACGATAGAACAGTTTTACTCTACTTTGTAATGCAATTTGTAAAACATTCGCTTCTTCAGATTTAGGCGGAACTTCACGTAAGTTATAGTAAAAAACAGTCTCTCTATCTTTTGGTAATGATGCGATAGAAGGTGTCGTACTAATTTGTACAATACTTGATGATTTAGGATCTAGACGCTGGATCGGTGGCGTCGCAATTAATGGCCCTGTTGTTAATTTTTTTTCATTAGCATCATCAATCCACGTTTGTGCTAAATAAGGAAGTGTTGGATTATCATTACGAATAGTAATGTTAATCGATTTTTCAGTTCCAGGAAAAATCACTCTCGTTCTATCTAGTGTTACTGCACTTTGAGCAACACTAGAGATCCCCATTAATGAGATAAAAAGAGTGGAAATGACAGTTTTATTAAATTCTTTTTTCATTTACGGTTAACCTTATTAGTATCACTTACATGGCATTAATAGCATCTGTGTTTTTGGATCAATGGTTTCAGGTAAATTAATGGTGCAACGCTTTTCATTTCCCCAGAAGACGCCCAGTTCTTCATTTTCAGCAACACCCACTACCCAAGCTATACCTTCGTCTCCAACAATACCTAATTCCACATTATCTTTATTACGAATACTTGCCCCAAATGGTGGGTGTTTACCATCACTCATATTAACTGTGGCAAATAACTTATAACCTTTAATTACTTTCATTTGGCGATAACCAATTGCACCTCTTGTTAAAGTGACATCTGTCATCGTATCAATAGCGTCATAGTTATCCGGTAATGCACTTACATCAATCGCTGCTGATGAACTACGGAAACTAGTAACACTTGGTATAACTGCTAATCCAAATGCGTTTGTTTTTACTGATTCACCTTCAATTGGAACACCCGCTATTCCCGGAGTTTCAATAAGTAAGCGTGTATCCCCGTAAGCAGGTTGATGAAGCACAAGGCCATGAGATGTTCCTGTTAAACCACCTGAAAGTGTTCCGCTTAAACTCTTATATTGACTAGGTACATAACTTGCACTTGCAGCAAGGTTTGCAAGACTCATATCTTTACTGACATAACCACTAAATGAAGATTCTGAATCCACTTCTTTTCCATGTGTTAAGCCAGCATTCATACTGTAGCTTAAACCTTCATCATATCCACTATAGCCCACGTTATGGTTGTAACGTCCTTTTCCATCTGTTTTTGTATATTGTTCAGAGAAAGTCAGGTTGCCACCTTGATCGAAAGGCACAGATACATACAAACTTAACGTATCATCATTCACACCTTCACGCTGAGAGCGAAAAGCTGAGAGTGTTAAGTTAATATCGCGGATCTTCACTTTAGATAAAGAGAATCGCGTATTTGCATAAATACCATATTGCGTTTGAGAACGACTATTCCAGAAAGTATTATGTTGATAATTAAGTGATAATGAGAAATTATCAAAATATTTATTTAAATAAATTTGGTAACTTTCTTTCGGAGAATAAGCATCCTGCCCAGTTCTTCGCTCTTCCATAGCTTGGCTTAAGGTACGATAGTCTTCATCCGTAAAACGATAACCAGCAAAGGTAATATTGGTTTTTACTTCATCAAATGATTTCGAGTAGTTCACACGATATGAACGACCTTGTTTATCACTCTCTGATAATTTGGCAAATGATTGGTTGATATCAAAAGAGAGCGCACCAAACATAGAAAGGTCACGCCCAACACCAACTGCAACAGATTGATAGTGTTGAGATAATTGGCTACCACCATATAAACTCCATGCATTACTCACACCATAGGAAATTTCACCGCCAATTGCTGTATCACCCGTTAATCTATGATCTTCATAACGTGATTTACCCCCCACCAATTTATAGCGGATTTGCCCAGGACGAGTTAAGTAAGGCAGTGTTGCAGTAGAAATAGTAAACTTGCGCTCTTCACCATTATCTTCACGAATAGTGACATCTAATTGCCCTTGGATAGAGCTATCCAAAGTCTGAATTCTAAATGGTCCAGGTGGAACTGTTGTTTCTAAAATAATACGATCTTGGCTTTTAACAATAATGGTTGCATTCGTTTTTGCTACACCAACAATTTCTGGCGCATAGCCCACCAACTTAGGTGGTAACATACGATCGTCACTTTCTAAGGTGATACCCGTGTATTGCCAAGCATCAAATAATTGTGAATAAAAATAGTTTTCACCAACAGTTAATGTCGCAGCCAACGCTTTAATAGAACGATAAGCATAGAAACGATTGAAATCAAAATTATGTGATTCATGTTTATCACTGCTATTTCCGCCGTTTTCTTTCTGGTAACTCATACTATAGTCACTACGAAAACGCCAAACGCCCATATTAAAGCCACTGGTACCATTCATAGATGCATAAACAGATTTAGAACCTGAATTATATTTAGCACCGCTGAGTGATAACGTGTAATCAATAAATGCACCTACAATACCTTCCTCCCAACGCGAAGGAGGTACCCATGAAGGATCTGAATATTGTAACCACGTTTGTGGAACCGTTAATTTAAGCGCGAGTGCGGGCAAATCAAATGTTAAATTTGTCCCCGTTAATGGGGATAAATCTAAACATTGACCATCATGGTGTGTTAGAACTTTTTTTTCTGCTTCTTCTGTTAATCCTAATTTTTCAAGATTATTACTAGGCACACAGACAGTATTAAATATATTTTCTGAAGATGCTGTTTTTTCAATTGGATAAACAGAGACTTTTTGACTAGGACCGATCCTTTCACCATTACTAAAAATAGTAAGATGGTAATCCCCTGGCATAATATAGCCAGCACTATTAAATTGGCTGATATCAATATTTGCAGCATCGGAAGCATCAAGAATATCTGTATTAAATTCGACAGAATAAGCATAGAAGCACGGTGACATTGTGAGTAATAAAACTACTTTTGCCATATTTTTTGAAATTAGCATATTCATTCACCGTGATAATGTGATCAAAAAAATAAATTTATTATCTATTTATAATCGATTGAAAAATACACAAATGCAGAGTGCTTTCCTGCTTCTATTATTTGATTAGTAAAAGCAAGTTCAATTTGATAATTTAATATAGGTTCTCTTTTTGCATCTTTAGTATGATATATAAGATGATCAATATAATAAGGCTTATTAGGGGTAATTATATTCTCATCTTCATCTAAAATATAAAAACCTAGTCCATTAGAGCTTCCAGACATCGAAAATATAGAATCATTATTAGCTTCTAATCCATTAAATTGAATATTTAATGCTTTCTTATCTGTATCACTATATTGACTAACACAACTCGATAATCTTATATAAAATTTCTTTCTTAAATTTTCTCTTTTTACTTTATTATCAATGGCAGATAACGATATATCTCCAAATTGGATGTATTGATAACGATCTTCCATTTCAATAGAGCAAGGCGATGCTATAATTGAGCCAACTAATGATGCATTGCCTTTGAGAACTTTGGGTTTTACCACGTCATCAAAAGCAAAAGAGACTGATGATACAAAAAATAGTACTCCCATCGTATTTAAAATAGTCAGATACTTATTTTTATTAAATTTCATCATCTCATTACCATTATTTAAATATGTATAGGGGAAAATCCCCTATACATATATTGGTGCATTATTCGTATGAAATACGGAAGTCAGCGATAGCAGAAAATTCGCCTTCTTTAACTTCTTTAGATGCATCAACAGCTTTAGCTAAAGCAGTGAACTCAAGTACGTTAGTACCTTGTTTGTTACGCATTTTAGCTAAGATATCAGTAGCTTCACCAAATTTGTAAGTATCGATAGCGATACCAACGTTGTTAGCTTTAGTTCTGTCAGTTGCTAACAGTGTATTTGTTGCATCTGCATATGAACGTCCGTCAAATTGGATTTTCATAGTTTTAACAGGTAACCAGTCGCCATTTTCATCTTTTTTGAATTTGTCGAAGTTACACTGTTCTAATTTAATAGTGAATGCTCTTTCTCTTTCATTACCTTGCTCTAAGAACACACGAGAAATTTCACCAAATTTAACTGTTTGATTTAAACTTTCGTCAGCGATGTTACATGGAGAATCAACAACTGAACCAACGAAGTTAACTACGCCATTATTATCAGCAATAGAACCGAAAGATGCTAAAGATAATGCAACTGCAGCGCCAACGATGCTTAATTTCTTAAATGTCATTATGTATACCTCAAAAGTAAGTTAATATCTGACTAACGTCATTTTTTAAAATAGTAGAGCTTATCTTTATTAGATTAAGATATTTAAAAAACCTTTATCTAATTACCTAGATATTATTAATGGAATAATTAATTTATATTTTCTAATTACTCCACCAAATTTCGTTACGCACATACTATAACTTGAAATATTTCTTTTCAATTTGTAAAAAAACTTAAGGTTAAATAAAAAATAGTAATTATTTTTAATGAAATATAGGGATAAAAGATCAAAAAACATCAAAAAACGATCAATAACAAGTGTAATAAACTAAAAAGCAAATTAGGATAATCCGCATATGAGCAGAAGATTAATTTATTGATACTCGCATTGTGATTAAAAATAATATTATTTACCACAAATTAAGACTATTCTTGGTCATTGATATTCAATAAGAAACATCAAAATTACACGTAAAACACGTAAAAAATACACATATTTAATTTTATTAACAATCCTGAAACAAACATGGAGAAAAGTATGGAATAAATATATATCAATAATTACATTTAATATTACTAATCCAGATAACTTTTTAAATCAAAAAAATAACAATAGAATTATTGTCTAATAAATTCTATTATTAAGTCCTTATTTACCCGTCTAAAACAGAACACCAACATAATTGTATGGTTATATTTTCACACACAAATAAATTAAGTATTATTACCTAATTATTTGAATCTCTTCTTTCAGAAAAGAAATTTTTATTTGTTAAAAGTAAGTAGCAAAAAAAACATTTTACTCACAATCAATATTGAGATACTTAACTCAACTTAATATATTAAATCTCACTTAAATTAATCTATTAGTTATTAAATAAAGTTAATTATCGTAATGTTATACTTGTAAATACTAAAATTAGAATATCTGATAACTACTTATTATTAGAATAATCATGTAACTATTTTTTATGTTTTGGATAAATAATAATATCTATATTTCCTTCATAACCATTTATTATCTTAATTCGATATACATTAAACAATGATAGAAAGAAAAGTGAATTTATTCTCTTTGGTAAGCTTTTCATAATCACTGATAGGTTTGCACTATTCACTAACTGAGTAGTAGGAACTGGCTAGTTATATTATAAGTAGAGTTCTAATCAATTAAGCTTCACTGTGTTACATTGCACACAATCGTTATCACATACTGTTATAATTGTGTCGCAATATCAAAACTCCCTGTCGTATCCATGCCTTTAATGGACTCGACAGCTATGCCTGATCACTTCTTATTGGTCGCGCGCTGATCACAGAGAAGCTTGTCGAATGTATTAAATTCTTTTTCTGTTCTTCTTTAACTTGATGCAATTGAGTATACATTGGAAGCTTGAAAAGCAGGGAAAATACTAATATGTCAGGGATTCCAGACATAAAAAAGACGCTTTTAGCGTCTGATTTTTGGTGCCAAGGCCGGACTCGAATAACAAGACTAACAACATGAAATTTAAATAATATATTTTTATTGGTTATTTTTATACCCGTAAATGTACCCATATTGAAAACATTGTATTGATAGATATAAAAATTAGGACAATATTTGGTTTATACTTTGTCAGCCTAAAACATGCCAATAAGTCAACACCATGAAAACAATAAATGAGATCAGTAAAGAAGCATTAAAATTTCGAGAACTACTTAATAACTGTGATAAATCAAATACAGAACTTGTAATAGATTGCTTTCCGATTATGAGCTGTAAGCTTTCCTCGATGCTTTTAGCATACCATTTTCTAAAAAAATGGCCAAATCTAGAACTAAAAGGTGTCTCCGCAGCAACAGGCAAAGGGGAAGAAATAAGCCATTATTGGCTAGAAATCGACGATATTGTGATCGATATAACTGGCGATCAGTACAATATGATCGATGATAATGAGCTGAACAAAAAGATCATAAAAAATAGACCTTTTCCTTCAGTGCATGTTGAGCTCATTTCTGACAGCTATTTATATAACCTATTTAAAATAAAAGAAAAAGAAATACTAATATCAGGATTTCCTGAAATTAGTGCTGATTTCATAGAAAAAATGGAAATTGGTTATAAGCAACTATTGTTCCCTAAAATCATTTAATCCCCTTTTGCATTTAATCAATGAATAATGTATTAATAATCATCTGATTTTTATAGGCAATAACTATATTAAGTGAATGGCAAGATAAGTAAAAATCACTATGTGTACTCAAAAAACACTACAACATAAAGTTTCTAATATCTCAATATGGCGTAAAGGCGATCAAAGAGCTCCTCATAAACCGTTATTACTCCTATTAACACTTTCAGAGTACCGAAAAGGACATGATCGACTATTTAATTATGGAAATGAGATCCATCAACAGCTATTAGAACTACTTGTTAGTTTTGGTCCATCTCGCAGAGAGCATTACCCTAATATGCCCTTTTGGCGATTAGCTCGTGATGGATTTTGGGATTTAGAATCGCCCGAAGAATGGTCCTTACAAAAAAATAATAAACAGCCATCAAAAAATGAGCTCATCAAGCAAAATGTGTTAGGTGGATTTAATCAAGAAAGCTATCAGCTCCTTCTGCATAAACCAAGCCTAATAGATAAATTAGCGCAACAAATTTTAAGTGAGCACTTTCCTGAAAATGTTCAAGATATCATAGCTAACCGCCTCGATTTTCCTCTACAAGAAATTCGCAAAAACCGTGACCCTGCCTTCAGAAAAAATACTCTTCGGGCCTACAATTATCAATGTGCTATATGCGGCTATAACCTACGTTATGATAGTGCTGTCGTTGGCTTAGAAGCAGCTCATATTAAATGGAAACAGTTTGGGGGGCCATGTACTACGGATAATGGAATTGCATTGTGTGCATTACACCATTCTGCATTTGATATGGGAGCTATCAGTATTGATGATAGTATGAAATTACTCGTTTCTAATGGAGTTAATGGTAGCCAAATGGTAGAACAACTATTTTGGCAGTTTGCAAATAAACTAATATATTTGCCTAAAAACCCCTTAGAATATCCCAACGATACATTTATCAATTGGCATCAAGAACAAGTCTTTAAACAATAAAATTTAATTATTTAGATAATCCATTATTCATATCGAAATGATATATCAGCATATTACTTTTCAGCTGTAATATGCTGATATCGTTATACCTTATCCCTACGAGAAAAGCACTCATATATTTTTTCAGTCATCACCCATAGCGCCTTATTCAATTTGATATCCCCATCGATACCATTCACAGAACGAGTGCGAGCTCGCTTGCCTTTAGCATTTCTGCCTAATAATCCCCCTTTAATTAAATTCTCCTGCAAACGTTGATATACCGTCCACAGATCATCTTTCTTATCCTCCCATCGGCGAGGCTGTAATACTTGTTCTTCAGTAATGGGTTGATGCTCTTCGCCATAACGATACGTGAGTGCCGCTTGTGCCAAAGCTTGCCGAGTCCAGAGCATAACCATCGTACCGCTACCCTTTCTGCGCTGATAGCACCAACATTTAAATCACACCGGAAACCCAACAATGAAAAAGTATCATGACTCTCATGAGGCATAGCTACGCCGTTATCAATACAAGCTAAATGGCTTTACTAAATTCACTATCAATCACGGCATCTAATATCCCTATATCAAGAATAGTCCAGCGGATGCTAGCAGATATACGCTTTCCTGGCACCGACAGCACACCCGCTATGTCTGTACCGTTTAATCGACGGTAGAACGTTCCCTGAGCCATTATCAGTACAGTTTGATATGGATGTGAGTTAATGGTTGATAACCGTCTGCTACGTTATCACCCATGTTAGAGGAGGTTCTTCTCAGCGAATGCGTTCGCCTTGGACAACTTTCATTTGCTAATAAACTGATTAGCCTATTCAACCAGTTCAATGAACCTGATCTACGCCATAAAGTGATGTGGCTGTACTGGTATGATTTGATGCTGGGTTTTCCTTTAGATGATTGGCTGAATGCCCTGAAGATGAAAACTGAAGAACTGTCGAAGGAATAACTAATTGACAGACAAATGGAGAACTGGGGGCTAGTGAGGATCATGGATGATTATGTGTTGTTTGGTTGACAAAGAAAATTTATCTACCAGTCCCCCATGCTTGAATATTCACTTTAGTCCAAATAATTTAAAATGAGAGTTTAAGCTAAAAAATGTAATTTAAAATTACAAATTACCACGTTAATCAGCAATTCGTGATATATTTATACTCTTCCTATATTTGAACTATTCAGCAAGAGCCACAACCATGATCCGCTGCCACCTAGCCCGCATGATGGGAGAACACAAGCTACGTATTGCCGACGTTGCCAGAAATCCGTTCTGCAAAATCAGCTGCGCGATTTAGAGCGCCAACAACACCGTCAACGTCAGCAAATTTTTGATGTAGAAGACGAGATCATGGTCAAGCGCGATGAACTGATTGAAGCGCTGCAGGAACGGCTCACGCAAACGACACAAACAGAACATCTTTTTACTATCCGCTGGATGGTGAAGTAATTATTTAGGAGAAAATTCAGTGGCAACCACACAAAAACTCAGAAGCAAACTCATGGGCAAGCTAACTGAGCTATTTCAGCTTGACCAGCCAGACCTAGACTTTGGTTTTTACCGCATCATGCAGGCAAAATCACAGCAGGTCACATCGTTTATCGATAAAGACTTACTGCAAATCATTGAAGATGCTTTTGGGCAGGTGGATGAGAATAGAAAAACCGAACTACAAGCCAACATTCAAAAAGAAATTGAAGCCGCCAAAGAATATGGTGTTGCAGACCCTGAGAACTCGCCCAAGGTATTAGCCGCTAAAGTGAAATACGATACCTTAAAAGAAAGTGCCACTGCAGAGGCCGATGTGTACGACCATTTGTACCGCTTTTTTGAGCGCTACTACGATGAAGGTGATTTTATTTCGCGCCGTTACTACGCCCGCGAAAACGCTGGCAAAGCAGCGCCGTTTGCCATTCCCTACAACGGTGAAGAAGTTAAGTTGCACTGGGCCAATGCAGACCAGTACTACATAAAAACAGCAGAGTATTTTACCAACTTCACCTTTGACCTTGCTAAAGCTAAAGAAGTATTAGACAACCAAAAATCAGCTGCGCCACTGGAATTACCAAACAATCTAAAAGTGCATTTCCGTATTGTCGAGGCCAGCGAAGGTGAGCACGACAATGTAAAAGCCGCTGAAGATAAAAAGCGGTTTTTCGTTCTGCACGAGGAAACCCCAATTGAATTCAATGATGCCAACGAGTTGGTGATCAACTTTGAATACAAAGCGCTCCCCGGCGGCAAGAACGACGTTGATTCTGAAACAGAAAAGGCGCTAAAGGCTAAATTCGGAAAAAGCCTCAACAAAAGGGATATGCCGAATCTGGCGATTACCGAAAAAGTGATTGCGGCCATTGCTACATTAGAAAACACAAAAGATTACCTCGACGCTCTTTCGCTACTGGCACCCACTGACAAAATAACTAACAGACCGTTACTGGCGAAATATATCAACCAGTACACGGCTCGCAACACCTGTGATTACTTCATTCATAAAGATCTTGCAGGCTTCTTAAAGCGTGAACTGGATTTTTATATCAAAAACGAGGTGATGCACCTGGATGATATTGAAAATGCCGATGCCCCTGCCGTGGAAAACTATCTGACCAAGCTCAAGGTGATCCGCAAGATTGCCACCAAGCTGATCGACTTCCTTGCCCAGCTGGAAAACTTTCAGAAGAAACTCTGGCTAAAAAAGAAGTTTGTTACCGAGACCAACTACTGCATTACGCTGGATCGCATTTCCGTAGATTTGTACGAAGAAATTGCTACTAACGATTCACAGCGTGAAGAGTGGGTAAAACTCTTCGCCATTGATGAGATAAAGGACGGCGCCGGAGTACTGCCGGGTATGGGCTCACCTGCCTATTCGGTTCCGCTGACGGCGGACTTCCTGAAAGCCAACGATAAGCTGGTATTGGATACCGCATTTTTTGATAGTGATTTTAAGGAAAAGTTGATTTCTTCCATTGAGGATTTTGATGAGCAGTGTGATGGCCTGCTTGTTTCATCTGAAAATGCACAAGCAATAAGACTATTATCTGAAAGATATAGAGGAAGTATTGATGCACTGATTACAGATCCTCCTTACAATACAGGGGATGATGGTTTTCATTATAAAGACAATTATTCTCACTCTTCATGGGCAACTATGATCAATGAAAGATTAGAAAGTATAAAACCATTCTTTAAATCAACAGCTTGGCTTTCCTTTAATATCAATGACATAGAGTTCAGCAACTTATCATCTATTCTTTCACAGCATCAAATAGCTCCTGTCTCAACTATTGCCGTTAAAATGTCGCACATGAGCGGGATGAAAATGTCTCATGCTGATAGAAAGCCTCCAAAGATAAAGGAGTATATAACGCTTTCAAATTTATCAGATAAAGCTCGGATAAATCCTGTTTTTGAACAATGTGACTGGTTTGAAGCCTTTGATCGCTATGATAGCTTTTTATATCGCAATCATTCGGATAACCCTGAAGATTGGACGAGATGCTCATTAAGACAAGCTGCTATTGGAGAGGGTGTAGATGTAAATAATAAAGATGCGTTTAACAAGTTTTGTATAAATAATGCAGAAAAAATCTATCAACGAGCAAAAAATGATAGCCTTTATGATTTACCACGAGATGGTAAATTTAGAACTGTGGTGACTGCTACTGGGATGAATAAGATTGCTTTAGATGGCAAAGAAGTATTGTTTGCATCGAATTATCTTAAAGAGGTTGATGGAGAGAAGGTTCCAGCAAAGATAAAAGGGGATATCTGGGATGATATCGGCATTAATAATTCACACAATGAGGGTGGTGTTTCATTTGATAATGGAAAGAAACCAGTGAAGTTATTTGAGCGACTTGTTCATATGTTAACACCTGATAATGCAACTATTATTGATATCTTCGCGGGATCAGGGACAATTGCTCATGCTATCTTGAACTTGAATCGTCCTGAAAATAAAAGAAAATTCGTCTTAACTGAAATGGGAGAATACTTTAATTCAGTTTTGAAAAAGCGAATTGTGAATACGAGCTATTCATCAGACTGGCAAGCCGGGAAACCAATTAAGTCAGGTAAATCATCGTCTATTCTTATCAAATACATCCGCCTCGAATCCTACGAAGACACCCTAAACAACCTTGTCTTTGATGACAATCTTGTTCGCAACAAAGCCATCGAGAACAACCCATCACTCAAAGAGGATTACATGCTCCGCTATCTGCTGGATGTGGAAACCCGTGGCAGTCAAAGCTTACTCAATATCGACGCCTTTGCCGATCCAACGAGTTACTCGCTTGTGGTGAAAAAGCCCGGTAGCGATGAGCAAATTCAACAAAATATCGACCTTATTGAAACCTTCAATTACCTGCTTGGCTTGCGCCTTGAGCACATGGATGCCCCGCAGACGTTTACCGCCAGCTTTACCCGCAAGCCCGACCCAGAATTGCCAGAAGACCTGCACACCAAGCTAGTTGTTGATGGAAAAATTAAGCTGGCTGCTGATGGGAAATGGTGGTTCCGTAAATTGGAAGGCTGGGTGCCTGTAGACCCAATGAATCCTAATAATGGCCAGAAAGAAAAAGTGCTCATTGTGTGGCGTAAGCTCACCGGCAATTTGGAAGAAGATAACCTGATGCTGGATGAGTGGTTTAAAAAGTATCAGATATCCAGCCGTGAATCTGCTGAGTTTGATGTTATCTATGTCAATGGCTCTAACAATTTGCCCAACCTAAAAAAAGATGAAGAGCGCTGGAAAGTACGCCTTATTGAAGAGAGCTTCCATAAACTGATGTGGGCAGTTGAGGGAGAGGCTTAATGGCGAAGGCAAAAGCAAAATCTCAAGCGCTAAAGCAGCATAAGTTCAGAGACAAGCTGCTATTGAACCAATGGCTAATGAGTTTGTTCGGTATTGATCCGCTCGATAAAAAAGCCAAAAAGCGCCCGTTTCACCAATTGGCAGAGCCTATTCGTGACCCGAGGTTAGAAGGGCTGGATAAAGATAACCTGCACCATTTTTACCACACACTCACCGCAAGCAAGCTATTTGCGGGTAATGCTGCTGAACTGAGCAAAGTTCAGCTATTGGCCTATGAGGAAAATATTGTCCATTACACGCAAGCAATCAATGCGAAACGTCATCGCCCCGTGGTGTGGAAGTATTATCAGTGGCTTTCGCTTTTATTTGTGGAAATTTATCTCGACCGTTATTTCAGTAACCGGGAGTCTTTACTTGCATCCTTGAATGAGTATGTTGACCGCTTTAATGACCGTTGGCCTGATTTTGCGAATATGGGTTATTTCAACGAGGACGAGCTAAATAAACTCTCTTTGCAGAATGCCACCGGCTCTGGCAAAACGCTGCTTATGCATGTGAATTACTTGCAATATAAACATTACGCTAAACAGTACGGTAAAGAAAAAAATTTATCCCGAGCGATTCTTATTTCACCCAATGAGCGATTGAGTGAACAGCATATTGCCGAGTTTGCTGAAAGCAATATTGGCGCATCTAACTTTTCTAAAGAAGGTCACGGCTTATTTACCCAAGCACAGGGGCTTTCCAGGGTAGACGTTCTGGAAATTACCAAACTAGGCGATAAAGGAGGCCCAAATACCATCGCTACCCGCAGCCTTGGTGATCAAAACCTTCTGCTGGTTGATGAGGGGCATCGCGGTCTTTCAGGGAAAAACGCCAAAGCCGATGAAAACGCATGGTTTAAAAACCGCGCCATGCTGTGTGAAAAAGGCTTTACCTTCGAATACTCCGCTACCTTTGATCAAGCCGTTTCTGGCACGGGGCACGAAGACGATTATGCAAAAACCGTTGTGTTTGATTACTCATACCGCTGGTTTTATGAAGATGGTTTTGGCAAAGATTACCAAATCCTTAACCTGCCTAATTCTTTTGAGGAAACTAAAGCGATCTATTTAACCGCTTGCTTGCTAAAGTTCTACCAGCAGCTTGATATCTTTGCGGAAAAAAGCCAAGTTTTGCGGCCATTTAACATAGAAAAGCCGTTATGGGTGTTTGTCGGGAGTACGGTAACTGGAGGCAAACTCAGGAAAGACGAGCAAACTGTTGCAACCGATGTAGCACAAATCATTTCGTTTATTGCTGATTTTCTCTCAAACAAAGAAAACGCCTGTAGACGCATGAAGGAAATCTTACTCGGTAAAGGGCAAGATACAGGCCTGCTGGACAGCAATGGGGTTGATATTTTTGAAGGTTCATTTACGTGGCTGGCCAAAAAAATAAATGCCGGCCTCACGTATGATAACATCTACATTCATATTCTTAAACGTCTTTTCAATACCAATAGCGGAGGCCACTTGGTACTTGATCGCATAAAAGGCGAATCAGGGGAGATTGCACTGCGTGTTGGTACATCAGAAACCCCGTTTGGGTTAATTAATGTCGGTGACGCCAAAGCGCTTGCAGAGCATATTGAAAATGTAACCAAACAAAATAATTTATCGCTGACGGTAGACGATAGCGATTTTTCGGAAGCAACATTCGATACGGTTAAGGATTCATCCTCACCAGTCAACTTATTGATCGGTTCAAAAAAGTTTGTCGAAGGCTGGGACTGCTGGCGAGTGAGTACACTTGGTTTAATGCATGTGGGTAAAAGCGAAGGTGCGCAGATTATTCAGCTTTTTGGACGTGGTGTTCGCCTTAAGGGATACGATTGGAGTCTTAAGCGAAGTGGTCATGCCTATGCACCAGCGATTCCTCAATATATTGAGGAGCTAGAAACGCTGAACGTATTTGGTGTGGAAGCTGATTTTATGGAAAAATTCCGTCAATTCCTTGCTGATGAAGGTCTGCCCGGCAATGAGCGGAGGCGTGTGTTCACCATACCGCTAAACGTTACCTATGACTTCGGTAAGAAGCTCCAAATTATCCGCCCAAAACGTAAAGCAGATGACGGAAAAGAATATGACTTTAAAAAAGACGCGCCAGTCCCCACTCTTGGGCTGCTTACTAAGTACCTAGAGCTTCATCCGGTGGTATCTGATTGGTATCCGCGTATTCAATCCATTCACTCAAAACAAACGAATGATGCGGCCAAAAAAGATGATGTAAAGTTGGAAGATAAACATATTGCGCTTCTGAATTTCGACCAACTATATTTTGATCTTGAGCAGTTCAAACGCGCACGAAGTTGGTACAACTTAAACATTGATAAAGGAGGTATTCAAAAGCTGCTTTCTGATAATGCATGGTACAGCCTCTTTTTGCCTACAGACCGTTTGGTGCCAAAAGATTTTGCTGGTGTTGCTTTGTTGCAACAGGTGGCTACTGAATTACTGAAGCGGTTTGTAGAACACTATTACAATTATTGTAAACGGTCATTTATTGAACCGCGTCTAGAGTTAAGAGAGCTCACTCCGCAAGATGACAACATTCCCCAAGAAGAGTTCTATCAACTCATTGTTGATGGTAGTGAAGATCAGGTAATCCTTGCCATTGAAACACTTAAAAAGGAACTTGAAGACAACAAGAAAACGCTGTTAAAAGCCGGTGACCTACAGGCGTGTAAATTTGGAATGCATATGTTTCAGCCACTCTTTCATATCAAAAAGGGTGGAAAAATTACGATTCTTCCTGTTGCGTTAAATGATAGTGAATTCCAGTTTGTAACGGATCTTAAAGAATGGGCAGAATTAAATACTCAGCAGCTTCAAAAAGATGGAGCGGAACTCTTTTTGCTACGCAATCAGAGCCGTGGTAAAGGTGTCGGCTTTTTTGAAGCGGGGAATTTTCACCCCGACTTTATTCTGTGGAAGATTGTTGGCGGCAAGGAATATGTTACCTTCATTGAGCCGCATGGATTGCTCCATGAAGGCCCTGCTAGCGATAAAGTTATGTTCCATAGTCGCATTAAAGATATTGAAAAGCGTTTTGCTAACCCTGATGTGATTCTTAACAGTTTTATTTTGTCGCCGACAAAATACGCGCAACTTCAATGGGGGATAGATAAACAGGATCTGGTAGACAAACACGTGCTATTTATGGACGATGGGGGGAGCATCTACCTTAAAAAAATGTTTGATCGGATTTATTAATCACAACCAACTCTCAGAAATTTCTAGCTCAAATTGCTTCGCAGCATATTTGAGCATAGAGATTATCTCCTAGTAATTGCTTGCTAGAATGTTGTGTTTAACAACAGTGAATAGTCGTATTGGGTGGTGACAA
Source organism: Proteus sp. fly-1089 (assembly GCF_040138965.1). NCBI lineage: Bacteria > Pseudomonadati > Pseudomonadota > Gammaproteobacteria > Enterobacterales > Morganellaceae > Proteus > Proteus sp. fly-1089. The sequence continues at coordinate 81,633 of NZ_JBEETS010000005.1, forward strand.
AAAACACTGAAATGTCACCACTTAGAATGGTAACCTATGGACAAAGTGAAAATCGACTACAATGCAGAAAAATCCTGACCCCAAGCCCTTGTCACCAGAATGTTACGGGTGCTGCGGTACAGCTGGATTCCTGGTTGCTGCGATTATCTACATGCGTGAACAAACTTATGACTATATAGACTTAAGCGTGAAAGACGCTGATTTTCAAAAAAACAAAGCCTTTGTCGGCGTCGAATTGGTCCCCAACACCCGACGTTTAGCCTTAATGAACTGCTTACTCCATAGCATGGAAGGAGATAACGAAGGCGTAGTTCACTTAGGAAATTCCTTAGGTGAGGCAGGTAAATCATTAAAACAAGCTAATGTTATTTTAGCAAACCCACCTTTTGGTACCAGTAAAGGCGGTGAAGCATCTAATACCCGTGATGATCTCACTTTATAAAAACCAGCAATAACCGTGCATTCTTTGGCAAGCTTGGATTACCATCTGCTTAAAAGTGCCCACTTCCCTCATTTATTTTTGATATAAATTGCATGAGATCGCAAATATAGTCCATTAGATCAAGCCATCTATACATATTTATGTGTGGAAGGCTATTTAGATTATCTAATAATTTACCGTATTTCCTACTCCCCACTCCAACTCATCTATATAGTCATATACCACTGCATCATTTCCCAACGTCCATCCATATACTAAACATGATTATACGTACCACGGATCGCATTCTTATCGATATGCGCGAGCTGAATTTCAATCCATGCTGAATTAAATTCCTTCTCATACAATATCGGCTCATCATGCCGCGGAATGCGTTGTTTACCGTATTTTCACTCATTGGCTTTCTAGGGTTATGATCACCGATAAAGATCAGCTCATGGTTGCCGCTGAATTGATAGATCTGTTTTAAGATCTCAATGGCTTGTCGGCTTAAAGGCACTAAGTGAACCGGGAACAACTTCGTGATATTACTATGAGTATTGTGCCTGCTGTTGTTGAACTAATGATGGATGGCGCAGATCAGATATAGGGGATGCTATATACTCGTTAGTGGAAACCTAATCTTACAAAATAATCAATAAATTTGGTTTTCTTTTCTGTGTGATAGTGAGCAAAATCATAAATTCTAAAATTAATCAGGAAAAATGAAAATTAAAGTTTCCAAGGGACACAACCTGTCTCACCCTTTGTGTAATATATGCGATATTCTTTAAAGCATTCGACCTAAATTTTATGAAAAGCAACATTCTTGCAAACCGTTTAGCCAACATTACCGCCATGGCTTATGCTGGACAGGCATTAAATATTGCTGAATTGGCTGAAAAATTTCATGTCAGTACGAAAACAATTTACCGGGATTTTAACCGGTTGCGTTCTATTCTCGAGCGTTGTCCAAACACAGGAAATTACCTGCTTTCGGCATCTGCTCGGAGCCAATATAACGAACAAGATCTTGTTCGCTTGGTTGATGATCTTGGGCTGAAAAAAGCACTTCCGCTTAAAGCTGCTCAGTTTCTTCGCAGTTTTATTAATGACTCAACCAGCGATTGTTATCACTTTCAAGAACAACCTCTTGAGGCTGACTTTATTTCTTCGCTTCATAAAACCTTTGAAGCTGCGATTAAAAATCGAAGAAACGTTAGCTTCTTATACAAAGATAAGTCTCGGATGGTTTCACCATATCTCATGGTTTACAGCCATGGCAGTTGGTACTTAGCAGCAACTTCAGAAGGCATACTCAAAACTTTCTCACTTGCTCGTATTAAGTTCATGTGCATCCAAAAAGAGTGCTTTGACTATGAGCCATCGATTGTTGAGAAAATTAAAGGACAAGACACCATTTGGTTTGGGCAGCCCTTTTTTAACGTCACTCTTGAAGTGTCGCGCGACGTTGCATTTTACTTTGAACGTAAAGCACTTTTGCCAAAACAAAAAATCATTGAAAAACGTCAGGATGGAACTCTCGTTATTTCATCTTCAGCATGGAATTACAATCAAATAGCACCAATTATTCAATATTGGATACCTAATATTCGAGTTATCTCTCCGTGTGAGCTCGATACATACATACGCAAAAATCTTAGGTCTTGGTTAGACCAGGTAAACATCGAAATGGAAGACGAAATGTTATGAAGCCCTCCCCAAAATTCATACTCGTTGCGGCATCTATGAGTGCAGGAAAATCCTCTGTAATTAATGCCCTTATTGGTAAAGAGTTACTACCTACAGGCAACGAGGCGACGACCGCCAAAGTTGCTCGCATAATCGTAACCGTGAATACTAAATCTAGTGTAAAAGCTTATTGCCACACAGGAAGCGTTGTTGAAACAAGTAACACCCTATGCCCTGAGAAAATCAGGCTATGGAACCGATCAGACAAAATCGCAAGCATTGATATAGCCGTTCCGCTCTCAGGGAGAATACTACCTTCAATGCTGGCAGGGTACACGTTAATCGACACTCCGGGAGCCAATAACAGCATGGATATTCGCCATAAAGAAAAGTTTATAAATGCCGTAAAGGCTTATCCGGCAAGCCCAATCCTTTTCGTGCTAAATGCAACACAGCTCGGTACTAATGATGACGCAGAGATCATTCGTACCATTCGTGAAATAAATCCAAAACAGACTGTGATCTTTGCGCTAAACAAAGTCGATGAATTGGACGAAGAAAAAGGTGAAACCGCCAAACATTATGTAACTTTAGCGCGCAAATATCTGGAAGGGTTCGGTTACAATAAAGCCCAAATTATACCTCTGATGGCACAGTCCGCCTTGATAGCAAAAAAATTACTGAATAACGTTGAACTGCGGCGCACAGAGCAAAATATCCTTAGAGCTGAATTAGAGCGTTTTCGAGAAAACCCTTTCCACTTCAGAAGTGCAGCAGTAGGCGTGCCACAAGTGTTGAAGAAAAATGTGCGAAGAAGGCTCGTAAAAATATCAAAAGGAAAAATTCCTGCGATGAGTAAAGAAGAGCTGCATGCCTTTGTTGACTACACCGGCTTAAGTACGGTGAACGCTCTCATCATGGGTGCAGTATAAATGTTGCCTGATTAAAACAAACAATCAATATCAAATCGAAACGAGACTTCCCTATGAATCACATCGCTATAACTCATAACCCATTTTTAGTAGAAACCGAATTTCTCATTAATGGTCATTCACCATCTGAAAGTTCGAACATCACGGCATATAGCTCTAAACGCTTACAACTGTGGGTAGAACAGATTTTTGATGACCTGCAGGCACTGTTTAATGGAAGTAACGACTTCTTTATTGAATTCACAGGCGTAGAATCGGACTTCAATGACATTAAAGAAGCTGCCAGCAATGCAATCCAAAAAGGTATGTGTGTTGAACTGAAATTCAATCCTGTTGTGCCTTCTGAAGAGCGCCTGGAAAAAATCAAAGCCCTAATGACACGTGTCAGTGAAAAGTCACCAAAGTTTGCGGATTACTTAGCGAATAGCGACCTAAAAGCCAAGCAAGACTTCGAAGACGCATTGAACAATGAGTTTGATGCGTATGTGGTTGCCACCATGTCTTCAGGCAAATCTACCTTTATTAACGCTATACTGGGGCAAGACTTGCTGCCCGCTGCGAACGAAGCAACAACTGCGACCATTGCCCACATTTTTGACGACAAATCCAAAGGCGACACTTTTTACGGCGAACGTTTCGACCGCAATGGCAATTGCATTAAGCATATGGATGATGTTGACTTGGCAATCATGAAGGAGTGGAACTCTGACTGTGAAACCAAAACCATCAGGTTGACAGGTAATATCCGCGCTATCAAAGAAAACAACAATGTCCGTCTCGTGCTGACCGATACCCCGGGGCCTAATAACAGCCAAGACCCGGAACACCAGCGTACGACACTGGGATTTATTCAGGATTCGAAGCGTAATCCACTTATTATTTATGTTTTGAATGGAACGCAATTAGGTACAAACGATGATGCTCAGTTACTAAGACTTGTTTCAGACACAATGAGTAAAGGCGGTAAGCAAAGTAAGGATCGTTTCCTGTTTGTGGTGAACAAGATGGACATGTTCGACCCAGAAAAAGGGGAAGACATTGGAGAAGCGCTAAATCGCGTGAAAAGCTATCTCGAAGAGAATGGTATTCACGACCCTAACCTCTTCCCTGTTTCTGCGCGGATGGCTTATCTGCTGCGCAAGCAAGGTGAATTGACCCGTGCAGAGCGTAACGATAAAACAAATATTGCCGACCTGTTGCTTGAAGAACCAAGTATGGCGTTCCCGCAATATATGTCGGTCAGTACCTCTGTAATGTCAACTATGCAGGAAAAGGCGCAAAATGATGACGCTTTACAAGACAAAGCGATGTGGCGTGCTCTTCTGAACAGTGGCTTACCTGGTGTTGAAGCCACTATCGATGAGTACATCAATAAATACAGCTTTCCAATGCGACTCAACCGCGCTCATTTGGCCATGACCGCAGCGATTGAATGTGGAATGCAAGAGGCCGAGTTAATCAAACAACTGGAGATTGATGAACACGCACTTTCAATACTTCAGTCAGAAATTCATAATCTAAAAGTGCGCCGTAACCAGGGCTTCAATACACAGGCCTACAAAGAACAGTTGAAAAAAGAAGGCCGGGATTTGCCGATGGACGTGCACAATGATCTAAATGATTTAGAAATAGACGTCCTCTCACGTATCGGAGAATTGGGCGACTTGTTTATCGGTGATGTCAGTAGTAGAGAGGCAGAATCGAAAATCGATGTTGCATCTAAAGATATTAAATTTCTGTTTAATCGCAGCATAAACGAGTACGAGAAGGCATTCTTGAACTCACAAGAAATTATTAAACAGGAGTTGCATCAAGAGTATCAAAATCATATAGCGCAACTGTTTCCTGAGAGTCGAACATTGGAGTTACCCGTATTTCAGTCACTGAAGAAATCTATAAGCTCTTTCTCTCTCAATATTGAATTGAAAAGTGATGAAGTGCAAACCAAAAGAGTGGTGGTTGATTCATACGAAAGAAGTACTTCGAAATGGTATAAGCCTTGGACTTGGGGAGATACAGAGACTGTTAAAGTATATGGCAATAAAGAATATGTTGATCTTCCAGAACTTTGGAAGGAACGGATTATCGTAATCCGCAATCAGTTTGCTTCTTTAAAGAGTAACGCTATTCAACGTATCAGAGAAGACAAGGACAAGCTAATTGATAACTACCTTGCATTCTTGGAAGGCGAATTTAGCACTAAATTTGCTGACATTCTTGCCGATCTAGAACAAAAAGTTGAAAACCAGACTCAGCGAGAAAATGCTATTGCTCAAGCAAAAATTGATATCGACGAAATTCGTGTTATCAAGCAAGAACTGGAAGCCATTTTACAGTTTTAACCCGTTACTGATCGACTGAAATTATCAGCCGGTCTTTTGAGGCCAGATACCATGACAGAATCTACGGAATTTGTTGCACTAAATTTAACAGCAGAAGAGTTTAAAGCGGAAATCATCGACTTTATAAAAAGCAGAGATTTTAAAGCGGAGTTACTCCGCCAAATATTGTCTGCATTGCCAGATGACAAACGTGCGCTTTTCGAAGAATACCGAACTAATAGCACCACGGATCCAATTAGTGAAGACAGTTATAAGTGGGAACGGGAAGGGGGTGCTTATTTCGCCTTGCAACTCCATATGGCAGAAGAAAATTTCTGTTTAAAACGATTAGAGCACCTTATTCAGGTGAAAAGTCACCTAACAGAACGAGGTATCGCAGGTTTTTCCCGCCCGGCCTCTAGTTCGACAACAAGCCACGAAGAAGCCAAAAGTACAAAGGAAAACACAATGAGCGCTGATTTTTCATCTGTTGATTTAACAGGGTTTACCCCATCACGCTCGCTAAGCAATAGCGTGAACAGTGGTGACCTATCTTCTGTTCGCACTTCACTATTTATGGAAATGAATGATAAGCGTCTATCAACAGCGGTTATTACCCAAGCTATAGCTTGGACACTCTCTAAATATCCAACCCTTTTTGTTGTTTACGAAGAAAACGCATATTCCCAGCAGATGGAACAAGACAAGGTAAAATGGGACACGCACTACTACCACAAACAAGAGCTATATGCAACATCCAACTTCTCATTGGAACGTATTCGTCATATGGTCGTAGTGCGTGAGCACGTGTTTACAATTGCACAAGAAGACACTCGCCTTGCAACATTGCCGAACACTCAACCACAACACCCATCGAAACAATCGACCCCGTATCGAGAGCAACCATCAACGGGCAGCATTCATCGCCCTGAATCTAAATCAGAGAACAATGTACTGAAATCGTTACTGCTGATTGGTGGTGTGGTGGCAGCTATTGCCTTAGTTATTCTGGCTGTTATTGTTTAGCAGGACTTACAATGAATCTATCTACGACTGAAAGGGAACAACTTTATTCCGAAACCGAATTGCTTCCCGCACAACAAAAGGCGTTGACAACGCTATCAGCTGCTCATGCGCTGGTTAATAAGAGCTATCTTGCTGAACTCAAACACTACGATGTGTTACCAGTGGGAGACCAGCAAAGCGTGCTACTTAACAGAGGCGGAGATGTGCGTATTTTCCGTGTGGAACGTCTGGTTCAGGAAAACAAGCAATCTGTACTTGAAAGTACCACTGCAGCTTATACTGCATTGGGCGCAGCGGGATACACTGTATTCCTCTTCCTGAAATCTGACGGAAAAGAGACTCTGCTCTATATTGGCACACGTGGTGAGCCGGGGAGAATGCTCGGGCAAAACTCAGGCGATTTATTGCAAGAGACTTTCAAAGGGCATTTTCCGGGCAGCAAACTTACGGCACTCATAGGTACCGACGTAGACGCACTATTAGATGGGCTCAGTGACAGTGATTCAATTAAAACGGTCACTGCTGTTAGCAGCGTACCAGGACTTTCTACAGAAGACCAAACGAACTTTATGCAAGGACTGGAACGTTTTATCGATGCAGCAGAAAGCCGTACTTACGAGGGGCTGATCCTAGCCGAGCCGGTATCTATGCAAGCATTGAATACCGTTCGTACAGGCTATGAGCAAGTAGCAACGCAACTTTCTGCGCTATCGAGTCGCCAATATAGCTATGGCGTTCAGGACAGTAATGCTGTCAACCTCAGCATTAGCGAAGGGTTAAGCCATTCTTTGGGCGAAAGCATCGGACTGACCGAAACAATAGGCAGCAGTGAAAGTACAACGACATCGACTTCCCATTCTCACACCTCCAATGAAAGTAAATCTTCACCAAACAAAAAGGATAAAATAATTGGAATGGGGGCGATGGCAATTGGCTCTGCTATAGGCTCTTTCGGAGGACCTTTAGGAGCCATTGTTGGTGGACAAGTTGGTGGACAAGTCGCGAGCATGTTCCAAACCCAAGACACAGTCGGCACCTCTGATTCTACCTCAACAAGTGAAAGTAGCAGTTATTCGACCAACCAGTCGATGGCAACAAGTGCTACAACGACAAAGACTGACACACGTAGCACGACCAACACCAAAGGCATAACCCAAACGCACGGCTCAACACAGCAAGTCAGTTTTGAGGCGGCAGACAAAGGCATTTTAAATATGCTTGATAAGGTCGATCACCACTTAAACCGAATCAACGAAGCTAAAAGCCACGGTGGCTGGCTCAGTACCGCTTACTTTGTCAGTGATAGCGCAGCCTCCAGCGAAGCGCTATCCAGTATTTTTTTGGGGCTAACTCGCGGTACTCAGTCGTCTATGGAAGATTTTGCTCTGACCACATGGGCTGGCAAAAAAGCCAATGCGATAACACAATGGTTGGGGCAGCTCATGCACCCTAGACTCGAACCGAGTTTTGCAGGGAATACTCACATCCCCTACCTTACTCCTGCTACCTTAGTTTCGAGCAAGGAAATGGCACTACAGCTAAGCCTTCCTCGCCGTTCTACGTCTACCGTCGTGGTACAGGAAACCGCTTCATTTGGCCGTAAAGTGCAAACGCTGAACGCTGGTGTCGCTGACACCAACTTACGAACTATATCGCTGGGTCAGGTACGCCATTTGTGGACTGATTTACCACAAGCTGTGGAGTTAGACCTTGACCAACTGACAAGCCACACCCTGATCACTGGCTCTACAGGTTCTGGCAAAAGCAACACGGTTTACGCTCTGTTGGATCAAGCAATACAACAAGATATTCCATTCTTGGTTATTGAACCGGCAAAAGGTGAGTACAAGCACGTCTTCGGAAATCGCCAAGATGTACGTGTTTTAGGTACTAATAACCGATTTACAGAACTTTTGAAAATCAATCCGTTTTCCTTTCCGGAACAAACCCATGTACTTGAACATGTGGATCGCTTGATTGAAGTATTTAACGTCTGCTGGCCAATGTATGCAGCGATGCCTGCAATTCTCAAAGATGCAGTACTGCGAAGCTATGAAGCCTGTGGATGGGATTTACACGATTCTACGTCAGCGTATTGTTCTACGTTGTTCCCGACCTTTGCCGATTTGCTGATCCAGCTCGAATCTGTAATCGCTCAATCTGCTTACTCAGATGAAATAAAAAGTAACTATACAGGTGCATTAGTCACGCGTGTTCGGTCAATGGTTAACGGACTGAACGGCCAAATCTTTGCCGCTGATGAAATCAGCAATGCTGACCTGTTCGACCGTAACGTCATCATTGATTTGAGCCGGGTAGGATCACAAGAAACGAAATCGCTTCTGATGGGGCTGTTGATCATAAAACTTGGTGAATACCGTGCCGAGAAAATGCTGATGAACCAGCAGCTAAAACACATCACTGTTTTAGAAGAAGCTCACAATATTTTGCGAGCAAACCCATCCGGTAATGGTGGAGAAGGTGGCAGCGTCGCAGAAAAATCCGTCGAAATGTTGTCTAATGCCATCGCCGAAATGCGCACGCATGGCGAAGGCTTTATCATTGCTGACCAATCACCGTCAGCGGTGCATATTTCAGCTATTCGCAATACCAACACTAAAATCTTAATGCGCTTACCGGATGAAACTGACCGATTGTTGGCGGGTAAATCTGCAGCACTAACGGATGAGCAAGTTGATGAAATGGCTCGTTTACCGCGGGGAGTGGCAGTAGTTTATCAGAATGAATGGCTCGAAGCTGTGCTGTGTAAAGTTAGCCGTTTTCCTGGACAAGAAAGGCTTTACCATTATCAAGCAACACCAACCAGAGCAATAAGTGAAATGACATTTCGTTTTAATCTACTCACCCATCTTTTGAGTGAGTACAATCAAGTGCCGTCAGAAGCAAATGAAGAGCAATTGGCAGAAGAGCTCTATAGAAGTAATTTGCCCACTGAAATGAAAATTCAACTCAGAAAGTATTTACACTCTGGTCTGACTGAAATGCTATTCAGCGACTTCTCATTTCTTGTACCATATTTATTAGACTGTAAGAACAAGTTAGAAAACATTATTTGCCGAGCTAAGAGCATAGAGAAAATGCATTTTAATCTTCAAAATCTGATTTTCGAAAAATGCCACATCGCATCTCAAGAGCAAGTGATTATGTTGATTCAGCCTTTGCTCAGATCATTAGTTCCTAATGGAGAGTTGTACACCAAACTCTACTCTGAGTGGACACAGTTTGCTAAGAATAGGCTTGCATGATGATGAATTTAATGGCAATTAAAGAGATTGCAAATAAACTACACCCAGAACTGTCGAAAATATTAGAAAATATTGACCCGGTAAACATCGACTTAAGCGACTTGGATCGTCCTATTCTAAAAGTAGCAGACTCAAAGCCTGAATGTGAAGAAACTGAAACCCGGCCCTTAACACAAGAGGAAAAGGACTATTATCGAGAAAAGCTCGGTTGCTCAGGAAATTTACTCGAAAATGCTACTATCGATGAAAATGGAAAAATTTACATAAAAACAATAAACGAAAGCAAAGAAGGTCAAACAGGTGACGATGGCGTTATATATGAACGAAAAACTATCGAAGTGAATGGCGTAGAAGTTGAAGGTGTGTTCCCGCAATTAAATAGTACCATTGATGTACAACTTCCCGAACAGTTGACGCAGGCAAAAGATTCTGCGCAAGCAGATTATGCGAATCAAGCGCTTAAAGAAAAGGTAGATAACGATCCTGAATTTGCACAACAATTCAGCGATGAACAGTTAGAACAAATTGAAAATGGTGAAACTCCCGATGGCTATACCTGGCATCACAGTGAAGAGCCAGGCAAAATGCAGCTGGTCAGCACGGAAGAGCATCAAAATAACCGACATACCGGTGGTAAAGCCATTTGGGGCGGTGGTAGAGAAAACCGTTGATTATGAGGATAGAGAAAATGAAAGAATGGCGTTATATAAAACCTTTGGTGACGGAAAGCCTAATTTCAGATGTCGAGGAAAAACTTGGCTACAAATTCACCGATACCTATGTGGATTTTGTTAAGAAATATAATGGTGGCCGACCTCCGGTAAGTGTATTTAGTACGACTACATCACAAGAGAGAATGATTAAATCCTTTTTGTCATTCAATCCTGATGATGAAGAAAATATCATCAGATTGAACAGAGGTGTTGCTGAAATATCAAAATTACTCGTTGCTTTTGCAATAGATAACTTTGGTAACTACATATGCTTCGATAAACAACATGATATGGTCTACTTTTTGGATTTTGATACAGGAAAAACAGATCTGATCGACAAGACGTTTTCTGAATTTTTGCTCAAAATAGATAGTTAAGATGATGAAATAAAATTTGAAATTTAAATATTAGCTGGTACAAAATGCAGAATTGGTTAGGTTTAGTTATATGCTAGTCAGACTAAATTTGAATTAGTGACCCTGTGGCCCTGTAAATACTACTTAAACCAGCCCTTTTAGTTATATACCTAAAAGGGCTATATTTTATATAATCATACCTACCGCTTCAAAATCACTTCCCAAACCCAAATGCCCCCACATGCCCTTCCCTATTCACATCCAGATAATCTGCCCACCACTGCACCATCCGCCGCCTTTCTTCAATATGCTCTACCTTATGAATATAAGCAGCTCTTACTGAGTTGCGCTCTTGGTGGCTCATCTGGCGTTCTACTGCATCCTTCGACCATAGCCCTGACTCAATCAGCGAACTACAGGCCATCGTTCTAAAACCATGCCCACAGACTTCTGTCTTCGTATCATAGCCCATCATACGTAATGCGTTGTTAACTGTGTTTTCACTCATTGGTTTTCTAGGGTTATGATCACCGATAAAGATCAGTTCGTGGTTACCGCTGAATTGATAAATCTGTTTTAAGATCTCAATGGCTTGTAGGCTTAAAGGCACTAAGTGAGTAGTACGCATTTTTGATCCGCGATGGGAATGCTTAACCCCATCTATCGCTTCACGTTCGGCGGGGATCGTCCACATGGCATTTTCAAAATCGATTTTATCCCAACGGGCAAAACGCAGTTCACTGGAACGAATGAAGACTAATAAGATAAGTTTGACGGCAAGTTTAGTTAAAGGCCTTCCCTTATAATTGGTGCATTGGTACAAACTATTATCGAATCGAGAGATACCAACAACAGGTACTTGATGTGGGTTGACCTTAGTATACTTGGAAAGACTGAAAAGCGAAGAAAACCTTGTATTTCGGGGATTCCAGACATAAAAAAAGACGCTTTTAGCGTCTGATTTTTGGTGCCGAAGGCCGGACTCGAACCGGCACACCCGAAGGCGGTTGATTTTGAATCAACTGCGTCTACCAATTTCGCCACTCCGGCACTGAAGTGTATTTGGAAAACCTGCCCATTATACTTGCGTGAAGAAGCCTCGCAACAATTATTGTTAGTTTTCAGTTTGATTGGCGAAAAAAAGTGCACTTATGTTGTAGAGTTACCATAAAAGTACAATTGTGTGTTACCCAAAAGCGACTGCTGTGTAGGTTTAAGTCGCATTGTATCAATCATCAAAATTCTTTGAGACAATTTGACCTGTTTTTTATTTATTTTTATTCTTTTTATGTATTTTTTATTTCACTCTAATTTATTTAAGAATAAATTAATAGCAATTATATTTACTTACTCTTATAGAGTAATATCTTTTTTCATTAAAGTAATCTTTTAATTATTATTATCCAACAATATCGAAATATTATTTTTTATATAACGATAAATAAAAAAAGGATCAAAACTTGGGTTAGTGTTTTGATCCAACAGTACTGCTAATAGAGGGCTTAATTTTATTTTAATGACTATAAGTTATTTTTATAGTGTCACTGCCCTTTTCTTCCCTGGTGTGAGGAAGAAGGTAGTTATATTTTAATATGATAAATAAACTTCTTTATCGGTACTGCATTTTATTGATATAAAGGTACTTATTACTAAACTAACAAACTTACTTTTAAAACAAAGGTATACATTACTACTATAACGAAAATTCTACTATCTAATATAAAGGTACTTTTTTACTGCTATAACGAAGGTACTACTATCTAATATCAAGGTATTTATAACTAAATTAATAAACTTAATTTTAAAACAAAGGAACTACTATTTAATATAATGGTGTTGAAATACTACTACTAATATATAAATAATTTTATTATTTAAGAGGCCATTTTATAATATGCCTTCTTATTGCTTCACTCTATTATTGCTGTGTTATCTTTGCTCTGTAACGCTTATATTCTCAGTCTCTCGACTTGATGAAACTATAATAAGTTTAATTTCACGTTCCCACAATCACTAAATTATTACAAAATATGACACAGTCTTATATTGCATTTATAAAATATTGCAAATAACTCCAAATTCGAATCAACTTGGATTAAAATCTTAAAAAACCAAAATTTATAGAAATTAAACACCATCCATTAACATTTGCTTGATATACACATTTTAACTTAATAATAAAGAAAAATTAATAATAGAGTTAAAATATACGATAAACGAGGGAGATTGTAACTTAACGGTAATACTTATCTCATTTTTAGATGAGAAATAGGAGAGAATTATCTTTTTATGATGCAGTTTTTCTTCACTATCTTTATATCAGAGACAATTTGACACATTTAATGTCAACTTTCTGATAACTGGCACTTGCACTGATAGACATTCTTATTTCTGATAATATAATCAAAATTTGGTTTAAATCGGATTAGAAGGCGGTGTTATGGGCATTGTTGGCTGGATTATAACGGGTATATTTGTTGGTATTATCTTAGGTGCCGTATTAAAAATGATAAAGAAAAAATAGCGCGACGCGATAAGAAAGGCACCAAATTAAAACATAAACCACTTATGTTGATCGCACTCCTTTCACCTCACTGACTTCTGTTGAAAGTAAAAATGAAAAAACATTTTCTAAAATATCTTATGATCCCAGTCGCTTTGCTGACATTGAATGCCTGTAGCCAGCATTCATCGCTGCCACCAGCAACGCAACCTTCTATGTTAAATCAGCAGAATAATAATGTACCTGAACTTACACAATGGCCTACAGCATTAAGCCCTAATGTGAGTAATGCGCGAGTGTTGTTTGATAAATACTCGTCTCAAATCTATCAAAAAAGTAATCCTCAAGGCATGGTTATTGTCATGATCAATAACTCTCAAACCTTAAATCGTGCTTTTGGAACCACAACACCAGAAAGCCGCAATACACCATCCATGAATTCACTTATTCGTATTGCTTCAATTACAAAGTTAATGACCAGTGAAGTCATGTTAAAACTACAAGATGATGGGAAATTATTAGTTACTGATCCATTACAGAAATACAATTACTATGGTGTTGATATCCCATTAGTGAGAACTCAATCACCTATCCGTCTTTATCATTTAGCTAGTCATACCAGTGGTTTTCCTCGAGAACAACCAGGTGGAAAATGGGGAAGACCCGTTTTTATTTGGCCAACTCATGGCGACCGTTGGAACTGGTTAAAAAAAGCAACATTAACATCGCCTGCTGGAGATCAAGCTGCATATTCAAATTTAGCGTATGACTTATTAGCAGATGCCTTAGTGAAAGCATCCGGTAAAAGTTATCCGCAACTATTAAAACAATATGTTACTCAACCGGCAGGAATGACCAATACCACATTGACGCCAACCCCCGCACAATGCCAACGATTATTAGTCGGGTATAAACCAAGCCCATGTTCTGACACGATAGCAGCAGCAGGAAGTGGTGGTGTGTATTCAACGCCAGCAGATATGCAACGTTGGATGCAAGGCTTTTTGACCTCTCATAATGCCATGCGAAAAGCAACAGCAAGTAAAGAGCAGTCTGTCTATTTTCCTCGTAATCGGCTCTCTTCAATAGAAGGAATGGATGTTGCGGGTCGTGCCGATGGTGTAGGTTTAGGCTGGGTTTATATGGCTCCAGCTAATGGAGTTCCAGCTATCTACCAAAAAACTGGCGGTGGTGGTGGATTTAATACCTATATGGCAACAATACCTGAATTAAATATTGGTGTATTTGTTGTGATCACTCGTAAACCAAATGGCACTAAATTTAGTGAAGTGACTCAAGGTACTAATGCTCTTGTTCGCGCACTTGCCAAAGACTTCTATCAGTAGTGTTCAGTCTCTCGCAATAGTGCTAAAAAAAGCGCCTTTAAGGCGCTTTTTGCTTTTTAGTCTGCTGCTATCTAACGATTACGCCTCATCAATAGCCATAAACTTAATGTTAGGAATAATATTCCTGGCACTAATGCTGCAATCACAGCAGGTATGCCATAAACCAAACTTAATCGTCCTGAAACTTCATTGACGATATAGAACAGGAAACCAAAAGAGATACCTGTTAAAACTCTTAATCCCATTGGCACCGTACGTAATGGGCCAAAGATAAATGACAATGCCATCAGCATCATTACTGCAACAGAGACTGGTGCAAAGATTTTTTTCCAGAAATTCAGCTCATAGTTTGCTGATTCCTGTCCACTCTGTTTGAGATATTTAACATATTGATAGAGCCCACTAATCGATAATGCATCAGGATCTAAGGCCACAACGCTCAATTTTTCTGGCGTTAATCGTGTTGGCCATTCAAGTGATACTTGTTTTTTGCCTGTGATTTTTTGTGGATCTGTTAAGTCTGACTGTTCGACTTGTTTTAACATCCACGTTTTTTTATCGACATCATAGGTTGCACTTGATGCATAACGCACAATTTCTAGTTTTCTATCATTATTAAAATCATAGAGTGTGATGCCTTGCATCTCATTTTGGCTCTTTATTCGGTTGATATGAATAAATTGGTTGCCATCTTTAGCCCACATACCACGGTTAGTGGAAACTAAAGAGTTACCCATGATTTTTTCAGCGCGATAGTTACGTGCATATTGTTCACCTTGTGGTGCCCCCCATTCGCCAATCAGGACTGTCAACAGTACTAATGGAATAGCGGTTTTCATCACAGAGCCAGCAATTTGCAAACGTGTAAAACCAGATGCCTGCATGACCACCAGCTCACTGCGAGTTGCCAATGCGCCTAACCCTAATAATGCACCAAGTAACGCAGCCATGGGGAAGAAAATCTGCACATCTTTAAGGATATTTAAGATCGCATAAATACCCGCATCAAGTGTAGTGAAATCCCCTTGCCCTACTTTACGGAGTTGATCGACAAATTTGATAATGCCAGATAGAGAAACCAGCAAAAATAGTGTCATCAAAATCGACTGTAAAATAGTACGCCCGATATATCTATCTAATACACCAAACATCAGGCAACTCCTTTCTTAAAGCGAGCTCGGAATTTACGCATAGGCAAGGTATCCCAAATATTCAATAAGATAGCTAAGCCAAGATAAACACCATTAACACTCCACATCGCAATGAGAGGATCAACTTTTCCTTTTTCGCCATTAGAATGTAGCGAACTTTGTAATAAGAAAAAGACCAGATAAAGCAACATTGCGGGTAACATACTTAATACTCGGCCTTGGCGTGGATTAACCTCACTTAAAGGCACTACCATCACAGCCATAATGACAACAGAGAAAATCAAGGTTAATCGCCAATGGAATTCAGCGATAGATTCTGTTTCATTAGAATGCCAAAGTTCCGTCATCGTTTTTTGTTCTACACGATTACTGCTAATGGTAGATTCACGATGCCCGATAACAGCTTGGTAGTCATTAAAATCGGTGATACGAAAATCACGTAATACAGCCGTACCTTCATAGCGAGTTCCCTCACTGAGCACAACAATCTGATTTCCGTTAGGCAATTCCTTGGTATAGCCTTTATCTGCCACCACAACCGATGGACGCTGATCTTGCGTTGGACGTAACTGTGCGAGGAACACATCTTGGAATTGGTTACCTTTCACGCTACCAAGATAAAGCACCATATTACGGTCACTGGACATTTTAAATTGTCCTTCCATCAAGGCCGCCAAACTTGGATTTGCCTTGGCATCTTCAAGCACTTGCTCTTGATGTGCTGATGACCATGGAATAAGCCAAATAACATTCCCTGCGGCTAATACGCTGGTCAGTAATGAAAGCAATAATGCTGCTTGCACTAATGCTTTTTTACCTATCCCACACGCATTCATGACGGTTATCTCACTTTCAACATAAAGTTTGCTGTAAGTCATCAGAAGCCCAAGAAAGAGGCTTAATGGAAGAATAAGCTGTGCCATCTCTGGAATTCCCAGCCACAGCAGAGAAACCACGAGGTTTGTAGGAATGTTACCTTCAACAGCAGCCCCTAAAATTTCAACCAGTTTCTGGCTAAAGAAGATAAGCATCAAAATAAATAAGATGGCTATCTGACTTTTAAGGGTTTCCCGAGCTAAATATCGAATTATAATCACGCTAGTTATGCCTGTGAAAACTTGTCTTTTTGCAGGAAAATCGCTAACTTCGTTGTATATCTATCATTTGTGCATCTCAGTTAGACATTCTTGCAGCCCAAATGATATCAAAACATGCTATAAACAGGTTCCCAATAAGAACAAGCTTATAAGTTAGCTAAATTAGTTGTGTTCAATTAATGCATTTAGCTTAACATAAAAAGTAAACTTTCTATGGGGTAGATTAATGCGGATCACTATTCTAAACGATACTTTCCGTTTTTGTCTTTAATATTCAGGAGAACGCATGGAGTTTAATGTAAAAAGCGGCAGCCCAGAGAAACAACGCAGCGCTTGTATTATCGTGGGGGTGTTTGAGCCTCGTCGTTTATCTCCGATCGCGGAGCAACTTGATAAAATCAGTGATGGCTATATCAGCGCCTTATTACGCAGAGGTGAGCTGGAAGGCAAAGTTGGACAATCATTGCTGTTACATCATGTACCTAATGTTCTCTCTGAGCGCGTTTTACTGATCGGTTGCGGTAAAGAGCGTGAGTTGGATGAACGTCAATATAAACAAATCATTCAAAAAACCATTAATACGCTCAATGAAACTGGCTCAATGGAAGCAGTCTGCTTTCTCACTGAGTTACATGTTAAAGGTCGTAATAACTACTGGAAAGTACGTCAAGCGGTTGAGACTGCAAAAGACTGCCTCTATACTTTTGATCAGCTAAAGAGCAATAAGACAGAATTACGTCGTCCATTACGTAAGATGGTCTTTAATGTTCCTACTCGCCGAGAACTACCTAGTGGCGAACGTGCTATTGCTCATGGTTTAGCTATCGCATCAGGCATTAAAGCATGTAAAGATTTAGCAAACATGCCACCCAATATCTGTAATGCAGCTTATTTAGCTTCTCAAGCACGTCAATTGGCAGACTCTTCTTCAAATGTTTCTACGCGTGTTATTGGCGAAGAGCAAATGAAAGAGCTCAACATGAATGCTTACCTTGCAGTAGGCCAGGGCTCTCAAAATGAATCTTTAATGTCTATCATTGAGTACAAAGGCAGTAAAGATCCTGAAACTCGCCCTATTGTATTGGTGGGCAAAGGGCTAACATTTGACTCTGGTGGTATTTCTATCAAACCTGCTGACGGTATGGATGAGATGAAATATGACATGTGTGGTGCTGCAACAGTCTATGGTGTGATGCGTGTGGTTGCAGAACTGCAATTACCGATTAACGTCATTGGTGTACTAGCAGGTTGTGAAAATATGCCGGGTGGAAAAGCCTATCGTCCTGGTGACATTTTAACAACCATGTCCGGCCAAACCGTTGAAGTATTAAACACTGATGCTGAAGGTCGCTTAGTGTTATGTGATACGTTAACTTATGTTGAACGTTTTGAGCCTGAGTTAGTTGTCGATATCGCAACATTAACAGGTGCATGTATGGTGGCTTTAGGTCATCACTACAGTGGATTAATGTCTAACCATAATCCATTAGCACATGAGTTAATGAATGCATCAGAACAAGCTGGTGACCGCGCTTGGCGCTTACCATTAGGTGATGAGTTCTATGAACAAATCGAATCTAATTTTGCTGATTTAGCCAATACAGGTGGTCGCTTAGGTGGTGCAATTACTGCTGGTTGTTTCTTAGCGCGTTTTGCGACGAAATATAACTGGGCTCACTTAGATATTGCGGGTACAGCATGGCGTTCTGGTAAAGCCAAAGGCGCAACAGGTCGTCCTGTTTCTTTACTGTCTCAGTTCTTACTTAATCGCGCAGGTTTGAATAGCGACGAGTAATACCGCATAATTATCAGGGTTAAGGTATTACCCTATTATTATGGTAAATAGCGCAGACTCCAAGAAGGGTATTGCAACGCAATACCCTTCTGTTATCGGGATATCATGAAAAACGCCACGTTTTATTTAATGGAACACCCATCAATACACGATGATTTACAGGCTCATGAGTGGCTTGCCTGTCAACTTACCGCTGAACATTGGCGATTAGGCAAACGTATTTTATTGGTTTGTGAGTCTCAGGCTCAAGCTGAATTGCTTGATGAGGCATTATGGGCCAGAGAACCTCATCAGTTTGTTCCTCATAATCTTGCAGGTGAAGGCCCTCGTTATGGCGCTCCTGTTGAATTATGTTGGCCTGGAAAACGTGGTAATGCACCTCGTGATCTCTTGATTAATTTGCAATCGCAATTCGTAGACTTTGCCACAGCTTTCCATGAAGTGATAGACTTTGTACCTATTGATGAACAATTGAAACAGTTGGCGCGTGAACGATATAAAATTTATCGTAGCGTCGGCTTTACTTTGACAATGGCTACGCCGCCAACCTATTGAATACGTAAAAAAATATGGAAAATAAATCCGCACCGAAAGAGCCATCGCTCGACACAACTTATAATCCAGCAGAGATTGAACAACCTCTGTATCAGCATTGGGAAAAAAACGGCTACTTTAAAGCCAATGGCGATACAACAAAAGAAAGCTTCTGTATCGTGATCCCACCGCCAAACGTCACTGGTAGCCTACATATGGGCCATGCTTTCCAGCAGACCATTATGGATACCATGATCCGTTATCAGCGCATGCAAGGTAAAAACACTTTATGGCAATCAGGGACTGACCATGCGGGTATCGCAACTCAAATGGTCGTTGAGCGTAAAATTGCTGCTGAAGAAGGTAAAAATCGTCATGACTATGGTCGTGATGCATTTATCGACAAAATTTGGGAATGGAAAGCTGAATCAGGTGGCAACATTTCTAACCAAATGCGTCGTTTAGGTAACTCTGTTGATTGGGAACGTGAACGTTTCACAATGGATGAAGGGTTATCGAAAGCGGTTAAAGAAGCTTTTGTTCGCTTACATAAAGAAGATCTTATCTACCGTGGTAAACGCCTTGTAAACTGGGATCCTAAATTACATACTGCAATTTCTGATCTAGAAGTTGAGAACCGCGAAGTTAAAGGATCTATGTGGCATCTGCGTTATCCTTTAGCGGATGGGGCAAAAACAGCAGAAGGTAAAGATTACCTCATTGTTGCAACAACACGTCCTGAAACCATGTTAGGTGATACTGGTGTTGCGGTTAATCCAGAAGATCCTCGTTATAAAGATTTAATTGGCAAAGAAATTATTCTACCAATCGTAAACCGTCGTATTCCTATTTTAGCGGACGAACACGCTGATATGGAAAAAGGTACAGGTTGCGTAAAAATCACCCCTGCCCACGACTTTAATGACTATGAAGTTGGACGCCGTCATCAATTACCCATGATTAATATCATGGACTTTGATGGCAATATCCGTGCTAGCGCAGAAGTCTTAGACACCAATGGTGTTGAGTCAGATGTTTACAGTACTGAAATTCCAGAAGCCTACCAAGGTATGGAACGCTTTGCAGCACGTAAAGCAATGGTTGCTGAATTTGAACGTCTAGGTTTATTAGAAGAGATCAAACCTCACGATTTAACCGTACCTTACGGCGACCGTGGTGGTGTCGTTATCGAGCCTTTATTAACAGACCAATGGTATGTTCGCGCGGCGCCTTTAGCGAAACCTGCGGTTGAAGCGGTTAAAAATGGCGATATCCAATTTGTACCAAAACAGTATGAAAACATGTACTTCTCTTGGATGAATGATATCCAAGATTGGTGTATTTCTCGTCAACTGTGGTGGGGTCACCGTATTCCGGCTTGGTACGACAATGAAGGTAATGTTTATGTTGGTCGTGACGAAGAAGAAGTGCGTCGTGAAAACAATATCGCCGCTGATGTGGCATTACGCCAAGATGAAGACGTACTCGATACGTGGTTCTCATCTGCACTGTGGACATTCTCAACATTAGGCTGGCCTGAAAATACCGAAGCACTGAAAACATTCCATCCAACGAATGTATTAGTCAGTGGCTTTGATATCATTTTCTTCTGGATTGCTCGCATGATCATGATGACCATGCACTTCATCAAAGACGAAGACGGTAAACCGCAAGTTCCATTTAATACGGTTTATATGACGGGTCTTATCCGTGATGAAGAAGGCCAGAAGATGTCAAAATCCAAAGGTAACGTACTTGATCCTCTGGATATGATCGACGGTATTTCATTAGAAAACCTGTTAGAAAAACGTACTGGTAATATGATGCAGCCACAAATGGCTGAAAAAATTGCTAAACGTACTAGCAAAGAGTTCCCAGAAGGTATTGAAGCACACGGTACAGATGCCCTGCGCTTTACCTTAGCGGCATTAGCTTCAACAGGTCGCGATATTAACTGGGATATGAAACGCCTATCTGGTTACCGTAACTTCTGTAACAAGCTGTGGAACGCAAGCCGCTTTGTTCTGATGAATACTGAAGATCAAGATTGTGGCTACCAAGGTGGTGAGATGACATTCTCACTGGCTGACCGTTGGATCTTAGCTGAATTTAACAATACCGTTAAAGCCTATCGTGAAGCGTTAGACAACTATCGTTTCGATATCGCTGCGGGTATTTTATATGAGTTCACTTGGAACCAATTCTGTGACTGGTATCTTGAGCTATCAAAACCTGCGGTACACAAAGGTAATGATGCACAAAAACGTGCAGCACGTCATACACTGATTGAAGTGTTAGAAGGCTTACTGCGTCTTGCTCACCCTATTATTCCATTTATCACTGAAACAATCTGGCAACGAGTGAAGGAAGTTAAAGGCATTGAAGGTGAAACCATCATGCTACAAGCTTTCCCTGAGTTCGATGCTTCATTAGTGGATGAACACGCACTTAGCGATCTTGAGTGGATCAAAGAAGTGATTGTTGCAGTTCGTAATATCCGTGCTGAAATGAATATTGCTCCGGGCAAACCACTTGATGTTATTTTACGTGGTGCAGATGACAATGCTAAGCGCCGTGTCAGTGACAATATTGGTTTCTTAAAAGCGATGGGTCGTTTAGCTGATATTCGTCCATTAGCAGAAAGTGAAGAAGCGCCATTATCAGTGACTAAATTGGTTAGCGGTGCCGAATTGCTTATCCCAATGGCAGGCTTTATCGATAAAGATGCAGAACTTGCACGTTTAGATAAAGAGCTTGAAAAAGTAGAGAAAGATATCACAACTTTAGACAGCAAATTATCTAACGATGGTTTTGTTAGCCGTGCGCCAGAAGCGGTTGTTGCTAAAGAGCGTGAACGCTTAGCAACATGCTTAAGCGCAAAAGAAAAGCTAATCGCACAGAAAGTCTCTATCGCCTCTTTATAAGCACTATCGCTTTAAAGACACTGAGATTGTTAATAAAAACCCGCGTTTATCGCGGGTTTTTGCTTAGTTTTTTTCAGCAAAAAATAAAACCATTTTTCACTTCATTTTTTACTATTCTCGGTTCTATACTCGTTAATATATCTTTCTATCCCTTATTTTCGCTTAAATTTAATCACCCACTAAAATATAACGCTAGAAATAAAGGGAATAGGTAAGCAAAGAAAACGAGCTAACGGTTTACAAACACGCTTAATCAATTAAGATAGTTTTCGTAGCTATCCGTGCTACTTTCAATGAAGAAGTTCCTTTCCGGTGCTCTCTCAATACGTAATCAAAAAATATTCTACTAATAAGTGAAACGATGAGTGCAACTATGACTGCAACCCAAATTATAGCCCCAAATATTATTATTCGAGCGATTGAAGAAAAAGACAATGCAGGTATTGCACGCGTTATTCGTGAAGTCTCTGCTGAGCACGGTTTAACTGCTGATAAAGGCTTTGCGGTTGCCGATCCGATTTTAGATACTCTCTATGAAGTTTATCATCAGCCACGTAGCGCTTACTGGGTTGTTGAAATGGAGGGAGAAATTGTTGGCGGTGGCGGTCTCGCACCACTTGCTGGTGGTGATGGCAATACCTGTGAATTACAAAAAATGTATCTTTCATCCAAACTGCGTGGCAAAGGCATTGCAAAAAAAATCGTTCTACAATCTCTTGAGTTCGGTAAAGCACAAGGCTTTAGCCGTTGCTATTTAGAAACCACCGACATCTTAAAAGCGGCGGTGGGCTTATATGAGAAATTAGGATTCGAATTTATTGATGAAGCCTTAGGTAATACAGGACATAGTGATTGTGAAATTCGTATGGTGAAATCACTTTAAGCGTTCTCGTTGTTCCCTACGTAATACAATAAATAAAATAAGTACGACTTTACCCGCATTTCTTATGCGGGTTTTTATTATCAAAAATAGCATCTATAAACACAAATTCTATTTTTTAAAATGATATAAAAGAACTCTATTTACCCTCTATTTGTTCAAATTGATTTATTATTAAATTATTAGCTATTTATTATTCAATAATTCCTTATCTTAAATATCATTAAAAAATACAAGTTTATTTTTTTACTCATTTCACTCTGGATAATTATATTTCACTTCTTAAGTTAAATATTTTTTAGCATCTTTTCTATTTTAAATTTTCTTATTTTTTAGATTGCTATTTATCGCTAATTTAATATCTTTATGCAGATAAAGTCATGTAATGGCTTTTATAACTCTAAAATTTAAAAGGAATTTTTTCATGAAAAACTTTGTTAAAATTGCACTTATTGCTTCTGTAATTACCGTAATGACTGGTTGTACTGGTAGCGTGTACAATAAAGAAAAAGACTGTAACTACGACTACTTACTGCACCCAGCAGTTTCTATTTCTAAAATCATTGGCGGTTGTGGCGACACAAGCAAATAAGATTTAAGAAATAAACGTATTAATAAACTACATTCTGACTTATTGTTGCTAAGAAAGAATGTGGTTTTTATTTTTTCATATTTTATATTTCCAACCATTTTTCATGGTTCGCATTCCTCACCATCATAAGAAATCAGAGCTTAGTGTTTCCATTTTAATGGAAGATAGATTAAATTAATCATTAATAAAATCTATTTTAGGTAATTTTATATGACATTAAACTACAAGATTATTATCGTCACATTATTTTTATCTATTCCTATATTGGCCTATTCCTCCCCCCAAGTTAAATGCATTTCCGAAGAAAAAAACTTTTCCACATGTGAGATATTAGCAAAACAAGGAGACGATAAGGCATTATTAGTACTTGGACGTTTCTATGAAACGGGTACTGGAATTGAGAAAAATGTAGAGAAAGCAGAACAAATCTATCAACTCTTAGCAGATAAAAATGATGCTGATGGATTTAATCAACTGGCAATGCTTAAAGAAGATCAGGGTAAAAAACAAGAAGCTATCAAAGATAGGAAGGATCTAATTACAATGAATTTGCTAGATTTACTGTACTAATATGGTTTTGGTAAAAAATGTGATATCAGCCAAGCGATAAAAATATACTAAAATGCGGTAAATAAAGATGTATAAATATTTAGCCTTTCGTAGTCACCAAATTACACATTCAATCAATATGCCTATTTATTTTTAGAAGTTTGTTCATTTTTTTTGAACACCATCAACAAATTCCCCCTATTTTGTTCATCATGAGAACACTCTATGATCAGCTTCATTAAGAAATCGCAATAATCTGTATTACCTCCTTCTGTGTCTTGGTTATTGCGGTTTCTTTCCTTAACTCGGAGAACAATCATGACTATCAGACAGATTAATCATATTTATTCGGCGCCAAATTCACACTGGGTAGGTAATGGCTTTCCAGTCAGCACCTTATTTTCCTATCAGGAAAATGGTGAGAAACATAGCCCGTTTCTGCTGATGGATTATGCCGAGCCAACACTGTTTAAACCTGTTACCAATGCCCGTGGTGTAGGAGCACATCCTCATCGTGGATTTGAAACCGTAACAATCGCCTATCAAGGTGAGGTTTCTCATCATGACTCTAAAGGCCATGCAGGAACTATTACCGCAGGTGATGTGCAATGGATGACAGCCGCTTCTGGCATTTTGCATAAAGAGTATCACTCTGAAAAGATGACTAAAGAAGGTGGCGTACTGGAGATGGTGCAACTTTGGGTAAATCTGCCGACAGCGTACAAAATGACACAGCCTCGTTATCAGGCGCTGAAAGCAGAGGATATCCCTCATGTTGGATTACCTAATGATCAAGGCTATGTCCGAGTGATCGCAGGTAATTATGCTAATACCCAAGGTATCGCAATGACCTACTCACCACTTAATGTGTGGGATTTGCACTTAAATCGTGCTGGTGTTTCACACTACAGTATTCCTGAAGGTCATAATGCAATGCTGTTTGTGGTGAAAGGTGCTGTACATATCAATGACAGTGAAATTGCCCGTCAACATGACATGGTAGTATTAGATAATTATGGCGATACACTGACATTAGAATCAATGGGTGACACCATTGTTTTAATTCTCACTGGTGAGCCAATTAATGAACCAATTGCAGGACAAGGGCCTTTTGTAATGAACACTCAAGAAGAGTTACAACAAGCTTTTGATGATTATGACAATGGCAAATTTGGTGTGATGGATTAATGGCTCTCCCCTTAAAACCAATAACACCAGTCACAAAGCAGTAATTTTGTGGCTGGTGCTATTATTTTGCACTGATAAATCAGGTACAAAGGGACAACATTTAGCAAAAATTAATGTAAGCGTGATGACTTATCAGACTCTTCATCTTCGCCGTCTTCGTCTTCACCGTCTTCATCATCATACTCAGCGTCAGGATCTTCAAAGTAAGTTCCCCAACCATCGTAATAAACACCCATTTTTTCAGCTAAATTCATTAACTGTTCAACTTGAGCATCAATAAGCTCAGCATTTAAACCGCTTTCACTCACAGCATCAAAGCAAACTAAAATTTCACCTGATTCTACTTCAATTTCTTCAGGTTCAGTCACTTCATAACCTAATTTAAATACTTCAACTGCCGCTTTTTCTAGTGTTTCGAAGTTTTCACAAGAGATGTGGTGTTCGATAGCATACAGCGCATCAGGATCACTACCATCTTCAAGTAATTCTTCAATAATAAGACGTGTTTCTTCACGTTGTTCTGCTAATTCTTTGCTGTCCGCCATAATCATGCTCCGCAATAGTCTGAAAAGGTATCTTGTTCATTCTCCCACAGGGCGAATCAACACTCCATACCTAATATGATGTGCTTATCGCAGACTGTCTAAATTAAAAGTTTTCCTCTAGGGGTTGATGATGAATATTTATTGATATAAATTGAATATAAATTCAATTACAGGATATCACTCTATGAACCCTTTTTATCAAAAATCATTCTTACGTTTACTGGATTTTTCACCCGCTGAAATTCAACAACTACTTACATTGTCAGCACAATTAAAAAAAGCCAAAAAATCAGGTAAAGAAACTCAATATCTTGCAGGAAAAAATATTGCGCTTATTTTTGAAAAAGACTCAACACGTACTCGTTGTGCCTTTGAAGTTGCGGCTTTTGATCAAGGCGCCAGAGTGACTTATTTGGGGGGCGGAAGCCAAATTGGGCATAAAGAATCCATCAAAGATACCGCTCGAGTATTAGGCCGTATGTATGATGGTATTCAGTATCGGGGTTATGGGCAAAAAACGGTAGATGCCCTTGCACAATATTCAGGTGTACCTGTTTGGAATGGTTTAACCAATGAATTTCACCCAACCCAGCTGTTAGCAGACTTACTGACTATCACAGAACATCAAACCAAGCCATTATCAAAAACCGTATTTGCTTACCTTGGTGACGCTCGTAATAACATGGGAAATACTATGCTGGAAGCAGCAGCGTTAACAGGTATAGATTTACGTTTAGTTGCACCTAAAGCATGTTGGCCTGATGCAAGCTTAGTGGCTCAATGCCAAGATGTTGCCAACAAGAATGGCGGAAAAATCATACTTACAGAAAATGTGGCTGAAGGTGTTAAAAATGCTGATTTTCTTTACACCGATGTATGGGTCTCTATGGGTGAACCAAAAGAAGTTTGGAAAGAGCGTATTGCGTTACTGAAGCCTTATCAGGTCAATATGAATGTTGTTAAATTAACAGGAAACCCAGAAGTCAAATTCCTTCACTGTTTACCGGCTTTTCATGATGAAGAAACCACAATGGGTAAAGCATTAGCGGAAGAGTTTAACCTATATGGCGGTTTTGAAGTCACTGATGAAGTATTCGAATCAAAACACAGTATTGTGTTTGATGAAGCAGAGAACCGTCTTCACACCATAAAAGCCGTGATGGTAGCGACCCTTGCCAATCCGTTCTGAAATACATAATCATGCAAAACACCTATTTTTTCTCGATTAAAAAATAGGTGTTTTCTTCGTTTTATCTCAAGCTTATTGATTTTTAAATCAAAAAAAAAATTTTAGAAAAAAATAAAAGCAAACGCTTGCGTGCAAAGCTAAGATGCGTATAATGCGCCACAATTTGTCAGGAGGAAAGATGAAACAGCGCCTATTCCAATTTTTCACAAAAACACGCACCTTAATGGGTCGCAAGCGCATTCACTTTTTTCCAATAGCCCAATTTTTTGAAACCCCTCTTATTGAGGGGTTTTTTTTGGCCTATAAGAAACCACTCATCGCACAATTCATCGCTAAAGGAGAACTCTAATGACTAATCCGCTCTACCAAAAGCATATTATCTCCATCAATGATCTGGACAGGGAAGATTTGGAAGCAGTTCTTCGCGTTGCTGATAAATTAAAACAGCAGCCTAATAACGAATTGTTAAAAGATAAAGTGATAGCAAGTTGCTTTTTTGAAGCATCAACACGAACTCGTTTATCATTTGAAACAGCGATCCACCGCCTTGGCGCATCTGTTGTCGGCTTTTCTGATGGAAGCAACACATCATTGGGAAAAAAAGGTGAAACATTAGCGGATACCATTTCTGTTCTACGCACTTATGCCGATGCCATTGTGATTCGCCATCCTCAAGAAGGTGCCGCACGTTTAGCCTCTGAGTTTGCTGGTGATATTCCTGTCCTAAATGCAGGTGATGGTGCAAATCAACATCCAACACAGACTTTACTGGATTTGTTTACCATTCAAGAAACACAAGGCCGTTTAGATAATCTCAATATCGCAATGGTTGGTGACTTAAAATATGGTCGAACTGTGCATTCACTGGCACAAGCATTAGCGAAATTTAAAGGTAATCATCTCTATTTTATCGCCCCTAAAGTGCTCGCGATGCCTGAGCATATTCTTCACTTGCTGGAAGAAAATGGTGTTGAATATAGCCAGCATGAAACAGTAGATGAAGTCATGCCAGAGCTGGATATTCTCTATATGACACGTGTACAAAAAGAACGTTTAGATCCTTCTGAATATGCAAATGTTAAAGCTCAGTTTATTTTAACTAGCGCTGATTTAGTGAATGTGAAAGATAATCTCAAGATTTTACACCCACTGCCGCGTATTGATGAAATCACAACGGATGTAGATAAAACACCTTATGCTTACTATTTCCAACAAGCTGGAAATGGTATCTACGCACGTCAGGCATTACTTGCCTTAGTTCTGAATAAAAACTTAGTTCTTTAATAAGGAGCACACCATGACACATGATCACAAACTAAAAGTTGAAGCTATCAAACGTGGGACTGTTATTGATCATATTCCAGCGCAGGTGGGCTTTAAAATTCTTTCACTGTTCCGTTTAACTGAAACTGATGAAAGAATAACCGTAGGTTTTAATTTACCTTCAGAAAATTTAGGTAAAAAAGACCTCATTAAAATCGAAAATGTCTTTTTAACCTCAGAACAAGCAAACCGTTTAGCAATGTATGCGCCACAAGCCACTGTCAATATTATCGATGATTACCAAGTGGTTAATAAGATGGCGTTAAGCTTACCTGAATTACTTGAAGATGTGGTGCCTTGTCCTAATAGCAACTGTATTAGTCATAACGAGCCAGTACAAAGTAGTTTCCGAGTCAAAAAACTGGCCTCAGATGTGGTATTAACCTGTAAATACTGTGAAAAAGAGTTCGAACGCCACGCGGTTATTCGTTAATTATCTTCACTATCTGCTCGCAAGGGCAGATAGTTTTTTATAAAAAGAGAATAATTACCTATTAAAAGCTTCAAGGCTATTTATATTAAAAATGAAAATAGCCTATCCTTTCTTTTTTATAAAAAAATTTACTATAACTTCGCCACTTTTATGGGCTAAAAATAGCGTCAAACCGCACTACTACTCTTCATTTATTTTCTTTTTATACTTACAGACTTTATGATAAAGCCTGACATCTGTCATATTGCTAACTTACAGCGCTGGCTATAATAGCGCCGTGCTAATCAAGCGTTAGTCTTAATCTTATAAAAACAGGAGTTCTACATGTCTTACGAAATTAATACCGATAAAGCCCCTGCAGCAATTGGCCCTTATGTACAAGGCGTTGATTTAGGTAATTTAGTGATCACTTCAGGTCAATTACCTGTTGATCCAGCTACAGGTGAATTTGTTTCTGATAATGCTGCAGAACAAGCTCGTCAGTCTTTAGAAAATGTAAAAGCAATTATTGAAAAAGCGGGTTTAACTGTTGCTAATATCATCAAAACTACTGTTTTCGTAAAAGATTTAAATGATTTTGGTACCATTAATGCCGCTTATGAAGCTTTCTTTAAAGAGCATAATGCAGCATTCCCAGCTCGTTCTTGTGTTGAAGTTGCTCGTTTACCAAAAGATGCAAAAGTAGAAATCGAAGTTATCGCTATCCGTTAATTTCATTTCAAGAATCGATCATAAAAAAGCAAAGGTCTCTTTATGAGCACTTTGCTTTTTTTATGTTCTCATTTTTTCATGATTAATTTATCGTTTCTGTTTTGGCGTATATTTACAATTCAGCTAACCCCTCTTGATGCCTGATGTAGCAAAAATACCTTGATTTAGATCAGTTTTAATGAAGATTATTTCCCTTTCAATTACTATATATTGTGCTTTAATACATCTCGATATACAACATATAGTAATTATACACATCTTATCCACAATAAGCCTGAATGCTGTGCCATCACCTGTTTTTATGGGATTTGAGCCTGTGGATAAATAGTTAAGGAGCAAGATTGTGAAAACCATAGTGATAAAACGAGACGGATGTAAAGTCTCTTTTGACCAAACCCGCATCAGCGATGCTATCAAAAGAGCCGCCGTAGCTTGTGAGATCACTGATGATGATTATTGCGATTCTGTCGCGCAATCCGTTTCACAATCTCTCGCAGGACGTTCGAATGTCGATATCCGTGAGATCCAAGACGCCGTAGAAAATCAGCTGATGGCTGGCGAGCATAAAGATGTCGCCAGAGCCTACATTGAATACCGTCATGACCGGGATGTTGCCCGTGAGCAACGCGGAAGATTAACTCAGGAAATTCGAGGTCTTATCGAACAAAGCGATGTCTCTATTCTTCATGAGAATGCGAATAAAGACAGTAAAGTTATCCCTACCCAACGTGATTTACTTGCGGGTATTGTGGCTAAACATTACGCAAAATTGCATATCCTGCCAAGAGATGTGGTACTCGCTCATGAGCGAGGTGAAATTCATTATCATGATCTCGATTATTCACCGTTTTTCCCTATGTTTAACTGTATGCTAATTGACCTTAAAGACATGTTAAACAATGGCTTTAAAATGGGGAATGCAGAAATAGAGCCTCCTAAATCTATTTCAACAGCAACCGCAGTAACAGCACAAATTATTGCACAAGTGGCGAGCCATATTTATGGTGGTACAACGATAAATCGTATCGATGAAGTATTAGCGCCATTTGTAAAATCAAGTTATGACAAACACTATAAAGTAGCGCAAGAGTGGCAAATTGCTGATAAAGAAGCCTATGCCAATGCGCGCACTGAAAAAGAATGTTATGACGCATTCCAATCTTTAGAGTATGAAGTTAATACACTACATACCGCTAATGGACAAACGCCATTTGTCACTTTCGGCTTTGGTCTTGGTACGTCAAAAGAAGCGCGTCTAATTCAACGTTCTATCCTTGAAAACCGTATGGCTGGTTTAGGCAAAAACCGCAAAACAGCTGTCTTCCCTAAACTTGTTTTTGCCATCAAAGATGGCTTAAACCATAAGTTCGGTGATCCTAATTACGATATCAAACAACTTGCGCTTGAATGTGCAAGTAAACGAATGTATCCGGATATCTTAAATTACGATCAAGTGGTTAAAGTAACGGGATCATTTAAAACTCCAATGGGTTGCCGTAGCTTCTTAGGTGTTTACGAAGAAAATGGTGAAATGATCCACGAAGGCCGTAATAACCTAGGTGTTATCAGTCTGAACTTACCGCGTATTGCCATTGAAGCCCAGGGTGACGAAGCCGCATTCTGGTCACTACTTGATGACCGTCTTGAATTAGCTAAAAAAGCGCTAATGACACGTATTGCACGTTTAGAAAATGTTAAAGCACGTGTTGCCCCAATTCTTTATATGGAAGGTGCATGTGGCGTGCGCTTAAAAGCAGACGATAACGTGTCTGAAATCTTTAAAAATGGCAGAGCGTCAATTTCATTAGGTTATATCGGTGTTCATGAAACCATCAATGCACTGTTTGGTACTGAAAAACACGTTTTTGATGATGAAACCTTAAGAGAAAAAGCGGTGGCGATTATTAATCGCCTACGTGAAGCAACAGACCAATGGAAAGCAGAGACTGGCTATGGCTTCAGTCTTTACAGCACACCGAGTGAGAACTTATGTGATCGTTTCTGTCGTTTAGATGCGGCTGAATTCGGCATTCTACCGGGTGTAACAGATAAAGGTTATTACACCAATAGCTTCCACTTAGATGTTGAGAAAAAAGTAAATCCATACGACAAACTGGATTTTGAAGCACCTTATCCTCCATTAGCCAATGGCGGTTTTATTTGCTATGGCGAATATCCAAACTTACAACATAACCTTAAAGCATTAGAAGACGTGTGGGATTACAGCTATACCCGTGTTCCTTACTACGGCACAAACACCCCAATTGATGAATGTTATGACTGTGGCTATACCGGTGAATTCTCTTGTACTAGCAAAGGCTTCACTTGCCCGCGTTGTGGTAATCACAACCCCGCGAGAGTCTCTGTTATTCGCCGTGTCTGTGGATATTTAGGTAGTCCAGATTCACGCCCATTTAATGCAGGTAAGCAAGAAGAAGTTAAACGCCGTGTAAAACATCTGGCAAATGGTCAGTTAGGTTAAGATTGTGAATTACCATCAATATTACCCTGTTGATGTTGTGAATGGTGAAGGTACACGTTGCACCCTGTTTGTTGCAGGGTGCATACACCAATGCCGAGGCTGTTATAACAAATCAACGTGGTCATTAACGTCAGGTAAGCCGTTTACCCAAGAGATGGAAGATCAGATCATTGCTGATCTACAAGACAATCGTATTAAACGCCAAGGATTATCACTTTCAGGTGGCGATCCTCTACACCCTCAAAATCTTTCTGCTATATTAAAATTGGTAAAACGCGTTAAAACGGAATGCCCTGAGAAAGATATTTGGGTTTGGACTGGCTACTTACTGGCTGACTTAACCCCAGAGCAGCAAGAAGTCGTTAACTATATTAACGTACTGATTGATGGGAAGTTCGTGCAAGAACTTTATGATCCCGCATTACTGTGGCGTGGTAGTAGTAATCAGGTGATCCATAAATTGAAATAATACACATTGAATTAACTGGAGGATGTATGCCTTTAAGTGATAATAAATATGTAAGCTTTTCTGAAGATCATGAGCTGAACTACCATTTAAAAAAATGGGGTAAAAAGCAGTCTAAAGCGAATCGAGAACAACTCGTGAAGCTAGGTACCGAATTGAAAAAGAAACTCGGTGCTAAACATCTCCAGCATACTGAAATAGATGCTGAGATAGAAAAAAATCTTTCATCATTTGAGTAACGCCTAAAAGCCCATTTCATAATGGGCTTTTTTCTTTCATCATTATCATTTAATCACCTCCGTTATCAAATGCGAATCATTTTCAAAAAAGATAGTCAGAGTGATTAGTTTTGTTTTATTATTAACACTCTTAACTATTCTTTTTATGATGATATTTGATATGAAATTAGCACTCTTCCCTTTATTTTCAATAGTTTTACTTTCTGGTTGTAGCAGTACTTGGGAACCTAAAGGTGCATCAGATTACACATTACAAGAAGCTAAAATGCTTTGTGAACTTGATGCGAATACTCGCTACCCTATTCGTAAAGAAGTACTACAACGTACTGTTTATCGCGATGTACAAAAAACATGTCGTAAAGATGATAAAGATCACTGTGGGGATAAAAAAACCTACACTGAACGTGTACCAATGACAGAAAGCTATGTTGAAGACATTAATCAAGAAGACAGAAAAACCTTCTACACCTCTTGTATGTCTTTAAAAGGGTGGGAACAAAAAAGTCATTATTTTTGGGAATAATAAGAAGTTAAGAACATAAGAGGCTTAATGACGTTGCCAATACAGCTTAGTCCCAAAACCTAACTGATTATTGACCATCTTAATTTCTTGTAATTGTAATTCCCATAAAGGCACATGGATGGCGGCTAATGCGACAGGAAAACGTAAACAATAATGTTTTCTTGCGTTGATGTCGTCCTTACCTGCCAGTAAAGCAACAGAACCTGTGAATTGAATACCTTGTAGATCGGATACTGCAATTTCTTGTGTGCTAATACTCCCTGCAACTAATAAATTTTCCTGCATCATTTGAGCATGACGAGTTTTCTTTTCAGAAAGGAAAACGAGCCTCATCTGACATTCATCAAACCAATAAAAACAATTAGCACACCAAATATCACTCAATGAACATGTTGTACATAAGGTGAACACATAGTTATTGTGTATATATTGTTTAATTAATTTGATCGAGTCTAGAGAAGTCATTATATACCTGCATAGAAACAAAAAGAGACGCTGTTTAGATGATAATTATATCATCAAAACGAGCGTCTTACCGCGTGTCTCTTATTACAGATTATTTATCGAAAATAGTTAAAATTAACGATAAATTTCAGCATTAACAGTGAGGTAATCTTCACCAGTTGCGCCAACAACTTTAAAGCCTTTTGCTCCTTCATCTTTTGCGATTTGAGCAATTTTGGTGGTTAAGCCATCTAAAGTATCACTACCTGTGATTGTGATATACTCACCATTGACAGAAGGACTTTTTGATACGCTATCAGCAGCCATTGAACCAAATGAAATAGCACTTAAAGCGAATGTTGCAGCGATTAATGTAGATTTTTTCATAATAAACTCCAATTTAATTCTAATTTTGTAAGATATCGCGGAGTGTGTCTCTGTGATGTGGATCATATTATGCGCTTTAATTTAACTTTAAAATTAGCAATAATTGCTGTTCATTTTCAAAAAAATTGAATGTTATTTTTTAAATTATAAATTTTATTGTCACAAAAATTTCACAACATATTGATATATTTAATAGATTTATTTTTGACATGGTTTAAATTACTCACTTCAAAAACTAAGAAATATTATTTATCAAAAGAAAAAGTAGCACGAAAAGGAAAAAATGATGGCTGACACAATGTGGTCACTCTATATTGTTAGAAATCGTCTTGGCTATCTTTATACCGGGATCACAACAAATGTTGAGCGCCGTTTTCAACAGCATCAGGATGGAACTGGCGCGAAAGCATTAAAAGGAAAAGGACCTTTATTATTAGAATTTTATTGTCAGGTTGGCGATAGGCAACGAGCCTCTCAGCTTGAATACCAATTAAAGCAGTTAAAAAAATGGCAAAAAGAAAAGCTGATCACAGACCAGCCTTCAGACATTGCACTGTATTTAATACAGGATAAATAAAATGAGTTAAGCGGATCAGCTAAACTGGTCAAATAAAGGTGAGTAGTTGACTAAACCGTGGATCTCTTCAACATTGCCATTATCTAACGCATAAAGCTGAAATGCCTCTTCTGTATCAGGCCATTTGCAATGTAAGCCTTGAGATTTAGCAGGAATAAAACCCGATACTTGATAGTATTT
Source organism: Proteus sp. fly-1089 (assembly GCF_040138965.1). Lineage (NCBI taxonomy): Bacteria > Pseudomonadati > Pseudomonadota > Gammaproteobacteria > Enterobacterales > Morganellaceae > Proteus > Proteus sp. fly-1089. The sequence continues at coordinate 116,418 of NZ_JBEETS010000005.1, forward strand.
AGGATCTCCCAACACTACGACTGCGCCATACCCAAATTCATTTAGGCTATCTAGCCCTTCATTAATCAGTTGGCGTCCAATACCTTGGTTTTGGAACTCTGGTGCAACAGCAAGTGGCGCAAGACCAACCCACTGACAATCTATTCCATCAACATCAACTGGTGTAAAACCGATATAGCCAACTAATTGGCCTTCATCGCTAATAGCCACCATGCCTAATGTTAATAGACCTTCTTCACGTAAATGCCCGACTAAATCAGCTTCAGGGCTTGTCGGAAACACTTGACGTAAAAGGCTATCAATAGCAGGAATATCAACAGGAATTTCAACACGTATTAGCATGAAGTTGAGCTCAGTTCATGGCTGTGCATTTTGTCTTCAGTTTCTTCTTGAAGTCCACTTTTTACAAATTCAGCCAGTTGTAATAAACCAAAACGCAACACAGATGGCATTGAGTCTAATTCAATTGCATCCATCAGGTTCTTAACATATAACCCGAGTTCTGTATCACCCTCAATTTGTAGACGGCGTTGGAAAAATAAGGTGTCAGGATCTTCTTTGCGAGCTGCAATTAAAATAAGATCATTAGCATTACCACTAAAGCTGACATCTTCTTTTTCTAAGCGACTAACCACTAATTTATCATCACGAACACTGATAAACCACTGTAAATGTAAGTCTCTTATCTCTACTTTTAGCCATTTATCTTCTAAAAAGTGTAAATCACCTTCTGCAAGAGATTCACGAAACTGCCAACTTAAAAACTGTTCTAAAATATCGCGTTGCAAAGCAAATGGGGTAACTTGTAAAGGGTAACGTAAAAAACGAGGCCCCTCTTTTACCAAATGGGTACGAATTTTGTTAAACACGTTCGGACTCCTATAAATAAATTTAGGGGCTATTGTGCCAGAAATGAACAGATATTCTGCGATCCTATATCAATATTCTGTTAATCCATTGTTCGCTTTTTGAGTTCATTGATTTTACTTAAGTAAAAAACAAACTTCTCTGCCTTAAATCAAAACCTTTTTTTATCTTACTCATTACAATTTCCGATCATTCTTAATTTCTAAAGGGAAGTGAAGATGGAATTGCTGTGCCCTGCGGGTAATTTACCTGCCTTAAAAGCAGCCATAGATAATGGTGCGGACGCCGTTTATATCGGCTTAAAAGATGATACTAATGCAAGACATTTTGCAGGTTTGAATTTCACAGAAAAGAAGCTACAAGAAGCAGTTAATTATGTTCATCGCCACCAGCGAAAACTACATATTGCAATAAACACCTTTGCTCACCCTAATGGATTTGAACGCTGGCAAAAGGCCGTTGATATGGCGGCATCTTTGGGTGCTGATGCGCTTATTTTGGCAGATATTGCGATGCTAGAATATGCGGCTGAGCGTTATCCTCATATTGAACGCCATGTTTCTGTACAAGCCTCAGCAACCAATACACAGGCAATTGAGTTTTATCAACGCAATTTTGATGTTGCTCGTATTGTTCTTCCTCGTGTTCTATCTATTCATCAAGTGAAACAATTAGCACAAACTAGCCCAGTACCTTTAGAAGTTTTTGCCTTCGGAAGCTTGTGTATTATGGCTGAGGGCCGATGCTATCTTTCTTCCTACTTAACCGGTGAATCACCCAATACGGTAGGTGCTTGCTCTCCTGCGCGTTTTGTACGCTGGCAACAGACACCACAAGGAATGGAATCTCGCCTTAATGATGTCCTGATAGATCGCTATGCGCCTGATGAAAATGCAGGCTACCCAACACTGTGCAAGGGACGCTATTTTGTTGATGACCATTGTTATCATGCATTAGAAGAGCCAACTAGCCTAAATACCCTTTCTCTATTACCTGAATTAATGGCAATGAATATTGCTTCTGTCAAAATTGAAGGTCGCCAGCGCAGCCCCGCTTATGTCACAGAAGTCGCAAGAGTTTGGAGAACGGCAATTGATCAATGTAAGAAAGATCCCCAAAGCTTTAGCACTGATCCTCGTTGGATGAATGCCTTAGGAAAAATTTCAGAAGGAACACAAACAACATTGGGTGCTTATCACCGTAAATGGCAATAATAAGGATAAGAAAATGAAATATGCATTAGGCTCTGTACTTTATTATTGGCAAAAATCTACACTCGAAGCGTTCTATGAAAAAGCAAAACAATGTGATGCTGATATTATCTATTTAGGCGAAACAGTTTGCAGTAAACGCCGAGAAACTAAACCTCAAGATTGGATTAATCTCGCCAAAGAAGTCGCGAAAAGTGGCAAACAAGTGGTTCTTTCTACCTTAGCGTTATTACAAGCACCTTCTGAGTTGAAAGAAATTACTAAGCTGGTTGATAACGGCGAGTTTTTAATTGAAGCCCATGATTTTGGCGTCATCAATATGCTTTATGAGCGCAATCTTCCTTTTGTTGCGGGTCACGGATTAAATTGCTACAACGCTTATGCGCTACGTTTATTGTATAAACAAGGCATGATACGTTGGTGTATGCCTGTAGAACTTTCTCGTGAATGGCTAAGTAACCTTCTAAACCAATGTGAAACATTGGATATTAGGAATAAATTTGAAGTCGAAGTCTTGGCTTATGGACATCTTCCTTTAGCTTATTCAGCACGTTGTTTTACTGCTCGTTCTGAAAATCGCTCTAAAGATGATTGTGAAACTTGTTGCCAAAAATACCCACAAGGCCGTGAAGTATTATCACAAGAAAATCAGCAAGTTTTTGTATTAAATGGTATTCAGACACAAAGCGGTTATTGTTACAACTTGGGTAACGATCAAACATCAATGGCAGATTTAGTGGATATTATCCGGCTTTCACCTGAATCTGACGCTATTTTTGATACCTTGCAACAATTTCGCCAAAATGCAGAAGGCCAACATCCTCTTACAACTATCCATCACCATGACTGTAATGGTTATTGGCGTAAACTAGCTGGATTGGAGTTGGTAGAATAAGTCTTTTATCCACTCTGTTTCATCTATAATAGAGTGGATTTGTCATGTTCTAAGTCAACTACTCTTAGCGTTAGCTGGCGCCTCATTTAAATAAATCTTGAGATATTTCTTGAATTAAAACCTATTTAGATCCACGGTGATGTAACCAATGTTTAAATTGGTGTGTAATATGTCTTAACTCACCATTACGTAGCATACCCACCAGCACACCTAATACCGTATAAATCACACCTAAAACAAGCATCATCACGATATCACCTAATATACTTTGGAATGACAGCCCCATTTGGTTAATCCCTGCCATCGCGTTTACAGCCCATGTAGACGGTAATGCAGATGAAATAGCAAATACCCAATCTGGCATTGCTTGTAATGGCCAGATCGTGCCAGAAATATAGAATACTGGCGTTGTTACAAAGGCTAATGTCAGATAAATCATCTCAACACTGCGTAAGCATTCTGTAATTAATTTACCTAACCCTAGGACCGCTAATAAGAATGGAAATGTCAGCATCCAGACTTGATAAAGTGGAGCCTCTTGGCGATAACCCAATACCCAAGGCCATAATGCAAAGAACACTGCCGATAAGAATAACCAGATCGGAATAAGTGCAGATAATGCCCCTAAATAAACTGCTAATGGTGGTTTTCCTTTTGGTGTACTTCTCACCGCAATACTGACACGCACACAGGCAATTAAAAGGGAGTGTTGCAATAACATAACTAATAGACCAGGAAAAATAATCGCAGCAAAACTAACACCAGGGTTATACATTGCGATCGTTTCACCTTGGATAGGTTTTAGCAAAATCGTTGATTGTTCAATGCTAAAACCAGCATTTCTCAAAATACGACCATTATAAGCATCTAATAGCTGCTGATAAGCCAACATTAATTCTTGCTGAATTTGCCCACTGGCAAGTCGGTTTGTGGCATCACCAAACACAGGAACAGTGACATCTTTACCATTAAGAAGTTTCTTTTCAAAATTCGTTGGCACAATAATGATGGCAAATAGCTCGCGCATGATCATATCGTGGCGAGCTTCATCTAAACTATCGTAATTCTTGATACTGAGCTTTGGTGTTGCATTTAATGAGCGAATAAGAGAGTAGCTCGCAGGGCTGTGATCTTGATTAATGACCGCAACGGGTAGATCCCATAATACGGGTTTAGCATAAACCAAACTCATAACGCAAAGTGACACAATCAATAGCATCCACATCGGTTTTTCTAACATACCGAGTAATACACGCTTAAAGGTTTGGAAATACATTTGCATCATGCAACACCTACCTGTAATTCTAATCGTTTAAAAATACGTTTACGAACTAAGAAGGCGATAGCAAAAGGATAAATCAGCAAGAGCGAACAAACATACAAAATACCTTGTAGTGATACTTCTCTTAAGAAGATATCAAACATCGCATTTAAAGCATGTGTTAAAGGCTCTAGATTAGAGATAATTTGTGCAGGCAATATCATGGAAAGTTCTGGTACCGCCATACCTGAAAAAGCTAAGGCAATACTCACTAACATACCTATCATACTGTATGCAGTGATCGCACTATTGGTAAACGCAAAAAGCAGTAACCCCACACTTTGTGCCGCGATAATATAAAAGAACCCAACAAGTACCATATAGAGTGGATTGCCATTTACTTTGGCACCTGAAAAATGCACCAATGCTGCAAGCTCTATAATTAATAATGTTAAGAAAAATAACGTATAAGGAGAAAGTTTACCAATCAATGCAAACGTAAAAGGCTTAATATTCAACAGCATATTTCCTCGTGACAACGAATAAATCGTGCAGGTCACGACAAATAACTGAAGCATATGGATCGTAGCGGCAAATTGCTGATAATAGATATAACTACCGCTGGCATTAAATAAGCTGTCATAAGAAAGCGTGACTTTTGCCAATGGCGGTACAGGCTTATTCATTTCTTGTGCTAAAACAGTGCGATACTGTGCATTAAGTTCTGCAATAAGGCCACTAAAATCCTGTATCGCGTAACTCCCCGCGGCATAATACAACCCATTGTAATACATCCGTGTAGTGGGTTGCTTTCCTGCTAATACATCACTTTCAAAATGGCGAGGAATGGTCAATATAGCGTAATCTTTTGCACTACCTAACCGCTCCATTGCTGTACGAGGGTTGCCATCTAGTGTATTTAATTGCGCATGGGAGCCAGCATTTAAGTCTCTGATCAGTGTTCTCGATAATGGGCTATTATCGTTATTGATCACTGAAACGGGCAAATTCAGCAATGTACCTTCAGAAAAGTTAGCACTAATTAACGTGAATAACATCAATGGAAACAGCCAGCTCAGCCAGTGAAAAACGGGGCTACGAACTGCCATATGAGTTTCTCGTGAAAATGCGCTACTAAAGCCACGCCAAGCTGCTTTTACTCTCATTATTCGCCCTTATTTATCCCAGCGCCATAACGCACTCATTCCAGGACGTAGTCCCTCAATCGGCGTCACAGGATACAGTCGAATTTCAAACGTTTTTAAATCGAAATCACCCGTTGCTCTTGTCGCTCTTTTTGTTGCGTAGTCACCCATCGGAGCGATATAGCGAATTTCCGCTTCGACTTCTTTGTTGCCCAGAGCAGGAATAATGATAGTAATGCGATCACCTTTGCGAATATCCGCTAAAATATCTTCGCGAAGGTTATAAACAAAATAGGCATCAGGAATGCGAATGAGTGTCGCAAGTGGGCTATTAGCATTAAAAAGCTCACCAATTTCTGCCGGAATTGGCCCAACCTCACCATCAACAGGTGCTTTGACGTGTAAATCGTCTTGTTGGATCTTCAGCTCGATAAGTTGTTGTTCTGCTTGTTGTACCGCAGCCATGTATTTATGACGTAACTCAATGCGATCGCCATTTTTAGCTTCATCTAATTCTGCTTGGGCAGCTCTTACTCGTTGTGATGCAACATCACGACTACGACGTGCATTGTCCAGCTCGGTTGCTGAGACATAACCTTGATTAGCTACTGCGTTAATACGCTGATAATCGCGTGTCGCATTACTAGCTTCTACTTTGGCTTGAGATAACACTGCTTCTAAATTACGAATGCTCTCTTCTCTTGTGCCATGTAGTGACAAATCTAATTGAGCTTGCGCTTGTGCTTTCGCCGCTTCGAGTGCCGCAACTTGTGCATTAAGTTCAGGGCTTTCTAATGTGATCATTAATTGCCCGGCTTTGACATCATCACCTCGCTCTATATGGCGCTCAATTACACGGCCTTTAGCTTTTGAGGCAACAATCACTTCTGGTGCATCGACTTCCCCTTGCAGTAATAAATATTGATTATGCGCGCGGAAAAGTACGGCTAATGCAATTAGTATTAGCATTAATAAAATAAGATAAATGGTTCTTTTTTTCATATAACGATTAGACCTTAATAGTGAAGTAGAACACTCACTGACAGAGTTATATTACACAATAACTCAGAATTTCTTTAAGAATTTTGTGCGCCAGATCACTGATGCAAAGGAATATTTTCTTTGAAAGCGCGATTAAGTTACTCTTATATCAAACTTTATCGCCTAATTAATAGCCCCGTTTTATCTGAACTTTTTATATTAATCAGATGAAAAAGAGAACGGTACTCAATACCTATGTATGAATTTGATCTTATTTTGCTGTTATTACAGCAAATGTGTGTTTATTTAATTATTGCTTGGTTTTTAAGTAAAACACCTCTATTTACGCCACTTTTACAGGTCACGATAAAGCTACCTCATAAGTTGATGTGCTACGTCATTTTCTCTATTTTTTGCATTATGGGTACCTATTTCGGATTGCACATTAATGACTCTATTGCTAACACTCGTGCGATTGGCTCCGTCTTAGGGGGATTACTCGGCGGCCCATATGTTGGCTTTCTTGTTGGCTTTACGGGAGGATTACATCGTTATTCTCTCGGAGGTATGACAGCACTGAGTTGTATGGTTTCTACTATCGCAGAGGGATTAATTGGTGGATTAGTTCACCGTTATTATGTCAAACGTGGCCAAATGCATCGAATATTTAATCCATGGACTGCGGCAGCGGTAACTTTCTTTGCCGAAATAATACAGATGAGTATTATTTTATTATTAGCCCGCCCGTTTAATGAAGCACTTGCCTTAGTTAAGGATATTGCAGCGCCAATGATTGTTGCAAACACTATTGGTGCGGCAATGTTTATTAGAATATTACAAGATAGACGGGCAATATTTGAAAAATACACCAGCGCTTTCTCAGCGCAAGCATTAAAAATTGCCGTTTGCACCGAAGGTATTTTGCGTAAAGGATTTAATCAAGACAATAGCACTCGAGTTGCAAAAGTCATTTATCAAGAATTAAGAGTCAGTGCTGTTGCTATTACTGATAGAGAGAAACTGCTCGCCTTTATTGGCATTGGCGCTGACCACCATTTACCTGGTACCCCTATTTCATCAGAACAATCGAAGCAGGCAATTAATAATAATGAAGTTGTTTATGCTGACGGGAATGAAACTCCGTATCGTTGCACTCTTTCTCCTCATTGCAAGCTAGGATCAACCTTAGTTATTCCGCTAAGAGGTGAAAATAACCAAGTCATTGGGACAATAAAACTCTATGAAGCTAAAAATCGCCTGTTTAGTTCAATTAACCGTACTTTAGGGGAAGGTATTGCCAGCTTATTATCTGCACAAATTCTGGCAGGGCAATATGAGCGAAATAAACAATCACTTTTAGAATCAGAGATTAAACTTCTACATGCACAAGTAAATCCACATTTTCTTTTTAATGCGTTAAATACACTACAAGCCGTTATTCGTCGTGATAGTGAACAAGCAAAACAATTAGTTCAATTTCTTTCTGCTTTCTTTCGTAAGAACTTAAAAAGACCGGAAGCAGTTGTGACATTAAGTGATGAAATCGAACATGTAAATGCTTATTTGCAAATTGAAAAAGCCCGTTTTCAAGATCGTTTACAGATTGATATTCACATTCCAGAAACTTTAGCCAATGCTCGTTTACCGGCTTTTTCGCTTCAGCCGATGGTCGAAAATGCAATTAAACATGGAACATCACAGTTATTAGACACCGGAAAGATTACAATTAGAGCGCACCAAGAGCATCATCTGATCATTATTGAAATCAGTGATAATGCGGGGCTTTATCGACCTCAATCTTCTTCCCATGAATTAGGATTAGGCATGAGGTTGGTGGATAAGCGATTAAAATTACGCTATGGCGAGCTTTATGGTGTTTTAGTCGAATGCCAAGCTGATGAATATACAAAGGTGAAAATTTGCTTACCTCTAGAAAAAAGCATGGATAACGTTACATAACAATGAATATATTAATCGTTGATGATGAGCCACTAGCTCGTGAGAATTTACGTTGTTTACTTGAAGTTGAAAAGGATATTCATATTATTGGCGAATGCAGTAATGCTATTGAAGCCATAGGAGAAATACATCGTAAAAAACCTGATGTTGTTTTCCTTGATATTCAAATGCCTCGCATTACTGGACTTGAAATGGTCACAATGCTAGATCCCGAACATCGCCCTTATATTGTTTTTTTAACTGCATTTGAAGAATATGCGATCCAAGCCTTTGAAGAACATGCTTTTGATTATTTACTCAAACCTTTAGAGCAGGAACGTCTCACAAAAACATTAAACCGTTTACGCCAAGGTAATAAACAAAATATTGATTTATTAACTCCGCCAGAGGAACGCTTAAAATGCATTCCATGTACCGGACATAGCCGTATTTGGTTAATGCCAATTGATGAAGCCATATTTGCCACCTCAAGACTCAGTGGTGTTTATGTCACGAATAATCAAGGCCAAGAAGGTTTTACTGAATTAACACTACGTACACTAGAAACACGCACACAATTAGTTCGTTGTCATCGCCAATATTTAGTCAATATGGATTATGTTAATGAGATTATTTTTGGTGATAATGGGCAAGCTGAACTGATCTTACACAATAACAGCCAAATTCCTGTTAGCCGTCGATATCTAAAACCGTTAAAAGAAGCGATTGGCTTAAGTTAATTAATAAAATCCCATAATAAATGAGTATTTAGATAATTATAAGTATTGTTCTAAATACTCATCAAAAACTTGTTGGTACTGCTTACGGTTAAAAATAAGTTGTTTAATCGGAGTAATTCCATGTTCATCAAGCTCTAGGTCATCTTCTCTATCTAAACCATCTTCATAAGTAATATTATTCCATTGCACATAATCTTTCGTAATATCTAAATCACAAGAAATCACAGAGCAATAATCACAACCACAACGGCAACGATATAGCACCAGCCTATTATTATCTAATTGGGTATAAAGTGGTTTAATACCTAAAAACTGCTCTATTTTGCTACAAATAATTTTATGGCGATCGTAATTAGGGGAACAAGCTTTATCAACCACAATAAGGTCTAAATCAAAGTCTGAAAAGCGCAAATCTGTTTGTTTATTGGATGTACTAATTTAAAATATAAAATCACTCATGAAAGTGATAAAAATCAGTGTGAATTATCACGCTATTTTTTAAATAAAACATTAATATTGGAACCTAATCATGGAGTAGCTCTTTTCTATCAAGCTGCTGTTTTTGAAAATGGTTATGGTGTTGAAAAAGATATTCCTCAAGATTTAAACAAAGCTAAAGAATATGCAAAATGGACTGCTGAAAATGGTAGTAAAGAATATCAAGAATATATAAAAAAATGGGATTACATTTTATTTTCTCTAGAATTAAAGACAAAATTAAAAGAATGTAAAAGAAGTGGGGTAGATGCATCTATATGCATCCGCAGAAGTAATAATGCACTCATGGAATATGCCAATAAAATGTACCCAATGGAATAACTATTTATCTCTACTTTATAAAAAAACCAGCCAACTTTCATTGACTGGTTTTATTTTTTATCATCAACTCAATTTAAAATTAAGTTAATTACCAACTCTTATTGGTTATGAGAACTGCTACGACGACGTGGAGTACCTTCGTTGTTACGACCACGGAAGTTACCGCGCTCGCCACCACGATCGTTGCTACGCTCACCACCGCGGTCATTATTACCACGACGTTGTGGTTGATCACCATTGTTAAAACGACGACCACCTTGTGGTTGACCATCACGACGGCTATTATTACGACGCTCACGGAAAGGCTGAGATTGAGCATCACCCACTAATTGCATATTCAGTGGTTTGTTCATGATACGTGTACGTGTAAAGTGGCCTAATAAGTCAGTTGGCATACCTTTTGGTAACTCGATTGTTGAGTGAGAACCATACAGTTTGATATTACCAATATAACGGCTGCTAATATCGCCTTCGTTAGCAATTGCACCGACGATATGACGAACTTCAACACCATCATCACGACCCACTTCAATACGGTATAAATCCATTTCACCAGCATCACGACGTTCACGACGAGGAGCACGTTCACGATCGTTATCACCGCGACGACGATCATCACGATCGTTAAATTCACGACGAGGGCGACGAACTGGATCAGGTGGCAGGATAAGCGCACGCTCACCTTGAGCCATTTTCAATAATACCGCAGCCAGTGTTTCCATATCTAACGCTTCTTCGCCTTGTGGAGCTAATTTAGGTAACAGAGCGCGATATTGGTCAAGGTTGCTTGTTTCTAATTGCTGAGCAATTTGCTGTGCAAATTTTTCCTGACGACGTTGGCTGATAAGTTCTGCATTTGGCAGTTCTACTTCAGGGATAGTCATCTTCATTGTACGTTCGATATTACGCAGTAAACGACGTTCACGGTTATCAACGAATAAAATTGCACGACCCGCACGACCCGCACGACCTGTACGACCAATACGGTGAACATAAGATTCTGAATCCATAGGGATATCATAGTTCACAACAAGGCTAATACGGTCAACGTCAAGACCACGAGCGGCAACGTCAGTTGCGATAAGAATATCTAAACGACCATTCTTCAGACGCTCTAAGGTTTGCTCACGCAGTGATTGGTTCATATCACCATTCAATGCAGCACTGTTATAACCATTACGCTCTAATGCTTCTGCAACTTCTAATGTTGCATTTTTGGTACGTACGAAAATAATCGCCGCATCAAAATCTTCCGCTTCTAAGAAACGAATTAATGCTTCATTTTTACGTGCACCAAATGTCATCCAGTAACTTTGGCTGATGTCTGGGCGAGTTGTTACGCTGCTTTGAATGCGAACTTCTTTAGGATCATTCATGAAACGACGTGTAATACGACGAATAGCTTCTGGCATTGTTGCAGAGAACAGCGCAGTTTGGTGTTCTGCTGGGATCTTACTTAAGATATTTTCAACATCTTCAATAAAGCCCATACGTAACATTTCATCAGCTTCATCTAAAACTAAACCTTTCAGTTTAGATAAATCTAATGTGCCACGATTTAAATGGTCTAATAAACGACCTGGTGTACCTACAACCACTTGTGGCCCTTGGCGTAATGCACGTAATTGAACGTCATAACGCTGACCACCATACAGTGCAACTACATTTACTTTTGGTAAATGCTTAGAGAAATCTTCGATGGCTTCAGCAACCTGAACAGCGAGCTCGCGAGTTGGTGCTAAAACTAAAATTTGTGGTGCTTTTAATGATTCATCAAGATTGTGTAATAACGGCAGGCTAAATGCAGCGGTTTTACCACTACCAGTCTGTGCCATACCTAAAACATCATTGCCGTTTAAAAGGAAAGGAATACATTGTTGCTGAATTGGAGAAGGCTTCTCGTAGCCTAAGTCATTCAGTGCAGTCAAAATAGGTGCTGATAAACCTAGATCAGCAAAAGTCATATCGGTTTCAGTAGTCATGTCACTGTGCCTCATTCATTATGGCAGCCAGTTGACATAACATACCGCATGGTTTGTCGGTCTTTATCATCTAAAATGTGAACTGGCTCAAATTATATTATTAAACGAACAAACAAGCCCTCATCCTATGCAGATGATGGCTTTCAAACTGATCAGAGAAATGTTCGTCAGCTATTGCTGGTCCGATTCCGCTAGGTCTTCTTGTTGGCCTAACAGTGCTAATTCCAACAATGCGTAGCGGTGCTCAACAAAGTTATGTGCGTTGTTGGCAACCGTCAGCTTGAATAACGCTTCTGCGCTATCCATGTCCCCCAGACTTAGGTAATACTTACCTAAATAGAAGTTAGTTTCACTAAGATGCTCAGCGAGCGAAGTGTTATCGGTTGAGGCTTCATGTAGTTTTGACATTAACGCTTTTTCATTAATGTTGCCTAAATAAAACTCAACTATATTCCATCCCCATTGCCCCGTTTTATCCGCCTGCTGGTATCGCTGTTTTAACTGTTGTTTAGCTAAATCAGTGTTTATCTCTTTTTCGACAAGATATAACCAAAGCGAACGAATGGGGTCATTTGGATCGACCTGATAAAACGCCTGCAGATCATCCTGCGCCAATTTCAATCGGCCACCGTAGTATAAAGCGATACCACGATTAAAACGCGCATTATTGTAAGTTGGATCAAGCTCTAAAACAGAATCAAACGCTTCATAAGCAGCATCATAGTTCGCTGCTTGCGTAAAATAGATACCTAGAAAATTAAAAATTTCTAGCATATCTGGTCTTATTGATAGCGCCATTGAAAAATCATTACGCGCTAAAGCTCGTAAACCGAGACTATCATACAGCACACCACGCTCATATAAAAGCTGTGCGTATTCATCTTCGGTTAATGAGCGACTCGCAAGAATTTGTTCTATACGAGCCAATATCACTTCTTGTTGTAAAGAAGGTTGTAATGGAGTGGCGAAAATCGCATTCTGACGCCATTCTGGACTAGTGCTGCATCCGGAAATAAAGATGAAAACAGCAATAGAACAACTGCGCAGAAATGTTTTCATTTCTCACTCCCAAAGTCAGACCTTTCAACAAAAAGCGTTCTGGACGTCCTACTTGTCAATCATAATAAGTCTCTACCGATACCTATGTCTAGATATCGGTAGTAGAATATCATTAATTCGCAGAATCTTCAGAAGAAGTTTCTGTTGCTTCCTGCTGATTAGCTTGAGCTTCTTTCATGCTTAAGCGAATACGGCCTTGGCGGTCAATTTCCAGCACTTTAACTGGAACTTCTTGGCCCATTTCCAAGTAATCACTCACTTTCTCAACACGTTTATCTGCAATTTGAGAAATATGAACAAGGCCTTCTTTACCGCCACCGATAGCAACAAACGCACCGAAATCTACGATACGAGTTACTTTACCGTTATAGATACGGCCCACTTCAACTTCAGCTGTGATTTCTTCGATACGAGCAATTGCCATTTTAGCTTGCTCATTGCTTGTTGCCGCAATCTTCACAGTACCATCATCTTCAATTTCGATAGTTGTGCCCGTTTCTTCCGTTAATGCACGGATAACTGAACCGCCTTTACCGATAACATCTTTGATTTTGTCTGAATTAATTTTGATAGTATGAATACGTGGTGCGAATTCAGAAATATCAGCACGAGGTTGGCTAATAGCATCTTCCATAACACCTAAAATATGTAGACGTGCGCTTTTCGCTTGGTTTAACGCAACTTGCATAATTTCACGTGTGATACCTTCGATTTTGATATCCATTTGTAATGCGCTGACACCGTTACGGCTACCCGCAACTTTAAAGTCCATATCGCCTAAATGGTCTTCATCACCCAGAATATCGGAAAGAACAACAAAGTTGTCGCCTTCTTTTACCAAACCCATTGCAATACCAGCAACAGATTCTTTAATTGGCACACCCGCATCCATCAGTGCTAAAGAAGCACCACATACAGACGCCATTGAAGATGAACCATTTGATTCAGTGATTTCAGAAACCACGCGAACAGTATATGGGAATTCTTCAATAGTAGGCATTACTGCTAATACACCACGTTTCGCTAAGCGGCCATGGCCAATTTCGCGACGTTTTGGCGAGCCCATCATACCTGTTTCACCAACAGAGTATGGAGGGAAGTTATAATGTAGTAAGAAGGTATCAGTATGCTCACCCATGATATCATCAATATTTTGAGCATCACGCGCAGTACCTAATGTCGCGGTTACTAAAGCCTGTGTTTCACCGCGTGTAAACAGCGCTGAACCGTGAGTACGTGGTAATAAACCTGTGCGGATATCTAATGCACGTACCATATCTTTTTCACGACCATCGATACGAGGTTCACCTGCTAATACACGGGCACGAACAATGTTTTTCTCTAAGCTAGAGAATAGATCGTTGATTTCACCTTCATCTAAGGTTTCATCTTCAGCTAATAACGTTGCAACAACTTCATCGCGAATTGCTTCGATTTGTTCATAGCGTTCTTGTTTTTCAGTAATACGGTAAGCATCACCGATGCGCGCTTGTGCTAATTCTGCAATGCGATCATGTAAAGTTTGGTTAACGGCCTCGGGTGCCCAATCCCATTTTTCTTTACCGACTTCTGCAACTAATGCATTGATATTTTCAATCACAACTTGTTGTTGATCATGGCCAAATACCACTGCACCTAACATTTCTTCTTCTGATAATAAATCAGCTTCTGATTCTACCATCAGCACTGCACCCGCAGTACCTGCAACCACCAAGTCTAATTTACTTACTTTTAGTTCATCAACGGTCGGGTTAAGAACATATTGACCATCGATGAAACCAACACGAGCACCACCGATAGGACCATTAAATGGAACACCTGACAGAGCTAATACAGCAGAAGCACCAATCATTGCAACAATATCTGGGTTAACTTGTGGGTTAACAGAAACAACAGTAGCAACAATTTGGATTTCGTTTAAGAAACCTTCTGGGAATAATGGACGTAGAGGACGGTCAATTAAACGTGCAATTAATGTTTCGCCTTCACCTGGGCGACCTTCACGACGGAAGAAACTACCAGGAATACGACCAGCAGCGTATGAACGCTCTTGGTAGTTCACTGTTAATGGGAAGAAATCTTGACCCGCTTTAACTTTTTTCTTTGCAACAACGGTAACAAAAACAGCAGTGCCGTCCATGTCAACCATAACAGCAGCTGTTGCTTGACGAGCCATCATACCCGTTTCGATTGAAACCGTATGTTGACCGTATTGAAATTTACGAACTGTAGGATTCAGCAAAATAATATCCTTTATCTTATTGTCGCCAGATGTTTAGCGACGATGAATGATCTTTTCTCCGCTACGTCCCCTCGCGACTAATGAAAATCTTTATTTACTACCTAGCAATAAAAACTTTCATTAGCCGCGCGAATTGTCGTAACTAGAGAGACTAAATAACAATCACCACATTAAAACATAACGACTAATATTAAAAATAGCACTTTCTAGTAGAAAAGGGGCCAACAGGCCCCTTTCCACTGAAACTCGCTTGATTAGCGACGCAGACCTAAACGTTCAATCAGTGCAGAGTAACGAGCAACATCTTTACGTTTCAGGTAGTCCAGCAGATTACGACGGCTGGAAACTTTACGTAGCAGACCACGACGGCTGTGGTGATCTTTTTTGTGCTCTGAAAAGTGACCTTGCAGGTGGTTGATTTCTGCAGTCAGCAGTGCAATCTGAACTTCGCTTGAGCCAGTATCGTTAGCATCACGACCAAATTCAGCAACGATTTGTGCTTTCGCTTCAGTACTTAGAGACATAATAAACTCCAATTTAATTAAAATTTTTAGGGTAGCCAATCTCTAATTCAGCTACCCAACTCAGCCACCTAAACAGATAGCCGCATTATTCTACGCTTCAAACACTTTTAGCGCAAGATTGCTATTAAGTGTTATCTTGTGCGCTATAGTCTACAACGACTCTTTTCGGAGCAACTAGGCCATCTTTAATGATAGCAAGACCAATGAATTTTTTTTCATCACCTTCAGTTACTCTCACCCATTCGCCTTCATTGATATCATGATTAACGCGAACAGGCTGTCCCAGCTTGAGATAACCCGCAATAATCGTGGTTAAATTCACGACAGGGAAATGGGCAACAGCGGTATCCATAGGCAATAACAGTGCATCAAGTGCTGTGAAAGGATCTTCTTGTGCAGTTTGTGCATTTTCTATCATCGCTCTTAATTGCTCTAACGTTACCATTCGCTCTTTAGGATAATCTGCAACTTCTAATCGCCGTAAGAAAATAACGTGGGCACCACATTGTAATTTCTCACCGAGATCATCAATGATAGTCCGGATATACGTTCCTTTAGAACAATGAATTTCTAGTTCTAATTCGTCACCTTCCCAGCGAATAAACTGAAGTTCATAAACGGTAATCGGTCTTGCTTCTCGCTCAACTTCTATGCCTTGTCTTGCATATTCATAAAGCGGTTTACCTTGATGCTTTAAAGCAGAGTACATTGAAGGAACCTGCAATGTTTCACCACGAAAGCTCTCTAAGGCATCGTCTAAAGCTTGTTGCGTAAATTGCACTGGGCGCTCTTGGATAACTTCACCATGCGCATCAGAAGTATCTGTTCGTTGGCCTAAGCGGGCAATAACACGATAACGCTTATCCGAATCCAATAGAAACTGTGAAAACTTCGTTGCTTCACCTAAACAAATAGGTAGCATACCTGTTGCTAAAGGATCCAATGCCCCCGTATGTCCTGCCTTACTGGCATTAAACATACGGCGGACTTTTTGGAGTGCGTCGTTAGAGGAAATATCTTGGGGTTTATCGAGTAGCAATACGCCGTTAATCTCACGCCCCTTACGACGACGCCCCATTATTCTTCCTCTTTATGACGACGCTCTTCGTCGTTTTTAACGACATTAGAAACTAAGTTAGACATGCGCATACCTTCAACTAATGAGTTGTCATAAGCAAATGTCAGTTCTGGCACAATACGTAAACGCATTGCTTTACCTAATAATGAACGAATAAAACCTGCCGCTTCATTCAAGGCAGTTAAGCCATCATCAACCATCTCTTCTTCGCTTTTTTCACCACCAGATAAGTTCAAGAAGGTGACAAACACTTTGGCATAAGCCAAATCGCGAGAAATTTCAACGCCAGATACAGTGGCCATTCCAATACGTGGATCTTTCACTTCACGCTGTAGAATGATGGCGATTTCTTTTTGCATTTCCTGAGAAACACGCTGACTACGGCTAAAATCTCTTGCCATTTTATCTCTCCCTGACAATAGGGTATTGCCCTGATTGCCACTATTAATTCAGATCTAAAATCAATGATATCTAAAGAGTATACATGAAGTGGTATTTAACAACCGCTTTCTCTGATTTCTTTCTTTAGAAATAAAATGTTTCTTTGTTGCTATTTTACCCTGTTATCCCACTTTCATAAATTACTGAAAGCCAATCTATTTCGGTTATGTTGAAAAATGAAGAGGAAAATAAAAGAGAATACAGCAAAGAAGGGAATAAGAAGGGAGCCGTTAAGCTCCCTTTTAAAACAAGACGTACTAGATTAATCAATAGAACGTTTGATTTCGATAACTTGGAAGACTTCAATCATGTCGCCAACACGAACATCATTGTAGTTTTTCACACCGATACCACATTCCATGCCGTTACGCACTTCGTTGACATCATCTTTAAAGCGACGTAATGACTCAAGTTCACCTTCGTAGATAACCACGTTATCACGTAGAACACGAATTGGGTTATTACGTTTGATGTTACCTTCAACCACCATACAGCCCGCAATTGCGCCGAATTTTGGTGATTTAAACACATCACGGACTTCTGCAAGACCCATGATTTCTTGTTTATATTCAGGAGCCAACATACCGCTCATTGCCAGTTTGATTTCGTCAATCAGGCTATAAATAACGGAGTAGTAACGTAAATCAACACTTTCTTGTTCAATGATACGGCGAGCAGATGCATCTGCACGAACGTTGAAACCAAGAATAATTGCGTTAGAAGCAGCCGCTAATGTTGCGTCAGTTTCGGTGATACCACCTACGCCAGAACCGATAATTTTCAGTTTAACTTCGTTAGTAGACAGTTTAACTAATGCATCAGTAATCGCTTCACAAGTACCTTGAACGTCTGTTTTCAGAACGATGTTCAGTTCAGAGGTTTTACCTTCTTCCATGTTAGCAAACATGTTTTCCAGTTTAGATTTCTGCTGACGAGCCAGTTTAACATCGCGGAATTTACCTTGACGATATAATGCAACTTCACGCGCTTTCTTCTCATCACGAACAACCGTTGCTTCGTCACCTGCAGAAGGAACGTTAGACAGACCTAAAATCTCAACTGGCATTGATGGGCCAGCAGATTGAACGTCTTGACCTAATTCGTTACGCATTGCACGAATACGACCGTATTCGAAACCACAAAGAACGATATCGCCTTTATTCAGTGTACCTTCACGAACAAGGATAGTTGCCACAGGGCCACGGCCTTTATCGAGATAAGATTCGATAACAACACCGCTTGCCATACCTTCTTTAACTGCTTTCAGTTCAAGAACTTCAGCTTGTAAAAGAATCGCATCTAGCAATTCGTCAATACCTAAACCTTGTTTTGCAGATACATGCATAAACTGAGTTTCACCGCCCCACTCTTCTGGCAGGATGCCATATTGAGACAGTTCAGTTTTCACGCGATCAGGATCAGCTTCGTGTTTATCGATTTTGTTCACAGCAACAACAACAGGTACGTTTGCAGCTTTTGCGTGTTGAATAGCTTCGATTGTCTGAGGCATTACACCATCGTCAGCCGCAACAACCAGAACAACGATATCCGTTACCTGAGCACCACGAGCACGCATTGATGTAAACGCGGCGTGGCCTGGAGTATCCAGGAAGGTGATTTCACCTTTATCTGTTTTAACGTGATAAGCACCGATATGCTGGGTGATACCACCCGCTTCGCCTGATGCAACTTTTGTTGAACGAATGTAGTCCAGTAATGATGTTTTACCATGGTCAACGTGACCCATGATAGTCACAACTGGCGCACGAGATACGGCACTTTCTTCGCCAGTATCACGATCACTCATGACTTGTTCTTCTAACTCGTTTTCACGACGTAAGATAACTTTGTGGCCCATTTCTTCAGCAACAAGCTGTGCAGTTTCTTGGTCTAAAACCTGGTTAATGGTTGCCATAGCACCCATTTTCATCATGGTTTTGATAACTTCAGACCCTTTTACTGCCATTTTGTTAGCAAGTTCAGCAACAGAAATAGTCTCACCGATAATAACATCACGGTTTACAACAGCGGCTGGCTTATTGAAGCCTTGTTGTAATGAGCTACCTTTACGTTTACCTTTCTTGTTAGTACGGCCAGCAGCACGTGCTTCTTCACGATCTGCTTTTTCAGAATGGCGGTTATTTTTCTTAGGACGAGGAGCCTTAGCATTGCGACCACGACCGCGGCCACCTTCAACTTCAGCATCACTTTCATCTTCTGCATCACGAGCATAACGTGATGTTGTTACATGATAGTCTGAGCCTTCAGTTTCTGGTGCTTTAGGTTCAGCAGTCCATTTTTCAGCATTCTCTTCAGCTAAAAGACGTGCTTTTTCTGCTGCAACTCGTGCTTCTTCTTCCGCTTTACGGCGCTGTGCTTCTTCCGTTTTACGCTTCAGTTCAGCCTGTTCAGCATTGCGACGTGCTTTTTCCTGATCTGCTGCTTTATCAGCTTTTGGTTTATCGTTTTGTTTCACTTTATCTTTTTCCGCTGCTTCGCGCTTAGCTAATTCCGCTGCTTCACGTTTTGCTTCTTCAGCTTCACGTTTCGCTTTTTCTTCGGCGTCTTTCTTTGCCTTTTCAGCTTCACGTTTTGCTTTTTCTTCAGCTTCGCGCTGTGCTTTCTCTTGTGCTTCGCGCTGGGCTTTTTCTTCGGCTTCGCGATGCGCCTTTTCTTCCGCTTCACGCTGGGCTTGCTCATCCGCTTGCGCTTTTTCAACGGCGTCACGGTTCACATAAGTGCGTTTTTTGCGGACTTCGATGGCTACTGATTTACTTTTGCCACCTGTACCAGGAACACTTAACGTACTACGCACTTTACGTTGTAACGTTAACTTTTCTGGTTGGTTGGTTGATACGTCTTTATCACGATTCAACCAAGCCAGTAAGGTTTCTTTCTCTTTTTGGGAGACAGAATCAGAGACGGTCTTCTTAATACCGGCATCAGCAAACTGCTGTACCAAACGTTCAACCGGTGTCTGAATCTCTTCTGCCAGTGATTTTACTGTTTCATCTGTCATTCTGTTCCTTCCTGCTCAGTTGTTACGCATCATTCCCAAACCAGCAGATATTACGTGCGGCCATAATGAGTTCGCCTGCGCGCTCACTATTTAAACCTTCAATATCAGTTAGGTCGTCGATACCCTGTTCGGCAAGATCTTCCAGTGTGCAGATACCACGGGCAGCTAGATCAAATGCTAAAGAGCGCTCCAAGCCT
Organism: Proteus sp. fly-1089; assembly: GCF_040138965.1. Lineage (NCBI taxonomy): Bacteria > Pseudomonadati > Pseudomonadota > Gammaproteobacteria > Enterobacterales > Morganellaceae > Proteus > Proteus sp. fly-1089. Next base: position 136,817 of record NZ_JBEETS010000005.1, read on the forward strand.
TCGAGAGCTAATAAGTCCTCGGCTGGCTGGTTATCGCCTAGGCTTTCTTTTTGAGCCAATTCAATCGTTGTTAGTGCTGCTTTTGCTCTTTCACGTAGAGCTTCAACGGTGTCTTCATCTAATCCGTCAATAGCCAGCAGTTCACTGATTGGCACATAAACTAACTCTTCAAGGGTAGAGAAACCTTCTTCAACTAAAACAGTTGCGAAGTCTTCATCAATGTCGAGATGCTTAGTAAATATTTCAATGGCTGCGTTTGCTTCTGCCTGATGTTTCGCATTCAGTTCATCAGCGGTCATGACGTTTAATTCCCACTTGTCATCACCACGATGTTTTTTCAGTAACTGAGCTGCCAGACGTACGTTTTGACCATTACGGCCAATAGCCTGAGCAAGGTTACTGCTTTCAACTGCAACATCCATTGTACATTTGTCTTCATCGACAACAATAGAAGCAACATCTGCCGGAGCCATTGCATTAATCACGAATTGTGCAGGATTATCATCCCACAAAACAATATCAATTCGCTCGCCGCCCAGTTCACTGGAAACGGCTTGTACACGCGCGCCACGCATACCAACACAAGCACCCACTGGGTCAATACGCTTGTCGTTAGTTTTTACTGCGATTTTGGCACGAGAACCTGGATCACGCGCTGCAGCTTTAATTTCAATGATTTCTTCGCCAATTTCTGGCACTTCAATGCGGAAAAGTTCAACCAGCATTTCAGGGCGAGAACGCGTCACGAAAAGTTGTGCACCACGAGTTTCTGTACGTACATCGTATAATACACCGCGTAAACGGTCGCCTGGACGGAAGTTTTCACGCGGCAACATATCTTCGCGTAAAATAACAGCTTCTGCGTTATTTCCTAAGTCTAAGGTGATGTTTTCACGGTTTACTTTCTTCACAACACCCGTGATAATTTCGCCTAATTGTTCGCGGAATTGATCAACAACCATCGCTCTTTCAGCTTCACGTACTTTTTGTACGATAACTTGTTTTGCAGTTTGTGTTGTTATACGGTCGAAAGTAACTGATTCAATCTGATCTTCAATATAACCACCTAGTTCGATACTAGGATCTTCATATTGAGCAGCTTCAAGTGTAATTTCACGAGTAGGCTGAGTCACTTCATCTACAGCGACCCAACGACGAAATGTATCAAAGTCACCTGTTTTACGGTCGATACATACGCGAACATCAATTTCTTGCTCGTATTTTTTCTTAGTTGCTGTCGCTAGTGCGGTTTCCAGTGCTTCAAAAATCTTTTCACGAGGAAGAGATTTTTCGTTAGAGACCGCTTCCACAACAGCCAGAATCTCTTTGTTCATCCTAGTTGCCTCTTCAAAACTTAAAAGTGGGGTACCAGGTTAGCTTTCTGGATGTTGCTCAGTGCGAACACTTCGTCTTTACCATCCACAGTAACCGTGATCATTTCGCCAGCGACAGACTTAATAATGCCCTGCCATTTACGGCGGTTTTGCATTGCAATTCGTAATACGATAGCGGCTTCTTCACCGATAAATTGCTCATAATGCATTGCAGTGAATAAAGGTCGTTCTAAACCAGGAGAAGAAATCTCAAGGTTATAAACTGTTTGAATTGGATCTTCAACATCCAGTACAGCACTGACCTGGTGGCTAACATCAGCACAATCATCAACAGTGATACCGTCTTCACTATCAATATAGATGCGCAATGTTGATTCTCGGCCACGAATAAACTCAAGACCGACAAATTCAAAGCCTAATGCTTCTACTGGTGCTGAAATCATCGCTGTTAATTTTTGCTCTAATGTGGACAAACCCACCCCCAAGGCATAAAAAAAGGGCCTATAGCCCAGTATTCTATTCTCTGATAACAAAAAACCCCGAAATTCGGGGCTTTATGCAACTGGACCCTGTAACTTGCCATTCGAGAATAACCTCTTCTTACAGCACATTCCACTCAGGATCATAATCGGTTCAAAAGATGATTAATGAGAAAAGTGCTGTATTATTAGAAGTGGTTGCGGGGGCCGGATTTGAACCGACGACCTTCGGGTTATGAGCCCGACGAGCTACCAAGCTGCTCCACCCCGCGTTCGAAAAACGTGGCAAATTTTACGCTGATAACAAGCAAAACGCAAGCTATCTGGAATAATGGTGCCGAGAACGGGACTTGAACCCGTACGCCCGTTTTATAGGCACTACCACCTCAAGGTAGCGTGTATACCAATTTCACCACCTCGGCACTTTAATGAGACTGTTATTGCGTAAATATTAACAATCTCATTTAAATATTTACTTAGTTTACTGCGGAATATCTGTATTTGCTGGCGCTACAGGCGCTGCCAATTGCTCAGCTTTTTTAGCTTCTTCTGTAGTCTGCTCGATAGACATCCATTTGCTGTCTTCACGCACAGTTTTATTGGCACTTAGATTACCTAAAATAAGGGCAAGTACAATAAAAGCTGTCGCTAAAACAGCGGTCATACGGGTCATGAAATTAGCTGAACCGCTTGAACCAAATACTGTACCGGAAGCACCTGCACCAAAAGAAGCGCCCATATCAGCACCTTTACCCTGCTGTAACAGGATCAAACCAACTAGCCCTGTTGCTACAATGATAAGAATAACAATGAGTGCCGTATACATTTGCGTTACCTTTTCTATGGAACTTATCGTATTAACGATAACCTTCGATTGCTTCACCCGCTTTAGTTCAAGACCTTACTAAGCGGGTGTGAATACTAACCAAAGCTGAACTGACAAGCAAGGTTATTTTGCTACAAAGTGATTGATTGAAGAAAAAATCATCAATTAGCCTACGTGCTTCACAGCGTCGGCAATACGATTAGCCATCGCTGTAACTTGTTCTTCATTTTCGCCTTCAACCATCACTCGAATTAAAGGCTCTGTGCCTGATTTACGTAACAGTACACGTCCTTTACCTGCAAGTTCTTCTTCAACCGCTTTAGCGACTTTCTGAACTTCAGGTGTTTGTAATGGATCATGACTTCCAGTGAAGCGAACATTCACTAAAACTTGAGGTAATAGTTTCATGCCACTGCATAAATCATGCAAGCTCATATGGTTACGAACCATTGCACTTAAAACTTGTAAGCCTGCAACAATACCGTCACCCGTCGTTGTTTTATCCAATAAAATAATATGACCTGAGTTTTCAGCACCTAAACGCCAACCTTTTTCTTGTAATTTTTCAAGCACATAGCGGTCACCCACTTTAGCTCGTACAAAAGGAATACCTAGTTGTTTAAGTGCAATTTCCAATCCCATATTACTCATCAGTGTACCAACGGCACCACCACGTAATTGGCCTTGGCGCAACGCTTCTCTTGCAATAATATAGAGAATCTGGTCACCATCAACTTTTAAACCTTGATGGTCAACCATAATAATACGGTCACCATCACCATCGAATGCTAAACCAACGTCTGCACCTTCTTCAAGTACACGTTGTTGCAACATACGAACATCGGTTGCACCGCATTCAGCATTAATATTAATACCTGTTGGTTCACAACCAATCGTAATAACTTCTGCGCCTAATTCACGAAATACATTAGGTGCAATGTGGTATGTTGCACCATGTGCGCAATCAACAACCACTTTTAAGCCATTTAGGTTATTTTCGTTAGGGAATGTGCCTTTACAAAATTCAATATAACGACCTGCCGCATCCACGATACGATTTGCTCGACCCAACTCTGCTGATTCAACACAAGTAATTGGCTTTTCCATTTCGGCTTCAATGGCTTCTTCTACTTCATCTGGTAATTTTGTGCCATCAATAGAGAAGAATTTGATCCCATTATCATAATAAGGGTTATGAGAAGCTGAAATCACAATCCCTGCTTCAGCACGAAATGTACGTGTTAAATAAGCAACCGCAGGTGTTGGCATTGGTCCCGTAAATGAAGCTGATAATCCCGCCGCGGCTAAACCTGCCTCTAATGCAGACTCCAGCATATAGCCTGAAATTCGAGTGTCTTTACCAATAATGATTTTACGAGAGCCATGACGTGCTAATACTTTGCCCGCAGCCCAACCCAGTTTTAATACAAAATCAGGTGTAATTGGACTATCACCTACTTTTCCACGGATACCATCTGTTCCAAAGTATTTACGTTCGCTCATTCATTATTTTCCTTTGCAGAAAGAGTCGCTTGTACGACTTTCATCGCATCAACTGTCTCTTTAACATCGTGTACACGAATAATTTGTGCGCCTAGCATTGCCGCAATAACAGCACAGGCCACGCTACCAGCAACACGCTCTTGTGGTGGCACATTCAATAGTTGTCCAACCATTGATTTGCGTGACATCCCAGCAAGTATAGGTAGACCAAAGTGATGAAGTTCACTTAAGTGTGCTAATAATTGGTAATTATGCGCTAAATTCTTACCAAAGCCGAACCCTGGATCAAGAATAATTTGATTTTTTTCAATACCAGCATCAACGCAACGTTGAATATTTTCTCGTAAAAAACAATCCACATCTATCATCACATTCTCATAATGTGGTGATTGTTGCATAGTTTTAGGGTCGCCTTGCATATGCATAATACACACAGGTAAACCCGTTTTAGCTGCGGCTTCAAGCGCTCTTGGTTCTTGTAAAGAGCGAATATCATTGATAATTGAAGCCCCTACATTTGCCGATTCAGTAATCACTTGAGCTTTGGATGTATCAACAGAAATCCAAACATCAAAACGCTGACGAATTGCTTCAACAACAGGAACAACACGCTGTAACTCTTCATCTATAGAGACATCATTTGCACCAGGTCTTGTCGACTCACCACCTATATCGATGATAGAAGCCCCTTCAGCAATTAATTTTGCTGCGTGGTTAACCGCATCATTAAGTGAATTATGAGTGCCACCATCAGAGAAAGAATCCGGAGTGACATTCAAAATCCCCATAACTTGAGGTGTTGATAAATTAAGCTCTCTTCCTCTAGCAATTAATTTCATTTCATTGATACCTTCATAAAAAAACCCCAGAAACCTGGGGTTTGTATTTATAGCTTACTCAATATGTATAACCCAATGAGGATTAGTGAGTATTTTTATCAGAAGGCGTATCACTTTCTGACTCAGGCTTATCTTTTGGCTCACTTGCCACATGCGTTTGTGTCGGCTGGGCTGTAGTTGTTGCATTACTATTGCCATTATTGCCTTCCCAACCAGCAGGTGGGCGAACATCACGACGATTCATCAAATCATCAATTTGAGGCGCATCGATAGTTTCATAAGTCATCAGTGCATCTTTCATTGAATGAAGAATATCAAGATTATCCATTAAGATCTGACGAGCACGAACGTAGTTACGATCAACAATAGCTTTAATTTCTTCATCAATAGTACGAGCAGTTTCATCAGACATATGCTGCGCTTTCGCAACAGAACGACCTAAGAATACTTCACCGTCTTCTTCTGCGTACAGTAATGGCCCTAATTTTTCAGAGAAGCCCCACTGTGTCACCATGTTACGTGCAATATTTGTTGCTACTTTAATGTCGTTAGATGCGCCTGTAGAAACATGTTCAACACCATAAATGATTTCTTCTGCTAAGCGTCCACCATACAGTGTTGAAATTTGGCTTTCTAATTTCTGACGGCTAGCACTGATTTGGTCACCCTCAGGTAAAAAGAAAGTCACACCTAATGCACGTCCGCGAGGAATAATCGTCACTTTATGTACAGGATCATGTTCTGGTACTAAACGTCCAATAATCGCATGACCGGCTTCATGATAAGCTGTTGATGCTTTTTGTTCTTCCGTCATCACCATAGAACGACGTTCAGCACCCATCATTATCTTATCTTTTGCTTTCTCAAACTCGACCATTGAAACAACACGTTTATTACCACGAGCAGCAAATAAAGCAGCCTCATTAACTAAGTTAGCTAAGTCTGCACCAGAGAAACCTGGTGTACCGCGTGCTAAAATTGCAGGATCAACATCTGGCGATAAAGGTACGCGACGCATATGGACTTTAAGAATTTGTTCACGTCCACGAACATCAGGTAAGCCTACAACCACTTGACGGTCAAAACGGCCTGGACGGAGTAACGCAGGGTCTAAAACGTCAGGGCGGTTAGTTGCCGCAATAACGATAATCCCTTCATTTCCTTCAAACCCATCCATTTCAACAAGCATTTGGTTCAGTGTTTGCTCACGTTCATCATGACCACCACCTAAACCAGCACCACGCTGACGCCCTACGGCATCTATTTCATCGATAAAGATAATACAAGGCGCGGTTTTTTTAGCTTGTTCGAACATGTCACGAACACGTGAAGCACCAACACCCACAAACATTTCAACGAAATCAGAACCTGAAATGGTGAAGAATGGAACTTTTGCTTCGCCTGCAATGGCTTTCGCTAATAACGTTTTACCTGTACCAGGAGGCCCCACCATCAGAATACCTTTAGGGATTTTACCTCCTAATTTCTGGAAACGACCTGGATCACGTAAATATTCAACTAATTCGCTTACTTCTTCTTTTGCTTCATCACAACCAGCAACATCAGCAAAGGTTGTTTTGATTTGGTCTTCTGTCAACATGCGAGCCTTACTTTTACCGAAAGACATCGCACCTTTACCGCCACCACCTTGCATTTGGCGCATAAAGAAAATCCAAAGACCAATAAGTAATAGCATTGGGAACCAAGACACAAAAATTTGAGTCAGAAGGCTTTGACCTTCAAGTGGTTCACCCGTTACTTTTACATTACGGTTCATTAAAGTGGTCAGCAGGTTATCATCACGCATAGGCATATACGTGCTGTACTTTGAGTTATCTGTTTTAGTTACATTAATATCATAACCACTTATGCTGACCTCGCGTAATTGGTTATTAGTTAACTCATTGATAAAGGTAGAGTAATCCACCTTACGACTATTCGAATCGCTGGGTCCGAAGCTCTGGAATAATGACATCAAAACGACTGCAATAACTAGCCAGAGGATCAGGTTTTTCGCCATGTCACTCAAGGGATTAACCTCATATTACAACTGTGTTAACAAATAGCTTTAGGGTACTAAAGTTTACGCCCTGTGGCTACAATATATACCTCACGAGAACGAGACCGCGAAGCGTCTGGTTTACGAACTTTCACTTTCGTAAACAGGGAGCGTATTTGCCCCAGGTACTCATCAAAGCCTTCTCCCTGAAACACCTTGACAATAAAACTTCCCCCGGGAGCCAGTACATCACGACACATATCAAGCGCTAACTCTACTAAATACATGGATCGAGGAATATCGACCGCGGGTGTACCGCTCATGTTTGGAGCCATGTCAGACATGACAACCTGGACTTTATTTTCACCTACTCTATCAAGCAATGCCTTCAACACAAGTTCATCACAAAAATCGCCTTGAAGGAAATCGACTCCGACGATAGGATCCATAGGCAAAAGGTCACATGCGATGATTCGACCTTTACTTCCTAACTGCTGTACAACATATTGAGACCACCCTCCTGGGGCTGCTCCTAAATCGACAACGGTCATACCTGGTTTAAAAATATTGTCACTTTGCTGAATTTCTTCCAGTTTAAACCAAGCACGAGAGCGAAACCCTTTTTTCTTTGCTTGCTGAACATATTTATCACTAAAATGTTCTTGTAACCAGCGGCTAGAGCTTGCAGAACGTTTCTTATTGGCCATTGCGTTTTCCAACTATCATACACTTAGCTATCAAAATTTTTACTCTTTCACTCATTTAACCTCGTCTTAACGACATTTTATGGTGATAAGTGAGAGATGGCGTTAGAATAGTGTGTTTTCAATCCCAACAAAGCAAAAATTAATGATGACTCTTAACAAAAAACAAATTCAACACCTGAAAGGGCTCGCTCATCACCTGAATCCAGTCGTTATGATTGGTAACAACGGGCTGACTGAAGGCGTTCTTGCAGAAATTGAACTCGCTCTGGCACACCATGAGCTTATCAAAGTCAAAATCGCAGGCGAAGATCGAGATGTTAAAAACTTGATCGTTGCAGCGATTGTACGCGAAAGCGGTGCACAGAATGTACAAGTAATCGGAAAAATTCTTGTTCTTTATCGTCCTTCAGAAGCACGCAAGATTATTTTACCGAAATAATACTTGTATTTTTATATAAAAATGCCATAAGTAACTCTATGGCAAAAAAGGCCTTTTAAGGCCTTTTTTATATTACCACAGGATAGCAGCCTAGTTTTCTATAGAAACGTAAAATTATAAATTAAATGTATTCTACGTTTAAAACTTCGTACTCAACTTGTCCACCCGGTGTTGTGATAACGACAACATCATCTAACTCTTTACCAATTAATCCACGCGCAATCGGTGAATTTACAGAGATTAAGTTAACTTTAATGTTTGCTTCATCATCACCCACGATGCGGTAGGTCTGCTCTTCTTCAGTTTCAACATTTAACAATGTCACTGTTGAACCAAAAATAATACGGCCATTGTTATTCATCTTAGTAATATCAATAACCTGAGCATTTGATAATTTTGCTTCAATTTCTTGTACTCGCCCTTCACAGAAACCTTGTTGCTCTCTTGCTGCATGATATTCTGCGTTTTCTTTTAAGTCTCCGTGCTCACGCGCCTCTGCAATAGCCGCGATAATTTCGGGACGACGAACACTTTTTAAATATTCCAGCTCTTCGCGTAGTTTTTCCGCACCAAGAACGGTCATAGGGATCTGATTCATGTGTTAATACCTCAATACTATTCCTAATAAAAAATAGGTATCATCCTGATTTTTTATACTAACAACACAGAGAAAAGGATCTATTTACTCTTCTCAAGACAAAAAAAGACACAGGCAACCTTAAATTGGGCCTGTCTCTACATATATTCGGTGAATAAGGAAAGACGTTTATTCCCTTATTCATGCTGTTGGGAAGCAAACTTAGCCCCCAGACCTAAAACTAAATCTAACACAACAGACGCATTGCTTCACGCCTTATCTCTCTTTATAAATCAATAAACAGATATTTTCTGATAATGCAGTAATCACTCGTTATATCGTTTACTTTTGCCCTCATTGCCCTTTAGTATTAGCCTCTGGCAATCAATACTGTAACGTTTGTACGCTATAGTCACGGACAGAGAAATTATGCGCTTATTATCAACATTTCGACGGATACTTTACACATTAAGTATCATCAGTTTTTCAACCCAAGCGATACCCGTTGAAAACTATACATCCCTTCTTCCTGAAGGAACACAAGTGGGTTTGATTACCCAGCCTGTGGGCGCAGCTTCTCCTAATCTCAATTATCATGCAGATCAATTAGCTCTTCCTGCCAGTACTCAAAAAGTAGTTACAGCCTTGGCTGCATTACTTCAATTAGGGGGTGATTACCAATTCACCACAACAATGGAGACGGAAGGCAAAATAAAAAATGATCAACTCAATGGAGATTTGATCTTTCGTTTCAGCGGTGATCCAACATTAACTCGCCAACAGTTAAGAGGAATGGTCGCTGTATTAAAACAATCCGGCGTCACTAAAGTTCATGGCGATTTACTGATTGATACTTCTGCTTTTTCGAGTCATGACAAAGCGCCAGGTTGGGTTTGGAATGATATGACTCAATGTTTTAGTGCACCACCTAGTGCCGCAATTGTTGATAAAAACTGTTTTTCTGTCTTATTGCAAAGTGGCAATAAAGATGGCGATATTGCAACAATACGCAAAGCTTCATTTTACCCAGTTACCGTTTTAAGCGAAGTTGAAACCTATGAGAAAGGCTCAACTCGCACACGTTTTTGCGAATTAGATGTCACTGTCCGTGATTTAAATACCTATGTGATAACAGGATGTATTCCTAAACGTGACGATGCAGTGCCTTTAATGTTTTCTATTCAAGACGGTGCGCATTGGGCAGGCACAATTTTAAAAGAAGAGTTACAAAGAGCTAATATTGAACTTGATGGTTATATAAAACGCCGCTCTTACGTTAAAGCACCTGTTACTGTATTAGCACAAACACAATCTAAGCCTCTACATAATTTGCTCACTACAATGTTAAAAGAGTCTGACAATATGATTGCAGACACTGTATTTAGAACCATTGGACGTGAATATTATGGTGTTGCAGGAACGTGGCGTTCAGGCGCGGAAGCAACTCGTACGATTTTAAAACAAAAAGCAGGAATTGACTTAGGTAATACAGTAATGGTTGATGGTTCAGGCCTTTCTCGCCATAACCTCATTTCACCTGCAATAATGATGCAAGTCCTTCAATATATTGGCCAACATGACAGTGAACTCAACTTTATTACTATGCTTCCCCTCTCTGGGCATGATGGAACATTACAATACCGTGGTGGTTTTCATGAAGCGGGTGTTGATGGCAAAGTTTCTGCCAAAACGGGTTCTCTAAAAGGGGTCTATAATCTTGCAGGCTTTATGACGACAGCTAATGGGCAAAAAGTTGCTTTTGTTCAGTATATCTCAGCATATTCACCACCAACGCAAAATCGTAATGCAGGGCGCGCCTATTTAGTACGTTTCGAAACTAACCTGTATAAAGATATGTACAATAACCGTTAAGTCTATAATATCAGATAAAATAAAACGCCTGATTAATCAGGCGTTTTTTTATTTTATCATGATAATAATGATAATTAACGTTGGTAGATAAACTCTATACCATCATCATCTTCTTCATCCCAATCATCATCATCATCTTCTTCAAAATCAGGGTTTTCAAGCTGTTCTTTGTGGTAATCATCCCACATAAAGTCAACTTTTCCTGGCTCTGCAACTGTCGCCACTAAATCTTGCTCACGTGGTGTTACGTTCAGGAATTCCATGATATTCCAGCAAAGTTTTTTCACACCTTCTTGGTTAATGGCCGCTATCATGTAATAGTTTTCATCCCAACCCAGTGCTTCAACAATCGCTTTTGCCTTCTCTTTTGCTTCTTCGGCATCAAGAAGATCCACTTTATTGAATACTAACCAACGTGGTTTTTGTGCTAATTTTTCGCTGTATTTTTCTAATTCAGAGACAATAATTTGCGCGTTCTCAACAGGATCTGATCCATCAATAGGATCGATATCGATCAAGTGCAATAACACACGACAGCGTTCTAAGTGTTTTAAGAATTGGATCCCAAGACCTGCACCATCAGCAGCACCTTCGATTAACCCAGGAATATCAGCAACAACAAAGCTTTGATGATTATCCATACGCACCACACCTAAGCTCGGTACTAAGGTGGTAAAAGGATAATCGGCAACTTTAGGTTTTGCTGCTGATACTGCACGAATAAACGTTGATTTACCCGCATTCGGCATACCTAGCATACCAACATCGGCTAATAACATTAGCTCTAAGAGAACTTCTCGAGATTCACCCGGAGTACCCATAGTACGTTGGCGTGGAGCACGGTTAACCGAAGATTTAAAGCGAGTATTACCTAAACCGTGAAAGCCGCCTTTAGCGACCATCTGTTTTTGGCCGTGAACAGTTAAGTCAGCAATAATTTCATTGGTGGCTAAATCACGGACACGTGTTCCAACAGGAACACTAATTGTAATGTCTTGACCACGCTTACCGGTACAGTCACGACTGTGACCATTTTCACCACGTTCTGCGCGATAAGATTTTGTAAAACGGTAATCAATTAGAGTGTTGAGGTTTTCGTCTGCAATCATGTAGACATCACCACCATCACCGCCATCACCACCGTCTGGTCCCCCATTAGGGATATACTTTTCGCGACGAAAGCTCACACAGCCGTTACCACCATCGCCCGCGACGATCAGGATCTTGGCCTCATCAACAAATTTCATGATTTTACTCCGTATAGTAGCCATTAACGTGCTGGATGGCCGAAATTACCCAGAGATGGCCTTTTTTAAATATAAAAAGCCCCGCAACAGACTTGCAGGGCTTTTGACTCGGTGATTAAAGGACCGGTAATTATTCAGCTTCGATGCTGATAAATTTACGGTTGTTTGGACCTTTAACTTCGAACTTAATTTTTCCGTCAGCTAATGCAAACAGGGTGTGGTCACGACCACAACCAACGTTAGTACCTGCATGGAACTTAGTACCACGTTGACGAACGATGATGCTACCTGCTAATACAGCTTCACCACCGAAACGTTTAACACCCAGACGTTTTGCTTCGGAATCACGACCGTTACGAGTCGAGCCGCCAGCCTTTTTATGTGCCATTGAACTACTCTCCTAAACCTTAAGCGATACCAGTGATTTTAACATCAGTAAACCACTGACGGTGGCCCTGTTGTTTACGGCTATGTTTACGACGACGGAACTTAACAATCTTAACTTTCTCGCCGCGACCGTGAGCAACCACTTCCGCTTTAACTTTAACGCCCGCAAGGATTGGAGCGCCAATTTGAATATCATCGCCATTAGCGACCATCATTACAGTGTCAAACTCGATTGTTTCGCCAGTAGCTACTTCAAGTTTCTCTAAACGAATAGTTTGACCTTCGCTGACTCGGTGTTGTTTACCACCACTTTGGAAAACCGCGTACATATAAACTCCGCTTTCCGCACACTCCCAATATGTATAATTTGAGTGCACAATTAAAATATTCACATAGGGCGCGAATTCTACGCAAATTTAGTGCCGATGACAAGTACAGATCGCAAACTAGCGTTAAAAAAAAGAGTTTTTTATGCGATATTTATTTCAGCCATTTTTAAAGTACAATCTAAATTATAAGAGAGTAAAATCTATGGCATGATCATTTTTTATTAATAATAACGCGCTCATTGGCGAGCCAAAGTCGAAAAAACATGAATTTAGAATCTATTATAAAACTAACATCCGCTGATATGGCTGCGGTAAATGAGGCAATCCTTTACCAGCTTAATTCAGATGTTTCTTTGATAAACCAACTTGGTTACTACATCATTAGTGGTGGTGGTAAAAGGATCCGACCAATGATCGCAGTGCTCACTGGACGAGCATTGGACTATCAAGGTGACAAACATATCTCGGTCGCAGCGCTTATCGAGTTTATTCATACTGCAACGTTGTTACATGATGATGTTGTTGATGAATCTGATATGCGCAGAGGAAAACAAACGGCAAATGCTGTCTTTGGAAACGCAGCAAGTGTGCTTGTTGGTGACTTTATCTATACACGATCTTTTCAGATGATGACGGATCTTGATTCAATGCGTGTATTAAAATTAATGTCTAGCGCCACTAACGTGATCGCCGAAGGTGAAGTCTTACAATTAATGAATTGTAATGATCCTAACATTTCTGAAGATGACTATATGCAAGTTATTTACAGTAAAACAGCGCGCCTATTTGAAGCAGCTTCTCATGCGTCAGCCATCCTTTCTGGAGCAACACCTGAGCAAGAAAAAGCATTCCAAGATTATGGACGTTATCTTGGTACTGCTTTCCAGCTCATTGACGATCTGCTTGATTATGATGCTGACAACAGTCAGTTGGGTAAAAACACAGGCGATGATCTTGATGAAGGCAAACCTACGTTGCCATTACTTCATGCCATGCATAATGGTAATGAAGAAGAATCTCAATTAATTCGCCAAGCTATTGAACAAGGTAATGGTCGCCATTTATTGGATACCGTTTTAAAGACCATGAAACAAAGTGGATCTTTGGAATATACCCGCCAAAAAGCAGAAGAAGAAGCAGACAAAGCAATTGAAGCTTTATCTATCATACCTGATTCACCTTATAAAGAAGCGCTTATTGGGCTTGCTCACGTTGCTGTACAACGTCAATCGTAACCCTAATAACACTACCCCATTAATGGTATAGAAAAGCCAGCCAGAGCGACTATGTCGACTCTGGTGGGTTTTTTAATTTATTGAGTACTTCTTCATTTTCTCGCTCAATTGCATCTTGATTATCAGCATCAATATAGCTAATGAGCTTTGCTAACCCTTCTCGAAGTACAAACTTCACAATTTTTTCACGTTCTGATTTAGTTAATTGATAATACGCTTCAACCCAAATCAAAAAAGCATCCTGACGCTTTGATAAATACTCGGCGGGAGGTTCATGTGCGGCTAATACACCAATAACCTCATCAGGTAGGCTTTTCACTGAATACTCGACAGCTTTCCCCTGCACACCTCGTTTACGGCGATTTTCCCACCCTTCACGACGCGCCATCAAGTTCACTCCCTGCGGTGAGTTAGGTAACCCCGCAAGCCCCACTAATTCTTTCGCTGTATACCATTCTTTTTTCATGATCTCATCTCACATTCAACTAAGAGGTTAGTCAGATAGATATCTGTTGCGGATAACGCAATAATAGATTCTTTAAACTCGCCTAATCATTGACGAGTTTTTCTAAAAAACTTCTAATACCATCCCGCAATATCAGCTCTGTTAATGTTTTTTGTTCACCATCATTTAGTTGTTGGAATGCTTTCACCCAGATAACGAGTGGCTCCTCTTTTTTATTTAGTTTGTAATGTGCTAATGGTTCATAAAGTTCCAGAGCAATTAAAGTTTTATCTGGTAAACAAGAATAATGATATTCAACACCATTACCTTGCTTATTCTTTATCTTTTGTTTTTGCCAAAATTCACGTTTAGCTTTTGCATTTACACCTTGTGGTGATTTAGGTAATCCACCTATACCCGTCAATTCCTTTGCCGTATACCACTCTTTTTTCATTATGTTTCTCTAAAATTGTTATCAACTTCAAAAAAGAAATTATTAAGAAAAAAATCAGAAATCTTTTTAGAAAAATAATGTTATTTTATTTTCTAAATAATCAGTTTAAATGCTTTAAGACATTTCTAATAAACTGTTATTTATACCACTAACACAGCAATTAATTTTATAGAAAAAGGATTAAAAATGATTTCAAGGAAATCTGATTGGCATCCTGCCGATATTATTGCCGCACTTAGAAAACGAGGAACAACACTTGCTGCCATCTCTCGCCAAGCAGGGTTAAGCTCTTCAACACTCGCTAATGCACTGTCACGCCCTTGGCCTAAAGGAGAAAAAATCATTGCTGATTATCTTGGTGTTGCCCCTTCTGAAATTTGGCCAAGCCGTTATTTTCATCCTGAAACAGGAGAATTACTTGAACGAAAGATACGTGACAAAACTAATAATTAACTAATAATTACATGCATTATAATTAATAAAAAAAACCGCTGATACTATATCAGCGGTTTTTATTTAATTTTGCATTATTTTTATAGCAAAAAAAGTATATCTTTATTTATTAATAAATTCTTCACCAAGAATTATATCTTTTTTCAATACGTCTAACATGCCATTAAGAGATTGTTTTTCAAAATCACTTAATTTACCAATAGATAAATATTCCTCTACACCGTTTTTACCTAAAAGAATAGGTTGTGCAAAGAAACGGGCATATTCTCCGTCACCTTCTGTATAGGTACATTCAATAACATTTTTCTCGCCATTTAAAGCGCGAATTAATGAAAGACCAAAACGAGCGGCTGCTTGTCCCATTGATAATGTTGCTGATCCGCCACCAGCTTTTGCTTCTACAACTTCAGTACCTGCATTTTGGATACGTTTTGTCAGTGCTGCGACTTCATCATCTGTAAATGATACACCAGCAACTTGAGAAAGTAGCGGAAGAATAGTGACACCCGAATGCCCACCAATAACAGGAACATTGGTTTTCTGAGGATCTTGGCCTTTTAATTCAGCAACAAAAGTATTAGCACGAATGATATCAAGTGTGGTGATACCGAAAAGACGTTTTTTATCGTAAACACCCGCTTTTTTAAGCACTTCAGCAGCAATAGCAACTGTCGTATTTACAGGGTTAGTAATGATACCGATAAGTGCTTTAGGGCAATTTTGTGCTACTTTTTCAATTAAGTTACGCACAATACCTGCGTTAACATTGAAAAGATCTGAACGATCCATACCAGGTTTACGTGCAACACCCGCAGAAATCAGAACAACATCAGCGCCTTTTAATGCAGGAGATGGATCTTCGCCGGCAAAACCTTTTACAGTCACTTGAGTTGGGATATGGCTTAAGTCAGCTGCGACACCCGGTGTGACGGGAGCGATATCATATAAAGAGAGTTCACTACCAGCTGGAAGCTGATTTTTAAGAAGAAGTGCCAGTGCCTGACCAATACCACCCGCTGCACCGAGAACTGCTACTTTCATTCTGATACTCCTTAGTTACGAGATAGTGGAACGCCTTAGAGAGACTCACTATTACGCAATACACCTTTTGAAAAACAATTATTTAACAGCAATATTGCATAATAAGGCATTTACAGTGGAAAATAATACTTGGGTTATTCTAAACAAATTGCTTATCTGTTAATGAGATAGCGGGCACTCTTTTGATAAATAATTCCAATAAATTGGGTAAAATGTTAAGTGGCTCTATCTCCTTACGATAATCATTTAAGCTTATCATTTATTTAACAAATATTTCACTTTCTTAAATTATCACATTCAAAGTCGATAAATAAAATTTTTTTGTAGTACATTCTACTTTACAATTTTCAGTAGATTACCTCTCACCTTTCATCGTCTTTTGTTGCATAAAAATTCACTCCTCTGCATAATACGCAGGTTATTGATAACTCACTAAAGGTGAACTATGCGCGTTCCTTCTAAGCAAGAAGACTTGGTTAAAGCGTTTAAAGCCCTGCTGAAAGAAGAAAAATTCAGTTCACAAGGCGAGATTGTGACGGCATTGCAAGAGGCTGGATTTGATAATATTAACCAATCCAAAATCTCTCGTATGCTAACAAAATTTGGTGCAGTAAGAACACGAAACGCCAAAATGGAAATGGTATATTGCCTTCCAACTGAACTTGGCGTGCCAACAGCAAGTAGCCCATTAAAAAATCTGGTACTCGATATCGACCATAACCATTCGGTTGTGGTGATAAGAACGAGTCCAGGTGCGGCACAACTTATTGCACGTTTATTAGATTCATTAGGCAAAGCAGAAGGGATCCTCGGCAGTATTGCAGGTGATGACACTATTTTCTCAACACCAGCGCCTGGATTTTCAACAGAAGAGTTGCGAGATGCGATCCTAAACCTGTTTGATCAGGAATTATAATCTCTTTACTCTAACGTCCTAAAATAAGCCACTAAACATTCAGTGGCTTATTTTTATTTATTACTAATACTGATCCTCTGATCCTTTAGGCTGAGCTAATTTTTTAAGCAGCTTTTCATGTATCCCACCAAAACCACCATTACTCATAATTAAAATATGATCGCCCGCTTGGGCTTCTTTCGCAATCATATCCACTAATGCATCAAGGTCAGTACTCCAACGAGCTGGTTGTACGCAATGCTCTGCAATATCACTCACTAACCATTGAATATTCGGTGGCTGGAATAGAAACACTTCATCAGCTCGACCTAATGCTGGAGCGATATCATCCTTGCTAATTCCCATTTTCATGGTATTTGAACGAGGCTCTAACACCGCAATAATACGCGCGGTTCCACCGACTTTACTGCGTAGTGCTTCAAGCGTTGCTAAAATCGCCGTAGGATGATGTGCAAAATCGTCATAGACACTGATCTGGTTTACTTCGCCACGTAACTCTAAGCGACGACGCGCATTAACAAACTTATCTAATGCTTCACAAGCGTCAGCAGGTAAAACACCAACATGATGCGCAGCAACTATTGCCATTAAGCCATTTTGCATGTTGTGTTCACCAGAAAGCCCCCAACACACTTCTCCAACCTGCTCGCCTTTATGAAACACCTCAAAATGACTACTGTCATTAGTGAGTTTTTTAGCTTGCCAATCGCCTGTTTCCCCCGTGAATTCTTGTTCGCTCCAACATCCCATTCCAATGGTCTGTTTTAAATTCATATCGTTGTCAGGCATGATGATTTTCCCACTGCCAGGAACGATACGAACTAAATGATGGAATTGTTTTTGAATTGCCGCTAAATCGTCAAAAATATCGGCATGGTCAAATTCAAGGTTATTTAAAATCAGTGTGCGAGGTGAGTAATGTACAAATTTAGAACGCTTATCAAAGAAAGCGCTATCATACTCGTCAGCTTCAATCACAAAGAAAGGGCTTTCACCTAATTGCGCTGAAACTTGGAAATTACCGGGCACACCACCAATCAAAAAACCCGGCTTATAACCACAATCTTCTAAAACCCAAGCTAACATACCTGCCGTTGTTGTTTTGCCATGGGTTCCTGCAACCGCTAATACCCAACGTTCTGGTAAAATATAATCATGTAGCCATTGAGGGCCTGAAGTATAAGGCAGACCTTTTTCAAGTACAGCTTCAACACAAGGATTTCCTCGTGTCATTGCATTACCAATAATCACCATGTCAGGAGCAGGTTCTAATTGTTTAGGGTCATATCCCTCAATCAGTTCAATTCCCTGATTTTCTAATAAGGTACTCATTGGTGGATAGACATTAGCATCAGAGCCTGTGACTTTATGTCCCTTCGCTCGAGCTAAAATGGCAAGACTTCCCATAAAGGTGCCACAAATACCAAGAATATGAATGTGCATGAATTTCTGTCCAATAGCATGAAGTTGGTCACTATTCTAACGATCAAAAAGCAGATAAGGAACGGATTAACCTTTGAATCATTCGATTCTTTGGCTAAACTTGCCACCACCAAGGAGATTTTCCTCCTTTTTTACTTTACCCACTCACATTCAGGACCTGCGTCATGAAAACATTAGGCGAATTTATCGTCGAGAAACAACAAGATTTTCCCCATGCAACTGGCGAACTTACTGCATTGCTTTCGGCAATTAAGCTTGGGGCTAAAATTATCCACCGTGATATTAATAAAGCAGGGTTAGTCGATATTTTGGGTACTAACGGTGTTTCTAATGTTCAAGGTGAAGCCCAGATGAAACTGGATCTTTACGCGAATGAGAAACTAAAAGCGGCATTAAAAGCACGTGGTGAAGTTGCGGGTATCGGATCAGAAGAAGAAGATGATATTGTAATCTTTGAAGGTGATCGTGCTGAAAATGCTAAGTATGTTGTACTAATGGACCCTTTAGACGGTTCGTCGAATATTGATGTAAACGTTTCCGTCGGGACAATTTTCTCTATTTACCACCGTATTACGCCTATTGGCCAATCTGTAACATTAGATGACTTCTTACAACCTGGTCATCGTCAAGTTGCAGCTGGCTATGTCGTTTATGGCTCATCAACCATGTTAGTTTATACAACCGGTTGTGGTGTTCACGCCTTTACATATGACCCTTCTTTAGGTGTATTCTGCCTATCTCATGAAAGTGTACATTTCCCACCAACAGGAAATATGTACTCTATCAATGAAGGTAACTACATCAAATTCCCATTAGGTGTCAAAAAATACATTAAGTATTGCCAAGAACAAGATGCAGCCACTAATCGCCCTTATACCACTCGTTATATCGGTTCTTTAGTCGCTGATTTTCACCGTAACTTACTAAAAGGCGGCATTTATATCTATCCAAGCACTGCAAGCCACCCTACTGGTAAATTACGTTTACTCTATGAATGTAACCCAATGGCGTTTTTAGCAGAACAAGCTGGCGGTAAAGCAAGTAATGGTAAAGAACGTATTCTTGATATCGAACCTAAAGAGCTTCACCAACGTATGCCTTTCTTTGTAGGTACTAAATCGATGGTTGAGCAAGCTGAAAGTTTTATGGCGCAATATCCAGACGAAGAATAATTCATTGGTCTAGCACCAACATAGATAAACCGGGCTTCTTTTTCGTCCGGTTTTTTCATCTTTGAAAATAGAACTTCTTTTTATTTACTGCTTATTTTTACGTCATAACGCAACATGTTCGGCAAAAAACGGGTATTGTTAAAAACTTTTCGCTATACTACAGGCCACGTAAAATTAATTTTTTTATAGGAAATTTTTTATGAGCCTGAATCATGTTCCTGCTGGTAAAGAACTACCAGAAGATATCTATGTTGTTATTGAAATCCCAGCAAATGCTGATCCTATCAAATACGAAGTTGATAAAGAAAGTGGCGCACTGTTTGTTGACCGTTTTATGTCAACCGCAATGTTCTACCCATGCAACTACGGTTACATCAACAACACATTATCTTTAGATGGTGACCCAGTAGACGTTCTGGTTCCAACTCCATACCCATTACAACCAGGTTCAGTTATTCGTTGCCGTCCTGTTGGCGTACTGAAAATGACTGACGAATCAGGTGAAGATGCAAAACTGGTTGCAGTACCACACACTAAACTGAGCAAAGAATACGATCACATTAAAGATGTGACTGATTTACCAGAACTGTTAAAAGCACAGATCAAACATTTCTTTGAGCACTACAAAGATTTAGAAGCTGGCAAATGGGTTAAAGTTGACGGTTGGGAAGGTGTAGAAGCTGCTAAAGCTGAAATTCTGTCTTCTTTCGAACGCGCTAAAAAATAATTCTGACGCTATCAGAATAACTAAGTAAGTTATTATTTAATAATTTACTGATGAAAAAGCTCTTCATTTTATTGAAGAGCTTTTTATTATGGTACTACTCTTTTCTTCAAACACATTATAAGCAATCCACCACTTATCAATGTAATAGCAATGGCGACTATCATTAATGTATAAACCACTGAAACATCCCCTGTTGAAAAAAATAAAAGTCCTCCCACAATCGGTAAGATCAATTGATTCAATAAGATGATTAGAGATGACACACTTGCTAATTGATTGAGAGGAATAATCTCAATTCTAAGCATTCTTAAAATATTTCCTGAAAAGACTTTCCCAATAATTGAAATTGCATAACTGATAAAAAACAAGATCATGGAACCTTGAAAAAATACTAGGAAAGAAGAGCTGATAGCAATAATCAAAATTGAAATAATGGTGAGTGGCCTTCTACTTATATATTTACTTAAATAGCTATATAAGTATGTACCTAATACACCACAGATCCCCGCTGCAATATCAATAAAACCATAATATTTTATAGGTAATTTCATAGAGCGATCAATTAACGCTGTACTACTAGATTCAATTAACCCATCAAACATATTGTTACCAAGAGCAACAAAAATAGAAAATAGAATTATCGGTGATGATATAATGTAAATAATCAACTTATTAGAAAAAGTTACTTCTTCAGAATTTTTTTCATTAATTTTCTTTTTTTCCTTATAAAGGAATAGAAAGAAACAAGCATTAATAAAATAAAACATAACAGGTATAACAAGTAAATATTTATAGCCATAATCAATAAAAAAAATGCCAATGAGAGGGCCGATGATCATCCCTAAGAAATCCATTCTAGACATCATATTAATATGGTGTTCTTTATTATTACTTATCGATGCTACGATTTTTTCATACGAAATAAGCGTTTGAGAGTTTCCAATCGAAATTAAACTTCCAACTAATCCAAAACTTACTGCTATCATCATTTCAGACGTAAAATCTGCATATAATAAAAATAAGCATCCTGTTATTTTAAAACCATCAGAAATAATAGATATAGGACGAACACCTAGGCTATCTATATATTTACCAAGCAGAGGAATTAAAAAAATCCGAGGTAACCACCATAGTGCGTATGTCAATCCTGCATATTCAATACTCGTTGTTAACTGATAGACAATAACAGGGGTAAGAAAAACCATTAACCCATCAGCAGTTAATACAAAAAAAAGCATATGAAAAAAGACAATACGCATAATGAATACTAAACCTTTTCTTTAATTAACACTTTAATTGGCTGGTTATTTTCATCATAAACAATAATTGATTTTGGCGTATGATGAGTGGGCTTGTGTTTCATTAACTCTTGTTGTTTAGAAACAAGGAATTGATAATAGCTTAAATCTGCTGCTATTTTATTAACGCGATAAGATTGATAATTTTTATTAGCAATTTTCCAATCAATCACATCATGACCTGGAATATATTCTTTTTCTTTGTCTAAATAGATAACCGGCCGATTAACAGTAATAATATTCGCCATATTAAATAAAGCATGGGCAACACCACAGGGGATCACTAATTCAATATTTGGTGCAGGATTAAAAACAATTTTATCTTCATAAAAAAGCGTGGGTGAATTTTCACGCATATCCACCAGCTTAACAGTAATTTCATGAGATATATCGCCTAAAAAAGTTAAATGATCTTCTTGCCCTAAATGTAATCCATAAGAGTCAAAATCATAATCCTCATGACCATGCTCGACCAGATACATAGGGGATTGTCGCGTTAATGGGACAATCCCACTCTCTTTGCCAGTAAGTAGAGTCGCCATTTCACAAAATTCAACGCCTAAAATAGTCGATGTAGGTAATTGTTGTTTTTGAGCATCTGCCATTTTCTCTCGCAACCTTAAATTAATCTCATCACCATTATCTAAGCGGATTTTGCGGGTTTCAGAGTGTAGAAATCGATGTTGACTTAACCATTGTTGTTGTATCTCTGCAATCCGATGATAGACCAGCGCAGAGGCTTCTTCTGTCATTGGTTCATAGCCTTCAATCTCATTAATATCGACATTTTCAGGGAGATTTATCACATCATTATTAGGTGACCAATTTAATGTTTCACTTGCTAATTGCTCGATTGTGGGTAAAAAAAGAGAATAGCTATTTAAGGTAAAAACATTCTCTAGATGAGAAAAAGTATGAGCGACCCCAGGGGGAATAATGAGTGTTCTTGCGGATGATGGCGTTATCTCAAAACTTAATTCTGATTTAAATGTTGGTGAGTTTTTACGACAATCAATAAATTTAGCTAATATTTTTTGTTTTTCATCACCTAAAAAAGTTAATGTATCTTGTTGACCAAGATGAATACCGTACTGCCCATATTTAAATTCACTTTTACCATGGTAAACAATATTAATAGGATAGGTTGTTGCGAAAGGAATAACATAAGACTGCTGTTTTCCATTATTTACTCGCCAGCGAGCAACCCAATATAATCCTACGATATTAATATTTTTATTAAATTCATTAATATCCTTATTCACTACTGCCTCCTATGCAGTTAAAAAAGCAGCCTTATGGCTGCTTTTTTTATTAAATACTGACAATTTCAATATCATACCCAAGTAACTTTGCACTTTTTTTTAATGCATCTAAATTAGTTGTATTTAATTTTAAATACTTATCATCGGCGGGTGCGTTTTTAATACCGGCAAGATAGGCGAGTTTATCTAATGCATCTGTTGTTACCGTTTTTGTTTGTAATATCATATCAGTAAAACGATGATTTACTATATTATGTTTTACGTCTTTTGGTGGATTATTATAAAGTTGATTAATATCATTTAATTTATCCATAAAATTACCTTATTTCACTATATTAATAATAGGATGGTTATCTCTGTTCCTCTTAAGCAAAACTGTTTTAACATTAAATTTATTTTGTTGTCAATCAGGCCTACTATTAATAATATTCATGTCATTATATATAAAAATAAAATAAATAATTGCTGACTTAAATTTCAAAGTAAAAATAATATAAATGTTTACGAGCATTAGAAATATGACTGTCTCTACTATAAATAATAAAATAGTAATAAAAATTAAAGCTTGTTATTAATTTTATAGAAATTATATTTTCACTAAAAATAAAAAGCGCGATATAAATATCGCGCTTTTTTATCATTACTGAGTCATCTATCGTAATAGCTAAAATTTGCCAATTACTCTTCTTCGTGACGTTTTAACCAATCTCCGCTTTTGATTTCTCTCAACCCATCAACTGGCTTTTGATAAAGATAGATCCAAGCACTGCCATAAGGCGTTGAAATCAATTGTCGCTTGTAATCCTGATCATTCTTTTTCAATTCATCAAGTTCTGTCAAGATAGAGGGAGTTATCCGATAGACTTCACACTCTATCTCTCCTTCACCTTCAATAACCGCAGGATAAAACCCTAAATCATAGAGTTTGTACCCCACTAACGTATGCTCACCTAAAAGTTGTGCATATGTCATCCAGTGATGGTTACCTTGGTTTTGCCGTAAACTTCCATAAACAATAATTCGCATATAATTTAAAACTCAAATTGATAAAGCAGATCTATTGCCTGATTCATACCAGACACTGCTTGTAAATACAACCTGGGCATCAAGCGATAACGTAAGGTTAACGTCGCTAGCGAATCAAATATACCCACTCCATACTTCACTTGTAGATCGTTCGTTATCTTACCGCTGACCACGACTTGTGAGTTATCTCCCACACCTTGTGTATCAAGCGCTAAATCCGAAACACCAAAGGTTTCACCTATGCGCCCTACAAGCTGGCCACTCTGACCAACGCCTAATCCTATCAACATTGCTGTCATTTGTGATGAATCAGCATCACCACTGTCTAGACCTTCGCCTCTTAACAAATAAGATAATGCTTCTTGTTGTGTTTTAGCAGGCTCAGAGAAAATTTCCACTTTAGGCTGGTCAGCAAGCCCTGTTACTCGAACCCCCGCAATCACATTATCTGCAGTATTATCTGGATTACGAATAGCCTCGATATTTAAGTAAGGTTGATCAACGGGTCCAGAGAACAAGATTTGGCCCTTACGGACTTGTAAGTCTTGCCCATAGGCTTTGAATTCCCCTCTTGGAATATCAACTTGCCCATTTAAACCTAGTCCTTGTTTATTCTGATTGACTTTAAGTGTTCCCGTCAATCTTGCTTTAAGCCCAAATGCGTCCAGCGTCACATCATCACCAATATTAATCGCTAAATTGCTTTGAATTGGAATCGATGCCTCTTTTGGTGCTATAGGTTGTAAGTTTTTATCTAGCATCACTTCATCAGAAGATGCCGATACTGCTGATTCTGGTAATTCTTGAACCACAATACGAGCCCAAGGGATATCAATACGACCATCTAATTTCAGTAAATGAGGGCTAGCCTCAAAGACGAGATCAGGATTAACATCAATACGCACCATTGGAGGTAATGACACTCGTAGTTTATTACCATTAGCGGCTACCACTGCGCGCCATTCATCTAGCTGACGCCAATCTGCATTCCCAGTAAGATTTAAGTAACCTTCTGGTGTCTCAATTCTGCCGCCTAAGTCCGATGTTGCTCCATTGAATCGAACATCAACATTACCTTTCGTAATATCAAATGGGATCCAATGCCCGACCACTTTTAATTGATTAATCCCGAATTGACCAAATAACAGCGGCGATTGAGCACTTCCTCCTAAACGTAATTGAGCACCAATATTCCCTTGAGCAATTTCACCTTTACCTAAGAACGGTTTGATTAAATCTAATGTCAAATTATCAATATCAACCGTACCTGATAGTTGGCGCTTTTTCTCAAGATCGGCAACATGTACGTTACCTTTAAAATCACCATTACCTGCAATGCTAATCAGCCATTGCAATGTGGCTTTACCATTATTCATACCTGCATTTAAGGTAATAGCATCAAAATCAATAGGTAAAATCGTTCCTTCAATATTCTGTTTTACCGCAACACCTTGCCCTTTTAGATTGACAGATGCTTTCGGTAAGCCACCTTTTGAATTCCATGTTGCAGTGGCATCCCCTGTAAATACGCCTCGAACAGAAGTTTCAGGTGGTAAGAACGGCTTTATCATTGCTAAATCAAAACGTGTTAGCGTAATTGCAGCAGTTCCACTTTCACCCACAGTTATCGCTTTAGGAACACAGACTTGTGCATTTGGGTTCACCCAGCAATGAGAGCCAATCGTAATCTCTTGCTTTTCTGCCAACAAATTCAGCGCCATTGCTTTATTTAAACGCCACTCACCCACAGGGGTATCAAAAGCCGTATTATTTAGCGTTCCTTTCCACTGTTGTTTCTCCTTATCGAATGATCCTGCTAATGTCAGCCCACCAGAAACAGGTTCGCCATCCATTTTCAACGTGAGTTTATGTTGTTTTTCTGTACCTGCTGCATCTAACGTTAAATTACGGATAATTAAATCTGCTTGTCTTAACTGACGTGCAGTAATAGCCAGTTTGCCACCAATCTCTTTATCAGACTGAACATCGCCTTTAATCGTAATAGATCCAACACTCACTTGATCTTGCCATTT
The DNA here is from genome assembly GCF_040138965.1 of Proteus sp. fly-1089. Taxonomy (NCBI): domain Bacteria; kingdom Pseudomonadati; phylum Pseudomonadota; class Gammaproteobacteria; order Enterobacterales; family Morganellaceae; genus Proteus; species Proteus sp. fly-1089. The sequence goes on from NZ_JBEETS010000005.1 coordinate 162,860, forward strand.
AATGCCCTGAGCGTTGATATCAGCAATAATCTTCGGTGCATTAATGTCACCTCGAATATTCACCTTACCTTTTACAACACCAGCAAGTCCTGGCACTAAACCATTTAATCCTGGTGCATTAATATTGGCATCTAATGCCCACTTGTCACCTAGATGTCCTTCGATATCAAGCTTATTCTTACCCAGTATCAGATTTAATTGAGGAATATTCCATTGCCCAGAATCATTACCATAGGCATTCCCTCTCGCCTTGATAAGATTATTTTTAATATTGCCATCTAACGTAATTTCAGGAACACGTAATTGCCAACTTCCACCATACAGGCTTCCCGTTGTAGCAATACGCCCATCTAATTTGGCAGGCATATCAGGATACTGTTTTGCGGTATTAATTCCTGAAATAGTGAGCAATGCATTCCAACTAATTGCTTTACTCCAATCAGCCACTCCTGTGATATCAGCGTGGCCTTGTAATGCAGCTAAACGCAAGCGTGTTAATTCTATTTTTTCTTCATTACCTTTTGCATCCAACATTAATTTCGCAGGCGGGACCTCCTGGCCTTGGATATCAGAACGTAATGAAAGGGTGTAATTATCTGTCTGACCATTGAGACGCAGTCGAGTGTCATTAAGTTGATACTGTACATCCCCAGTTAATGGCCAACGTACTGTTTGACTCTCTAAGGTCAGTTTTAATGGAAGATGTGGCTTGGCTAGCTCAGCCTGTGCATCAAGTGTAGCAGTTACTGTTCCAGTTAAAGAAAGTGCTAATTTAAGCTCTTCGAGCAACGCACCTTGTAAAGAAAGTGTCGCTTTTTGATCTTTAAAATCTTCCAAGCCCACAACATCACGAATGGTAGCGTTGATATCTAAATTAACAGGCCATTGTTTATCAAGCGTGATCCCCCCTTTTAAACTGACCTCACCTTCTGGCGCATCAACACGTAATTTAGTGAGATTAACTTGCTTACCTTGAGTATTCGCTTCAAAAGATAATTGATTGATAGTAACTGGGGCATCCCCACTCACTTGTAATTGCTTACCTTCAATACCTTCAATATTGATATCTACAGGAATAATAATTTCAGGTAATTCAGCCAATAATGGCTTAGCAAAGATCGTTTTAATTGTGTCTGCTAATGCCTGTTCTTTTTCTTCTGGTGTTTTAGGTTCAGCTTTAGGTTTTGCAGTTACGACTTCTTTTACATCTTGGGTAACCGCTTCAACACTACCTTCTTCCGGAGTCTTAGGTAACGCCACCAGCAAATCATTAATAACAGTTGGATTTAATGTGACTTGGCGACCTTCCCACTGTGCACCTGTTTTAAACTCATCCAGCGAGATTGCCATATCGTCAATCTTCACATGCGTATTTTCTAATGAGAGCGAGTTTAAATAGATAGGTAACGGAGCATTAAGCTCAGTTAAAGGATCTGATGGTGGGGTTTCTTCAGAGGGTGGGAAAGCACTAGTATCAACATTAACAACCACATCGCGTGTCGCCAATGTATCAATGCAAACTTGTTTATCCGTTAGGCATGCTAAACGTAATCCTAACGATAACTCACCCACATTCACATCAACTCCGGGCATTTGATATTCAACACCCGTTAAACGCAGATCTTTCCAGCCACCATTAACATCTTTGATAACTAAGCCTGGAACCCAGCGAGCCGCACTATTAATGGCAAAATGCAAACCTGATTGTGTTCCTAAGATCCAAGCTACAGCACCAAATGTAAGCAAAATAATGATAAGGAGTGTTAACGCAATCCATTTCAACCACTTTTTTATCATAACTCTGCTCCTAACCCGATATAAAACTGGAGTCTACGTTTATCAACGTCACTCACAGGTAGTGCTAAATCAAATTTAATTGGCCCAACAGGTGATGCCCAACGTACACCTGCACCAGCACCGGTTTTAAAATCGCTGCGAGTAAAATCATTAACGGCTTCACCACTATCAATAAAGACAGCACTCCACCAATTACCCGTAACGTTATATTGATATTCTACCGATCCAACGAGCATCCTTGATGCCCCTGTTAAATTACCTTTACTATCTTCTGGTGAAATACTTTGGTATTTAAAGCCTCGAACACTTCTATCACCCCCTGCAAAGAAACGTAATTCAGGAGGTACTCGTTCAAAAGCATTGGTTTCAATCCAACCAAAATTGCCTCTTACAACAAAGCGGTGCCCTTCCCATGGTGTACGTATCCACACCTGTTGCGCTTGGAACGCAGCAAACTCAACATCTGAACCCCATATTTTATTGGAGTAGTCTAATGAGTAACGTTGGCTATCTCCCCAATAAGGCATCATACCGCCACGTTGACGTACTCGACTGGCAGTTACACCGGGATAAAGCAACATGGTGGTATTTGTGACTTCACCTTGGGTAAAGTGGCTGAGACTCCAACGTGTATTCACACTGTATTGCCAGCCTGTAGACATATCCCAGTTACGAGACACATTTAACGTTGTGGTATCAGAGCGAGTATCATTTAAATCAGTACGTTTAAAACCACCTTGAACACCATAATATTGCTCTAATGGATTGACCTTAAGTGGAATTTTATAGTTTGCTCCAATAGATTGTTCAGGCTGAGAAACACTAATGTTGGAGGTTAAACTATGGCCACGCGAATTCATCCATGGTTTATCCCACTGCATATTAAGGCGAGGACCAACATCAGTGGCATAACCACCACCAAGCTCTACATAGTTACGAGAACGAGGTGTTACAACTGCGCTCATCGGTAAAAGATGAGAACCTTCAGCCCGTGCTTTTGCAATATCAGGAGTAACAACCGCAGAGTTAAACCATCCTGTTGCGGCTAAGCGTCGGTTGAATTCAGCCAGATCTTCAGAGGCGTAATACTGTCCTTCTTTAAAAGGAACAATATTTTGTAAATAGTCTTCGCGGATTTGAGAGCCAGTATAATTTACTTTGCCAAAACGATAACGTTCACCACTATTAAAGACAAAATCCCAATATGATGCATGGTTATCTAACGAGACGCCTAGCTGGCTTTTATCCATTTCTGCATCAAAGTAACCACGACGGATAGCAAGTCCTGTTAATGAACCTTTGAGCTTTTCATAATCACCATGGTTTAAAACACTATCAAGAGGAGGAGTATTTTCTTTAATTACTTTTGCGTATTGTTCGTCTGTTTTAGCACCACCTTCAAGAACAATATCGACCCCTTTAAGTAAAATAGGAATGCCTGGTTCAACTTTAGCGGTTAATACAGAGCGCGTTGGTGGTGTATTTTCTTGGTAAGAAAATGTCACACTAGGCTGATAATAGCCTAAAGGGCGAAGTCCTTCTTGAATTGCTTTTTCAACACGCGCACGAAAACGCCCGTCAGGTGCAACTTCTTCTGTTGTAATGTTTGATAGCTGGACTCGCGCATTTTTTTCGAGTTGCCCTTCTAAACCTTCTACTTTTAAACGCAAACTTGCCCCATAAGCAACAGGTGCGATAAAAGACAGACAGAGAACGTAGATAACGGAGTATCTCGGCACGTTTTCTCCTCAATATGATTTAATCCATGTGATAAATTGACGACAAACTGTTTTAAGCTTTATTGTAGATTTAGTTTATAACAATATTAAGCCTTTACCATAGTAAAGCGTTTACAAATATAAAAAATGGAGTCTACCTTGCAACATAAAGCTTACCAACCAGAGAATGCCTTAAGGGGTACCTCGACACCATTAGAAATATCTGCTAATCATGCAGTAAATGGGCATTCTATTAATGACATTCCTGAAAAGATGAGTGTCGCTTATTTTGCCATGGGTTGTTTTTGGGGCGTAGAACGTCTGTTTTGGCAACAACCCGGTGTTTACTCAACAAGTGCAGGTTATAGCGGCGGTGTAACAGAAAATCCAACCTACCAACAAGTTTGCCAAGGTTTAACTGGCCATAGTGAAGTGGTGAGAGTTGTTTTTGATCCCACAATAATTAGCTACCAACAACTTCTAGCTCTTTTTTGGGAAAATCATAATCCATCACAAGGTATGCGCCAAGGTAATGATATTGGCAGCCAATACCGCTCTGCCATTTATACTGTTAACGCAGAGCAATATAAACAAGCCATTGAGTCAAAAACACGTTATCAACAAGCAATGAATGCTCAAGGTGCAACAACGGAAATTACGACAGAAATACAGCCAGCTGGCCCTTTTTATTTTGCTGAAGATTACCACCAGCAATATTTACACAAAAACCCACAAGGTTATTGTGGATTGGGCGGGATTGGTATCTGTTTTCCACCTGAAAAGTAACACTAGCAGAAAATAGTAGGGCGATGATATAATTACGCCCTCTTATCTATCTTTGTGAATAATTTCATCACAATATATTGATTTATCTTCTATTTTTAACACTCTAGTATTGCCCTTTGGATTGAATACTCGGGGTGATGTGAGCCTTATATGCTTAATAGTTTACTCATTGTGCTTTTGCTTTGTGCCATCAGCGCCTTTTTTTCGCTGTCTGAAATTTCTCTTGCCGCCTCTCGTCGAATTAAACTCAAACAACTCGTTGATGAAGGTAATATTAACGCTGCCCGCGTCTTAAAAATGCAAGAAATGCCAGGCATGTTTTTTACTGTCGTTCAAATTGGATTAAATGCAGTTGCCATTTTGGCGGGTATCGTTGGCGAATCTGCATTCTCTCCTTCACTAAAAAGTTTCTACCTACAATTTTTTGAAGAGCCTCTAGCTCAACAACTTGGATCTATCTGCTCTTTTATTATTGTCACATCAATGTTTATTTTACTGGCTGACTTAACCCCAAAACGTATTGGTATGATTAAGCCTGAAGCCATCGCATTAAGAATTGTGAATCCAATGCGTTTCTGCCTTGCCTTTTTCCGTCCTCTGGTATGGTTATTCAACGGCATGGCTGATCTCATCTTCAAGCTGTTTAAAATCCCGATGGTCAGAAATGAAGATATTACTTCTGATGATATCTTTGCCATTGTAGAAGCCGGCGCTGTTGCAGGGGTTTTACGTAAACAAGAACATGAACTTATTGAAAATGTCTTTGAATTAGAATCACGTACCGTTCCTTCAGCAATGACTCCTCGGGAAGATGTGGTTTATTTTGATCGCGAAGAAACTGAAAACGATATTAAAGAAAAAATTGCCACCCAACCCCACTCTAAATTTTTAGTTTGTGAAGGTGATATCGACCATATTATTGGTTATGTGGATTCTAAAGAACTTCTTAATCGAGTTATTAATGGACAAAGCCTAAATCTCAATGAAGGTGTTCATATCCGCAAAGCGCTCATTATTCCTGATACATTAACACTCTCAGATATGTTAGAAAGTTTTAAAACATCAGGTGAAGATTTTGCCATCATCCTCAATGAATATGCCATGGTAATGGGCGTTATTACGCTAAATGACGTGATGACAACATTGATGGGCGATTTAATTGGACCAGGACAAGAAGAGCAAATTGTCAGTCGTGATGAGCATTCATGGTTAGTTGAAGGTGGTACACCAATTGATGATGTGATGCGCGCACTTGATATTGATGATTTCCCTGATTCAAGTAATTACGAAACTATTGCTGGTTTTATGATGTTTCGCTTACGCAAGATCCCAAAACGTACAGACTATGTGAAGTTCTCAGGGTATAAGTTTGAGGTTGTCGATATTGATAATTATAAAATTGATCAATTACTTGTGACAAAAATTGATGATATTCCTCCCGTTAAACCCGTCTTACAAGAGCATGTTCCTGTTACACAGACAACAACGACGGAAGTAGAAATCAAAAAAGATGAAAATAAAATTGCAGATTAGTAACTAAATGAAATTAATAACTGAGTCTTATCTGAAAACTCAAAGAGAAAGACTCAGTTATCTATCAGATAAAAGTTAACCCATTTCAGCCTTAAGCAAAATAACCTGCTGGTTTACTTCACTCATAACATTAAAATGTAGCTTATCTTTTATTTTAGGCAGTAAAATTTTGCCGTAATCAAATTCAAATGCACCCATTCCTTTGATGTAAAACCGTCCACGAAATAACGTCTTAACGTAGAGAGCAATTTTTTCAGGGTTATAGCGATTGAAGATTTTCATCTTTCAGTTAGTCTCCCATGCTCGTTGTTGAGTTTAATAAGTCATAAAGACTTATCTTTATATATCAAATTTAAAGACCTAATTATAAGTACTAGGTTCAACTTATTTAAATTTCTTATCTATTTTTACATTTATTGACAGTAAAGAATATAAATCAAGATAACGTAAGCAATATCTTACCCACTCAATGTTAAATAAATGTATCAAAAATGCAGTATTATTCTTCACTAGCTTCTATGCTTAAATAGAACCTAACGTCATCTCAATCATAGGACAATGGCTATGCACAAACTCACCTTAGCTGCACTTTTACTTAGCACATCAACATGGGGATTTGCTCATAACATCACTGAAAATACCGTACTACCAGCAGTCACCATCAATGACAAAGGTGAACTGCTTTATGACACAACTAAAGATAAGTTTAGCTACCAAAATTGGAACAGTGGTCTGCTTAGTGGAAAAGTACGAACAGTTCAGCATATAGCAGGACGTAGTAAGGCAAAGGAGATGAATGCACCGTTTATTGAAGCGGTTAAATTGGCCAAATTCCCGCAAGCGAGTTATCAAACAACGACAATCATTAATACAGATGATGCCATATTTGGTACCGGTCCCTTTGTACGTGGCAGTGTTGAAGACAGCAAAAAAGAGTTTCCTTGGTCACAATTTATTGTTGATGCTGATGGTATTGCACAAAAAGGATGGGGATTAGAAAAAGAGAGTTCAATGATTGTCGTACTTGATAAACAAGGTAAAGTCCGCTTTGCTAAAGAAGGTGTTTTGAGTGGTGCTGAAATAACGATGGCAATTAATCTTATCAACGATTTAATAAAAGAGTAATTTTCTGTGTCAGAGCCCTCATGAAACAAAGGGCTCCAACTTCATTTTATTACACTAAAATATTGAAACTCTAAACCCCGGGTTAATCAGAGACTCTTTAGGAGAATAATCCAACGTTATGCCTTTCCAATCTGTGACATGTGCGCCAGCAGCAATCGCTATGGCATGACCTGCCGCCGTATCCCATGTATGTGTTGGTCCAAAACGAGGATAAAGCTGTGCTTTACCTTCCGCAACAAGACAAAATTTTAGGGATGAACCAACGGCGACCGTTTGATGTTCACCTAGCTGTGATAAATATTCTTTTAACTCGTCATCTTGATGAGAACGACTGATCACTATCACAGGAGGTTCTGCTCGACTTGCATGAATGGGTAATCGCTGCCCACACTCCTCTTTCCACGCTTTTTTATTGGCAGCTGCATATAACACATTTTGCACTGGTGCATAAACTACCCCTAAAACAGGAATGCCTTTTTCGATTAAGGCGATATTCACCGTAAACTCACCATTTTTACTAATAAATTCTTTAGTACCATCTAGTGGATCAATTAGCCAATACCGCTCCCAATGACGGCGAACTTCCCATTCAGGTGGATCTTCTTCAGATAATTGAGGTATATCAGGAGCAATAGAAGCAAGTCCTATTTTGATAATTTGATGAGCTGCTAAATCTGCTTCTGTAACAGGTGAATTATCACTTTTCTCCTGCACTTGAATTGGCTCGGATTGCTGATAAATCTGCATTATCGCCATACCGGCTTGGCGAGCTAATTTGCTGACTTGTTCTAACATAATGCACCTCTCTTATTTCTATAAGCATGATCACTTCTCTTATAAAAATCAATTACCCTACGATCTCTTTAGTTTAGTATAGAGACAAAAATAGCCGGCAAAACCGGCTATTTTTTACTCTGATTTACCGCAGAATAAGAAATTATAAAATTTCTAATAATTCCACTTCAAATACTAATGTTGCGAATGGAGGAATAGCCGCACCTGCTCCGCGTTCGCCATAAGCTAATTGATAAGGGATATAGAGTTCCCATTTAGAGCCTACTGGCATTAATGTTAATGCTTCAATCCAACCTGCAATAACGCCATTTACAGGAAATTCTGCTGGCTGACCACGTTGAACAGAACTATCAAATACAGTGCCATCAATTAAACGACCAGTGTAGTGAACACGAACATGATCAGTTCGTGCAGGGATCGTACCTTCACCCGCTGTCAGTACTTTATACTGTAAACCTGATTCTGTAACTTGAACGCCTTCATTTTTCACATTTTCTTCTAAGAAAATTTTACCAGCATCAGCCAGCTCAGCTTGACGTTCTTGACGAACAGCTTCAGCACGTTCATGCATAGTACGTAAGGCATTGTGTAATGTTTCAACAGGTACAGAAGGCGCATTACCTTCTAATGCATCGGTCAAGCCAGCTAACAGTGCTGCGGGCTCTAATCCTTGAAGACCTGATTCAGTCAGTTGTTGACCGACTTGCAGACCAATACCGTAACTTGCCTGTGATTCGATAGAATCAAATGATGGTTTTGACATGAAAAATACCTGTTTTTTATGAAAGTTAGTCCCAAGAATAACAGTGGTAAGGTACAGCGTAAACCTTCTGTCTTGAGTAATGGGAATTATTCATTAAAAACCTAAACAATTGACTCTATTTATCCTATTTTTAGCACTTTTTTAGTGTGATTTGTCATACTTATTTTCACAACATCACAACACAGGCATATACTTATAAATAGGCTCAAAAATGCCTAAATCTATAAATATCAATATATATACTCTAAATAATTCAAGTGGTAGTCAGGTGGGAGTGCATAGAAAACGATGTCATTCGTCTCACTAAGCATAGTCAATCCTCCTGAAGTTTGAAGTATGACAAGTATAGATGTGTTCAGAGAGGTATTAAGTGAAGATAACGACAAACCCCTATTTCCGCGAACAAGGCTATATTAATGGCCTTTGGTGTAACGCTAAAAATAACGACACGGTTGATGTCATTGATCCCGCAACTGGCACACTTCTGGGTACTGTTCCTAATATGGGAACACAAGAAGCAATAATGGCGATTGATGCTGCACAAAAAGCCTTACCCGAATGGCGAGCACTAACAGCCCATCAACGTAGCGCATTATTACAAAATTGGTTTAACTTAATCACTGAAAACAAGAGAAAACTTGCTGAGTTAATGACATTTGAGCAAGGAAAACCTGTTGCTGAAGCTGAAGGCGAAATTACTTATGCGGCTTCTTTTATTGAGTGGTTTGCTGAACAAGGTAAAAGAACCAACGGTGAAATCATCCCCTCACCTTCTGCTGATAAACGTTTGATGGTGATAAAACAAGGTATCGGCGTTTGTGCCGCCATCACACCTTGGAATTTTCCTGCTGCTATGATCACCCGTAAAGCCGCACCGGCATTAGCCGCGGGTTGTACTATGGTAATTAAACCAGCCAATGAAACACCTTATACCGCACTAGCTTTAGCTGAATTAGCAACTCAAGCCGGTATTCCCGCTGGTGTTATTAATATTGTCACTGGTGATGCTATTAAAATTGGTGAAGTCTTTACCTCTGATAATCGTGTTCGCAAATTAAGTTTTACTGGTTCTACGGGTGTTGGACGTTTATTAATGCGCCAATGTGCTGATAGTGTCAAAAAAGTCTCTTTAGAATTAGGCGGTAATGCACCATTTATCGTGTTTAATGACGCAGATATTGATAAAGCGGTTGAAGGAGCCATGGGTGCTAAATTCCGTAATGCAGGGCAAACTTGTGTTTGTGCTAACCGATTCTATATCCATAAAGATGTTTACCAACAATTTAGTGAACGTTTTGTCACAGCTGTTAAAAAACTTAAAGTCGGTAACGGTTTTGAAGAAGGAGTCACTATTGGGCCTCTGATTAACCGTAAAGCTATTGAAAAATCACAATCATTGCTTGCCGACACACTAAAACGGGGTGCAACACTGCTTTGTGGTGGAGAACGTGATAAAGCAGGTGAAAACTTTTTCCAACCTACTGTTATCGGCAATGTTCCGGCTGATAGCCATATTCTTGAAGAAGAGATCTTTGGCCCTGTCGCACCTTTAGTTATTTTTGGAAATGAAGATGAAGTGGTGCATTTAGCCAATAACACTATTTATGGTTTAGCTGCTTATTTTTACAGTGAAAACCCACAACGTATTTGGCGTGTTGCTGAAAATTTAGAATACGGCATGGTGGGAATTAATACCGGTTTAATTTCCAATGAAGTGGCACCATTTGGCGGTATTAAACAATCAGGTTTAGGTCGTGAAGGCTCTGAACATGGCATTGAAGACTATATGGAGATGAAATATCTCTGCCAAGGATTATAAATAATCGCTATCCCCCCTATAAAAGTAAGTCAGCATGGATGCTACTGCTTTTTCCTTTACTATTTTCTCTTATTATCGAAAAAATCTAGCATTCCTTTGCTAAAGATTTTTTATTATTTTATTTTCTATTTATTTTACTTAAATCAGTGATAAAGCATGTCATGAACAATATCATCTGCTTTCATTGAATAAGGGTAATATGTTGGCCAGTTGCTTAATTCTTTAAGTAATTCATCTTGCGATGTATTGCCCATATATAAATGGAAGTGCTCTGCTTTCTCTGGTGCAATAATGTGGTCGCTAAATTGAATAAATTTGGGCGCTTGGCTTTTGGCATCATCACAGCGAAAAAGATAACGTACTCCTTTTTTACCTGATTCATAATGTAGAATACGATAACCATCATAGTGATATTCACAGCTATCTACGTTTTCACCACGATGGAATTCAATGATGTTATTTTCAATACCAATCATATCAATGTCTGTTTTATACCCTTGTGTGTAATAAGCACGATATTCTTCAATTGTCTTATCTTTTTTCACTTCTGCTTTTTTCTGTAAGACAATATCGAGTTCGCCACTATGAAGGTAAGGCTCCACTGATTGCCATACACCTTCCCAGTCACTCAATTGACGATTGAGAACATCCTTGTCCTCAAAAATTCCGTTAGCAGCATCGCGTTGTGCTTGTGTTTTTACTTTTTCATGATGATGCCCATGAGCTAAAACAGACATCGCACTACTCAACAATCCCATAATTAAAACACAAGAAAGTATCGAACTTTGCATAATCTTACCCCTGAACTGCTTTAAAACGTGGATTTGACTTACAAATCACATAAAGACGACCACGGCGACGCACAACCTTACAATCAGGATGACGCTGTTTTGCACTTTTTAATGAACTTAATACCTGCATTTTTCTTTCCTTTTTATTTAACAAAACGGCCAAAACGTTTATTAAAGCGCGCCACATTACCTTCTTGAGAATGTGTTTTTTGCTTACCGGTATAAAATGGATGAGATTGAGAAGAGACATCTAACGTGACATAAGGATACATCTGCCCTTCATACTCTACCGTTTTTTCCGTCTTAATGGTTGAACCAACTTTAAAGTAAGCATCTGCACTTGTGTCATGAAAAATGACAGTTCGATATTGTGGATGAATGCCTGGTTTCATATAAAACTCCAACTCATGTATGTAATGTTATAATATAACAATATTGAATTGCAGTAATGTAGCGCTTTTTAATTTCCTTGACCAGTTTTTTTTAGTCTGTTTTTTATTTTAGGAAAAAGTAGGTTGTTTTAGGTATGTACTTTTTAAGTGATATAAGTGGATTTTCTGGCCTTTTTTTATCCAGCTTTTCTATTTTCCGCTAGAGTTATACTAAGACGGCAAAACAAATAGGACATATTATGACTAATTGGCGCGATAAGCTTTTCAGTAAGTCACCTCTGTCTATCGATCTCAACATAGACTTTCCTAATGTTTTTCCTGCTTTTACTCCTTCACTTTTTTCACTATTAATTCCTTATGAAATAGGCGATGTACCTTTACCTGATGAATTAAATCTATTGTCAGAAAGCCACTTAAAAGAAAAATCAAATAATGAGTCTATTCCTTTCAGTTGGTCAGCAGGAGCTCGTGAAGGCATTATTCTGCATCAACGGATAGGTCGTGCGATCGAACAGCAACCTTCACAACAATCATGTGAGGAATTTGCCCTATCACTCTATAACGCCATCAAACATGTTGTGCTTTTACCCGATAAAGATCATATTACTTCTTTTTATGCAATTGCCTGTCAGGATAAACTCGCCCCGATAACTTATCTTTCCCAGTTGAACGAGCAAATAGAACAAGATGAAGCACTGTTTAAAAATGAGATCTATTTTCAGTTGATCTTATGGATCTTGAAACTGAGCCCTGATAAGAATCCAGTTAAAATCGCTTTAGGATTATTAAGATCATTTCGTGATAATACATCTCAACGTTTACTTTTATTGTTTGCTCTTCATCCTGAATTTACACTCTATGCTATTCGTTCACTAAAAAAACGCCTTCCCTGTGAAGAATTTGAGCCTTTTTTATATTCATTTGGTCAACGTACTAAGGGTTGGGGACGAATTCAATTTATTGAATATCTGCCAACAATGCTTTCGGTGAATAACCGTTATTGGTTACTCACGGAAGGCTATAAGAATAATGTAATGACAGAATATGTTGCCTATGACTGTGTAACGAAAGGCAAACTTTTAGAGATGCTCCATACGCATCCTTTAGATAACACACTGCTACTAGGTTGTAGTGATTTACTGCGTGCATTGCTTAATGGTGGCCCCGCAAAAGATATTTATGATTACATTGAAGGAGCTCAGGTTTGCAAAGCGTTTATTTCACAAGTCGATGTGCTGCCACCCAAAGAGCTAAAATTACTTCATTGCGTTTGTGAAATCGCTGATTTTGTACAAAATAGTGGTGAAGATTGGTTATTACTCGAAACATTAGGGTGGGATGACCATGGCCAACAGCAAATTATGTCTGTTTCACAAAATATTATTCAAAAACCAGAGTGGTCAACACTCATTATTGAAGCATTACAACATCCCTCTCGCTCAAAAAATTACCAAGCAAGTTTGGTTGCAAAATCTCTTCGTCTTGATATTTGGGAATTGCTTTTTTCACTGCAAAAAGATAATCCCAATGCAGACTGGTGGCATCAATTAATGCAAACAGATGCCTCTCATAAAATAGAAAGAGTAGTCAAACTTGCAGAACAACAAATTGAATTAACACAATTAAATAGCACAGATGATCCATTAATAGCTACTGACTCTGAATATCAACCTCATCATGCCGTTGAATACATTATGCAAGATCTTGGTGGTTTTCCCGGTATCGGCTGGTCACTCATCAAACGGCAGTTACGTAGCCCGACATTGCGTGATAGAAATATGGCGCTAAATGTTCTTTCAACTTGGTCTGATACTTTATTGCCTCATGATCTTTATGGTGAATTAACACAAGCCTTAACCATAGAAACCGATAAAAATGCTTATCAACGTATAAAGTTATTTTTAGTTAACCATCAAGGAAACGAAGAACATTAATGGTTAGAGTGAATAGATAATTCTGAAAAGAATTCAGGGAGCAGGTTAGGATCATGGTTCGTGCTAGTATGGCTACAAGGAATAAAAAAGATGTTACAGCAATTCATAATACTGATTCACAGATCAATAATGAGGTGAATATGGGCAAATTCCCTGGCTTACATCGTCGAGCAATACTGGTTATTGCCGTGGTTTTGTTGGTCGTATTTTTTTGGCCAACAAGTGAAAATAACGGTGAGCCACCTCAACCGTCATCATCGACGCAAGATCTTCCGGTACCCATTGCACCATCAGTCACTAGCGATGATCCAATTTATCAAGCACCGATCCCTCAAGCACAAGATAGCTTAGATGCCGATCAAGGAGCGGAGCTTCCTAATGAGAACTCAACGACAAACAATATAGATGAAGGTGTTGCTCAAACAACACAACAACAAGGTTCTGCTTCAATATCCGCACAAAAATGGCAAACATATACCATTAAAGAAGGGCAGACCTTAGCGCAGCTCTTTAGAGATAATCAACTTCCAGTAAATGATGCTTTCTCTATGGCAAAATCTGAAGATCAACAAAAATCATTAAGCCAACTACGTTCAGGGCAGGCAATTCGATTACAACGTAGTCCACAAGGTGATGTAAGTATGCTGGAAGTCACAAACAGTGCTGGCACAGTTATCACTTATACACGTTTAAGTGATGGTAGTTATTACCGAACACCTTAGTCAAAAATTGAGTTAAAAAAAACGCCAGCTAAGCTGGCGTTTTTCTTTATCAACATTCACTGTTTAATCAAAGATTATTCAGCAACGATGATAACATTCAGTTCAGCGAATACGTCACTGTGAACTTGGAAGTGAACTTCGTGGTCACCAGTAGTACGCAGAACGCCATTTGGCAGGCGAACTTCGCTCTTACACATTTCAACGCCAGCTGCAGTTACTGCATCAGCGATGTCACGAGTACCGATTGAACCAAACAGTTTACCTTCGTCACCCGCTTTAGAGCTGATAGTGACAGAACCCAGTGCATTGATCTTCGCTGCACGAGCTTCAGCTGCTGCTAAAGTTTCAGCTAATTTAGCTTCTAACTCAGCACGACGCGCTTCGAAAAACTCGATGTTTTTCTTAGTCGCAGAAACAGCTTTACCCTGTGGGATTAAATAGTTACGAGCATAGCCCGATTTTACGTTAACCTGATCACCCAGGCTACCCAGATTCGCTACTTTATCAAGCAGAATAATTTGCATTACCTTATCCTCTACAAGTCATTAATGGACTATATACCTATTACTGATGACGATCAGTATAAGGTAATAAAGACAGGTAGCGTGCGCGCTTGATAGCACGAGCCAGCTGACGCTGGTATTTTGCACGAGTACCGGTGATACGACTTGGTACAATTTTACCACTTTCAGTGATATAGTTTTTCAGCGTAGCGATATCTTTATAATCGATCTCTTGTACGCCTTCTGCTGTGAAACGGCAGAACTTACGACGACGGAAATAACGTGCCATATGGCTAGTCTCCAGAATCTATCAATTCAATCTGCTCGGCATGAAGCACCAATTTAAACAATCCATTTCGCGCCTGATGGCTACTAATGAATCCTGAAACGGTGATTTGGCTGCCGACCGTTATACTGTGAGTAACTGCTTGTAACGCTTTCCCGCTAGCAATAATGGGCATTCGACACCATGATTGTCTTTTTAATCCCGCCTCTTCTTGCATTGAACGATGTTCAATAACAAATTGACAGTGCGGGATCCCAGCGGGGCTAACTTTTCGTATTAATGCTTTGCACACTGTGCCAGTTAGCACCAAATGATTATTAGCCGTCACAGCACTAATTACTCTTCAGAATCCTCTGCTACATCATCAACTTCATCTTCTTCATCGAGGTCATCAGCGATATCACGACGGCGTTCGTCTTTTGCTTTAACCATTGGAGAAGCTTCAGTTACTGCGTGTTTAGTACGCATGATCATGTTGCGGAGAACGGCATCGTTGAAACGGAAAGTAGTTTCCAGTTCATCAATCACTTCCTGCGGAGCTTCAACGTTCATCAGAACGTAGTGTGCTTTGTGCAGTTTGTTGATTGGATAAGCTAATTGACGACGACCCCAGTCTTCTAGACGGTGGATCTGACCATTTGCATTAGTGATAGCGGTTTTATAACGCTCGATCATGCCCGGAACTTGTTCGCTCTGGTCAGGATGAACCATAAAAACGATTTCGTAATGACGCATTTGATATTGCTCCTTACGGATTTATCAGCCTCCTGTCAGGGTCAGTCACCACCCATGGAGGCAAGGAACTTGTTTAAGTTGTGACTGAAAAAATTGACGCGTAACTATACCCCCGCGACCAATAAAACTCAAGGGAGTATAGAGAATAAAATAAGCTAAGCGATTATTTCACAATAATACGCTGACGCATTGCTTCAAATAAGCAAACACCCGTTGCGACAGAAACGTTGAGCGAAGACACCGTACCCGCCATTGGAATACTAATAAGTTCATCGCAATGCTCACGCGTTAAACGGCGCATTCCTTCACCTTCAGCCCCCATCACCAAAGCCATAGGACCAGTAAGTTTGCTTTGATATAAAGTATGGTCTGCTTCCCCTGCTGTGCCAACAATCCAAACGTTCTCTTCTTGCAAAAAACGCAATGTACGAGCAAGGTTAGTCACTTTAATTAAAGGAACACTTTCCGCTGCACCACATGCGACTTTTTTCGCTGTAGCATTTAATTGTGCAGAACGATCTTTGGGAACGATGACAGCATGTACACCGGCTGCATCTGCGCTACGTAAACATGCGCCTAAATTATGCGGATCTGTTACGCCATCTAACACTAATAAGAAAGGTGTACCGACTTTAGCTAATAAATCGGGTAAATCTTGCTCTTGGTACTGACGACCAGGTTTCACTTTTGCAATGATACCTTGGTGAACAGCACCTTCCGTTTGGCTATCTAACCACTGACGATTAGCCACTTGAACTAAAATCCCTTGGGATTCTAATTCATGGATAACGGGAGTTAAACGGCGATCTTCACGCCCTTTTAATACATAAACTTCTTTAAATCGTGCAGGATCACGCTCAAGTAATGCTTTTACTGCGTGAATACCATAAATAATTTCTTCGCTCATAGCGGTGATTACTCATTAAAAAAATAAAAGGTATAAAACAGATAAAAGGCGGGGTCTCCGCCTTTTAAAAAAGAACTAGAAGAACAAATCTTATGCTTTATCGCGTTTAGCCGCGCGCTTAGCTTTCAGCTTTGCTTCTATCTTTTTGGTTTGTGATGATGCTTTCTTGCGCTTACTACTCGCTTTATCTTTGGCAACTTGGTCTTTTACAGCTCTGTCTTTGTTTGCATTACTTTTAGCTGATTTTCCTTTTTTAAAGGCGCTATCTGGCTCAAAGTTTTTATCTTTGCTTGCATCACGACGTCGAGACTTACTAGAACTTGCATTTTTCTTGTCTTTTTCGCCCTTTAAGCCACGAACTCGTGCTGTTTTACCAGGGTTACGCGCTGTGCGTGTTGTTGAAATTAAGGAGAAGTCGATAGTACGTTCATCCATACTGACGGCTTCAACTTTAACTTCAACTTCATCACCGAGACGATAGACTTGTCCTGAAGACTCGCCAATTAAACGCTGCCCCACATTATCATATTGATAGTAATCATTATTTAATGTAGAAACATGCACTAATCCATCGATAAATAGATCATTTAAGCGAACAAAGAAACCAAAGCCCGTTACACTAGTGATAATACCGGTAAATTGTTGACCAATTTGATCCAGCATAAAGTCACATTTTAGCCAATCAGCCACATCTCTTGTTGCTTCATCAGCACGACGCTCCGTTAAAGAACAGTGCTCACCTAATTGCAACATAGTATCCATATCACTATGGTAGCCGCCTGTTGGGGTCCAACGCTGTGAGCCGTGACCTTCTTGTTTAGCAATTTGATATTTAATTGCTCGGTGCAAGGCTAAATCAGGATAACGACGAATTGGCGAAGTAAAGTGCGCATAAGACTTCAATGCTAAACCAAAGTGTCCACGATTTTCAGGATCGTAAATCGCCTGTTTCATTGAGCGCAAGATCATAGTTTGTAGCATTTCACGGTCTGGTCGGTCTTCAACCTCTTTCATGACACGTGCATAATCTGCTGGTTCTGGTGTTAATCCACCCGGTAATGTTAAACCTAATTCATTAAAGACTGAACGTAAATTCAGTACACTTTCTTCTTTCGGTTTATCATGAATACGGTATAACGCAGGCTCTTCATTTTTCTCAACAAAACGAGCTGCGGCGATATTCGCTAAGATCATGCACTCTTCAATTAATTTGTGTGCATCGTTACGAACAACAGGCTCGATACGTTCAATACGGCGCTCTGCATTGAAGATAAATTTCGCTTCTTCAGATTCAAACCCAATCGCACCACGTTGCTCACGCGCTTTATCAAGCGCTTGGTATAACTCATATAGATGCTCAATATCTTTAACGATAGGCTTATAGTGTTCACGTAACTCTTCATCGCCTTGAATAATCTTCCACACTTTGGTGTATGTCATTCGTGCATGAGAGCTCATCACCGCTTCATAGAATTTATAAGAAGAGAGACGCCCTTGCTCAGAAACGGTCATCTCACAAACCATACATAAACGATCAACTTGTGGGTTTAGTGAGCACAGCCCATTAGACAGAATTTCTGGCAACATTGGGACAACTTGAGAAGGGAAATAAACGGAGTTTCCTCGACTACGTGCTTCTGTATCTAATGCCGTTTGTGGACGCACATAGTAACTAACATCAGCAATTGCGACCCATAAACGCCAACCACCGCCTTTTTTACGTTGGCAATACACTGCGTCATCGAAATCTCGCGCATCTTCACCATCAATTGTAATTAAAGGCAAGCCACGTAAATCAATACGACCTTCTTTGGCAGAATCAGGTACTTCTTCTTTTAAATCAGCAACTTCCTTTGTGACTTTTGCAGGCCAAGTATAAGGGATTTCATGAGTACGTAATGCGATTTCTACCGCAATACCCGTTCCCATCGTTTCACCTAAAATCTCAACAATACGACCTACAGCTTGAGTCCGTCGCGTTGGTCTTGTAGTGACTTCAACCACCACCACATTACCCATACGTGCACCCATGATATCTTCTTTAGGAATAAGAATATCAAAACTTAAACGGCTATCGTCCGGTACAACAAATCCCATACCAGATTCAATAAAATAGCGACCAACAATTTGGTTATTTCTTGGTTCAAGAACACGCACTACGCGACCTTCACGACGACCTTTTCTATCCATACCTAAAGGTTGCGCTAAAATCACATCACCATGCATGGTTTTTTTCATTTCATCTTGTGAAAGATAAAGGTCATCTTTTTGACCTTCCGCACGTAAAAAACCATAGCCGTCACGGTGACCGATAACCTTACCTTTCCATAAATCAAGGCGTTCAGGCAATGCGTAACACTGACGGCGAGTAAACACTAACTGACCATCACGCTCCATCGCTCTTAAACGGCGACGTAACGCCTCTAGGTCTTCTTCTCCAGAAATTTTTAACGCCTGCGCTAAATCTTCACGGCTCATTGGAGCCGTGCGTTTTTTCATTTCTTCTAAAATATATTCGCGACTAGCAATTGGAGAGGCGTATTTCTCAGCTTCTCTATCTTGAAAAGGATCTTTTGACATTATGACCTCCAAGCTATCAGATTTAATGAAATAGTAGACTCAAATATCTTCTAATAACAATTTATATAAGGAGCTATTGTTTTCAACTAGCTCTGCGAGTGTGTGACGGTCTAACTCTTTCAAAAACTGCTCAATCGCCTGATTTAAAACCAGTTTTAGCCGACAAGCTGGGGTAATGTGACAAAACTCAGCACTACAGTTTACTAATGAAAGTGGCTCTAAAGCACGGACAACATCACCGACAATGATGTCTGTTGCAGGCTTGCCTAAACGGATCCCTCCATTTTTACCGCGAATAGCCTCAACAAATCCCAAATGGCTCAGTTGATTAATAATTTTCACCATATGATTACGTGAGACACCATAAACTTGCGTCACTTCTGTGATGCTCGTCATTTTGCCTTCTGGCAGTGAAGCCATATATATCAATGCTCGCAATCCATAATCTGTAAAACTGGTTAATTGCACAATGACCTCTGAAAAGTGGTTTTCCCTATTAAATGTGTTAAGGGATAAGTAATTAGTAATGAGAATATCATTTTATTAAGCAATATTATGTTTAATTTTTGGACATTTAGCAAAGATATGCTCAAAAGTGAGTCATTTCCGTCTCTCACTTGACTACTAACAAAATAATAGCGACATCACAGGCAAAGAAAAAGCGATACTGTCGATTTTCAACAGATCGCTTTTCTATTTCTGGCGTTACAATAATAACATTGTCTTATTGTTTTTACTCATTACAGACAAAACAGAAGCAAAACCGAGTGTAAAGCTGTCTTATCTTATTATGTAACGTGTATTTTTGTCTTTAATTCACTAACAAACAGATACGAAAAAATCGCCCCTGTCATTTTCAGGGACGATTTTCACATCAAACCTATTTAATGCAAATTAAGCATCAAATGGATGACGGAGAATAATAGTCTCGGAGCGATCTGGTCCTGTAGAAACGATATCAACAGGAACACCAGTCAACTCTTCTACACGTTTGATGTAGTTCAGTGCTGCTTGTGGCAATTGAGCGTGATCTTTCACACCAAATGTCGTTTCGTTCCAACCCGGCATTGATTCATAGATAGGCTCAATACCTTCCCAATCATCAGCAGCTAAAGGCGTTGTATCAATCACTTCACCATTTGGTAAGCGATAACCTACGCACAATTTCACTTCTTTCAGACCATCTAATACATCCAGTTTAGTCATGCAGAAGCCAGACAGTGAGTTGATTTGAACAGCGCGACGAATAGCGATGATATCTAACCAACCAGTACGACGGCTACGACCAGTGGTTGCACCAAACTCTTGGCCTTTCTCACGCAGGAAGTCACCCACTTCATCAAACAGTTCAGTTGGGAATGGACCTGCACCGACACGGGTAGAGTACGCTTTGATAATCCCTAATACGTAACCAACATAGCGAGGGCCTAAACCTGAGCCAGTTGCCACGCCACCTGCTGTGGTGTTTGAAGAGGTTACATACGGATAAGTACCATGGTCGATGTCTAATAAAGTACCTTGTGCACCTTCAAACATCACTAACTCACCGTTTTGTGTTGCTTTGTACAGTAAGTCAGAAACATCAACAACCATACCTGTCAGAATATCAGCGATTGCCATGATATCGTCTAAGGTTTTTTGGTAATCAACCGGTTCAACTTTGTAGTAGTTCACCAGTTGGAAGTTATGGTATTCGATGATTTCTTTGAGTTTTTGTGCAAATGCTTTTTTATCAAACAGATCGCCAACACGTAAACCACGACGAGCAACTTTATCTTCGTAAGCAGGGCCAATACCGCGACCTGTTGTACCGATAGCTTTCTCGCCACGTGCTTTCTCACGCGCATTATCTAATGCGATATGATAAGGAAGGATTAATGGGCAAGCTTCAGACAGAAGTAAACGAGAGCGAACAGGAATGCCACGATCTTCAAGTTGGGTCATTTCCTTCATCAGTGCTTCTGGTGATAAAACGACACCGTTTGCTATGATGCTAACAACATTTTCACGGAGAATGCCTGATGGGATTAAATGAAGAACGGTTTTTTCACCGTCGATGACTAGAGTGTGACCCGCGTTATGGCCACCTTGGTAGCGAACAACATACTTAGCGCGTTCTGTCAGCAAATCGACTATCTTGCCTTTGCCTTCGTCACCCCACTGGGTGCCCAATACGACAACGTTATTACTCATTTCAAAATACACTCGGTTGCTTAAAAAAGGATTCTACCATCTCAAATCAAGAGTTACAGTAGATTTTATCTAATTATGTCATCCCCGCTTTTAAGCAATAGATTATCTTGCCATTGTCAATATTTTTGCCCGAAAAATCCGCACAACAAACATATTGTGACTTTCATCAACAGTTTTGATCGCAAAAATAGGAAGCAGAGTGACATAAAAGTGAAAATGGCGAAGAAGACGCTTCGGAATTGCCGAAGGTTTATCTTGAAATGCAATTTTCACTTTATACTATCCCAGCTAAAGCCATTTTGGAAACCATTAAGGGTAATTTTTCATCTTAATAAGCACAATTATTTATTTTGCTACTAAGTAATTCTTTTTATCTTATTGATATCAAAAAAAACCTCCACTTATTAAGGTGGAGGTTTTTTATTATTTATTCAGTCAACCTAATGCGTTTTAATTACTCTTCAATCGCACGCGCTTTGGTTGGTGCTTTCATATAGCGTAAGAAATCGCTATCTGGGCTTAACACCATGACGTCATTGCCGTCTTGATTAAAGCTCTTCTCATAAGCACGTAAGCTACGAATGAATGCATAGAAGTCAGGATCTTGGTTGAATGCATCAGCAAACAGTTTTGTTGCTTGTGCATCACCTTCACCACGAAGACGTAAAGATTCACGCTCAGATTCAGCTAATGTTTCTGTTACTGTCTTATCCGCCGCTGCACGAATTTTCACCGCTTGCTCTTGGCCTTGTGAACGGTGACGACGAGCAACCGCTTCACGTTCTGCACGCATACGTTGATAAATCGCCTCAGAAACTTCCATAGGTAGGTTGATTTGCTTGATTCGAACGTCAATCACTTCAATACCTAATGCCGCCATACTGTTCATATTGATAGCAGGAGCTTGACCTTTAGTTTCTTCAGCTACTTTCTTCGCTGCAATGGCAATTGCATCATCAGCAGCACTTGTATCTCGCGAAGGTGTACCTTCATTCAGTGCATTACGAACATCAATGGTTAAACGACCACGAGAATCCGTAATAATTTGATTTACGCTCATACGACCAATTTCAGAACGTAAACGGTCACTGAATTTACGACGCAGTAAAGTTTCAGCTTGCGTTGTATTACCACCACCTGTTGCCAGATAGTAAGTACTGAAATCACTGATACGCCATTTTAGATAAGAGTCAACTAATAAGTCTTTATTCTCACCAGATAAGAAACGGTCTTGCTGGATATTCATAGTTTGAATACGCGCATCCAGTTTTTTCACATTCTCAATGAATGGAATTTTAAAATGAAGACCTGGCTCATAAACAACAGGTTTATTTTCAGCATCACGAACAACTTTTGCGAAGCGTAAAATAATACCACGCTCATATTGTTGAACGACAAATACAGAGGAGTACAACAACGCTAAAATAATAACTGCAACAACAGCGATAACTTTACGCATGATTATTGTCCTCCTTGATTATTGCCGTAAGGCTGACCATAACCGCCATTATTACTACCATATCCACCATTACCATAAGTCGTTGTTGCTGGTTTTTGTGTCGGTGTTGGATTTACAGTTGGAGCTGGTGCGGGCATACGAGCCGGCGCCTCAAGGGTATTTGATGCACCCGATTGAGATGGCTGACGTAGCATTTGCTCTAAAGGTAGCACTAACATGCTGTTACCTTTATCATTTGCAATGACTTTACGTGTTTTCGATAGCACTTTTTCCATCGTTTCAATGTAAAGACGCTCGCGAGTAATTTCAGGAGCTGCACGATACTCAGGTAAGATTTTAGCAAAGCTAGCTACCTCACCCTCTGCTCTCATCACCACACTGGTTTTATACGCTGTTGCTTCTTCAATCATACGTTGTGCGTTACCTTTAGCTAACGGTAACACTTCGTTTTTATAAGCTTCAGCTTGACGAATTGTTTTTTGTTCTTCTTCACGAGCCGCAATTACGTCATCGAATGCCGCTTTTACAGCTTCTGGAGGACGCGCTACTTGGAAGTTGACGTCCACAATAGAGATACCCATATTATAAGGGCGGATAGTCTCTTCTAATTCTTGACGCGTCTGGTCACGAATTTCTGAACGGTTTGAAGTCAGAATTTTTTCCATTTCTGAACGACCAATAACACCACGTACAGCACTGTCAGTTGCTTGACCTAAGCTGTTAATAGGTGTTGTGAGGTTAAACAGAAATGTTTCTGGATCAGAGACAACGTACTGCACGTTTATCTCAACTTGAACCATATTTTCATCTGACGTTAACATCATGCCACCCGTGGTTAAATCACGGATAGTTTTCACGTTAACAGGCTGAACCTCATCAATAAAAGTCGGTTTCCAGTTCAGACCAGGTTCAACGATTTGGTAAAATTTACCAAAACGAGTCACAACACCCTGTTCTGCTTCTTTAATGGTATAAAAACCACTGGCAGCCCAAACTACGACAACCGCACCTAATGCAAGAGAAATCAAAAGATTTCCAGCATTACCACGAGGCCCGCCATTTTGCCCAGAAGAGGAGTTCCCACCTTTTTTACCGCCGAAACCACCAAGTTTTTCACTCAGTTTACGGAACATATCATCGAGATCTGATGCTCCACGATTCCGACCTCCTTGATTGCCGTTGGAGTTACCGTTACCATCGCCATTATTATTGCCGCTGTTTCGGTTACCCCACGGGTCGCGGTCTTGTCCGTTGTTACCGGGCTGATTCCACGCCATGTTCTAGCTCCATTATTATGATTAGATTTATCAGGCTTAAGAGCCGATTTCGTCGCCAGCTCTCAGTTAATGTTCTTTTTTATGGCCGAATATCAGACCACGTAATCCAATAAATTGGGTTCCTGCTTGCAAAGGCGATGCCAGTCTACCATAGGCATACGTATGATTAGCCCAACTTTACCGTCTTTTTCAATCCATTCACGTTCTATTGACTGTAATTGATAAAAACGACTACGCAAGCGCCCTGTATCTTCTGGCGGTAAACGTAATTCAAAGTGTGCGATCTCACCTGAAAGACGTTCTGTCAACGCCTGATATAACAGAGGAATACCTTCACCTGTTTGTGCTGAAACCCAAACCCTAATGGGTAAGTTTTCTTCATTTCGATCAATTCTTGGAGTGAAATCTTCAAGAAGATCAATTTTGTTCATGACATGCAGTGTGGGTATTTCTTGAGCATCTATCTCTTCTAATACACTTTCAACTGCATGAATATTATCCTCAAAACGACTATCCGCCGCATCAATAACATGAAGAAGTAAGGTTGCTTCTCGTGTTTCTTGCAACGTCGCTTTAAAAGCAGCAACAAGATCATGAGGCAAATGTCGAATAAATCCAACGGTATCAGCCAATACAACTGTTCCTACATCATCAACTTGAATACGCCTTAATGTGGGGTCCAATGTTGCAAACAACTGATCTGCTGCATACACATCAGAACAGGTAATATGATTAAATAAACTCGATTTCCCTGCATTTGTGTAACCAACAAGGGATAATGTTGGAATATCAGCTTTACTCCGCGCTTGTCTTCCTTGTTCACGCTGACGCTCAACCCTACCCAATCGCATTAGAATTTGACTAATTTTACCTCGGAGTAAGCGGCGGTCTGTTTCTAGCTGAGTTTCACCCGGTCCTCGTAACCCAATCCCTCCTTTTTGTCTCTCAAGGTGAGTCCACCCTCTGACTAAACGAGTTGATAAGTGACGTAACTGGGCGAGTTCTACCTGTAGCTTTCCTTCATGAGTTCTTGCTCTTTGAGCAAAAATATCAAGGATAACTCCCGTGCGATCAACTACACGGCATTCACAAAGTCTTTCCAGATTTCGTTCTTGTGCCGGTGTCAGTGCATGATTAAATAAAACAACATCTGCACCACTTGCTTTTACAGCCTCGGCAATTTCTTCTGCCTTACCTTCACCCACATAATATTTGGGATGAGGCGCTTTACGATTTCCTGTAATAATTTGAACTGGCTTAACACCCGCAGATGTCACCAAGGATTCAAATTCTTGCAAATCATCAACATCCTTTTCTTGAGAAAAGAAGACGTGCACTAAGACGGCGAGTTCGCCACCTTCATAACGATCAAACAAAGGCGAAACCTCTTGGACTTTATAAAAACAGGAAAAAACATAGGTAAAGTCTCCCTACCTATGTTTTTCTTATATCAAGAATAATAATGGATAATTATTCTGCAACATCATCCTGCTGAGTAGCGCTACCGCTGTAACCTGTACCAGTTTGATTCGTACCTGTATTGCTATGATGAGAAACAGGACGCGAAGGTACCACGGTAGAGATAGCATGTTTATATACCATCTGGCTTACTGTGTTTTTCAGCAAAATAACAAATTGGTCAAAAGATTCGATCTGACCCTGCAATTTAATACCGTTTACCAAATAGATAGAAACGGGAACCCTTTCACGACGTAATGCGTTCAGGAAAGGATCTTGCAAAGATTGCCCCTTAGCCATTCTATGTTTTCCTTATTTTGTTGTTTTATATTAGAACCCAATTGGTTCGAAAAATGAACTACTCAAAAATTGCGCTTTGGCAACTATCAATTTTACACAAACCTACCATCTATGCACTAACTACCTGCAAAACAGTGTCAAGAGATTGTTTCGGTTCTTCACTATCAAGCCAGTGAATATCATTCCAGCCTCTTAACCAGGTGATTTGTCGCTTCGCTAATTGCCGGGTAGCACAGATCCCTCGATAAACCATCTCATCATAATCTATTTCGCCTGATAAATATGACCACATCTGGCGATAACCGACACAACGTACAGAAGGTAAATCTTCATGCAAATCACCCCGTTCATATAATGCTTTTACTTCATCTTCAAATCCACACGTTAGCATCTGTTTAAAACGTGCTTCAATGCGCTGGTGAAGAACATTTCTATCTTTCGGAGCAATCGCAAATTGATAAACATCATAGGGCAAAGATTCGCCTGATATTTTTGTCAACTCTGTCATTGTTTTACCTGAAATCAGGTAAACTTCTAGCGCACGAGAAAGCCGCTGAGGATCATTAGGATGTATTCGTTGCGCAGCAACGGGATCGACTAATCCAAGCTCTTTATGTATTGCCTCCCATCCTTGCTCTGCTGCTTTTTTCTCTATTTCAGCACGAACCTCAGGATTGGCACTAGGCAAAGGCGATAGGCCATCAAGTAACGCTTTAAAATATAGCATAGTCCCACCCACTAATAGTGGAATTCGCCCAGCAGCTGTAATTTCTTCCATTGCACTTAATGCATCTCGGCGAAAATCTGCTGCTGAGTAAGGTAATGCCGGGTCTAGAATATCAATTAATCGATGTGGCGCAAGCGATTGCTCTATCGCATCTGGCTTAGCTGTTCCAATATCCATTCCACGATAGATAAGAGCAGAATCCACACTAATAATATCTACAGGTAATTTTTGTCTTAGTGCTATTGCTAATGCTGTTTTACCTGACGCTGTAGGACCCATTAAAAAAATAGCTTTAGGTTTTATTTGTATGTTTACATCGCTCATTATTTAATGCCGCTACCACCGGTTGTAATTCTATTAATTGTAATAAGTTTTTTGCTGGCTGTCTGACATATTGAGGACAAAGTCTTTCAATATCGGCCAATAGCCCAACTGCTTGAGCTTGTGACCATATTGCTTGCTCTACGCTTATCTGTTTTGCAAACCATTGCCCAAGCTGTTGTTTTGTACATAATTTTTCAATCGACAAATACGCCAATAATGCGGTCAGTAACGCGGGTAAATTTTGCTGACGCAAAGGCAACGGCACTGCATATATTGTTGCTTTACCTTGTGAAATTTCAATAGTAATACCAAATTCACTGATTAATGCGTGAAACTGATTGAATACATTAATTTCTTCTTTACTTAATGCTAATTTTAAAGGCACTAACAAAGGTTGGGGCTTTAATGTTTCATCTTTAGGCAATAATTGCGCACATTTTAACAGAAAATCAGCTTGTTCCAATGATAACAGCCCAAGACCTTGTGAAGATTCTATTAACGCATATTTCTGCTGATAAATTGCCAATACTCGCCCAAAAGTATAATCAGTTTGCCCTTCTTTCGCATTGACAGAACGAGGCATCACCGAAATCGCATCTTCTTTAATATTATTAGTTGTATGAACGATTTCATCTAAATTCAATGGGGCACGCTCAGGAAATAATGGTATTTTTTCTTTATCATTTAATGTAGAAGCACTTTCTTGCATCATTTTTTGATAAAGCGCACCTTGTGTACGTTGATAGCTTTCACCAAACTGACGATTTTCACCGAATTGGCGAGATTGTTTTTGATGATGAGTCTCCCGCTCATTAACTTGATGTGACTGGGATCTATTGGCGGGGTTCTGACTAACTGGTGCTTGATAAGGCTGTGAGAATACGTTTTCACCTGCAACTTGACGATTTTCAGGAAAACTCAACGTGATTTCATTATCTTCTTCATCTAAAGTCTGTGATAAAGGTGTCTGCGTGGCTTGTCGTAAAACACTCAACACACCCTGATAGATAAAATCATGCACTAAACGTGATTCATGAAAACGGACTTCATGTTTCGCCGGATGAACATTAACGTCCACTTGATGAGGATCAACGCTCAAATAGAGGATATAAGAAGGCTGTTGTTCTTCTTTCAAATATCCATCATAAGCCTGGCGAATAGCATGATTAATCAACCTATCACGCATCATTCGTCCATTAACATAACAATATTGAATATCACTACATTGTACTGGCGATAAGGGGTGTTCCACCCAACCTTTTATTGCTAAATCACCGTGTTCCCACGATAAATGCATTGATTGATTGACAAAATTATTACCGCAAATCGCACTCAAACGGCGATTTTGCTGGCTTTCATCTTTTACTGCACGGTATTGACGAACACGTTTGCCATTATGGGTAAGATTAATAGAGACATCAAAGCGCGATAACGCAATTCTGCGAACCACTTCATCAATATGTGCAAATTCTGTTTTTTCAGTGCGTAAAAATTTTCGCCTTGCTGGTGTGTTATAAAACAGATCAAGGACTTCAACCGTACTCCCCACAGGATGAGCTGCTGGTTTAACGGTAACGGTCATATCTCGGCCTTCAGCATAAGCTTGCCACGCTTCATCTTGAGATTGAGTACGTGAGGTCAGCGTTAGGCGAGAAACAGAGCTAATACTGGCTAATGCTTCTCCACGAAACCCCATACTTATTATGGCTTCAAGATCATCAAGACTTGATATTTTACTAGTTGCATGGCGAGCAAGTGCTAACTTCAAATCATCACGAGTGATACCACATCCATTATCACGAATGCGGATAAGTTTGGCGCCACCTTTATCGATATCAATATCAATTGTAGTCGCCCCCGCATCTAAACTATTTTCGAGTAACTCTTTGACCACAGATGCAGGTCTTTCAACAACTTCCCCTGCGGCAATTTGGTTTGCAAGCTGAGGAGGTAATAAATTTATCGCCATTACCTTTATTTCCTTTTACTCAATCAATTGGGTGCATTTTGTAAAGGATGAGCCAGAAAATAATTTCTTAAACCCGCATGAATAGAAGCAGCAAGTTTTTCTTGATAGGCATCAGAAATCAGTAACTGCTCTTCAGCTGCATGACTAATAAAGCCCGTTTCAACTAAAATTGAAGGGATATCCGGTGAACGTAACACGCCTAAACTCGCATGTTCTGGTGTCTTTTTATGTAAAGACCCCACTTTTCTCAATTCAGATAACACAGCAACTGCAACGTCATAACCCACACGCTGTGAATTACCAAATTGTAAATCAAGTACCGTTTGACTTAAATAAGGATCAGCCCCATCTGATAAAGCATCACCTGCACCACCCAGTAATTCAGATTGCTTTTCACTTTGTTCAAGCCATTTACCTAATTCACTGTTTGCTCGACGATTAGAAAGCACCCACACAGAAGCACCTCTTGCACTGCGATTAGGGGCCGAGTCTGCATGGATAGAAACTAACATATTCGCATTTTGCTTACGGGCAACTTCCGAACGTCCAGCAACGGAAATAAAATAGTCACCATTACGCGTTAATACAGGTTTAAACATCGGATCGTTATGTAAACGAGTTTCTAATTTTCTTGCCACACTTAAAGTGACATCTTTTTCACGATTACCTTTCTGGCCTATCGCACCAGGATCTTGTCCACCATGACCTGCATCTATCGCAATAATAATTTGACGAGAACCCACTTGTGGTTTTGATGGAGTGGTACGTGGTTTTACAATAGGAGCAACTGGGGCAACCTCTGCTTTGGGTGTCATGGTTAAAGGCGCCATTTCTCTATTTGTATTTGAGGCTGACGCCGTCATTGTTGTCGGTGCTAAAGCGACCACATTCACGGTGGATTGAGAGTGATTATTTTGTCGAGCATTTATTGGTTTGATAGTAAGCACTAACTTATAATTCCCGCTTACATTCATTAGCCTTTCAGTCGCAACAACTGGCTGGGCAAGTTCCACGACCATACTTTGGTATTGGCTATCTTTTGATTGCGTTGCACGAATTTTATGAACTAACTGCCCATTGCCTAATGTTGCAGGCAACCCTGTAATTTTTGTGCTCTGTTTAAAATCCATCACCAAACGGTCAGGATTTTTTAATGAATAATATCGATAGCTAGGCTTCCCACCACTAAAAGAGAATGTGAGGGTTGTTACTGAACTACCATTTTCTGCTTTTACTTCTGTCACAGTGGCAGCTTGTGCGATTTGCACAAAGAAAAAAGATAAAACAACCAACAGAAAGGCAACAAAATAGCGCTGACTTTGACTCACAATAGTGATGAGACTCGACATAATCAATATTCCTTTATGCAGACTGAATATGGGATAAAACAGTATTCCCTCTTTGTGAAAGGGCAACAAAACGCGCTTTTCGACCTTCATCTTCATAGCTTAAATGAAGTTCTAAATCGGCATTAGGTAAAAAGCCTTCGCCTTGCGATGGCCATTCAATAAGGCATAACGCGTCTTGCTCAAAATAGTCACGTATTCCCATAAATTCCAGCTCTTCAGCTGATGCTAAACGATAAAGATCGAAATGATAAACAGGATTTGGCGAAAGCATATAGGGCTCAACTAATGTATATGTTGGGCTTTTAACATGCCCTTGATGACCAAGCGCTTGCAAAAAGCCTCGGCTAAAGGTTGTTTTTCCAGCACCAAGATCGCCATATAAATAAATGATCAATCCGCTATGATTAGTCGCCATTGCAACAGTACGCCCAAGTTCAACTGTTGCCGCTTCATCTTCTAATGTAACAACCCATTCTTTCATATTTATATAATCTATTGTTAAGTTATAACGGCTTAATAAAGAGAGATCGTTGGATAACCTCAAATACCAAGCTTTATATGTTCTCTTAAGGCAAATAGTTATCGAAATAACTATCAAATAACCATACCATAAATCTATTTATTGCGAGGATTTTTCCTACTGACTCACTATGATACACTGCGCGCTCTTAGGACTCACCTCTTACCTATTGATTCGGTTTATTCATGTCATCACTCGATCTTAATCTTCTCGCTCAAAACATTAAATTATGGGGTTTTGAGTTAGGTTTTCAACAAACAGGGATATGTGATACTGACTTATCACTTGAAGAGCCTCGCTTACAAGCTTGGTTAGATAAACAATATCATGGCGAAATGGCATGGATGGCGAAATATGGCATGACACGCGCAAGACCTCATGAGCTTGTGCCTGGCACATTACGGGTTATTAGCGTGAGAATGAATTACCTTCCCACAGATGCCGCTTTTGCTCGAACATTAAATAACCCAGAACAAGGCTATATTAGTCGTTATGCACTAGGTCGGGATTATCACAAAGTATTAAGACAGCGTCTTAAAAAACTCGGCGAAAAAATTACACAATATTGCCAACAATATGAATACCAAGGGATCGTCAATTTTCGTCCTTTCGTTGATTCAGCACCTATAATGGAACGCCCTTTAGCGGTTAAAGCTGGGCTTGGCTGGGTTGGTAAACACTCACTTGTTATCAACAACCAAGCTGGCTCTTGGTTTTTTCTAGGTGAGTTACTTATCGATTTGCCTTTACCTACAGATAGCCCTGTCGAAGAACAATGTGGTAAATGTGTCGCTTGCATGACAACGTGCCCGACTGGCGCCATTGTCGAGCCTTATACTATCGATGCACGGCGGTGTATTTCGTATCTTACAATAGAGCTTGATGGCGCGATCCCTGAAGAATTTCGCCCATTAATGGGTAACCGCATCTATGGTTGTGATGATTGTCAGCTTATTTGTCCTTGGAATCGCTTCTCATCATTGACAGGTGAAGAAGATTTCTCTCCCCGCCGAGCACTCCATACACCTGAATTACTCGATCTTTTTCAATGGAGTGAAGAAAAATTTCTTCGTATAACAGAAGGTTCACCGATCCGTCGTATTGGTTACTTACGCTGGCTTAGAAATATTAGCGTAGCGTTAGGAAATGCACCTTATCAAGATAAAATTATACTTGCCTTGAAAGAGCGCTTTGGATTAAGTGATGTTTTAGATGAACATTTGAATTGGGCAATAGCCCAGCAGACAGCAAAACGAAATGAAAAAGAGGTAAAAATACAGACTTCGCAACAAAAACGTCTAGTAAGAGCAATAACTAAAGGCTTACCGAGAGATGCTTAGTTTTTAACAGAATAAACATATAATGAGTAATCTTTAATTTTACCTGTGAATAAAATAAAAAACCCTTGCCTATCAACATGAAAAAAAAATTCAAGCGAACTAAGACCCAAATTTAAAAAAATTAAAATAAACTTAGTTATCAAGTAGATATAAAATCCAATTGATTTATTAAAGAGAATAGTATTCTTATCACTTAATGATAAGTCTCTGTGGATAACTCTGTGCAGTAAAAAAATAAATAATGCTTAGATGCAGTGGTTATTAGCATCTCTCTGTGGATAAATCAATTTGGGAAGATTTTAAGAATAGTAGAATATTTATTACATTTTTTTAAAGAAAAGCGCCTAAAACCCTTTCTTTTTTCTAAAATACTATTCAATGCGTGTTTAACAGAATAAAGGCCTAAAACCAAAAAAGTGATCTCGCCTTTTATTTCCCCCTTAAATGAGGAAAGGCGCACATTCTAGTGCCGTCAAAATAGAAAAGCAAGCAAAGATCAAAGATAGATCACAAAAAAATAGCTTGATCTTACATGCATTAACGGCATTTCTTTTTTTGCACAATAATCACTCACACTCTCTTTACGTGTATTAAGTAAAATTCCCTAATTTAGGATCCTAAAACAGTGTAGTCGATATTTAAAAAAGCGAGAGGAAAAACTTAAAATTTTCTTTATGAGGATTAAAAAATGAGATTTGATAAAACAGAATAGAAAAACTTGGAGCGGGAAACGAGACTCGAACTCGCGACCCCAACCTTGGCAAGGTTGTGCTCTACCAACTGAGCTATTCCCGCGTCGCATAATACTACTAACAATTGTCTAAGAAAGATTGGAGCGGGAAACGAGACTCGAACTCGCGACCCCAACCTTGGCAAGGTTGTGCTCTACCAACTGAGCTATTCCCGCGTCGCATAATACTACTAACAATTGTCTAAGAAAGATTGGAGCGGGAAACGAGACTCGAACTCGCGACCCCAACCTTGGCAAGGTTGTGCTCTACCAACTGAGCTATTCCCGCGTCTTTCTTACACCCGTACAAATAAAATTCTTCATCGGTACGGGAAGCGCATTATACGAGAAAAATGCTTAACCGCAAGCCCTTATCAACAAAAAAATGCGTTTTTTTGATTGCGTGCCGATAAAATCATCACAATGATGCAATATCAATCATGAATGCACATTTTTTACTCTTTAATAAAGGTCTTACGATAATAGTCTAGCTCTGCAATAGATTCACGAATATCATCTAATGCTTGGTGAGTATTCTTTTTCTTAAAGCCGTCTAAAATTTCAGGCTTCCAACGACGCGCTAACTCTTTTAGTGTACTTACATCAAGATAGCGGTAGTGAAAGTATTGCTCTAGCTCTGGCATATAACGGTACAGAAAACGTCGGTCTTGGCCCACACTATTGCCACAAATAGGTGATACCCCTTTAGGTACCCATTTTTCTAGGAATTCAATTGTCGCTTTTTGTGCTGAATTATCATCATATTGACTGGTTTTCACACGTTCAACTAAACCACTACCCGTATGAGTGCGTGTATTCCATTCATCCATTAAACTCAGTTGTTCATCAGATTGGTGTACAGCAATTACCGGACCTTCGGCTAAAATATTAAGTTGAGGATCTGTCACAATGGTGGCAATTTCGATGATACGGTCACATTCAGGATCAAGACCGGTCATTTCCAGATCTATCCAGATCAGATTGTTCTCGCTTTTTGACATAATATATCCTAGCTGTTTCTAAGTGTGAGACATGATATTTTAGCGTTTATCATAGCGCGTTTACTCAATAAGCACGACAGAAGAACATCTAACCGAATAATACAAGTGAGGATCGGTGACAAAACGTAAATTATCTAAAGGCCAGCAACGTCGAGTACAAGAAAATCATAAAAAGCGTTTGCAGAGCAAAGAGAAAAAGAACCACGTTGAATTAGACGATACACAATTAGGCGAAGCTTCCGAAGGTTTAGTCATCAGCCGTTTTGGTCAACATGCAGATATTGAAGCGACTGACGGCACGATTACTCGATGCAATATCCGACGCACAATTTCATCCTTAGTGACGGGTGATAAAGTTGTATGGCGCCCTGCGCTACAAACACAAGAAAATGTCCGTGTGAATGGTATTGTTGAAGCGGTACATGAGCGTACCTCTGTACTAACACGCCCTGACTATTATGATGGCATTAAACCTATTGCGGCAAACATTGACCAAATTATTATTGTCTCCGCTATTTTGCCTGAATTGTCTTTAAATATTATCGACCGTTACCTTGTCGCTTGTGAAACGTTAAATGTTGAGCCACTGATTGTACTCAACAAAATCGATATGTTAGATACACAAAGCCGTAAAACAGTAAGCGAATGGATGCAGACTTATAAAGATATTGGTTATCGTGTCCTTGAAGTCTCTAGCTATACTAAAGAAGGACTAGAAGCGCTCACACAAGAACTTATCGGTCGTATTTCTATTTTTGCTGGACAATCTGGTGTGGGTAAATCAAGCTTGCTTAACACGCTACTACCACCGATGGAAGAAAGCATTGTTGTTAATCAGGTCTCTGATAACTCGGGTTTAGGGCAACATACAACAACCGCATCACGTCTTTACCATTTCCCACAAGGCGGAGATGTGATTGACTCTCCAGGAGTCCGTGAATTTGGCTTATGGCATTTAACGCCGGATCAAGTGACAAAAGGGTTTGTTGAATTTAGACCGTACCTTGGTGGTTGCAAGTTCCGCGATTGTAAACATTTAGACGATCCGGGTTGCTTAATCAATGAAGCCGTAAAAAAGGGTGAAATATCAGAAACACGCTTTGAAAACTACCATCGTATTTTAGAAAGCATGAGTCAGGTGAAAGTTCGTAAGAACATTAATTTAGACTCTTAATAATTGATTCACTGACAACCCGATTAAGGGTGGGTACAATAGACCCCTTTTGTCTATTTTTTATCGTTTAATCCCAGAGGTTGCCATTTTGGACAAGCTAAAAATTAAACTACAGTATTTATTGCCTAAATTATGGCTCACACAGCTAGCGGGTTGGTTTGCAAACAAAAAAGCGGGTGCAATCACCCAGTTTGTTATCAAAGCCTTCGCAAAAGCCTACAAAGTCGATATGAATGAAGCGAAAGACAGTCAGTTCCAAGCTTATTCAACATTCAATGAGTTCTTTATTCGTGCTTTAAAAGACGGCATACGTCCTATTGTTGAAGGTAATGACAAACTTGCATTACCTGCAGACGGTGCTGTCAGCCAACTTGGTCTTATTCAAGACGATCAAATTCTGCAAGCTAAAGGACATCATTACACTCTTGAAGCGTTACTCGCGGGTAACTTTATGTTGGCAGATAAATTCCGTAATGGTCAGTTTATTACGACATATCTTTCGCCTCGCGATTACCACCGTGTTCACATGCCTTGCGATGGTTTATTAAAAGAGATGATTTATGTTCCAGGTGATCTCTTCTCTGTTAATCCATTGACGGCGGCCAATGTACCAAACTTATTTGCACGTAATGAACGCATTATTTGTCTTTTTGAAACGCAGTTTGGTCCAATGATACAAATTCTGGTAGGTGCAACTATTGTTGGTAGTATTGAAACGATTTGGTGTGGCATGGTAACACCACCTCGTGAAGGTATTATTAAGCGTTGGACTTATCCTCAAGCAGACAAAGCAGGAGCGATATTCTTGAAAAAAGGTGAGGAGATGGGCCGATTTAAGTTAGGTTCAACTGTTATCAACCTTTTCCCTGAAAATACCGTTCAATTGAATAAAGATCTTATGAATGGCTCCGTTACATTAATGGGGGAACAATTAGGTTCCATCATCAATGTTGCTGGCAATGACGTTAACGCCATCAGTGAATAATACGTAATTCGGAGTAACCTTTGTGCGCCTGATAATCAGTCTTTTTTTCTCGCTCTTTTTGACTTTTTCGTTAAGTACGTCTGCAATATCAGCAGATGTAGAAAAATTACGTCAAGATATTAAACAACTTGAAGGAAGTACTAATCCTCAAGATATTGAGACTGTTCAGGCGCTACAAGGCACTATCAACTGGATTAATGATGGTGAAAAAGCACAAACAAATGCAGACAACTATCAAAAAACCATTGATGATTATCCAGAGATCACAAAAGAACTCAGAACTAAGCTTCTTGAAGAAAGTCACGCAGTTCCAACTATCCCAGAAAAAATTAGCATTCCTGATTTAGAACAGAAAATTATTCAAGTCAGTAGCCAATTAATGGAGCAAGCAAGGCTTCAACAGCAAGAACAAGACAAAAGCCGTGAAATCAGTGAATCTTTAAATTTATTGCCTCAACAACTCTCTGAAGCACGTCGTTTATTAAGTGACGCAACAGCAAGACTAGCCTCTGTGAGTGCATCAACAACCCCGTTAACAGAAGCTCAAAATAAACTGACTCAAGCTGAAGTAACAGCGCGTAAAGCGATGGTTAATGAACTAGAAATGGCGCAACTATCAGCTAATAATCGCCAAGAAATCGCACGCCTTCGCTTAGAGTTATTTAAAAAACGCTATCAACGCCTTGATGTACAACTACAACAATTACGTAGTTTATTGAATATAAAACGCCAAGAAGTGGCTGATCTTGCGTTAGAAAAAACAGAGATGTTGGCAGAACAAGGTGGTGAATTGCCTGAGTTTCTGACAAAACAGATCCAAACCAACCGTGAGCTTTCACAAATCCTGAATAAACAGACACAGGAAATGAGCGATCTCTCTGAAAAACAACGGATTACTACACAACAAACACAGCAAGTTCGTCAAACACTCACCACGATCCGCGAACAAGCACAGTGGCTAAGTGGCTCCACCGCATTAGGTGAAGCGTTAAGAACACAACTTTCTCGTTTACCTGAAATGCCTCGCTCACAAGAACTTGATAGAGATATTATTCAATTACGTGTTGAGCGTTTAGGTTATGAAGATATGCTGGAGAATTTAAGCAAGATCCAGCCACCTGAAACGGCGGATGGCTCTAAATTACCTGAAGCTCAGCAATATATCTTTGATTCCCTTATTCAAGCTCGCCATGAGCTATTAAATTCATTACTATCAGGCTATGACTCTCAGATCCTTGAATTAACAAAACTCAAAGTCGCCACAACCCAATTAGCGGATGCTTTAAAAGAAACAAAAGACGCAACAAACCGCTATATGTTCTGGGTTGCCGATATCAGCCCTATCAAATTCAATTATCCAGTTTTATTAGTCAAAGATATCACTCGGCTACTTTCATTAGATACCTTTTCACAATTAGGCCATGCTGCTGTTAGCATGCTTAAAAACCAAGATACGTTTCTATTCTTGTTTGTTACCTTATCAATTGTTGGTTTTAGCCTTCGTACTCGAAAACACTACAACGCTTTTCTAGAAAGAGTCAGTAATCGTATTGGTAAAGTCACCCAAGATCATTTTTCACTGACAATACGTACCGTTTTTTGGTCTATTTTAATTGCACTTCCGTTACCTCTATTATGGTCTGCAGTCGGTTATGGCTTACAAAGTGTTGAATGGCGTTATCCAATGGCCGGCGCGATTGGTTATGGTGTAACAGCAGCTGCTCCTGTGTTATGGCTATTTATGATCAGTGCGACCTTCGCACGTCATAACGGTTTATTTATCGCTCAATTTAAATGGAAAGAGAGTCGAGTCAAAAAAGCAATGCGCTTTTACCAGCTTTCTATTTTTGTCATCGTCCCACTAATGATGTCATTAATTACCTTTGAATATTATAGTGATAGAGAATTTGCACCAACCGTCGGTCGCTTCTGTTTCTTGCTACTCTGTATAGCCCTAAGCTTTATTACTTCAAGCCTTAAAAAAGCCCATGTTCCCCTTTATCTTGATAAACATGGGTCTGGTGATAATGCAATAAACACTATCTTATGGTGGTTCTTACTTCTTGCCCCTGTTATTGCAGGCTTAGCCGCTGTTTTAGGTTACCTTTCTACTTCGATTGTCTTGCTTGGACGTTTAGAAATGTCAGTAGCAATTTGGTTTGCTTTACTGATTATCTATCACATTATTCAGCGGTGGATGCTTATTCAACGTCGTAAATTAGCTTTTGAACGCGCAAAACAAAAACGGGCTGAAATTCTTGCCCAACGTGCGAAAGGCGAAGATGAAAATACCATAGTGGGCAGTAGCGGTGAGAGTACAGTAGGGCTTGAAATTGAGGCTCAAGAAATAGACCTTGATGCAATCAGTGCGCAATCTATTGGCTTAGTTCGCTCTATTCTGACCATGATTGCATTAGTATCGATGATTTTATTATGGTCTGAATTAAATACCGCATTTTCCTTTGTCGATAATATTCGTCTTTGGGATGTAACCTCATCGGTGAATGGAGTTAACACCATACAACCTATTACCATGGGCTCTATTTTAGTGGCGATCCTTGTAATTATTATCACTACGCAATTGGTGAGAAATTTACCCGCTTTACTTGAACTGGCTATTTTACAACATTTAGATTTAACGCCAGGTACAGGCTATGCCATTACTACCATGACTAAATACAGCATCACTCTAATTGGTAGCATTGTAGGCTTCTCCTTATTAGGGATTGAATGGTCAAAATTACAATGGTTAGTCGCAGCAATGGGGGTTGGGTTAGGCTTTGGTTTACAAGAAATTTTTGCCAATATCATTTCCGGGCTGATGATCTTGTTTGAAAAACCTATCCGTATTGGCGATACCGTAACCATCCGTAATTTGACGGGGAATATTTCTAAGATCAACACCCGAGCGACTACGTTGACCGACTGGGATAGAAAAGAAATTATCGTACCTAATAAAGCCTTTATTACGGAACAATTTATTAACTGGTCTCTGTCGGACTCTGTTACCCGTATTGTGATGACTATTCCTGCTCCAGCAGACTGTAATAGCGAGCAAGTCACAAATGTTTTATTAGAAGCCTCAAAACGCTCTACAATGATTTTAGAAAACCCAGCACCTGAGGTTTATTTAGTCGATTTACAACAGGGTATTCAAATTTTTGAATTGCGTGTTTATGCAGCTGAAATGGGACACAGAATGCCCGCCAGACATGAAATTCATCAAAATATTCTTTTAGCCTTTGCAGAACATGGTATTCCACTGCCTTTCCCACCATTCCAAGCAAGAGTGGACATGATGGGTAATACAATTCGTAGCTCTATGCGAGCGACACCTAGAGAAGTTGGGGGATTATAATCCGCTGATTCCAATTAATTTGATATAAAGCCATTGTTTTATCGAAAAAATACGAAAGGCAATGGCTATGTTCTTTTATTTCTCTCCTTTTTCATCCTCTTTACTGGTGCTTTTATCAGCCTATTCTGTTGCTTTGCTTCACTTATAGCTCATTGATTGTATAAAATTAATCCATATTTTCTTCCCAGCGTCTTATTTTTAGAAAAAAAAGAGATTATTTTTTAATTTTTTGTTTAATAAAATTGATAAATAGTAACGTTAGGAAACTACTCTTCAATCAATGATAATATGAAGATAATAAAACGAACATCATAAAAAGATCGCCAATTCTTGGGAAAACTATTTTTAAAGCAATATACTTTCTAACAAAGTATCCAATTAACCAAAGAACAAAGTGCTATTTTGGACAAGGCATTTAATCTACTTTAATATAAAATATATTTTTCTTACCTTTATTATTTTTTATCTCTGTCAACAACATCGAACATTTAACGGAAAACAACCGCTAATTATTGATCCAAGTCACGCATTTACGTTTTTATACTTAATCTCACTCCTAATGTGAGTGAAAAGACACTTTCATGGGATTTTAATTTTCAAGTTGATATCTCTAACGGAAGATTTTCTTTTTTAAGTTAAATAAGTTAAGTTGTTTATAGGTCAACAAATTTAATATTAGCATTTAAAATAATGGTAGTTTTACATATCGAAACACTTTATTATTTCAATATATAAAACCTAATTTCATCTAATTTAGACTGAACTGTAGTATTTAAAATTATAAGTAGTCTTTTATATTTTAGTAAAACCATCTTAAGCCAAATATGAGATATTTTTATTTTTTAACAAATCACAATTAATAAATAAGAAAAGAACTTAAATTCAAATAATAAAAATAGATAGAATATAGATTAACGAGCATTACGGAAAAAAAAAATAAAAAAAAATAAAAATAATTAATAAATAAAATCAAATAACATTAATTATATAAATAAAAAAAGAGAAATAAATATTAATATAATTAAAAATTATCTCAACCCATATTAAAAACTCCTTCTTATTTATATAAATTTAAATAATAAAAAACAAAAAAAGCCAACTTTGTCTATTTTATGAAAAAACACTTCAAATAACGGAAAATAAAAAAGTATAAATATTTTTATTAAAAGTATATTGATTATTAAACAATAACACTATCTATTATAATGTTAATATTTTTTAAACTTGATTAAAAAATGAGTATTACTACCTATTAACAATGCTAAGATATATTGCTAGCTTCATTTTTAATGAGTATTAAATAAACAATAATAAGAAGGTTCCATCATGGAAAAATCCCGAACGACTCTCGATCAGTGGATTACCTTACAAGCCGTCGTTGATTATGGTGGCTTTGCCCAGGCTGCAGATGCACTGCATAGAACTCAATCATCGATTAGCTATACAATCAATAAATTAGAGCAAACTTTGGGCATTGAAATTCTCTCTTTAGAGAAAAGGCGAGCAGTACTTACGCATGAAGGCAAATTATTACTTGAGTTATCGAGAGAAATCACTGAAAAGGCCATTTCGCTAGAAAAGGAAGCAAAAAAATTAATATTTAACAATAAGTTAAAAATAAATATGCTTATCGACCCTTTGTATGTTTCAGACTTATTTTTAGATAAAATCTCTCAATTTATTAAAGAGAATAAACATTATGATATTAATATTCATAAAATCGCACTGAGTCAATCAGATGTATTATCGCAAAAAGATCATGATTTAGTGATAACACACCACAACATAAAATCATTACAACCCATTGATTTAGAATGTATAAAAACAGTATTAGTTACACATCCTGAGAGCGTGTTACAACATATCAACAATAATGACTTATGCAAGGAATTACAAAAACATACATATATTTCATTATCCCGTAATAGCATAGACATAGACCATCATAATCAAGTGATTCATGTTGGTTCAATAGAAACAGCGATAAGCCTTGTTAAACATGGCCTTGGCTATTCTCGACTCCCATTCGCAGCCATTCAGGAAGAATTGAATAAAAATTCGATTAAACAATTAAATACACATAATAAAGATAAAGAATATCGTTTTTATCTTTATTTGAATAAAAATTCATTTCCTATAGAAGATATAGAGAAATTATTATTAGCAATAAATAGTTCGCCTTGTGATTTAATTAATGACTAATTAAACATTATCCTTAATTAAAAAAACAAACATTAAACATTTTGATATTAAGACAAAAAAACTCATGTAAATCTTCATTAACTTAAATTTTTTGTAATGCTATATTTTATTGGCATATCTTCTATGCGAATAAACCTATACTTAAATTTATACTTATAAATAAATTAAAAAGTAAAAATAATTACTTTTTAAACAGGACTGATCATGAGCAAATTAAATAAATCTCTCTATTTATTAGGGATAAGTTTCTCTCTACTTTCTGCACCAGCTGCTTTTGCATCGGGCACTATTAATTTTACCGGAGAAATAACAGACCAAGCCTGTACAGTAGACAGCTCTTCTAAAAATCTGACTGTAGATTTAGGAAAAGTGTCTTCAAAAAGCTTAGCCACTAAAGGCGAAGTCGCAGGCCTTAAAGATTTCACGATTAAACTGATTGATTGCCCTGTTGATACCACTGTTGCCGTACGCTTCGGTGGTACTCGTGATGCAATTGATAGCGATATTTTAGCCATCGACCAAGCCTCAGGTGGTGCAACAAACGTCGGTATCGCACTATTTGAGAAAGATGCTGTATCTCAAATTAATCTATATGACGACTCTAAAGAGGTCGAAATTAAAGGTACAGAAATTAACTTAGATTATGTTGCTCGTTATAAAGCAACAGCACAAGCAACACCAGGTCCAGCTAACGGCTCCGCCGTCTATAGCATCCAATACAAATAATAAAAAATGAGGGTAATACTGATTACCCTCTTATTTTTTCTTAACTTTATAGCACCAATATGAAAAAGAATATTTTTCTCACATTATTTTTTTGTTTTTCTCTCATAACGGTATGCCATGCAGCAGGGATAAGTGTGGGTGGAACGCGGTTTGTTTATAACGATAATGCTCGTGAAATCAGCATTCCTGTTCTAAATACTGATAAAGATAAACCTTATCTGATCCAAAGTTGGGTTTCAGCTTTTCAAGGTAATGACAGAGCACCTTTTATCGCAACCCCTCCTCTTTTTCGTATTGAGCCAGATAGTACTGGTACAGCACGTATTTCTTATACAGGAGAACCCTTAAATTCAAATACCGAAGTTGTCTATTGGCTTAATATCAAATCTATCCCTCCCGTTGAAAAAAGCCCTGAAAATCAACTTCAACTGGTAATCAATTCTCAATTTAAGCTTTTTTTACGTGCTCATGATATTGAGCCACTTAACTTTAATAACATCGAACTATCAAAACAAAATCAAGGCTTAGTGCTTAAGAACAACACGCCTTATCACTTAACCATTAAACATATTTTTATTGATGACAAACGCTACCCTTACGATCCTTTAATTCAGCCACATCAAGAAGTGATGTTGCTAGAAAAAACACCCACTTATCATAAAGTTAAAGTTCAGTTTATTAATGACTACGGTGCAACTGTAGATAAAGTATTAAACTAAGGGTGTATGGCGATGACTTTATCCATAATAGCGTTATCAACAAAACGATTATTCCTATTTCCTAACAATAATCTCAATCACCACGGTTTACTGGCCATAGCGATCGCCACTATTTTATATCCTTATCAGGTAATGGCTGAAGAGCAATTTAACCCTGATGCACTCAATTTAGGAATAGAAAATCAAGTTGCGGATATTAATAACCTTGATTATTTTTCTTATGCTGGAGGTCAACTTCCAGGTGTCTATTCTGTTGATATTTATCTCAATAACAAATTAATTGATAACCGCCAAGTACGTTTTATTTTTAACGAAGAAAAAAAGACACTTACACCAGAGATCACTAAACAAGACTTATTAAATTGGGGTGTCAAAGGATCTGTAATACCACAATCTAATCAACAAATTAAAAATGAAACGATCACTGATATTGCTCGCATTATTCCAAATGCAACATATCAGTATGATTTTTCACGAGCACGACTGTCATTTTCTATACCACAAATTGCTTTATATAATTATGGACATGGCTATATCTCACCCACGCAATGGAATGACGGTATTAATGCTGCCTTTGTGAATTACACCTATCGACAAAATAAGTATTGGTATCATGATCAACATAATAGCAACTCTCTTTTTTTAGGGTTACGCAGTGGTGTTAATGTGGGTGCATGGCGTTTACGTAATCACAGTAACTATAATAAAAACAGTGATAACTCTTCACAATGGAATAGTTTGCAAACTTATGTTGAGAGAGATATTCGTAGTTTAAAAAGCCGTTTAACCATCGGTGAAACTGCCTCTGATAATGATGTATTAGAGAGTATTCCATATCGTGGCATTAAACTTGCCTCTGATGAAAGTATGTTGCCACAAAGTCAACGGGGATTTGCCCCTGTTGTAAGAGGGATTGCTCAAAGCAATGCTGTGGTTACTGTTCGTCAAAATAACAGCGTGATTTACCAAACTTCCGTTCCACCGGGTGAATTTGCTATTTCAGATTTATATCCCACTTCTTACAGCGGTGACTTACAAGTCACAATTGAAGAAGCAGACGGAACAACACGTACCTTTTCACAACCCTTTTCAGCAGTTCCCATGATGCAACGTGCGGGTAGCTTAAAATACAGTGTAGATATCGGTAAATATCATGCTGATACGGCGGCGAAAAAACCTAATTTCTTTCAAACCTCGGCTATTTATGGGCTCCCTTATAATTTATCTATTTATGGCGGCACATTAATTTCTGCTGATTACCAAGCTTATGCATTAGGTACTGGAGTTAACCTTGGTTATTTAGGTGCTGTTTCTGCCGATATTACTCATGCGAAAACAACCTTAATCAATGACGATGAAGCCCAAGGGCAATCTTATCGTATTCAATATTCTAAATATTTACCTGATACCAAAACTGGTTTTTCACTGGCATCTTATCGCTATTCAACAAAAAATTACTATGATTTCTCAGCAGCTAATGAGCGTTTTTCTCATCTTTATCGTAAGAAAAAGCAGTTTCAGTTATCTGTATCGCAATCTTTAGGTGATATGGGTTATCTCTCATTAAATGGTTATCAACAATATTATTGGTATCAAGACAG
The DNA here is from genome assembly GCF_040138965.1 of Proteus sp. fly-1089. NCBI lineage: Bacteria > Pseudomonadati > Pseudomonadota > Gammaproteobacteria > Enterobacterales > Morganellaceae > Proteus > Proteus sp. fly-1089. The sequence continues at coordinate 207,458 of NZ_JBEETS010000005.1, forward strand.
AGTTGATCGCAATGTGAATGTGAGTTTTAACTCAAATTATCGTGCACTAAGTTATAGCGTCTCTTATGCCTATAACAAACGTCAAGAAAGTGGATTAACCGATCAGATTTTATCTATTAATTTTAGTCTTCCGTTTAATATTGCTCAGAATAACAATTGGTTAAGTTATCGCTATAACAGTAGCAAACAAGGTGATTCTATTAGCTCTGTAAGTTTAAGTGGCACTCAGTTGGAAGATAACAACCTACAATATGATATTTCACAAAACTACAATCATTCTCGTCAAGAATACAGTGGCTCTGTTAATGGCAACTACAGTGCTTCAGGGGGAGAGATCAGTGCGGGTTACAGTTACGACAAACGCTATCAATCAATGAATTGGGGAGCAAATGGCGCACTCTTAATTCATCAAGGTGGAATAACGCCATCCCGTACAATCTATGATTCTGCAATTTTAATTAAAGCAGAAGATGTTGATAACTTAAAGGTCAGTAGTGCACAGAGTCTTTATACCAACAATCAAGGCTACGCGGTCATTCCTAATGTTTCACGTTATGAGCGCAATAAAGTAACCGTCGATCCTGCCTCTTTAACGGGTAATAACGATGTTGAATTAACATCAACGACAGTTATACCAACCAAAGGAGCAATTGTCTTAGCTGATTTCAAAGCAAGAAAAGGGGCTCGTGTGCTTGCAAACTTACACTACAACGGAACACCATTGCCATTTGGTACTCAAGTCGAGATTTATCAAAACGGGCAAGTGCTTTCAAGTGGGATTGTTGCCAATGATGGTGAGGTTTTCTTAAATGGTGTGCCTGAGCAGAGTCAATTACGTGCCAAATGGGGTAACAGCGCCGTTGAACAATGCCAAACTACTTTAAATGTGGATCTCTCGTTAGAAAAGATCCAATTTTTACAACTAGATTGCAGATAGGTGATAACAATGAATAAATATATAACTCTAGGTTGTCTGTCTGTTCTTTTGTATACATCAACCACTAAGGCTGAATTTAGGGCAGATCTCACGACTAAGACAGTAACTTATTCAGCACCTATTTATGTATCGCGTTCAGCACCAATTTTAACGGAAGTCGCCACAATTCCGTTAGGAACAATGAATGCATGGACATGGTGGAACCTTTCTGGAGGCGAAGTTAGGCCAGGGATTTATTTACCTGGTTCGTTTAATGCTTCCAGCCCTAGAGTCAATGGGGCTTATGTTAGAGAACTCAATAGCAGTGGTATTGGCTATACGTTACATGGCACCATTAGCGGAAGTTGTAGTGGATCTGCTTATGTAGATGGGCAGCAAAATATTGATGGTAACTATAGTAACAGGCTTATTTGTTCATCTAACACCACCAGCGGTAACTACTCTGTTACATTAGAAATGAAGCTATATAAGCTACGTGATAATGTAAAATCGCAAACCATTCCGGGTATATGGGCTGCAATGTTGATTGTCTATAACAATGGTTTTATCACCAGTGACTATACAGGTAAAACGGAGCCAAGAATTAATCTTTCACCGTTAACCATTATTTCTAGTGGTTGTGATGTGGTGAATAATAATATTAATGTTCCTCTTGGCGCTGTACCTAAATCCAGTTTTAATGGCGTGGGCTCTGTAAGTACAGAGAGTATTAAAGATTTCAATATTGATTTAAGTTGTGATCCTGTTTCACCGATTAAAATTCGATTTGATGGTGTTGCTGATAGCCAACAAACCGCAGGAACAATTGGTTTAAGTAATCCAACAGACAGCAATACTGCTAAGGGTTATGGCATACAGGTTAAGTATCAAAACCAGCCAATAAAGCTGGGTCAATTAATAACAGTAAGTGAAAAAAACAGCAGTGCAGGAAGTTATTCTATCCCTTTAGAAGCGGGTTATATCCAAACATCTGATACAACGAGCGCGGGTAAAGCGAATGGGACATTACAATTTACAATGCAATATCACTAACAAAGTTTAGGCTGATTTAAAAAGATAAAAAGAAGGCGAACACTATTATCTTGTTCGCCTTTTTCTTTAGAGAGGATCACACTTGGTATAACTTACGTAAATAATGAGGAACTGCTTCATCCGCATTAGCACCAATGACTTCCATATTGGGTAGGAGATCTTTTAATGTCTGGTGCGCATTTTCCATAATGCAACCTTTACCCGCCATCTGTAGCATCTCTTTGTCATTCATACCATCACCAAATGCGATAGCATCTTTCGCAGAGTGTTGCATCAGTTCAGCCACTTGCTCTAGCGCCTCACCTTTAGATACGCCCCCTGCCATCACTTCTAAGCAATTACGTAGTGAGAAACTCACATTGACCTTATCACCCCAAAGCTGATTAATTTCATTCTCTAGTTTCAGTAATAGCTCATGATCATCAGAGGTAAAAAAGACCTTACAGACATTGGTGGTCGGGAATCCTGTTTTACAATATAATTCATAGCTAAAGTCTGATTCTCGAAAAAACTCACAAGCCCCCGGCATCTCTTTATTAACATACCAGTAGTCACCCGCATAAATATTAGTTTCAATTTCAGGATGATCAAAAACCATCAGAGCCAAGTCATAAGCGATTTCAGGCTCAAGGTCTTGGCTAAAAATAAGGTCGCCATGCGTGTTATGCACTCTTGCACCATTAGACGTTATCATATAAGCGTTAATGCCTAATCCATCACGAATTTGAGCAACATCAACATGATGACGGCCTGTTGCGAATACAAAATGCACCCCTTTATTAATAAGTAGGTGTAGTGTTTCTTGCGTATAGGGAGTTAATACATGATTAGGTGATAACAACGTGCCATCAAGATCTGAAGCGACTATCGAATACATACACATTCCTGATTAAAATAAATGCTTATCATAAAACTCACAGATTTCATTCAATGCTTGTGAGCGTAGCTTATCTATTTCGAACAAGATTTCATGATGCGCACCCTTAATCACCAGTGGCAATTTTTGCTTTTCTTCTCTTGTTCTGGACTGACTATAACGTTCACAGAAAGCCCTTAGCTCTTGATTATCGACCACCTTGTCATGCTCAGCTTCAAGCACTAATAAAGGGGTATCAATCTCTCCCGCATGTTCAATTAACCAATCTCCTGTTTTCAGGCTTTCGCCCATCCAATGATAAGTAGGGCCACCTAATCGTAGCTCAGGAAAATCAGCGTAATAACGTAAATAACGACGGTATCGTTCATGGCTATGTGTTAACACATTAAGAATAAAAGGTAATGGAAACCATTTACCTGTTGATACTGCGTAGTTATTTCTTTCAGATTGACTTTGTTCTGCTCGATTGACTAAAAAATTAGCCACCCAGCGAGGTATCGGTAATTTAATACCAAACATCGGCGCACTTAATGCGGCGGCTTTAAAAACATGAGGATATTTTAGAAGATATCCCGTTAAAATAGCACCGCCCATTGAATGAGCTAATGCAAAATAATGTTGGTATTGATAAGGCAACACTATCGTATCAATGAATGTTGAGAAGTCATCAATATAATCACTAAATTTTTCTACATGACCTTTTTGTGTGTCTTCTAATAGTCGGTCTGACAGGCCTTGTCCTCGATGATCAAGCAAAAAAACATCATAGCCAATATGGAAAAAATCAAATGCAACTTCAGGGTACTTTACATAGCTTTCACTACGGCCTGAAGAAATTACTAGTGCTTTATTGTGCGATGGTGAACGCCAATGAACATAACGGATCTTTACTCCATCGACACCCGTAAATTCACCTTCTTCACGCTGGTTCCAAAAATCCAATAAAGTGCCATTCGTAAAAGCAGAAAACTGCTTTTCACGAGATAACCACGAATGTTTAAAAAGAGTGGTTGTCATTGGCTCTCCTTGTTGGCGTTATTCGAAGCCCTCAATATGGTCACGGATCAGTGTCATAAAAGCAGGTCCAAATCGTTCTAATTTTCGTTGGCCGACACCGTTTATTAATAACAACTCATCAGGATAAACAGGACATTGCTCTGCCATCTCTATCAATGTGACATCATTAAAGACCACAAAGGGCGGAATATTTTCTTCATCAGCAATAGATTTACGTAATTTACGTAGTTTCGCAAATAATTTTCTATCGTACTGTCTATGCGCATTTTTTGTTTGTTGATTACGGCTTTTTGTTGGACTTAATAATCTAGGCACGGCTAATTGTAATGGAACTTCACCTCGTAAGATGGGTCTTGCCATCTCAGTAAGCTGTAATGCAGAGCGGTGTACAATATTTTGTGTCACCATACCCAAATGAATAAGTTGGCGTATCACACTCACCCAATGTTCATGACTTTGTGCTTTACCAATACCATAAACAGGTAATGTATCGTGTCCTGCATCGCGAATACGTTGATTATTCGCTCCTCTTAATATTTCAACAATATAACCAATTCCAAAGTGTTGCCCCGTACGATAAATGCAGGATAAAGCCTTTTGCGCATCGATCAACCCATCATATTGCTTAGGAGGATCAAGACAAATATCACAGTTACCGCAGGCATTTTGCCGATGTTCATCGAAATAATTAAGGAGCACTAGTCGTCGGCATGTTTGTGCTTCAGCAAATGCCCCCATTGCGTTGAGCTTATGCATTTCAATCGATTTTTGGTCACTTTCCGGCTTTTCATCTAAACAACGACGTAACCATGCCATATCAGCGGGATCGTAAAATAATACGGCTTCTGCAGGTAATCCATCCCGCCCTGCACGCCCAGTTTCTTGGTAATAAGATTCAATATTACGAGGTATATCAAAGTGAACCACAAAACGCACGTTAGGTTTGTTTATCCCCATTCCAAACGCAACGGTTGCAACAACGATTTGCAAATCATCGCGCTGGAACGCCTCTTGTACTTTAGCTCGCTGTGTCATCTCCATTCCGGCATGATAACCTGCAATACTCAATCCTCGCTTACTGAGTCGCTCTGCGGTTTCTTCTACTTTACTGCGACTATTACAGTAAATAATGCCTGACTTTCCTTTTTGGCCACGAATAAAGAGCCAAAGTTGATCAAGTGGTTTGTATTTCTCGACTAAAGTGTAGCGGATATTCGGTCTATCAAAACTGCTGATATGAATTAAAGGATCACGTAAGACTAGCTGATTTATAATGTCATAACGTGTTGTGTTATCTGCTGTTGCTGTCAGTGCAACAATAGGAACATCGGGAAGATATTGCCTTAATAATCCAATGCCACGATACTCAGGGCGGAAGTCATGCCCCCACTGTGAAATACAGTGTGCTTCATCAACAGCTAGCAATGCAGGTTTCCACTGCACTAATTGGTGAAGAAAGCTCTCCATCATTAAACGTTCAGGAGCAATATACAGCAGTTTTATTTCACCCTTTTGACACCGCATTTGAACATCAAGTTGCTCTTCACGGGTTTGTGTTGAGTTTAAATAAGTAGCTTCAATGCCATGAAGACAAAGCTGATCGACTTGATCTTTCATCAAGGAGATCAATGGCGACACAACGACGGTTAATCCATCTAACAATAATGCCGGAATTTGATAGCAAAGGGATTTTCCACCCCCTGTCGGCATCACAACAAGGCAATCACGTCCTGTTGTAATAGTATGGATGATCTCTTGCTGACCAGGACGAAATTGCTGATAACCAAAGGTTTCTCGCAAAATAGTCTGTGCTGATGGCATTGAATTAAGAACTTCTGCTGTGGACACGCCGTTCCTCTGAAAAGCTGCTGATAAAAACTATGATGAGGAGTCAAAGAAAAGGCACCAATATGAAGGTGCCGTCATCATTTATAGCGTTATGCTACCCCAGAACGAGGAAAATTACAGCATATCATTCAGCATCACACCCACACCAACACGTGTCTGGCGAAAATTATAGTCAATCATCGATTCACCATAACCGCTAAATACTTGGGTATAAAAGCGAACATGCTTAGTAATTGGATAGCTCCAACCTAATTCAGCGGCGCCATAACCACTGTTCCAGTTATAGCGTCCTGTTGCAGTGATCACACTCTCACCTAATCGATAACCTGCTTTTAAACGATAATAGCCCATGTAACGATTAATTTCTGGATTATCATCACGTTGTGCACTTTCGCTAAAGCGATACCATGGTTTTAAATCGAGCTGCAAATTACCTTTTTGTGCCATAAATCGCGCATAAACTCGATTCCAACTACGAGATGTAGGATCTGAACGCCCATTTGATTCATGATTAAAACCTGTCTCAATTTCACGAAGTGTCCAACCTGCAAATTTATAGTCAGTAGCCCAACCTAGAAAGAGTTGTGGCTCATAGTTTGTCTCACGGAAAGGAGCTGATTCTTTCTTATTACTTAATTGCCACCAAGAACGTTGAGTATAAGACGCTGCTAACACAGAGTTTTCACCCGCAATACCACGCCATAAAGGAAAAGCCAAACTAAGCTGAAATTTTACCTCATCTTTTTTAGCCTTATTACCCCAATCATAACTTTGAATCGCCTCTTTATTCATATCAGAGGTATCAGTGTAAATAATATAATTGGATTCATAAGGATAAAGAACAAAAGGTGAGTCGTATTCTTGTAATAAACCGGAAATAATACTGCCCTGAACAAGCGGTGCAGGAGATGATGATGTTTGAATTTCGGATGCAAATCCCCATGCTGGATAGAATAAAGCCACCGCAAGTAAAGAACGGATGTAACGCATAGTTAATTATCCTGTTTCATTATTGAATAATATAGAAGTTAGTACTTACTTTATAATTAGTTCTTATAAATGTGCTTTATTACACTTAAGCCACCATATTTTACACGTAATCGCCATTAAATCTCGTATATTTTTACACCATTATATTTATAGCACGAATGGGAAATTACGGTTTCGTCATGTATCATTAACATTATATTAACTTTATGACGTAATATCGGAGGTTCTAAAAATGGAAAAGCAATTAACATTAGAAGAGGCTCAAACCTTAATTGGTCATGTTTTTGTGTATAAAATGCCGTTTAACCAGTTGATTGGGTTAGAGCTAGTTCGTTTTGAACAAGATTATGCAGAAATTCAATTCCGCTACCAAGATAAATTGGTCGGTAATATTGCTCAACGTATTTTACATGGAGGCCTTATTGCTTCGGTGCTTGATGTCAGTGCAGGATTAGTTTGTGTTGGTAATGCATTAACACGTTTAGCACCTATATCCCAAGAGCAGTTAGAACAGAAACTTGCTAAAATGGGTACGATTGATTTACGGGTTGATTATTTACGACCTGGACGTGGGGAGTGTTTTACTGCAAGTAGTCATATCTTGCGCAGTGGTAATAAAGTCTCTGTTGCTCGTGTTGAATTACATAATGAAAAACAAGTTCATATAGCAAGTGGAACAGCCACCTACATTGTAGGTTAAGTCTTTGTTAAAATTCATTATGCGCTATGATGCTGAGAATGTTATTAATTACTTGTAAAAATGCATGCCTAATGACACATTAGATAATGTCATTGGGTATGATAACCCCGTCACACATTTCCTTTCCATCAATTCCAGAGATAGCATGAGCCAGAAAAACACGATGAAAGGCGTTTTATGTGCCTTAGGCGCCTATTTGATCTGGGGTATTGCCCCTGTCTATTTTAAAAGCATTCAAGAAGTGCCCGCAGAAGAGATCCTTACACACCGTATCCTATGGTCATTCTTTTTTATGTTGATTTTAATGACGATTAGTCGTCATTGGCCTTATTTACGACAATTAATACGTCAACCTAAAAAAATCCTACTCTTGGCACTGACAGCTGTCATTATTGCAACTAACTGGCTTACCTATATATGGGCTGTTAACCATGGCTATATGCTAGAAGCTAGTCTTGGTTACTTTATTAACCCCCTTGTTAACGTCCTGTTTGGTATGCTTTTCTTAAGCGAGCGTTTTCGTCGTATGCAATGGGTAGCGGTGGGTTTAGCCTTTACGGGGGTATTTATTCAGTTATGGCACTTTGGTTCTGTACCCGTGATTGGTTTAAGTCTTGCCGTAACTTTTGGGCTTTATGGTCTACTGCGTAAAAAATTAGGTGTCGATGCACAAACAGGAATGTTGGTCGAAACATTATGGCTATTCCCTGTCGCATTAATTTACATCTTATTTTTTACCCACTCACCAACAAGCAATATGCTTGAAAACAGTTGGTCATTGAATACCTTGTTAATCGCAGCCGGTATTATTACAACTGTACCATTATTGCTCTTTACTGAAGCTGCTCATCATCTGCGTTTATCAACCTTAGGCTTCTTCCAATATATTGGCCCAACTTTGATGTTTATTCTTGCCACAATGGTATATGGCGAGCAAATTGATGCAGAAAGATTAGTAACCTTTGGCTTTATTTGGGTTGCCCTTATTTTATTTACCTTAGATGCACTCTATACGCAACGTCGTTTAAGACGCGGTTAATCCCCCAAAACTGACTCTTCCGCTAAATTACCAATTTGTATAAAAGCGGGAGAGCGTTTCTTCTTATTTTTCTTTAGCAAATGCACACTCTTTGAGAATTCTTCCGCATGGCGATATGAACGCCTAAATAACGTAAACATCGCGTTATTAATCACTTGAATATGGTTAATCACAACACTGTAATTAAGATTGATACGAGGAATATAATCACGCTGGTGTCTCAATAGCTTACAATACAAATCTTCTTCGAATTCATTGATGGATCCACTGGGATGATAAGTATCACAAAGAACTTCCTCAGTATCTTCGATCAAAAATTCATAACTAGAAGAAGATGTCGGAGAAATTCGCGAGCTAGGCGATACAAAAGTGTAAGTGTGAAAAAATAGACTAGAAATTTTCATCAATTAATTAATTCCGTTAAATAAGAATAGATAACGAGATTATTAAGCAACCAAATCGAACTTCCCTTAAAAAAAAACACCTTTACTTATTTGATAGACAAGTAAGGGTGTTTTTTATATTAAGATAGTAACTGCTCACTTTAAATGACGACTTACTCTAGTCGAGCAAATGCAGCCACCAGCCATTTAATACCTTCGCCATTAAAGGCAATTTGTAATCGACAATGCTCACCACTACCTTCTATATTAATAATGGTTCCATCACCAAATTTAGGATGTTTCACTCGTTGTCCAAGAGAATACCCCGTATCATTACTGATAATCGGAGTTCCTAAACGGCTATGATTGACAGGACGTGAAACTGTCGCGCGTAAACGTACTTCTTCGACACACTCTTTGGGTAACTCGCCAATAAAACGAGATGGCCGATGACTTACTTCTTTTCCATATAGGCGACGGTTTTCGGCGTAAGTAAGCGTTAACTTTTTCATTGCACGAGTGACACCAACATAGGCCAAACGACGCTCTTCTTCTAAACGCCCACCTTCATCTAATGACATTTGGCTTGGGAACATGCCTTCTTCAACACCCACAATAAAGACTTGTGAAAACTCAAGTCCTTTAGCTGAGTGAAGCGTCATTAGTTGAACCGCATCTTGATACGCATCAGCCTGGCTTTCACCCGATTCCAATGCCGCATGTGAAAGAAACGCTTGCAATGGCATCAAATCTTCGTCTTCATCTTGATAACTAAATTGACGAGTTGCGGTGACAAGCTCTTCTAAGTTTTCAATACGAGCTTGGGCTTTTTCACCCTTTTCTTGCTCATACATCGCTTTCAAACCTGAATCACGAATAATTCGGTCTGTTTGTACATGTAACGGCATATCTGCCGTTTCAGATGCTAATGTCTCAATTAACTCTAAGAATCGCTGTATCGCTGCTGTTGCTCGCCCTGCTAACATTTTATGTTCGATAACCTGCAATGCACTTTCCCATAAAGTAATTTGGTTATCTCTTGCAACTTGGCGAACAATATCTAATGTTCTGTCTCCAATACCTCGTGTTGGTGTATTTACAACACGTTCGAAAGAAGCATCATCATGGCGATTCGCGGTTAATCGCATATAAGAGAGCGCATCTTTGATTTCTTGGCGTTCAAAGAAACGTTGCCCGCCATAAATACGATATGGCATTGCCGCTTGTAGTAATGCTTCTTCCATTATACGAGATTGGGCATTACTACGATAAAGAATGGCACAATCTGTCAGCGCGCCACCTTCTTCTTGCCAGCGCTTAATTCTGCCAACTACATAACGCGCTTCATCTAAATCATTAAAAGCACAATACAGTGAGATAGGCTCGCCTTCTGCACCTTCAGTCCACAGATTTTTACCTAATCTATCACTATTGTTTGCTATTAGTGCATTCGCAGCTTTTAGAATATTGCTTGTAGAACGATAATTTTGCTCTAATCGGATAGTTTCTGCACCAGGAAATTCATTTAAGAAGTTTTGAATATTCTCAACTTGTGCACCACGCCAACCATAAATGGATTGGTCGTCATCGCCTACAATCATCACTTTACCCGTTTGACCCGCCAACATTCTAATCCATGCATATTGAATACGGTTAGTATCTTGGAACTCATCAACCAAGATATTAGTAAAGCGATTTTGATAATGTTCTAAAATTTGTGGCTTATTCAACCAAAGCTCATGAGCACGTAATAAAAGCTCTGCAAAGTCCACCAGCCCCGCACGATCGCATGCTTCTTGATATGCTTGGTACACTTTTAACCACGTAGATTCAACAGGATTACCATAGGTTTGAATATGCTGAGGGCGTAATCCCTCATCTTTTTTACCGTTGATGTACCACATTCCTTGTCTTGCCGGCCATTGTTTATCATCAAGATTCATCGATTTAACAATGCGACGAATCAGACGATATTGATCGTCACTGTCAATAATTTGAAAATCTTGTGGTAGGTTTGCATCAAGATAATGTGCGCGTAATAAACGATGAGCCAAGCTATGGAAAGTCCCAATCCACATACCACCTTGACTGGTACCAATTAAATCTTCGATACGATGACGCATTTCTGCAGCCGCTTTATTGGTAAACGTCACAGCCATAATAGAAAAAGGGGAAGCTTGCTCAACAGATAATAACCAAGCGATACGATGTACCAATACGCGTGTTTTACCACTGCCTGCGCCAGCAAGCACCAACATATTTATGCGAGGTGCGGCCACGGCTTCGCGCTGTTTATCATTAAGGCCTTCTAGCAGATATGAGACGTCCATAATTACCAATCATTTAGTGAGGAAAATACTGTGGATATATACAGAAATAGTGCGTAAGCAACAAACTAACAGGATTTCATCCGCGATGCAAAGTAAAGCCTTTTTCAATTGCGTTTATCTCTGCCATTTCGACCTAAAATCACATTAAATCAACTCTATCAGTTTACTTAAATCTGTAATTTCAATATGTGGCATCACGCGAGTTTCGCCTTCTTCAAGCAAACTACGGTTATCAAGGTTAATCCAGCAAGCTTGTAATCCACTATTAACAGCACCTTCAACATCAGTCACAAGATGATCGCCCACATGTAAAATTTGTTGATGAGGCATTTTTAAAAGCGTTGCTGCTTTATCAAACATATCAGAATAAGGCTTAGAGCGACCGTCAGGGCCAGCTTTCAAAATATGTGAAAAATACTGCCCTAAACCACAACTTAGCGGATTTGCATTACCATTTGTAATGGCAATTAACGGAATTTTTTCTGCTAATTGAGTAAGAACTTGATGTGTATTTTGAGGCACATTAATACGACTACGCCAATAAGCAAAGTGCGCCATAATCTCATCTGCACCTTGCTTTGCTTTGGCTTCACTGTAGTTGTAATCTAACAACATATTCCTAGCGGCAAGCCAACGCCACTGTGTAATATCGTGAAATATCTCTGGATTATTTTCTATAAGTGGCTTTTTATAAGCATTCACATCTTCTTCTGTAAAATGGTTAAAACGCAGATCATATTGACGAATAAAAGCCAGTGTCTCTTTTTCCGTTTTATCCATCACTGGCACATTGTCATACAGCGTATCATCTAGATCAAAAGTCATCGCTGCAATTGGCGTCAGAGTTCTGTAAAAACGCATTATGATTTTTCTCTCTTAGCTCTCGGATGAGCAGCATCATAGACTTTCGCTAAATGCTGAAAATCTAAATGGGTATAAACTTGTGTCGTTGATAAATTAGCGTGCCCTAATAATTCTTGTACCGCACGTAAATCACCACTGGATTCCAGTAAATGTGTAGCAAATGAGTGGCGTAATTTATGAGGATTCACATGGCTATTTAGTCCTTGCTTTATCCCCCAAAGTTCAAAACGTTTTTGTACGCTACGCACTGATAAACGCTTACCACTTTGAGTTGAAATAAAAACAGCCTTGTCTTCTGGTGCATAAAGTTCTCGCATCGGAAACCAATTTTGTAACCATTCTATCGCTTTTCTTCCTAAAGGAACTTTACGCTCTTTACTTCCTTTACCTAATACACGCACTTCACCTTCATTTAGATCAATATCATTAATATTGAGATTGGTCAGTTCAGATAAACGCAAACCCGCACCATACATCACTTCTAGCATGGTTCTATCTCTGACAGAAAGGGGATCGTTTAAGTCGATATTCATTAATTGATTGACTTCATCTACATCCATATTTTTAGGAAGATGACGACCTGATTTAGGTGTACGAATACCTTTCGCTGAATTAACATCCAGCATACCTTGTGCTACTTGCCAATCAAGAAAGCTACGTAACGCAGAAAAACGCAAAGCTAGACTGGTCGGCTGTAACCCGCTTCGATGGCTTTTTGCCAATAACATACGTACATGTTGGCTTTCAAGTGATTGCCATTGCGTTATTTTTATCTCAACCATCATTTGCACTAAGGCCATCAATTGGCGATGGTAATTTTCTACTGTGACAGGACTTAATCTACGTTCAACTTGAATGTAACGCAGAAATTGCTCTATAGCCGTAGTGAGTGTTTCTGGAAGATCACTTGGTTGGCTCATTGTCTTGCCACCCAACGTGTTAATAATTCCGGTAAGATATGAGCTAATTTATCCAACATGACGGTTCCCATTCCTTCCTGAAAATGTTGATTATCTCGGCTATTAAAAATAATCACACCTAAATCACCATAATGTCCTAATAATGAGAGAGCAACAGAACCAGAACGCCGTACATTAGGCATCAACAACATGATCTCTTGCCCATTGAGCATGCCTAAATAGTGATTATCATCACCCATATGCTGAATGCGGAAGTGTTCAAAAGCTTGGCGAGAGAGTGCAAGTGCCTGTGCATCTAAAGGCGGTTGTAATTGCCAACGATCGGTAAATAAACGCAATTGAACAGAGTACAGACCTAGTTTTTTAGCCCAGAGGTTTAAACGCTCTAACATTTCATTAAGAGAGTCACTGCTGGACAATTCAGAAATTAATAATAAGAGTTGGCTAAACAAAGATTCATTCTCAGAAGCTTGCTCTATCAATAAACGCATATCTTCTTCAAGATAGTGAATGCGATTACGTTGGCGTGACATAATCCACTCAACTAATGAGACAGTACCTCGAATGGGATGAGGAACTTTCATTTGCTCAATGTAGCTTGCATTACGGATAAAAAAACCAGGATGCTCTGTAAGGTAACGAACCACTTGTTGATCATTAAGTTCGTTTGTTTCAGGGCAACAGAACTGCTTATTTTTATCCGTCATACAGATAGCCTCTCAAAAAATAATATTATAGCTGGATGATCCCATCATAAATATGTGTCGCAGGCCCGGTCATATAAAGAGGGTTACCCACTCCTTTCCATTCGATAAACAGCGATCCGCCAGGCAACGTGACTTTCACACGTTTATCTAATAAACCTTGGGAAATACCGATCGCAACAGCGGCACAAGCTCCGCTACCACAAGCATTCGTTTCACCCGCACCCCGTTCAAATACTCGCAAATGAAGATTATTTCTGTCTACGATTTGCATAAACCCAATATTAGCACGTTCAGGGAAACGTTCATGTTGCTCTAATACTGGTCCTAATAATTCCACTTCGGCTGTTTTGATATCTTCAACTTGTATAACACAATGGGGATTTCCCATTGAAACTACACCACATAATACAGTACGTTCCATTGCCCTGATAATATAGGTCTTTTCCGCTTTTTGTGCACGAAAAGGGACTTTTTGAGGATCAAATTCAGGCTCACCCATGTTGACGCACACATCATCATTATCCATAACGTGTAAGGTCATTCTGCCAGACTGTGTACTGACTTTTATCTCTCTTTTATTTGTAAGCCCTTTTAGTCTCACAAATCGAGCAAAACAACGCGCGCCATTACCACATTGTGCAACTTCACTTCCATCCGCATTAAAAATACGATAATGAAAATCAAGTTCAGGATCATAAGGTGCTTCAACCACCAACAATTGATCAAACCCAACACCAGTATGGCGATTGGCTAATCGACATATCAATTCTGGTGAAAAATAAACATTTTGGGTCACGGCATCGACCACCATAAAGTCGTTACCAAGACCATGCATTTTTGAAAATTGCATCTTGCCCCTGCCTGAAACGAAATTACCGTTTCTAAGATTGACTAATTGGTCTGAGTTGAGGCGCTCTCAACTTGCTGGCTTGGCTGGGATGACTGCGTCATTTTTGCCTGAGTATCTTCAGGAGGGAAATAAAGAGGGCCTTTCAAGCCACAACCCGAAAGAGAAATCAGTGTTATTATAGCAAGAGTGCAACGTAAATACGTTTTCATTCGAAATCTGCCTGTCATTTATTTGGTTAATATCCTCTATAATCGCAGTTAGATCTCGAAAAGCAAATAGGAAATGAAGATGAACGACAGTGAATTTCACCAATTAGCTGATGAACTCTTGTCAGAAATAGAACAAACTATTGATAATTATGAAGGTGAAGCTGATATTGATTGTGAAATCAATGGTGGCGTAATGACATTAACCTTTGAAAATAATAGTAAAATTATTATTAATCGTCAGGAAGCGTTTCATCAAATTTGGCTAGCGACACGCTCTGGTGGCTATCACTTTGATTGGAAAGATGATCAATGGATTTGTGATAGAAGTGGCGGTGAATTTTTAACCATGCTAGCACAAGCAATAACAGAACAAAGTGGGGAAGCGTTTTCTTTCTAAAAAGCACTGTTAGTTACACAAATGGGAGCTATCATAGAGCTCCCATTTGTGTTTATAAACTCGTATTCAATTAAGAGTGTTGCACAGCTTTATAATCCGTAAATCCGTGGGCAACAACATTCATTTCAGGTTGAACTTCTTTACTACCTAGATCGGATAATTTACCAAATGATCCACCAGCAAAAGGTAACACTTGTGTTGATCCTTCCACTTTCACAATTTGATAAAACTGTGGCAAGTTAAAATTAATAAAGCTTGAGCCATATGTGAATCGATCATGAGAGGAAGAGTAAAAACGGCTAACATCTTTCACTAACTCTTCTTTGCTTCCTTCACAATGGGAATAAATTTCGACGCGATTTGCTTCATCTAAGATATAGATATTAAAGACATTATTATCTTCTGTGGTTTCAAAGAAGAATTGGATAATCCCTTCACACGCAAAGCCATCAATGACCGCAGGTAAATAACGAGCGTCTTTATCCAGCTTAACAGGCAATCCATGAAGTTTGTTATATGAAATTGCACCATAAAACTCGATAGCATTTTCTAATTTTTGTACCGACACATTGAGGCGTTCAAAAAACAATCCCCAAGTTTGCCCTGCAATACGTAAAGCTTTAAAACGTCCCGGCTCTAAACGATTCGTTGATAAGCGTAGCTCAATACATTCTGATACCAACTGTTGCACACGGGTACGAATTAAACCACGTAGATGTTGGCTATAGCAGAATACTTCAACAGAGGCCGGTGGTGCCGCATCTTGGTGCATTTTACCTAAAATCGTTTTTAACGATTCCAACATAGACTGTGTGCCACTGAAATGAAGAGTTCTTACCTCATTCCAAGAGTTGCGGTACAACAAATCGATACTACCAACAAGGCATTGCTCTTTTTCACCAAAGCTAAACACATCCAGTTTTCTAAAATCAAAGTGAACCACTTGATCAGAAAAACTCTCTGTTGGATCTGTTTCCAAATTGACAATAATGGCTAGATGTCTAATCTCGCAAGGGCTATACAATGCTTTTGGCGTTGGTGCTGGTAAACGAATAGGGAAATGGCTCGACATATCCCTGACTAATTCATGTAGTTTGATTTCATCACAAGAGGAATCCCCTTGATGAATATAAACACGAGACTCTTTTGTTAACAACCCATTAAAGTAAGACCATGCCACTAATTTATTTAGATAACGATTATATTCTAATGGTTGATGTCCAACGATATTTTCAAAATCAGGGGCACGATTATATAAATACCATCCGCTACGATTTGCTCGGCCTTGTGGTACATAAATAAAGGTTAAATGTGACTCTGATAAATCAGGTGATATTTGCGGGTTAACCAGTGTTACTTTGCCAGGTAATGCTTCGAATGCCGCATAAAGTTTACGTGTTAATACGCCAATATCTTGTGGGCTTGCACTGACACTTAAATTATTGCGGCGCGCGAAACGGATAAGATTACGATAGCTTTGCATCATCGTATCTAATAGTTCGTTATGCGCATCTCGTACTCGCTCGATTTTCCAGCTATCACGGGTATCGAGTATCGTTAAACGTTCGTTATCCCATTGCCACTGAGTCACTAATTGCGATAAGACTTGTCGTCTCCAACCCTCGGATTCATTTTGTGTTTTTTCGTTAGATAGTTTTTCACACACTTTCAGGTAGAAACAGCGACGAATAAGATCAAGGCGAGTTAAATCATTGATAGAAACTAAATAACGCGTAACACGCTCAAGCATCATACAATAAGCATCTAAACCGTAATTAACGATTTCACCACGGTGAAGATGTTGCTTC
Organism: Proteus sp. fly-1089; assembly: GCF_040138965.1. NCBI lineage: Bacteria > Pseudomonadati > Pseudomonadota > Gammaproteobacteria > Enterobacterales > Morganellaceae > Proteus > Proteus sp. fly-1089. Next base: position 224,366 of record NZ_JBEETS010000005.1, read on the forward strand.
ATCTCTAATGCCAGCAGTTTTCCATTAGGATAATCCGCTGAATAAGCTTCTAATAAAATACTTTTTAATACCGCTTTATATGGTGAATCAACGCTTTTATAAAGCTGCCATAAACTTGCACCAAAATACTCTTCTGCTGAAAGTTCACCTAACCCCCCCAAATCTAACCACTCATTGGGTGTTAATACGCCCTGAGCATAAAGGGAGTTAACATATTCATCATAATGGTGCTCTTCTTCTACTGGCACCATCGTCCATAGCAAGCGTTTACCTGCAAGACGTACTGCAGTACGGTAAAATTCGTCAAGTAAAAGAATATGTTGAGTAGAACCACAATCTTCTCCACCTAAGCTACCGCTTGCATGATGGCGAAATCTATTTTCATCGATTAAGAAAAATGTAACGTCAATGCCTAGCTCACCAGCCCACTGTTCAATCAGTTGGCACTTACGTTGTAAAAGTGCACGCTCATCCTGATCCAGCCATGATTGATGGCAGACCCAAATATCAATATCAGAGCAGTGACTTTGCCCAATAGAAGAAGTGCTACCCATCGAATAGATGCCAGTAATTGGCAACTCTCCGCTGGCGTACCCTTCCATTGGCTCATCACATAATGCGTTAATCAGCTTATTGGCCCATTGACGTTGCATGTCATCAGGTTCAAAGAAACATGTACCGTGAGGAACATTTCCTTGTAAGTAGCCGGGTAACTCAGGATGGTGGTAATGCAATAAAACAGGAATTAAACCATAGACCTGTTTAAAAACATCACACATCGATGCAAATGCTCGTTCCAGTCTGAGTTGATTAATCGCATCCAGCCGTTGCTTCAGTGTTTCAATATAAAGATACAAGAGTTTCGCCTGAACAATACTAAGAAGATAGTAGAATCTGAGTTTATAAGTGACCGAGCCTGAGTTAATCCATTATTAATAGATAAAACTTTACTAACAAAATCTCGGAAACGTGATCAATTTAACACCTTGAGCGCAAGGCGTAAAGAGGAACTCAAAATATAGCACCAAGATCTAAAAATGATATTTAAGGGCTTAATCGTGTAAAGCTTCATAATTAATATCATTATAATCATATAGATAAATCATTTTATTTGTAAAAAAAATGACGATAAAAATATCTCAATCCATCATTTACCCTACAAAAACCCCTGCTTACTTGATGATGAACAACAAAATAAATACTGACAAAGCTTAGAAAATGGCTAAAAAAATGAAAATAAAAACAACTAATTGATAAATATAGTTTTTTTATATTTTTTATTTTTATATTCAAATAATGAAATATTTTTTCATATTAAAATAATAATAATAAAATAAATATTTAATATTCATTAGATATTTATTTTATTTAAATCTTAATCTATTTTTCTATTTTTTATTATTTCTTTTATTTTTATTTAATAATATTTTTGTTAAATTTTATCGTGTCTTTATATATGAGAAAGTAATCATCAAAAAAATGTCATTTGAAATAATGGTTGTTTTATCAATGCGTTCAGATTGGGTGTTACATTTATCTTATTTATCGGTCATTACATGTTAACAACAATAGATCAATGTTTTATTTTTGTAAATAACCACACTGTTTATATAGATATAAAAAGAATAAAACTCAGAAAATAAATAAATTCATCGCAATAGATCACTATTTTACTTATTTTTTATTTTCTTTTTCTTTTCTTCTTTTTCGATTACCCCCCTATTTCTTTCATTGTTATCACTACTCAAAACGCCTTAACTGGAAAATTGAGCCTTAAAGTGTTAAAACAATGCCTTATTTCTAAACAAAAATATCGCTAATCGCTCGGAAGAGATAATACTATTATGTCAAAAAGTACCATCCGTATCGCTACCCGCCAAAGCCCTCTTGCTATGTGGCAGGCGCTTTATGTGAAAGAACAACTACAACTTGCTCATCCAGGTTTAGTCGTCGAATTAATACCGATGGTCACTAAAGGTGACATCATTTTAGATACACCTTTAGCTAAAGTGGGTGGTAAAGGGCTCTTTGTAAAAGAATTAGAACTTGCTCTACTTGGATCACGCGCAGATATTGCCGTTCATTCTATGAAAGATGTTCCAATTGATTTTCCCGAAGGTCTAGGATTAGTGACAATTTGTGAACGCGAAGATCCTCGAGATGCCTTTGTTTCTAACCATTATGATTCATTAGAGCAACTCCCAGCAGGTAGTATTGTGGGCACATCAAGTTTACGTCGCCAATGTCAATTAAAAGCACAACGCCCTGATCTGATTATTCGTGATTTACGAGGTAATGTAGGTACTCGCTTAAGTAAATTAGATAACGGCGATTACGATGCCATTATTCTTGCTGTTGCAGGCTTAAAACGTCTTGGTCTAAATGAACGTATCCGCACACCATTATCCGCCGAGCAATCCTTACCTGCGGTTGGACAAGGTGCTGTGGGAATTGAATGTCGTTTAGATGACGATGATACTCGTCAGTTATTAGATGCTCTCAATCATTCCCGAACAGCAATTTGTGTTAAAGCAGAGCGCGCAATGAATACGCGCCTTGAAGGGGGTTGCCAAGTTCCAATTGGAAGCTATGCTATTTGGCAAAATGACAAAATTTGGTTACGGGCTTTAGTCGGTTCACCTGACGGCGAAACTATTTTACGTGGTGAGCGTTTAGTTCCCCCACAAGAAGCTGAAACCGCAGGTATTTCTCTAGCTGAAGAGCTTTTAGATAAAGGTGCCAGAGCCATTCTAACAGCGGTATATCAAGGCAATACACCTGCATGAGTATTTTAATCACTCGCCCTGATCCTGCAGGAAAAGCATTAACCCAGCGTTTAATTAATGCAGGGAAAATAGCATTTCAAGCACCTTTAATAGAGATCATCGCAGGTCGTGAGCTTCCTTTATTAGATACTAAGCTAAAAGGATTAAAGGCGGGTGATTGTGTCTTTTTACTTTCTAAAAATGCGGTGTCATACGCAAACTGGCAACTAAATCAATTACAACAATCATGGCCAGATACGCTATCCTATTATGGAATAGGTCAAAGCACAGCAAAGGATTTCCAACATTTAAGCGGTCTTTCTATTCACTATCCTGAGCAAGGAGAAACTAGCGAAGATCTTCTCGCGCTTCCTACTCTCAATCAGGTGAAAGATAAACAGATCTTACTGCTTAGAGGTAACGGTGGTCGCGACTTACTTGCAACAACATTGCGCCAACGAGGTGCAATGATTGATGAATGCGAATGTTACCAACGCCTATTTATTCATTACTCCCCTGACGATTTTGCACTTCAGTGGGAAAAAGCACAGGTTGATACACTTGTTGTCACTAGCGGTGAAATGTTACAACAACTCTTTGATCTGGTCGCTGAATCTAAGAAAGCATGGCTGTTAAACTGCCATTTACTGGTGGTGAGTGAACGATTAGCAACAATAGCAAAAAGATTAGGGTGGGAAACCGTCACCGTTGCTGAAAGTGCCAATAATGATGCTTTATTTCATGCATTAATATAGAACCTAAATGAGACACCGATATGACGGAACAGAAAAATACAAATGATAATGACTTACCAAAAGATACAGCTAAAGCTGATGAGAATGTCCGCTATCAGGAAGTCAAACCTGTTAATAATAAGCGCTCAGGCCTAATTGGAAGTGCTGTTGCTATCCTTGTTATTTTGGCAATCGGTGGTGGTCTTTACTATTACACCAATCAACAAGCTTCAAAGTTAAGTGCAGAAAATCAATCACTTAAATTAGAGCTAACTCAATTACAGCAGCTACAAAATACCTATCAACAACGCTTTGATAATATTGATAGTTTGTTTAACTCACAAAAACAAATTATTGAGAAATTACAAAACGAACGCCAAGCCACAGATAATCAAATTCAAGATCTACAAACTCGATTTGCGGCTATTTCCAGTGCTGATGTCAAAAGTTGGTTATTAGCACAAGCCGATTTTATGGTGAAAATGGCGGGCCGTAAGTTATGGAATGATCAAGATGTAGTGACCGCAGTAAGTTTACTAAAAGGCGCTGATAGTAGCTTGGCAGAAATGAACGATCCAAGTTTACTTGAAATTCGTCGTGCTATTAATGAAGATATCAGCAGTTTAGCCGCATTAACCAAGATTGATAATGACGGCACTATCTTACAGATAAATCAGTTAGCTAATCAGGTTGATAATCTTCGTTTAGCAGATCTTGAGCGTAATGGCCCCCCTATGGATAAAGATGACGAAACTATTTCAGGTTCGTTGTCAGATTGGAAACAAAACCTAAGTAAAAGCTGGAAAAGCTTTATGGATGACTTCATTACTATCCGTCGTCGAGATACTGAAGCAGTGCCTTTATTAGCGCCAAACCAAGATATCTATTTACGTGAGAATATTCGTTCACGTTTATTAATTGCTTCCCAAGCTGTCCCTCGCCATCAAACTGAGATCTATCAGCAATCGCTTGAGGCTGTATCCACTTGGGTTCGTGCTTATTTCGATACCTCTGATCCAAGTACAACCGCATTTTTAGAGACTGTCTCTGAATTAGAAAAACAACCTATCACGCTGACAATGCCTACAGAATTAAAAAGTCCAGTACTGTTAGAAAAACGTGTAGAAAGACAGATCCGTAACTTACTGGCGCAAAATGAGTATACTCAACCGAAAGCTGTTGAAGCTCAAGATGCGCAAGCAGTAGAAGCTGAACAAAGTACATCAGAAAGTGCACAAGATGCGGCTGCCGATAGTACAGCAGCTGATGCACCAGTAGCACAACAAGGGGAATAAGCTTATGTTAAAAATACTGCTCCTTTTTGTGGTGCTTATTGCGGGCATCATTTTTGGCCCAATATTGGCAGGACATCAAGGCTACGTGCTTATACAAACAGATAATTGGAATATTGAAACCAGTGTTACCAGCCTCGTCATTATGTTTATTTTACTGCAATTGGCGCTGTTGCTGATTGGTTGGAGTTATCGCCGTTTTATTGGTACAGGTTCAAAAGCCTATAGTTGGTTTTCTTTCCGTAAACGTAATCGTGCTCGTAAACAAACGAGTATGGCGTTAATGAAATTAGCAGAAGGCGACTTTAAAGAAGTTGAAAAACTGATGAGTCGCAATGCAGACTATGCGGAACAACCTGTTGTAAACTATCTATTAGCGGCAGAAGCAGCACAACAACGTGGTGATGAATTCCGAGTTCAGCAGCATCTTGAACGAGCCGCTGAACTTGCCGATACCAATCAACTTCCAGTTGATATTACTCGAGTGCGTATTTTATTAGCACAAAATGAAAATCATGCAGCGCGTACTGGAATTGATGAATTATTAAATCAGGCCCCTCGCCATCCGGAGGTTTTACGTTTAGCTGAAACGGCTTATACACGAACCGCAGCTTGGCAAGCATTACTTGATATCATTCCATCTATGCAAAAAATTGCATTACATACGGATGATGAATTAGAACAATTACGCCAAAAAGCCTACATTGGTATTATGGGACAAAAAATGTCCGAAAGTGGCTGTGATGGGTTAAAAAATTGGTGGAAAGCACAACCACGTAAAGTACACCATGATAATGCATTACGTGTTGTTTTAGCTGAACATCTTATTGAGTGCAACGATCCTGTTACTGCCCAAACGATCATTTTAGAGGGGATCAAACGTCAGTATGATGAACGCTTGATCTTACTGTTGCCACGTTTAAAAAATACAGATGCTAATGTGATTTTAAAAGTGCTAAATTCACTTATTAAGCAACATGGTCCTACACCATTACTCAACAGTACATTAGGGCAAATTGCCATGCAACAAGGGCAATGGGTGCAAGCAGAATCGGCATTTCGTAATGCGTTAAAACAGCGTCCTGACGTTCATGACTTTGCGTGGCTTGCTGATGCCTTGGATAAACAGAAAAAATCTGAGGAGTCGGCCAAAGTTCGTAAGGATGCTTTATTAATGACGCTTAAAAAAGATTCTGTCATTTTTGAAGAGCCGAAAAAAAGTAAATAAGCGCATTCGATAAGAATGTGATCATAAATCGTTTAATCACCTGATCTAAAAACCCTCTTTATTATTGAGGGTTTTTTTATGTGATTTAAAAGCCATATTGAAATAACAACACCACTTCTACACATAAAGTCAAAAAGAGATATATCCAAGCAATACGGTAAAAACGACCGGGAATTCCTTTCACGTTTTCTTGATTAAATGACAAGTAATATTTTCTTGCTTGGTAAAACACCACGATATAAATCAGCGCAATCCCCTGACAAAGAAAAGCCACATACTTAGCCCATGATTTGCCACCAATAATCAGCATAATCAACGGGATCAAAAAGAATAACAATGGGCCAAACTTCTCTATGAGAAAGAGTCTTTCCTGTGCAAGGTATGCTTTTTGTTTATTTATCATGATGCTACTATCTCCCGTCTATCCTTGTGCTGGATGATAACGTGATAAGGCGATGAACACAAAACGGATAGGCTATATGACGTAAAAAAAAGCACATAGAAAAAACGCCTGTATAAAACTATACAGGCGCATAAATATACAATCAGGTCTACAGACGGATGGTGCCTCACTCAACGTTTCGTCCTGTTGATGATGAATGATGTTCATCGTTAACGTGGACGTAGGCACCGAATAATCGGCTCTGCATCATTCCTAGGTTTATGAAGTCAATGCTGTCATAAGGAGTGGAATGAGCATCTACGATATAAATAATGCATTTAGCGTGCCAATTTTTATTTTTTTGATAATAAAAATCTCCCGCCTCAAAAATATAAGATAACTTATTGAATTTTAGTTTTCCTTTTCTGTTTCACTCATTTTTTATGATAAAAAGTACATCACCTATGCTTTCATACTGCTATTGCTAAATAGAAAAGAAAATATAAGGCCTAACATACGTCTCTTTTTCACGACAATAAAAACACACAACTTATTTAATAACATTAAATCAATGAGTTAAATGTCGCCCATTAGCGACATTAAAAATGCCAAGTGTTGGCATTTACCGACACAAAAAATAAAATCGTTATATTTCATATAATTAAATCACGTTTTTTTACTAATTCATCTATTCGTTTTATGAAGAGTAAAATAAGGCAATAATTTAAATTATTAATAAAGCTTAAGTGATAAGACCAGATATCACTTATAAAGAGTGACGTTATTGTTCCTATTTGAGATCAATTAAGAATAAGCACCAGAAAAAGATAGCTAAAGCTAGAATTGGATATGGATATGGATATGGATATGGATATGGATATGGATATGGATATGGATATGGATATGGATATGGATATGAATATGGATATGAATATGGATATGAAAAAATAAATATACTGAGTTTAAATATGAAATTATAAATTACAGATACGAAAAAGCCCCGATTTTTTTATCGGGGCTTTTTCTTATTGGTCGGCGAGAGAGGATTCGAACCTCCGACCCACTGGTCCCAAACCAGTTGCGCTACCAGGCTGCGCTACTCGCCGTCTGAATCACTGCCCTTATCTTGTTTATTGGTGCGAAGGGGGGGACTTGAACCCCCACGTCCGTTAGAACACTAACACCTGAAGCTAGCGCGTCTACCAATTCCGCCACCCTCGCATAAACAATAACTAAGATAAGATGGGGTGGCTAATGGGACTCGAACCCACGACAACTGGAATCACAATCCAGGGCTCTACCAACTGAGCTATAGCCACCATAACAGCTATCTTATTACTTCTTACAACAACGCTCTTCACCGTAACTCTTAGCACGCTTTAATGGCGCGCCCGACAGGATTCGAACCTGAGACCTCTGCCTCCGGAGGGCAGCGCTCTATCCAGCTGAGCTACGGGCGCTTCACGCCGTTGCGGGAGAGGATAGTACGGATTTACGCACTGTCTGTCTAGTGCTTTTTGAAAAAAAAAGTTTGTTTGACGATAGTTTGTGCATTTCGTCGATAAATGGAGCGTTTTTACACGCTAAGCGCCCCACTAGTATAATAATTAAACAATAAAGATGCTAGATGAAAGTGTGAATAAATCATTTAGCTAACAAATAAACATCCAATGACCATCACAATTTATTGGAATAGTAGTATCCAACAAATTTTAACAACTTAAATTGGCGCTTAATTCGGCTTGGCTGTGATAACAAACGATATAACCATTCTAAGCCAAGGTTCTGCCATGCTTTCGGTGCTCTCTTAACATGACCTGTGAATACGTCATAAGTCCCCCCCACGCCCATATATAATGCATCAGGGTAAACTTCACGGCATGCACGAATAAATAGCTCTTGCTTAGGTGAACCCATAGCAATAGTCACTATCTTCGCACCAGAGGCCTTTATACGCTCAAATAACGCATCTCTATCTTGAGGTGTGAAGTAACCATTTTGGCTCCCCACAATATTCACATTCCATTGTGATTTTAGTTTCTCTTCGGTTTGAGCCAGAATTTCTGGTTTGCCACCAACAAGAAAGACTGGCGTTCCTTCTTTACCTGCTCTTTCCATTAATGCTTCCCATAAATCTGCACCCGCAATACGAGAAACATTGGCATCTGGATACTTACGGCGAATACCACGCACAACACTAATACCATCTGCATAAAGATAATCGGCTTCGTTAAGCAATTCATTCAAGGCAGTATCGGTTTCTGCGGTTAGGATTTTTTCTGCATTTATCGCAATCAGAGATCCACTTTTTATTTGTGTTCCTTCATAAAGATAATCCAGAAAATGAGCCATATCTCGAAATCCCCAGATATTATGTCCACGGATTGAATACTTCGGAATTGAATTGGATCCCATTACTTTTCCTTTTTCTCTAAACGAGGTTCACCTTGTATTTGACGAGTCACGTAATTACGCACTAATCCCGCGCTTTCAAATAACCAATAAAGCAGTTTTGCAACAACTAAACATAAACCAAAAACCAGACAGAAAAACACAACACGAGAGACAAATGAATCAACCCCTTCTCGCGCTAAAACAATCATATTAAAAATCGCCCCAAAGCAGAATGCTTGTAAAATAGCGGATTTATAAGAATTGTTTTCATTAAGTCCTTGCTGATACAACCAATCAAACCATTTAATAATTAATCCCACCACGATTGCGCCTAATGGGATAAACACAACGCCCCCCATCACCACTAAAGAACCAATTAAGGTTGGTGAAATCGCAAGGCCTGCATGGTAATCAAGAACTTCCCATGTAAAGTAGTTTGCTGAATTGAGTACCACATCAGGGCGTTCAGGCCACACCCAAGAGGGAATAAAAACATAAAAATCACGAATAATTGGAGCAAGCCCTTGAAACTCAATCTTGTCATAATTATCAAGTAATAATGCTAAATTTTCCCAAGGGGAAAACGTATCACGAGTTAGGTACAAGAAAGTATAGAAAGCCTCAGCCCCACTAACATCAAGCCCATAGCGTTTTAATGCCAGCCAGAACATCCCGACAATACTCATCACACCCGCAGCAACCAGCATCCACAACGTTATCCAACCACGAACAATGCCGATAAATAAAAACAGAGCAAAAGCGATAATGATATTCGCGCGAGTTCCACCCACAATGATATAAGTTAAAATTCCGAAACCAACCGTTGCACACAGGAAGAAAATCCAGCGCTGCTGTGTCGGTTTTAAGAAATAAACCACCAGCATGGCGGGAATAAAAAAGTAGAAAAAGCGCTTAAGCGCAACACCAGATACTTGGCTTGAAAAAATTTGGCTATATGTTTTGAGCTTAAAGAGTAAAAAACCATTTTGTAGGAAGAAAATCCCTACTGTTACAAATGCAATTAATGCCAATAAGAACCAAGTAAGATTGGTTTCTACTCTATTCATCGTAAATAACGACCTAGAAGGGCCGCTAACGGGCTTTCTCAACCTAACCTTATAAGTTACATAATAAATAGCATAGAAGCTGGTAGAAGCTAATAATGCGTATAATAATGAATCAACAGGAACAACAGCCACATCAAATTGGAACACCAACATACAGGTCAGTGGAAAGCCAAAATAGAATGTCAGCAAATAGAGCATTGAGAAAAAAACATTAAAATTAAAACGAACTCGACGAAACTCTTGATAAGCCAGTAATAAAATAAAACTTAAGGAGATAAAATAAACGAGTGTCAAGCCACCCAGTTCCGCCAATGTCATTGGGGTTCTCCTGTACTTATCTCAATCAACTGTTTCCAACCATCAGTAAAATTAGGCGCAAAGAAAGTAATATTTTGGCGATCAAGTATAAGTAATTGACGTTGAGCTTCTTCAATCAGAGCAGCATCTAATTTATCACCTGAGAAAAAGACTGGAACATTCTGTTCTGTTAAATCTTGCCAAAATGGATTTTGACGGCTAATAACAAAAGGGATCGCAAATTGGATAAGTAGACAAAGCGTACCAATGCCTTGCTGGCGATGAAAAATAAAATAGCCTAAATCACATGTCTTTAATAAGGCTAAATAATCATCAAATGCCAGTTTATCACGTAAAATTTCAACCTGATTATCAGGAAGTAACTGATTAACAGCTTGAGAGACTTCATCAATATATACGTCATTATTATCAGGATATCCCATGGGGATAATCACTTTTGCACGCGTTCCATATTGTTCTGCTATTGATTGTAATGCTTCAATATGGCGATTTGATCTGTCTCCTGAATTTCCGACAATAATAGTGATTTGTTGTGCATCAATAGATGACTTTTCTGTCACAGTCAGTGCTGGTTCCATTCTTGTTGGGAAATAAAGCAAACTTGCTGGAATATTAACGTTAAACTGCGCGAAGTAGTTAAGATCACCTCGTGTGCCGAACACTCGCCCTACTCGTTTTTGTGCTAACTTGCGAAGAAGATAAAATAGTCTAAATTTGAGCTGCTTAGAATCCTGATACAGATCGGCCCCCCAAATATGCCACCAAAACTGATGCCGCTTAATTTTACCTGTCAGTAATGCCAGCCAAATCGGGGCATTAAATTGGCCTAAAAAAAGAAATCGTTGGTGAGTATCAGCCTTTGCCAATGTAATCACTCTCTGGGCAACCTGTTTTTTATCCGATAAACACTCAATGTCTAAAGCTGGGTAGCTTTCTTGTAGTGAAGTATCTTTACTGGCAACGATAAAACGAGGTTTATACGTTAATCCCGCCTCTGTGACGAGGTGGTCGTTAAAAAACCGTAACATTGTGTTGTTATGATGCACAATGTCTGAACCTAGTACGTAAATCAAAGTTGTCATTTGCGCCTGCAATAAATCACGAAAACAGAACTACAGAGAAGGAAGTAAATAATATACGTTGCCATATAGGCTTGAGCTGCACCAAGTGCGCCATGTTCAGGAATAAGCCAACGGGAAAATAGTGTTAGTAAAGCAAATTGACTTACTTCTGTAAGGATATAAAAACGTAATGCCGCTTTTGCAATGACCAAATAGCCAAAGACATAAGCGCCTACTTTTAAAACATCACCAACAAGTTGCCATGCAAATAAATCACGCATAGCGACAAATTTGTCTGAAAACAGTAACCAAATCGCAAAATCACGCAATAACCACACCATAAAACTAGCAACGGCAACTGCAGGAAGTACAAACTTCAGTGATTTTACGATCTCTTTGGTAATGTCACTCTTTTGCGTTAATCGAGAGAGTGTTGGCAACAAATAAACAGAAAAAGAGGCTGTAATAAACTGCAAGTAAGCATCTGAAATGCTAGTTACACCTTGCCAAATACCAACATCATCCCAGCTATAGTGCTCAGCAAGTAGATTACGCATCATAATATAAGCGACTGGCAACGTAATCGATGTCAGTATCGCCATAATCGTAAATTTACCAAGATGGCTTGCTATTGCCTTATCCCAACGGGGTTTAAGCTCACTTAACGCAAATCGCTTACGCTTTACTACTAAAAATGTAGCAGGAAATAAAATAAGTGCAGGCACTAATGCAAGTCCAATTAATGCACCGTGATAACCCGCAAACAAATAGCATAAATAATAAGCAATAACACCAATGATACTACCCGTGATAATTGATAATGCATTACCAGCAGCATCACGATACCCCTTTAATATCGCTAGGAAATAATTGCTATACGCTATTCCCATTTGAATAAAAGCAACAGCTCTTACAATATCCTGATATTGATGATAATCATCGCCAAATAACACTTGGCTAATGGGTGCAGAAAAAAGAAGAAATAAAATAGCTAACAGTGTAGAAAACAGCAAAATCATAGATGATGAAGTACCCAACACTTTTTTGCGCTGAATCTCATCATCTTGATATTGTGCGATTAATTTTGTTACACCATTAAAAATACCCGCACCAGACAATACGCCAAGTACGGTAATTAATTGACGAAAGTTACCTGCTAACCCCACGCCAGAAGGACCAAAGGAGACAGCGAGTAATTTGACAACAAGCAGACCAGCCCCGATTTTTATCAGGGTTGATCCCGCTGTCCAAATTGATGCTTTGGCTAATGACATAATTAAGCAAAGAAATCGCGAATATGGCCAATAACGATTTGCTGTTCTTCTTCTGTCATATTGTAAAACATAGGTAAACGCACTAAACGTTCACTTTCTTGTGTAGTGAAAATATCTTCACCATCAAAACGACCAAATTTCATACCTGCTGGGCTGGTATGCAATGACACATAGTGGAAGACAGTTAAAACATCGTGCGCTTTCATATAATCATTAAACGCAGTACGTTGCTCGATATTGTTCAGTTTGATATAGAACATATGCGCATTGTGTTCTAATCCTTCAGGAACGATTGGAAGCGCTAATAAGCCTTTTTCTGCTAATGGTGTCAATGCATCATAATAAATCTGCCAAAACGCTAAGCGACGTTCATTAATTCTTTCAGCTTCTTCAAGCTGTGCCCATAAATATGCAGCTTGTAAATCTGACATTAAGTAACTAGAACCAATATCACGCCAAGTATATTTATCGACTTGTCCACGGAAAAATTGGCTACGATTAGTGCCTTTTTCGCGGATAACTTCTGCACGATTGATTAAGTCAGGATCGTTAATGAGCGTTGCACCACCTTCACCACCTGATGAATAGTTTTTAGTTTCATGGAAGCTATAGCAACCAATATGACCAATAGTGCCCAATGCCTTACCTTTGTAAGTTGACATGACACCTTGTGCTGCATCTTCGATAACAAATAGATTATGTCTTTTCGCAATAGCCATAATCGTGTCCATTTCACACGCAACACCCGCATAATGAACAGGCACGATAGCTCGAGTTTTGTCTGTAATTGCCGCTTCAATTTTTGTTTCATCGATATTCATGGTATCTGGACGAATATCAACAAAAACAATGGTAGCCCCACGTAATACAAACGCATTAGAGGTCGAAACAAAGGTAAAACTCGGCATAATGACTTCATCGCCAGGCTTGATATCTAATAAGATAGCGGCCATTTCAAGCGATGCAGTACAAGATGGCGTTAACAGCGTTTTATGACAATGAAATTGTTCTTCTAACCACTTTTCACATTTTTTTGTGAAATTGCCATCACCACATAGCTTGCCACTTTCCATGGCTTGTTTCATATATTCTAATTCGGTGCCGACAACGGGTGGTTTATTAAACGGAATCATATTATCCCCTGTATAACCAATAAGTGGTGCTCTCTATTAAGCCCCCACTGTGTGTGTATAAACGCGAAGCTGCAATATTGCTGATTTGTGTTGCAACATATAGGGTTGAAATACCTTGCTGTTGACACCAAAACTTCGCGGCCGACATCAGTTGTTTACCAATGCCTTGTCCTGTTCTATTGGGCATTACTGCAAGTAACCCCACTCTTGCTTCACTTTCAGATAGACGACGTAAAGTGACAAAACCACTCATGTTATTTTCAATATCATAAGTCAGTAAGCAAATATCATCGAACGTGCCTAGTACGGCTTTTTTAACCCATAATGCGTAAAAACGACTGCTATCGCCTTCTTGATACCAAGGTGCTCGAAAACGGCTTTGAACAAAAGCCTCTGATGCCGTTTTCATCAGTAAATTAATATCAGCATCATTGGCCTTTCTAAAATATAATTCGGGCGCTTTCTTACAAGCATTTTCTATGCCAATTGGAAGTTTAAAATCAATTTCACCTTCCGCAAATTGAAAACCTAATTGACTGAGTTTATCGATGAGTGAAAGCTCATGAGATGCGACTTTAGCTTGAACCAGAGCAAATGCATCAAGCTGTTTGTCTATTAATGCAGGCGCTTGAGTATCAAACTCAAGACGCCCTGTTTTGAGTGAGAAAAATTCACTTTCCCACTCAAGATAATTAATATTGGCGAGGACGGACATGTAATAAATCCAATAGATAGCGACCATAACCCGTTTTAGACAGTGATTTTGCACTTTCTCTTACTTGGTCATCATTGAGCCATCCATTACGCCAAGCAATCTCTTCAAGACACGCCACTTTAAATCCTTGGCGCTTTTCAACGGTTTGAACAAAAGTACTAGCCTCAATTAAACTGTCGTGAGTGCCGGTATCTAACCATGCAAAACCACGCCCTAACAGTTCAACATTAAGCTCGCCACACTCAAGATACATCTGATTAATAGACGTAATTTCTAGTTCACCACGAATAGAGGGTTTTACTTTTTTAGCAAAATCAACCACACGGTTGTCGTAGAAGTAAAGCCCTGTTACAGCCCAATTAGATTTAGGTTGTTCCGGCTTTTCTTCAATCGACAGCACTTTAAAATCATCATCAAATTCAACAACACCAAATCGTTCAGGATCCATGACTTGATAACCAAAAACTGTCGCTCCCCGTTCACGTTGAGCAACTTGTTTTAGTTTTGGACTAAAGCCTTGACCAAAATAGATATTATCGCCTAGCACTAAACAGCAATGATCATCACCAATAAATTCTTCACCTAAAATAAACGCTTGAGCTAAACCATCTGGCGATGGCTGTATTTTATATTGAAGATGAACACCAAATGCAGAACCATCACCTAATAAACGTTGGAATGAGGTCATGTCATCGGGTGTTGTAATGATCAAAATATCTCGAATACCAGCAAGCATCAGAACTGAAAGCGGATAATAGATCATGGGCTTATCGTAGATAGGCAATAACTGCTTCGATACCCCTTTGGTTATCGGATGTAGTCGTGTACCAGAGCCACCCGCTAGAATAATACCTTTCATCATTTATCCTTTTACTTAATCAGTTTCCAAGCCCTAAACGTTCACCTGCGTAAGAGCCATCAAGTACACGTTTCCACCATGTTTCGTTATTTAAGTACCACAAAACAGTTTTACGAATACCTGATTCAAATGTCTCTTCGGGCTTCCAACCTAATTCAGCTTCAATTTTCGCAGCATCAATGGCATAACGCAGATCATGACCAGGTCTATCTTTTACATATGTAATTAAATCAGCGTATTGAGAAATACCTTCAGGTTTTGCTGGATATAACTCTTCTAATAGCGCACAAATTGTTTTAACAACATCAATATTACGGCGCTCATTATGACCACCAATATTGTAGGTTTTACCCGGTGTTGCTGTTGTTGCGACTAAATAGAGTGCTCGAGCATGATCTTCAACATAGAGCCAATCACGAATTTGCTCACCTTTTCCATAGACAGGTAATGGCTTTCCTGAAATCGCATTTAAAATAATTAAAGGGATCAATTTTTCAGGGAAGTGATAAGGACCGTAGTTATTTGAACAGTTTGTGATCACCGTAGGTAAACCGTAAGTCCGTAACCATGCACGTACTAAATGGTCACTTGATGCTTTAGAAGCAGAATAAGGGCTACTTGGGGCATAAGGTGTGGTTTCAGTAAAGAAATCATCTGTACCTTCTAGATCGCCATACACCTCATCTGTTGATATATGGTGAAAACGAAATGCCGCTTTCTTATCTTCAGAGAGTACTTGCCAATAATGGCGAGCCGCTTCCAGTAATGTGTAAGTACCGACAATATTGGTTTCAATAAATGCCGCAGGGCCATCAATAGAACGGTCAACATGACTTTCAGCCGCTAAATGCATCACAACATCTGGTTGATATTGAGAAAATAAACGGTCAAGCTCTGCTCTATCACAGATATCAACTTGCTCAAACGCATAGCGTTCGCTGTTAGCTACTGTCGCTAATGACTCTAAATTACCGGCATAAGTCAGCTTATCCACCACAACAACGCTGTCATTGGTGTTTTCAATAATATGTCGAACAACAGCAGAGCCGATAAAACCGGCTCCACCTGTAACTAGAATGCGTTTCAACGCCATACTCCTTTAGTATCTACAATCCATTTTTGAGTGACTTTACTACCAGGGATCGCTTTAAATTGCTGATGATCAACGAGCATTAAGACAATATCCGCATCTTTTAATGCTTGCTCAGTTGACACTAACTCCGTGATCCCTTTCAGTTTGGTTGGTAACTCATGAATATTAGGTTCAACAGCCCATGTTGTACCGCTGTGCCAATCTGCCACTTGTTTAGTGATGTTCATGGCTGGGCTTTCACGTAAATCATCAATGTTAGGTTTAAAGGCTAAACCAAAGCAGGCTATTTTAATTTCATTAGCGCGTTTACCCGTTTCAGTCAGACAATCCGCAACCGCCGCTTTCACTTGATCAATAACCCACACAGGTTTGCCATCATTGACTAAACGCGCAGTGTGAATTAAACGAGATTGCTTTGGATTTTGTGACACGATAAACCAAGGATCAACTGCAATACAGTGTCCACCAACACCGGGGCCTGGTTGTAAAATATTGACGCGTGGATGGCGGTTCGCCAAGCTAATTAGCTCCCACACGTTGATATCTTGGTCAGCGCAGATCAGTGATAATTCGTTAGCAAATGCAATATTAACATCACGGAAGCTATTTTCCGTTAGCTTACACATTTCTGCGGTACGCGCATTGGTGATAACACATTCACCCTCAAGGAAAATTTTGTATAGCTCACTCGCACGCTCGGAAGATTTACGGTTCATCCCACCAACAACTCGGTCATTGCGAATAAGCTCAATCATAACCTGACCAGGTAATACACGCTCAGGACAATAAGCAATATCAATATCTGCTTCTTCACCGTCTTGATGAGGGAAGGTTAAATCTGGACGAGCTTCAGCTAACCACTGTGCCATTTGTTCAGTAGAACCAACAGGTGACGTCGATTCTAGGATAATAAGGTCACCTTTTTTCAGTACAGGTGCAATAGAGCGAGCTGCCGATTCAACATAAGCCAAATCAGGTTCATGTTCACCTTTAAAAGGTGTTGGTACCGCAATAAGGAAAGCATCTGCTGGCTGTGGGGTGGTGTAGGCTTTTAAGTGCCCCTCTTCAACGGCTTGTTTAACAACTTTATCAAGATCAGGTTCAACAATGTGAATTTGACCTTTATTAATTGTATCAACTGCATGCTGATTAACATCAACACCGATGACGCTTTTTTTACGAGAGGCAAAAGCTGCCGCTGTAGGTAAACCAATGTAGCCGAGGCCGATAACAGAAATAGTTTCAAAACTCATAATGTCACCTGATTTTTTTTCAATGCTTCAAGAATACGTTGGCAGGCATGTCCATCACCATAAGGGTTTGTCGCCTTACTCATTTGGTGATATGCGTTTTCGTCTGTCAATAAAGAGGTTACTTCGCTAACAATACGTTTGGTATCGGTTCCCACCAAACGAACAGAACCCGCTTCAACCGCTTCTGGACGTTCTGTGGTATCACGCATGACAAGAACAGGTTTACCTAATGAAGGCGCTTCTTCTTGAATGCCACCAGAGTCAGTCAAAATAAGGTAAGCATGGTTCATTAGATAAACAAATGGGAGATAATCTTGTGGTTGTATTAGTTTAATGTTGTCAATGCCGTGAAGAATACGTTGAACAGGCTCACTCACATTTGGGTTTAAGTGAACAGGATAGACAACTTCAACATCAGGATGTGCTAAGGCGATTTCAGCTAATGCTTGGCAAATACGTTCGAAACCACCACCAAAGCTTTCGCGACGATGTCCCGTCACAAGGATCATTTTTTTATCTGGCTGAATAAAAGGATAGTTTACAGCGAGTTCATTTAAGAGTGTTTGATTGCCCATCACTCTATCACTCACCCAAAACAGTGCATCAATAACAGTATTTCCAGTAACAAAAATATTTTTATCTGCAACCGCTTCTCGTACCAGATTTAATTTTGCTGTCTCTGTTGGTGCGAAATGATACATGGCAAGATGCCCTGCAATGGTACGGTTGGCTTCTTCTGGCCATGGTGAATAAAGATTGCCTGTACGCAACCCTGCTTCCACATGGCCAACTGGAATGCGTTGATAAAAAGCGGCTAAACTTGCTGCCATGGTTGTCGTTGTATCACCATGCACCAAAACAACATCAGGTTGGAATGATGCTAATACCGGTTTTAACCCTTCTAAAATACGACAGGTAATATCCGTTAAATCTTGTCCTGGTTTCATAATATTGAGATCGTAATCTGGTTTGATCTCAAAAAGATTTAATACCTGATCAAGCATTTCTCGATGTTGGGCCGTAACACATACCTTCGCTTCAAACGAATCATCATTTGCTAAAGCGTGCACTAAAGGTGCCATTTTTATCGCTTCAGGGCGTGTGCCAAAAACAGTCAACACTTTCACAGTGGCTCTCTTTTTTTCGTTGTTATATCGCTTATTTTTGGGAAAGCAATATGCCCTTATACTCAATACATCAGGTGCCGAAACACCTGATGTCTCGTTATTGTCATCAATGACAAAATTTAATAGTTATTATTTTTTTAATGAGCTACGTCTTACTAATGCAACACCTGCGCCTGCTAATACCCCAATTGCCCCCCAAAGTACCATCATAAAGGCACGGCGAGGACTATCACGTTTTACAGGATCTTCAGGAGTACGTAAGAAACGGTAAGTTTGGAAGTTATCTTGCAATTTTGCTCCCACAGTGAGGGTCGCTAACATTGCTGTATTTTGATCATAATCACCATCAAAATCAGCACCTGTCGCCACTAAAGTTTCTAGTTGCGATTGCAATAGAGGAACACCTAGCAGGAATAATTTAGAGTCAGGCAACTCATCAATCGCAATGGATGTCTGTTTTTGAGAAATACCTTGTTTCTCAGCAACTTTTATTGATTGCTCTAATAAGTTAATTTGACGTTGGTAAGCCGCTTGAGCCGCCATTTCTTGGCGTTTAACTAACGCTTTCATTGACTGTGTTCTTGTTGCCCATGCAGTTATCACTTCTTCATTAAGATGAGTAGACGCTCTTTTATTAGCGAAAGCGATATACTCATTTAATAATTGGCTCGCCTCTTTTGATGATTCTGCAATGAGTCTTAATTGATCATTAACCAATTTTTTCTCATCAGAAGGCGTAAATTGAATATTATTAATTAACTCATCCAATAACGCTGCATTAGCTTGCTCATCGTTTTCTTTGCGTTGCTTGAAATAATCCGTTTGTAGCCAAAACTCGCGGCGAGTATCAAAAGCAGCAATTTGAGTAACAAACTCTTGATAAGCTTCATCAGGGATACTTAAAGCTGGGGTTTGTGCTGATGGATTAATTTGTGTATCAAGATTACGTAAAAACTGAGATTGCGAATAATAACTGCCTAAGTTATTTATCGTTGGTTTCTCTGTCATTGCAATTGCACTCCATTTAGGTTGCATCAAATATGATGCCCCAAGTGCAATCACAGCAAAAAGCAGAGCGAACCCTATAATCCAGCTTTTTCCTGACCAAAGCGCACAACAAAGACCTCGGATATCGAGTTCGTTATCTGGCTGATTACCCTGTCGGGAAGCGTTATTTTCCGAGTTCATCACGTTAAAAGACCTCTGCTTATATTAATGCTGTTGTGTTGCTCTACGTAAGCGACGCTTATGTCGTTTAATAAAACGAGCGACCCGCCACGCGCGTTTAATGCAATAACCATACATAACAAATGCAAGCAAGAATAATGCCAACATGAACCATTCAGGGACAAATGATAGGTTTTGACCGATAATACCAATCGCGGCTAAAAGTGCAGCAGCCAGCGTTATTAAAATAAAGGCTTGGCGAGAGGTAAAACCCGCACGCATAATCAAATGATGAATATGTTGACGGTCTGGTGAGAAAGGGCTCATCCCTTTACGTAAACGGCGGTACATAATTGCCACCATATCCATAAGAGGAATAGCAATTATCCATAATGCAGTGACTGCTTTTACAGGACGAGGCTGAGTCTGTGTTGATGCAACTAATAGCCAAATGATAGTAAACCCGATCAGGGTACTACCAGCATCCCCCATAAAGACTTTGAATTTTTTACCGCAGACCCCTAGGTTCAAAAGGATATAAGGCAAAATTGCAGCAATAAATGAGAAACACCAGAATGCGAGCGCAGAATTACCACTTTGATATAACAAAATACCTAACGCGCCAAAAGAAACACAAGAAAGACCACCTAATAACCCATCAATACCATCAACCATATTGAAAGCATTAATTGCAGCCCAAACGGCAAAAAGTGTCACAATGTAACCAAAAGGCCCTAAATGCATTTCCCAAGGACCAAAAGCATGACCAAGTGTGTCCAGTTTTAATCCTGCCCCCACCATCATCACGATCCCAACAAATGCTTGGATAGTTGCTCTTATTTTGACACTAATATCAAAGCGATCATCTAACGCACCGATAAAAACAAGAAGTCCCGCACATGCCAGATATAATTCCTTATGAGGAATGTAGATATCTGAAATATAAAATGCGAAAACAATACCAAAATAGACTGAAATCCCGCCCACAAGAGGGATCAATCCATGATGTTTTTTACGATAATTTGGTTTATCCACGAGTCCTATTTTTTTTGCAATTTTACGAGCAAAGAATAAAAATGCGAAAGAAAATAAGAACACATAAAAAACGCTTGTGCTCATTTTTAGTATATCCACAGTACTGTTCTCTATAATAAATATAGCTGGTTATTTTACCCTTCCATGTGTTTTTATTCTTTTTTCCAGCTCCACCACGACGAGTTTCTTCAAAACCCACCACCCTTCATCAATTATAAGTTTTCCTTAACTATTTTTTATTGATGCCATCGCTATTTTTATCAATTACTAAAACATGCAATATATATACCAACTTCTCGCTAAAATATTGCACTCAAAATTTAATTACACCCATAAAAAAACGCCACAATAGTGTGGCGTTTTTATCATATCGTCATTCTAACAAAGTAAACGAGCTTAACAGCATATAAATTGAGGGGATATTACTTATTCTGTAACAGAGCACACTCTTTTAATATTTTAATGTTGTTATTAGCTCAGCCGCTTTGTTAATAAATCTTATGAGCGTTTCATAAAGTCAAAGAACTCTTCATTTGTCTTCGTCATCGCTAATTTATTAATGAGGAATTCCATCGCGTCGATTTCACCCATCGGATGAATAATCTTACGCAGGATCCACATTTTTTGTAGCTCATCTTGGGTCGTCAGCAATTCTTCTTTACGTGTACCAGAACGATTATAATCGATCGCTGGGAAAACACGTTTTTCAGCAATTTTACGAGACAGGTGCAATTCCATATTACCTGTACCTTTAAATTCTTCGTAGATAACTTCGTCCATTTTAGAACCAGTATCAACGAGCGCTGTTGCAATGATAGTTAAACTACCACCTTCTTCAACATTACGAGCTGCTCCGAAGAAACGTTTAGGGCGATGCAATGCGTTTGCATCCACACCACCAGTTAACACTTTACCTGACGAAGGTACAACAGTGTTATAAGCACGCGCTAAACGAGTAATAGAATCTAACAAGATGATAACGTCTTTTTTATGCTCAACTAAGCGTTTTGCTTTTTCGATGACCATCTCTGCAACTTGTACGTGGCGAGAAGCTGGTTCATCAAAGGTAGAGGCGATAACTTCACCTTTTACCAAGCGTTGCATCTCAGTTACTTCTTCTGGACGTTCATCAATCAGAAGTACCATCAATACGCAATCAGGGTAATTATGAGCAATATTTGCTGCGATATTTTGCAGCAACATTGTTTTACCTGCTTTTGGTGGAGCAACAATAAGACCACGTTGACCACGGCCGATTGGTGCGGCTAAGTCAAGAACACGCGCAGTTAAGTCTTCTGTTGAACCATTACCACGTTCCATGCGTAAACGATTATTAGCATGTAAAGGTGTTAAGTTTTCAAAGAGGATTTTACTGCGGGCATTTTCTGGTTTATCAAAGTTAACTTCATTAACTTTTAGGAGGGCAAAATAGCGTTCACCTTCTTTAGGAGGACGGATTTTCCCTGCGATGGTGTCACCAGTGCGAAGGTTAAAGCGGCGAATTTGACTTGGAGAAACGTAGATATCATCGGGACCAGCAAGGTAGGAACTGTCTGCGGAACGTAGGAAGCCGAAGCCATCCTGCAATATTTCCAGCACACCGTCACCGAAAATATCTTCTCCACTTTTCGCGTGTTGCTTCAAGATAGAGAAAATAATGTCTTGCTTTCTCATTCGAGCCAGGTTCTCTAGCCCCATATTTTCGCCAAGTGCTATCAGTTCTGATACCGGCGTATTTTTTAATTCGGTAAGATTCATAATGGTGGGTTCTTAATAACTCGGGGTAACTCTCGAACTATGAACGTGAATAGTATAACAGCGAATCGCTGTCAGTTTCGTCATGTGTAAAATTACAGATTATAACTTTCTAACATAAGGGTATAACTAAAATGATAATGTTAGAGAGTATTAATACTATTAGACCAGTCTGCTTTATACCCAGAGAAGTGACATTCATTGTCTTAATGCTATGAGTGTACTTTCAACTTATGGGTTAGGAACATACTTGGAAAAATTTATATTCCCTGAATACTATAGATTATTCTAAGGCAACTTGACTGGTTAGATGAATTCAGATTACTTATATTAAATATCATATTAGATTAAATATCATATCATGTTATTCAATTCTATTACTTTGCACGCTTGATATTCAATATCTCAGACTTATTTAATCATGTCTAATCATATTGACAAGAAGATCCGATATATTATGTAAGTAAGTGGCGCTAACTTATCATGCTTCGAAGCGGACGTCTAGCGGTCAATAACAGAAATACTGACAAGGTCTAAACGTCCTACTTTATTTTTGATATCTAAATCAAATTAGATATTTTCGTCTAAAAACTCTTTTAGTTGAGTTTTTGACAACGCACCTACTTTAGTCGCTGCAACTGCACCATTTTTGAATAAAATCAGTGTAGGAATGCCACGAATACCGTATTTTGGTGCTGTTAGTGGGTTTTGATCGATGTTTAGCTTCGCAACTGTTAATTTACCAGCGTATTCTGTTGCAACTTCATCTAGAATAGGAGCAATCATTTTACATGGGCCACACCATTCAGCCCAGAAATCAACGAGCACGGGGCCGGTTGCATTTAATACATCAGCATCGAATTTGCTGTCAGATAAGTGAAGGATTTTATCGCTCATTGTTCTACTCCAAAGAATAATATTGACCGTACCAGTGTAACATTAAATAACAAAAGTCTGTCTGCATTTCAGCGGATAAACTTTTGTAATGCAACCCATAACTGATATTCTATTACATTATGAGCAAAACATATTTGACAGAAAAGAAGTTTTCCGACTTCGCCTTGCATCCAAAAGTGATAGAAGCCCTTGAGAAAAAAGGGTTCTCTAATTGTACACAAATTCAGGCATTGACGTTACCTATCACTGTGAAAGGTCAAGACATTGCCGGGCAAGCCCAAACAGGAACAGGCAAAACGTTGGCGTTTTTAACCTCAACGTTTCATTATCTTTTAACGCACCCTGCAAAAGAAGGGCATGAAGCGAACCAACCTCGTGCTCTTATTATGGCACCAACACGCGAATTAGCCGTGCAGATTTATTCTGATGCTAAAGAGCTTGCACAAAGCACAGGGATTAAGATGGGTCTCGCCTATGGTGGCGACGGCTATGATGAACAACTAAAAGTATTAAGTAATGGTGTCGATATTGTTATTGGCACAACTGGGCGCTTAATTGACTATGTTAAGCAAGGTCATATTAATCTTAGCGCAATTCAAGTTGTAGTACTTGATGAAGCGGACAGAATGTACGATCTCGGCTTTATTAAAGATATTCGTTGGATCTTCCGCCGTATGCCAGTTGCGGCTGAGCGTATGAATATGTTGTTCTCTGCAACACTATCTTACCGTGTAAGAGAACTTGCCTTTGAACAAATGAATAACCCTGAATACGTTGAAGTTGAACCTGAACAAAAAACAGGTTTTAGTATAAAAGAAGAGCTTTTTTATCCTTCAAATGAAGAGAAAATGCGCCTTCTTCAAACGTTAATTGAAGAAGAATGGCCTGATCGCTGTATCATTTTCGCCAATACAAAACATCGTTGTGACGACATTTGGGCACACCTTGCCGCAGATGGACACCGCGTTGGTTTATTAACAGGTGATGTTCCTCAGAAAAAACGTCTGCGTATTTTAGAAGATTTTACCCAAGGTAATATTGATATTCTGGTTGCCACCGACGTTGCTGCTAGAGGTCTTCATATTCCATCTGTAACACATGTTTTTAACTATGATTTACCTGATGATTGTGAAGATTATGTTCACCGCATTGGTAGAACTGGACGTGCGGGTAATAGTGGTAATTCAATCAGTCTTGCGTGTGAAGAATATGCCCTAAATTTACCTGCAATTGAGACCTATATTCAACATGCTATTCCTGTGAGTAAATATAATAGTGATGCGTTATTGACAGATCTTCCTGAGCCTAAACGCCGTCACCGCCCTCGCCAAAATCAGCCTCGTCGCAATAATGCGCCGTCGCGAAACCGAGGAAATAATACTCAACGTAACAACCGAAATAAACGCCCGAGTCATCCATAAATTATGCTGAAATCTTCATCACTTTATGCTGCTATTGATTTAGGTTCTAACAGTTTTCATATGTTAGTCGTTCGAGAAATTGCGGGTTCAATACAAGTACTTTCCCGTGTGAAACGTAAAGTTCGACTCGCTGCGGGCCTAAACAGTGAAAATGAATTGTCAGAACAGGCAATGGAACGCGGTTGGCAATGTTTACGACTGTTTTCTGAATATCTACGTGATATTCCAGCAGAACAAATCAAAGTCGTCGCAACAGCCACATTACGTATTGCTAAAAATGCAGATATTTTTGTCGCTAAAGCCTCTGAAATTCTGGGTAATACGGTTCATGTCATTAGTGGTGAGGAGGAAGCACGCCTTATCTACCGTGGTGTTGCACATACCACAGGTGGTGCAGAACAACGTTTAGTGGTGGATATTGGTGGTGGAAGCACTGAGTTAGTGACAGGTACCGGCGCTAAAACGACGCAATTGATGAGCCTAAGTATGGGTTGCGTGACTTGGTTAGAGCGCTATTTTACTGATCGCACTCTCACTCAAGAAAATTTTGCCAAAGCACAAAATGCAGCGAAAGCGATACTCGCCCCTGTTGCAGAGAAATTACTTCAACAAGGCTGGCAAGTCTGCGTAGGTGCATCTGGTACTGTTCAAGCTCTGCAAGAGATCATGATTGCGCAAGGAATGGATGAATTAATTACCTTGCCTAAGTTGGAACGACTTAAACATAAAGCAATTGAATGTGGAAAGTTGGAAGAGTTGGAAATTGAAGGACTCACTTTTGAACGAGCCTTAGTGTTTCCAAGTGGACTTGCTATTTTGATCGCCATATTTGAAACCTTGCACATTAAAAATATGATCCTTGCGGGAGGCGCATTAAGAGAAGGGCTAGTCTATGGCATGTTGCACTTACCTATTGAGCAAGATATTCGCCAACGCACCCTTCGCAATATCCAACGTCGTTTTCAAATTGAAATTGAGCAAGCACACCGCGTACAACAACTGGCTGAACACTTTTTTATTCAAGTCAGTAAAAGTTGGCAGTTAGATAATCGTTGTCGTGAATTACTTAATAGTGCCTGTGCATTACATGAAATTGGGCTCAGTGTTGATTTTCGTCAAGCACCGTCACATGCAAGCTATCTACTTTCTCATCTTGATTTACCTGGATACACACCAGCACAACGACGTTTATTAGCATCGTTATTAAGAAATCAAATGGGAATTATCGATCTTGCCCCTCTTAATCATCAAAATGCATTGCCGATAAATCAAGCCTATCAATTAGTGCGTCTACTGCGATTGGCTATTATTTTTGCTAGCCGTCGCCGCGATGACACACTTCCCGCATTGCGATTACGTACTGAGGGTGAAACACTCATTATTACCCTGCCTTATCAGTGGCTTAATGAGCACCCATTACGGGCTGAAAATCTCCAAGAAGAGATCCAACTACAGAGTTATGTGCATTGGTCTTTAATGATTGAAGAACAAAATAGCTCTCGTATAAGTTAACTTTTTACTTATACAAAAATAAAAACCCCTTGTACATTTATATGACAAGGGGTTAATTTTAATAACTAATAAATTATTCAGATTTATGTTTTGCTAGCATTGCTCTTAATCCCGCCACACCCTTTTGCCCTTTTTCTTGCTTCTCTTCTGCACTTAACGCTTTCTTTTTATTAGTATCCCAATTTAAATCATCTTGAGGTAATTCATACAGAAAACGACTTGGATCTGGTCGAATTAATTCGCCATATTGACGTCTTTCTTTGCATAATGTAAACGTGAGTGTTTTTTGTGCACGAGTAATGCCCACATAAGCAAGGCGTCGCTCTTCTTCAACATTATCTTCATCAATACTGCTTTGATGTGGCAATATACCTTCTTCCATTCCCACTAAAAAAACATGTGGAAATTCAAGACCTTTAGAGGCATGCAATGTCATTAACTGAACCTGATCTAGCTCTTCTTCTGTTTCACCGCGCTCCATCATATCGCGCAGAGTAAAGCGGTTAACCACTTGAGAAAGAGTCATAGGTTCATGTAATTCATTACCTTCTAGCATTTCACTCATCCATGAGAATAGCTGATTAATATTTTTCATCCTCATTTCTGCAGCTTTTGCACTACTTGAGGTTTCATATAACCAACTTTCATAATCCATTTCATGCAATAAATCGCGCACAGCCAGCAGTGGCTCTCGTTCCGATTTTTGCACTATACGTGACATCCATTGTGAGAATGCTTGTAATGAATTTAAACCTCGTCCAGTTAGCGTTTGGCTTAACCCTAAATCAAAACAGGCATTGTATAAGCTTTTATCTCGAATTTTTGCCCATTCACCTAATTTTTGGATTGTTATTGGTCCAATTTCACGACGAGGTTTATTCACAATACGTAAAAATGCCGCATCATCATCAGGATTAGTAATGACTCGCAAATAAGCAAGAATATCTTTTATTTCCTCTCGTGAGAAAAAGGAGGTTTCCCCTGAAATACGATAAGGAATGCGATTTTGCATCAGATATTTTTCAAAAACACGAGACTGATGGTTACCACGATAAAGTATCGCGTAATCTTTATAATTCGTTTTATTAATAAAATGGTGAGCAATTAATTCACCCGCTACACGCTCTGCTTCATGCTCTTCATTATTTGCCGTTAAAACTCGCAGTTCATCACCATAACCTAATTCAGAAAATAATCGTTTTTCAAAAACATGAGGGTTATTTTCAATCAATATATTCGCTGATTTTAAAATGCGCCCTGAAGATCGATAATTTTGTTCAAGTTTGATTACATTGAGTTGTGGAAAGTCTTTTTGTAACAACACGAGATTTTGAGGGCGAGCACCACGCCATGAATAAATGGATTGATCATCATCACCAACAACGGTAAAACGAGCCCTTTCGCCTACCAACCACTTTACCAATTCATATTGGCTTGTATTGGTATCTTGATATTCATCCACCAACAAATAGCGGATACGTCTTTGCCAGCGCTCTCTGACTTCTTCATTTGTGCGCAATAATAGGGTTGGTCGGCTAATTAAGTCATCAAAGTCGAGCACATTACAGCTACGCAGATGTTGTTCATAACGTCGAAAGCATTCGGCAAAAGTATGGTCTTGTTGCGATCTCGCCATTCCAATTGCTTGTTCTGGCGTGAGCATATCGTTTTTCCAGTTAGAGATTTGGCTCTTTAACTGAGAAAGTAAATCTTTATCTTCTTCTAATAAATCTACTGTTAATTCTTTGAGTAGTGCAGACTGGTCTTGATCGTCAAATAATGAAAATTTAGCTTTAATCCCTAACGCTTTATATTCGCGTTTAATAATTTCCAATCCCAATGTATGGAACGTTGAGATCATCAATCCCTTCGCTTCTTGGCGCCCTAATGTTTGAGCAACACGCTCTTTCATTTCACGCGCAGCTTTATTGGTAAAAGTAACCGCCACAATCTGTTTTGCGGGATATTGGCATTGACGAATAAGGTGTGCAATTTTATTAGTAATAACCCGTGTTTTACCCGACCCTGCGCCAGCCAAGACCAAACAAGGACCTGACACATATTCAACTGCTTTTTGCTGACCGGGATTTAATCGCATACTTTTTCCAAACTTCATTAACCAAGAACATAACGGGGGATAATTGTAGCAGAAACCAGCCAAAGTCTTGAGTATTCCCCCTTTCAATTTTCCTTAAACTATAAAAACAAAAAACCGTACTCTATGAAGAAATACGGTTTCAATAAAATTTAATCTTTATTTTCTGCTTATTTTTCTAAGCTATTTACGTGAGAAGAAGGCGGCAAAGGAGGTTATCCCAAGGAGCATACATCAGTATGTGACTTCGGTAACCGAGTGTAGCCAACGCACTTATCGCGTAAATAACGACGAAAAATCAATCAGTATGTGCCTTGGGTAACAGAGCGAAGCCAACGCACTTATCGCGTAAAGAGCGACGAAAAATCAGAAAGTTAGTTGGCGACGGCAATCTTCTTCATATCCGTCATATACCCGCGCAATGTTTTACCTACGGCTTCAATTGGGTGCTGACGAATTGCTTCATTGATATCACGTAATTGTGCGTTATCTGTTCCATTATCTTGAACTTTTTTCGCTAAATCACCAGATTGCAATGTTGTCATAAACTCTTTCAGCATAGGAACAACAGCGAATGAGAACAGATAGTTACCGTATTCTGCGGTATCAGAGATAACCACGTTCATTTCATATAAACGCTTACGAGCAATGGTATTTGCGATTAATGGCAACTCATGCAGTGATTCATAATATGCTGATTCAGCAAAGATACCCGCTTCAATCATCGTATCAAAGGCTAATTCAACACCAGCTTTAACCATTGCAACCATTAATACTCCGTGATCAAAGTACTCTTGCTCGCTGATTTTCCCCTCATATTCAGGGTAATTTTCGAAGGCACTCGCTCCGGTCTCTTCACGCCATGTCAGCAAGTTTTTATCATCATTTGCCCAGTCAGCCATCATTGTCTCAGAGAATTTCCCTGAAATGATGTCATCCATATGTTTAGCAAACAGCGGAGCCATGATCTCTTTCAATTGTTCTGATAATGCATAGGCACGCATTTTTGCTGGATTAGATAATCTGTCCATCATCAAGGTGATACCACCTTGCTTCAAGGCTTCCGTAATGGTTTCCCAACCAAACTGAATTAGCTTACCTGCATAACCTGGCTCTACGCCATCAGCAACCATTTTGTCGTAACATAACAGTGAGCCTGCTTGTAACATACCGCACAGAATTGTTTGCTCCCCCATTAAGTCTGATTTTACTTCAGCAACAAAAGAAGACTCTAAAACGCCGGCACGATGTCCACCAGTTGCCGCGGCCCATGCTTTAGCAATAGCCATACCTTCACCTTTTGCATCGTTCTCTGGGTGAACAGCAATCAATGTTGGAACACCAAAGCCACGCTTATATTCTTCACGAACTTCGGTACCTGGACATTTCGGTGCAACCATAACAACGGTAATGTCATCGCGAATTTTTTCGCCCACTTCAACGATATTAAAACCATGAGAATAGCCTAATGCTGCACCTGATTTCATCAGTGGTTGAACCGCTTGAACAACCGCTGAGTGTTGTTTGTCTGGCGTTAAGTTAACGACTAAATCTGCTTGTGGGATCAGTGCTTCATAGGTTCCAACTTCAAAACCATTTTCAGTCGCACGACGCCATGATGCACGTTTTTCATTAATTGCTTCTTGGCGTAATGCATAGGCGATATTCAAGCCAGAATCACGCATATTTAAACCTTGGTTAAGGCCTTGAGCGCCGCAACCAACGATAACGACTTTTTTGCCTTTCAGGTAATTTGCTTCATCAGCAAATTCTTCACGTGACATAAAGCGACATTTACCTAATTGCGACAACTGCTGACGCAGATTCAATGTATTAAAATAATTTGCCATAGAAGACTCCAAAATCGTTGTGTATGTGTTTGCTATTATTATCCTCACTCTCTGTGAGGTGTTGCATGACTTTACTATAGGGGATGAAAGCCGTTGCTTAAATTGATATATTTACAAGATAGTGTTGCAAAAAATGCAACGTTCTTTTTTATCATATGAGTGCCTGACAATGGATATTCGTGATCTCAAGCTCTTTGTACATTTAGCGGAAAGCTGTCATTTCACCAAGACTGCACAAGCAATGCACGTTAGCCCTTCTACACTGTCTCGCCAAATTCAACGCCTTGAGGAAAGCTTAGGCCATCCACTGTTTTTACGTGACAACCGACAAGTCACCCTTACTGATGCTGGCGAACAATTAAAGCGCTATGCCCAACAAACCTTATTGCAATATAAGCAACTTAAACACACGCTAAATCAAAATAGCCCCAGCCTTTCTGGTGAGTTACGCCTATTCTGTTCTGTGACTGCCGCTTACAGTCATTTACCTCCTATTCTTGATCGTTTTCGAGCTGAAAACCCATTAGTCGAAATAAAACTCACGACAGGTGATGCGGCTGATGCGGTCGATAAAGTGCAATCTGATGAAGCGGATTTAGGTATCGCGGGTAAACCTGACAAACTTCCTGAAAATATCTGTTTTGAAAAAATAGGTGAAATCCCATTAGTGCTGATTGCACCAGCACTACCTTGCAATGTTCGCCATCTTGCAACTCAAGAGAAACCAGATTGGCTCAATATTCCGTTTATCATTCCTGAACATGGCCCATCAAGACAACGGATCGCACTATGGTTTAAGCGTCATCGTATCCATAATCCCTCAATTTATGCGACGGTTTCGGGACATGAAGCAATTGTTTCAATGGTGGCATTAGGTTGTGGTATTGCACTTATCCCTCAGGTTGTCGTTGATAACTGTCCTGAACCTGTACGTAATCGCATCTCTTCACTTGATAATATTTCAATGGTAGAACCTTTTGAATTGGGCGTTTGCACATTACACAAACGCCTTCAAGAACCTGTTATCAGTGCTTTTTGGCGACTACTCCACGACTAAACTTGCTGGTTGCGGTGACAAGAATAATTGAAAAGAAGGGTTTCCTGTCTCATCATGATACTCATAACCCAAGTCATCTAAATGTCGCTCAAAACGCCCTTCCGTTTCAGGAAGTTCAAATGCCACCAGCACACGTCCATAATCCGTACCATGGCTACGATAATGAAATAAGGTAATATTCCAATAAGTCCCTAATGTTTTTAGAAACTTCATTAAAGCGCCCGGAGATTCTGGAAATTCAAAGCTAAACAGGCGCTCTTTAAGTGGTTTATTCGGACGCCCACCAACCATATAACGCACATGCAATTTTGCCATTTCATCATCAGATAAATCAGCAACTTGATAACCCGCTACCGTGAGTTCACGTAAAATTTCTTTGCGTTCTTGTAACCCTTGGCTTAACCGTACACCGACAAAAATACGTGCATTTTCGGGATCAGCATCGCTATAACGATAATTAAACTCAGTAACAACCCGTTGACCTAAGATTTGACAAAAACGTAAGAAACTTCCTTTCTGTTCAGGAATAGTCACCGCTAATAGCGCTTCACGTTTTTCACCGAGCTCACAGCGTTCAGAAACATAGCGTAAACCATGAAAATTCACATTTGCACCAGAAAGAACATGCGCAAGACGCTCACCTTTGATTTGGTGTTCTTCTACATATTTTTTGAGCCCAGCTAATGCCAATGCACCTGAAGGCTCTGCAATCGCACGTACATCTTCAAATAAATCTTTTACTGCGGCACAAATTGCATCGCTATCCACAGTGATAACATCATCAACATATTTTTGGCATAAACGAAACGTTTCATCACCAATACGCTTGACCGCAACACCTTCAGCAAATAATCCAACTCTTGCTAATTCAACGGGATGCCCTACTTCTAAAGCAGCTTTTAAGCATGCAGCTTCTTCAGCTTCAACACCTATTACTTTAATCTCTGGCATAAGCTGTTTGATTAATACGGCGACACCTGCAATTAAGCCACCGCCACCAACAGGCACAAAAATTCGATCAAGATGAACATCTTGTTGTAAAAGCTCCATCGCCAATGTCGCTTGCCCAGCAATTACAGCAGGATGATCAAAAGGCGGCACAAAGGTGTATCCCATCTCTTCTGATAGCGCGATAGCTTTTGCTTTTGCTTCATCAAAATTAGCCCCATAAAGCAAAGCTTCTCCACCAAATTGGCGAACAGCATCAACTTTGATATCTGCTGTTGCCACTGGCATCACAATGAGAGCTTTTACTCCCATTCGATTGGCTGACAATGCAACACCTTGCGCGTGGTTCCCCGCTGACGCCGTCACGACACCTTTTTCTTTTTGCTCAGGAGTCAGTCCCGCTATCATGGTATAAGCACCACGTAATTTAAAGCTATGAACTGGTTGTCTGTCTTCTCGCTTAACTAAAATAATATTTTCTAAACGTTCAGAGATTTTTGTCATCTCTTGAAGCGGGGTTACTATTGCGGCTTCATAAACGGGTGCGCTCAGCGCCGCTTTTAAATATTCAGCGCTACTTGGCGCTGAATTTAAAGGTCTAAAGGCAGCCATTTTTTAGCCCCCTAATTTAGATTTATCACGCACCGCGCCTTTATCGGCACTAGTGGCTAAAGAGGCGTAAGCACGTAAGGCAAATGAAACTTGGCGCTGTCTATTTTGTGGTGTCCATGCTTTATCACCACGGGCATTTTGTGCATCACGACGAGCTGATAACGTTTTATCATCTACCTTTAATGAGATTTCTCGGGTTGGAATATTGATAGAGACAATATCACCTTCTTCCACTAAACCAATTACTCCACCATTTGCCGCTTCAGGTGAAACATGCCCGATAGATAAACCAGATGTGCCACCAGAGAAACGTCCATCAGTGATAAGTGCACAAGCTTTCCCTAATCCCATTGATTTTAAATAAGAGGTTGGGTACAACATCTCTTGCATTCCAGGGCCACCTTTAGGGCCTTCATAGCGAATAATTACCACATCGCCAGCAACTACTTTTCCGCCTAAAATGGCCTCTACCGCATCATCTTGGCTTTCATATACTTTTGCGGGGCCACTAAAGACCAAGTTATCTTCATCAACACCCGCTGTTTTAACGATACAACCATCTTCCGCTAAATTACCAGATAACACCGCCAATCCACCATCTTGGCTATAAGCATGTTCTTTACTACGGATACATCCGTTTTCACGATCAGTATCTAAGGTTGGCCAACGACAATTTTGAGAAAATGCTTTCGTTGTACGAATACCTGCTGGGCCTGCTTGGAACATTGATTTTACTTGCTCATCTTGTGTTAACATCACATCATATTGTGCTAACGTTTCTGGCAAGCTTAATCCTAAGATATTACCCACATTGCGGTTGAGTAATCCGGCTCTGTCTAATTCACCTAAAATACCCATAACTCCACCTGCACGGTGAACATCTTCCATATGATATTTTTGTGTACTTGGAGCTACTTTGCATAAATGAGGTACTTGGCGAGAAAGTCTGTCGATATCTTCCATAGTGAAATCAACCTCACCTTCTTGAGCTGCTGCTAATAAATGCAGAACCGTATTTGTCGAGCCGCCCATTGCGATATCTAAGATCATTGCATTTTCGAAGGCTTCTTTTTTGGCAATATTGCGTGGTAATGCAGATTCGTCATCTTTTTCATAATAGCGTTTGGTTAATTCAACAATACGCTTACCCGCATTAATAAATAGTGTTTCACGATCAGCATGTGTCGCAAGTAATGAGCCATTTCCCGGTTGAGATAATCCCAGAGCTTCAGTTAAACAGTTCATGGAATTTGCAGTAAACATACCCGAACACGATCCACACGTTGGGCAAGCTGATCGTTCAATTTGTTCACTATCAGCATCACTGACATTTGGGTTTGCGCCTTGGATCATGGCATCAACCAGATCTAATTTGATCAGTTGGTCTGAAAGCTTCGTTTTTCCCGCTTCCATTGGACCACCAGAGACAAAAATAACAGGGATATTTAAACGTAAAGACGCCATTAACATTCCTGGGGTGATCTTGTCGCAGTTTGAGATACACACCATCGCATCAGCACAATGTGCATTAACCATATACTCAACAGAATCAGCAATAAGCTCACGCGATGGTAAAGAATAGAGCATTCCACCGTGCCCCATTGCGATACCATCATCAACTGCAATGGTATTAAATTCTTTAGCAACACCACCAGCTGCTTCAATTTGCTCAGCAACCAATTTTCCTAAATCCCGAAGATGCACATGACCTGGTACAAATTGCGTAAATGAGTTCACAACTGCGATAATGGGTTTACCAAAATCAGCATCAGTCATTCCCGTTGCACGCCATAAGGCACGGGCTCCCGCCATATTACGACCATGTGTCGTTGTTGCTGAACGGTATTTAGGCATTTTTCACACTCCTGCGATAAAGAAAGCGAGTAGGGAACATCTACTCACTAAACAAATTTATTTGATTATGTTTATGAATTGATTGGATCTAACCAGCCGTATTTGTCTTCTGTTTCACCCGTGAACAGACCAAAGAACGCTTTTTGAATTGCTTTGGTCACAGGACCACAACGTCCGATACCTACTTGAATACCATCAACGCTACGTACAGGTGTAATTTCTGCCGCTGTACCTGACATAAAGACTTCATCTGCAAGATAGAGTGATTCCCGAGAAAGCACTTGCTCTCGTACTTCATAACCCAGATCTTTTGCCAGTTTAATAATGGCATCACGAGTTATCCCCGGCAGAGCCGACGAAGTAAATGGAGGTGTAAAAATAATCCCATCTTTTACTTCAAATAAATTTTCACCTGCACCTTCTGATAAATAGCCATGAACATCTAATGCTATCCCTTCTTGATAGCCATGACGGCGCGCTTCGCTACCCACTAATAATGATGATAAATAGTTACCACCAGCTTTTGCTGCGGTTGGAATAGTGTTTGGTGCCGCACGAT
Source organism: Proteus sp. fly-1089 (assembly GCF_040138965.1). NCBI lineage: Bacteria > Pseudomonadati > Pseudomonadota > Gammaproteobacteria > Enterobacterales > Morganellaceae > Proteus > Proteus sp. fly-1089. Next base: position 259,823 of record NZ_JBEETS010000005.1, read on the forward strand.
GCCAAGAAGAAACCATCGCATCGATACCTTTATCTAAAGCCTCTTCACCAAGATAGGCTCCCCAAGGGAATGCAGCGATAATCACATCCGTTTTATAACCGGCCGGAGGATTAACCCCCATACCAACATCACCGATGAAAACTAATGGGCGAATATAAGCACTGACTAATTTGTTTTTACGTAAAGTTGTGCGACATGCTTCCATTAATTCGTCAACACTTTGCTCAACTGGCATACGATAAATTTTTGCCGAATCATGTAAACGTTGCATGTGTTCACGATGGCGAAAAACCACTGGTCCTTTATGAGAATCATAACAACGCACACCTTCAAACACAGAAGTTCCATAATGTAATGCGTGAGACATAACGTGCACTTTTGCCTCAGCCCATGGAACCATTTCACCGTTAAACCAAATATAATCAGCTTGCTTTGTCATTCTTTTATCCTTACATGGCACTGAGTGCATTCATGAATCGTAATTTCTCTTTCTGTTGATGTGATACTTGAATACCTGCAACATCAGCTAATTTTGTTAACTGGCTGCATAAAAGTTCTAATGGTCGCTGGCTGCTTACAGTCAGGCTTAAATTGATATTATTACTTTCCGTGATATTCATGTTCATTGAGCATATATGAAAACCACGATGGCGGATAACTCTCAGGATACGTTCTAAGATCTCTGGACAAAAACGGGCTTCAATTGTGATATTGTGTTGGTTCATTTTGATTTCTCCATCATCTCATCATTACTTGCGCCCGGCGGAACTAAAGGCCAGACATTTTCAGCGTCATCGATAGATACCTGTAGTAAATAAGGGCCATCGCTCTCTAATAAACATGTAATAGCATCAGCAACCTGTGCTTTTTCTGTGATACGTTGCCCCGGAATATCAAATGCTTTTGCCAAGGCAACAAAATCTGGATTATCCGTTAAAATTGTTTCGCTATAACGTTGTTCAAAAAATAGTTCTTGCCATTGGCGAACCATACCAAGACGTTGGTTATCTAATAACACCAGTTTGATTGGTAATTGTTTACGTTTGATTGTGCCCAGTTCCTGCACATTCATCATAAAAGAACCATCACCTGAGACGCAGATAACACAAGCATCAGGTCTAGCAATTTGAGCACCAACAGCAGCCGGGATACCAAACCCCATGGTGCCTAAACCACTTGAGGTAATAAAATTTTCAGGTGCATCAAATGCCATATGTTGCGCCGACCACATTTGATGCTGGCCAACATCTGTTGTCACAACAGTATTTTTAGGTTTGGCATCTGATAATTGTTTTAATAACAAAGGGGCATAAATTGCAGAACCCGGATGATCATAACGCCAAGCATGTTCTGTTTTTAATTCTTGTACTTCTTGTTGCCAAGATGCGATAGATAATGACTGAGACAATACAGGCAACAACCCCTTAGCATCCCCCAATAACGCAACATGCGCCTGTTTCAATTTATTTAATTCTGCATGATCGATATCGATATGGATAACCTTGGCATTAGGCGCAAAAGTATTTAATCGCCCCGTGACACGATCATCAAAACGCGCACCAACAGCAATTAATAAATCACTACGCTGAACTGCATAATTTGCCGCTTTAGTGCCATGCATGCCTAACATACCTAAATAATTATCATCTAACGCATCAGCACAGCCCAACCCTTTTAACGTGGAAACAACAGGTATTTCGGTTTGTTTCACAAACTCTCTTAATACATCCACTGCATTGCTCATGGCAACACCTCCACCTACATACAAAATAGGTTTTTGTGCCTGTGCTAACATCTGTTTAGCTTGTGCTAACTCTTGTGTTGGATAAGGAAATTCTTGTTCCTCAGGTAATTCATAACTTGATAAATGGGAAGCATCAGCTAATTGAACATCTTTCGGGATATCAATTAAAACAGGGCCAGGACGCCCTTGAGAGGCTATAGAAAATGCCTCTGATAATACTCTTGGTAATTCATCCACAGATGAGACTAAAAAACTGTGTTTAGTACATGCCAACGAAAGACCTAAAACATCAATCTCTTGAAATGCATCAGTCCCAATTAAATCAGAGGCAACTTGCCCTGTAATGGCAACAACAGGCACAGAGTCTAACAATGCATCAGCAAGTCCAGTGATAACATTAGTAGCGCCTGGGCCTGATGTCGCAATACAAACACCCGTTGTACCAGTAGAACGGGCGAAACCGATAGCAGCAATGGCAGCACCTTGTTCATGACGACATAAAATATGTTCAATACCGCCATCATAGAGTGCGTCATAAACAGGCATAATCGCACCACCAGGATAACCAAAGACGGTTTCAACTTGCTGTTTTCGTAATGCCTGTACTAACCACTGTGCTCCATTCATCCTCTCACCCTGCCATCTTAACTTCTTGTTTAATTTGAATTTATCTTCTATTGAATCTCTTTTTCAAACTCAGGCTCAAAAAAAACCCCCGCGCCTTTCGGTGCGGGGGTTTTTAAGAGATCCGGCTAGTTTAGTTAGCCTTTCTTCGTCCTAGTGCAGCCCCGCACGGTGGGTTAATAATCACCACCACGCTGACAATAATTAGGCTAATCACTAGGACGATAGTATTCATAGTTTTATGACTTCTTTTCTTATTAAAAATGTATGTTTGTTGTGTTTTCTTTCACTCTGTCCTTTTAGAGTTATCATGATATTTTAGTATTGACAACGTTTATTTTAAAAATAATCTCAACATAATGATTTTTATGAATATTTTTATAAACCAAACACCTGTCAGACTATTAACCTTTAAATTATTAATTTATTAGTGATTAATGCTGTTGTTATTGCTGGTATTTTGTTTTTTTTATTATTGAATTTTGTTATTTGAACTTAGATGATAAATATATATTTAATTAATTTTATATTACTTTAAATAATTATATCTGAATTTATATTTTTATTATATTTCAATACGTTGTTTTATTTTAGAGATATCTCGCATTTATTTAATACTCCATTTAACACACAAGAAAAAATAAATTAAAAAGATTAAAAATAATGGAGAATAAAAAATGGCATTGGCAATAATATATACTCGAGCTTCTTTAGGTATTTCAGCACCACTTATTACGATTGAAGCACATATTAGTCAAGGATTACCCGGATTAACATTAGTGGGCTTACCTGAGACTGTCGTTAAAGAAGCAAAAGACAGAGTAAGAAGCGCATTAATTAATAGTGGATATATTTATCCAGCAAAAAGAATAACAATTAACCTTTCGCCTGCCGATTTACCTAAAGAAGGGGCGCGTTATGATCTACCTATTGCACTTGCAATATTAATTGCTTCAGAGCAATTAACCTCAAATAAATTAGAACGTTATGAGTTTATTGGAGAGCTTGCACTTTCAGGTAAGCTTCAACGAGTAAACGCTATTATTCCTTCCGTACTTAGCGCTTCAAAAGATCATCGAATATGTATTGTATCAATAGAACATCAAACTGAAGTTTCATTATTACCAAATAGATCTGCTTTATTAGCCTCTCATCTTTTAGAAATTTGTCATCATCTAGAAAATAATACGCCATTAATTGAAGCGGAAGAATTTATTATTAATGACGCAATTGAAAATCAAGATAATAAAGATATGAGCGATATAATTGGTCAGAATAATGCAAAAAGAGCTGCAGAAATTACAGCAGCAGGAAATCACAACATTTTATTTCTTGGCCCGCCTGGAACTGGGAAAACAATGTTAGCACAAAGAATAAGTACGCTTCTCCCTCCTTTAACCCCCAAAGAAGCACTTGATGTCTTGGTCATTAGTAGTTTAAGAGGAATTACATTTAATGAACGAAAATGGCCCTTAAGACCTTTTAGAGCACCGCATCATACTTCATCTGCGGTTGCTTTAACGGGAGGTGGAACACTTCCTAAACCAGGAGAAATTACCTTAGCACATCATGGGATCTTGTTTTTAGATGAATTGCCAGAGTTTGAACGCCGTGTACTGGACGCATTACGTGAGCCACTCGATGCGAGAGAGATTACTATTTCACGAGCCAAAGCCAAAATAAGCTATCCAGCAAATGTTTTACTGATAGGTGCATTAAATCCAAGCCCAACAGGACACTATCAAGGTAATCATAATCGAGCACCAATAAAACAGATATTACGCTATTTAAGCAAGGTTTCTGGGCCTTTTCTAGATAGATTTGATTTATCTGTCGAGATGCCCCTTCTTCCTCAAGGCGCACTGATTCATCCTTCATTTGAGACAGAAAATAGCATGACAATTAGAGCCCGAGTTTTAAAAGCAAGAGAACGGCAATTTTTACGGTGCGGAAAAGTGAATACTTACCTAACAGGGAAAGAAATTGAATGCTATTGCTCATTAAATACCAGTGATGCCACTTTTCTCGAGGATACACTCAATAAATTAGGATTATCTATACGCGCATGGCATAAAATCTTAAGAGTATCGAGAACAATTGCAGATCTTGCTGATGAAGAGAAAATACAGAGAAATCATTTAATTGAAGCATTAAGCTTTCGTGCAATGGATAGATTAATGATCTATTTACAAAAGCAATTAGATGGATAAATAAAAAGGAGCGAAAAAACGCTCCTTTTTACTAAAACTAATGATATTAATCATCAGAGTCGGTATAGTCATCAGATGGATCGAGCTGTGGCTTTCCACCCGATAATGTATGAAAACGTTTTGGACGACTTATACGACTGGTATATTTCTTCCAAATTTTTTCTTCAACCGTTGCTGCTTCTCGTTCGCCACGACACATGGCAACAAATAATTTTTCCGTTTCAGTTGTAGGCTCTCGTTTACCTAAATCAAGTTCATTAAAGGCTTGACCATGACGTTCCAATATCTGGGATTCCTTGATAGTGAAATCGCCATGACGAGAAAAACCACGCGGATAATGTTTATTGTCAAAAAAACGATTAGTCGTGATAAAACTTTCTGCCATCTGACACACTCCTAATTCTCTATCGTCATACTTATGGCGCGGAGTATTAGATAGTCATGCGGTTCTGTAAAACAAAATATTTAAATCGTAACGACAAATTTTTTTGGAGATAGATGTGGATACCGAATTACTGAAAACCTTTTTGGAAGTCAGTAAGACTAGACACTTTGGCCGAGCCGCTGAATCTCTTTATTTAACGCAATCTGCGGTTAGTTTTAGAATACGGCAATTAGAAACACAATTAGGCACAAATCTGTTTACCCGCCACCGCAATAATATCCGCCTCACTGTTGCTGGTGAAAGGCTTATTCCTTATGCTGAATCGTTAATGAATACTTGGCTTTTAGCTAAAAAAGAAATTAGCCATGCATCTCAACATTCTGAGTTATCAATTGGCGCCACAGCATCACTCTGGGAAGCTTATCTAACATCTTGGTTACAGGAATCTTATCTAGAAAGAAAAGAGCTCAGAATCGAATCTAGAGTCTCTACGAGGCAATCTCTTGTAAAACAACTTCATGCAAGAGAACTTGATCTTCTTTTTACAACTGAAGCACCCAAGATGGATGAATTAGAAAGCAAAATTATTGGCGATATTACTTTTCAGTTGATGAAAATAAAATCAGATAAAACAGAAGAAATAGCACAATTTATCAAAATAGAGTGGAGTGCAGATTTTCAGTCCTTTATTCCAAATGGAATAGTGCCAAAAATTGATCCTATTTTGACCACTAATTCAGCAACTATTGCCTATCAATTAATGAAAACAACACATGCGGTTGCTTTTCTTCCCACACATTGGCGTGATCTTTATTCTGATCTTATGCCAGCCTCAACAGATATTGTTCAAAAGCCTTTATTTGCTGTTTGGCTAAATAGCAGTGATCAACAAGCATTAATACAACAACTATTAAAACAGCCTATAAACCAACAATAAAGCTTAGTTTTTTCTATAGTTATCAATAAATATCAATAGTGTCATACTGATATATTGGTATAGGGAAATGTGTTGTCAGCTTGTAGGGTAAAGCATAATAAATGCTCAGGAAGAAAGATTTAGAGGATAACAGATAACAAAAAGCCCAGTTAATTAACTGGGCTACAAAGAAGTATAAATTTTGTTATTACTTAATTGGTAACTGGCAGGGGCGGAGAGGCTCGAACTCCCAACACCCGGTTTTGGAGACCGGTGCTCTACCAATTGAACTACGCCCCTAAATAGTTGGCGGAACGGACGGGACTCGAACCCGCGACCCCCTGCGTGACAGGCAGGTATTCTAACCAACTGAACTACCGCT
>NZ_JBEETS010000006.1:0-27378 GCF_040138965.1 Proteus sp. fly-1089
AAGACTGGATTGGCGTGGTAGAAGCCCGTGGTTATGTCAATGTATTTGCTGAATGGTCAGGGACTGATATTCACTAACAGTCAGGCTAGTCTATCAGCGGGTATAAATTTAGTGTTTATACCCGTTTTACTTTTGAACCTATATTATGCGATCTAGATTAACGGTATTATAGTGTGGTTTATTACTGATTATTAAAAAGCGAATTAAAGAGATAGAATGAAAAAAATATTAGAATTTATCAGTACATTAGCATTATCAGCACTAACATTTTCAGCCCATGCCCTTTATGTAGGTTCTGAGGTTTTTACTCTTGAATCTGATAAAACTTTTTTCTCTCGCACTTATCTTAATAATACAGACAGAACGAATCTTTATAAAATTCATGTCTATAAAATCGAAAAACCGGGAGGTAAAGAAAAAGATGAAAAACAACTCCCTATAGATGATGGTGAAATACTTTATACACCTTTGCAAAAGGTATTATTACCTAATGAACATGAGTTTTTTAAATTATTTTATAAAGGTGTCAAAGACGATAAAGAGCGTTATTACCGTATTATTATTGAAGAAACACCTGTTAATTTAGTACCTTATCAAGAAAATAGTAAACAACCTTTAGTCGTTCCGACTGTCGGATTAAACACCGTGATGGTTATTCGTCCTCGTGAAATGAAATTCAGTTATGATCATAATAATGTTGCTGGCACCATCAAAAACACAGGCAATACTTATTTCCGTTTACTGCTAAATGATAAATGCGATTCTGACGAAGAAAATGCCAAGATATTACAGCTATTACCCGGCGAAAGTTACCAACATCCTTGGCTAAAGAAAGAGCATAAACAATTTATTATTGCCTTTGACCGTTATATTGGGTTAAAGAATAATTGTGCTACAAACTAACCTTAATGCTGATAAAAAAATAAAGGTAGCCTAATAAGCTACCTTTTTTATTGTAAAACGAATCATTCTGCCGACACCATTACCTTTCCTATTATTTCCTCTCATTTGAAAGAAAATGTAACTTTGTTAAATATATAATTTTTGTAAATACATAATTAATTAAATTAATTTATATCTTGTCATATTTATCATTTTTAACTTTTGACCAATAATCATAAAAAGACAATAACAACAACATAGACTATTGATTATTAATAGTTTTACATTATTAACGATAAAGTTATTTTTATTACATTTTATTCCTATTTTTTTATGACGTTTTAAATAAACTATTTTTCAAATTTATACGATAATTTATCTAATGAGTCATCTTTTTTAGATGCTCATAATTTTATTTATAAATTCATGAAAAAAACTTTTTAGCCGATATTGCTATTAACGTCGATAATTTTTTAGGAATAAACCATGAAAAAATACCACGTACTACTAAGCTTATTACTGACAGCATTTACCACGACGGCAACTTATGCAAACAACACAACTTCAATACAAACTGTTGCAAATTGGCATGCTACAGCAGTAAAGAAACCACAGAGTGAATTAGGTGTAACCCCTTTAAATGCCCTACATTTTGAAGTGACAGAAAATGACCACTTTAATACACAAAATGGAGCTTTTGATATCACCGTTAAAGATGCCGAAGGAGCAACAGACTTTAAATTGACTTCGAAAATTATTAGTAATGAACTTAAAAATGCGACTGATAATTCTGTATTAACAGTGAAAGCAAACTGGAACGGCAAAACATTATCAAATAATCAAGAAACCGTTATCCTTGATAATCAAAAAGGTATTCATCATGGACTGGTGGCTGAAAATAAAGAGTCAGAGAAAAGTGAGCTGAAAAGCCTTCAAAGTGCTTTTTTATTTAATATTATAAATGGTTCTCAAACTGCCGCATCATTGCCAGAGGGTTTATGGGAAGGCGCTTTACGTATTGAATTTACCAGTAAGTGGTCAGGCGATTTTGTAACACTCGCGGCAAGATAATTCAATCGATATACCTTAAAAGAAAAAATGCGAAAGAGCGCCTGTATGGCGCTTCTTTGTTATTCAATAGAATTAAATCAAACCTTTGGTTTATAGCTATCTTTATCGAGATCATGTTTTTTCATTCGTAAATACAGCTTTTTACGTGGAATACCTAAATAATCCGCTACATCACTGACTCGACCCGCAAATAAATATAATGCATCCTCAATTAGTCGACGCTCATATTCATCGACTAAGTTATCCAAAGGGCCTTCTGGTGGAATAATCGCTCTATGTTGTTCACTATCCACCATTTTCACAATACCTACCGCATACAATTCCGCCACATTTCGTAACTCTCGAATATTACCCGGCCAATCATAACGTTTTAAAATATCAAGATAATTACGATCAATCTTCGGTACCGTAATACCAAGTCGCTGTGCACTTTGTCTTAAAAATGCTCTAAATAGCGGAATAATATCAGGACGCCTCGCACTTAACGGAGGCAATGAAAAAGTGATTTGTGAAAAATAGTAATAAAATTCAGGGATTAATCGCCCTTCTGTTACCAATTGCTGAGTATTATTTTCTAAAATCGCAATCGTTCTAAAATGGCGCTTTCCTTGACGTTCGATATCTAACAGATAAGAGCTTAACCAACGTTGTGCTTCTGATGATAAATCATATGGAGAACGCAAAATTAATGTTCCGACTTCATCTGCCTCAATTTGAGCAATAACCTGTTTGATATCAGATAAATTTTGACAATCTACCGTTTGAATAGTTTTATCACGGTGTGGGCTTAACTCATGTAAGAGTTGAGCAAGAAGGTGACGCCCCGTTCCCATCTCACCTTCAATCATTAAGTCTTTATCGATATCAGCAATTTGTTGTACTTGTTCTCTGATCGCTGTGATTTGTGCGCTGTCACCCACTAATCGCTCTTGAGTAGTGCTGATTACCGCATTTCTAAGGGCAAGAATAGACTGTCGTTCTTTATGTGCTTTTGCCACCAACTCTAAGAATAATGGCGGATTAATTGGCTTTTCAATAAAGTCATAAGCACCTTTTTTTACCGCTTCAACGGCCAACGGTATATCGCCATGCCCTGTGATCATAATAACTGGGATACGAGGATCAATATGTTTAATGCGTTCAAGCACCTCCATACCATTCATAGCAGGCATATAAATATCGAGTACAACAGCCCCCTGCCACTCTGGAGTTAAAAGGCTAAGTGCTTTTTCAGGCGAGTCAGTCACCCTGGCAACCATACCCGCGAGATTAAGCAAATGACGATAAGATTCAAGAATATCTTCATCATCATCAATTAATAGAACATCAATATCAGGCATGAGTGATTGTGTCATCAGTAAACTCCAAAACAACCATAGCGCCACCGTTTAGCGCCGAGGCCAAATAAATTTCATAGCCAAACCGTTGCATAATAGAACGGCAAATAGATAACCCTAACCCAAGCCCCACATCTTTTGTAGTGGTAAACGGGGTAAAAAGTTTTGGTAAAACAGCAGAATTGAACCCTTTTCCACTATCAGCGATCCCCACCAATTTTCTTTTAGGATCAGCAGATAAGAGATCAACAGTGATCTGGCTTTCACCAATACCCGCAATGGCATCCATCGCATTAACAAATAGATTAACCAAGACTTGCTCGATTTGTGTCGGATCGGCACAAATGGTTAATTCATCAGGAATATTATTCGTAATGATGCACTGCTCTCGTTTGGAACGAGACTCTACCAGCACCATTGCACTTTCCACCAGCTCTTTTAATGGTGCTGATACAAAACTAATTTCAGATGATGATTTACGAGAGAAATTACGCAATGCTGTAATAATTCGATTCATTCGCGCACAAAGCTTTTCGATGCGCTCTATAGAATCAGGCAATTGATCGTATTTTTCCATCTGTATGGTTAGTTTTGCACTATACAAATAGGTATTAATTGCAGAAAGAGGTTGATTAAGTTCATGCGCAAGGCTTGTCATTGCTTGTCCTACAACCGCCATTTTAGCCGCTTGTACTAGCTCTTCTTGCGTTTGAATTAAGTGTTTTTGTGCTTGTTCACGACGCACAATCTCTTCATTTAACTGCTGATTCTTATCTTGTAAATCTTGTGTTTTTAATGCCACCAGCCTTTGAAGTTCTAATCGACTTAACTCTTGGCGCGTAATATCCGTGATAGTAACAATATATTTATGCTCATCTTTATGCGGATACTCTCGAATATTAAATTGTAAAAAATGAGGTTCACCTGCTTTTACCATGCGAATAGTACATTCACTCTGCCCTAAACGATAAAGCTGACTAGTTGAGCTAAATTGCGCTTTAAGCATTGTGCTCGCCTCGCCACTAAACAGTAACCAAAGAGGCTTATTACTTTGCTCTTTTCCTGTTCCTAATAACGTTGCCGCACTTGGATTAACCGTTTCCATCCTGCCATCGTGGTGGCAAGTAATTAAACTTGCATCAGTGTTATTGATAAGATTTAACGCATTACTAGCTTCAACTTCTTTCATTTGACGCCAAAAACGACGAAGTCGCCGACTTAATAAACCAATTTCATCTTGCCCTTCAATCAATACTGGCTCGGTTAAATTACCTTTGGCAACATGCGCTAAGTCATCACTTAGTTTATTCAATCTTGCGATAAGTCTTCTATCAATTAAGATTTTCATCACAATAATACTGAGCAATAAAGAAGCGACAATAATCGCCACAATAACAATTTTTCCCGTTGCCATCAGTTTACGGGTATTGCCATTGAGTTTATTTAACACTTCACTGGTCGCCAAAACATTACCACTTACTGCATTATCAAACTGAGATAACTTTTCATTTAATTCAGGGGTTAATGCTTTAAGCTTTTTTTCGTTTTCTACATCATCAATCAGTGTTTGATAGATATCACCGTCATAACGGGTGATCGCAATAATCTCTTGTAATACTTGGCGGTGAGCAATAGTCGAAGGATAGCTCTTTAGCTTTTGATTTAACGAAATAATTTCATCAATTTTGACACTGATATAGTGAAAGGCAACATCAATATCACGGCTATAACGTTGGTGAGCAATTTCTTCAACTAAACCAATTAATTCATTCTCAGTGGTAAATAATTCTTGTAATAACGTTGATTCTAATAACAATTGTAAGCTATTTTCCTGCACATTTTTTTCATTGAGCATTTGGCTGACATGCCACTCTATTTCATTAAGTAGCGGTTTAATATCTTCACCAACCGCGTCATGCATCCAAGCCAACTGTCCCAATAATTGAGCAAGGCGATTCTCTAACTCACGCCGTTTATCTAGTAATACATCCTGTTGATTAATGAGCTCAGATAGTTCATCAACAAGTTGAGTATAAAAGTCACGTTGCGGTGTTTGTTCAATAGGGAATTCACGTAAACTATCTAATAACTGATGAATTTCCTGCTGTTGTTGCTCTGAAACTGATTTTCTCTGTGTCTGCTCTCGCTCTTTTAATAGCATTTGTAAATTGGTGCTATAACGCTCCATATTATAGCTGGTGGTTAACATCGGTAGAGATTCTCCCACTGATGCATTAATTTGTGTCGCCAGTTTTCCCCACATAAAAAAGATAACCACACCAATCAATAAGGTGAGTAAAGAACTAAAGATAAACGCCATATACAGGCGTCTACCTAGTTTGCCAAATTGTTTAGGCACTAATAATTTCATCCGTAATACCTTTCATAAAAACAGCGCTTCCTGCTGTATATCTGAACCACAAGGCGGTTAGGGTGATTTTGTCTCTTTCAATAAAACCAGTGCTTGCTCGAGCCTTTCAGCTTCTAATGTACGCCATTGGTACAGCACTGCTAATGCTTGATCAGAGTATTCTCGCTGATCGGCTTCCTTCATAAATAATGCTTGTAATGTTGGTGAATTTGCCTCTTTTTCACTAATAAGCACCGAACTTGCTATTTTTCTTGCTTTACTGATCGCAGTAATACGTTCTGGGGTTTTATTTTCCTGTCTTTCTGCTTCATGGATATCATTCCAAACTTGGCGCATTAAAGGAAAATTATGCGTGATCATTTGATCAAATAACGCATTAACGACTTCACTACGACGATAAGCCTCATTGCTGTTTAAAATAAATTCTGTGTTATTAGCAAGTTCATCGTTATTGCGTAAGATCTCTTTACTTAATGGGATCTTTGCCATATCACTTTTATAGATGATCTCTTGTCCTTCATCCGATAAAAGAAAGGCAATAAATTTGGCCGCAGTGTCTCTTTTACTGCTTTCCGCCACAATGGCGACATAAGCAGGTAAAATAATCGATTTATCAAAATAGCTAAACTCAACAAAATCAAAGCGTTTTTGATGGTTAAAAGCGTAGTTATCAATAATTGGCCCAGCGCCGACAATACCTCTGGCGATAGCATCACTGACACGTGAACTACGTGCGGAAATGGAAGAAAGATTACCACTCGTTTCCAGTAAGATCTGCCATCCTCGCTCCCAGCCATACTCTTGTAGCACATTTTCCACCATCAATTGCATCGTGCCAGAGTTCGCCGGTGTGGTCATGGTTAAGTGCCCTTGATAAATTGGATCACTTAAATCAATCCAACTTTTCGGTGCAGGAAGCCCCAACTTTTGCAAGTATTGTGTATTGCTCATAATACCAATACCGGAATAGCCAACCGTGGTTATCTTATCGTTTAAGATATCACTATGGCGAGTTAACCATTTTGGCGTTTCATAATTAACAGGTAACCGCGCCAGTAGCCCTTCTCTATCTAGATGATGGAAAAAGTTAGCCGAGGACGACATCACAATATCCACAGGTTGTGTGGGATATTGCTTCATCATACGTGTTGCTATCGCGACACGACGATAAACCACTTGCACTTTGGTATCAGGATAACGTGCGCTAAAAGCTTCAGTGAGTGGTCGCATTGGTGTATCTGAAAGTGTCGTCAGTATAACAAGTGGCTGCTCATCACTACGTACCGGAGTGATAAACAGCCAACTAAACAATAAACAGACGAGGCTAAGTGTTATTTTTATTCTCATGACATACCCCTGGTTTTGTTTTGAATAAACATAAAAATGTGTCGAACTTCAAACTTCTGATATTTAGCAATATTTATTATTTTTAGCTAATGAGTCCTTAATGACCCATTTACAACAATGATACGACGATATCTTCACTCATTTTTAAACCAACGCCTAATAGCAATGTTACAAATTTGACTCACCGATTCAGCAGAATGTGTCATCGATGACTCAAATTCCGTGTTTTGCGCCAAGATGACCTAAATGAATAGCATCAGCTCTGAAAACCAAAATCAGCTTCAGACATGAATAATATTCGGAGTCATCTCTATGCTAAGTTTCTTTAAAACCAGAAAGGATCTGCCGCTAATAGAAGCGTCAAGTGAAAAGATCCGCGCAATATATAAAAAGCACCAATGGCAGGTCTTCTTTGGTCTTGTTCTTGGTTATGCCATGTTCTATGTGGTTCGTATGGCACTCGGTGTGGTGAAAAAACCTATGCTGGATGCAGGTATCGTAACCACCGCTGAACTGGGTTTAATGGGTTCTGCGTTCTTCTTTACCTATGCATTTGGTAAGTTCTCTAACGGCTTCTTGTCAGATTATGCCAACATTGGACGCTTTATGTCCATCTCGTTGATTGCCTCTTCCTTTGTTTGTATCTTCATGGGAATGTCAACGGCGAGCCTGTTCTTTATCCTGTTATGGGGTATTAACGGCTGGTTCCAATCTGTGGGTTCAGCACCTTCTTGTGTCTCTATCTTCCAATGGTTCTCACCAAAACAACGCGGTACGGTTTATTCCATCTGGGGTGGCTCGCGTAATATCGGTGAAGCAATTACGTGGATCTTGACTGCAACCATAGTGAGCTTCTTTGGCTGGCGTGCAGGTTTTATCGGTGCGGGTATCGCAGGTATTGCGGCAGGTATCATTTTACTGATGATTTTAAAAGACCGTCCTCGTACTTATGGTTTGCCTGATCCAGCAACTGCGTATGGCGAAGAGTCAGAAGCGGTTAAATCAAGTGATCCTAAAGAAACTCGTCGCGCTCAGTTATTCGTATTAAAACAACCAACAGTGTGGATCATTGCAGCAGCATGTGCGGCTATGTATATCTCTCGCTACGCAATCAGTTCATGGGCCGTTCTTTACCTACAAGGTTCAAAAGGTTACTCACTGATTGATGCTGGTTTCGCCATGTCTACTTACCCTATTGCTGGTTTCTTCGGCGCAATCTTAGCGGGTATGGCTTCTGACAAACTGTTTAACGCTAACCGTCATATTCCAACACTCATTTATGGTATCGCCAACATCGCTGGTTTTGCACTGATGTTCTGGGGTCCACAAAGCCGTGTTATGGATGCTGTTGCATTAAGTATGGTTGGTTTTGCAATGGGTGGTCTGGTTGTTTTCTTAGCAGGTTTGACCGCTTGTGACCTGATGCCGAAAAACGCAGTAGGTGCAGTAAAAGGCTTTATCGGACTGTTCGCTTACATTGCAGCATCAGCGCAAGAACTGATTTCAGCATCACTGATCAAAGTCACTCAAGTTGGTGATGTCACTAACTACGACTTCACCACAGTACAGTATTTCTGGATAGGTTCTGCCATCGTTTCCATGATTTTAGCGACGCTAGTCTGGAATGCGAAAAAAGTTACCATGGATTAATGAATTAATTAAGTTGTCATCAAGGGATACCGTTGGGTATCCCTCTTTAAAAAGAGAATGTCATTATGCGTAAGACAAAAATTGTTGCGACTCTTGGCCCAGCTAGCTGTTCAGAACAGATGATTGAAAAGCTGATTATGGCGGGTGCTAACGTATTTCGTTTAAACTTTTCACATGGCACACGCGAACAGCATCAGGCTACTGCCGCAACTATCCGTCAGGTCGCAGAAAAACATCGTGTATTTATCGGGATCTTAGCTGACCTGCAAGGCCCGAAGATCCGCATCGCTAACTTTAAAAATGATTCAATTCAATTAAAACAAGGCGATAGCTTTATTCTAAATGCAGATTTAGACAGCACATTAGGCGATGAGCAACAAGTGGGATTGGATTACCCACAACTTGTTCAGGAAGTCACACCAGGGAATATTCTGTTACTTGATGATGGCAATATTCAATTACAAGTTAGTACCGTAAATAATAATAAAATAGAAACAATTGTTACTGTTGGTGGAAAATTATCTAACCGTAAAGGGATTAACTTACTCGGTGGTGGTTTATCTGCACCTGCATTAACAGAGAAAGACAAACAAGACATACACACAGCAGCCGCTATTCAAGCAGATTACATTGCCGTTTCATTCCCACGCAATGGTGCGGATATTGAATATGCCCGTAATTTAGTGATCGCAGCAGGAAGTCACGCCAAAATCGTTGCTAAAGTTGAGCGCGCAGAAGTGGTTTCGTGTGAAGAAAATATGGATGACATTATTAAAGCATCTGATGTCATTATGGTAGCACGAGGCGATCTCGCAGTTGAAATTGGTGATGCCAGCTTACCAGGCGCACAAAAACAACTCATTGCACGTTGTCGCGCATTAGGCTGCCCAGTTATTACTGCAACCCAAATGATGGAATCGATGATTGAAAGCCCTATGCCAACTCGTGCCGAAGTGATGGATATCGCGAATGCCGTTGGTGATGGCACTGATGCTGTGATGCTTTCCGCTGAAACTGCGGCAGGAAAATATCCTGTTGAAACAGTTAGTGCAATGGCACGTGTTGCTGAAGGAGCCGAACGCTCTTTTGCTGCTAATGCTGAAAACCCATGGCAATCACCGTCTTATTACTCACAAACAGGCCGTTGGATTGCTTTAGCTGCCGCGACAACAGCCTTCCATGATGACAAACATTTAAGTGTTGCCGCACTAACGGAAAATGGTAAATCAGTGACCTTATTGTCACGTTTTATGCCAAATAACAACGTATATGCATTAACAGATAATCCAGCACTTGCTGGTCAATTGACTGTATTACGTGGTGTAACGCCTGTGGCTTATCAACGTAAAAACAACAATGACTGCGATGAAAGCATCATGCAAAAACTGCAAGCAGAGGGATTATTAACAGACATGAATTCACTCTTGATCACTCGTTTATCAACCTTTGAAAAAACCGGTGAAAGCGATTGTTGTCATCTTGTTCCTGTAAAACAAGTTGAAGCTGCAACAGCTTGAGTGTCTTCCATCAAGGGGCTTATGAGAGAGGCAACCTGAAGTAAATAACAAGAAAAAGAGCACACCAAAATCATTTTAGCCACAGGGACTGTGGCTATTTTTCGTTTAGAGACTTCCATCAACATGGCAAGGATAGGCATCTTGTAATGCCAAAATATAAATTAACTCCAACGGCGTTTCTTTTTGTTTTTTCTTCACTTCAGGATTTTTATCTAAATAAGCATCAATGTGCTTAACCATAAAATCGCCATTTTGTTCTACTTTCGGAGGTGGGCAATAAAGAGGACGAAAATCATCGTTATTTTGATTTTCAATTTTTATGGCAACAGCATAAAAATTAAATCCATTCGCAATACCGTTTAGATACGCTTGTGTCACCGATTCTAGTTGTTTATTAGAAGGATGGTCTAAGGCTAATAATCGTTTTACCTCAAGATAACCGCTTAATGTTACTGCCTGTGAATAAAGTGGGAGTAGCAGTAACATCCCTATTAACCCTTTTAATAACATTCCTTTTTTCATGCTAATTTTCTCTTTAGTTCAATAGATATTGATTTCATTCTAGTCGTTTTATTGCTCTAAGAATATGTGCAACGAATATATACATTGAAGATCTTTTAGAAGATCTGATTGTACAAATCAGACTCATCAAATTGTGATCACAAACGCATTTAGGATGGTTTCTAAACTAATTAGTCTTAATGTACTTTACAAAGTAAATAAAACGGTGCATAACTATCAAACATAGACGATTTTATATAAAAAAAACATCTTTTAGTTTTGTTTCTAAACAAATGGAGTAGTAACGTGACACCGAACGTACCCAATACATTACGGCAAATGAATGCCTCGCTTGTATTAAATGTCATTCGTCATCAAGGTCCTTTGTCACGGGCTCAGATAGCCAAAATTAGCGGGATTACAAAAGCGACAGTGTCTGAAATTATTAACGATCTCCTTGAAGAAAAAATCGTTTATGAAAGCGGTGTCAGTTCGCCAGCAGGACAAGGCAGAAAAGGTATTTTAGTTAACTTTGATCCTCAACACAGTTTAGGTGTCAGCATTGATTTAGGCGGGACCAAAATCGCCTATGCGGTTTTTAACTTAGATGCCGAATTGTTGTATGAATATCAAGAGCCAACCTTTGATACTGACGATCGTGATCACTTTATTACGCAATTTGCACAAAGTATTGAAAATGTGATCGAAAAAAGCGGCATAGATCGCCAAAAGATCAATGTTATCGGTGTCGCCACACCAGGGATCATCGATATCAAGAATGGTGTTGTACTAGAAGGCTCTCCTAATTTACCTCAATGGGATAATTTGCCTTTAGCACAACAACTTACAGAAAAACTCAATGTACCCGTTGTACTCGAAAATGATATTCGTGCGGCTCTTGTGGGTGAAATGTGGAAAGGCCGATGCCGTCATACGCACAGTTGTGCGCTGATTGGTATCGGTACGGGTTTAGGCTCCGCTTTACTGATGGATGGAAAAGTTATTCGTGGCGCAAACAATGCTGCCGGTGAAATCGGCTATATGATGTTTGCTCGTGAGCACCTCTTTAGAAACTGGCGCAATAAAGGATGCTTTGAGAGTTTCTGTTCTGGCTCAGGTTTAAGTGAACGTATAGCGAGCTTACGAGGAGAAAATCTTAGTGCTATTGAGATTATTCAAGCCTCACAACAAGGTGATCCTCTGGCTCAATCCTTAGTTGAGGAAATGGCAGATTATCTTGCTATTGGCATTATGAACTTAGTCGCCATTGCAAATCTGGAAAAAGTGGTATTAACAGGCGGGATCACTCGCTCTGCTGACACCTTTTTACCGCGTGTTCAGGCAAATCTAGATAGACATTTATTTGCTAACACCAAAGTGAATATCGAGCTGTCTGAATTATGGGAAAAAGGCCCGCTTTATGGCATTGCCATTCTTGCCTTGGCTACGGTTTATCCATCAATTCAATTTATGCCCGAGATCCAACTGAGATAACCCTAATAAAAAAGTACCTAAACGAGATGGGAGCAACTCATGGCAGGAATACATCTTCACCCACATGATATTTTAGACGAAGGTATGTCCGCTATACTTCAACGCCTTGATGGCATGAAGCATATCGAGCATTTATTTGTCGAAATTAATACCATTTTTGAACGTAACCCTTACCCTGTTGGTGATTTACCTCATAACCCTATTCATAATGTGGTTATGGGAACAGGTACACTACACATCAACACTCATACCGATTTCCCTCGTCTGAACCAACGTGTTGATCCCACCATTTTAGCGGGTGCCGATCCGCTAATGACAATAAAAAAAGCCACTGATGGTGGAAAATATAAAGTCATTCCATGGGCTAATATTCTTAATGGCGATTTCGCTGGAGATGTAGAAAGCAATCAGGTTGTGGATTTTAAAGGTCGTCCACAAGCACATTGGCTCTGCCCTAACGCTCCTGATGTCGCTCAATTATGGCAAAAGACATTCACCGCATTAAAACAAAACTACGGTTACGACACCTTTTTAATTGACCGAATTCGTTTCCCTGATTGGGCAGGTAAAGAAGTGAATCCCGCAGGATTATTTACTTGTTTTTGCCCACACTGTGAAAAGAAAATGGTACAGCAAGGTTTGCCTATTAACGAAATCAAACATCGTCTCGCAGCTTTAGCTGATTCATTGAAACAAGGGGATTTCGAAACACCTGTTACCGCATTAAAAGAAGAGCCTTTGTTAAAAGCATGGCAAACATTTCGCCAACAAAGTGTGACTCAATTAGTTGAAAAATTACTGTCTGATGCCAAACAAACTGCGGGTGGCATTACGTTATGGCTTGATCTATGGCCACCAGCTTATAGTTGGATCTTAGGTCAAAATTATCATGAATTAACCCGTTATTCTTCGACACTCAAACATTTCCCTTATCATAAATTAGGGGGAGGTGCAGATGTTCAAGGGTTAATTAATTATTTTGCCCATGATAGCGAAAGCCAAGAACGTGCATTTACTGCGTTCAAACGCTTATTTGAATTACCTTATGATATTTCATACGAAACCTTTAAACAGCAAGGTTTTCCTATTCACTTTGTTGCTGAACAAAATAATAAAGTTCGCCAGCTTTCACAGCCAAATACCTTTATTTATAGTGGTATTCAAATGTGGAATTTACCTGCCTCTCAATTAATCGAAGCCGTTATTGCAGCAGAAGAAAGTGCTTGTGATGACTTACTTTATTATTGCTATGGATGGGCTACTCAAGAATTATTTGATGCAATTGGTAAACACAACACACCTAATAATAACGCCTATAACAACATGATTAAATAATAATACACCGTGGAAAATCAGGATAAAATTATGGCTAAACAACAAAAATGGAAAGTCTTTTTCCTTCTGTTTGTCACGATGTTTTTACTCGGTGGCATTCAAAATACAAAAGGGCTTATTCTCGAACAAGTTCAACATGATATTTCATTAAATATGAGCCAAGTTGGCTCATTAATTACCTTTTTCCAAATCGGTTTTTTAATTGCCAGTTTATTAACGGGTTATTTTACCGATAAGAAAGGGTTAAAAGTCATGATGTTTATTGGCTCACTGATGATGGCTGTTGGTTTAACAGGAACCAGCCTTGCTTTTAATGTGATGCTATTTTTTGGCTTTTATCTGGTTATTGGATTAGGTATTGGCTCAATGCTTGTCTCTATCGTTACCGTTATTCCGACTTTCTATAAAGAGAAAGCGGGCATGATGTTTAACGTCTCCAATGCAATGTTTGGCGTAGGGATGATTGTCACTCCGCTAATTTTACAATATCTATTTTCACACTCTATTTCATGGCGTACTTTTTATGTGGGTGTTGCCGTTATTGTTGCGGTCATTATTCTCGTATTGAGTACATTAAAAATAGAAAACAGCGCACAAGTCGATATGAAATTCAGTGACTTTTTAGAGTTACTGACACAAAAATCGCTATTATTGGTTATCTTATTTATTACGCTGTATGTTGCTGCTGAAGCCGCTTTCTTAAATTTCTTCCCTATTTTCTATACCTCTATGGATATTGGAAATATGAGTAGCGCGCAAAAAGCAGAAACAGCCGCTTATGTGATTTCCAGTTTTGCATTCTTATTTACTATTGGCCGTTTTATTGGTGGCTTTATTAACCTTGCATTGGGTGATCGCAAAACACTTATTCTATTTTCATTATTTTCTCTGATAGCCATTATTGTAAGCCGTATCTTTGTACAAAATATTGTTTATCTGTTTATGGTATTTGGTTTTGCATTATCAGTGCTGTTTCCAACAGCAGCCGCCGTTGCCACAAAATTAACCAGCAAAAGTGGCTCGGTGATGGGATTGATTTATGTTGCTTCTGGATTGGGTGGTGCGTTAGCAGGTTCATTAATTGGCCAAGTATCAGAAAGCTATAATGTTTCTGTTGGCTTTAACCTGATTATTGTATTTGTCGCCCTCTTCTTTATTATTTCTCTGTTTATTAGAGAACAAAAACAATAACAACAACCGTTATGCCTCTGAAATTTACCCCTCTCTATGAGGGGTTTTTTATTTCTATCGCAGTAAGTTAAGGTACATTTCCCTTTTTATTTTGTTGATTTTTTCACCATCGCCCTAATAATAGTATTTATATTCACTGCAAAAATAGGAGAATATAATGGCGAGTGGATGGGCTAATGATAGTGCTGTTCAAGAGCAAATAGATGCCACCATTGATGATGCAATTGCAAGAGCTCGCAACCAAATGGCACAAGGTGAAAGTGCAGAGTTTTGTGATGAATGTGGTGAGCCAATCTCTCCAGCTCGGCAAAAAGCCGTTCCTGGTGTGCGTTATTGTTTAAACTGCCAAGAGGCAATTGATAAAAAAAATAATGCCTTTAGTGGATATAATCGCCGTGGTAGCAAAGATAGCCAACTCAGATAATCTGTAATTATTATCATATAAAATAAAAACTGTACCTTAATATGAATTTTCTCGATTAAAGTACAGTTTATTTTATTTAATCAGACAATGATTTAATTAGATTTTCGCAACCTTTTTTGAGCTCATATTTTGACTCATTTCGGTTAATATTTTCATAAAATTATCAATATGTGTACGTTCCGTATTTGGATTCATAAATACCGCTTTTTCACCTGGAAGGTAAACGTAACGGTTATTTTTCGCATATTTCGAGCAGGCAATAGAATCTACCCAGTTAGTAAATAATCCTTCTCTACCACGTTGTAAGAAAAGTTTTCTATGCCATTGTGTGTTATGAACCATAAAGTCATATGCTTCTTTATCTGTAGAGCACGTTAACTCTAAATCAAAGGCAACATTAGGATCTTTCACTAAGTTTGGATCATACAGTTTAAAACCAACACTTGGACCTTGGTTTTGAGGAACGATAACTTTTGCATTACCCATCTCTAACAACTGATGGCGCATGTAGTTCGCGTTTTGCAAACAGTGAGCAATGATGGTTTGGTAACCTTCAATCCCCATATAGTGCATTGCAGAATAAGCACCAAAGATACCCACACCACTACGTGTACATTCAATAGTGGATTGTAAGTGAGTCTGCCCTTCTAATTCGTGCTCAAAATAGGTGAAGTTTTCAGGATCGTTTTCCAGTGCCACGAAGTCATTGCCATTTTTCACTAATACTAAACTTGAGGTATAAGGCACATAGCCCCATTTATGGAAGTCGATAGTAATAGAGTCGGCATATTTCAGATGTTTAAATTTCTCTACGTTCTGACGTAAACCTTCTAAGGTGACATCATTAATTGCCAGCGGGTTACTGTTAAAATCATATTCTAAGAAGAAGATAATCGGCCAACCAACAGCGGCATCAACGTGTACGTGAGGCTTAACAGGGATCTCGAACTCTTCACATAAACGGTCACGTAACTCACAAACACCTTTCACATCATCCACACCGAAGGTGTCTGTTGTTCCTGTGGTTAACATGATAGTTGGTACTTTGCATTTAACAGTAAAACACGCTCTCAATTCACGCTCTAAGTGCTCTAAATTAATGGTGTTATCTTCAGACACTTTAATACGGATGGTTTTGTTATCAACATCAACACCTAACAGCGCAAGGTTAGTCATGTTTGAGTAGTGACCACCTTGAGAGTTAATGATGCGATAATCTTGATCTGCTGCCATACCTAAGTGTTTAGAATTAGGCATAGATTTGCGTAAACCAAATAGATAACCATATAAATTACACATGGTGCCACCTTGAGTGAACACACCAGATGCAACTTCAGGATCGTAACCAACCAATTTAGCGACTTTTTTAATCGTCACTTTTTCTAACGCATCAGCGACACCTGAATATTCACAATACACCATGTTAGGGTTGCCCATTAACCCCAAGATTGAACCATAAACACCCGGATCACTTGGCATTGCAATAACATTTTCAACAGCCAATGGATTTTCCCAGTTTTTACACAGTGTCGAAACTAACATCAGTAATTCATTAGGATCGTTTTCTGGGTAATTAATATTTTGTTGGATTTGCGTATCCGCCATTAAACGATCGAATAGCTGTTGCCCATTTGAGTAACGTTGTAATTGGTCATTATCATTAGTTGTTGTTTTTCTAAACTGTGTAATCGATTGGATTGTTTTATCCTGAAATATCGGCCAATACTTCGGATCTCGGCTGAAAAAGTGAGCAATAACGTCGTGGTATTTCTTCTCAAATTCCGCATTCAGAATGTTAGCAGAAGATAGACCTAATAAATCTTGATTTTTCACTATATTCTCCAAATAGAAACCGACAAAAATTTAAATTGATTGCATAGCAATACTATACATTTTCTAATTAAATTAGTTAGTGCTTCATGCGATCACATAGGTTCTGTTAGCAACCACATAAAACAAAATATTTTATTTAATATCAATACAATAGAAATCTTCGGAAAGTTAAATTTACAGATATTATTATTTCATTTATATGCTTATGTGACTGACATCACAATGAAAATAAGGCTATAAACAAAAATAATCACCTGCAATACTATTAACTATTTGAAATATAATCAAAATATAATAATAACATGCTAACCAACTGATATTACTGAATTCTTAATTTAATTAATTGAATTAATCTGTTATTTCCACAATTGGTACAGCAAAAATTACATTTAATTTAATTACAATGAGCAAAATCAAACGAAAACACTATGATATTTTTCATAATTAGCAAATTATTTTAATTTTAACCATTATTAGGTACAAAATATGGGTTAAGGTTAAAATAGAAAGCAGTCATTAATGAAAATATAAAAGAAAAAATAATCACAGATAATAGTTCTGCTAATAACAAAAATATAAGTTAAAAATAATATAGTAACCCCACTAAACAATCAGAATATTTACTCTACATTTTTTGTTTTTTTTGCCGATACTTAAAGTAATAAAGTAGGTAATTAACGGAGAAGACAATATGAAAGCACCTATCGCTGTTGTTGCTGTATTCGTATTATTATCCGCAAGTGTCTATGCTGAAGAATTTACCTGCCAACTTGAAAATGGTAAGTATGTCAGTGTATTTGCCGAACATGGAACCCCTCCGGTGTATCGCTATGGCACACTTGCTAAAACAGAGATAACACTACCAGTTCCTCAACAACCTAATAATAATGTCTTTTATGGGCATCAGATGTTTGTTGCAGGAGCATCGACTTATATTCGATTTAAGAATGGAAATTACAGCTACGTTGTTTATGACGGTGAAGGTAGAGGATGGAACTTTAATGGCGTGATTGTTTATAAAGACAATAATATTATTAGTAAAAAAGAGTGCAAAGATCCGTTAACACCTAGCCTGAATAATCTAAAAAACTACGCTATTAAAATGGACCCTTATTTAGAAACCTATATTTATGCTCCTTAGTTTCTAATTTAATTAATCAAACATATGGACATAAAAAAACCCAATTTTAAAATTGGGTTTTTATTATTTTTAAGCAACGAAATGTATTGATTAGTCTTCTAATAACAGAACAGATTCTAATGCAATTTCAATCATTTCATTAAAGGTAGTTTGACGCTCTTCTGCTGTAGTCTGTGTACCTTTTTTGATGTGGTCAGATACAGTACAAATAGTCAGCGCTTTTGCACCGTATTCAGCTGCAACGCCGTAAATACCTGCGGCTTCCATTTCAACACCTAGAATGCCGTATTTTTCCATTACATCAAACATTTCTGGATCTGGAGAATAGAACAGATCAGCAGAGAAGATATTACCTACGCGAACTTTAATGTCTTTCGCTTTTGCTGCATCAACAGCATTTTGAACTAATTGGTAATCTGCAATAGCTGCGAAATCTTGGTCTTTGAAACGTAGACGGTTAACTTTAGAGTCTGTACATGCACCCATACCGATAACAACATCACGTAATTCAACATCTGGTAATACGGCACCACATGAACCTACACGAATAATCACTTTTACGCCAAAATCAGTAATTAATTCTTTAGCGTAAATTGAGCAGGAAGGAATACCCATACCGTGGCCCATTACAGAAACTTTACGGCCTTTATACGTACCTGTAAAACCTAACATACCACGAACATTGTTTACTTGACGGACATCTTGTAAAAAAGTTTCAGCGATGTATTTAGCACGAAGCGGGTCGCCCGGCATTAAAACGACATCAGCAAAATCGCCCATTTCTGCGTTAATATGAGGGGTAGCCATAATTCTTCCTTTTAATTGATCTTTTTACTATTCAAATATCATTCGGTAGGCATATTGCTATACCTACCGAAGTTAAATTAAAACATTGCTTTACCATAATCGACCGGTGATAAACCGAAGTATTTCACAACAGTTTGGCCGATGTCAGCGAAGGTTTCACGATGACCTAATGAACCCGGTTTAACTTTAGGACCATAAACCAGAACAGGAATGTGCTCACGAGTATGATCAGAACCTGGCCAAGTTGGGTCACAACCGTGGTCTGCTGTTAAGATAAGAATGTCATCTTCTTTTACCAGCTCCATTAATTCAGGTAAGCGACGGTCGAATAATTCCAGCGCTTCACCATAACCAACAACATCACGACGGTGGCCATAAGAGGAGTCGAAGTCAACAAAGTTGGTGAAGACGATTGTGTTATCGCCAGCAAGTTTCATTTCTTCAAGTGTTGCATCAAACAGAGCATCAATACCTGTTGCTTTCACTTTTTTAGTGATACCTACGTTTGCGTAGATGTCAGCAATTTTACCGATAGAAACAACATGGCCTTGTTTTTCATCAACCAGTTTTTTCAACATAGTTGGTGCTGGTGGTTCTACTGCTAAATCATGACGGTTACCTGTACGGGCGAAATTACCTGGTTTATCACCAATAAATGGACGCGCAATAACACGACCAATGTTGTAATCACCTTTGTTTAGTTCATCACGAGCAATTTCACACAGCTCATATAATTCGTCTAAACCGTAAGTTTCTTCATGACATGCAATTTGGAATACAGAGTCAGCAGAAGTATAGAAAATCGGTTTGCCGGTTTTCATGTGTTCTTCGCCAAGTTCATCCAAAATAACCGTACCAGACGCGTGACAGTTACCTAAGTACCCCGGTAATTTTGCACGTTTAACGATGTTTTCTAGCAGTTCTTGTGGAAATGAGTTTTTCAGCTCTTTAAAGTATCCCCAATCAAAAAGCACAGGAACACCCGCAATTTCCCAGTGGCCTGACGGAGTATCTTTACCAGAAGAGATTTCACTCGCGTAGCCATAAGCACCGATGATATCTGCGTTTTTATCTAAACCAATAGGGAATTTACCTGTTGATTCTTCAGCGGCTTTACCTAAACCTAAACGGCAAAGATTTGGCAAATGAAGTGGGCCTTTACGACCTTCTTTATCTGCTTTACCGTCAGCAAACGCTTGTGCGATATGCCCTAAAGTATCTGAGCCTTGATCACCGAATTTCTCTGCATCACCGGCAGCACCGATACCGAAGGAATCTAATACCATGATATGTACACGTTTCATAATTCTCTCTCCTGTGTCATTCTCCGTAGACCACGGATATGTCACTTATAAATCGTAATTGAGTTCTTATTCGCTGATTTGACGGTACACCATTGGTGAGGCTTCACGTTTACTATCACCAATTACCATCGCTTTACGGACTTCAGCCGCAGCTTCTTGCCATGATTTTTCACTGTTAGCATGGATCATCGCTAACGGAGTGTCTGTGTTGATTTCAGCACCAAGCGCTACGATGTCGCTTAATCCCACACTATAATCAATTGCATCAGTGGCTTTACGACGACCACCACCTAATGTCACAACAGACATACCTAATGCACGCGTATCCATTTCTGTGATAAACCCAGTTTTCTCAGCAAATACAGGTTTACTTAATACCGCAGTTGGCAGGTATTTATTGTAGTTTTCAACAAAATCAGATGGGCCTTTCTGTGCTGCAACCATACGACCAAAGACTTCTGCCGCTTTACCGTTATCCAACACATCTTGCAGTTTTTGACGAGCTTGTTGACGTGAATCCGCTAAACGGCCTGATACTAACATTTCAACACACAACGCCATAGTAACTTCAAATAGACGAGGGTTACGGTATTCACCTGTTAAGAATTGAACTGCTTCACGAACTTCGACGGCATTACCTGCGCTAGAAGCTAGAACTTCATTCATATCCGTTAACAGCGCCGTAGTTTGACAGCCTGCGCCGTTTGCTACTTGAACAATAGACTCAGCCAGCTCTTCAGATTTCTGATAAGTTGGCATAAAGGCACCCGATCCCACTTTAACGTCCATCACTAATGCATCTAAGCCTTCGGCTAATTTCTTACCTAAAATAGAGGCTGTGATAAGAGGGATTGAATCAACTGTAGCAGTAATATCACGGGTAGCATAAAAGCGTTTATCAGCAGGTGCTAATGAGTTAGTCTGTCCGATAATAGCAACACCCACGTTACGAATAATATCGCGAAATTTCTCATCATCAGGGAAAATATCGAAACCTGGGATAGCTTCGAGTTTATCTAATGTTCCACCTGTATGACCTAATCCACGACCTGAAATCATAGGAACATAACCGCCACACGCGGCAACCATTGGCCCTAACATCAGTGAAGTGACATCACCCACACCACCTGTTGAATGTTTATCAACAATTGGACCGTTTAAATTTAGGCTTTTCCAGTTCAATACTGTACCGGAATCACGCATGGCTAATGTCAGAGCAACACGCTCAGGCATGGTCATATCGTGGAAATAAATAGTCATTGCTAATGCAGCAATTTGACCTTCAGAAACAGTATTATCTCTGACGCCGTTAATGAAAAAACGAATTTCTTCCTCTGTTAAAGGATGACCATCACGTTTTTTACGAATAATCTCTTGGGCAAGAAACACTGCAACCTCCTGGTTTTATAGCATTGATAACGCCCACAATAAAACGTGGGCGTATTACACGAATGGATTAGTAACCACTAGACGATTTTTGCTCGCCATGACCTAAAGTGGCTAGTAAATTACCTAACAAGCTTGATGCACCAAAACGGAAGTGACGGGCATCAACCCAGTTGTCACCCATAATGCGGTTAGCTAATGCTAGATATTGAGCAGCTTCTTCAGCGGTACGAACACCACCTGCAGGTTTAAAACCAACTTCTTTGCCAACACCCATATCGTGGATCACTTGGATCATTAACTCAGCGCTTTCCAGTGTTGCATTTACAGGTACTTTACCTGTGGAAGTTTTAATAAAGTCAGCACCCGCTTTGATTGAAATTTCAGAAGCTTTACGGATAAGAGCCGGATCTTTCAACTCACCCGTTTCGATGATGACTTTCAATAAAGAACCTGCTTCTGCGCAAGCTTCTTTACATGCTTTAACGATATCAAAACCGATTTGCTCGTTACCTGCCATTAGTGCACGGTAAGGGAAAACTACATCAACCTCATCTGCGCCATAAGCTAATGCCGCATTGGTTTCTGCTAATGCGATATCTAAATCATCATTACCATGAGGGAAGTTAGTTACGGTTGCGATACGGACTTCTGGAGTACCCTGCTCACGTAACACTTTACGTGCTAACGGAATAAAGCGTGGGTAGATACAAATAGCGGCTGTATTGCCTTCTGGGCTTTTAGCCTGATGACATAACGCAGTCACTTTTGCATCAGTGTCATCATCATTTAATGTAGTTAAATCCATCAAAGACAGCGCAAGGCGCGCTGCAGCGGTTAAATCTGTCATAAAACTCTCCAACGATGTTTCTTAAGCCCTTTTGGGCATACGCTTAAGGTTAGCGATTAAATTTGTTGGCGAGCGGACTTGGTTCCTTGAAGATGTTGTTGTAACTAGTGCTACAACGACAGCTGAGCTCCCTCTCACCGCGCTATGCTCACTTCGGCGACCCGTCATTGAGCCTTCGCCATTCCATGAAGTTTCAGCACATCTTATTTGAACACGCTAAGGAACAATTAGATGTGCTTTGCGTCACACTAATCAAATGTAACTTGCAAACAATGACATAAAAATGTGACAAATATCACAGTTAGGTCATTTTCTGGTTTAATGTTACTTGAATACCGTTTTTAAGTCGTCTTTATAACGCAAAAAAAGTGTGATACGCATTAAATGACAACATTTTTGACCATATTCAATACAATCTGCGAAATATCTCACACAATAAAAGTAGTTAACATTACAGCAGAAAACAAACATAAAAGAGCAGATAGGTAAAATACCCATCTGCTCTTTACAATTAAATCAATTAAGCGGCAACAACTGCCATTGCCGTTAATGCAAAGAAGAATCCAGCAATTGTTGCACTCATTAAGTTAGAGAGTGTACCAGCTAGTACGGCTTTCATTCCTAAACGAGCCACATCTTTACGACGGTTTGGCGCCATTCCACCTAAACCACCGAGTAGTACGGCAACAGAAGAGAGGTTAGCAAAACCACATAACGCAAAGGAGATAATAACCTTCGTTTGAGCAGATAACACCACTAATCCAGAACCTGCGACTAATGCATCTTCTTTTAGGTATTTACTAAATTCAGAGTAAGCATAGAACTCATTGATAACAATTTTTTGTCCAATAAATGAGCCTGCAATGGTTGCTTCACTCCAAGGTACACCAATCAGGAAGGCAATTGGTGCAAACACCCAACCTAGCACGAGTTCTAATGAGAAATTCTCATAGCCAAACCAGCCACCAATACCACCAAGAATACCATTCACTAATGCAATCAAGGCAACAAAAGCAAGCAACATGGCACCTACGTTCAGGGCAAGCTGTAGACCAGAAGATGCGCCCGCGGCTGCGGCATCGATAATATTCGCAGGCTTTTCGTCATCTGCCATTTTATCAAGCGCGTCTTTTTGATCGTCTGGCGTTTCTGTTTCAGGGATCAACAATTTAGCAAAGAGTAAACCACCCGGAGCCGCCATAAAGGATGCTGTGATCAAATACTCTAACGGCACACCCATGCTGGCATATCCAGCAAGTACTGAACCCGCAACAGAGGCTAAACCACCACACATAACAGCAAAGAGTTCAGAGGTTGTCATTCTTGCAATATAAGGACGAACAACCAGTGGGGCTTCTGTTTGTCCAACGAAAATATTTGCAGTGGCAGACATAGATTCTGTTCGTGATGTGCCAAGTACTTTTTGTAAACCACCACCGAGAATTTTAATGACTATTTGCATAATGCCAAGATAATACAGCACTGCAATGAGTGAAGAGAAGAATACGATAACAGGCAGTACGCGCAGGGCGAATACGAAACCGCCACCACCAAACAACTCGAACATTTTATCTGATACTAGGCCTGCAAATAGGAAACTCATCCCGTTATTGCCGTAATCAATTACATTCTTAACACCATCAGAAACCGCAAGAAGTACCTCACGACCACCGTCGGAATAAAGAACAAATGCACCTAAGCCAATCTGAATAAGGAATGCGCCACCAACTGTACGTAGTCTAATTGCACGTCGATTGCTGGAAAACAGAATGGCTATCAAAATTAATGTTACCATTCCGACCAAGCTCATAATGAGTTGCATTGAAGGATCCCTGTTCATATAAAAATTTAATGGATTATCAATAACGCTCTAGTCAGAGCTTATTGACTCTTTTTGCCGGATAATTATACCTAGTCTAAGAAAAGAACCCTCAACATCCATCACAAATAGGATCTGAAAAAAGTAACAAAAAGGTCACAAATGAGAAGTGGATCACACAAAAAGAGAGAAAAACGCATTTATTGAATAGGCTGAATAAAAGGAAAACATCATATGATTAACAATTCTTGTATTCAATCTTAAACAATAAAGTTAAATAAACACCTTATTTATATAAATAAGATTAAATTGAGATGAA
The DNA here is from genome assembly GCF_040138965.1 of Proteus sp. fly-1089. Taxonomy (NCBI): domain Bacteria; kingdom Pseudomonadati; phylum Pseudomonadota; class Gammaproteobacteria; order Enterobacterales; family Morganellaceae; genus Proteus; species Proteus sp. fly-1089. Next base: position 24,580 of record NZ_JBEETS010000006.1, read on the forward strand.
TTCAATTCAACAACTAGGCATTATCTTTTAACCGAAATAATTGTAGGCTATTAAGATAGAGTTGCTGTGCAATTACCTCAGAGGGTTCTTGACGTAGCTCACAGAGTTGGGAAAAAACATATTGAATACGCTCAGGTCGATTAGGCTCACCTTGGAAACCACTCACTGGCATATCAGGAGCATCTGTTTCTAGTAATAGCGATTCGAGTGGCAATGAAGCAATTGCTCGACGTGTCTTTTGTGCTCGTTCATAAGTAATCGTACCACCAACACCAATAAAATAGCCTTGCTGAATAAAATTTTCAGCTTGTTGTTGGCTTCCAGCAAAACCGTGTACCACCCCTTTACGAGGAACATCATAACGACGTAACAGCGCGCTTAACTTATCGTGAGTTTTACGTGAGTGTAAAATAACGGGTAAATCAAACTTAGCTGCTAATTTAAGTTGTGCAATTAAAAAGTGTTCCTGCTTTTCTGGTTGCGGGTTATCCATATAGTCATCCAGACCAATTTCCCCAACAGCAACACAACGAGGAGCTATTTTTAATTTCTCTTCCAATTCAATAAGATGTTGCTCAGTATGCTCTTCAATATATAAAGGATGTAATCCTAATGCGCTATGTAATTGAGGATATTCATTTGATAACTCAGTCACTACATCAAAATTCCAACGAGCAACGGCAGGAATAATGATTTTTTTAACTTGCGCTTGATTCGCTAAAGATAAGCTATTCGCAATATCATTATAAAAAACAGGAAAATCAAAATGACAGTGAGTATCAATAAATTTATTCATTATTAAACCTGCCTTACATCAGGGTGCACACTTCTTGTTCCTTGTTGAATAATAGAAGCATCCTCCGCTTTGTCTGCCTTTGCTTCTTGCTCAAATAAGCTAAAGATTTTTTTATCATGCTGTTTGAATTTTTTCTTAGAAAAATGCTGACCTATTGTCGCTAAAAAATAGCGCCCACAGCGTCTACCTACATGATAATCATGATTTAATGCATTTAAACGACTACCTAATGCACTCGATTGTAATGTCGTTGGAGGATAGATTTCGATAACCACAACATCTTCTGGAGGCGATTGAATAAATTTAAGTGTTTCGGTATAGGTTTCAATATGAACTTGAGCCATCGCCATAAAACGTTGCAAACGGCTATTTTCGAACCATTTACCCATGCGATCGACCCACTCAGTTGTATATTGATATTCAGAAGGAACCGTGCGCACAACAACAATAGTACGACACCCCCGCCGATAAGCTTCCCTGACTGGAATAGCATCACTTATCCCGCCGTCATGATAGACAACATCATGGAATAAAACACCATTACGATAAAAAGCAGGAATTGCACTAGATGCTTTGATGATATCAAGCCAAGTTGGCTCATCTGGTTGAAAATAATTTGCTTGGAAATTATCAGAACGACTGGCTACCATATAAAATTCACGACCAGTGTCAAAACGCCGTAATGCTGTTGGCATATCAAGAGGCATTTCTTTTGCTGTCGTTTCTATATACCAATCTAAATCTAATAAATTACCACCACGAACAAATCGGATGGGATTAAAAAATTGATTATTAGTTGTATAACGATTAATAATTTTACGCGCATAGCCACGCTGACCACAGGCAAAAGCGGATAAATTTTGTGCACCCGCAGACACCCCAAGCAAAATATCGAAGGGATCGAATTGTGAACGCATAAATTCATCAAGAACACCTGCGGTAAAGATCCCACGTTGACCTCCACCTTCACAGACTAAAGCGACTTTACCTTGTGGTAGAGATGATTGAAATTCGAGTGCTGTAATATTATTTAATGTGACAGGTACATACTTCCCCATAATGTCTCCTTTATACAACTTAACAAAGGATACCCTCACATTTTTTCGGCGTCATTCTTTTTACGTATTCATACAAATAAAAAAAACGTTCCTTAATTTAGGAACGAATGTTTACTGAAAAATCAACACTTTTTACGCCTTCTACTTTTTCAATAATTTGCATAATTTGCGCTTCTTGTTCTTTATTCTTAACAAAACCTGTCACAGATACATGACCAAATTCTGTACGAATAGAAAGTGATTCACTATCAATGCTTTCGATTGGCAATAATGTATTTTTAATTTTTGTAGAAATAGCCGTATCGCTGATAGCGTAACCTGTATTATTCGTTCCACTATTAATTTCGCTATACCATGATGCTTCAGCTGATGCTCCCATACTGACAAAAGCAAGCCCCATGGACATGAATAATGCTAACTTAAGCGTTTTATATTGTTTCATTGCTCTCCCCTTAATCACAATAACTGAGTTAGGAAATGTGTGTGTTTTAATATCTTTATTTTTATGAAGTACTACAAAAATTTAACAAATTAAATTATTACACTAATAAGCTATTAGCATTAAATAAAGCAAAAAATAGCAAATAAAGACTAATCCTAATAATTTTATTCTAACAATAACAAATAAAACTATAAAAAATTTTACATATATTTATGAATAAGTGTAAAAACAGGCGTCATGTTAACAGAAAAAAAAAAGAGTAATTCCGAATGAAGAAGGGTTTTTCGGTAGGATATTAGGGATATGCAAAGGACATTTAACAAAAAAATTAAGTCTCTTACCGAGCTTTTTTAAGTACAAACACTCAACCAAACGAAGAAACAAAAAAAGGCTATATTAAAAATATAGCCTTTTCATTAGATTACATACTCTAAATAATTCAAGCTACAACTAGGCGACAAGTGAATGAGTCGCTAGGAGCATACATAAGTATGTGACTAGCG
>NZ_JBEETS010000006.1:27478-259947 GCF_040138965.1 Proteus sp. fly-1089
TACTCTAAATAATTCAAGCTACAACTAGGCGACAAGTGAATGAGTCGCTAGGAGCATACATAAGTATGTGACTAGCGCGAATGAACGTAGTCAACAACGTTGTAGCTTGAAGTATGACGAGTAAATTAGTGTTCGCGTGTTTGATGGAACTCCACATCAGGATAACGCTCACGCGTTAAGTTCAAGTTCACCATCGTTGGTGCGATATACGTTAAGTTATCGCCACCATCTAGCGCCAAGTTTTGTTCATTTTTACGTTTAAATTCTTCGAGTTTCTTCTCGTTATCACACTCAACCCAGCGTGCCGTTGAAACGTTAACGGATTCATAAATCGCTTCAACGTTATATTCACTCTTAAGTCTTGCAACAACCACATCAAACTGAAGCACACCGACTGCACCGACGATTAAATCGTTATTTGCCAATGGTCTAAAGACTTGTACAGCACCTTCTTCTGATAACTGTACCAATCCTTTAAGTAACTGCTTCTGTTTTAATGGATCACGTAAACGAATACGACGGAATAACTCTGGCGCAAAGTTTGGAATACCCGTGAATTTAAGAATTTCACCTTGAGTAAAAGTATCACCAATCTGAATAGTACCATGGTTATGAAGACCAATAATATCGCCAGGGTAAGCATGTTCAACGTGGGAACGATCGCCTGCCATAAAGGTTAATGCATCTGAAATCACCACATCTTTTTTGATCCGGACTTGATGTAATTTCATACCTTTATCATACATACCAGATACAACACGTAAAAATGCTACACGATCGCGGTGCTTAGGATCCATATTTGCTTGGATTTTAAAAACAAAGCCGGTGAACGTTTCTTCATTTGCTGTAACTTGGCGCATATCTGTTTGGCGAGGCATTGGTGCTGGTGCCCATTTTACAAGGCCATCAAGCATGTGGTTAACACCAAAGTTACCTAATGCTGTACCAAAGAACACGGGTGTTAATTCACCCGCTAAAAAGGCTTCATGATCAAATTCATGAGATGCACCTAGTACTAACTCTAATTCGTCACGTAATTGACTTGCTAAATCATCACCTATCGCTTCATCAAGCTCTGGGTTATCTAACCCTTTAATGACACGAGAATCTTGGATGGTGTGGCCTTGACCTGTTTGATAAAGATAAGTTTCATCTTTCAGAATGTGGTAAACCCCTTTAAAAAGTTTTCCACAACCGATAGGCCAAGTAACCGGACTGCAAGCAATTTTTAGCTCAGTTTCAACTTCGTCCATGACTTCCATTGGGTCACGAATATCACGGTCGAGTTTATTCATAAAAGTTAAAATTGGAGTGTCACGTAAACGTGTTACTTCCATTAACTTACGTGTACGATCTTCGACCCCTTTAGAAGAGTCAATCACCATTAAACAGCAGTCAACAGCCGTTAAAGTACGATAGGTATCTTCAGAGAAGTCTTCATGCCCTGGGGTATCAAGTAAGTTAACTAGACAATCAGCATAAGGGAATTGCATAACTGAGGTTGTAATAGAAATACCACGTTGTTTTTCCATTTCCATCCAGTCAGATTTTGCATGCTGATTTGAACCACGTCCTTTTACGGTTCCTGCACGTTGAATCGCTTGTCCGAATAACAACACTTTTTCAGTGATGGTTGTTTTACCCGCATCGGGGTGAGAAATAATGGCAAAAGTTCTACGACGAGCAACTTCTTGCTGAAAAATAGGATTAGACATCAATGGTGATCTTCTGGTTGATAGACGAGTGAATGTAAGGCACTGATATACTTATATAACTAATAATTAAAGTGACTATAAAGACATTCAACTCGCAAGTTAATCTTAATTGGCGCTTATTTTCGCCTATCTTGTCTGTATAAACAATCAATGGTTGTGTAATCGGTTACCATTTCTACAATTTAAACTACAACACTCGATCTTGTAACAGTTAATATTGTAACAGGAGACGGCATGGAAGTGTTCAGCACGGCATAAATGTCTATTTTTAGAAATCATATACCGAGAACATCTTTCAGCTTTTCTAGGGCTTGTGTATGTTTTTCATTCGGCATTTTTGCCAAATTGATTTGTTTCCATTTGATGGCAGGAAGCCCACTGACTCCATCCAAGCCGAGTAGAGACCAATCAGGCTCTCTATTTTTAAAGGATAGCAAAAAAGACTTTTCAATATCGGTCAGTTCTTGGTGAATGAGGTCTACTAGGCGCCCCCTTACGGCTTCCAGTTCCGCCAACGGGACATCCGTCTCTGCCATGTTGGTAAATTCACCTTTATAGGTGTCAGTAATATCCTTAAATTGCGGACTGAGCAATTCAGCTATTGGCCGATTATGGCTTGATAAATAGACGAGTAATGCTTTACGAATCTCATCCGTTAGCCCTTCATTCTCCAAAAGCCACTTAACATCAAATAAGTCTCTTGGATGCTGTCTATCCATACTAAACTGATCCTTTACTTGCCAATGCCATATGCTGAGGTACTGTTATTAGGTACTCTGTATCCAACTTCCCACCTTTAGCAACAACACGTTTACCTGAGCCTAAATCGTAATTTTCTACATTTAACTTATCAAACTAAGGATAAGCTTGGCGTTTTGCAAGCCAGAAGAACAAGCGTTTGGCCTTTACGCTTTTGCACGCATTTAAGAGTGTATCAAGCTTTCTTGAAGATAAATTCACTAATCCCTGCATTAGCTCATCGGCATGTTCAAATGACACACTATCAGGCAAATCTACCAACACCTCCAATATGGCTTTTTCTGGGCATGAAAAATACACAGGTGGCAATTGCTCTTCCCATTTATACTCTTTAACGAACGCTCTCTCTTTGAATAAGAAGTGATTTACCATTCTTTCCATTCACGGCGAAAATCGCCGTATAATAGCCAATTTTTAAACCCACACAACTAAAACCTAGAAGACTTACTTAGTTCAGTCCGCGAGTAACATCTGCAATACTTTGGTTGGTTTGTTTGTTTGTTTTGTAAGGAACAATCTAACTATCGCCTTATAGAGCAACATTGTTTCATTGATACTCACAATAAAACTATTTTACTAAAAATTTTATAAACTGACTTTATGAGCTACTAATAAAGTCAAGAATTAGCCTATTTATTTTCAGCTAAAAGCGGGATTGAATATAACATTTAAAACAAATGCACATTTATTTTAAATTTAATTCTGTATATTTAGAGATAAATCACTTTATTTAAAACAAAACCAAATACTCGATTTACTTATTTTATATATCATTCACTATTTTAACATCGTTATAATCACATTAATCTCACAATGAAAGCATGACAAAAGTGAAATTAACTTGATAAATTTCCATTAAGTGAAAATTAAGATAATTTTTAAATAAAATTAATAAAAAATAAATTTCAACCATTCTATATAAAATAAAAAAAACGCCCAATACAAGGCGCTTTAAATTTAACTTAAATAAATATTTACTTAGAAAGAAATAGGGTAAGCCATGATAATCGCATCTTCATTTCCCGTCTTTGTTGGGTAATAGTTTTTACGTTTTGAAACGAAATTAAATCCTATAGATTCATAGAGATTGAACGCTTTTTCATTAGATTCTCGCACTTCTAGCCATAAGGTAGTGATATTTTTTTTCTCAAGTGTTTCAATCAGTTCCAATAATAGTGCTTTACCGTAACCTTTCCCCTGATAATCAGGATGGATTGCGATATTAAAAAGTGTTGCCTCATCTAATATTAATTGCGTAATTGCAAAACCTACAATAATATTATCAATGCAAATTTTCAGATTAAAATAATGACTTCCTTGGTTACTATAAAATGTTTCTTCACTCCAAGGGAATGAATGACTTAATTTTTCTATTTGCCATGCTAAAGGTAAATCAGCAGGGTTTAAGGGTGAAATGGTCTTCATATTGATAGATTTGTTTCCAAAGATCGCGTTTTGCATCGGCATCAAAATATAATTGATGCAATGAAGGGCTTCTCAAAGAAGTATATTCAGAGGGAAGAATGAGATCAGTGCCTAATAACCAACAGGGAAGATCAAATGATTCTGTGAGCATGCTCACATCGTCTGTTGTAATACAATAGATTTCGTTTTTATCTATCCCCATGGCGCTAAAAATATCAGAGAAAAGCCCGTTATTTAGATCAACGGTATCATCAGTAATGATAAGTAAACGTGTTGTATCCGGAAATTGCACAGAATGCTCGCCTTTTAACACAGCAGGCTTACGAAGTACCCACTGACGAATTCCTAGTTGGGATAACATTCTGTCTTTACGGCTCATTATGCTTACCTATCAAGTGTAGAACAACGGTACATAGTATCAGAGGGCATAAACTACGCCAATAAATAGCGTCGGTTTCTTTATATCTGATATCATGCGTCTCATGTTTTTTAAGGAGTAATAATCATAATGTCCTCACTGTCCCCTGCTAGCGAAGTTATTCTTCGTCACCTAGATCATTTCGCAGACAGGCATGTACTTATTGCAGGTGATCTTCAAGATACTTTTGCGGCACAGATCCAGGCGAAAAGTGTCAGAGCATATACAAACCAATATCACCAATGGTTACCATTACTAAAATCAATGGGTGATAATGCACTCTTCGGTTTAGTTGCAGATCAATCCTTTGTGAAATATTGCAATACCTTGATCTATTTTTGGCCTAAAAATAAAAACGAAGCCACTTTCCAACTGCGTAGCCTTTGCTCTAACTTACAAGTGGGTACTGAAATCTTTATCGTTGGTGAAAACCGTAGCGGCGTTAAAAGTGCAACCGAATTAATGAACGGTATCGCTAAACTGAAAAAAATAGATTCAGCGCGCCGTTGTAGCTTATTTTTTGGTACACAAACATATCAAACACTGTTTGACCGTAATAACTGGTGGCAAACCTATCGTCATGACGATTTAACCGTAATGGCATTACCAGGTGTCTTTAGCCAAAATGCATTAGATGAAGGTAGCCGTTTATTACTTTCAACTTTTGATGATGCAATGGTGGGTGATTTACTAGATATGGCGTGCGGTTGTGGTGTTCTCGCTACAGTATTAGGCAAGAAAAATCCAATGCTGAAACTCACCTTGTGTGACGTAAATGCCGCTGCAATTTCTTCCAGTATTGCGACATTAAATGTGAATGAATTAGAAGGCCGAGTGATTGCGAGTAATGTCTATTCTGCCGTTGAAGAAACTTATGATTGGATAATCTCAAATCCGCCTTTCCATGATGGTTTAGGTACAAGCTATACCGCGGCTGAAGATATTATTCGTCTTGCACCAAATTACCTGAGAAAAGGCGGTAAATTACGCATTGTAGCGAATTCATTTATCCCTTATCCAGACATACTGGATCATGTATTTGGCTCTCATGAAGTGCTTGCATCAACAGGTAAATTTAAAGTTTACCAAGCCACTAAGAAAGATTAATCACAAGCCCTGTTATCTAAAACAGGGCTTTATTTTTTGGGGCCGATTTTGAATGATAATTCAAGGTGTTTTATTTTTCATCACCAAGATAATTTAATGATAAAAAATAATTGACGCTAAAAATAAAAGGCCTAAAATTCGCCTCCTATCTGCAAAGATAATGTTTAGATTGCGAGGATGGCGGAATTGGTAGACGCGCTAGCTTCAGGTGTTAGTGTCCTTACGGACGTGGGGGTTCAAGTCCCCCTTTTCGCACCAAACACATTTTTTGTAGAGCTAAATAATTGAGTAAGACTGCGAGGGTGGCGGAATTGGTAGACGCGCTAGCTTCAGGTGTTAGTGTTCTTACGGACGTGGGGGTTCAAGTCCCCCTCTTCGCACCACTCAATTAACCTTTCTTTTCCTTTGATAACAAACAGTCAACAATCCTTTATTGCTCCCTATTTATTATCCATAATATGTGGTTAACAATGTCATTAAGCTATAAGTCAACACAACACCAGCAGGGATCATCACCCACATCTGCAATTTCTTATGGAATAGCATCAATGTTGATAGCAGCATTGAAACAACTAAAACTAACGTAAACGCAGATGTTCCAGCAATAGAATGCATAATGACTGTGAATAAAGAAGAAACAGCTAACATTTCCCATAAACTGATACGAGATGTCCAAGAAGCGACTGGAGATAAGCGTGTTGATTTAGCCATAATAACTCACCATTAATGATAATGATTTTCATTATTATATATAACACCTGTACTAAATCAACTTATATAAAGAAAAAAACCTCTCTATATCCTTAATTTTTAAAGGGTTAAAGCGTTTTCTAAAACATGAAAAAACGCCTTTTTATTTCTCAATAAAAGGCGTTTTATTTTATTATGTTATCAATAAACGAAATTATGCATTATTTGGCTTTATAAAATAAAAGACCAAATGAATATCTTCTGGCTCTCTTTCATAAAGTTCAGGATCAGGAATATCAATTAAGTGACACCCTAAATGCTGATAAAAGTTCACACTATTTTCAGAAGGTGTTGATGAGATATATAATCCATCTGCACCATTTTCCTTCGCATATTTCACACAATAGTCAAAGAGTATTCGTGCTAAACCTTGCCCACGTTGCTGGTGGCTAACATGTAAAAAAGAGAGTTGAAGTAGACTATCATTTTTACCGCGCTTTTTCGGATCAACACTTACAGCAGCAACTAATCGATCATGTTCAAAAACGCCCCAAAAGGGTGCTCCACGATCAAAACTTTCAAGTAAAACAGGAGTGTAATGTTCTGCTTCACCTTCTGGCCAACCTTTCATATCAAAGCGCTGCTCTGATAAAATCAACTTTCCTTCTTTTAATACATATAGCTTTTCAATTAGCTCTGTTCTATCGATTTCCCAGACTTGTGGAATTTCATTTCGTGTTAATTGCCGAATAACATTTTTCATTATTAAAGATTAACCTGTTCTGATGTTGATTCACTTCGTTCTAGTGCGTGGTAAGCCACCGCACAGAATAAGGAATTCAACCGTTTCATATCACCAAGCAAACTGGTATGCAGAGAACTGGTTTCAATGCTTTGCATATTATGCAAATGAAGACGTTCTACATGTGCAAACGAGTAACGTTGGTTAAGTAAACGGAAACGATGTTTTGCTCGACGTAACTTACGAGCATGTTCCATGTTGCCGGAAACAAATACCGACATCGCCAGATTCAGATTACTTTGCAGACGCTCAAGGAGTGTCTGTAATTCACGACGCCCTTCCTCCGATAAAAATAAGTGATGATTTAAACCTTTACTCACCACTTCAACTGACATGCGCGCAATAATAGCGGATGATTGTTGTAAATTCATCGCTGTATCAATAATTTCCGCCCAGCGTCGAGAATCTTCAGTTCCCAGATCATGCTGCTGAATTTGCGCCATGTACAATTTAATGCTGCTATGGAGCAATTCAACCTCTTCTTCTAATTGACTGATTTCCCTTTTTTGCTGACGATCACCTTCCATTAATGCAGTAAAACGTTGCAACATTTGTTCCACAACATCACCTAATCGTAGTGATTCTCTAACCGCATTAGCGATAGCTAAAGATGGAGTATCAATAGCAGATTGATCCAAATAACGAGGTGCAACTTCAGATCCTGTGGCTGGTAATTCAGGAATAAGTCGCTGACATAATTTTGCCATTATGCCGACAAAAGGGATCATTAATACACAGCGTGCAAGATTATAAATAACATGAAAATAGATAACGACTTCTGCTGGAGAAAAACCGTATTGCTGAATTTTATTAGCAATCAAGATTATCCAAGGTAAAACCAGAAATGCACCAATCAATTTAAAAAATAGGCTTCCTAATACGACTTGTCGAGAAACAACATTTTGTCCTCGGCTACTCATTAATGCCAGCAAACCACTACCAATATTAGAACCAATCACAATGCATAAGCTGATATACAAAGGCATTAACCCTGTCGCACTTAATGTCGCCGTTAATAAAACAGCAGCAAGGCTTGAATAACTCACCATGGCAAACAAAGCGCCCACTAAGAGAGCTAAAACAGTGTCTCCACTTAATGATGTAAAGATAGCTTGTACAGCGCTCGCATGGGTAATTGGCTCTGCGGATGTCACGATCAGTTGCAAAGCGAGAATAATTAAACCAAGACCAATCCCTACACGCCCAAGTTGCCCTACACGCTCTTTTTTACGACTTAAAAAAGTAATTACCCCGATAAGAATAAGAAGTGGGGATAACCAAGAGAGATCAAACGTCAGCACTCGTGCCATAAGTGCCGTACCTACATCCGCACCTAACATAATAACAAGTGCAGGTGTAATCGAAATAAGTCCTTGTGTCACAAAAGAGATAACCAAAAGTGCCGTTGCATTACTGCTCTGAACTAATGCCGTTACCCCAACCCCCGCAAGGAAAGCGTTGGATTTTTTATTAATACTTTTACCTAAAATTCGGCGTAAATCAGAGCCAAAGACGCGCATGATACCTGTACGAACAATATGTGTTCCCCAAACAAGAAGTGCGACTGATGAGAGCAAATGAAGCAGTGTCAGCATAGAAATAATAACCTTATTTTTATCGTTGTTTGTTTGACTCTGTTTCTCCTTCAATCTCATAAAAAGAGAAAGACCATGAGCAGATAATACATCTGAGAAAAGATTTTTATGGATAATGCCTTAATAACACGTTGGGTTATTAGACAAAAAGATATTGCAATTTAAGTGCAATAATCAATGGAGAAGTTGAGAATATTACAGAAATTAATTTGTAAGTTCTGTTAATTATAACAGAAAATATGTCACTTTCAAAATCAAGCTGTAAATAACCTATTGATTTATTATCCTTTATTTTAATTAATACATAAAAAAACGCGACGAGAGGGTATCTCTCTGCGTCGCGTGAAAATACAACAAGTTAGTAAGGCAATTCGACTACAAATTCAGACAGGCTATGGTATTAACTTAAATTTATTTCAGCCCCATTGCATCACGCATTGTGAAGAACAAGTCTGTTTGATCTGTCAATCCAACCACATTAGCCGCATGAGGACCATAAGCCGCAATACGTAATTGCGAACCGGTATGCTCTTGTGAATCAGTCTCTGAGTTACCGTAGTTCACGACCATTACGGCACCATCTTTCGTGATCAATGCTTGTGTTAAGCCAGGAGATTTCACATCAGCTTCAATGATTTGGCTAGAGTGAGAGTGATCAGCGGTAACAATAATCAGCGTATCGCCATTTTGTTTCGCAAAATCTAAACCGATTTGCACAGCTTCATCTAACGCAACCGTTTCACCAATTTGTCCACAAGGGTTAGCATTATGATCTTGCTTATCAATAGAGGCACTTTCGACTTGTAAGAAGAAACCATTTTCATTAGTTTTCAGTAAATCGATCGCTTTTTTAGTCATTTGTGCCAATGTTGGCGCATTAGGATCGAGTTTAGAGTTAGGTTTGCACTCTAATGGTGGATTATTGATATTGCCATGATAAACCGCTTTAGGGCCTTCCCACGCAACAGCCATATTCCCTTCATGGAATAAGCCTAATACCGGTTTATCTTGATTTGCCAAGGTAATTGCGTCTAACGATTTTGCATCTTTGACGATTTGATAACCACGCTCAATGGCTTGTTGCTCTAACGTTTTACCTTTGTATTCTCCTGCTGTAGCAGTTTGAGCAAAACTTTTTGCACCGCCCCCTAATGTAACGTCTGCACGAGTCACTAATAATTGCTCAGAAATAGAACCTTTACCGCCATTCTCTAATGCATTAGTTGAGCATTTTTCTAAGGTTTCAACTGGACCATAGCATTTACGTCCAGAGACATGGGAAAATAGTGCAGCTGGTGTCGCATCTTGAATTTCAGATGTAGTCACGTTCCCCGTTGCCTTTCCATTGATTTTTGCTAATTCTAAAATGGTTTGGTGATCCTTACCAAAGACATCAATCCCTAATGCACCATTATACGTTTTCACACCAGAAGCCCATGCCGTTGCTGAGGCTGCCGAATCTGTTACATAGTTAGGTTTTTGTGTTTTTCTATCTAATGAATAGTGTGTGTATTGACCCGTCATTGGTAACGCATCAATGCCTTTAAAAAAACCGCCCGCACCTTCAGCGTAGTTACGTGCAACAGTGATTTCAGAATCCCCCATACCATCACCAATAAAGAGGATCACATTTTTTGCTTGGTTGTTATTTAAAGCTGCTTTTAATGCCTCAGTTTGATCTTGAGTCATACGGCGAGCACCGCCAAATTCCGTGATATTACCTTTTGCTGCGCGATCTTGTGCCAAAATTGCATCAGCAGCAACGGGAGCTGCAAAAGAAGAGAAACTCGCACCAGCCAATAGCGTTGTTACAATAACGGATAAAATAGAACGTTGGTAACGATGAGACATAGCTTTTTCCTTGCACTCTAAAGTAAAAAAACAGGGTTAATGTTTTAAGTCAGAAAAAGCTTACGGCAGTTAAATGACAAAGAAATGAAGAGTAAAAGCAATTTTGATGACAGCTTTATGACAAGTTGGTGACAAAAATAAAGCTTATACAACGTATTCTCGTGTATAAGCTTCTCTTGTATTGAGATAGGATCTTAAAATATTAATTTTCTTGTGTTAATGCTTTAGCCCCCAAATACAGGGTTTCACACCAAGAAATATAATCATGCCCACTGGCCATTTCGAGAGATTGAACAGGATAGCCTTTTTGTTCTAAAACCTGTTTGAGATGGCGATTATTATTTAAAATACCACCTTTATCACCACGACTTTCAAATAGCCCAGCCTCTAAGAAAAACTGTAATGGCTTTTTATCTGCTTGCTCAAATTGTCTAATAAGCCATTCAGGCTCTTCATTTTCAGGCGCCCACCAATAAGAGCCAGACATACTAAGCACTTTGCCAAAGCGATCAGGGCGGTTAAAAGCAACCCATGAAGAGGCTAATCCGCCATAGCTTGATCCTGAGACTATTGTCTCTTCGCCTGAAACTTGAATACCCTTCTCTTTTTCTAGCCAAACAAATAATTCATCTGCTAAAAAGCGGTAAAAATCAGGATTTGGTGGTAATTCAACACTACGGCGATCACTATCAATACTATCAACAAATAGGATCATCATAGGTGTTAATTTTCCTTCCTCGATCTGCTTATCAAAAAACTTATCAATACCATATTGGCGACGATACGTTTGACCATCGAATAACACGAGGACTCGTGGTTTTTCCATTTTTTGTGCTGGCAGATAAAGCGCTATTTCACGATCATTATTTAAGATTTCACTGTGAAAACGAACAATTTCTGTTTTGCCTTTCATTGTTCTATCAAGAATACCGGGTAATTGGCATTCACGTTTCTTGTCTAACGATAATAAAGAAAAGTGATTATAGATATCCTCAGATTGACTTGGAGAATTTTGGGAATTAAACGGATCGGCTTGAGCGGTGGTTAAAATCGCGCGACGTTGCTCAAAGGGTTCTGAATTTTCAATAACAGGCACATCGGGCGCTAATTTATATTGCATTAATGTGTCGTTAGGCACGATATAACTACGATACCAAATATCGCTATTGGCTAAATGTGTTAACGGATCATGATTACCCTCTGGCGATCCCAATAAATAGACATTCGACTTCGCTCCTCGCCATAAAAAGGTGACTAACTTTTTGTCATTATCATAAGGCTCAATCAGAGGAGCCCCTTCTTGGCGTATTTGTTGCCAAAACACCTGAATACTTTGTTGATTTAGTTGTTGAGCGAGTGTTTGTAAACGAGGGCTAACAGGTGCAATCCCCGCATCTTTATCTAAAGGCTGATAAGGTTGTGTTGTTAGCGTGAATTGCCACTGTTTTTTAGTTTCGCCCTGTGCAACTAATTGATAATTAGTAGTTTCAGGTAATAAAAAGCGCACTTTTTGCTGTCCATCAGCGGGAATATCTTTTAATAAACTACGAATATGAGTGCCATCTTGTTTCTCTAACCGCAGGTTTTGTATCCCTTTTACGTTTAATTCAACATAGCGTTGGCTTTCTAAATGAGCGGTAAAACACAACGTATTGTTGTTATCAAACTGACCTGTTATTTCTTTATTTTCAGTTACGTCTAAGCAATTAGCAAAACTGGAAAAAGAGGCCATCAATGCGCATATCATCAGAGGAATTCTCACTTTATTATTCTCGTTATAAACTATTGTGAGAAACAATAGTAATGATAATTGTTATCAATTCAATAAAAATTAAGCGTGTACAAATTTATAATAAATTTGACACCGCAGCGAAAAATAATAAAATAATCATTATCACTCCCTATGTGATAGCAAGATAAAGTCAATAATTATAGGAGTTCGCTATTTATGTCTATCTTGCATATGAATAGCAATTAAATGAAGGTAATTATTATGTCTATAACGATGTCGCAAAAACTAGCTCGAGAAGGACTTGGTAATCCAGAATTATTTCAAGGTGGTGTTTATATTACAAAAAATGGTCAAGCGGAGCTTTTTGTACAAACAGCTGAAGAAAGACAACTGGAGTTACAAGAAAGAGAAAAAGAGCGTCAATCAAATGCTCTATTGAAATTGGTAATGATAGCGAAAGAAGATATAGCAAATGAGCAAGTTATGTCTCCTGAAGATGTCAAAAGAAAACTACGTGGATCTCGAACTTAATATTAGAGGTGCTTTTGAAAAAAACTGTAAACATTAGAGTATCAGAGACAGCTCTATGGTCATTAAAAGATGCGGAATCATTTAAACTCAGTTGCATCAATAACAGTGAAACCGCTGCTGTATTTATAGATCAACTTTTTGACTCAGCTATTGATGCTATTTCTCAAGATCCTACCCGTTATCGTTATAATGCAATGTTGGCAGATAAAGGGATCGCTATTCGTGAACGTATTGATGTGAACAGTCAGTTTCGTTGTTTATATGAATTCAATGAAGAAAATAATACGGTCGATATATTACTTTTTATAAGTACAAAACAAGATATTGAAGGAATGCTTTATCGTTGTTTAATATTGAAAAAATGATGAAAATGATAAAAGTCTCCTCAATCATTTTTGTTATTGAGGAGATTTTTTCTAAGTTAATTAGCGTTAAAACGCGCCCATCAACGCTCTTCTAGCGGATAACTGCGGAAACTCCATAATCCCAACGCTTTTAAACCATCACGATAAATACCTTGTATATCTGATTTACTGGCTTTTTGTAATTCTGCCAATGGTTTATCAGGTGCAACAACCGTTAAGTAAGTAATATCACTGGGGCCACTTTGCCAGCTTGCAAGCGTGAAAATCGCATCGGCACGGCGGACATGGCTGCCAGAACTAATAATAACGGCCGTTTTAATACGATGTTTAGTTAATGCATAACGGCTAAATAATGCATTCTCGACTGTTGTACGGGCATAGTTTTCTTGGAAAATACGCTCTGGTGCAATACCGTTTTTCACCAACCAATCTGCCATTAATTTACCTTCCGTTTGATGCGCTTTTGGCACGCCACCCGTAACGACAATCATGGCTTCAGGTAATTGTTTAGCCACTTCCAAGGTTTTATTTAAGCGTTCAATTAAAATCTTATTCATTGTGCCATCGGGATTTAATGCATAACCCAATGTCACAATCGCGTTGTTTTCTTTGGTTTTATTTAATTTTGCCAAATCTGCTGGTGTTAATTTATCACTTAAAGACATTTTACTTACGCGATCAATCTCTGCAAAAAAGCGACTAATCTCTTCAGCTTTAGCTGGGTTTAATGATTTCAATTTATTGAAATACGCTTCACTTTCTTTGTCTTTACCTTCAAAACGTGTCCATGAAGTGACATAGATTAATGCATCAATATCATCAGGAGCTGCTTCTAAAATCTGTTTATAAATAGTAATCGCGCGAGGAACATCATTGTTATAGATATAAGCACTTGCGGTGCTAAATAATAAATCGAGACGGTAAGGTTCTAATTTATAAGCTTGTTGCAGTTTTTGCGCCACTATTTCCATATTTGATGGCAATTTTCCCGTAAACCCTGCATCTGACACTCGTGCCGGAGATTTAAAGGCATCTAACGCATCTTGGATCAAGCTATCAACTGTTTGACGCTGAGAAACATATTGCTGATAACTATTATCTGGCTGATGAACTTTTTGGTAAGCCAATGCAGTTGATGAGACGGTAAAACCTAAAGTAGCAATCGCTAACGAAATGACCGTTTTCTTAATACGATATGAAACACGGGAAGGTTGCGCCATTATCTTGTCCTTTTACGAAAAATAGTCTGCTTCTTCACCTGAGCGAATGAAGATAGAGAGTGTGACTCCTCACACCTAATGGCAAAAGAAATACACACCGATAAATCTATACCTGATATCTATCATAAAGATCCCTGAATTAATTTTCAGTAACCTTTTTCACCTTATTGAAAAAAATAGCATTATTACGTAGATAGCTTATTTGGTAGTTTTTTTTATGTATTTTTATCTTTTGGCAAGTGATTTTGTTCTGATAGATCATCAGTGGCAAAGAATAAAAGGAATTTATTCAGGAAGAAAAGTGTTGGGTTTTAAGGCAAGTGATTATTCTTATCCTTCCAATATAAAAACGCCATTAATGGCGTTTTTAATCATAATATTACTTAATATGTTTTGATTGCATCATCAATAATTCTCTGACTAATTCAACGCAGCTTAAGAAGCGTTCGTCATAATCAGGGGAATTCACTTTGATATATTCAATATTGTTTTTATCTAGCATTTCCATCAGTAAAGTTTGGAAGAGGCGACGATCTTTTTCACTGCCTAAGCTCCGTAAACCATCCGCTACCCATGGCGTATTATTTTCCAAAACAATAACTAAATCAAAACGATACTCATCAATAAGTGCTTGTACGAAAGGGTGCTCTTTACCTTCATAACGTAAACAAAATGCTTGAGTAGTGACAAAATCCGTATCAATAAAAGCCACTTTATTGGCATATTTAACAGCAAAATCAATATATTGAGCATGTCCCAATGCAATTTTATCATAGTCAGAATATTGCAATGCCATCTCATCACCGCCTAAATGTGAAAAGACATAATCACGACCATATTCCCATGCACTCGTGGTATTGAAAATATTGGCAAGCTTATTGACTAATGTTGATTTACCACTAGATTCACCGCCTAAAATAGCCACTGTGCGCACGAAAAAGGGTTTAACTTCTGTTGGAATATATTCCCAATATTTAAAAGGCGCTTGGCGAATTTGACTGCCACTGATATTCATAAATGAGCGTTCAGGATCAATCAGAACCGTTTCAATCCCCAAGAAAGCATTATATTGATCCGCATCTTCTCGCTCACTGGTATAGATAAAATCAGGTGTAATTTGTTTTTCACGTAAAAACGTTTTTATGCCTTCACTCCACATTTCCCAACCATGGGGCTGTGGCTCAATACCGTGTTCGTCAAACTCATGAATACGAATATTTTTTTGATATTTAAAAGTTTGTAATAACCAGCGTAATCTGTCACTGACAGTCGGTTGCTGTGACATCGCACTATTGATAAATAGATCCTTATCGCGAGGTTCGTCATGGCAGAGGATCACATGTAATTCATCAACTTGACTACAAGCACGTTGAATTAAATAAATATGCCCAGTATGAAGAGGATAAAACTTACCAAAAATGACACCAATTGTTTTCTTTTTGATGGGATATTCTAACCCCAAAAATTGGTGTAATGCCGACATTTTTTGCGCACTGGGGCTCTTGATTTTATTATTAATCAATTGGCTAAGATAGCCTTTTGTCATATCACTTTCATCAGCAACGTGTTGTAAGGTATACCCATTTTTTCTGATAGCCTGTTTGATATAATCAAAAGGTCCCATAATTAACTCCTTTAGAAGTCTTCTAAATCATCAAGAACAGATAAGGCGTCTGACAGTTTTTTCACACCATACACTTTCATATCCGGTGGATTTTTCTTTGGCATATTTGCACTCGGTACAATGGCTCGTTTAAAACCATGTTTTGCTGCTTCTGCTATTCGCTCTTGCCCACTAGGTACAGGTCGAATTTCTCCCGCAAGGCCAACTTCACCAAATATCACTAAATCGCGTGGTAAAGGACGATTACGAAAACTCGATACTAATGATAGTAACAAGGCTAAATCAGCACTGGTTTCTGTGACTTTAACCCCTCCCACCACATTGACAAAAACGTCTTGGTCAGACATTTGTAATCCGCCATGGCGGTGTAAAACGGCAAGTAGAATAGCAAGGCGATTTTGCTCTAACCCCACAGCCACACGGCGTGGATTTGATAGCATTGAGTGATCAACTAAGGCTTGGATCTCCACTAATAATGGTCGAGTACCTTCCCATACCACCATCACAGAACTTCCTGATGTAATTTCATCCCCTCGACTTAAAAAGATAGCCGAGGGATTACTCACTTCACGTAATCCCTGTTCTGTCATCGCAAAGACACCCAATTCATTAACGGCACCAAAACGGTTTTTATGACTGCGCAGAGTACGAAAACGAGAGTCTGTTTCACCATCTAGCATAACAGAGCAGTCAATACAGTGTTCTAGCACTTTAGGCCCCGCTAATGTGCCATCTTTTGTTACATGGCCCACCATAATAATGGCAACATCATTGGTTTTAGCAAAGCGAGTCAGATAAGCGGCCGTTTCACGCACTTGGGCAACACTGCCCGGTGAAGATTGAATGTCTGCCATATGCATTACTTGAATAGAGTCAATCACCATTAATTTAGGTTGTTCTTGTGAGGCAATTAAACAAATTTGTTCGATACTGGTTTCTGACAACATATTAAGTTCTGCTGTCGGTAAACCTAATCGATGTGCACGCATAGCAACCTGTTGAAGTGACTCTTCACCCGTCACATAAAGTGTTTTCATTTGTGTCGCTAAAAGACACATGGTTTGCAGTAATAAGGTACTTTTACCCGCACCTGGGTTACCCCCAATTAAGATGGCACTTCCAGGTACAACACCGCCCCCTAAAACACGGTCAAATTCTTTAAATCCTGTTGAAAATCGAGGTAATGCTTCAAGGCTAATTTCAGATAATTTTTGTACTCGGCTAACGCCTTTAGCATCACCAGCAAAGCCACTAAAGCGCTCATTACGGGAGGAAGGGGTGGCCGCAAGACGAATTTCTGTAATTGTATTCCATGCATGACAAGCCGAGCATTGCCCTTGCCAACGAGGATAATCTGCACCACATTCATTACATACAAAGGCTCTTTTTGCTGCTTTTGCCACACTTCTCTCCCTACGATAACAATTCTAAAAAACGCATTTAGCGCTCTTCGTGTTTTAAACCACCACTTAAAATACACATCACGCCCATTAAATCAGCATGACGGATAGCGACTTTTGCCTGAGCATACACTTTGGGTTTTGCATGATAGGCAATACCCAATCCTGCTTTTCTCAACATTTTAAGATCGTTTGCGCCATCACCGATGGCAATGGTTTGCTCCATTGGGATCTCTAAATCTTTAGCTAAACGCGCAAGCACTTGAGCTTTATATTTCGCATCAACAATGGTGCCTTTTACTTTGCCTGTCAGCTTGCCATCTTTAATTTCAAGGTGATTAGCAATCGCCGCCACTAAGCGTAATTTTTGTTTTAAATTATCTGCAAAATAAGTGAAACCGCCAGATGCGATAGCAATATGCCAATCCATTGCTTGAAGTTTACGTACCAGACTCGTTAATCCTGGCATAAGCGGTAAATCATCCATCACTTTTTGCAAAATAGAAGCATCGGCTCCTTTAAGTTCAGCAACACGGAGTTTTAAACTTTCACTAAAATCCATTTCACCTTGCATAGCGCGTTCTGTTATTGCCGCAACTTTATCACCCACTCCCGCAAGTTTGGCGATTTCATCAATGCACTCAATTTGAATAGCCGTTGAGTCCATATCCATCACTAAAAGCCCAGGAGAACGCAAGCGAGGAATTTCACCTAGTGGAACGACATCTAGGCCACATTCATCAGATAAACGGCGAATTCTACGGGTTAGGCTTCCTGCAATACGCACAACTTGGTAATCATCAATACGCCATGAAGAAACCACCACAATTGCCACGCCTAATTTATGCTGGAACTCACTTATTCTTTTCTTATCAAGTTCACGACCATAAAGTAACCATCCGCTATCGCCAGCACGATAATCCAGTGGCATCACCTCTTCACCACTAAGTGATAACGGCAGACCTGGCCATTTACGGATTTCATCCGGTAAATAGCAATAGGTCAGACTATTTGACATACTTATTCTCCTGTTTTCCCCTGTCTGAACAAAATAATCGTTATTCAGCCTATTCTATCTCTGGCTCATCTGGCAACATGCATATACTTGCTTACGCAAAAGGATGAACATGCTTAAAGACAAACTAAAATTCAAACTACAAAAAACGGCGATTATACTGATTTGTATCGCACTATTGGCATTTCTTATGCAAGGCGCGTCTTATTTTAGCCGTGCTAATCAGCATGCCCGTATTACCCAGTTTGAAGAGCTTGCAAAAACGCTGGCAGAACAAGTTGCGTTCTCTTTATCCACTTATCTGGATGACAGTAGCAAAGATAACGTAAATCCCCTCATTATGGCTAATTTAAATCATCTAACTCACAATAGTCGGGTGCTTGATGCCAGTCTTTATTTAGAAGATGGTACACAAATAGCGCATAGTGGTGAAAATGTCACTGTTAAAGAGCGATTAGCACTAGAAGGGCAAAAAAGTGGTGGTTCTTTTAATCACCAACTTGTTGTTCCCGTACCGGGCAAAGATAAACCGAAGGGTTTTTTAAGGCTAACATTAGATACTCACCAGTTGGTCACTGAATCAAGCCAAGTCGATAACACAACAAATTTATTACGTGTGATGCTGTTAGTTGCGCTCGCCATTGGCTTTTTACTTTCACATAACCTACTTCAGTTAACACCAGTGCATTGGCAACAATCGCCTTATTTATTAACGGCAAATTTACCGCCTCGTACTGAAAAAGAAGAAGATCAAGAAAGCGAAGATCAAAATAATGAAGGAAATGAATCAAAAGAGAGTGTCAGAGAAGAGAATAATGACACTGATAATAAAATAGATAAAACATAAATTCTTACTCTTTTAACAAACTACTCAGTGAGTTTAGTGGATCATTAACTGAACTCACTTTTTTTATATCTAATAAGCCATAACTCAAATTAGATATATCTAATTTATACGTATTTTCGTGCTATTTCCTTAATCTTTAAAGGGGTTTTGTTTAAAGTCACGGTAAATTCTGACTAAGTCATTAACCTGAAAAATAAGTTTTAAATCTTTTTCTGGCTCTTTGAGTGCTGAGGTGGTTATGACTGAACAATCCGTTATCGAACGCTGTCAACAAATCGTAGAAAATTCAACTCTTTCTCCTGAACAAAAACGTCATTTTCTCGCGTTAGAAGCTGAGAATATGCTGCCTTATCCATCACTTTCTATGGATGCCGCAAAAGCGCTTGATGAACGGGTTATTTGCGATATGTATGAAGGTCATGCCCCTTACAAACCGCGCTATGTCTTACCGGATTATGCGAAGTTTTTAGCACAAGGTTCCCATTATTTAGAATTAGAGCCGGCTCAAGATTTTGATGATGCGCTGAATATGCTCAGTATTCTTTATCATCATGTTCCGTCGGTTACCTCTATGCCAGTATATTTAGGTCGTATCGATAAAATTTTACTGCCTTATGTGGGTGAACTTACCGAAGAGCAGCTTTACCCTAAATTAAAACGCTTCTGGCGTTATCTTGATAGAACCCTGCCAGATGCGTTTATGCATGCCAATATTGGGCCTGAAGACTCAATTCTTACCCGATTAATTCTTAAAGTGGATGTTGAACTTCAACAAGTCGCCCCTAATCTCACATTTATTTATGATGCGAATTCAACACCAACAGATCTACTTCACCAAGCCATCACTAATATTTGCCACAGCAGTAAACCCCATATAGCTAATGGTACGTTGCAAGATGCAGTATTCGGTAAAGATGAATATGGAATTGTTAGTTGTTATAACTCTCTGCCTCAAAGTGGCGGTGGTAGCACCTTAGTGCGTATAAACCTCAAAGAGGTTGCACAGCGTAGCCAAAATAGCCTCGATTTTCTTAATAAGATATTGCCTTTTTATATGCAAAAACAAATTGAGATCATTGATGCTCGTTGTGAGTTTCTCTATGAAAAATCTCACTTTTTTAACCAAAGTTTTTTAGTGGAAGAAGGCTTGATTTCACCCGATCGTTTTGCCCCCATGTTTGGTATTTATGGCATGGCTGAAGCAGTTGCTCTGTTACTTGAAAAAGAAGGTCAACAAGCTGCTTATGGTGATAATGAGTCTGCTAATAAACTCAGTTACATCATCAGTGAAAAGTTAGCGCAATTTGTTGCAGATACACCGGTTAAATATGGTTGGAAACATCGGGCAATGCTACATGCACAATCCGGTATTAGTTCAGATATTGGTACTACGCCAGCAACTCGTATTCCTTATGGTAAAGAGCCTGATCCCGTGACACATTTAATGACTGTCGCACCTCACCATCAATTTTATACTTCAGGTATCAGTGATATTTTAACAGTGGATGAAACCATTAAACAAAATCCAGATGCCTTAATGCAGCTCTGCTTAGGTGCATTTGCTTCTGGGCTAAGGGAGTTTACCGCTAACGTAGGTGGTAATGATTTAGTGCGTGTCACGGGTTATATGGTGCGCCTATCCGACTTGAAAAAATACAAAGAAGAAGGCTCTCGCTTAAATACCACTTGGCTGGGTGATGAAGCGACGGCAAACTGTCATATTGCTGAACGTAAACCTCGAGTTATTAGCCATGAACAGCAGATGCGCTTCAATAAATAAGATCCTTCCTTTCTCTTGTGTAGATGGCCCAGGCAATCGCCTAGCCATCTTCTTACAAGGGTGTAATTTGCGTTGCAAGAGTTGTCACAATCCTTATACGATGGGGATCTGTGACAATTGTGGTGATTGCATTCCAACCTGTCCTCAACAAGCACTTTCATTACAAAAGGGTGTTATAAGTTGGAACAGTGCCAGTTGTGAACAATGCGACACCTGTATTCAGCAATGTCCACGGCAATCAAGCCCAATGACATTAACCTACACTGTTGATGAGCTTATTACGATCACACGTAAATATGCAGCATTTATTAATGGTGTTACAGTGAGTGGTGGTGAATCTACGTTACAACTCCCTTTTTTAATTGATTATTTTAAAGCAATAAAAGAAGCGCCTGATCTGAAGCATCTTACTTGTTTAATCGACAGTAATGGCACTCTTTCACTTAATGGCTGGCAAAAAATCGCCCCATATATGGATGGTGCTATGATTGATTTAAAAAGTTGGAGTGAAGAAACGCATCTTTATTTAACAGGAAGAGGTAATCAACGAATTAAAGAGTCAATCAAATGGTTAGCTAATAATAATTTACTTACAGAATTACGCCTTTTATATATTCCAGAAAAAACTGATTACTTAGAGAATATTGAATTACTTTCTCTGTTTATTAATTCACTGAAAGAATCTATTCCAGTGAGAATTAATGCTTTTCATAATCATGGTGTTTATGGTGAAGCAAGTAAATGGAGACCCGCTTATAGAGAAGAAATCATAACATTACAAAATGAATTAACACTTAGAAAAATAAATTTAATTAATAAACCCAATATTAACTTATAATAATAGTAAGTTTAAAACCATTATATATTATATTCATTTTATTTTATCCAATTGACTTTAATTAATACAGAAGTTAACCTCCTGTAAAAACTCGTCTATGGATACCCACAATGAAAATAAAATATAATTCAATATTATTGATACTATGCTCAACATATGCATTCCCTATTAATTCTTATGGTAACTATAATATAGAAAATATAGGATATTCAGTTTATAAACCTTTTAGCATTAATAATAGCGTACCTGAATATCATTACTTTAGTAATAAGAAAAAAGAATATATTAAATATCTCCACGGTGGTATTTTAGAAAAAAATAACAAGAACCAACAATTAATTATGCCATTTGGAAGTATATACATATATACAAAAATAAATGATCAGGTCCTTTCTACATATAATGATATAGCTGATAAATTTGAAGGTGCAGTAAGAAAAAACGTTCCTGATTATAACGTTAGAAACACACCTTATTTCAATACAAGTTTCCTACCAAATGAATTATTTATTAGTATGGATGGTGGCAAAACCCAAAAAAAAATAAATAAAGATAATAACCCAAAATTAGACACCCTTTATCTATCTCATATTTCAAAAAATGGTAAAACAGTTGTTGGGTATGCTACAGAATCTAAATCTATATTAGATGAGATGATTAAAAAAAATGCCATTACAGCAAAAACAAACAATTGTGATGAGAGTGGTGAGAGTGGTGAATGCTATATTTTTTCCTATAATATAAAAGATGATATCTTTTCTATTTTAAAAAGAAACATAACCATTAAATATTTAACTAAAGATGGTGATTTCATTTTATATAAATCCAATACTGAAAATATAAATAAAAAAAATACTAATTTATTTATTTATAATATAAATAAAAAAGAAGAATTCGAATTAACATTTGATAATGTTAATAAACATTTAGCTAATCATCCAGAAAAAGATATCTTACTTACATCAATCACTAAATACCCTTTTTTAAATGGAATAAAAGAAATAAGAGATATTGATATTCAGAAGGTTAGTGATAATGGAAAAGTTTTTATTGGTCAATTAAACCGAGACCTAACTAAGAAACAATTAAATGATAGTAATTATCCTAAAATTGCGTTTGTCACGACAAAAACAGGCCCTATACAAGAAATTAGTTTCTCTAAATTCGGTTCTTCAAAACTTACGGATATCTCAGCAGATGGAAACTATAGTGTTGGCTGGGGAGAAATTTGGCATGATGATTATACAATTACACTACCTCATAATAAAATAAAAACTTCTTCAGCACTTTTTAGCCAAGCACTGCGCTATGACTTATCCAATAAAACACTTATCAATATTGGTAACCTTTCTAAAGTAAATGGATCCGCATTTAGAAATGCCAGAGCGACTGATATTTCCGCTGATGGTCAATATATTATAGGGTGGTCTGAAACTGATGATTATAACCTAGAAACTATTCCAAAAACATTGGCAGGTACCGGTCATAAAGCCTTTATGATGTTTCATCGTCATGGCTTTATTCATTACAATGATTATATGTATGATTTAGGGACACTTAACAACGGTAAAGATTCAGAAGCACATGCCATTACGGATGACGGAAGAATTATTTATGGGCTGTCTACTGATAAACATAATAATTGGCGCCAAGTTATCTGGAGAAATGATCAACTCAGTGATAAATATCTCAATGACGAAAAACAAAAAATTGCAGATGAAAATAACAAACAAGCAGAACAAGATCGCTTAGATAAAGCACAAGCCGAGAAAGCCAAAGCCGAGCAAGATCGCTTAGACAAAGCGCAAGCAGAGAAAGCCAAAGCCGAGCAAGATCGCTTAGAAAAAGAGCAAGCCGAGAAAGCCAAAGCCGAGCAAGATCGCTTAGATAAAGAAAAAGCAAACACAAAGCCCGTTATCGCTATCAGCAATCCCATTGATATAGAAAATACATATCGCTCTATGCAAATGGCGGCTGAAAATGGTTACAAAGCGATAAACATGCAACAAGGACAACTACGTTACCTAGCCTCGGCAACTTGTAACGTTGGATTAGATAAAGCATGTATCAGTGGATTTACACACCACCAGCGTTTAAGTAATGCTAATGCTACACAAACAGGCTTAAGTGGTGCTTACCGTGTAGATATTCGCAATATGCCTGTCGTGTTAGGTCTAGCATTTGATACCGATATTTATTCTTCATTACCTAAAGGCTATCAATATCAAGGTTATCCACTACCTTTAATCGGATTTAGCATCGATTTAATTCCGTCTCTGAGTCTTAAACCAAATAATAATGCGCTACACCTTTCTTTAAAAGGTGCCTATTTAAACCGTAAAGTCTCAATAAAACGCCCGTTACTTGCTGATACTGAAGAAGGTAAAGGTGATGCGAAACTTAAAGGATATCACATTGATCTTCAAGGCTATTATCCTTACAGCCTAAAATCCACACTCACATTAACGCCTTTTGCAGGGATCACCTTTACTGAAATGTCGCGTTCAGCTTACAGCGAAACACAAGGCGCTCATTTTGCTGCACACTATGACAAACTCAATACAGACGCTATCTTTGCCAAGTTTGGATTAGGTTTAGAGTATTTATTAGGTTCATCAATGATACTTACTACCAAAGCGGGTATGTATTGGCATATCACACAACATCAGAGTAATTTTAATAGTCATATTGAATATTTAGGTACGCAATCTATTGATTATACTGAGAATAAAAAACCGTTAAAACAACGTCCATTTGCACACACAGGATTAACTTATCAATTTGATAATCGCTCGTCGCTTAATACTTCTGTAAATTGGGAAATGACAACTTATCGCTATCATGATGTACAATTAGGCATGAGCTATACCTATCGTTTTTAAGATTAATTAATCTACTCCCTATCTAATTTTTAGGTAGGGAGTGAAATCTATCGATGAAAAAACAATAAATAAGGAAGATAAATTGAATATTACTTTTGAAGATACGATGTTGTCGTAAATTGTTTATTGTCATCAACCCACCACACTTTTGTCGAAACCTTCTCAAGTAACGCTTTGTTGTGACTAAAGATTATCAAGCTTAAAGGACGTCTTTGGCTTTCTTCTATTAATACTCGCCAAATATCGGCTTGAATTTGTGCATCTAATTGTGCCGTTACTTCATCGGCAATCAAGATTTGAGTACGAGGATCAAGCGCCCTTAATAAGGCAATACGAGCCAATTCTCCACCTGATAATTCGTTAGGTCGGCGCGCTAACCACTCTTGTTTTATCCGTAATTTATCAAACCAACTTTCATCAGGCGTCCAAGCATCTTGGAGGCTATTTCCAATTGTTCGAAAAGGATTAAAGCATTTATCAGGATGTTGAGGAACTAATTGGATAGGGCAATAACCTTTAGTCGATAAAGGCTTTTGATTAAGTAGGATCTTACCGCTGGATGGTGCTTGCCACTGCGCTAGAACTCGACCTAATGTCGTTTTCCCTGTACCGCTTGGTGCTGAAATACCCAGCCTTTCTCCTGCTTCTAACGAAAAGGAGAGATCTTGCCATAACATCTTACCTGCTTGCTGAACAGATAATTGTTTTAACTCTAAAAGTGGCATAAAGATAACTCCAGAAATAACAGATAAAATGTATGAAAAATAAGGCTTAAAAATACAATATTATAATGGATTAAGTGATGTTTCTTTTGTATTAATAAATTGTTGTTCAGGTAATGCATTCCACAGTGTTTTTAACCATTCGCTACCTTCATGACGATTAAGCACCGTAGCAGGGATAACTTCATTGACCTCACCTTGATTAAGCACCGCTATCGTATCTGCGAAACGTGCAGCAAGAGCTAAATCATGTGTTACCCAAAGCACAGATTTACCCTGATTACATAACTCTCTTAAATGCCCAAGCAACAGACATGCGTGCTCATCATCAAGCCATGAGGTAATTTCATCAGCCAATATATATTGAGCATTAGATAATGTTGCATTACAGGCCAATACACGTTTTGCCATACCACCTGAAAGTTTGGCCGGATAGGTTTTAACTAACGAGCCGGATAGATGATAAAGCCCTAATTGCCGCACAATATCATCTGATGTAACTTCAGCACCACTCAAATGCGCTGAGCGGCTTAATTGTTCACCGATACAAATTAAAGGATTAAGTGCTGTCACGCCCTGAGGAATATAACAAAAAGTATTACCACGGTATGCAATCAACTCTCGCTCACTCAATGTATGCCCATTCAGTTTAATCGCACCACGTACTCGCATATTTGCAGGCAATAACCCCAGTGCGCTTTGTAGTAGTAAGCTTTTACCTTCACCGCTACCGCCAACTAGAGCAAGCATCTTTCCCGGTTTAATATCCAGAGAGATTGATTTTAGCAACGGTTGCCAATTTCGTTTTCCTAGCCAACGAAATTGTGCAATATCAATGGATAGTTGCTCAAAACTTAACATCCTGCTCCTCTTAACCACAATTGTTGCATTGCTTTAGCAAATTGATCGAAAATCAATACTAGACACATTAAAATCAATCCCGGAAACACCACCATCCACCAAGAACCTGTACTTAAATAGCGTAATGCATCAGCCAATAATAAACCAAGAGAAGGCTCATGAGCTGCT
The DNA here is from genome assembly GCF_040138965.1 of Proteus sp. fly-1089. NCBI lineage: Bacteria > Pseudomonadati > Pseudomonadota > Gammaproteobacteria > Enterobacterales > Morganellaceae > Proteus > Proteus sp. fly-1089. The sequence goes on from NZ_JBEETS010000006.1 coordinate 53,826, forward strand.
TGTCCAAATCCTAAAAAGCTTAATGCTGCGCTATGTAATACTGCATGAGGAAACATCAGTAACGTTCCCACAATCCACTGCGGTAATAACATGGGGATATAATGTTTTTTTACACATTCAAAAGGTGAATTGCCAATACGACGCGATAACATCACATAATCCGCTTCACGGATACGCTGAATTTCACCTCGTAAAATCAACGCAAGTTTAGGCCAATGAGTTAATGCCACTGCCCAAATCACCCCTTGCTGCCCTCCCCCTAATGTAAAACAGATCAAAATCAACAATAACAAATGTGGTAATGCCAAAAGTGCATCCACAACCCCTCGAACAAAAAAATCACAATAGCGATTGATCGAAGAGATACCGGCAAAAATCAGTGCAATTGCGCCACTGACAACGGCACTTGTCACACCGATATTGAGGCTACTTAACATCCCTTGAAAGCAACGTAACCACAAAGAACGGCCTAGATTATCTGTACCAAACCAATATTGCTCAGATGGCGCTTGGTTTCTTGCCAAAAAGTCCATTGCAATATCAGTATGAGAAACTGAAAAACCGTAAGCCACTAACCCTATCAGAGCGAGTGTAACTAATAACAATCTCAATAAAGGCTTGTTGGGATCGTAAATCATAAGTCTCGCAAAATTCCTTTATTAATACGTCTTAATAATGTGTTAGAAATACTATTACCAAAGAAAATCAAAATAGTGCTGAAAACAACAATCCCCATTAAGAGAGGAATATCTCCTCTTAATCCCGCATCAACCGTCGCTTGCCCTAAGCCTGGATAAGCAAATACTTTTTCAGCCAAAAGAGAGCCACCAAGTAATTCACCAATTGATGCAAACTGTAAGCAAAGTGCGGGCGTAATGGCATGACGTAGAACATGAAATAGCATCATAGCCCAACCTTTATCACCTTGAGCCTTAGCAAAATGGATAAATTCACTGCCCATCACTTCGGCAACTTTCGCACGAGTATGCAGCGCAATATTCCCTGTGCCTAATAATCCAAGCGCAATCATAGGTAAAATAAGATGAGAAAAACGTTGGCTTAACGTTGCTGTTTCGGCACTACTTCCCATTGGCCACGCACAACAAATTGGCGCCCAATGCAAGGTGACAGAAAACAGAGATAACAGCAGTAATCCTACCCAGAACGTTGGTAACGCGGCTAATAAATAAGATAAAGTAGAAATAATTCTATCTGGCCAACGATTAAGGTATCGACCCGCCACTAATCCCATCACAACACCAATAACACCTGAAAATACCCACGCTGAAAAAAGTAAAATAAAGGAAGGTCCCGCACGCTCACGAATAACATCAATAACAGGCATGTTATATAGCATGGAATAGCCAAAATCCCCTTGAATGATTTGGCTAAACCAGAGCCAAAATCGCATCCATAAAGGCTGATCAATTCCCCAACGTGCTGCGATTAAAGGGTATTGTTCAGGAGGAACATTCAGGAGATCACTGCCGATATAAGCCTTGATAGGATCAATCGGTGAAAAACTTAATAAAATAAAAACACCCGCTGTTGTCACCAACAGCAGGCAGAGTAATCGCAGGAAAAAACCTGCACTTTGACGTATTACTGACAAGTCCACTTCCAAGTATCTACACTATTTAATAATGACCATGAACCATGGATTTCAGGTGTTCCTGTACCCAGATCAACACAAGGATTAGTTAGGTAAGTGTGTTGCACATTCATCAGCCAAGCCCAAGCAGCATCACCTTTTACACCAACGCCATTTTTACCATCCCACTCAACGGCTTTCCAATGAGGAACGGCTTCTTGCCATGTATGAGCATCGAGTGCTGCTTGCAGATGTTTTTCCACTTCAGGATTTTTATAATAACCGGGGTTATAGTAACCAACACCAGCCGCATTTTCGCTGTAGTGATGATATAACTCCATAGGATCAAGACTTCCCCAACCGAATAAAGTTGGATTTGAGTGCATATAACGCTCTACAGTATCCCAGCTCCCTGATTTAAGATCCATTTGGATACCAAGAGGCTGTACTAATGCACGAACTGACTCTGCTAAATCGCGACGTGTCGCATCACCACTGGTATACCACAAGGTTAATTTAGCCTCTAAACCGTCTTTTTCACGAATACCATTTTTATTGAGTTTCCAACCTGCATCTTCAAGAATTTGTTTTGCCTTTTCAACATCACCATCTTTAAATGCTGCTTCAGTTTGATCCCAAGGTAGTCCTTTTACACCGGTATAAGCGGGAACCGCATAACCATCAAGAACTTGTTCTGACAGTAATTTACGGTCAAGAGCATAATTTATAGCTTTACGGATAGCGATATCAGCCGTGATATCATTACCTATATCATAGCCTTGTGCATTCTTTTCACCTGATTTTACCATTGGGAAAACAATACCGCGATTTTCAACACTTGGTCTTTCCCATAATTTTGTATTAGGTAAATTTTTAGCAATAGCCGCGGTTGCTGGTGGAATGCGAACGATGCCTAATTGCCCACTTTGAGCAGCGGCAAAGGCCGCATCTTCATCAAGAAAAACAAAAATGAGCTTTTCAAAATCGTTTTTCTGCCCTGCATAATAAGGGTTAGCCTCAACAATTAATTGTTGGCCCGGTTGGAAACTGACCATGCGATAAGGACCTGCACCAATTGGCTTTTGTGCATAAGTTTTTTCATCATACTTATCAGCAGAGACAATGCCTAACGAACCTAATACATTAACAAACGTACTCTGTGGTGCTTTTAAGGTAATAGTGACATGTAAATCATCATCTGCTTTTGCAGAAAGAAAATTCCCCATATCTACTTTACCGCCACTTGCAGCCGCATTGTTATAAGTAAACACAATATCTTTTGCCGTTAGTGGTAAGCCATCCGAAAATTTTAAATCGGGTTTTAATGCTAATTTCCATGTTTTGCCATCTTCACTTGGCTGGTAGTCGCTTAACATATTGCTATACCAAGAGAGATCCGCATTTTGCTTTAACAATGGGCTATGAAGAAGTAAATAGCTACCATGGCTCCACCCCAACATTGGGTCAAAACCTTCGGTTGGCTCTTCGCCAATAGCCAGTTTTAACGTTTGAGCAGATGTTGCAAAAGGGACGCTTAGTGCGGCTAAGCAAGCTAAAGTTACTAATGATTGCCGCCAACCAAACCGAATAGACATAAAACATTCTCCGATTTTTTAGATACGACTTATCTCCAGTCTCTAATCCCATTAGAAAAGAGGCTGAAATAAGATAAATAACAATGATAATTATGATGCTCTACAATTATTGCAGATAAAGAATAAATCAGTGACACCATAATAAAATTTTTCATTCAACTACTCGAATAATATTCGACAGTTTATTGATTTTACATAAACTTTTATTAAGCAGTATTATTCATTATGGCAAACTTCTAGCAAGTGCACAGTATTTTTCTAATAAATAAGTTATATATTTATCATTGAATTTATCAGTGAGCGCAAAACGAAATAAAGTGACTTTTTAACGAAATTAGATTATTTCATTTTATTTAATATGCATTAAAAATAAAGAAGGCACATTATTGTGCCTTCTTGTGATTATGAATTTAATATTTTCTTTAATTTAAAATAGCGCCGGCCTAAACGCCAACGTAATCTAAAATCTTTTGCATTCTGCCAGATAAGTGCCCAAATTCCTCTATCGAAAAGCTCTTTAACTATTTGTTTTTTAACTTCAATAGATTGAATAGCGCCGATTGAGTGAATAATTCCTAAACCTTCTTTTGCGATTTGCCAATAACATGCATTAATATTTTTAACGATATCCTTATGCTTTTGATTAATAGCATCAAGCATCTCTAATATTTTCATGTAATTATGAATAGTTCGAACATGAATAGTATCATTAGGCGTTGCATGAGAAACAGATTCAGAGTGAATAAAATAGTCGTAATAACGCTCATCAATATATTTAACACGTTTGGCAGTTAATAATGCCTCCGTTGTCCATGGAATATCTTGATGATGTAAGCCTGGCTCAAAATAATAACCATGTGCAAGTAGAAATTCGCGTCGATAAATATTCAACCAAGTTACATGTAAGAATTTTTTAGAGTTTAATGCTATTTTTAACCACTGTGGTCCCGTTAAAACATCCGTTGAATGTAATCGGTTAGATGGGAAAATAGGACGTGAAGGACGCCCATCAGCATAAACATAATTACCATTGCAAGTCGCAATATCTAAATCATCAGCAAGAGCGATTTCGAGTAAACGAGAATACATTCTGGCATCAATAACATCGTCTATATCCGGAAAAGCGACATATTTTCCACGGGCAACATGAAAACCAGTGTTACGAGCAACGGAAACGCCTTGGTTTTCTTGTGTCAAAATAGTGACATCAGGGAATTTATCTTTCCATTCATTAAGTATTTTTAGAGAACTATCTTTAGAACCATCATCAACAAGAATAAGCTCCCAACTTTCTAGTTTTTGTGTTTGTAAGTAGCTAAAAAACTGAGGTAAGAATTTTTCGCCATTGTAAACAGCAACAACAATACTTAATTGAGGCGCAAAAGAAGACATAACCAACCTTTTTTTATTCTTAGTAAGAGGAAAATTTAATTGCCATCATTTGACTTAAGGATAACAAACATCATTACCCACATATCAAGCTATTCATGCGATCCTATATTGAGATTTAAGACAAAAAGTGGCTTTTCTACTAATTCGAAGCAAAAATCATTATTAATAAGGAATTAGTATAGTTAACTTTAGAAATACCCGATGAAGAAAAGGTTAAGCAACGCTATTTTTTAAAAGAGATGGCTAAAGGAAAACTTAAGGTTAGAGAGGAGAATAGATGTTATTAGCAATAGAATAACTTAACAATGAGTAATATAAGTTACAAAAAACACTTTTTTTATAATTAATGATACTTATATTACTCATTAACGAAAAACATCCGCAAAGCGGATGTTTTAGTTTTTATCTATATGAATAATCTTTGGATACTTGTTCTACTTTTATTCTTCGATATCTTCTTCATCACAAACTTCAAGCTCCGGAAAGTAATCAACTCGCCAAGACTTGATACCTTGATAAATTTCATCAACGGCATTTTTTACTGCTTCGGTCATTGGATAATAAAAACCGACTAAATCAGGTTGGATACCTAGAAAAGTGATATCAGGAATATCATCTTTTAATTGATCAATAAGAAAATTCAGCGGCATATTATGGGTGCTCATAATAAACATTTCCGCTATATAATCAGGATCTATCACCCTGATCTCACCCGGATTTAAACCAATATCAGCAGCATCAACAATGACAACACATTGCGGTTGTAGCTCTCTTACTTGGTAAGAAACATTCTCAGGCGCACTTCCCCCATTGATAACAATCCATCCATCAATAGGGTTTGCTTCCATTAACTCGGCAAGCAGAGGGCCTGCACCATCATCCCCCATCATACTATTGCCTACCGTTAATACCACTTTAGGTGCTGTCATTGCTTCACTCATGGTTTTCTCTTCACTATCAAATAAATCGCAGGTTCTGCGTGGATCTCACCCAGTAATTTAATCAGCGTTTGACTCCACTCACTAAAAATAGGATCGTCACTTTTTGTAATAGGATCAAATGCTAACGCTAATAAGTGAGTATGCTCAGAATTAATATTGATTTCACCAAATGTCAGTAATCCATGCATTTTGCGCTTAGCTTCACCTTCAGGTAATAAATCAATCCACTCTTTATATTTTTCTAAAGGGCAGACTAACTCTGTTTTTAAACAGTCAATCATTCCCACATGGTGGCCAATTGCAAGCGAGTAATACATCACCTGTTGCGCTTGTTCAGGAATATCATCATCACTATCTACAAACTTTTGTCTTAATGACCAAAAGTAAACTTTAGCGTCATCAGGCATATATGCCTCCTTGACTTAAAGAGTAAACCAAGCGTTTTACAATCTCTGATAAACGAGGATCGTTAGCTTGTCGTAACCATTCATCAACACGACCACTCACTTCTTGAATTGTGGCACCTTCAAGTAACGTCAAGAAATGATCACTGATTTGTCTTCCTTGGTAATAACCTGCAAGACGACGCGCTTCACGCTCAATCATTACCCGAGCATCAAGAGGAATAGAAGGTAAAATAAGTGAAGCTTTTTCATTCTCAACTTCTATATGTGATTCGCCTTTTAATTTCTGATCAAGCAAACCTAAAGCAACAGCAAAACCATAAATAGTTGCTGCTGGCGTTGGAGGACATCCTGGGATCCATACATCAATAGGCACAATAGATTCGCTACCACCCCATACGCAATACAGATCGTGGAAAATACCGCCACCACAGCCACAAGCGCCATAAGAGATACAGATTTTTGGATCTGGCGCTGATTCATAGGCACGTAATGCAGGAACACGCATTTGGCGCGTTACGGCGCCAGTGAATAATAAAATATCAGCGTGACGAGGTGAGGCTACCACTTTGATACCAAAACGTTCAGCATCAAAAACGGGTGTAATTGCAGAGAAAATTTCAATCTCACAACCATTACAACCACCACAGTCAACACGATAAACATAAGCTGAACGCTGAATATCTTTCAACAATGTTTGCTTTAGCTTTTGTACCTGATCATCTAAGGTGATTGGTTGGCTAACATGATGATTAATGGGAATTTCTGGTAGACTCATTTTATTTTACTCCCGATCTCGCCCATACTAATATTTTCACGGCCATCAGATAATAAGTTATGTTTACGCTTACATTCAGGGCAAGTTTCAAATTGTGGTCGCATTGCTTCCACGGTATTTTCATCCCAACCCGATTGCACTAATAATGCCATCGCATATTCAACGGATTTTTTAGGGGTAAATGGCTGATGGCACTCACGGCAATTCAATAACTTAAACGTTCCTTTTATATAAAGGTCTGATTTTTTCGTCACTGCCGTTTCAAACATATCTGATAAAACAATCGCTCTTGTTGGGCAAACTTCTTCACAGCGACCACAGTAAATACAGCGACCAATAAACAGTTGCCAGTGACGCTCACCTGTTTCTAAATTGGTTTCCATTGTTAATGCATTGGCAGGGCAAGCCGCAGTACAAGCACCACAAACAATACACTGCTGTGGATCATATTCAGGCTTTCCTCTAAAACCATCCGGTAAATCCAGTGGTTTAAATGGATATTTTGTTGTTGCTTCGCCTGTTTTGATTATGGTTTTAAACAATTTTAACATCGTTCATTCCCTCACTTGAGCGGCGAATTTTTACGTTCGATGCTATAACGTTCAATTTCTTTATAAGAAACTGTTTTAGATTTACGTTTTTTCACATCGACGAGCGTTACCCTGTCAGTACAGGAATAGCAAGGGTCAAGGCTACCGATAATCAATGGTGCATCAGATACGGTATTGCCTTGCAACATATAACGTAATACAGGCCAGTTAGCATAAGTCGCAGCACGACAACGCCAGCGGAAGAGTTTTTGGTTATCACCCAACATACTCCAGTGAACATCTTCACCGCGTGGTGCTTCTGTAAAACCCAGTGCAAATTTATATGGCTGATAGGTAAAGCCTTCTGTTAATAACGGGCCTTCTGGCAGGTTATCTAAGGCATATTCAATCATTGAAAGTGAATCAAGGACTTCTTTAATACGAACCATAACGCGTGAGAATACATCGCCACCTTCATAACTAAAGAGTGTCAGAGGAAGATTGCCATAATCAGCAAATGGGTGGTCAAAACGCACATCACGTTTAAAACCACTTGCTCTGATCATTGGACCTACAGGGCTAAAATCACGAGCAACTTTTTTATCTAAAATACCCACACCCACAGTCCGTTGTTCCATGTTAGGTGCAGTGAGAAGAACATCGACAAGTTCAGTTACTTCACGACGCATTTCTCTTATTAATTGAATAGTTTTAAGGCGCTGATCTTTTAAGATATCGCGACGAATACCACCAATTAAGTTTAAGCCATAGGTTTTACGTGCACCGGTGAGCATTTCTGCAATCTGCATTGATTTTTCACGAATGCGGAAAAATTGCATAAAACCAGTATCAAAACCTGTAAAGTGGCTCGCTAAACCAATATTTAATAAATGACTATGAAGACGTTCAACTTCTAATAAGATTGAACGAATGGTATGCGCACGACGTGGCACTTCAATACCTAACGCATTTTCAACAGAAGTCACATAGGCCACGCTGTGAGTGAAACCACAGATACCACACACGCGGTCTGATAAGAATGTCACTTCGTTATAACCCATTCGGGTTTCAGCCAGCTTTTCCATACCACGGTGAACATAGAACATGCGGTAATCGGCATCGACAATATTTTCACCGTCTACAAATAAGCGGAAATGTCCAGGCTCATCCGAAGTAATGTGCATAGGGCCGATAGGTACAACACGCGCATCTTGCTTACCTTCATTCACAAAAGGGTAAGTTTCAACTTCGGTTGTTGGTGCCGGACGTTGACGATAATCCATTGCATCTTTACGCAATGGATACATATCTTCTGGCCAGTCATCAGGAAGCACTAAACGACGCTCATCAGGTAAACCTACAGGAATAAGGCCATACATATCACGGATTTCGCGTTCACCCCAAACAGCAGCTGGTACTCGCGGTGTTACAGACGGAAATTCTAGCGTAATTGGACTAACATGGGCTTTAACTACAATCCAACATTTTTCACCCTCTTCCATTGATAATGCGTAGTACACGGCATAATCCCCGTTTAAACTACGTTCGTCATTACCAAATAAGACGGGTAACCAACCACCTAAGCCGTAATACAAATACTCCACCACTTCAGGAAGTGATTCTGTTTTTACTGTTATCGTCAATTGATCAGCGGTTTGTCGCTCTTCATCAAGAACAGCTGATGGGAATTTTTCACGAACTTTGGCTACATAATCTCCACCTAGTTCTTTCCCCTCTTTTCTACTGACATAATTTTGGTAGCTCACGTTACATCTCCTGAACTGATGTGGATTGATTGCTGATTAACGTTGTTGGCCATGCATAATTTGGTGATTCATTTTTATCAATATTCATCACGATATTAGCGGCATTTTCTAACAGCTCGCTGACAGGTTTAGGAATGTGAGTTCCCATTAACAACATAAGAGCAATCAGAATGACCATTGGTAATGTGGTTAAGATCCCCAGTTCACCTTTAACAACAACATCAGGTTTTGGACCAAAGACGGTTTTCGCCACCATACGAACTAATCCACCTAATACTATGGTTAATAACAATAATAATAGGATAGTTAAGCCAATGTGCTGAGAAGCTAAACCTGCCACAACAATCATAAATTCACTGATAAAGACGTTGAAAGGAGGCATTCCCCCTAACGCTAACGCGCCACCAGCAAAAAGAGCTGCACTTAATGGCATCACTTTAAACATACCTTTTACGACATTTAAATCACGTGTGCCATATTTCAATAACACGTTACCAGAGCCACAGAATAACAGTGCTTTCGCTAAACTGTGGTTTAAGGTGTGGAATAAAGCAGCCAAAATCCCAATTGGCCCACCAATTCCTAATGCCACGGCAATTAACCCCATGTTCTCCACACTGGAATACGCTAAAAGGCGTTTCATATCACGCTGAATAAGAATAAAGAAAGCCGCGATAGCCACAGAGAGGAAACCAAAAATCAGCAGTAAATTACGTGTAAATTCAGTGCCAATAGCAGCATCAATAATGATGTAGTAACGAATGATGATTAACAGAGCACAATTTAGTAATACTGCCGATAACAAGGCACTGACTGGGCTTGGTGCTTCACTGTGCGCATCGGGTAACCAAGCATGCATTGGGAATAACCCCGTTTTGGTACCAAAACCGATTAAAATAAAGACAAAAGCTAAATGCATCAGAGTTGGGTCTAACTGGTCTGTATATTTCAACACTTCAGTCCAGAAAATGGCCTGATCTGGATCAGGCATAAAGCTTGCGGCATTGGCATAAACCAAAATAGTACCGAAAAGACCAAACGCGACACCGACACTACAGATGATGATGTACTTCCACGCTGCTTCTAAAGAAGAACGCTGACCATAAATTCCTACTAAGAATGCAGAGCTTAGGGTTGTTGCTTCAATGGCTGCCCACATTAGGATCAGGTTATTACTGGTGACCGCTAATAACATGGTGAATAAAAACAGATGGAAGAAACCATAGTAATTACACAAAGTGCGTACTGAGATTTCACCCTCATCCACTTCGTGACCCATATAGCCAATAGAATAAAGCCCCGTTAAAAAGCCAATAATGCCTAAGATAGCGAGGAATAATGCACCTAAGCTATCAACGTGAACCCAATTCGCAGCAGCCAATATTTCGCCATGAGACATGACATCTGCCACAGTTCCTAATGCTGCGACTAACAAAACGGTGATACCAATCGCATGAATGCCTGTCACAACAGAACGAGCACCTGCTTTTAATAACGGACTCAGAAACGCTAGTATTGAAAATACCAACGGCGCAAACATTAAAATTGTTAACATGGTTGTTTGGTTCATCTCCTCACCCCTTCAGCGCGGTCAGTTGATCCACGTTCAGTGTGTTGAGCGTGCGGTAAATCTTACGAGCCAATACTGCCATCACAATCACAGCAAAGATGGCGTCAGTGGCAATACCAATTTCGACCAGTTCTGGTGCTCTCCATGCCAATAATGCCAGTGTTAAATGAGAGCCGTTTTCCATTAAACAGTAACCAAAAGCTTGTTTTAGGATATTGCGTTGAGTCACGATGCAAAGTAGCCCCAACATAAAGTGTCCCAGAGAAACTGCGAGTGCAGGTTTCAAATCAACAACCATTGGTATTTGAATTGGCTCAACCACAAACCAACTTAGAATGACGATAACAGCTGCAAGCAACATCAATAGCGCAGGGCTAATAACACTGATATTCGCACTAGGATCAGATAACTTACGAAATGCAAATCCTAAAATAAGTGGAACAAGCAGAACTTTAGTAAAGAAGGCGGTAATCGCCCAAAGTGTCAGTTGGTGTGCATCTAACGTATTCGCCAAGGTGACAAAAATCATCACCAATACGAAAGATTGCAATGCATAGAACCAACAAGAAGCAATCGGCTTTTTCGCGCCAATTACTAGTAGCGAAGTTATCATCATTAACCCCGCCAAATTATTTACGATAAGTGCTCCAGTCATGATTTATCTCCCTTATCCTAGCCAAGTGACTGCGATAACACTGGATGCAAAGGACATAATAATCAGTATTCCAATGACAATTTGCATCGCCATAGGAACAGATTGTCCTTCCTCAACTTCTTTACTTGGCTTGCCCGGTACAACACGGCCAAACCAGTAGATAAACCAAGTGAAGCTAGCAACAGATTCAATCAGCACCAGCACCATAATTGGTGTCATCACCCAGAAAATACTCGACAACTCAAAACCTGCGGCAAAAATTGGGAATTTACTAAAGAAGCCATTAAGTGGTGGAACACCTGCAATTGCCAACGCGGCGACACAGAAACCCACACCCAATAATGGATATTTATTAATTAGCCCTTTTAAGCGAGGCAACATGCGAGTACCGCAGCTATAACTCAATGCACCAGCAACTAAGAAGAACAAACTTTTAGCGAAGGCATGGTTAAAGATATAAGCAATACCGCCTTCAAACGCTTCACGCGGTCCGAAGATAGAGATAGATAATGCGAGGAAGATATAAGAGAGCTGAGTAATGGTTGACCATGCTAACAGGCGTTTCATATCTTTTTGTGGCAAATACATCATAAAGCCATAAATCAACGTGATAACCGCCATGGTAATACCCACCCACCCAATAAGATGAGGGACATCACCACCTGCTGACATAATGGCACGAGCAAAGATATAGACACCGACTTTCACCATTGATGCTGCGTGTAAGTAAGCACTCACAGGAGTTGGTGCTTCCATCGCATCAGGTAACCAAGCTTGTAGCGGTAGTTGAGCTGATTTACCCCAAGCTGCAAAGAGGATACCGCCAAACACAATCAGTTTGGTTGGCTCATCTAAGGTTGCAATTGCGGTTAATTCAAATGTACCCGTACTCACAAATAAGGTTGCAGCCGCGAGATAAAGACCGATTGAAGCAACGTGAGTGATCAACAACGCTTTCATTGCTGAGCGGAGTGATTTTTCAGATTGGTAGTAACCGATTAATCCCCAAGAACATCCTCCTGTGATTTCGAAAAACAGGAGTTGACCTAAAATAGTCGATGAAAGGACTAAACCAGCCATTGCTCCAATGAAAATCAGCAAGAAGGCATAATAGCGACGAGTACCCTCATGTGGATGCTCACGGTTGCCGTTAGTCAGATAGCCAGTAGAGTAAAAACTCACTAACAACCCTAAGAACACAACAGCGAAAGCAATCAAGGTACTGACACGGTCAATGGTAAAACCAAAGAGCGCAACGTCACCATATTGTATTAGCGTAATTGTGGTATCGACTTTACCTTCAGCGAGGAACTGCCAACCTAAAACAACTGTTCCTAATGTGGCTAATAAAGCGAAAAGTGTACATAACCACTTCGCCATCCGATTTGGCATTAAGGACGTAATCAACGCCCCCGCAAATGGGATGAGTAAGGTCGCAAGAGCTATATTTTCCATTGTAATCATCGCTCCTTATAGACCGGTTAAATAGAAAACAAGAGCCAGTGCCGCAACACCGAATCCTAACCATGTCACATGGTGAGTCAGCAGGAAGCGACCACGCGCTAAACTGTTTTCAACCAATGACGCTAATACAAACACCACTAACAATTTCACTGCCATTAAAACTAACGCGATGATCAGTGCAATAAAGGTGAATTCTGTTGCTTTACCGAAAGGAATAAATATGGCTAAGAACAGTTCAGCCACTACAACTTGTTTTAAACCAAGACCCAGTTTCACCATGGCAAAACCAGAGCCTGAATACTCAGTTAATGGTCCTTCTTGTAACTCTTGTTCAGCTTCAGCAACGTCAAATGGCATTTTGCCCATTTCGATAAATGCCGCAAAAGCACAAGCTAATAAGGCTAACAGTGTTGCTGTGGGTGATACCCAACCTTGAGCCAGAGTTGCACTGATGGTGCCAACGTTGGTTGAACCCACAATTAAAGCCACCACAATCAGTGATAACACTAAAATTGGCTCGACTAACACACCCAGTGTTAATTCACGGCTAGCACCAATACCCGCAAATGGGCTTCCTGAATCCAGACCTGATAAAGAGAAGAAGAAACGATAAAGTGCAAACAAATAAATCAGTGCGATAAGATCGGCCGCGCCCGCAAACAGTGACGTTGCAGTAAAGACAGGCAGTGCCATGGCAACCACTAACATACTTCCAAGTAACACATACGGCATCACTTGGAAGATCACACCAGATTGCTCAGGTGCTACTGATTGGCGTTTAAACAACTTAAAGATATCTCGATAATCTTGCAAAATTCCAGGGCCTCGACGCGAATGCATCTTGGCGCGAATTGTGCGCGAAATACCTGTACATAACGGGGTTATCGCCAGCAAAAAGAGTGCTTGAATTAGTGCGAATATTCCCATCATTAACGTAGGTGCTTCTTGGAAAGTCATAAGTCCCTCTCCTTACGCTGCGATGACTAAAAGCAAGATGACCAGCGCTGCAACAACGTATAGACAGTAAAGCCTAAAATCCCCGCCTTGTAGGCATTGGATACGTTTTGCAAATCGTTGGATCCCACGAACCAGAGGATAAATAATGCGTTCATCCCAGAATGGTTCGACCTTTTCAGCACCGAGCTGTGTTTTATTAAAACCACGAGACAGCAATGGAGATGGATCAAGCTGTTTACGCATACGATAAAGTGGTGCAAACATGCTACGTAGTGCTTGAGTAAAGCCACCTGCTGACACTGCCATGTCTTTTTCCCATACATAACCACACGCCCAAGGATTACCTTTACGACGAAACGCAGGTTGATTGCCTTTTAGGCCGAGGTAGATCAGGAATGGGATAAGCGGTAGAGCAATTAATAAAACAAATGTTAATGCTGGAGAGAACATTGCTTGTGATGCGGTATCAGGAACAAGCATTGCGCCTTGAGTCACAGTTAATGCACTGGTTTCGCTAAGTGACATTGCAATGTTTGCAATAATTGGTGCAACAAAAGCCGCCCCAACACCTAACACAACACAGAAAAGTGCTAATAAACCCATTGCAATCGTCATTGGTAAAGGCACTTCTTTCGCTTTTGTTGCTTGATCACTACGCGGACCACCACAGAAGCTAACACCATAGACTTTAACGAAACACATTGCCGCTAATGCACCCGTAATTGCCAGCATAATAATGGCGATAGGACCACTTAAGCGCATCACAAAATTACCTTCGTAACTCATCGAAAATAGCGATTGGTAGGTATACCATTCACTCACAAACCCGTTTAGTGGCGGTAAAGCTGAAATGGACATACAACCAATTAAGAAGGCTGTTGCGGTATAAGGCATTAATTTTGCCAATCCGCCCATCTTATCCATATCGCGTGTGTGAATTTGGTTAATGATGGCGCCTGCACCTAAGAATAATAATCCTTTAAACACTGCATGGTTTAATAAGTGGTATAACGCCCCTAATAGACCCAGTGCGGCAATAACAGGATGATTTGTTGCCATACCAACCATGCCAACACCCACACCCATTAAAATGATGCCGATATTTTCAACGGTATGCCATGCGAGTAAGCGTTTTAAATCGTGCTCTGCTAAGGCGTACATAACACCTAATACAGAAGAAACGGCACCAAACCCAAGAACAACAATGCCCCACCACATTTCTGTAGCGCCTAATAAATCGATACCGACTTTGATTATCCCAAAGATACCAATTTTAACCATTACACCTGACATTAATGCCGATGCGTGTGAAGGCGCTGCGGGGTGAGCTTTTGGTAACCAACTGTGTAATGGCAACATACCGGCTTTGGCACCAAAACCAAAGAAACCCAGTAAGAACACCACAGAAGCCATTGCAGGAGAAAGAGAGAGCTGGCGGAATGAATCAAAATCAAGGCTACCACTTTCACGCCACATCAAGAAGAAGGCAATCATGATTAACACGGAGCCTGCGTGAGCGATAAAGAAGTAAAGTAAACCTGCGTGAATAGATTCGTCATCTTGGTCAGCAATAACTAAGAACCAAGAAGCCAGTGACATCATTTCAAATAGGATAATAAAGTAAAACGCATTATCCATCACCACTAAGCCAACCATAGAAGCAATAAACAGATTCATAAAGAATCCCATGCTCCAAGCGCCACGTCCTTTATATTCTTGCACATAAGCAAGAGAATAAAGCGCACACACACTGACCAATAATGAAATGACAAACACCATAAAGGCGCCTAACATATCCATGCGTACCACGAAGGCTGCAAATTCAAATGGGCCTGCCACGGTAAAAGTGGCGATTTCACCACCCAAAATAACCGGTAATGCACTTAAAATACCTAATACACCGCCGATGATTGCGCTGATCCCTGAAATAAGGATTGCCAACCCTTCCTGTTTCTTTAAAAACAGTGCAATAACGCCACCAACAACATACAGGATGACTGACCACAGCAGTAACTGAAGAGGTTCCATATTACTTCCGCTCCTGTGTCAAAGTAGATAAATCGTCAAGACTCGTAATAGGTTCCATCACAGAATCTAAGCGACGCGTTTTCATCTGCTCTTCAAGTTTGTCTTCTTCAACTAAATGCAATGCATCTGTCGGACACACCTTGACACAAGCAGGACCTTCATCAGAGAAAGCACACAAATCACATTTCACTGCAATTGCACGAATACCCACATTCCACGCAAGAAATGGGTTGGTTGTTGGAAGACTTGCTGGCACATCGGCCAACATTTCTTCAGGAACAAAATGTTCAAAGACAGCTGGTAAGTTAACGGGTTTGCTACCTGATGGTGTAATTGCCCCAAAGGGACAAACCAGACCACATAACTTACAGCCAATACACAGGCTCTCATTAAGAAAGATCATATTATCTTCATGAGTAATGGCATTGACTGGGCACACGCGAGCACAAGGAGCATCCTCACAGTGCCGACAAAGCATCGGGGCTGTCTGATCCTCCACTTTTACCACTGTAAGACGCGGGTGCGCCTGTAATCCCACAGCTTGATGAACTTCCGAACAAGCTGCCATACAGGTATTACACCCTATGCATCGTTGTGGCTCTGCAATTACAAAGCGATTCATTCGCCACATCCTCCGAGAAAAACGTTTAACAGCATGACTGTCGTCAATTTTTCTTTAGATGAAGCATATTTCGTGCCAAGAGAGGATTTATTTTATTTACATTTAAAATCAATGAATTAAAAAATAAAATGAAAATAAAAAATGACGTGTCGACAATTATGACGTTGACAGTAAGTGGTGAGTTCTAAACAACAATTTCGTCGTCACTATGATTAGGTATCAAAAATGGCGAAGCACAAAGAAAAAAATAGCTGAATTATCTTTAGATAACTCAGCTAACTTTAAACACGTAATATTAATGTTTTCTTTTATAACATAAGATTAAGGCATTAAAGGAGATACCAGAGGTGTTCTTTCATCATTAACCACTTTACCAAAACGCTCACTGCCTGCATTCCAATCGGTGATTGCTTGTTGAATTTCTTCTTTGCTACGACCAATAAAATTCCACCACATCAAAATTTTTTCATTTAAAGGTTCACCACCTAAGAAAAGAATTTGTGCATTGTCACTTAGTTCAATTGTTAATGACTCAGCGTTTTGTATCCCAATATAAGCAAGTTCATTCGCAGCAAAGCGTTCCCCTTCTATTGTCATTTCTCCCGTTAAAACAAAAAGCCCATATTCGTATTTAGGATTTAATGATAAAGGAATGCGAGTAGCATGTTTTGACATAATATCCATGCCAACCATGGGTAATAAACATAATACGGGAGAGCTGTGGTTTTGATAATCACCGATGAGTAACGTGAAGTCAGCGCCATCGGCTTGCCATTTAGGCAGATCAGGATAGTGATCAAAGCGCGGTGGCATATTTCTTTTATCGTTTGGTAGTACTATCCATAATTGTGCCAGATGAACTTCTTTTTTATCACCGTGACTATCTTCTGAATGGCTAATACCGTGACCGGCTGTCATTAAATTCACTTGTTGAGGTCGAATAACTTGCTGAAAACCTAAGCTATCACGATGTAAAATTTCGCCTTCTAACATCCAAGTAAAAGTTTGCAAGCCAATATGGGGATGTGGCGAAATAGCTAATTTATCGACAGTATCATTAAAAACGGTGGGGCCTAAATGGTCGAGAAAACACCAAGGTCCAATTAAGCGTTGTTTTTTATCAGGTAAAGCACGATAAGTTTCAATCCCTCCAACATCACGGGTTTTAGAGGTAATACGTAATGGGGCATTTACTGCGTCAGAGTGTTGATGTTCCATTGTTCACCTACTTTTTAATTTATTGTTAAGTCATAAAATACTTTATTTATTATCTAGTATAGATACTAAACCTTTATCTATTTAATAAGCAAAATATATCACTTAAATAAAAAATAAGCCTGATAATTCAGGCTTATAAAAGTGAATAATAAGAATGACTTAAATCTTATAAATTTTCTTTTCTATTTGTCTCATTGAATTTAAGCCAGATTGTAAATCTTCAGGTGTTGCTTCAGAAAAACCTTCTGTAAAGGTTGCTGATAAATAGGCATCAACCATCATTTTAGCTTTAAAAGGTGTTATTAATAAGCCACCCATTGCCATCATATTACAGTTATTAATTACCTTACAAAAACGAGCTGTCGTAATACTTTCACACACACCACAATAAACATTTTTATGTTTATTTGCACTAATACTCACACCCATTCCTGTACCACAGAAAACAAAGCCAATATATTCAGGATGTTCAGAAACAATCGAACCAACTTTATCGCCCACATCACAATAGCCAATAGGGCCTGATTCTGTGAGATCTTTTATTGTGTAATTTTTTTCTGACAAATAAGATTTAATCGTATTTTTAAGCTCAAATCCTGAAGGATCTGCTCCCATAATAATCGTTCTATTTTCCATATAGCCTCCTAAATTAACTCAAGTACTAATGGTAAATATAACTCATTGATAACATTTAAATTTAAAATAAACTCAAAGGCTATTATTTATATTTAACCTAAATAAAGTATAGATTAAAATTCTACTATTTGTGTTTAAGTGTGGGGATTTTACAAAAAAAGAAGAAATAAAGAATGGAAATTAATTCTATAAAGAAGTCAATTAACCTATAAAATAAGTTAATTTTATTACGTCATAAATTGAATTAATAAAAAATAAAAGAGATATATCAAAGTAAATGTCTATATTGAAAGGGTTTCCCTAGTACAACTAAAATATAAAATAAAGATCAATAATATTACAGGATTAATGTTTTTATCTATACTCTTCAATATCTCTTAAAGGAAAGTCAAAAAACTTAAAGTAAATATTGCTGTGGATTATCTTTACCAAAACAACCTACACACTCATTCTAAGAAAATGGTTATTTTTTACCAATTCCAATATTGAATAGAGCATTCATTTTTGGCATTCTAAATATAATAAAGGGATAAATAAATTATGAACAAAATAATAACATAAAAAATTAAATAATGCAGTAATACAAATTAATCAATTTTTTAGAAAGAAAATAGCATAGTTTATTCAATTATTATAAATTAAAAATAAAAAAATACCGCAGATAGTTAACATTATCTGCGGTAATTAATTATTGTACTTAACGTTACTCTCAGTAAAATAATCTACACGATTATTTTACGCGTGATACGTATTCGCCTGAACGAGTATCAACTTTGATGACTTCACCAATTTGTACAAACAGTGGTACTTTAACGACTGCACCTGTACTTAATGTTGCTGGTTTACCACCTGTACCTGCGGTGTCACCTTTCAGGCCTGGATCAGTATCAACGATTTCTAATTCAACAAAGTTTGGTGGAATAACAGCGATAGGACGATTATCCCACAGAGTTACGATACACTCAGCTTGGTCGATCAACCATTTAGCATTATCACCAACAGCTTTTTCGTCTGCAGCTAATTGCTCAAAAGTTTCGTTGTTCATGAAATGCCAAAACTCACCGTCGTTGTACAGGTAAGTTAAGTTGATATCCATGACATCAGCACCTTCTGCTGAATCAGTAGATTTAAATGTTTTTTCTAGTAATTTGTTAGAGATCAGTTTACGCAGACGTACACGAGCAAATGCCTGACCTTTACCTGGTTTAACAAATTCACATTCAGTAATGACGGCTGGCTCGCCATCTAACATGATTTTAAGACCTGAACGAAAATCGTTGGTATTATAAGAAGCCATGAATATCCTCTAACTTTTTTAATTTAAAATGGCATAGCCAAAAAATGGCACACATTGTAACTCATAATCACCCCACCAGAGAAGTCTGGTTAACACAACTCGCGCAGGCAATCAGTGATCCTGTTGAATTACTCCAACTTTTAGCATTGGAACATCACGCTGATCTCCAAAAAGGGGCTCAGGCGCGACGGCTTTTTCCGCTACGGGTTCCCCGTGAATTCGTTGCACGCATGAAAAAAGGCGATCCTAACGATCCATTACTTTTACAAGTATTAACTGCAAATGCTGAATTTACCATAACACCGGGATTTTCTACGGACCCGTTAGATGAGCAACAAAATGCGGTGCCAGGTTTATTACATAAATATCAGAATCGTGCATTGCTTCTGGTCAAAGGTGGTTGCGCTGTCAATTGCCGCTACTGTTTTCGTCGTCATTTTCCCTATGAAGATAACAAAGGAAACAAGGCAAATTGGCACAAGGCAATAGAGTATATCAAAAATAACCCAAAACTCGATGAAATCATCTTCTCTGGGGGCGATCCTCTTATGGCAAAAGATGATGAACTTGATTGGTTAATAACACAACTAGAAGCAATCCCTCATCTTAAGCGTTTACGCATCCACTCTCGCCTACCTGTGGTTATTCCTGCTCGCGTCACTGATGCGCTATGTCAGCGCTTACAACAATCACGTTTGCAAAATATCATGGTACTGCATATCAATCACGCTAATGAAATTGATGATACATTGAGAGAAGCGTGTTTAAAGTTAAAAAAAGCCAATGTGACTTTATTAAATCAAGGTGTGTTATTGCGGGGGGTTAATGACAGCGCTGAAGTTCTCGCCGAGCTAAGTCGCGCCTTATTTGATGCTGGTGTTATGCCTTATTACTTGCATGTTCTAGATAAAGTACAAGGCGCGGCCCACTTTATGGTGCCAGACAGAGAAGCTAGAGAAATTATGAAAGGACTTATGAGTTTAGTATCAGGTTATATGGTACCTAAACTCACGCGTGAAATTGGTGGCGAACCAAGTAAAACGTTGTTAGATCTTGGGTTACGCCAGCAATAATCAATATGACAGAAACAAAAAAGCTGTAGCTCAATTCAAATAGATGAAGTGACTACAGCTTTTTTATCTATTAGCAGACTAATAAATAGTGAATAAATTAAATGCCCTTATTGGCATTTATAAACTTGTCCACTCATTTTGCTATCTAATGGTGCAAAGCTATCAACAAAGCTACCTGCGCCAGTACCAACATTAAAAATAACGTTACCACCCATTGCAGCTGCTTTATTACGTAAGTCGTTAGCAGCACCTCGCAGTGATTGGCTTTCAGTACGGGAACCTGATAACCAGTTATTTTGAACACCTGTCACTGTTCCTAATAATTGGCATTCACTGCCTGGTTGCGTATCAGTGATTTGTACCTGTGAGCCAGCAGTGCTTAATGTGTTTGTTGCAGAACAGCCTGCTAATAACAACGCTGCAGCAGCTCCCAATAACAATTTAATTCGCATGATCCCCTCATTTATTTGAGTGTCCGTTTAGTCAAGACAACAATATACCTTGTCATCCCTCTTATGCGCAAAAATAAATCATTATTACTATCTCACATTAGCCAATAGCCTTAAGATATTATTTTCGCTTTAAACTTATTTTAACGTACAAATTCGGCTTTGAGATAGACAAAGCAACAATGCCTCTATTCTACACCGCTTTTATGCTTTTAAAATGATCTGTCCTATTTTCAGCCTACACAGTGCGAGAATGAACACACTATTTGTTCATTTTTTAAAAATCGTCAGACAATCAATAATCACCTGACGATAATATTGGCCTAAATTAACTCAAATGATGATTCAGCGCTTCTTCTTTTAAATCTAATTCATGGCGTAAACGATGAAAAATATGCTCGCTAATATGACGTGATTTACGCAGTTGTTGTAATGCATCACGTTCAACCTTTAATGCACTACGAGATAATTTACGTTCCATACTAAACAAGCGCTTAAGATCAAGTGCACCTTCTTGCACACTATCTTCACTATCAAGACGACGGCTATAAATTTCTAATAAATGTGAACCTGCCTCATTGCGTAGTGACATTTCATCTAAGTCTTCACAAGGTTGATTCATTAATTCATTGATATGTGCAATTGCTGCTTCATTTAAAGCTAAGCGTGTACGAATTTCATCATTTTCATAAGGTAAATCTTCTGATAGCCCTTTAGTTAAAATCGGCAATGCAATTGTTGCGATTAATAATGAGCAAAGAATAACGCCCATAGCAATAAAGATAGCCAGATCGCGTGTTGGAAAAGGTGAGCCGTCAGTCATTAATAAAGGGAGTGTTAAAATACCAGCTAATGTAATTGCACCTCTCACCCCAGCAGTTGCCATAATTGCCATCAAACGTAAATCATGACGCGATAAATGCTTATTCGGTGAGCGGAATACCGTTAACCACATTGAGATCCATACCCATGCAAAACGTAGCACAGCAAGGGCTATTGTAATAACAATAATATAACCTAACACAGCCCAAGGATTAGTAGCCCCAGCGGATTGCGTTACTTCAGGTAAAATTTTCCACATTGCCGGAAGTTGTTCACCTAATAAAATAAAGATCATCCCATTAAGCGCAACTTGAACCGTATCCCACACAGCCTTACTTTGCATACGTGTTGCGGCTTGCATACGACCCACAATTTTCTCGTAGTGCATTGCAATACCGGCAACAACAGCAGCAAGAATACCTGACACATGAACATGCTCCGCCAATAAATAAGCAAAAAATGGCATCAGTAAGCTAATCAAGATTTGGATAGCCGGATCTTCACCTGTGCGTCTCACCAAAAACTGATTTAACCGCCCAATAATACCCGCAACAATTAGACCAATTGCCGCCCCGCCTAAAGCCACAACTAAAAACTGTCCTGTGGCTGAAACAATAGAAAAAGATCCCGTTAATGCCGCAACAACCGCAAAGCTAAAACAAACTAAACCAGTTGCGTCATTAAGTAACGATTCCCCTTCTAAAATATGCGTCATACGAGAAGGAAGTGGCGAATTTACAGTCATAGCTGAGACTGAAACAGGATCGGTCGGTGACAAAATTGCCGCTAGAGCAAATGCAATCGCAAGTGAAACAGAAGGAATAAGCCAGTGAATAAAAAAGCCCATGCCAATTACGGTGACAACCACTAAACCGATCGCTAACGACATAATCGGTTTAATCTCTTGGAACAACGCTTCTTTGGGAATACGCCAACCATCTAAAAACAGCAATGGAGGAATAAAGAGGAACAAGAAAAGATGTGGATCAAACGCCACTTCAAAGCCAAAGATCGACAAACAAGCTCCTACAGCTATTTGGATCAACGGCAGAGGAATTTTTTCTGACAGTAATCGTGAGATAAACACACTCACAATCACGGCAAAAAGAAAGATGAGTACAATTGCGACGACAGACATGGTGAACACCCCAATTTATTTAATATTTTTTAAGCGGTGCAGTAAAAACGATCTGTTGTCTAGTTGTAAAGAAATAAGTTGTTTCTAATTATATAAAAAATGAATTATCTGATAATTCCTAAATCAGAGATGTTAAGCAAAATAACCTAACCATTAACCATATCGTTGATTTTTATTTATCGCTGACATAAAAAAACCCGAGCCTAAGCTCGGGTTTTCTTGTAAAACGGTAAGCTGATGAATTACATCATGCCGCCCATTCCACCCATGCCGCCCATACCACCAGCGCCACCTAAATCCATTTTGTCGTCTTTAGGTGAATCGGTGATCATCGCTTCTGTTGTGATCATCAGACCTGCGATAGATGCAGCAAATTGTAATGCAGAACGAGTCACTTTAGTTGGATCTAAGATACCCATATCAATCATATCGCCGTAAGCATCAGTTGCAGCGTTATAACCGTAGTTACCTTCACCCGCTTTCACGTTGTTTACAACAACAGATGGTTCTTCACCTGCGTTAGCAACGATTTGACGCATTGGAGATTCCATTGCACGTAATGCAACGCGGATACCTACTGTTTGTTCTTCGTTATCACCAACCATCTCACGCAGAGCGTTAGCAACACGAACCAGTGCAGTACCACCACCAGCAACAACGCCTTCTTCAACTGCTGCGCGAGTTGCATGCAGAGCATCGTCAACACGAGCACGTTTTTCTTTCATTTCAACTTCAGTTGCTGCACCGACTTTAATTACTGCAACACCGCCAGCTAATTTAGCAACGCGTTCTTGTAATTTTTCACGGTCATAATCTGAAGTTGCATCTTCGATTTGTTGACGGATTTGAGCTACACGACCGCTGATTGCGTCTTGGTCACCTAAACCATCAATGATTGTAGTAGTGTCTTTGTTGATAACAACACGTTTTGCTTGACCTAAGTCTTCTAACGTTGCTTTTTCTAACTCCATGCCGATTTCTTCAGAAATAACAGCACCGTTAGTTAACGTTGCGATATCTTGTAGCATTGCTTTACGGCGATCACCAAAACCAGGTGCTTTAACCGCAGCAACTTTAACGATACCACGCATGTTGTTCACAACTAAGGTTGCCAGTGCTTCGCCTTCAACATCTTCTGCAATGATAAGCAGAGGTTTGTTAGCTTTAGCAACACCTTCTAAAACAGGTAGTAATTCACGGATATTTGATACTTTTTTATCAACTAACAGAATGAATGGGTTTTCTAATTCTGCAGTACCTGTTTCAGGTTTGTTGATGAAGTAAGGAGACAGGTAACCGCGGTCAAACTGCATACCTTCAACAACATCTAGCTCGTCTTCTAAGCCAGTACCTTCTTCAACAGTGATAACGCCTTCTTTACCGACTTTGTCCATCGCCTGCGCGATCAAAGTACCAACGGTTTCATCAGAGTTCGCTGAAATGGTACCAACTTGAGCAATTGCTTTAGTATCTGAACATGGAACAGACAGTTTTTTCAGTTCTTCGACAGCAGCAATAACTGCTTTGTCGATACCACGTTTCAGATCCATTGGGTTCATGCCTGCGGCAACTGCTTTTAAGCCTTCGGCAATGATTGATTGTGCTAATACTGTTGCAGTTGTAGTACCATCACCTGCTGCATCATTGGCTTTAGAAGCAACTTCTTTCACCATCTGCGCACCCATGTTCTCGAATTTATCTTCGAGTTCAATTTCGCGTGCTACAGATACACCATCTTTAGTAATAACAGGTGCACCGAAAGATTTATCTAAAACAACGTTACGACCTTTAGGGCCTAAAGTTACTTTAACTGCATCTGCAAGAACATTAACACCACGTAACATTTTATTACGAGCATCTACACCGAATTTGACGTCTTTAGCTGCCATCGTATATTTCCTTTGAATTCGTTCAGTTTAAGAAGATCTTAAAAGAGAAAAATTATTCTTCTACAATTGCTAAAATGTCGCTTTCAGACATGATAAGCACGTCTTCGTTATCAATTTTTTCTGTTTTAACGCCATAACCGTCGTTAAAAATTACGATATCGCCAACTTTAACATCCAGTGGTTTAACGTCGCCGTTTTCCATAATACGGCCTTGACCTACGGCTAAAATTTCGCCACGAGTAGATTTACCCGCCGCGGTGCCAGTAAGGACGATACCGCCTGCTGATTTAGCTTCGACTTCTTTACGTTTAACAATAACACGGTCATGTAATGGACGAATCTTCATTAATAGTGCTCCTATAAAAAAGTCCATATCAGGATTAAGGTTGATACCAGTGCCTAAGATGAACCAGTACCATGACGATACAGGTGGGGGCATCCGGTAAAACTTCAAGGGGAGAAGTGTGTTTTTTTTTCAAATTTTCCCCTTTTTAGTCGATTATGCTTTGGGCTAATTATTTTTTATCAGAAAAATGGTCGTTATCCTGATCTTCACCCTTATTATTCAGTTGGTTACTCGGTGAATCTTCTTTGCGCTGATACTCACCTTCAAAGGTGGCGCCATTTTGACCAGAAGAAAATCCACTTTGTCCATGATTGCCTGAATAAACACGAATACGAGAAATTAATTTTGTCACTAACAGTGCTTGTAATGGTGGCAGTAACAACAGTAAACCTAAGAAGTCCGTAAAGAAACCGGGGATCAACAATAAAATACCCGCCAGTATTAACGAAACGCTTTTCACCATTTCAGCAGCAGGCACTTCACCCACTGCAAGTTTTTGCTGCATTGAAGCAATATTTTTTACGCCCTGATTTTTTACCAATGAGACACCAACACAAGAAGTCAGCACCACAAGGAATAGTGTTGTAAGTACGCCAATCGAAGATGCTACATTGACGAAAATCACAGCTTCTATATAGATAAGAAGACAAATAACAATTAATGGGAGCCAACGCACTTGGTTCTCCTTTTTATAAAAAAAAGATTCATATTATTAATAGAAAGGAGTGTGAACTACATCTAAGGTGATGGTTTACGAACTCGCTTTTTCTTAGTTTATCTACATAATAATGGGGAGCCTAACACTCCTTTTCAAGGGGCGTTAAAAAGAGAAGTAGAACTGTAAAATCCATGAGATAGATCACAAAAAGAAAATATTTAGACGTTATTTACGTATAAAGTGATCCAGCTTAAAGGTATTTGTTCACAACCCGAATATGATCGTGTCAGTACCAAGCAAAACGGTAAGTTATATTACATTATTAACCGTTAACGATATATTTTATTAACAAGCGCATAACTAGACAGTTAAAATTTTAATAAGAAGGTTCTCATGTCAAATAAAACTCGTATCGAAGAAGACCTGTTAGGTAAAAGAGAAGTTCCTGCTGATGCTTATTATGGCGTCCACACTTTACGTGCAATTGAAAACTTCTACATCAGTGATCGTACCATCAATGATGTTCCAGAATTCATCCGCGGTATGGTAATGGTGAAAAAAGCTGCTGCATTAGCAAACAAAGAACTTCACACTATTCCTCGTGAAATCGCTGATACGATTATCAAAGCCTGTGACGTAGTATTAGAAACAGGTAAACACATGGATCAATTCCCAGTTGATGTATTCCAAGGCGGTGCTGGTACTTCATTAAATATGAATACCAATGAAGTTATCGCAAACATCGGTCTGGAATTAATGGGCCACCAAAAAGGTGAATACCAATACCTGAACCCGAATGACCACGTCAATAAGAGCCAATCAACAAACGACGCTTATCCTTGTGGTTTCCGTGTAGCGGTTTATAACTCTGTTATCAAATTAACCGAATCTATCGAACTGCTGAAAGCTGGTTTTGATAGAAAAGCAGTTGAGTTCAAAGACATCCTGAAAATGGGTCGTACTCAATTACAAGATGCTGTACCAATGACTTTAGGTCAAGAATTCCATGCTTTCTCTGTACTGATGAAAGAAGAAATCAAAAACCTGAAACGCACTGCTGAGTTACTGTTAGAAATGAACTTAGGTGCAACTGCTATCGGTACTGGTCTGAACACAGCTCCTGGTTACCAAAAACTGTCTGTTGAAAAACTAGCAGAAGTCACTGGTTTAGCTTGTGTTCCAGCAGAAGACTTAATTGAAGCAACTTCTGACTGTGGTGCTTATGTAATGGTTCACGGCGCATTAAAACGCTTAGCTGTGAAAATGTCTAAAATCTGTAATGACTTACGTTTACTGTCTTCTGGTCCTCGTGCTGGTCTGAAAGAAATCAATCTTCCAGAACTACAAGCAGGTTCTTCAATTATGCCAGCTAAAGTAAACCCAGTTATTCCAGAAGTTGTTAACCAAGCTTGCTTTAAAGTTATCGGTAATGACACTTGTGTAACTATGGCTGCTGAAGCAGGTCAATTACAATTAAACGTAATGGAACCAGCTATCGGCCAAGCAATGTTCGAATCAATCGCTCTGTTAAGCAACGCTTGCCGTAACTTAGTAGAAAAATGTGTTGATGGTATCACTGCGAATAAAGAAATCTGTGAACACTTCGTATTTAGCTCAATCGGTATCGTTACTTATCTGAACCCATTCATTGGTCACCATAACGGCGACATCGTTGGTAAGATTTGTGCAGAAACTGGTAAGAGCGTACGTGAAGTTGTTCTAGAACGCGGTTTATTAACCGAAGAACAACTGGATGATATCTTCTCTATCGAGAACTTAAAAAACCCGGCTTACAAAGCAAAACGCTTCGATGATTAATAATTGTGTTTTATAACATGACACTGTTAAACATAAGAATGAGCTCTTAAAAATACAAGGCACGAACTCTTTAAGAGGCGTGCCTTTTTACTTGATTGTAAAAACAAAAATTTAACTTATCTTTCTCATTTTTTTAATTATCTCAAGGAGTAAACGCTATGTTAGCCGTAGAATTGATTATCGTTCTGCTGGCCATTTTCCTCGGTGCGAGACTTGGGGGAATTGGTATCGGGTTTGCCGGTGGTTTAGGGGTTTTAGTTTTAGCTGCTATCGGTGTTAAACCTGGTTCAATCCCTTTTGATGTTATCTCCATCATTATGGCTGTTATTGCCGCAATCTCTGCGATGCAGGTTGCTGGTGGTTTGGATTACCTTGTTGGGCAAACTGAAAAACTGTTAAGACGTAATCCAAAATACATCACAATTCTTGCGCCAATTGTGACTTATTTCTTAACTCTATTTGCAGGTACAGGGAACATCTCTTTAGCAACACTGCCAGTTATTGCAGAAGTTGCAAAAGAACAAGGCATTAAGCCTTGCCGTCCTTTATCAACAGGTGTTGTTGCAGCTCAAATCGGTATTACTGCATCTCCTATCTCTGCTGCAGTTGTGTACATGGCATCAGTCATGGAAAACCCAGCAATGGTCGGTGAAGGTAATACAGTAAGCTATATCACACTGTTATCTATCTTATTACCAGCAACCTTCCTAGCAATCATCCTGATGTCATTCATCGTATCTTGGGTATTTAACTCAAAACTATCTGATGATGCTGTCTATCGTGAGCGTTTAGAACAAGGTCTGGTTGAGTTACGTGGTAGCCAAGAACGCAGAGAAACATTACCAGGTGCTAAATCATCTGTAATGCTGTTCTTACTGGGTGTTGTCTGTGTTGTTACTTATGCAATCATCAACAGCCCAAGCTTAGGTATCGTGAAAGAACCGTTAATGAACACCACTAACGCTATTCTTATCATCATGCTGAGTGTTGCAACGCTTATCACTGTTTTCTGTAAAGTTAAAACTGATACCATCCTCAACTCAAGTACTTTTAAAGCAGGTATGAGTGCATGTATCTGTATTCTGGGTGTTGCATGGTTAGGTGATACTTTCGTTTCAAGTAACATTGATTGGATCAAACTGACTGCGGGTGATTTGATCACTGGCCATCCTTGGTTATTAGCCGTTATCTTCTTCTTCTGTTCTGCACTGTTATATTCACAAGCAGCAACAGCAAAAGCATTAATGCCAATGGCTTTAGCGCTAGGTGTATCTCCATTAACTGCAATTGCATCTTTCTCTGCGGTTTCTGGTCTGTTCATCCTGCCAACTTACCCAACACTGGTTGCGGCAGTCCAGATGGATGACACAGGTACAACCCGTATCGGTAAATTAGTCTTCAACCACCCATTCTTTATCCCTGGTACAATTGGTGTGGTATTAGCTGTCGGATTTGGTTTCCTCTTCGGCGGTATGATCCTGTAGTTTGAAGTAAAAAATTAAAACATTGCAAAAAAGCGCCTAGCGCTTACAAGAAATAAAAAAACAAAAAAATACCCTATCGCAAGATGGGGTATTTTCATTTTACCCGGTCACCTCTTACTTTCATTTTTAGTTAAAGTCTGCTAATTATGATGTTTTCGCGACAACGTGATTTAAGGAGATTTCCGTGCAACGTGAAGCGTTATTAGACCACGTACTTATCCAGCTAGAGCAATATGGCTTAGCGGCGACTTTACCAGAGCTTCTTCAAGACTCGGGTATTAATGAATCTCAACTTCACCCATTTTGGCCTGATAGAGATGCCTTAATTTTTGATTGTCTTCGCCATCACGGGCAACAAATTGATATTTGGCAACGCCAAGTTATGCTAGATGAAGAACTGACGATCGAACAAAAGTTACTGGCTCGTTATGATCAGCTCACTATACGTTTAGAGAAAAACCGTTTTCCTGGTTGTTTATTCGTTGCAGCATGTAGTGCATACCCTGATGAACACTCTCAAATCCACCAATTAAGCCAACGTCAAAAACAGAGCTCATTTGATTACTCTAGAACGCTACTACGCGAGCTTGATATCGAAGACAGTGAGTTAGTTGCTAAACAAATGGAACTCATCTTAGAAGGCTGTTTAAGCCGTTTAATGGTCAATCATCATGCTGATGATATTATTACAGCAAAATTATTGGCAGAGGATATTCTTAAGATTGCTCAATGCCGAAAAAATGGTGCATTAAGTTAGTTATAAATGCAGGAAAACAAGAAAAACGGTCTATTTTTTCGTTTGTACTCAATTTTTCTCTGCTGAGTAGCAAAAAACAAATTTAATCATCAAAAAAAGAGAAAGTTTTCTCTTCGATATACAAAAAAGTGAATATCTTTACTGATTGTTATTTAAGCATTTTTTACTAAAAAATCGCTTATGATGAAAATTTAAACTCAAATAGAATAAAAAGAAAGCAAACAAACTTATTTTTGTATTTTTTATTAAAAAGACGTTGACGCATCCCGCTGAATACGGTTTAATGCGCCTCGTTAGCCCGAATAGCTCAGTCGGTAGAGCAGGGGATTGAAAATCCCCGTGTCCTTGGTTCGATTCCGAGTTCGGGCACCATCTTTAGAAAAACCAGCCTTAGGGCTGGTTTTTTGCTTTTATAGACTAAGCTAGTTGTTGTGATTAAGAAATACACTTCATCACCTTTTCCCTTTTCTACCTACCTCATTCCTATCTATTAGAAAGTAGATCAAAATAAATACAACACTATTAATAATATGCTAGTCCAGATATATTTGCCTCATATGAGAATAAGGAAGGTAGATTATGAAAAATGGAATTGAAGGCTTAATGTTAAAAAATGGGTTCACACCAAAATCTTCATTATTAGAAATAGCCATTCCTAATAATGGTGTTGATTTATCTAAAGGTTTTTTTATCATTATAGGGAAATGACTGGCATTTTGAGCTCTTGAAAGTGAATGATTTAATTCATAAATATATATTTTATCTTCCTTCCCATTTTGACAAAGGTTACCAATAGATTCTTGTGTTGAACACCCTGATGAAATTAACCCTTGTTTTTAATTTTTATTGTCAAATAAATAATGTTTGCCATTTTCAACCCTTTTATCAAGAATTTAATCTAAGTATATTTATACTTGCATAGTATATTTCCTCTAATCGTTCATTAATCAAAATAATAAGATCACTTTGTATATTTAAATTGATTAATGATTTAATCATTTGAACATTGTAATCAATATTCTGTAAAATTAAATGATGCCTCCCATACAAGGACAAACAAAAATGGAATTTCCCAAAGATCGAGTTTACCATTCAGTCATCTGTGTATTTGCCTTTATAGGCTACTTTTTTTCCTCTTTTAGTCTATTGCTAACACCTTCACCAATTGCACTGTTTCAATCGCCTTATATCATCTCATTAATCAGTTTTTTTGTTTACCTCCCTTACTGCCTAATCATTTGGTTTGCTTATCAAAAAAAGATTAAATTAATGCCATTAGGCCACCTTCAATGGAACTCACTGAAAGCCCCCTTTTTAGCCTTATTGGGATTATATTTTATTAGTTTATTTTTAGGCTCTGAAGATGATTCATGGATTACAGAAATCGAATCTATTACAGGTTTTGCCTTCTTCTTATTTGCACTCTCAGTTATCTTTATTGCCCCAATTACTGAAGAAATCATTTTTAGAGGTTTTCTACTAAATGCAGGTATGTGGTATGGCAATATAGGAAAATGGATTGCCATTATTATCTCTTCACTTCTATTTGCCGCTATGCATACTCAATATGAGTCAGTTACTACATTTATCCTTATTTTTGTTGTGGGTGTTGTGTTTTGCCAAATCAGAATAGGGACTCGTTCATTAATCGCGCCGATAGTGATGCATGGAATACACAATACAATTAGTATCGTTTTTTTAATGTTATAGAGTTTTTATTTAATAAATTTATATTTTTTATAACAAAACACTTATTCACTTTATAAGAAATGATATGTAATAGATGAAAATATTTTTATTATTATTTTAGAGAATGATCTGATTTTATACGCAATAATACCAAATATTATTCATCACTATCTAAATAAGTTATATTAACTTCCATAAAAATAAAATGAAAAAATAAATATAGAATGTGATTATAACTACATGCTTTTTCAGCGTATTAAAGTATGATAAGAGATATTAATATGACAAGGATATTACCATCTTCTTAAATTAAGAGAACTCTATATGAATTTGTTTTTCCAAAATAGCCTAGCTTTTCCTAGCATTATTTTTAGTGCATTACTAATTATTATCTCTTTTTATTGGCTTTGTGCTGCTTTTGGATTATTAGATATTGATTTATTTAATATTGATAGTGAATTAGATGTTGATGCAACAGGTTTCGCAGGTTGGTTAACAAAATTAGGGTTAGCGGGTATCCCTGTTACGATTATTTTAACCTTCTTTACCCTTATAGGCTGGTTTATCAGTTACTTTACTAACTATTGGATTATCAGCGCTATTGAAACAGATTTTATTTATTATTTAGTTGGCTTTGTTGCATTAATCATTATCTCTTTTATTTCTCTTAATCTTACGGCGGTATGTTTAAAACCCATTCGTAAAAAGCTCATATCACGTAATAAGCCTAAATCAGTACACCAATTGATAGGCAAATTAGCCATAGTACGATCAGCGAATGTCACGGAAAACAAAGGTGAAGCCCTTTTAGAAGATGGGGGTGCAGGTTTAATTTTACAAATTAGAGCACCAGAACACGAAAATATTAAACGAGGAGACAACGTTATTATTATTAGTTATGACGCGTCTACTCACAGTTATCAAGTCGTAACGGAAGATGAATTTCATCGCTGATATCCACATTCGATGAAATGTAATTAACTTAACAAACAAATACGATTAAAAAATGACGGCATCGTCTGAACCTATGGAGAAAAAAGTATGGATTTGGCTTTCGTTATGCCTTTCTTAACTATTGTTGGCTTCGCAATTCTAATTATTTTAGGGTTATTTGGATTATTTAAAGCTTTCTATATTAAGGTGCCTCAAGGTACAGCCTTAATAGTCAATGACATGACCTCACAACCTAAAGTCCATTTTACAGGTGCGCTGGTTTATCCTGTTATCTACAAAAAAGAGTTTATGCGTATTTCTCTTTTAACGTTAGAGGTTGATCGTCGTGGTAAAGATGGTTTGATTTGCCAAGATAACTTACGTGCTGATATTACCGTTGCATTTTATTTACGTGTAAATGAAACCACTGAAGACGTATTAAAAGTTGCAAAAGCCATTGGTGTTGATAGAGCGTCTGATCATCAAGCAGTCAGCACTCTATTTAGTGCTAAATTCTCAGAAGCATTAAAAACAGTAGGTAAACAGTTTGAACTGTCGAAACTTTTTGAAGATAGACAGAATTTCCGTGATCGTATTGTTGATGTTATTGGTAAAGATCTTAATGGTTATGCATTAGAAGACGTTGCTATCGACTATTTAGAACAAACACCAAAATCCGCACTTGATCCTAACAATATTTTTGACTCTGAAGGTATCCGAAAAATCACGGAAATTACCGCTATTCATAATATTGAAACTAACCAAAAAGAGCGTGACCAAGAACTTGCTATTCAAAAGAAAAACGTGGAAACCCGAGAAGCAAGTTTGGCCTTAGAACGCCAACAAGCCGATGCAGAAGCACGCCAAAAACGTGAAATCGATAATATTCGTGCTCGTGAAACATCAGAAACCCTACGTGTACAGGAAGAAGAGCGCTTAAAAGCAGAACAAGCTCGTATTCAGACTCAGCAAGAGATTGAAATTCGGGAAGAAAACCGTATGCGTGAAGTGGAAGTTGCACAACAAAATCGTACTCGTGCAGTCACCATTGAACAAGAACGAGTTAATCGTGCTCGTGAATTAGAAATTGTTGCTCGCGAGCGCGAAGTTGAGTTGCAACGTATTGAGAAAGAAAAAGCGTTAGAAGAAGAACGCAAAAATATCTCAAATGTTATCCGTGAACGTGTCGCCGTAGAAAAAACGGTTGCTCAAGAAGAAGAACGTATTAAAGAAGTACGCGAAGTTTCAGAAGCTGAACGTATGCGTCAAGTCACCATCATAAATGCACAAGCAGAAGCAGAAGAGTCTTTAGTCCGCCAAGTGAAAAGAGCCGAAGCTGATGAATCTAGTGCCAAACATAAAGCTGAAGAAATCAGCACGATGGCGAAAGCTGAATTAGAAGCCTCTGTAAAACAATCAGAAGCGAAAAAACGTTTAGCCGAAGGTATTGAGGCTGAGCATGCAGCATTAGGTCTTGCCGAAGCTCGAGTGCGCCAAGCAACCGCAGAAGCCGAAGAGAAGGAAGGCCTTGTATTAGCTAACATCACTGCTGAAAAACTATTAGCAGAAGCACGTGGCATGAAAGAAAAAGGCTTAACTGAAGCGCAAGTGATGGAAGCGAAAGCACAAGCCCAGCAACAACAAGGCCTTGCAGAAGCAAAAATCTTAGAAGAGAAATTAGCAGCTCAAGCGCGTGGTGAAGAACAACAAGCCAATGCAAAAGAGAAATTAGGCCTTGCTGATGCGAAAATTCTTGAAGAGAAACTCGCAGCACAGGCGCGTGGTGAAGGCCAATTAGGATCAGCACAAGCTGAAGTTATTCGCCAACGCTTAAAAGCTGAAGCTGATGGTTTAACAGATAAATTCAAATCTATGGATCACCTCAGTGATACGGCGCGTTCACATGAAGAATTCCGTATGAGTCTTGAAAAACAATTTGAACAAGCGATGGCATCTATTGAAGCCAACAAAGAAATTGCACGCGAACAAGCCGATGTATTGGCAGCAGCACTGAGCAAAACCAATATTGAAATTGTGGGCGGTGATGGCAACTTCTTTAATACCTTCTCTAAAGCATTAAGCTTAGGTAAAGCGGTAGATGGTTTTATGGATAAAAGTAGTTTTGCCAAAGAGAACGTTGAAAAACTGATTAACCGCACTCAACAAGATAAAAAACTCGATATTGCTTCTTTATTAAAAAATCCGGAAGTCCAAGATTTAATTAATGGATTTATGGCAACAAAAGGTGCCAATCCATTGGTTAAAGATGTGACAACTAAATCAGGCTCCTCTAAAGAAGAATAATGTTATTTAGAGGGCGAAAGGCATAGAGACATCTCTATGTCTTTTATCTTGTTTTTATCGTTTAAGCCAAGGAAATCCGTTATACCATGTCTGAAATTCTGGATACGAATCGTGAGCAGGAAATACTCGATAGTGCTGTTGCACAAGGTGGCGCGTATGAAATCTTACGCAAACGCCTAACAGAGCAAGGTCAACAACTTCATCAAAAAGCCACTGAATTAAATCAACATCGCTTAGATGAATTTGGTCAAAGCCAAATGGATATTATTGGCCGTATCCGTATTCGTACTGAAAATAACTGCCAAGCCAGAGACATTGTTCGTGTAGGTGAATGGCTACTGTTTGGTTATAACGTTTTCCTTGGATTAAAACGTGAAATTCATCTTGAAGATGTCTTTTCACTTTATCGTTTAACTGAAAGTGAGGGAGAGTTTGACGTTGAGGCCGTGCCTTATGAAGAAACTTTTTTAAACGATAATCGTTTTATTCAGGATTTTACTGAGCTTTATACTTATTACAAAAATACACAACTACTACAACTTGTTGAGCGTGATGGAAAACTGCTTGCCAGTTTTCAAATTGGTGCACGAATTACTGATGTGCGTGTTTTCCGCTGGGCTATCTCAAGTGATAAAAAGCGTATCGATTATATTGATAATCGTGGTGAAAGAGATATTGCCCTCCCTCCTGCTTACGATTTCGAATGGACGAAAACTCAACGTGAAGATACGGTCAATGGTCGTTTTCCCCATATCAATATTCTTGATACCGTTTTTGTCGAAACAACCGGTGGCGATCTAACAGTTAAATGTGAAAATAACACCGAGGATGGTTTAGGGATTTATCGTGAAGCCGTATTAGATAAAAACCAATCTCTCGATGATGCACAAATTGAATATGCTCAAACAGGTAGTTTGATTCTGTTAAAAATCTTACCGTATCGCGAAGAAAACTGGCGTTATTTGGTCTACAACATTTTGACGCAAACCGTACAACGCATTGATGCAATTGGACAAGCTTGTGTTCAATTACCTGAAGATCACGGTATTATTTTCCCTGGTGGCTATTACCTGCAAAATGGCGAATACAAAACCTTTGATCAACCAATGGAAGGGATGTATTTCCGCCGTCTACGCCGTTCGCCTAATGGCGAAGATGTGTTATATGTTTTCTACTCTCCTTCACAAGGCCGCCTTGCGCTTTTCAATTACAATATGATTGAGCGTAAACTTGCTGTGCCTTTAGTCGGTCATGGCTATGCGATGCTAGAAGACGGAAAAATGGTGCTGTTTGAAGGTGAAGGCGAAGAAGCAACTCGCGTTCATCCAATGCAAGTTTGGCAAACCCCCTTCTATTCTGAAGAATTTGCTGATAAACAACCTCACCGTAATGGTTTTTATGGCCGTATTGGTAATGCTGATTTAGTACGAGGTATTTCCGAAATATTGCATGTCGCAAAAGAAATTGAAGGTAATCAAATCTCTATTGCTCGTTATGAGCAACTCAGCTTACAACCTAAAAACTTATTAGATCTCTATTATTGGTTTAATGATGAACACTGTTTAGGGATTGGTAAATTATTAAAAGATATCGCTCAAACCAGTGAATTAGTACTTGATGAATATGAAAAAGTGGAAAGTATTCGTCAGCAATCTGCGAAATCAATGCTTGAAGCGATTAATCGCCAAAAATCACTACTGGCCTTAACACTCCCTGATAGTTGGACAGATATTCAACAATTTGTTGATAGCTTAAATTTATTAAATGCCCACCGTGGGCATCTGATTTCCTTGCGTGAATTCCGTTATATGGATTTAACCAAACTTAGTACCATGGAAACAGAAATTACCGAAACGCAACAACGTGTTTCACAAGCGACCGCACTTTTCCTTGCCAGTGATAAAGCATTACAACCGTTTAAAGCACAACTTGTTACCTTTGAAAACCTTATTGAAAAAGCCCAAAACAGCGCACAACTAGATGTACCAATGAATGACATGGAAAAAATGTCTACTGATTTGGATATGCTTTCTAACTTAATGGCATCTTTAACATTCCAAGACGTTACCCAACAAACGCACATTATTGATGCAATTTCACAAATCTATGCACAACTCAACCAATCTCGCGCTCGACTACAACAAAAACGCAAATCACAAAGTAGCGTCGAAAGCGTGGCACAATTTGGTGCTCAATTTCGCTTATTTAGCCAAGGGATCACCAATGCTTTATCCCTTGCAACCACACCTGAACGTTGTGACGATCAGCTTTCACGTCTTTTAGTTCAATTAGAAGAGTTAGAAAGTCAATTTAGCCATCATGATGAATTTCTTGATGATATTCTGGCTAAACGTGAAGAGTTAGTCGAAACCTTTGAGTCACACAAACAAGTGTTGCTTGATGATCGCCAACGTCGCTCACAAAGCCTATTAACCGCAGCCAATCGCTTACTGGAAAATCTACAACGCCGAACCTCTCGATTACAGTCACAAGATGAGTTAAATGCCTTTTTCGCCTCAGATCCTTTATCACTAAAAACACGAGAGATCATTGAAAAACTAAGAGAAATCAATGATAACGTCAAAGCTGATGATATTGATGCACGCTTAAAATCCTCTCGTGATCAAGCTATTCGTATTCTGCGGGATAAAACCGATATTTTTGAAGACGGTGGCAATGTTATTAAATTAGGGCCTCGCCATCGCTTTAGCGTTAATACACAAGAACTTGATCTCACTATCTTACCGAAAGAAGATAAGCTCTGGTTATACCTGACAGGAACGGATTACCAAGAACCGATTGAAAATACAGAACTTGCTCAATTACAGCCTTATTGGAATGCCTCACTTGAGTCTGAATCGGATACTGTTTATCGAGCAGAGTACCTCGCTTATTCCATTATTTATGCGGCAGCAAAACGTCAAGATGGTCTTGATTACGAAACGCTAAAAGAAGCACTCACTCTTCCTGAAAAGCTTGAAAAACTCGTGCGTGATTTCGCTACCCCACGTTATAAAGAAGGCTATGAAAAAGGTATCCACGATCACGATGCTATCGCCATATTGAAAAAGCTGATCCCTATTGGCGAAAGTGCTGATCTTCTACGCTATAACCCAACGGCACGTGCAATAGCTGCGCTCTTTTGGGAAACTAAACAAAATGAACAATATCCAGCGCTGTGGCCTGAACGTGCAAGAACTGCACTGAATATTCAGCAATTATTCCATACAGACGATGCGTTAACCGATCTGCAAGCAGAGATCGAAGCAGATATACGCCTCTTCCTTCATGATAATCCAATTGAGTGTGAACACTATGTACCGATGCAAGCCTCTGAATATTTAAGCTTTGCGTTGGCGAGAAGCCCCATTGAATTGGTTTATAGCAAATATGCTAAAGAGTTAGTGATTGCATTACAAAGTCGATTAGAAGAAGCCCATATGTGGATAGACTTTAATCGCTCACAACAGAATTTAGGTACGCGATACGCACAGCGTTGGGCGCTGATCCAAAATTGGCTACAAGGGCTGTGCTCTTTGCCTGATTATGCCGAACTTACACCTTATATTCCGGGTGCTATCGCTATCATTATTTTAGATAAAGTCGCATCAGCGCGTTATAGTGAAGCTGATTTATACTTTACAGTAACTGACCTATTAGGCTCTCACTCAACCATTGAAAACCAAGCGTTATCACTCAGTTTGGATGACTATTTCAGCCGAATGCGCGGCCAAAGAAAGAACTTTATTCCTGCATTCAGACAATACCTCACACTGCGTCAAAAAATAGTCAGTGATGAACGTGAACGCTTAAAACTACATGAATTTAAAGCCAAACCATTAAGCTCTTTTGTCCGTAATAAGCTAATTAACGATGTCTATTTACCTATTATTGGCGATAATATGGCAAAACAAATTGGTGCGTTAGGCGAAGGTAAGCGCACCGACTTAATGGGGTTATTATTAATGATCTCCCCTCCGGGTTACGGCAAAACCACATTAATGGAATATGCTGCCGCACGTTTAGGCCTTATTTTTATGAAAATCAATGGCCCCGCATTAGGACATAACGTGCTATCTCTCGATCCCGAACAAGCGCCTAATGCAACAGCAAGGCAAGAGCTTGAAAAACTCAACTTAGCATTAGAAATGGGTAATAACGTTATGCTGTATGTGGATGATATTCAGCATACTCACCCTGAATTCTTACAAAAGTTTATTTCTCTCTGTGATGGAACAAGACGCATTGAAGGGGTATGGAAAGGAAAAACCAAAACCTATGATATGCGGGGTAAAAAATTCTGTGTCGTCATGGCGGGTAACCCTTACACCGAATCAGGTGAAGTCTTTCGTATTCCGGATATGTTGGCTAACCGAGCTGATATTTATAACTTAGGTGAAGTATTAGGTGGTATGGACGATGCTTTTGCTCTGAGTTATATCGAAAATAGCTTAACTTCAAATGCGGTATTGGCACCGCTTGCACTGCGTGATCTTAACGATCTCTATATTTTAGTCGATAAAGCGATGGGGAAATCCATCTCTACCAATACATTAAGCTACCCTTATTCTGATGCTGAAATTAATGAAATAGTCATGGTGCTTAAGCACTTAATTACGCTACGTGATGTCATTTTAAAAGTAAATCAGCAATATATCGCCAGTGCGGCACAATCGGATAAATATCGCACAGAGCCCGCATTTCGTTTGCAAGGCAGTTACCGCAATATGAATAAGTTAAGTGAAAAAGTGTCTGCGGTAATGAATGATGAAGAAATTGAACGTTTACTTGATGATCACTATCTGGGTGAAGCGCAATTACTGACAACAGGTGCTGAAGAAAATTTATTAAAACTCGCTGAATTACGTAGAAAACTAACTGAAAAAGACGCTATTCGTTGGCAACAAATCAAGAAAGACTTTATGCGTAATAAAGCATTAGGTGGTGATAATGCCGATATTGGCGACCGTGTTGTATCACAGTTAGCCAACTTAGTAGAGAGTGTGCAAGGTCTACGCTAAAGATAGAAAACAACCATTTTAGCCTACTTATTTTAGTGGGCTAAATATTTACATAAATAATGTTTTATAAATCGAGAGACCTATTTCACGTTCACGATATTAAGATTAACTATATTTACTATTAATAAAGCATGATATCGAAGGAAGAATTGCTGTAATATATATTATGAATTCTATTAATAATTAAATTTATAAAAATTTTATTTTATATAATTAATAACACTATGATTAACAATAAATAACAACATTATTTAACAAACGATTATACCCCGTACATAAAATCTATATTAACTCACACTCTGAAAAGAATGAAATAAATAAGATATTAATAAGAATCACTCTTAATCTATTTATGAGATCTCTCTCTAAAGATAGAAAATTAACTTAGGATTAATAACATAGAAATGATAGCATCAAAAATGCTATAAATTAATCATATTATTTATATGACTTTAATTTAAAAAAATTAAAAATTTTTAAATATATTACCTTCAATTTATTAACAAAAAAGATAATAAGTATCTTCGCTAATAATTATTTAAATATACTATTTTAATTTTAAAGTTATAAAAATATTATTCTATTTCTGTCTGGTTTAAGTTGTTTTTATACTAGATTGATGGCGACACAACAAAAATACTTTCAATAAAAGTGGGCGTACTATGAAAAGCATGTTTACGACTCGGGAGCTCCCTGACGTAGATCGGTTTTCCGTATTCAGGGATACAATAAAAGACCGCTTTTTATCGTCTTATGAATGCAATGAAGTCGAATTGCCTCCTCATTCTCGATTTTATGCCAATATTGTTGAGCAGAAGGTGACAAATATTCGCTTTATTCAACTAGAGTCTAATGGGCACTGGGCAAGCAGCCGTCCTTTAACCCATAAACTGAGCTTAGAAGAACATTTTCAAATTGAGATACAGCGTTCAGGAACCAGCCATCTGACGCAAGATGGAAGAACCGCATTTCTGCGACAAGGCGACTTTTGTATTTTTGATATGGCAAGACCCGTATCCTGGTCTTTTGATAACGACTATTCGTTATTTAAAATCCTGATCCCAAGGGAGAAACTGGCATCTCGTTTAGGGAATACCCAAAATCTTACTGCAAGAGCGATACGTGGTAATAGCATTACCGGCTCTCTCGTTTATAGTTTTGTGATGCGTTATATTCCATTTTTGGATTCAATGCCACCACAACATGCGCAACAACTTGCTGATATTTTATTGAATTTAATTACCTCAGCCTTTAGCGAATTCAGTATTGCGACACCAGCGCAAAGCTTAGGAAGATCAACACTGTTTTATTTTGCTCAGCACTATCTTGAGCAACATCTTTCCGATCCCGATTTAAGTGTTAATGAATGTGCTAATGCGTGTGGGATCTCAGTACGCTATTTACAGATGCTATTTAAAGAACAAAATACATCTGTACTTCGTTGGATCTACCAAAAACGTCTTGAGAATTATAAAGCAGCATTGGTTAATCCACTTTTAGCAGAGAAAAATATTACACAACTCGCTTATGAATGTGGGTTTAGTGATATTTCTAATTTAAGCCGAAAATTTAAATCTGAATTTTTTATGACACCTTCAGAGTATCGAAAAATACACTCGTTGAGATAAGTTTTAAAACAGGGTTATGGAGCATATAAAAATCATTTCAAGCATTATGATCCATATATGAATCAATATGTACTCAGAATGCTCATTCCCCCTCTAGTTAAAATTTTGGAGGTTACGCTAAAGGGGGATTGGTGTTGTTACATCAGCCGTAACGAAACTCTATGCCTAATGTGCCACATGGGTATTCCCATTTCTTTAAGATCGTCTCGCCACATAACACACGGCAAGTACCACACTCTAAACATCCTGCATAATCAAAAAGATATTGCCCTTTTTCATCTTTTTTATATAAACCTGCTGGGCAAGCTTTCATTAAGATTTCAAATTGCGCAGGATCGATATCATCCTTTAAGACAATATGTGGATTTTCTTCATCCACGTTAAATTTATTGACGCCTAATTTAACGTCTACGTTTACTTGACTCATAAAGAACGTACTCCTTTAAAGCCATCTTTAATTAAGTTCATCACACCGACTTTCTTCACTTGAGACAGTATTTTCTTACGTACTGGTTTTTCTGGGCCATTAATCACGAATAAATCATGCATTACATTAGCGGCCATTTGTGGATAATCAGTAAAAAATCGGGTGTTATCAAGGAAAGCAGGTAGATCTTTATATAGCTTCATATCTTTCATAACAAAGCTGTCATTTAATAAAGATTGATAACAACTCAGCTCTTTTTGACTATAGTTGTTTTGTTCTTTTGCCATTAATACTGCTTTTGCGGCAGCTTCACCTGAAGCAATCGCCAGATCCATTCCTCTTACGGTATAGCCAACATTTAGGCAAAATCCAGCGGCATCACCCGCCACTAATACACCATCTTTCACTAATTCAGACACCATATTCATGCCGCCTTCCGGCACCATATGCGCTGAATATTCTAATAATTTTCCGTCTTTGATAAGCGGAGCAACAACAGGATGTTGTTTAAAATCTTCTAATAATTGAGGAACCGTTTTTTCGAACTTATCGACGTTATGTAGCCCTAAAACCAGCCCTAAAGAAACCGTATTTTTATTGGTATATAAAAACCCCCCCCCTAAGTATCCCCCTGATGGTGCGCCCGCAAAAAGCCAAGCTAACCCTTCATCATTAGTGCAACCAAATCGGTCTTCCATTTGTTGAGGAGTAAATTCAAGTAACTCTTTCACACCGACGGCAACAGTATGAGGATTTACTTTCTGTGTCATACCTAATTGCTTCGCTAACAGTGAATTCACACCATCGGCTAAAATCACGACATGCGCTTCAATTTCGTCATCACCGGCTTTAACGCCGCACACTTTGCCATCTTTTACTAATACTTCATCGACACGAACGCCAGTGATCACTTGTGCGCCAGCATCTTCCGCTTTTTCCATTAACCATTGATCAAATGAAGAACGCAATACGGTATAAGAACGCGCCGCGTCCTCTTCTTGCTGAGTATGTTGATAATCTAACGTAACGCCATCTGTCGGCGTTAACATGGAGATTTTTTCACGCGTCACAAGGCGCTCAACTGGAGCTTCTTCGGCAAAGTTGGGGATGATTTTTTCAAGGCTGTGTGCGTATAAACGCCCGCCCGTCATATTTTTACTGCCAGCGAAATTACCTCGCTCAACCACTAATACATCACATCCTGCTTGCGCTAAAACATAGGCAGCAGTACCACCAGCAAGTCCACCACCCACAATAATGGCGTCAAAAATATCGTCTGACATACTTTTCTGTCCTTTTATTATGTGTGGTCGCTTAGCACACTTTCACTAAGCGACCGACGGGGATTAGCCGCCAAGTTTTGCTGTTAATGCAGGTAACACTTTGTAGAGGTCGCCGACAATCCCGTAGTCCACCATATTGAAGATAGGCGCATTTTTATCTTTGTTGATACCAACAATAATTTTTGCTCTATCTACACCGACCATATGTTGAATTTGTCCTGAAATACCGACAGCAACATAAACATCAGCACCTAAGGTCACGCCTGAAACACCAATGTAGCGATCGTGTTCCATCCAGCCTTCACCTTCAGCAATTGGACGTGAACAACCCACTTCACCTTGAAGGGCTTTCGCTAATGCTGACGCTAACGCAATATCATCTGCCTTACCGAAGCCACGTCCAACACCAACAACACAATGCGCTTTACCTAAATCAACACTACTACCTTGTTTTGGCTTACGTGCTAACACTTTTAATGTATGCGCAGGGGCGACAAAGGTACCTTGTACCACTGATGCATTGGGCGCATCTGTAATGACTTCCACATCTAATGCACCACCAACGGTAGCAATAGCATAAGGTGAGCGAATTTCTGCTTTAGCATGTGCTAAACCACCATAAACTTGGTGTGTGGCAATCACGGTATTGTTTTCAACGGTCAGGCTTAATGCATCACTGACAACACCCGCTTTTAACGTAACACCAAGGCGAGCTGCAATGGCTTTTGCTCGTTTTGATGATGCTAATAAAACCAATGCATTAGCACCCGCTTCTTTAATAATTTCAGCAAAAGAAGTTGCATAATCTTCAGCAATCACACCGTCTTGTGGCGCAAAGCAATAGACACAATCAGCACCAAGGCTGACACATTCACGAGTGCTTTCATCATCACCGATAAATAACACATTCACTTTTTCACCAAGACTACGAGCAAACGCTATCAGCTTCGCTAAATCATCCGCTTTCTCGGCATAAACAAAGGTAGTAGGTAGTAAACTAGCCATTTTTAATCTCCTTATTGATTAACCGCTTGGCGTAAATGCTCAGCAAATATGGCAATATTTTCATCTGAATCACCTTCTAAA
Organism: Proteus sp. fly-1089; assembly: GCF_040138965.1. Taxonomy (NCBI): domain Bacteria; kingdom Pseudomonadati; phylum Pseudomonadota; class Gammaproteobacteria; order Enterobacterales; family Morganellaceae; genus Proteus; species Proteus sp. fly-1089. Next base: position 98,075 of record NZ_JBEETS010000006.1, read on the forward strand.
ATAATGCCAAGGCGATCAGTCTGTTCTGGTGCGCACACTTGTGTTTGCACTACGGTGAGTGCTGAAAGATCAACACCAATATCTCCTAACCCAAGTTTCTCAACAGGTTTTTTATTAGCTGCTAAAATGGCTTTCATTGACGGTAATTTTGGAGTGTTAATGCTTGATGTCACGCAGACAACGGCAGGTAATGTCAACTCTAGCTCTTCGGTGATATTTTCTAAATCACGTTCAACAATGATTTTTTCACCTTCAATGGTGATTTTGTTAACGGCATTAACACAAGGTAAGCCTAAGTATTCACCTACCGCTAAACCTGTTTGTTGAGCGTATAAGTCACCAGAACCTTCACCGAAAACTAATAAATCAAAACCCACTTTTTGTGCCGCTTGCGCAATAATATTGGCGGTATCTGTTGAATAAAGCGCATTACACGCATCATCAGCAACAAGTGTTAATGCATCAGGGCCACGCGATAAAATATCTTTTTTAATTTTCGCGTTTTCTACCATTGCACTAGTGCCTACACTCAGCGCAGTTACGGTGCTATCACCAAGAGCCGAGGCAATTTCTACTGCAGTTTCAATCGCGTTTAAATCATATAAACTAATTTTTAAACCCGCATTATCAGTTGCGAGTGTACGATCAGGCCGCGTTGTGATGTCTTGTTCGTCATGAACAACCTTACAGCAGGCAATAAGTTTCATAATTCACATTCTCCGTTTTGCTCAATGGAGCAAATTAATAAAATCCCAATGTCATTACGCTAAAATATGTTTAGCGATCACCATGCGTTGCACTTCGCTTGTGCCTTCAAAAATTTCGGTGAGTTTTGCTTCACGCATTAGGCGTTCAACAGGATAAGATTTGGTGTAACCCATACCGCCGTGGAGTTGAACGGCTTTTTGAGTCACATAAGTTGCTGTTTCAGAAGCGTATAATTTGGCTTGCGCTGATTCGCGGGTATAAGGAAGCCCAGCAATTTTTGCCGCAGCTGCGCGATACACCAACATACGAGCACAATCTACGCGGGTAGCCATATCCACTAACATCCATTGCACACCTTGGTTGGCCGCAATAGGTTTTCCAAATTGAATACGCTCTTTGGTGTAATCAATCGTGGCATCTAATGCACTTTGTGCGATACCTAATGCAATAGCTGAACAGCTTAAACGGCCACCATCTAAGGTTTCCATTGCAATGCTAAAACCTTTACCTTCAGCGCCTAAACGTGCGCTAACAGGTACAACACAGTCACTAAAACTGACTGAACAGGTTTCAGAGCCATTCATACCCATTTTTTCTTCAGGTAAACCAATGCTGATCCCTGGATTATCACGCTCAACTAAGAATGCAGTGATCCCTTTAACACCCGCACTTTTATCGGTCATGGCAAATACAATAAAGAATGCACCTTGAGGTGCTGCTGTGATCCACAATTTAGAGCCATTGATCACATAATTATCACCTTGGCGAACAGCCGTTGTTTGTTGAGCAGCAGCATCACAACCTGCGCTTGGTTCTGATAAACAGAAGCAACCAATTTGCTCACCTGAAACTACTCCCGGTAAAATACGTGCTTTGGTTTCTTCATCAGCATATTTTTGAATAACAGGGCCAGTTAATGAACACTGTGAACCCATGATCATGGCGTGTGCAGCACTGACTTTTGCCATTTCTTCTGTTGCTAATACATAGCTAATTGCATCTGCTTCTGTTCCACCATAATTTTCATCAATATTGAAACCAAAGAGTCCTAACTCAGCCATAGGTGCAACGCTTTCACTTGGAAACCGGTGTTCTTTATCGATTTCGCCAGCAATAGGCTTAATATCGTTTTCAACAAACTCTCTGACCATATCGCGGATCAGGACTTGCTCTTCTGTTAGCTGAAAATCCATGTTTATCTTCCTCTGTGAATATATAGGGTTATCTCTATGGCGTGCGATTTCACGTTTGTCGTCTTATCGCACGCATTAATGGGTTAACGTTATTCCTACATCGTCGCTATGGATGCAGGTAAGAAGGTGTACAGCAGCAACATAAACATCATGGCTAACAGTGGGATAGCGAGAGTTAACGTTCCTACAGGGCCATAGCCCTCTTTATGGCTGACACCACAGACGCTAAAGACAGTAATAATCAATCCGTTAAATGGTGGAGTTGTACTCATTGATGCCATTGTGGCCACACGGTGTAAGGAGCCTTGATCAACCACAGTTGCAGGGAACATTGCTGCAATCATTGGCATAGCAATACTTAACGCACCGGAGCCTGAACCACTGATAAACACCAAGGCACCGACTGAAATTGCAGTAACAACAAGTGGATTAAGACCTGATTGAGCAATCGCTTGGAATGATTCTTTAAACGCAGGCAAGGTCATCACTAATGCCCCAAACCCAACAATAACCGCCGTGTTAAAGAGGGAGGTCACCCCTTCCATCGTTCCTGCTGCTAAATTAGGTACAAGCTTTTTCCAATCGAGATAGCGTAAGTACACAATCAAGGCAGCGATAATGGCGCAGAATAAGGCAATAGCAGGGTCCCATTTCAGAATATTCAGCACGACAAGCAAAATAAGCATAGGGAGTAATGCAACAAGCACATTAGGTAATTGACGATCTTTTTTACCTTCTTCGGCTTTGGCTGTTTTTTCATCTTCAACCCAGCCTTCACCTTTCGCTTTTACACGCTTAAATAACCAAGTGAGATAAATAATCACTAAGGTGACTTGGAACAACGCTGTCAACATACCCGGTACTAAACCTGCCGTCGCTGACGTACCTAAGAACTTCATTGGGATAAGGTTTTGGATTTGAGGTGATCCAGGCATTATCATTACAAACGTACCTGCACCGGCAAAATAGACAGCAGGAATAAGTCTGCGAGGAAGATTTGCTTTGCGAAATAAACTCACCATCATCGAATAAACGGTAAACAGTGCAACAAACACTGAAACACCGCCGTAGGCTAAAATGGCACAAGCCGCAACTAATGAAGGAATAACGGCTCTTTCACCAAATTTACCAATAATAAAAGAGGCAACACTATCAGCAGCGCCACTGATAGCGGTTAATTTGCCAAAAATCGCACCGAGTACGAAAATGAAGAAGAAGCTACCAAAATAGCCACCTAACCCACCGGTATACACTTGTAATAGTGCATCGACAGGATTAAGCATATCTGGTGATACAAGCCATGCAGTCACAGCAAGAAATAGGCTGGTGGTAAAGACAGAAATGAAGATATGTATGCCTTTCATACACATAATCATTAATATCGCTAGCCCAATGATTAAACAAATAATACCCATGATTGCCCCACTTATATGTGTTAGGGTTCAATTGACCTGTGCTATTCACACAGGTCTTTTGTGACTATTGATTAATGTTGTTAAGCAGAAAGCACATCAGCAAAAGTTTGCAATGCCGTTCTAGCTTGTTCATACGTTTTAGTTTGCTGATCGATTTCGATAATGATGGAAGGAATGCCTTCTCTATCGAGGAATTTCTTCACTATCGGGGCATCGAATTCTTCAGGATCACAGAATTTTGTTAGCAAATAGACAACACCATCTGCACCTGTGTTTTTCACCATATCGGCAATTAAACGACCACGTTTTTTCTCTGGATCATATAAAAGTGAACACCCTTCAAGCTGAGCGATTTGCTCTGCCATTGCTTCATAAGGTGCGTTATTTTCTGGAATATCTTGACGGAACTGACGAGACTCATGTGCCACTTCATCTGCCACAATCGCCATCTTGTTATCAGCCAAAATTTGTAAAATAGAAGGGCTATCCGCAATAATGCCTGTCACAACAACTTTATGCCCTTTCCAAGGTTCTGGAGATAAGGTTTTGCATTGCGCAACAATGGCTTCAACGGCTTTTGTATGTTCAACAACATCCATAAAATAACCACTTTTGATCACGGTATTACGGCGTTGTGGTGTGATTAAATTTGGATGAAGCGCAGCCATCTCTGAAAACTCGCGTAACGCGGCACGACGCTGATTAAACAGATGAATTGCATTTTTTAGTGCATCATCTGTCACAGGCTGACCTGAAATCTCCCCTAATTGCAGTGCAATTTTTTTGTATTGTTCGGTTAAGAAAGCAATCCCTGCTGGGGTTTTACGATTTTGTGGATGCACCAGTTGGATAAAAGGCACTTGTGGTACACCCGCTTTCCAGTTTTGCCCTAAGCATTTTAAGGTGTCACACAAAGAAGGAATGATGGCTGCTGACAGTTTATTCAGCGCACCATCCAACCCCATCTCAAGAGAAGAAAGCACTAGCGCACAATAGAAAGGAGGAAAGTATTTCTTCGCTTCTGAGATCTCACGGCCTTCCGCACCCCAAATGCCAAAAGGCACCATGCCCGCCGCATAGACAATTTCATTCGGCGTATATTCAGGGAAACAACCAATCACCTTTTTGCCACTACGAATAAAACCTTCTAATTGCGCAACGGGGTTATCCACCACCACTTGCAGCTCATCAAATCTATCCGTTAATGTTTTCATTAGATGTCTCCCTTTTTCATATCTGCTTTATTCGCAGCCATAATTTCTGTTAATGCTTCAACACGGGTGACATACTGCGCTTCTGAGAAAACACGAGGATCTGCTTGGTCGCCATCAAAAGTCACCGTTGGGATCTTAAGTTCATGGCGAATACGGCGCTCAATTTCGGGCATAATGCCACTCCAGAGCTTACAACTACGGTTAACGTGAATAATTGCACCATCAACTTTATTTTGACGGCTAACACTAATACGCATATCTGCCGCACGCTCGACAGAGACGCAGTTAGGAACGTAAGAGTAAGCACGCATCATCTCGTCACTGTTTTGATAAATCACACCAAATGCAGTGGCGTAAACAGTAGCGGTAACGTTGATACCTTGTTCTTTTAACGGGGTAGATGTGGCTCGCAAATAAGGCCAGCAAGCAATACCTTCAAAGAGAACACGGTATTTTTCTTCACCGCGGTAAGTCGATTTTTTCTCTTTGATGTTTTGTTCCATCTCTTCACACAGTTGCTCAAAAGCCAGTGCAGCTTCTAATTTGCCACGCGCACAAACAGCAACCGCCATGTGGTTAAACAGATCAAAACCATTCATTGGTGATGGTTCGTATTGGCAATATTCAGCTGCTTTTAACCATGCACGCCCTGTGCGTTGTGAGATTTCACAAACTTCTTTAAATTTCTCTTCAGAGAAGACTTTGCCAGTGACTTTTTCAAGTTGTCTAATCGCATCATCAAATTGCGCTTGAACATACTTCACAGTCACATCATCAGTGTCATAATCATTTTTATAAGGAATATCGATAAGGATCATCGGGATATTCAATTCGTATGCGATATTTTCATACCACTTGATCATGCAGTTACAGATATTGTTGCAGCACAGCAAGAAATCAGGCTGAGGCATATCCATCTCTTCACACTGCTTGATATCCATGTAAGAAAGGCTGATCCGAGCATAAGCACAGATATCATTGGAATATCCCATGCTTTCTGCATGCTCACACATTTTTAAACCTGCACCTTTTGCCGCAATTGCTGCGGCTTGGTTTTCAGGATAAACCACACATAAACCTAATGTTTCCGCAATTTCTTGTGGGAAGTTAGAGGCACACCAGCCTATTTTTTCACCGCTATTTTTAGCATCCCACGCACGCTGATAAGCATCAGCAGCGATTTTTTGCAGTCGTTTTTTCGCAGGAATATAATCCGGCGCATTCATATCTACATTGCTCATTTTGATGTTCCTATTGTTAACGCATCGTCTTCCAGTTGATGGCGGTACGCTTCAAAGGCATAAATGGCAGCACCTATCGCCCCGTTGTATTGTGATAAAGGTGAGGTGGCGATAGAGGCGTTCAACTCTTCGCTTACGTAACGAACAACTTCAAAATTACTGGCAACACCGCCTGTCATCACAACAGGGGCTTCAACACCCACTCGTTTTGCAAGACCAGCAATACGGCTAGCCACAGAGCGGTGAATGCCATTAATAACGTCGGGTATTGTTTCGTTATTCGCGAGATGAGAAATCACTTCTGATTCAGAGAACACAGTACAGGTTGAGCTAATCGTGACTTTTTTAGTGGACTTAGCGCCCTCTTGAGCGAGGTCAGAAATCTTAGTTTCTAATACTCTCGACATTACATCTAAAAAGCGTCCTGTACCGGCAGCGCACTTGTCATTCATCACAAAGTTTAATAAACGGCCTGCACCATCCATATGAAGTGCTTTAACGTCTTGACCGCCGATATCAATCACTGTTTTGACGCCCGGAAACAGAAAGTGCGCACCTTTGGCATGACAGCTCAGTTCACTCACTTCTTTATTGGCTTCTTTCAGAGAATTACGCCCATAACCTGTTGCACAGATCCAACTGATCTGACTGAGGGAGCCACCAAATTGACTTAATACTTCAGCGATCGCTTTTTCAGGCCCTGAGGTTCCTGCCCCCACTGATGCCAGTGATTTAGCGACAATTGCGTCACCATTTTTCATGATGATGCATTTTGATGCAGACGATCCGATATCAACGCCCATTGTGAAAATATCTTGTTGCATGCCTTTGCTCTCCTGAAAATTAAAGAAATAAGTGGATTATTCTTTCCACGTCATCACGTCTTTATTGGCTTCAAGGCTGGCAATTTCTTCTGCGCTATACCCTAATTCAGCTAATACAGACGGTGTGTCTTCACCTAACAAAGGACCACGACGATATTCAGGTAAACCACTCTCTAAGAAATCAATAGGTGGACGAACTAAGGCTTTTTCACTGCCATTTTTGTACTTCATGTTGTAGAAGGTGTTAATTGCCCAAGCCTGTTTGTCTTCCAGCACTTCTTCCCATGTTTGCGCAATACTGAATGGGATATCGTTTTTGGTGAAAATATCGGCCCACTCTGGCGCTGTTTTTTGCTCAATTTGTTGCCAAATCAGGTCATATAATTCAGGGGAGCGATTATTTTTCGCCACTTCTTGTAGGCGTGTATAACGAGCGTCTTCCGCTAAATCTGGACGACCAATACAAGAAATAAAGGTTGGATAGTAGGCGTCATAAACTGGCATACAGACTTGAATAAAACGGTCATCTTTTGTTTTATAAGCCAGAATAAATGGGCTGGTAGTATTGCGACGATCGATTGGATACGGCTGACCATAATCTGGGTATTGTGCCGCTTGGATCATGATTGCTTGGGTATAAATTGAGGTATGCAGTAAGTTAGTTGAAACATACTCACCTTGACCAATATTTTTAGCGCGAATATAAGCAGCTAACACACCTGAAACCAATCCTAATGCACACTGATGATCGCCAAGACCCGGGATCACGTTCATCGGTACAGTGCCTTTTTGGTACAGCGAACCTAAAATACCACCACGAGCAAAGAATGCAGTGTAGTCAAATCCTGGTAGATCTTTATCTGGGCCTTCATCACCATAACCTGTCACGCTGGCGTAAACTAATTTTGGAAAACGTTGTTTTAACGTTTCATAATCCAATCCCGCACGCTCTCTTGCACCAGGACGCCAGTTAGTTAAGAAGATGTCGGCTTTTTCTAGCAGTTCAAACAGAATTTTTTTACCTGCTTCTGTTTTTGTATTTAATACGATGCCACGTTTATTGGCATTTTCTAAATCAAAACTGGTGTTTTCATGTTGATCTAATGGACGGCCTTCAGTCGGTGCGGTGTAACGTAAATTATCACCACTTGGGGATTCAATTTTGATCACGTTCGCACCCATATCAGCTAAAATACGTCCCGCTGCGGGTACGGCAATAAAGGTCGCCAACTCAACTACAGTGACGCCTTCCAGTGCTTTACGACTTGTCATTTTTTCTCCTAATTATTTTTAGACTTCATACTGCTGTTGTCAGAATGTGGATAAATCCGTTGTCACTTAACCCGCTACTTTGGTTTTTTCATCCTTGATTGAAACGCCATAACCCAATTGCAATTTCAGGGCTTGCACATCAATTTTTCCGCAAGGGGTATGAGGAAACTGTGTAAAGAAATGGAGTTCTTTGGGGATTTTGTAGCGAGCTAGCCGCTCTTGTAGAAATGCCTGTAATTCGCTTTCCGTAATGGTATGGCCTTGTTGCACACAAACAGAGGCGATCACTTCTTCACCTAAATCAACCGAAGGAATACCAAAAGCTTTTGTTGCGTCAACACCGGGATATTCCGCAATGGCCTCTTCTATTTCACAAAGACTGATATTTTCACCACCACGGACTACAATCTCTTTCATGCGATAGGCGTAGTGGTAATTTCCTTGTTCATCGACATAACCGATATCGCCTGTGTGTAACCAACCTTCTTCATCGATAGCTTCTTGGGTTTTATCAGGGGCATTGTCATAACCCATCATCACATGAAAACCACGGGTACAAATTTCACCCAAAATACCCACTGGCATAGGTTTACCCGTTTTTGGATTAATAATTTTCATTTCAACTAAAGGTAATGGCTTACCGATAGAACTGCGTTTTATTGGTAAAGCATCGTTTGGTAATGTTTGAGTGCAACAAGGAGAAGCTTCGGTTTGACCATAAGAGATGGTGATCCCTTTCATGCCGAGGATAGTTTCAATATCATCGATTAACGCAGGAGGAAAACTTGCCCCGGCTATAATGCCTTTATCAAGGCTAGATAAATCGTAGTGAGAAAATTGCTCATGTTTCATTAAACGGCTAAAAATCGTTGGCACACCATGCATAACGGTACAACGATAGTTTTGAACCACTTTCAAAACATCTTCTGCACAATAGTTATCAAGCAGAACTAATTGACATCCTGTTGTTAACGCAAAAAAGAGACAAGAAGAGAGCCCAAAGCAGTGAAATAGAGGAACAGCAAGGCAAATGACATCGTTATGTGTTACGCCTAATCGCTGTGCTGACAGCATGGCATTATTAATTACATTATATTGACTTAACATGACACCTTTAGGCATAGCGGTGCTACCTGATGTCATTTGAATTGTCAGTAAATCTTTTACACTGACTTGTGAAACAGCGTGTTGATATTCTTTATCTGATATTTTTTTACTAATTGCTTTTAATTGAGACAACGAAACACTTTTTTCTGCCGTTTTATTTCCCATGCTAATAAATAACTGAGGTAATACATCCTTATTTTCCGTTACTTTTTTAGCAAGACAATTAATCACCTCAATAAAGTTATTACTTTTAAACCCATCAGAAAAACACAATGCTTTAATACCGGTTAATCTACATAAATCTAATAACTCTCTTTTTTTAAAATGAAAGTTAATACAAACAACAGGAACACCAATTTGAGCAGCGGCAAGAAAACAAATTATCCACTCTTTACTATTAGCAGACCAAATACCTAAACGATCACCTTTTTTTAAACCAATAGCTAAAAAACCACGCGCAACATTTTCTACTTCTTGTTGTAATTGTTGCCAAGAAAGTGTTTTTTTACTTTGGTTTTCAATCAAGGCTGTTTGTGAAGCATATTGCTTTACAATATTGTTTAGACATTCTTTAACTGTCATTTCTAATAAGGCCATAAATACCTACTCAACCGCTTTTTTGCTGGTGTTTGCGTCTGTAATGACCTTATTCTGGGTAGGGGATATTATTCATTCTTGGTAAATAACGAACTGTTTTTCGTCATTTGAATAGTCTGAGAGAGATCTGTGATTGGGATCTAGATTTGGTGAGTTAAATACAATTTGTAATTGAAGAGTAATTAATAACAATGAGATAAATTTGAAACTAAGGCGTTATAAAGGTGTTATTTTTAATAAAGAAAAAGGAGAGTCATTTTATTTAAATAAAATAATAAAATCACTCTCTTTTTAAGATAAACATACTCATCTCATTTTAAGATATAAACAAATCTTATCAATAAATATTAATGTGATAATTCAAATAAAAATAATATAAAAATAAATACAATAATGATTAAACTTTATAACATCTAAATAAAAAATAATTTAAATCACTTAACTTATTTTATTAATCATCGATTCAAGAGACTATTTTCCTCGACGCATTGGCATGGTTGAGGTTTGATTGAGTGTTAGTCCTTTAGTTTCTGGTGCAAACAACACAGAAACTATCATGCCGAATAAGGAGATCGCAGCGCCCACTAGCATCGTCGTATTAATTCCATAAGTAGCGATAAAGGCAGGAAGCGCACAAGTTGAAATAACCGTACCAATACGGCTTATTGACATAATAATGCCCACGGCTGACGCTCGAATATCAGTCGGAAATAATTCATTAGGATAGAGCCATTGTAAAATGCCGGGGCCACCAGAAAAGAAAGCATAAGTCGCAAATGCTAAGATAACAAATAAGATAGGTAAATCAGGGAAAACCCCTAACACCAATAATGCCAATGTCATCATGGCGAAACTACCAATCAATAATGGGCGTCGTCCAGTTTGGTTTAACCAGAACATCGCGGGAATACACCCAAACATAAAAAACAAGCTGATCACCACATTACCGAGTGCAGCACTTCTTCCCGCATCCCACCCTAATAAACCGACAATTTGTGGCCCAAAGGTATAAATGGCAAACATCGGGATCACTTGGCAAGTCCAAATCACCGCAACAAACAGAACAAAAGAGAAATGACGTTTATTAAACAGTTCGATAAAACGGGTTTTTTTGGCATTTTCAGCTTCAAAAACAACAGGTTCACCAAAAAGTTTGATCATCATTTCATTACACTCTTGAATACGCCCTTTTCGTATTAACCAAAGCGGGGATTCAGGTAAATCGAAACGACCAATTAAAATAATAACGCAAGGGATAAAAGCACTGCCCAGCATCCAACGCCAGCCATCTTCAATATCATATAGAAGATAACCGACTAAGTTGGCGCAAGTCGCCCCGATATACCACATTGCAGCAATAAAACCGACGGCAAAAGCACGTTGTTTTTTATTGGAAAACTCAGTGATCATCGACGTCGCAATGGGGTAATCGGCACCAATCACAATGCCAATAAGGAATCGCATCACCAAGAGACCCACTGGCGTTGACACAAACATCGTTGCAATAGAAATAATGGCGATAGCCACAATATCGACAAGAAACATTTTACGGCGACCCACTTTGTCACAAATATAACCAAAAAGTGATGTGCCAATAAAAAGTCCGGCTAATGTTGCCGCACCAAGCAGACCTATCCATTGTGAATCAAGCTGTAATAACGGTGTGAGTTGCTCTAATGCCACACCGATAATCACTAATACATAACCGTCAAGAAAAGGGCCACCACTCCCCCATAACATCACCCGACGATGTACAGAGGTAAAACGAATATCATCAAAGTTTCTGGGTTGCATGACTGAGTCCTGGCATTTTTTCTAAATAAAGCAAAAAAGAAAAGCTCCCAGGCCGGAGGCAGCACTGGGAGAAAAGTAGCGATACATCATCCGTAACGATATTCCACGCCAAAAGTTCCACGTGGGTATTCCCATTTTTCAAGCGCACTATCTAAACCAAGAATTCGACACGTTCCACACTCTAAGCACCCTGCATAATCAAAACTGATGGTGCCATCTTCTTGTTTTTTATAAAGACCAGCAGGACAGGCTTTGACTAAGGTTTCCAACACCTGCATATCAGGTTGCTCTTTAACGACGATATGTGGATTTTCTTCATCGACATTAAATTTATTGATGCCTAGTTTGACATCGACATTTACGGGAGAACTCATATTGCTTTTACTCCTTTGATCCCATCTTTGATCAGATTCATCCAACCGACTTTTTTGGTATGACGCATCATGGTTTTACGCATTGGTACAGGTGCGTCACCCGTAACAGTAAAGAGATCTTTCGCGATACCAACGACCATTTCAGGATAAGCAGTAAACATACGAGGATTATCAAGTAGATCAGGCATACGCTGATACGCTTTCATATCGCGTAACGGGCCATCTTCTAAATGTTTGAGATATTCATTAAGTGATTGTTTACTAAAATCATTTTTCTCCATAGCAGAAAGCACCGTTTTTGCAGCCGCTTCACCAGATGCCATCGCTAAATCCATGCCACGGATAGTAAAACCAAGGTTCATACACATCCCTGCTGCATCACCTGCAATTAATACACCATCGCGTACTAATTCGTTTTGCATTCTTAAGCCCGCTTCTGGGACGACATGTGCACCGTACTCCACCATTTTCCCGCCCTCAATTAGTGGCGCAACAACGGGATGCTGTTTAAAATCTTCCAGCATTTGTGGTACTGATTTCTTCGCATCTTTAACATGGTGAAGCCCACAAACAAGACCTAAAGAGAGCGTAGTCTTATTGGTATATAAAAAACCACCGCCCATTAATCCATCGGTAGGTGATCCCGCAAATAACCAAGCTGTGCCTTCGTTATCTTTTAGGTTAAAGCGATCTTTAATCACACTTTCAGGCAATTCGATGATCTCTTTTACGCCCACAGCGACATTTTCAGCCGCAACACGTTTTGTCATCCCTAACTGTTCAGCCAAGATAGAATTCACACCATCAGCGAGGATCACCGCTTTGGCTTCTAACACATCACCATCGGCTTCCACACCGATAATCTTGCCATCACGCTCGACGAGCTTATCAACACGAATGCCTGTGATGCATTGCGCACCCGCATTTTCGGCTTGTTCCATTAGCCATTGATCAAACTCACCACGTAATACAGACCAAGAGGCGGTTTTTGGGTTATTTCCTTCAGCGTTTTGATAATCCATTGTCATTGCGCCGGTTTCAGTCATAAACGACAATTTTTCGTGAGTAATAACGCGTTCAACTGGTGCTTCTTGCGCAAACTCAGGAATGATGCGTTCAAGAGTATGTGCATACATACGACCACCGGTTACATTTTTCCCGCCAGCGTAGTTACCTCTTTCTATTAGCAATACTTGTGCGCCTTCCCTCGCCAAAACAAGTGCAGCCACAGATCCTGCTAATCCTGCACCAACAATAATGGCATCGAAAATATCTTCGGAATCGGACATAACATCTCCAGAATTTGCGATAAACGCAGAGAAGTCACCTTCTCTGCTTAAATAAATCAGTTAGATAATTGACGAGTTAATGCAGGTAAAATCTTCATTAAATCACCGACAATGCCGTAGTCAGCAAATTGGAAGATAGGTGCATTTTTGTCTTTATTAATAGCAACAATAATTTGTGCGCCATTAGCGCCAACCATATGTTGAATTTGCCCTGAAATACCGGCAGCCAAATAGAGCTCAGGTTTCAGCATCAGGTTAGAAATACCGACATAGCGCTCGTGCTCCATCCATTTTTCGTTTTCGGCAACAGGACGAGAACACGCGATTTCAGCACCAATGGCTTTGGCTAATTCTTCTGCAATAACGATATTTTCTTTGCTACCAATACCGCGACCTACACTGACAACAAAGCGCGCTTTATCTAAATCAACCGCATTAATTTCGCGAGGCTGAACTGCATTGCGAATAATGGTTTGAGCTGGGGCAATCCATGCCACTTTTTGTGCATTACCCGTAGCACCTGTTTCTGGTGCAACATCAAAAGCACCTACACTTACAGTCACTACGCAATAAGCGGTTTTCAGGGTTTCATCACCAAAAGCAAGACCACCGTAAACCATGTGTTTTGCTACTAATGCATCACCGTCTGCTTTTAAAGATTGTGCGTCATTAGAAACAACCGCGTCTAAACGATGACCTAAGCGCGCTGCGAGTAATTTGCCACGACGTGTATTAGGTAATAGCACTAAACCTGCATCACCTTTTTGTTTGATGGTTTCAACCATGCTTTGTGCATAGTCTTCAATAATGCGATCGTCTGGTTTGCCTTCTAATTGGAAAACCGCTGTTGCTCCTAATTTAAAGGCAGCCACACTTTGTTCGTCATTCAATGTGAATACATTAATAGATTGACCTAATGAAAAAGCGCCGCCCATTAATTCTGGTAAACGGGAAAGTGCATCGCTAAATACCCAAACAGTTGAAAACTGACTCATAACTCCCCCTATTACTTAAGAATTTTACGTAAATGTTCTGCCAACTCAGCAATCTGATCGTCACCATCACCTTCAATGATGATGCGTTGACGGACTTTTTGTTTTGGTGCCGCGATTTTTTGCTCTGAGCGCGAAGTAATAGCATCCAGACCCAAATCAGCAACACTCCATTGTTGAACTGGTTTTTTGGCTGCGCCAAGAATGGCTTTCATCGAAGGGATCTGAGGTGTGTTAATGTCAGTAGACACCGCAATTACAGCGGGTAATGGAATGGTCAGTGTTTCGATTTCATTTTCTAATTCACGCTCAACCGTAATTGAATCATTAGAGAGAGAAACAATGTTATTAATACCATTGATTGCAGGAATATTTAAGAATTCACCCACCAGCAAGCTAACTTGTTGTGAGCTGAGATCCGCAGAACCATCACCACAAAGAATTAAGTCATAACCTTTTTTAGTGGCTGCCGCCGCCAGTGCAATTGCCGTTTGGTGGGGTAAAGAGGCTTCAAATTGGTCATCAACCACAACAACTAAATCGTCAGCACCGCGAGAAAGAACATCTTTACGTGCTTTCGCATTTGTCAGTGCTTTACCACCAACACTCATTGCCGTGATTTGAATGCCATCAAGTTGCGTCTTAAGCTGATTAGCGGCTTCAATCGCATTTAAATCATATTGGCTGATTTTGGTGTTAGCACGAGAAAAATCCAGCGAACTGTCTGCGCTATTTACCGTAATATCCTGCTCATCGGGAACACTCTTGTAACATGTAATAATATTCATTACATCTCCTGAAATTAATAAATAATGTCATTTACTCTGGCAATGTAATATAGAATTAACATAATTAAGTGATTAAAAAATTAAACCTAGGTCACCAATATTGAACATTATTAAATAAAGAAGAGATAGCGTTCAATATTGCTAAATACATCACCAATATTGAAATTAATTTTAATTGAAGTGTTCAACTTTCAATATTGGTACTTCGATCAACAATATTGAACATAATAAATATAATGGTATTTAACATTCAATATTGCCACTCAGATCAACAATATTGAAAGACAGAATATAACAAGCCGATTACATACAAGGCAATATCAATACTTATCAATAAGTTATAATGAAAATAAAACGTTATAAAACGTAACATAAAACCGACAAAAAGAATAGTGTGAAGTGAATAACAGAATAGATTTCTTATAATATCCATCATTCTTCATCATTAATGGATTTGTAGATTAGCCAATGACTTTATTTTTCTATTATGATGAATCACCAATAGACAAAATATTCACAAATAAACTTAATTGTTTTATTAGTTATTAGGAATTAACACTACTTAAACTTCTGCGCTAAATATATTTGGAAAATTTACCTATGAGCAAAGATAATAAAAAGGCAGGAATAGAACCGAAGGTTTTTTTTCCGCCATTGATCATTGTTGGTATTTTATGTTGGTTAACGGTACGCGATCTTGATGCTTCAAATGAAGTGATTAATGCCGTATTCAGCTATGTTACCAATGTCTGGGGTTGGGCCTTTGAATGGTACATGGTTATCATGTTCGGAGGTTGGTTTTGGTTAGTCTTCGGTCGTTATGCCAATAAACGTCTTGGAGAAGATAAACCTGAATTTAGTACCGCAAGCTGGATCTTTATGATGTTTGCGTCTTGTACATCAGCCGCCGTCCTTTTCTGGGGTTCGATTGAAATATACTACTACATTTCAAGCCCACCTTTTGGAATGGAAGGTTATTCAACTCAAGCTAAAGAAATTGGCCTTGCTTACAGCTTGTTCCACTGGGGTCCTCTACCTTGGGCAACTTATAGTTTCCTTTCTGTTGCGTTCGCTTATTTCTTCTTTGTTCGCAAAATGGAAGTTATTCGCCCAAGTAGCACCTTAACGCCATTAATCGGTGAAAAACACGTTAATGGGATTGTTGGAACGATTATTGATAACTTCTATCTTGTTGCTTTAATTCTAGCAATGGGAACTAGTCTTGGTTTAGCAACACCGTTAGTCACTGAATGTATTCAATACTTATTCGGTATTCCTCATACCCTGCAATTAGACGCCATTATTATCTCTTGCTGGATCTTATTAAACGCAATTTGTGTGGCATTTGGTCTGCAAAAAGGGGTGAAGATCGCCAGCGATATTCGTACTTACCTAAGTTTCTTAATGTTGGGTTGGGTATTTATCGTTGGTGGTGCGAGCTTTATTGTCAACTACTTTACCGATTCGGTCGGTACATTGATGATGTATATGCCTCGTATGCTGTTTTATACCGACCCAATCGGTAAAGGGGGATTCCCTCAAGGCTGGACAGTCTTCTATTGGGCATGGTGGGTTATTTATGCCATCCAAATGAGTATCTTCTTAGCCCGTATATCTAAAGGCCGTACTGTTCGTGAACTGTGTTTAGGAATGGTTTCAGGCTTAACCGCAGGGACTTGGTTAATTTGGACAATTCTGGGTGGTAACACCTTACAACTGATTGACCAAAATATTCTCAACATTCCACAACTGATTGAACAATATGGTGTTCCACGCGCCATTATCGAAACATGGGCGGCATTACCGCTTAGTACAGCGACAATGTGGGGCTTCTTTATCCTCTGTTTTATCGCCACTGTCACCTTAATCAATGCCTGCTCTTACACGCTTGCCATGTCAACCTGCCGTTCAATGAAAGAAGGCTCTGAGCCACCTTTATTAGTGCGCATTGGCTGGTCTGTATTAGTTGGTGTTATCGGCATCATCCTGTTAGCTCTTGGAGGTTTAAAACCTATTCAAACTGCCATTATCGCCGGAGGATGCCCACTATTTTTCGTCAATATTATGGTCACCTTGTCTTTTATTAAAGATGCCAAAGTACATTGGAAAGACTGATCCGCTATACGCAAAGAATGACATATTAAGAGGTTATTAACATGGATTTTAGATTGAATGATGAGCAGGAACTGTTTGTTGATGGTGTCCGCGAATTAATGGCCAGTGAAAACTGGGAAGCTTATTTCGCACAGTGTGATCGCGAAAGCAAATACCCAGAACGTTTTGTCAAAGCCCTAGCGGATATGGAAATTGACAATCTGCTTATTCCTGAAGAGCACGGTGGATTAAATGCAGGTTTTGTTACTGTTGCTGCAATTTGGATGGAATTAGGTCGTTTAGGTGCACCAACTTACGTGCTTTATCAATTACCTGGTGGCTTTAACACCGTCTTGCGTGAAGGGACTCAAGAGCAAATTGATAAAATCATGGCGTTCCGTGGTACAGGTAAACAGATGTGGAACTCTGCTATCACCGAACCCGGTGCAGGCTCTGACGTCGGTAGCTTACAGACCACTTATACCCGTAAAAATGGCAAAGTTTACCTTAACGGTAGCAAATGCTTCATCACCAGTAGTGCTTATACCCCTTATGTTGTTGTGATGAGCCGTGACTCTGCATCTCCAGATAAACCTATCTTTACTGAATGGTTTGTGGATATGAGTAAACCGGGCATTAAAGTCAACAAGTTAGAAAAATTGGGTTTACGCATGGATAGTTGCTGTGAAATCACTTTCGACAACGTTGAACTTGAAGAAAAAGACATGTTTGGTCGTGAAGGTAACGGCTTTAACCGTGTAAAAGAAGAGTTCGATCACGAACGTTTCTTAGTGGCTCTCACTAACTACGGTACAGCAATGTGCGCTTTTGAAGATGCCGCTCGTTATGCCAACCAACGTGTGCAATTTGGCGAAGCTATCGGCCGTTTCCAACTTATTCAAGAAAAATTCGCTCATATGGCGATCAAACTCAATTCAATGCGCAACATGTTATATGAAACTGCATGGAAGAGTGACAACAACTTAATCACTTCTGGTGATGCAGCTATGTGTAAATACTTCTGTGCGAATGCGGCATTTGAAGTGGTCGATAGTGCAATGCAAGTGCTTGGTGGTGTTGGTATTGCTGGCGAGCACCGTATTTCTCGTTTCTGGCGTGACCTTCGTGTTGACCGTGTCTCTGGTGGCTCTGACGAAATGCAGATCCTGACATTAGGACGCTCAGTGCTTAAACAGTACCGCTAATTAATCACGAAAACTCTCTCATCATTAGGTGAGAGAGTATTCACTCAACCACTTATGAGGTGACGCTATGACAGAACATTTACCAATGCCACAATTCGGCCCACTTTCAGGGGTTCGTGTTGTGTTTTCAGGAATTGAAATTGCAGGGCCATTTGCAGGACAAATGTTTGCAGAATGGGGTGCTGAAGTGATTTGGATTGAAAACGTTGCATGGGCTGACACCATTCGCGTTCAACCTCACTATCCTCAGCTTTCTCGCCGTAACCTTCATGCACTATCGCTAAATATCTTTAAAGACGAAGGTCGTGATGCGTTCTTAAAATTAATGGAAACAACCGATATCTTTATCGAAGCCAGTAAAGGCCCAGCCTTTGCGCGCCGTGGCATTACTGATGAAGTATTGTGGGAGCATAATCCTAAATTGGTTATTGCGCATTTATCGGGTTTTGGCCAATACGGTGATCCGCAATATACCAACCTCCCCGCTTATAACACCATCGCTCAGGCCTTTAGTGGTTACCTTATTCAAAATGGTGACAAAGATCAGCCAATGCCAGCCTTCCCTTATACCGCAGATTATTTCTCAGGAATGACAGCAACCACCTCCGCGTTAGCGGCACTGTATAAAGTTCAACAAACGGGTAAAGGCGAAAGTATTGATATTGCAATGTATGAAGTGATGTTGCGTATGGGGCAATACTTCATGATGGACTATTTCAATGGCGGTGAGATTTGTCCTCGTATGACCAAAGGGAAAGATCCGTACTACGCAGGCTGTGGGCTTTACCGTTGCCAAGATGGTTATA
The DNA here is from genome assembly GCF_040138965.1 of Proteus sp. fly-1089. Lineage (NCBI taxonomy): Bacteria > Pseudomonadati > Pseudomonadota > Gammaproteobacteria > Enterobacterales > Morganellaceae > Proteus > Proteus sp. fly-1089. Next base: position 116,988 of record NZ_JBEETS010000006.1, read on the forward strand.
TCGTGATGGAAGTTGTCGGTATTACTCAAATTGAAGAAATTTTCAAAGATATCGGCCTTGCTCATCTGCTTGGTACACCTGAAGTGCCAGAAGGTACTCAGCTTATTCACCGTATTAATTGCCCTCATGGTCAATTATTTGAAGACAAATTAGATGAATGGTTAGCAAAACAACCGATCACTGATGTCCTTAAACGACTTTCAGAGCTCAATATTGCCAGTGCCAAAGTGCTGACTATTCCTGAGCTTGAAGACAATCCGCAATATATCGCGCGCGAATCGATCACCGAATGGCAAACCATGAATGGTGATACCTGCAAAGGGCCAAATGTGATGCCGAAATTTAAAAATAATCCTGGAAAAATATGGCGTGGAATGCCATCTCACGGCATGGACACTGATGCGATTTTGAAAAATATCGGTTATAGCGACGAACAAATCAGGGGGCTAGTCGATAAGGGACTGGCTAAAATCGAAAAGTAATACCGCTGAATTCAGATAGTGCAAAGATAGAAAGCACATCTGAACTCACGGCAAAAGAATAGGATAACAGTTTAATGGATGTGATTGGCAAACAAAACTTACGTCAAATGTGGGATGATTTGGCTGAGGTTTATGGCACAAAAACAGCGCTAATTTTTGAAGCTGCACAAGGACAAGTGAGACAATTTAGCTACAGTGAATTAAATGAAGAGATAAACAGAACCGCAAATCTTTTCCATGCTGGTGGCATAAAAAAAGGCGACCACGTTGCCTTACATCTTGATAACTGCCCTGAGTTTTTCTTTTGCTGGTTTGGGTTAGCAAAAATAGGCGCTGTCATGGTGCCGATTAATGCACGTTTTATGCATGAAGAAAGTGCATGGATAATCAATCACTGCCAAGCCCATTACGTAGTAACACGTGATAATTTCTATCCTATTTACCAACCTATGTTACAGGATGAACAAAATCCTTTAACTCAGTTGTTTTTAATAACAGAAAACAGTCTTCCTACTGAGAAAGGGATTATTGATTTTCTAAAAGAGAAAGCCAAGCATCCTGTTACACTTAATCATCACACCCCATTAAGTGTAGATGATACCGCTGAGATCCTTTTTACCTCAGGTACAACCTCTCAACCCAAAGGTGTTGTTATCACACATTATAACTTACGCTTTGCGGGTTATTACTCATCATGGCAAAACGCATTACGTGAAGACGATGTTTATCTCACTGTTATGCCCGCCTTTCATATTGATTGCCAATGCACCGCATCTCTCGCAGCATTTTCTGTAGGTGCGACATTTGTCCTACTCGAAAAATACAGTGCTAGAGCCTTTTGGAAACAAATTCTTAAGTATCAAGCGACGGTGACGGAATGCATTCCCATGATGATGAGAACGTTAATGGCACAACCGATTTCATCCGAAGAAAAGCAACACAAATTACGCGAAGTAATGTTCTACCTCAATCTTGCAGACGAAGAAAAAGACGCCTTTATTGAGCGCTTTAACGTGCGATTACTCACCTCTTATGGCATGACAGAAACTATAGTTGGTTTAATTGGTGACAGACCCGGTGATAAACGCCGCTGGCCATCAATTGGCAGACCGGGTTTTTGTTATCAAGCACAAATCAGAGACAAACAAAACCACGAAGTCCCTGATGGCGTTGTGGGTGAAATCTGCGTAAAAGGCGAACCCGGTAAAACCATTTTCAAAGAGTATTACAACCGACCTGATGCCACAGCAAAAGCGCTAGAGCCAGAAGGTTGGTTACATACGGGAGATTATGGTTATCGGGATGATGAAGGCTTTTTCTATTTCGTTGATCGCAGTTGCAATATGATCAAACGTGGTGGTGAAAATGTTTCTTGCGTTGAGATTGAAAATATCATTTCTTCACATCCTAAAATTCAAGATGTCGCCGTAATTGGGGTGCCTGACAACATTCGTGATGAAGCAATCAAAGCCTTTGTAGTACTGGTTGAAAATGAAACCTTGAGTGAAGAAGAATTCTTCCATTTCTGTGAGCAAAATATGGCGAAGTTTAAAGTCCCTTCTGCCGTTGAATTTAGGGAAGGCTTACCACGTAATTGCTCCGGAAAAGTGATTAAAAAGCATTTGAAATAAGGCATAGGTAGGTTCAACCACAACTTAATAACCTCAATCATAAATGCTTATTTTTGATGATGAAAAGGAATACAACATGAGCCAATCATTACACTTAACAACACGTGGTTCAGTACTTGAAATTGTATTAGATAGACCAAAAGCCAATGCTATTGATGCGAAAACCAGTCATGAAATGGGAGAAGTTTTCCTTCGTTTTCGTGATGATCCTAGCTTACGTGTCGCGATTATTACTGGTGCAGGCGAACGCTTTTTCTCGGCAGGATGGGATTTAAAAGCAGCGGCTGAAGGTGAAGCTCCTGACGCTGATTTCGGTGCGGGCGGTTTTGCTGGTTTAACCGAGCTTTTCAATCTAGATAAACCTGTCATTGCGGCGGTTAACGGCTATGCGTTTGGTGGTGGATTTGAATTAGCACTCGCTGCCGACATGATGGTGTGCTCAGACAACGCTTCTTTTGCATTACCTGAAGCACAGCTGGGGATCGTGCCTGACAGCGGTGGTGTACTGCGTTTACCTAAGCGTTTACCACCTGCGATTGTCAATGAAATGCTGATGACAGGCCGTCGCATGAATGCAGACGAAGCATTACGTTGGGGCATTACAAACCGTGTTGTGAGCTCTGCACAATTAATGGATAGTGCTCGTGAACTCGCAGACCAAATCGCTAATAGCGCCCCACTGGCCGTTGCAGCATTAAAAGAGATCTATCGTGCTACCAGTGAGCTTTCTATTGAAGAAGGCTACAAATTAATGCGCAGTGGTGTATTAAAACATTACCCAAGTGTTCTCCATTCAGAAGATGCCACAGAAGGGCCACTTGCCTTTGCTGAAAAACGTGCCCCTGAATGGAAAGGACGGTAATTATCTAGTATTTCGATAATACAACAAAGAGGAAAACGGATGAGTATCTATGCGTTTGAAGGTCTTGTTCCTGTGGTACACCCAACCGCCTATATTCACCCATCGGCAGTATTAATTGGTGATGTAATTATAGGCGCAGGAGTTTATATCGGCCCTTTAGCCTCATTAAGAGGTGATTATGGACGCTTAATTATCGAAGCAGGTGCGAACCTTCAAGACGGTTGTATCATGCACGGTTATACCGATATGGATACCATTGTTAGAGAAAATGGACATATTGGACACGGCGCCATTCTTCATAGTTGTATTATCGGGCGTGATAGCTTAGTCGGCATGAACAGTGTGATTATGGACGGCGCAGTGATTGGTGAAGAAAGCATTGTAGCCGCAATGAGTTTTGTAAAAGCGGGTTTTCAAGGGCAACCTCGCCAAATGTTAATTGGCAGTCCTGCCAAACATTTCCGTGATATTACTGAACAAGATATGGAATGGAAACGGATGAACACTCGAGAATATCAAGACTTAGCGGTACGCTGTCGTCAAAGCTTAGTCGAAACTACGCCTTTAACAGCACCTGAGCCTAATCGCCCACGTTTACGAGGCACAACAGAAGTGAAACCGAAAGGTCAGTAGCAAACAGCGACAGGCGTTATACGCGCCTGTCGTCATTGTTTTTTAGCCTACCACTTAATAAGTCACGTTAGCGTCGTTGTGATTTTGATAACATCCATTGCCATTTTTGTTCATGGTTTAATCCATGAGGGATCATCGCTGCTAATTTCTCAGGAGAACTTTGACTACTTTTACCCTGAACATGGCCCTTTAAGCGTGAATAAAGTTGAGGATCGATATGACTCACTTTGATCATTCGTTGGCACTGACATCCTCGACCTTCTAGCTGGTTAGGAACACTTTTCGTTTCACATTCGATTTCTTTTACATCAGAAAGAATATAAGAAACGATATTAATCGCATTGCATTGAGGAATATCGAATTTTGTTGCAATTTCTTTCGCACTTACCCAACGCTCTTGCGCTTGAACCCAATCAGCTATTGATAGATAAAGTGGCTTATTCATGTATTCTTCGCACATATTTACTCCAGTATCACAAATAAATTTTTATTTATCGCTAAATAAAGATAATAACTGTATATGTTAATTATCATTGCACCGCGGAGTATCGGTTTTCCCTGTTAATCTGATAAGTTAACAACCCCATCAATATAATATTTAGTTTATCTTTAACAACCAAACTCTTTAATTAACACACTTGTCACAATTTGTTGCTTTATTATTAAAGCCAAAGCAATAACAATTAAACCGAGTAAAAACAAAAAATTAATTAAATATTAAAATATAAAATAGCTTTTAGAGAAAAATAACAATTCATTGATAAATAAACTATTTTTTCACAAAAAAATAAAAAATAGATAAATTGTATTAATAATCCATTTATAGACTAAGATTATAGTAATAGATCTAAATTTAGATTGCCAGAAAGGTGGCTTATTATTAGATGTAAATCAATATTCGTTTATTTTAAGCCATCCAAATCTAGTTATTAATACATTAGTAAAAGTGAAGTTTAATATCTTAAATATACCAAAATGGATAAATTAAGTGCTATAGCGCTATAGCACTTAGTCTCATATTATTAATTTGATTATAAAAAACGACGTTCAAATGCTGTTTGCCAATCATCTGCAAATCTATTTACTGCATCATCGACAACCGGTGAGCGAATAATAGAGTAAGCAAGTTCAATCGGTAATGTCACTGAAGAAGCCCCTGCTAATAAACAATCAACAACCTGACGGGGTGTTTTAAAGCTCGCAGCTAAGATTTTTGTGGGTAAATTATGCATGGTAATCAGCGTTTGTAACTCTTTTACCACTCTTACCCCATCAGATCCTTGTCTATCCATTCGGTGAACATAAGGCGCAATATAATCTGCCCCAGCTAAGGCTGCCATTAATCCTTGTGAGACACTGTAAATCGCGGTACCTAATACCAGCATATTTTTTTGTTTTAATTGTTTAATGGCGACAAGTCCCGCTTCAGTAACTGGAATTTTAATCACAGTATTATCTGCAATATTGCCAATACGTAATGCTTCTTCAATCATGGTATCGACATCACTGGCAATGACCTGAGCAAATACTCGGCCTTTGCCTCCCATGGCTGCTTTTAATTCAGGTAACAGTGTTTCAATATCTTGTGCCGATTTAGCAATAATAGACGGATTGGTAGTGACACCTGCAATAGGAAGAACTTGAGAGAGTTTTCTGACTTCTTCGATATCCGCTGTATCTAAATAGATTTCCATAATCGCGCCTCAATGATGTGGTTTTTAAGCTAAATAATTATAGGTATAACGTAGAAAGTAGCATTGTGAGCGAAGGATTTCTAGTCGATCCAATGAAAATAGCGCCCACACAAAGGCGCTATTGATTAAATTTCAATAATAGATATCTATTATTTTTATTTAATATCCAAGATCGGATTATATTTAAGATGGAATAATATATATCCAACATTCTTATTGATATTAAAAAATAATTTCAATTAACTTGGTTATTTTTTAAACTCAGCATCAATAACTTGATAAAAAGCATTACCTGTATCCGCAATATCCCAAACACCTAAAATAACCTGATAACCTGAACGCTCTGGTATATTACAATTTATCTCTACGGTTTCTGTTGGTATTTTTCCATTATCATCTTGTTGGCAGAATGGTGTTAAATCAAAATCAGCACGAGTCAGTGGTTTATTAACATCCCACTCTGGTTTAGTAATAAAGAATCGCCATGATTCTGTACTGTGCTTTGCAGTTAATGTCCATTTAAAGGTATTTTCTCCACTTTTCATTGCTACTTTATGCCAACGATCAGCGCTTTGTGCATTTAACGCAGAAAAAGCCTCTTTGCCGCCACTGGCGATTTGACCATCTGCTGGACCACCTTCAGGGAAACCTTTAAGTCCTTCAATAGATTGAGGCTCATACTGTATTGGACCACAGTTTTTATTTAAATTGCCCCCTTTTGATGAACAAAGGAAAGCTCTACTGGGGGGAACATCAATATATCCATGCTTTAATGTTACATCGGCTGACGCGGTTGAAACAAAACCCGCTGATGATAATAATAACGTTGCAGTAAATACCATAAGTTTATTTTTCTTCATAATAAAACCTCATAATTATTAATAAGTATTTTTAAATATCATGATTGCGTTAATCACATTAGATATTAGTAAAAAAAAGATAATTAAATATGTATTTATTTATATTTGTGAGCGATGTCGCTATTTAATTTAATATTAAAACGGGAATAAAACGCCATATTAATATTAATTAGATGATGATTAATTATAAAAACAGTAAGCAAATAAAATTATTAAAGTGGTTTTAAATAAATTACTACGTCGATAAATAAATATTATTTTGACATAATTAAAATAATCACCTTATATTACTCCCTTAGTAATATAGTTACATTAATATTGCTCTTCATTGCTGATCCAGTGTTTTTAATCTCGATGCATGATAGTAATAATGCGTAATTTGTTCATACGTTTGATTAATCGTATCAAGCTAATTTTGCGAATAGCCGCCCCCCGATTATCATGCTCCCCACGGCTGAGATTCGTGTGTGTAATTATTAATTTAACATATTTCTATAATTCCTCAGTTTGCTTTCTTTTATGATCCAGCTCGTAAGTACCGAGCTGGATTTTTGTTGCCAATATTTCTGCCACCGCTTTTTTATCGGTATTATATTTTTCCAATACCAACATTAAACGCGCCACATAATCAGGATAATCATCCCAGCCTGCTCAATTGGTAATGTCACAAAATAAACTCTGCTAATACAAACCAATACTATATTTATTAAAAACACTATTTATTTACAGGTTTAAGTTGTTCTAAAGAACGTGATGATTTCACATTATAAGTTTCATTGTGACCCAGCATTGCACTTCGGCAAAAACCACAAACGATATTTTTATAATTGATATCATTTTTTTCTAATTCTTTTAAAACACTTCCTAATGTTACATTTGCTAATAAGCTCTTTATATCTTTCCTATTTCTGACAATTAGAAAATCAGATCTCACAGTATTACTATCCATTATTGCAAAATCTCTATTTGAAGATAATGCCGTAGCGACGGATTCAATCGTATCATCTTCATATTTTGATAATGCGTAGTCCTTTACTTTTCCTTTTGAATGGCTACCTGATAACTCCCATAATCCTCGACTATTTAAAATCTCAACCGCATTTTGTTTTTTCGGAATAGTGTCTTCACTCGTAATAGAAACAAATGTTTTATTTTTTCCTGTCGCTAAGTTAGATATTTTAGGATCAGCTAAATACGTTTTATGTGGGTTTAAGAAATTTAATGTAGTCCCTTCTGGTGGAGAAATTTCATTATGCCAAGGGAAATACCCACCATGTGATGTAATAACTAATTGTTCCGATTGCTGGTCTGGCGTCGATATTATTTTAAAATATTTACCTAATTCACTAATCCCATATTTGAAACCTTTTTTATATCCGGTTAATTCTTTATATTCTGTTGGTAACTTATTAACAAAATGATGAGTATTTAAATCATTCGCAGATGTTTCTGATAAATTAGCCATTTCACTTGCACTTGTAGATGCTGAAGTATCTTCTTTTAATGGCATTCGCCCATCAGGATCATGTAACGTCACGGGGTTATTACGCACCATACGATATAAATTTAGCCCATCAATCGTACCTGCGGGATCGGCACTTAACCAACGACCAATCCACGGCTGATAATAACGGTAACCGTAGTAATACATTCCTGTTGAATCTTTTTCTTTACCCGAATAACGAATAGTTTTGTAATCGGCTTCTACCGCATTTTCACTCGACCAAATCGCAGTCCCGCCATAAGGGTAATACTCTTCATAACTGACTAATTGTCCTTGGCCATCGGTTTCTAATCCGCTATTACCCATACCGTCATCATAGTTATAACGCAGTGAATTATTTTCAATCCCTTTAGGCGAACCTATTTCCCAACACAATGCTCTCACACCTGCTCTTGTGCCTGCGTTTACTTGCGCGACGATATATTTTTCCGTCACCGGATCTTCATTTACTTCCCATATTTCAATATTCGGTAAATAATGCGTCGTAACTTTTTCTAAATGGCCATAAGCTGCTTTACGCCCCCGTATTTTCGTAACACGTTGCCCTGTATTATTGTATTGGTAAGTTTCACCTTCATATAAAAAACCACTCTCTATTACCTGATTTGTGGCTTTCAGATGATTACGTTCATCCCAAATAATGGCATCACCATTGAGAAGCTTGATTAAATTACCACTCTCATCAAAATAGCTATCCACCATTTTAGGATCTTCACATTGTGATTTTAATAAGGCTCGATTGGTTTTATTTGAAACAACGATATCTTGAGTAAAACTTTGTTGTGCAATTGAAGAGTTATGTCGGATCTGCGTTAAATTACCACCGCGATCATAAGCGTATAACCGCGTATAATTGGTATAGCTTTGTGTATCTTTGACTAATGTGGTAATGGTCTGAGATTGCATCGCCGCGGGTGTTTGCTGATTTACTGATTCTCGTCCTGTCGCACTCACTAATTGATAGAGTGAGTCATATACATAACGATTTTCAGGCACCACTTTCTGATTACGCCAGTAGCGAGTCGCTTCAGCATCATTTTTCAAACAAATAATATTACCGACAGGATCGTATTCATAACGCAGATCTTGCATGATCTTCGCCCCTAATGCATGACCTTGAAGGCGTGCTGTTTTAATATGTAATAAACGCTGGGTTTCAGGCTCATATTCATAAGTCGTCACCAAACCATTACCCTGCTCTTCACGTAATTTTTGTCCTGCGGCTGAATAAGTTAATGAACGTAAAATAATTTGTTCTGATTGTCCTTTTAGCGTAAGCCAAGACTGCTTAACAAAACCCGCAATATCATAAATCATGCGGCGTTGATGCCCTTTACAATCCGTTTCAGTTAATATTGTTCCCGTGGCATCATAGGTATATTGTGTGGTGTATTTTTCTGAATTTTCTATTTTAGAAACGTCATTATTTGAACTCAAATCAATATATCTTCCAAAATATAATTGTTGCGTTTCAGATAACACACCACCTAATAATGAAAAACTATCGGCAGTTTTCTTTCCTGCGATATCAAAGTGTTCAATGCATTTTCCTACCTGATTTTTAGCAATAAATTCATCCCAAGCTTGAGCCCACTTAAATTTCTGTACCACTCTAGCGCTACTTTCGCCTAGCTTTCCTTCTTTAATGTTATCTAAATTTCGCTCAAAACGTGGATCGGTATATTCATAGGTTATGACGGTTCCTTTGGCATTAATCTGTTGCGAAATCGCACCCTCAATATCATTGAGATTAAAGCTATTCCCATTATCAACACCTTGTGAAAGTGATAACGCTCCCCCTAAACTAACTGTTTGCTGAATATTGGATTGAATAGTTGAGTCGGATTGCCGGGCTTCATACAATCTTGCATCAATACTGTGTTCTAAATAACCGCGAGCATGATAATGGTGACGAGTAATACGTTCATCGGTTTTATTTATTGTGTCAGGATGACGACAATAACTAATTTCACGAATGGTTGATCCGCGATTATCATGAACCACTACGGTTGGGGTTCTTGTGTTTAATTGTTGATTTTTCATATTTTTATGATCCCTTAATTGATTTTCTTTTTATGATCTAATTCATGGCTATTACGCTGATCCTTTAAGGCTAATATGTCAGCAACCGCTTTTTTATCGGTGTTGCATTTCTCCAATATCAACATTAAACGTGCCACATAATCAGGATAATCCCCCCACACTTGCACATTAAAAAATGGTGCAGAGCACGGTTGTAACAAATGCGCAGGAACAAATTTATCTGGCGCTTTAACGATGATTGGGGGAGTTTTGCTGCAACTGGATAACAGCATCAGGCACAGGCTCATTAGCGCAAGGCGTTTGAACCAAAATCTGCCGTAACTCTTGGCGTATAACATGATTTTCTTCCTCTAAAGCTTGTTGCTCCTTTTGTTGATGTATAAGTGTTTCAGAGACTTTTTCCGTTTGTTCGTGCCATTGCACTAATTGTGATTGCAATGTGCGTTGTTGATATTCAAGCTGACTATTTTGTTCAGAAAGTCGATTTATTTGGTTATATTGATAACGAATAACCAGTAATGTGATAATAATAATTATTGCCACACCACCTCTAACGCCCAAGCGTAAAAAAGTACTTATATTCATGGATTTGCCTCTCTACAAAGCTCGTAATGGGGACCATCACGAAATGAAACCCAATCTCCTCCCCAATTAATTCGAACATTCAATTGATAAGCAGCTTTTTTCATCGCTTTTGATACCGACTCGAATACTGACCAATCTTGCCAAGGGATCGCACCATTCACTAAGGGCACAATATCAACGGCATGCCCTGTTAAATGACGGCTATTAAGTGTTTTACTTTTACCATCCTTCATTAGCTCTTTTTGTCGAGCTAATGAACGTACCCCCTCAATAACGACAAAGTCATATTCACTAAATGTCAGTGCCAAATTAACCACTCGGACTAAATCCTGATCCACACCTTCTAGATTTTTTTGGCTACGTTGACTCAATGTATATATGCTCATTTAGGCTCCTTAAGGTTATTCACACCAAAAACACGGTTCCACAACCAAATTAAAGTTGTACTACCCATTGAGCCAAAAAGTCCTGCAATCATGTAAGACATATAACGACTTGCCCCACTTTCAAAACTTAATAACCCTCCTAATAATCCTGTAAAAACAGAGATCACGACTTGGCTGGTGATACCACACCAAGACCACTTAATTTTTTTCTGCCTAATTTCCATTAAATACCTCACGACACCTCCCCAGGCTGAAAATCCACCGATAATCATCCAAGCCAGCGCATCGCTTTCTGATGGGATCGCCACTAGCATAATAAAATTCCTAAATTAAGCGGATTAAACGACATCGCCAATTAACCCGCGTTGATAGGCAATAAATAACTTACATTAGAGTGTCATTTTCATCTTCCTGGACCACAAACCAAGGTGTTACTATCGTATTACGCTGATAGTTTTTTGCCGTATTCACTCGATATAAGCGACTTAATGCATCGTAATAATGGGTATCTGCAAAACGATTCGGTTGTGCAGAACTATCGGTGATATAACGCCAATCATTGAGGAAATAAGGCTGATAAACACGCTTTACATTTCCTTGATTGTCATATTCTGTTTCACCTGAGATAGCCCAACGTGTTGTGGTACTTTTTTGCTGTACCTGTTGTGCACTATCAACTGCTAATATCCCTTTTTCATCGCGCAAGAAAGCGTCTCCAGCTTCAACTCTCACGGAAGTTTGCAATAAACGACCAAAACCATCGCTAAAAGCAATTTGTTGGCGAATTTGCTGTTGTGGATCGCTGTCATAACGGTCTGTCATAATTTGCAGTGCATGCGGTGGTAATTTTGAAGATGTGGACATCCAACTGTCAGTGATATAAACAAAACCTGTTGCAATAGGCAGTGTTGATGTCAACGCTAACGCATCATTAATCGTTGTCGGCATCATAAATGGCTTATCGCTATAACCGCTTTGCTTGCCATTTTCGCTACCTGAAAAACGTGTTGTCGTTACTCGCCCAAAACCATCAAACATGACTTGATGAATATTTTCATTTGCATCCGTCATTGAATTAGGTGACAAAAAGCGCCAATCATAAGTAAGATGGAAATCTTGTATATTGAGTGGAGACTCTTTTCCCATTAACACACAAAATTGCTTATCCCATAATAGGTTATACTCACAAGATAAGTTAGATTGCTTATAAATAAGCGGCTTATAAAATTGCGCTAATGAGCCATATTGGGTAATGCCTAATAGTGGTTTCACCCACAACGTATTGCCTTTTTCTGTTTCATCCGCAAACAAATACGCTTTTTGCTGATAACCCGCATTTGTCATCACGTCATTCAGTGCGAAATCGGGATAAGGTTGTGAAATGACGTTGGCAGTTTCTTCATCTAATTCTGCACTTTCGCTATAGGCTAAACGAGCTGGAAAATCAGGCTCTAGCAATGTGCCACCTCCATTGACATCCATATAAGCAAGCTGTTGTTGCCCAACAAATACTGATTTTTGTGTCAGTAAATTATTGGTGGCTAATAGTGCTTCGACACTTAACCCCTCTTTAGGCTGCTTTTCTGCTCCATATGTCCAAATATCTTGGCGACTTGTTGCTATAACACTTAGCTGATAAACCTGTCTTTCAGGGTGATTAATATGATGACAAGTTTGACGCAATAAACCTAAACGCAGTGTATTTTGTTGCTCATCATAACTGGATGCCCATAACGTCTCTGGCAAGCTTTCATAATGCTGATAAGGATTTTCCGTGCCTTTAACTCGTCTTGGATAATCAATAGAAACAGTTTTAGAGGCAAAACCATAACTATCTTGTTCTAAAGCGATTTGTTGATGACAAACAGGATCAGTCGCAATACGCTCATAGTGATATTCACGACTTTCTACTACAGAAGGCATCACTACAGGTGAGCGCCCTTGCATTTCAATTAGACGTACTTGAGGTCGCTGTTCTGTGACAGCATAAGGCACACTGGAAACAACAGAATTATCTAGTCCATAGACCTCTTTTCGAAGCAATTGACCTTGCAATCCACGCTCAAGCCAATAGCCTTGTTCTTGACGCACTGTGTTATCACAGATCTTTTCAGCGCTTCCTTCACCTTGTGTAAAACGTGGTGAGAAATGGGGAAATGCACCATTATCGCCTTGCCAAAACTCATTATAAAGCTGAGCATCAACAATAGATTTACCCGTTAAGAACCATTGGCGGGTTAACACACTTGGTGTTTTATCCGTCGTATTTTCTTCACTTTTAAATGATTCAGCGTTCGTAGCTTCAACACAACCAAAACCACGAAACTCTTTTTCTTTACCGTCCCAGACACCATAACGATAATTAAAAGTTTGTGTTAACTGGCTTTGTGTAATTTCATCAACCGTGTCAATTTTCCAAAGCGTATGCAAAGGGAATGGTAAATGACTTACTACATTATCTTTATTTTGTTGTTGCCGAGTTAATTTTTCGTCCAAACCATATTGGGCAGAACTACGGTAGTGTAATTTTTGGAGTAGCCCCATATTGTTATTAATAGAGGTTAATAACCACGGTTTGTTATTTTGTAAAGAAAGAACCCAATGTTGCGGTGTTGGATAAGATTTTGTTAGTAAAATACTGGCAATACCTAAACCTTGAACGTCCGCTACTTGCAATTGGCATTGATTATCAAAACGCACACCTTTAGGTAATGGGATATCATCACCACGTACAAATTGGTTACCACTTTGGTTAAAATAAACTTCTAAATGAGTAGATTGGGCATAAATGATATCAGTTGTACCACTACCATCTAAATCGGCTAAATAGAGCTGGTTAGGATTAAATTTAAGGCGATCTGCCGAAAATCCCGAAATAGTGATTGGTTTGCTAAATTTACCCTCACCGAGATGAATCCAACAAGTTACTCCTTGATAATCCACTTTAATTAGATGTTGTTGTCCAGAGCCCAAAACATCACTAAAGGCGACTAAAGCACGACGATTAATATTCTTAATCGGCAAGATCACCCCTTCAGCCTGCATTATCTCTTTACTTTCTTTCCAACCTTGCGCTGAGCCAGCATAAAGACGAATACTGCGAGGACCAATCAAGGCGAGATCAGCAAAACCACTGCCTGTTAATGAGGTAATTTCAGCTCTAGGATGAAAATATTCCACAGGTATGGCACCAAGTGGCACAAAATTAAGCCAACTCTCTGCTTTAGTGTCATCCTGAATGTAATAACCGTTTACATTACCTTGTGTGACTAACCATTCTAATTTGCCGTCACCCGTAATATCAGTCAGCGTTGCTGAGCCACGTAACGATGGAATAACAGGGAGTTTTTTAGGGTTATCCCATGTTATGGCATTAGGATTTTGCTTATCTTCTTTTCTCATTGGTGCGCGATACCACCAAGCACCACTGTCTTGATACAACACACCCGCAAGCCCTTCCCCTAATAAATCAACATATTGATAAGGCTGTTGTGGTGTAAAAGATCTGAGTTCATCCAGTGATTGCCATAATGCTTGTTTCGTTGTACCGACTTTTTGCCAATCAAATTTTACAGGGGGCAATGTTATTAACGACTGTGTATCTTTATTATCGTTAAAAGCCGATTGTTGTGCTGAAACTAACACCGTACCCGATGCTGACTCATCATAAGTAAGCGTTAATCGAGCGACTAATTCTGGTGTTTCCGCCAATGCTGTTTGTTTTTCTAAACTTTCAATACGGTGATACATCAGCACTTGACGACATAAACGACGAGTACGGACTTCAAAACCGTAATGGAAAAGCGAAAAACAGTCTTTACGCAGTGTCCAGTCTGAATTGCTCTGCCATTGCGGATAAGAGGCTAATGCACTGTTACGCTCACCGTAATCAAACACTAAAGTAAATAAAGCATTTTTCGGTAATGTATTATCGCTTTTAGTACAGGAGAAAGCGCGTTCACCCACAGGATTACCGTAATACACTTTCTCTAAATAACGTTGTGTATTGGCATTGCTATGTGATTGAATTTCTTGTTTATCACAACCTTTTTCATCTTCAGCACAATAGTGATATTCAATTTGTTCACCCATTGCTGAAACCGAAGCATTGAGGTTCCATTGCGCAATATGCTCGCTGTTTTGGCTATCCACGATCTGTGCTGTGGTTTCATAACCAAATAAGTGAACCTCACCATTTGCACTCAACATCACCCAAAATTGTTTTGGTGTATTAGCAGAAGTATTAGCCTCATTTAATGACCAACATTCAAAACGACTAAAGCTTTTTTCAATACGAGAACGGTAGGTTGTGACTTGGTATTGATGTGCAAGTTTTACGCCTAATAATGTATTACGTTGAGTATTTTCAATGTCGCCCTTTTTATTCAAAACAGGCACAATCACTTCACCTTCTGGCCCAATAAACTCATCTTGTGAAGAATAAGATGGCACGCCTTTTGAAGTACGACGACGAATAGACATCACGCCCACAGACCAACCGAAACCAAATACCCCATTGCCTGCTTGATTTTGATACGTCAAACCTAAAGAAGGAGCATAACCACGACCTTGGCTAATGGGTAATGGTAAGCTAAAAGTCGCCGCACCATCAGGACCTACGGCACCCATATTGCCGGTTAATCCTGTAACTGCACCACCACCTTTTGGTAAATTCGGCGCATCAAAGGTTAAATTCTCTGAATTTTGCATGTAGAACTCCTTACAGGCTCAGTTAAGAGCCTGTAATTAATATTTAGATAATTAACGAATGGTGTAATTAATATGGAGAATGATGTCGTTTAATGTCAGTAACATCTCTTTTTGCTTACTTGTTGCATCAGGGAAGCTTAAAGTCAGTGTACTGTTATCATTCACGGGTAAACCTTCAAAAGGCAGATAACGATCATCATTGAAGTTCAGTTGGAATTGACCACTGTCATTCATGCCATGAGAAATCGCAATTGCATTACAACCTCTTGGTTTCACCGCACTACCGCCATAATTCAGCACTGCTCTTATATTCTGATAAGTGCCTGTTAATGCTGGTAATGTCACACTAATTTGTTTAACTCGACGTAACTTACCTAAATCAGCAGGATAATCTTTGTCGATAGCTAAATCAGAGAGCTTAATTGAAGCTTGTAATTGACCATTTTTCAGCGTGATACCATTTTCTGTGGTACCCAGTATTGTCGCTTTCCCGTTGATAACATCAGACACTTTATCAAAGCTAAATTGATTGCTACTTAAGCCTTGATATACATCGTCCAGCGAAACAATTTTGGTAATTTCTAATGTGCGCTTATCTTTTTCAAGGTAGCTGTTTTCCATCTGAGTCAGGTTATGCATTAAGCTTTCACCCGCCATCAAACCAGAATAGTTACCTTGCCATGCACCAGGGCGAATAAAGGTTTGAGTTTCACCTAAATCGTACTGATAAGCTAATTCCGCCATACGACAACGAGATACGGTTAAGTCGTAGAAAGGCTTATAAATCGCCATTAATTTACCGCGTAACCAGTTATACAGGGCTGTATTGGTAAATTTATTTTGTAAGAAAGTTAAGTGCTCTTGCGTTTGTTGCTGTTGTAACTTCATACTCTCCAACTGCAAATTCGCGGCTTCTTTACGTACTTTCAGGGCTTCAAGTTGTGCATCAATTTGTTCCAACTCCGATTTTGCATTATCACGAGCCAGTTCCCATTCTTCACGGCGACGACGATAAGACTCAGATTGGCTTAATCTATCTGATGCAATATTGGTTGCAGAACCTGCCAGTTGTAATCCAATCGCGGTGGCATTAAATACTCCCCCTAAGCGTGAGCCACCCACAGCCATACCGTAAATATTTGGCACCATATCCGCAACAGCACCTGCCATATTCAGCACTTGGCTAGACGTATTCAGTACAGAAGACGCTAAACGAAGATCCATTGCCTGCTGCTCTAATGTACTAATATTGTCTTCATACAAATCACTATAATGGGTAAACCGTTTTTGAGCGCCAGCTTGTAATGCCTTTAATGCTTTTTCATTA
This sequence comes from Proteus sp. fly-1089, assembly GCF_040138965.1. Taxonomy (NCBI): domain Bacteria; kingdom Pseudomonadati; phylum Pseudomonadota; class Gammaproteobacteria; order Enterobacterales; family Morganellaceae; genus Proteus; species Proteus sp. fly-1089. The sequence goes on from NZ_JBEETS010000006.1 coordinate 133,705, forward strand.
TGAGTAAATTCTTCAATATTCTTCGTTTGATATTTCATATTTTGCAGAATAATTTCACTACCTTGCGTAGTGAATAATTCTGATAATGCTTGTGCATCTTGACGCTCTGTAATGCTAGCAAGCGAGCTACCAAACTGTATTAACTGACTAACCACAGATTTTGCACTATTTAAAATCACAGGAAAGCGTTGTGTTGGCATCATTGCATTTGGCAATGCACTGCCACCTTGAGATTGATTGACTGCCGCATTTTGTAATGCTTTAGGATCAGCCGGAGTTGCATAAATCGCTAATGATAAAGGTTGCCCATCAATAGATAAATTGTGACGTAAATTAAACAAACGTGTTTTTAACGTATCACGATATTGCGCTAATTTTTCATTAAGTTGTGGTAAAAAAAGTGACGTTAATGAATTTGCAGTACGCGGAGATATAATTTCTTCACTTTCGCCATTAATTACCCGTGTTGGTTGTTTGGTTTTTGATGCTGCCTCTGTTAATTTAGGAGAAGACCATACGTTATCACCTAATAACTCAGTTTCATCACCTAGCAATTTCAGCGCTTGCATATACCACATTTTGGCTTCATTTAATGCGTCGCGCTCTAATACACGGTAAGCACTGTCACCACGATCCATGAGAATATCGAGGCACTTCATAAAGGTCGCTAACTTGTAATGCATAGGGTCAGTTTGCGCCACAGCATCAGGGTCGGTTGAATCAAGTTGATCTTTATCCCAAGCGGTATCAGTTAAAAGCGGTTGTGAATTCCAAGTCCGATCAACATGAATACCATTCTCAATATAACCATTCGGGCTAAAGACATAACGTAGCCAACGACTCGCTTCATCGTAGTTATGTCCGTCAAGCATCACACTGACGACCATCATTGGGGTGTAATAAAATAACTCCCAGAAATAGAGCGCATTGGCACCATTGAAGTCCATCGTTTCATCCGTATTACCCTCTAATGCAGGTTCAGGTAAACGTTGAGTATCTAGGGTTAGAATGCTATCAATTCCTTTATTGGCACGTTTAACTAATTGGCGAGCAAATAAGGTATTTAAACGTACAAGCATAGACTTACTTGCAATACTCATTGACATATACTGAGCCATTGCTGAGTTTGTTTCTACTTTAATAACATTTCCTGAGCTCGCAACGATAACCTGCTTAACGTCAAATGAAAACGCCTTTTCTGATAATACATTCGATTGTTTATCTTTAACTTTAACATTTACTGTTACTGACGTTTTTCCATTTTTTGTAAACTCACTACTAGGAATATCTAAACTAAGTGCACCGTCTACATTATTGAAACTGTTAATGCCATCATGAAATTCGCTCTGATGACTCCATTCATTAATACTGTATTTTTTATTATTTTCAGCCGAGCTTATTTCAATGCTAATGTCGCTGATTTTTTCCACTGTATTATTATAAATTGGATCTGAATTCTTAATAGGTAAACGGCCATAGGTAGATAGACCATAAATACCATAAATATCATCACCTAATTTAATATCAATTATAAGAGAACATTTTTCTTGTTTTGCTAAATTATAAATTTCATCATTCATATCTAGAAATAGATATTCAGACTGACTACGATCATTAATTAAATTAAATATTTCATCCGAATTTACATTACCCGTAGAGTTATATATTTCAATTATAGGAAAGTCACTATTAATGCATGATTGAGTAAAATCAGAATCTACCTCACATTCATTATTTTCATCAACAATGTAGGCATAAACACTCTTTAATTTAAAATCAAAAATCAAATATAAAATCTTACCAGTATATTCATTAAATACTACTTCAAAATAAGGATCCGTTTTTTTACCGATTTTAACTCTAGTATAAAAAATATCTTCAGATTTATCATGAGATGCCCCCATGATAGATAATATTTTTCTTAGGTGTAATTTTACACAATCATCTGCTTCAATTGTTTTTTTAATTTCACATTTAATAGATGCAGAAAAGGAGCATGTTATACGACTATTATTTAATAAAACTTTAGCATTATTAATTAAACTACCCTGTAATGATGCCAGATCAGAATCTTTAACCATAATATCAGAGATAGGATCACGTGAAATAGTGTAATTTGTTTTATCTCTTTTGATAAAATGATTATTTATAATCCTAATATAACTTTCTCTTGATCCATCAATTATATCAAACTCATTTTTTGCATTAGCATAAATATTTTTAATTTCATCTGCTGTTCCTTTAGCAAAATTTAATTCATTATCAATATAATAAATTTCGAAATTATCTTTTTCAACTGAATATGTTTCTGACATTTTATAAAACACAATCATCACTTTATCAAACTCATCACTATAGCTAAGATAAAAATTCAGTTTATCAAGTTTGTCTAAGTCATCTTGCATTTCATAATTAATAGGTGAACTCCAAGAACCATCATAACGAATATGAGAAAGTTTTAAGTTATATCTAATTTCTTTTTCAATTTTTTCCGCAGTGTTATTTTTTGCGGTTTCGACGCGTTCAATCCAAGCAATATATAAACGGCTATTAAAAATGACTGGGCGAATTAAATCATTATACGGATTTAAGCCATTTTCAATTTTAGTCCATTCTGTCCACGCATTAGCCGCCATTTTACCATCTTTAATTTTGCTATGGTCAGCACTGCGCCAATAATAGCTCATTTGATCTGCAGGATTTCGACCAATAAAATAGGTCAATCCATCATCTAATGTCACACTATCATGATAACCACTTAATACTTCTAAATTCGCAATTTGTTCAAATGAGGTTAAATAGGTTTTAAAGGCATCTTCTACCGTATCGCGATTAACACTATTTTGGCTAATAGACTGTAATAGGGTATCCATCATTTTGGTTTGCCCAATACGTATAGTCGGGTCAACATAGTTTTCAGGATAATAGACTAATTTCGAAACACCAGCCCATGTGCTATAACGTTTATTAAACTCATTCCATTGCGCAAAGAAAGTCCGCCCCTTCACATTCTTATCAACATCCTTTTCATCACCAGATAAACAGTTATTGATATAAAATTGAATATTAGCAATCGCTTGTGCAATCGCAGTTGTCATAATTTCAGCAGATACTTGATTATCAATTAATAAATGGTGATAAACATCGTCTCGGCTGATTAATGATGGATTAGTGCTTTGATTGGCATAATATTGGGTTAATACTGTCGCTTTTTTCTCATCCATTAATTGAACAAGTTGTGCTGTTTTTTCACTGCTTAAACCTGACTGTATAACTTGGCTAAGTTTATTCCAATTATCATAAGTACCTTCTAAATCATTATTTTCCGTGTATTTTAAATCAACTAATAATTTGAAATCATTTGGGGAAATACCGAGTGTTTTAGATAATTCAAGATATTGAATAAGAACAGTAATATTTTGAAAATCTTTTAATGCTTTGGTTGGTGTTAATTCTAAGGCTTGAGTAATCGTTTCTTCATCAATATTTAAAATTGATGCCATTCTTTCAGTTGTTAATGATTGATTTTTAAGTTCAATTAAAAATTCATTCGCTCTATCGCCACATTGCGAAATAAAATGATGGAATTGAGTGATATGTTTTATTCTTTCAATTTTTAATTCACGACTTTCTTTAGGATAAAAACACTCTGTACGATAACTAATAATTTCTAATGTAGATTTATTTAACCCTATTTTATTTGAAACCAAGGTGATTTTTTTAAGTCGGTTAAAGAATCGTGCAATATCTACTTTATCTTGTTGAGTTAAATTATCTTTAATAATTATTGGTAATATATCTTTTAGATATCTATTACCCGGTTCTGGATCAACCCAATGTAATATCCAGTTCGCTTTTTCAATAGAGTCAATACCCATTTCAGCAGCAATAAATGATGCAACAACTGAGAATTGTTCTTCATAATCTGTTGATACATTTTTTAATATCACTTTTAAATTATTAATTAACACTTCAAGTTCAGAGCTAAATTCAGACTCGTATTTTGATGAACAAATTAAAAACAGTTCACTTATCGTCCATTTTTCTTTTTTAGCAAATTTAACCACATCATTAATAGCATGAGATAAATTCCCCATATCATCTGATGTGGTATGAGTAAAAATTTCTTTATTAAATGGAGAAGGAAGAATATCAATAAGTAATACTAATTCATTAATAGATAAACCATTTGCTTTAGACAATAAAAAGGTACGATATAACAATGAAAGATTGGTTAATGAACAAGTAAAGTCGCTAACACTGCCTGATGCTAACTGCCATAACATAACTAGTTCAATATCATTAATATTAAAAGCTCGTTTTAAAGTATTTAAACGAGTAATATCAGCAGCATTCGTTGCATTAGCGAAATCAAGAGCATGATTATCGTCAACAAAAAGAGTGTTATTAAGTGGTGGATTATTAAATAGTTGATCAAATACTGATTGTGTATTATTTAACGATGTTTTTGAAATTAATCCACTATTAAGCACAATTGCTTGTTCCACGGTAATATGATAATTATTCATCATCATTTGCATATGAAAAATAGAACTTAACATTTCTTTATCTATATTAAATTCACTATTTTTTGATTTAATTGCCGTGATCACAGATAAGACAGGCATTCCTATCGCTTTATATAGCCTAATAATTTTATTTATATTTAATAGTTCTTTATTTGTTAACGCTTCTTTTTTATTAAATACTTTTAAAATAAATTTGGCATCTTTAATATCAATATCATAATACTCAGCAATAAAACGAGAGCTTTTTAATAATTCTTTATTAATATTGCCGAAGTTTTTCTTGAATAAAGCATCAGTCTCTTTATCAACATTCTCTGTTAAAATATTATAAAGTTCAGGAGAGATATCCGCTTGAATAGACGCTAACAGTGCTGAATCTAAGGTTTTAATCACATCAGGGGATGATATTAAACCTTCAAGATTTCTATCTTGAAGCATAATAGCTTGGCGGATAGTTTCATAAGGTTGATGATAAGGAGTGCCACCAGTTAAACGGTTAGTCGCTAATTCACGAAATAAATCTTTACCACTACCTAATTTATTTTGTAGTGCAGTGGTTAGGATTTGATTAGATAAAGAAAGTGTAGAAACTTCTTTATCCATATTTTCTTGAGAAAGCACTAATTGCGCTAAATCAGGGCGACGTTTATCAAGATGATAAACAGAGCTTTCAGTATGTAAGGCTTTTGCTTCACGATAAAGCTCAGTTAAATAACCTGCTGGTGAAAACATAGAAGCCACAGATTTGCCATCGACAAAAGTATCCCCTCTTTCTGGGATCCAATCACTTAATGCACGGCTTTGTGCTGATTGTGATTGAATACCTAACGTGACCGCATTTTGTACTTGAGGATTATTACGCGCTAAATAATGAGATTCATTCAATTTATTACGTTTTGCAGCTTCTTTTGCCTCTGTATATAATGTTTTTGCTTCATCCCAAGTTAATTTTTCATCACTTAATGCCCGTATTTCATGCAATGATAATGGTGCTAATTCTTTTAATGTAATAGTTTCTAAGGTAGAAGATTTCATTTTCGTTAAAAGTGTATTAATGTTTTTCATTAAATATTTCCCAATATAAGTTAATTAAAAATAGAGATAATTAAATTGCCGTTTCATCTCGAAAATTAAAATATCAAAAAAACAAAAAATGAAAGTTGAATTTTTTATAATTTGATATTGAGTTTTTTTATGCTTTATAGGTTGATGGCGATTTTCAATAAAAAATAACATTAAAAAAATAGACATAAGTAATAAATAAAATATAGTAATAACAAAAAATCAATCATTTGATTTTGTTATTTATAAAAAACACTATTATTTATTATCAAATTTAGTCGCTAATGTTATTTTTTTAATTTATCTTCGATAATTTTTCACTTTTAGTCGCTAGAAAAATATTATTGACAAATATCAATGCAAAAATCCCATTCAAGCAGATTATTAATTTCAATTAATATGTCTCTGTGGAGAACACCTGCATGTTTTTCTCAAGAAAAATAAATCAGTTCTTTGCTGTCGCGACTTATCAAAGTCTAGTAAAAGCAGCCGAAAAAATTAATGTCACCCCATCTGCGTTACGTCATGGTATTAATGAACTTGAAACTCGAATAGGTAAATCATTGATTAAACGCTCAAAAAATGGTATGACACTTACTCCAGCAGGAAAAACACTGTATGAGAGTCTATATCCCTATTATAAAAAAATTAGAAAAATCGAAAATCAGATCCTTGATTTAAATGAAGATAAGACATTGCTTTCAATTAAGTTAGATGGGCTTTACTATCCTGATTTGAAAACAAAATTATTGGAAATAAGACAAAAAAACAATCAATATAAACTGTCTTTAGAAGATGGCTATATTGACGATATTAATGAGGAACTCTTTGATAAAGAATTTGATCTTGTTATCTCCTCTCTTGAATTTGACTATTCACATGAAAATATTAATACAATTAATTTATGCACTCAAAAAGTCGGCTTATTGGTTAATAAAAAACTCTTTGAAAAATATTCAGATACCAAAACATTCTTTGCTAAAGAAACGTTAATACAAAGGAACAGTTCTTTGCATAATCCGATATTTTCAACAATTTTAGATAGATTAAAAAAACAGGGTTACCAATATCATACTTTAGGTTTAACAGAGATGGCTGATGTATTGCATTGCATTGATGAAGGAGCAGGTTATTGCTTTATGCCTGAAAATATTCATTATATTTCAACGATCACAAATGATGAGGTGCAATTTATTCGCTCACCATTTCCTTTTGATATTTTTTTACATCAAAAGGTCTATTTTAAAAAAAATAATGATAAAAAATTAGCTGATATTGCAATGGCACTACGTTAATCAATTAAAACAATGCATTGATATAATCAGAGGTAAACCCACGATATTGTAAATAGCGAATTTGTTTCGCTTTCTCTTTATAGTCTTTGGGCTTGCCTGTGCCAAATTTTTTCTCTTTGACCTCTTGGCAAAGTGCGTACCAATCGGTGTCTGTTTCTTCTAATACTCGTTCAATAATTTCGCTGGGAAATCCTTTTAGGCGTAATTCTTGGCGAATACGTAACGGCCCATAAGATTTATTTAAATAGCTACGAAAAAAACTATATATGGTTCGATTGTCATCAAGGTATTGGCTTTCAAGTAAGCGTTCGATTACTTGAGGCAAACATTCAGGAGCGGTAGGTGAATCTTTCTCCGTTTCGCGAATTCGGCGTTCGATTCGACGTTGTAGTTCTTTTGTACTGTAATCACGGCGAGACAACATAAAAATAGCGTACTGATAAAGCTCTTGATAGGTCATAACGTTCCTTTATTAAAAGAGTCCATGTGAAGTTGACTAATATCATAACGGTTTATCACTAAAATAACTTATTTCGACGTTAATTTAATCAGTATTATAGAAAGCAATAAAAGAGCGATAATTAAAAGAATAATTATTATTCTCTTTTATAATTTTAATTGACTACTTTTCTTAAGATTAGCTTAGAAAAAATAAGGTTTTTTACTTAATAAACCCTTAATAATCCTATAATAACGCGAAATATAAGCATCTCTTACTGTATATCGCACTTATAGCTGGTGACCATCAATTAGAAAAAGATTAAAATTTACGGCTACTCTTTTACTACTTACTTTTTTAATTTTCTGTGGGTTATGTATGAACTTTTCCAATTTAAATAAGGTGGTATTGACCGCCTCCCTCCTTGCCACGAGTTTTTCTTATGCGGACAGTGATCGTCCTCTGCTCTCTTTAAGTGTGAGCCAATCTGGTGGCACTGCATTAAATAATGAAGGTTCGCTAGATACACGTACCCCAGCAAGCCAATCTCGTGTTTTACCAATTTGGGGTGATGAAGCCCGTGCTCGTGGTTATGATATTCCTGAGCCATTTGGTGCAAGCTATAGTTATATGAATCTACGTCAAGATATTATCGTGGATAAAATTGGCTTTTCGACACCTGCATGGCCTGAAATCAGCGATGTTGTCAAAATTGATGTGGGACACACTCGTGAAAAAAGTGAAACCCATATGCTTAAATTAGACAGTTGGGTGTTTCCTTTTTTCAATGTTTATGGCTTATACGGTAAAACTAAAGGTACTTCTCGTTCTGTTCTAAACGATGTTCGCGCTGACTTTGGTGGCGGTTTCGTTATCCCTGTCGCTCAAAACGAAATATTTAATTTAGATTTTGAAGGCAAAACTTATGGTGGAGGTTTTACTTTAGCAGGGGGCTATAACCAGTTCTTTGGTACTTTTGACTTAAACTACACCAAAACTAACCTTGATATTTTAGACGGTGATATTAAAGCGTTAGTGATTTCACCTCGTGTGGGTTATGAGTTTATCTTTGAACCGTTAATTTCTGGTCAAGGCAATACCAAACTGCAAGTGTGGACAGGTGCAATGTACCAAGATATTACTCAACGTTTTAGAGGTGATGTTAGCAAGTTAAATTTACCACCCAACTTTGAACAAATGGTCGGGATATTTGGCGGAGATATTAAATTCGATGTTGAACAGCATCTTGCTCATAAATGGAACCAAACAGTAGGTGCACGTTTAGAAGTCACACGTAACTTTAATGTCATTACAGAACTCGGTTTTAATAACCGTAATAGCTTTTTTGTCTCTGGTGAGTTCCGTTTTTAATGGTTAAATACCCTTTTATTTTTGGGCTGGCATTTGCCAGCCTCTTTACTTCACACACAGCACAAGCACAACTCTTTCCTGATAGACAACAAATAGACCAATGGTTAGTAGGATTAGGCGGAGAAAATAGCTTCGATCGCAGTAAAACTATCGACTGGGGTATTTTACCCGGGCCTTTCTATACGCCTGAATTAGAATTAGGTGTCGGTATCGCCCTTGTGGGGCTTTATCAAGCAGACAGCCGCCCTGATAGCAAAATATCGTCACTCTCATTAAGTGGCTTTGGCTCCTCGACAGGGGCTTTTGGTATGACCTTTAGTAACTACACTTATTTGGCTAATGATACATGGCGCGTTTATCTCACTGGAACATTAAATAATGTGCCAACTAATTACTGGGGCCAGGGCTATCATGAAGGTCGTGTAAAAGATCATTTTGGTGAATATCGTTCTCAAGAATTACGCTTAACCCCGACTTTACTGCGTCAAATCACTAAAAACACCTATATTGGATTAGGCTGGGATTATTCAAATCTACAAGCCGCAGCGCCCGATAATCCATTTAAAGTGTATATGGATCAACGCGATTTACCTTTGCGCTCAACCAGTTCTGGATTAAGTGTCCGTTTTACTTATGATAGTCGTGATTTTTTACCTAATGCGAGCCGAGGTCAGGCATTTGATATCAGCTATACCCATTATTCACCGGATACTGGCAGTAATAACCGCTTTAATGCGACACAGATACAATATAATTACTATTATCCTTTGAGTGATACCGCAGTATTGGCATTTGATAACTATGCACGTTTTACATCAGGTGATGTGCCTTGGAGCCAATTGTCTAAACTGAGTAATGGGCACCAAATGCGAGGCTATTATGAGGGGCGATATCAAGATAATCATGTTTTCTCAACCCAAGTAGAATACCGTAAAAAACTCGATTGGCGGCATGGCATTGCGCTTTGGGTTGGCGGTGGTACGTTAAGTGATAAAGCGCGTGACTTAGGTCAAGGACATTGGTTACCGAGTGTTGGTATCGGCTATCGATTTGAGTTTAAACCTCGCATGAATGTGCGCCTTGATTTTGGTATCGGTAAAGAAAGCACAGGATTCTATTTTCAAGTAGGTGAAGCATTTTGATGTTTAAGCGGTTTCTTTTTATCAACACCATTGTCTTCTTCTTATTTATTGCAGGTTGTACTCAAGTCGCACCTGTTAAATCTCTGCATGCCAATCTTGATAGTGTTACCAATGAAAAGGCAACACAGATTTGGCAAATACCCGCACCACTAACAGCACCTAATGGCTTGAGGCCTTGTTGTGCTTTTGGTTATAACTTAAAAGTCAAAGCGTTTGAAATACCCGTGCCTTTTTATCGTATTGATAATGTAGTTGAAGCTTCGACATTAGGTAATCATCGTTATAACGATAGCTTTTGGCTTGGTACAGCAGCCGTATTAGGTTTTGGGAGTGAGAAATCAGGTTTAATTTACTCTCATAAAGGGGGATTCCTCGATATCGCCCATATTCGTGATACGGCAGATTATACTTACTACCTCTTTAGCCATATCTATCCAAAATTAGGCCAAGAGTGGACGCTAACACTAAGTAATGAACTAGCACAACGTAAAATACACTTTAATGCTTTTACCCCACCTAAAGATGAAACAGAACGCTATACCTTAAGTGCTTATCTTGCCGCACGATTAGGTTATCGTCTTGCGGTATGGCATGAAATTGCACAATGGTATGGTTTTCGCTCTGTGCCAGGATTCTCCGAAGGTATCTCTGCATTTTCACCTGAAGATCTCTACTCCAACTTAATTGGTGCACGACTTTCACTCACTTTGATCCTTAATGGTCACGCCACCAGCCTTGAGCACTATAATCAATCAATGCAGGGCATCATTCCTTCCGCGCTCTACCAATTAGAAGCTCAACCTCGTCAATTAACACAACAATGGTTTGATATAATTGATGGACAATGGTGGGATAGTCAACAACGTGTTCCTGACAAATTTTTAGTTTTAATGCGTGATTATCATATCTCAGATATGCGGTATCCGGTGTTACCTTTTGAGGAAACAGCATCTCCACACTACCTCACATTACCTAGTGCTTATTCTGGTTATGTTTTAGAACAATTAGCAGAATTTCAGCTTTGGCCAACAACGCAAATGGCAAATTTACCATATCCAAAAACCTATTGGCATGAGGCGGATTTTACTGATTTAACAGAAAAAGCACGTGAAATTGATAATAAAACCAGACCAAAAACAACAAAAATTGACTAAATAACAAACAAAATTGACACATTAAAAACCCTTAATTTTACTAAATTTGGGTTAAGTCGCAGGTTTTTATATAAGATAAATTTAAGTTTTTGCCAAAAAAGCATTTTTTGTTAAAGGAAAAAAGCGATTATAAAACGTGGCCTTCCAGTAAACCTTATACATTTAGTTAACAAATCACTCGTAGTTATCCTAATGTGAGGTGATATTTTGTAGCTATGAAAAAAGTAATTTGCTAGTATTCGTTCGATTTTTATCCAGTTAAACGAGGAGAAGCAATGCCCTCTCAATTGATGAGGACAAGTGCCGTCTTCGCTTTCTTGATTTCACTACTATTTACTGGTGTAAGTTTTGCTTCAACCAGTACCAGCAGTTCCCAGATACTGCAGGCGTATTCTTTCAAAAGCACGTCAACACCGTTGCCAGATTTGAAAAGATACCCTTCGGGAACACAGCGTAAGAAAGCGTTTTTAAATGTCATAGTTCCTATTATTGACAATGTTAATAATAAGATAATGAGAGATCGTGAGTGGTTAACTGCTCAACGTAAAGCCCAGCACTGGGGCAGCGCAGATTTAAAAAAACTGCGTGAAATCTGTCAATACTATGGCGTCACATGTACCAGCCCTAAAAAAGTAAATTGGGATTCGTTACTGACTCGCGTTGATATTATTCCGACACACTTTGTCGCAACGCAAGCCGCTACAGAATCTGGCTGGGGGACATCAAAGTTGGCACAACAAAATAACAATCTATTCGGTATGCGATGTGGGAGTCAGTCTTGCAATAACGTTCCAGGGAAAACCAAAGGCTATGCAGCCTACCCTGATATTGAAGGCTCAGTGATTGCTTATATGCGTAATCTCAATACGCACCGCGCCTATAATTCATTGCGCTCCTCAAGAGCACAGCAAAGAATGACGCAGCAACAACTCGACTCTCGCCAGTTAATCACTGACTTGAAAGGTTACTCAGAATTGGGCTCAAGTTATAACGATTATCTGACCGAAATGTTCGACTCAAATAAAAAACTGATCACTCAAGTTCAGTTGCAGTCGAAACAAGATAGTTAAGCCTTAACAGGCTTTCATCTGGCAAAAAGCCACTTTTCTTTCTAGAGAAAAGTGGCTTTTATTTATCACAAGATAATCTTTTGATTGAAAGCCAGCTTAGAATTCATAATATATGGGGTAATACATTTGGTATGACTTTTAAATCACACCCTTAGAGCCATTTATGAATTTTTTTTCATTCGAGTTTCTCGGAGCCTTTGTTAGCTTTTTTATTCTATACTGGCTCTTCCAAAAGCACGTTAAGATCCAAAATATCCTACTGATTACAGTCAGTTATGCTTTTCTATTTTATGCAGATTATCGTCCTGCGATAATCTTATTAAGCTATACACTGTTTATTTATTTACTGGCGAATATATTAACTAAGTACACATCTTCTAAAGTCATTTATTGGCTATTAGGGTTATTGGTGGGTGTTTACTTTACAGCCTTTAAATACTACTCCTTCTTCCAAGAAACACTCACCCAAGCATTCCAGCAATGGGGACTCAGCATTGAGTTACCGCTGATTGAGTTACTTGCGCCATTAGGGCTTTCATTCTATATATTCCATTCGGTCAGTTATGTGGTTTCCGTTTGTCGAAAAGAGATCCCCAAAGCCCCGTTTTTGGATGTTGTGCTTTATCTGTGCTTTTTCCCAAGCATCGTAGCTGGCCCAATTAATCGTGCTAAAGAATTTCTTCCGCAAATTCAGGCGCCAACCCGTAAAATCATTGATTACAAAGGAGCAATAATGCTGATTGTTTTAGCAATCGCAAAACTCTTTTGGTTAAGTGGTTGGTTTTCAACAAACTATGTTGATCCGGTATTTAATGCACCCGATTTAGCGCAAAGCGGACAAGTGCTGACAGCAGTTTATGCCTACGCATGGCATATCTATTTTAATTTCTCGGGTTACACCAATCTTGTCACTGGTATCGCGTTATTACTAGGCTTTATCGTGCCTCGTAACTTTAATGCCCCTTATTTAGCGATAAACTTAGCCGATTTCTGGCGTCGCTGGCACATCAGTTTATCTACCTTTATTCGTGATTACGTCTATATTCCTTTAGGGGGTAATCGTAAAGGCGTAATTAGACAAAACTTTAATGCCTTTGCCGCTATGGTGATTTCTGGATTATGGCACGGCGCTGCCATGACCTTTATTATTTGGGGTGCTATTCATGGGATTGGTGTGGTGCTATTAAATATTAAACACCGTCTCTTTCCTTTGAAGAAAAATGCCCCACCGAGTGCGTTATCGTCATTAAATATGTTGTTGTCATGGATAATCACTTTCCACTTTGTTTGCTTTGCGTGGATATTTTTCCGCAGTCAAACTGTAGGTGATGCGTTTGTCTTAATACAGCAACTCTTTAGTACGGGCGCTTGGGCATCATTACAAGCTGAAGGTTTAACGCTCTTTATGTTCTGGGGACTGTTCTTACTTTATCCTTGCTTTGTGACCTTAAAGGAGATAGTAGCTCGTCTTGAGAAAAAAGTGCCGTGGTATGTTTACCCTCTACCACTTGCGTTGATCCTCACAATTATTTTTATGTTGTCTCCAGATGGGGTGCCAGGATTTATTTATGCCAGCTTTTGATTTCTGCTCAAACCTAAAAAAGACAGCAAAAGTTGCCTTAATGGTGCTGTTGAGTACCCTTTTACTGATTTGGTTAAACCAAACATCACTAGAGCGCTTTTGGCAACAACAATATCATCGCCCTGCACCTTGGTCTGGGCTTTCTCATTATTATACTTGGAAAGTGGGGGGACAACTGCGTGATGGCGTATTTGTTGCAATAGAAAGTTACAGCGATTATCTACAGGTTCACCATCCTGATAATCAGGCAAAACCTATTGTACAAACCTCCACACCAGAACAACTTCCTGAAGGTTTTGCTGTGGGCTTGCACTTCTTTAATGGGTATACGCGACCTGCATCTCAACTAACGCAACGCTTTCCGCAATTATTGGAGCGTAAGCAAATAATGGGAGGATTACCTTACCATTCTGTTACTGACGTCTCTGATGCGGCATTAGAAGCCTTAAAACCTATCGTTCAAAAAACAGAAATTACCTTATCACCAAAAGATAAAGTCCTATTTGCGGGTGACTCAATGATGCAAGGCGTCGCGCCACTACTTAAACGCCAACTGCAAACGGATTACAACATCAGCAGTATTGATTTAAGTAAACAAAGTACAGGACTTGCTTATCCGCGCTTTTTCAATTGGCCACAAACTATTGCAACACGTTTAGCCAGTGACGATACCATTAAATTACTGGTAGTCTTTTTAGGCCCTAACGATCCTTGGGATATGCCACCTGATGGTGGTGGGCGTTACTTAAAATTTGCTAGTGAAGCATGGGAATCAACTTATCGAGCACGCATTGCAGGCATTATAGAAAATGCCAGACAGAATAATGTTACGGTTATTTGGGTTGGGCCACCCAATATGCGTAAACAAAAGTTATCTGAAGGTATGGCATATCTTGATAAACTTTACCGAGAAGAAGCTGAGAAAATGGGTGAAATTTACCTTTCTGTTAATGATATGTTTAAATATGAGAAAGATATTTATTCTGATTATATGGGTGATGGTAGCAGCCGTGTTAAGTTAAGAGCCGGTGATGGTATTCATTTTAGCTTAAAAGGTCAGCAAATTATTGCTCAACAGGTATTCTCACGTATTCATCTTCAAGAAGAAACAAAAGAAGATAATGCAGTCGATGATGTAAAAGATAAAAACACGGTTATTGTAAATGAAACAATTAACGCACATCCTTGAGTGTAAAACTTTAGTCAGTAGCTCAATCATACTGGCTTTGGTTTCTCTCTTAGTTGCTTGTAACCAAGACACTGAAAAAACAGTGAAGTTACCCACCCCCACAGTATTACCTGCTGATGGTTCAAGGCAACTCTACAACTATCACGACCCTCACTTTTCAAGCTTTGTTAAAAAATTACAACAAGGCCATCAAACAGTGCACATTGTTCAGTTAGGGGATTCTCATACTGCGGCTGATTTTTTCAGTGGTAAGTTGCGTGAACGTTTTCAAGCCGATTACGGTAATGGTGGTATTGGTTTTATTCCTCCGACTAATATCGCAGGACAACGTATTGCAAACGTACAATACCAAAGCGATAAAAAAGCATGGACACTGCTTTCAAGCAGAAAAGATAGCGATCCTGATTTCCCATTGGGCGGGTTTATTAGTGAACCACAAGCTAAATGGGCTAAATTACAGTTATCTGAAAACCCAATAACTCAGCAACGTTATCAATTACAAGCGCTCTATAAAACGCCAACTACAGCACAAGTAAATGTACAGTCATCGACAAGCAAAGCCCTTTCATTATCGCAAACGCAAGGTAAATGGCAGTTTTCAAATCCAATTACTATGACTTTTCCAGTCAGTATTACAGTTAGCAAAAGCCAGCCAGTTAAATTAGGGGGGTGGTTGATCACCAATCAACAACCTGGCGTCATGCTCTCCTCGTTAGGCATTAATGGTGCCACAATCAATATGATGGATAGATGGGGCGCACAATGGACAGAAACATTAGGCCAGCTAAATCCTGATATGGTGATTTTAGCTTATGGTACCAATGAAGCCTTTAATGATACTTTTGATTTAAATGCCTATCGCCAACAACTGACGGATAAAATTCGTCAAATTCGCCAACAAGCACCTAATAGCGCTATCTTATTAATTGGACCGTCTGATTCAGTTAAAAATAAAGAAGCACCAGATTGTCGTTCACAACAACCTCAATGGCTAAGTGATATTATCAGAATTCAAAAAGAAGTGGCTCAGCAAGAGAAGACGCTCTTTTGGGATTGGCGTGATTATATGGGTGGCGAATGTTCGATAAAAGCATGGGCGCTGTATGATTTAGCCAGACCTGACGGTGTTCATCTTTCTCGGGAAGGTTATGAAAGCAGTGCCAATACACTTTATAGCCAATTAAATACCTTAATAAACAAGAGCTAATTCACGCAGTTCAACATACAAAAAGGAGCTTATCGCTCCTTTTTGTTTTTCTTGTTTTATTCATCAAGTTAGTAATTATCTGAGTTTAATAAAACATCAACATATTTGATAACATCAACGCTGGCTTGTTCCATTTGCTCTATATAGTGTGCAACCATTTCTTGATTATCTTCTATATTGGCCTTTAATGCTAAACGTCCACATTCATGCACTAACTTATGCGGCTGTTCTAAACGCCGAAAAGCCTCTGTACCTGCAAATTTCCGCCCATCACCTTGATAATACCATTTGCCTAAACGGCACTCTGTATGCTGATTAACACAGTGTTCATCATCATTATTCAATAAATGGATATAAATCGCTTCTTTCCATAAAACATGATCAAGTTTAACCGTATTAAAAAACTGTTGCATCGAAAGAAAGGTAAAAATATGTTTAAGCTCGCTAGCTTGTTCTGACAGTGACGTTAAATTTTGATGCCCTTCTTCAACCAGTGTTTTAACTTGTTGAACCTGCTGTTGGTTTTTTTCTGTGGTTGCTTTAACAGGAATAAAACGAGCACCTAAATTATTATTAATGCTGGCAATAGAAGAAGCTTGTTTCTGGATTTCTAATGATAATTTTTTCATCTCTTGGGCTAAGACTGAGAACCCTGCCCCTTCACGCCCGATGTGTCCAGCTTCAATTGCTGAATTAATTGATAAAATATTTGCCTGACTGGAAAGCCTATCAATATTGCTAGCACTATCTTTAATTTTTTTCAGCCAACTTGAAAAATCGTCTATCTCTTTTCGGCTATATGTAAAATGCGCATCCACTTCATTTAGAAATTGAGTCAATGATTGTGAGTTATCTAACATTTGGCTAAAGAGATGTTCCATTTCATCAAGCAAACTGAGCTTATTTTGTAGCTTATTACTTGATGCTAAAATTGAATCTCGAATAAGTGTGATTGTGTGAATATTGCAATCAGTGTGTTTAATAAAAAGCGAATTATAGTCAACCATAATATGACAACCCTAGTGTGCCCACCGAAATAAAGAAACCTATAGGTTAATGAGAAATTTGGTATTTTCTGTCACATTTAATAGTTATTTATTGTAATGAAAAAAAGCGCGTCAAAAGACGCGCTAACAATGTGAAAATAAAGATTAGATATTAGAGAAAAGCGAAGAATATCATGCCTATAACTGCACCTGTTGTACCAAGAATAGTCTCCATTAAAGACCATGTTTTTAAGGTTTGTGCTTCTGTCGCACCAGTAAATTTACCAAACAACCAGAAACCTGAGTCATTAACATGGCTAAGAATAATAGAGCCACCCGCGATACACACTGATAATGCCGCCATTTGTGCGCCACTGTAGCCCAACTCATTGATAACTGGTAAAACTAGACCTACTGCAGTTAAACACGCTACCGTTGCAGAGCCTTGAATAACACGCACAGCACCAGCAAGAATAAAACATGCCACCGCAATTGGCATACCTGCGCCAATTAAAGCATTCCCTAATGCCGGACCAACACCCGAATCCACCAGAACTTGTTTAAAAACACCACCTGCACCCGTTACCAACAAAATAATCCCCGCAGGTTGGATTGCAGCAGAACAGATTTCCATTACTTTTTCTTTGCTCATACCACGACGAATAGCAAGACCATAAATAGCCACTAAACAAGCCACAAGAATTGCGATAAATGGATGACCAACGAATTCAAGAATATTATATAGCTGAGAACCTTCCTCAACGAAACGTGCGCCAATGGTTTTGCATCCCACTAACACTAAAGGCAATAACACAAGAGCAAGGCTAAAACCAAAAGAAGGCATTTTGTTTTGGCCCAGACTTGGTTCAGTTAAATCTTTTGGTAATTCTAAGGTAACGTAACGGCTAATAAAGTTACCGAAGATAGGGCCAGCTAGTAACATGCCCGGAATAGCCGCACATAAACCAATTAAAATCATCCAACCAAAATCAGCGTTCATTTGGTCAGCTAATAGCATCGGTGTTGGTCCTGGTAATAAGAAGGCGGCAGCACCTGCAACACCCGCAAACAGAGGGATAGCCATTTTTACCACATTGCCGCCAGTACGACGAGCAACCGCAAAGACAACACCAATTAATAAGACAACGGCAACATCAAAAAACAGAGGTAATGCACAAATTAAGCCTGCAATACCCAATGCGTAGTTAGCTCGTTTCTCACCAAAATATTTTAATAATCGGACTGCGATTTGGTCTAATGCCCCAGTTTCATGTAGCACTTTACCGAACATTGCACCCAGTGCTACCACGATAGAGAGGAAACCTAATGTTCCACCCATTCCGTTTTGCATAGTTTGAGTGATTTTTTCAAGTGGCATTCCAGAGAAAATACCTGCACCGATAGCAACAATCATCAACGCAATAAATGCATGCAAACGCGCATACATAACGAAAAAGAGTAATAATAGAACCGAGCCAACCGCAGTTAGCACAAGCGTTAATGTACTCATACTGTTTCCCCTTCAAAAGCCCCTTGTGTCACTGAATTTATTTTATTAATTGCACTCTCAATTACATCATCAAGTGGCATTGAAATATCAATTTCATACACATCATTTTCAGCGTTGGTTGGCTCTTCTAAGGTTTCAAATTGAGTCACTAACATTTGAGGTTTAAAGAAGTGCCCTTTACGTGCTTTTAAGCGGCTTTCAATCAGCTCATAGTCACCTTTTAAATATAAAAAGTGCAGGCATTGATTGCCGTCTCTTAACATATCACGATATTGTTTTTTCAATGCAGAACAGACAATTAGCGATACGCTATTTGTTCTTTGCATCGCAAAAGCAGCATCATTTAGTGCTTGTAACCAAGGTTTACGATCTTCATCATTTAAAGCTTGGCCTGATGCCATTTTAGTAATATTTGAGCGAGGGTGTAGAAAATCACCGTCTAAAAATGCAGCACCTGTACGTTGTGCCACACCACTTGCGACCGCAGATTTACCACTGCCTGATACCCCCATTAAGATGAAAACATGGTGTAGGGATTGGGTATCGTTCATAGAATGCTCCTTTAAGGCAGATATTAAGTCTTTTTTGTAATGTTACCCGTAACTGTTACGGGTAACATATCCGAAGTGGTAAGGTAAATACAACAACGAAGATCAACTAAGAAGTGAAAATGTGAGGCGACTCTCAAATGAAAGTAAGATGATCTACAAACTAACAACAAAATATTGGAGGAGTGACTCGATATTTATTTAAGGCTCAATAAAAAACCCTAATGTTAATTATTTCATAACACTAGGGTTATTAAATGATAAATCTAAACATTATCAATAAATTAATTTCTTATATGCTTTCACCTGTAATAATGCGAAAACCCACATCAATAACTTGTCCTCGAGCAATTTTGCCTTTCATGCGTTTAAGCAATAAATCTGCTGCTTGTTGCCCCATTTCATCACGTGGCGTAAAGATACTCGCCAGACGAGGAGTCATTACTTGCCCTACGTCATGTCCGTGAAAACCTGAGATAGCAATATCATCAGGTACTGAAATACCTAAACGCTGGCACTCAAAAACAGCACCAATGGCGATATCATCATTGGTACAATAAAGCCCATCTAAATCGGGGTATTGTTTACGTGCAGCATGTAATAATTCAGCGCCTAACGAATACGACGAGCTTTTCGGTGTCATTACATTACCTGTAGGTAAGCCTGCATCTTGCATCGCTTTCTCGTACCCGTTTAAACGCATTAGAGTACGTTCATCCTGTCTTGCGCCAAGATAAATAACACGTTTACAGCCACGCTTGATCATTTCACTGACCATCTGTTGTGATGCATCAATGTTGTCTAACCCCACAGCAGAGTCAAAACAAGGTGAAACGCTATCCATAATTTCCACCACAGGAATGCCTGCTGTTTCTAACATTTTTATTGTTTTTGGTGTGTGTGTTCTTTCTGCAAGAATAAGCCCATCAATATTATAAGAGAGCAATGAAAGTAAGCGTTCTTCTTCTTTTTCAGCACGATATCCATAGTGCGCTAACATAGTTTGATAGCCATATTTATCTGTTACTGATTCAATACCACGAATAACTTCAGCAAAAACTTGGTTAGTTAAAGAAGGTAGCAATACCCCAATCGCATGGCTGGTAGAATTAGATAAGATATCAGGAGCACGGTTAGGAATATAATTAAGACTATCTAACTCGCGCGCAATTTTTTCTCGTAAAGCTTCAGAAACCTGTTCTGGGTTACGCAAAAAACGACTAACTGTCATTTTGGTGACACCAACGCGTGAAGCTACATCCTGCAATGAGGGGCGTTTTTTTTTCATTTTATATCGCAACTATCCAAAAACATTCGTATTAATACGCGCTTTATTTTTCCAAGAACGCTGATTATAGCCTTACGTTATACACTATTTCGAATAAAGTTTTTCAGATGTGTGCACAGATTTGATTTTGACTGACTATCCCTTGACTTAAGCCAAAGGAAATATAGTATTCTTCGCTATATAATAAATGAAACAACGATACCAATATAAAACAATAAATAGTGTGAACTTATGGCGATCTACAGACGACAATTTCTAACTTACCTCACAACAATTGTGACATTATCTGCACTTCCACATTCGGTAAGAGCCGCGATAACCTCGCGTATTGCAGCACAATTCGGTCATATTCCGGCATCAACGGCAATCCATCGAGTGATCAGTGCTGGGCCTCCGACCGATCAATTATTGCTCGCATTAGCCCCTGAAAAACTATTAGGTTTCTCATCCCTTAATTTAGAGAAAAGCCCTTTATTTGCAGAGGACTTACGCAAATTACCCCGTTTAGGGCGTTTGTCAGGACGAGGAAGTACCCTATCTTTAGAAGCCTTACTAACGCTAGAACCCGATATCATTATTGATAGTGGAAATGTAGATGAAACCTACCGCTCATTAGCAAAACGAGTTTCCGATCAAACTGGTATACCTTATGTGTTAATTGATGGCACATTAAAAGATAGTCCTGCCCAATTGCGTCAAACAGGGGCTTTATTAGGGGCTACAGAAAGAGCAGAAACATTAGCGCAAATTGCAGAACGATACCTTAGTGATGCAGCCCTATTTGTTTCTGAACAAAAAGTGCACCCGCGTTTTTATCTTGCTCGTGGCGCAAAAGGATTACAAACGGGTGCAAGACGCTCAATTCATACAGAAGCCATTGAGGCATTAGGTTTTGAAAACGTGGTAGATGTGCCTGATTTCACCGGGTTGACGGATATATCACCTGAACAGCTGTTAATGTGGGACCCTGAAATTATCATCACACAAGATGAAAATGCCTATCAGCAAATAATGCAAGACTCTGTATGGAAAAACATCCAAGCCGTTAAAAATAAAAAAGTATTACTATTTAAAGGCTTACCATTTGGTTGGTTAGATGGTCCTCCGGGTATTAATCGTTTAATGGGAATGCGTCGCCTACAAAGCCATTTCGATCCTCGAATCGAAAAACAAGTCGCTTACGATCTGCAAAACTATTTTGCTCATTTTTACCATACACAATTAAGTACTGAACAATGTCAGCAATTGCTGGGGTATTCATGAGTCAATCGGCACGCATCACGCTTCTTTTTGCGTTATTTTCCATTGTCGCGTTAATTGCGATCACTAGTGGTAAGTATTCACTTACTACCAATGAGCTGTGGACTCTAGTGAGTAATAAATTAACTGGTAATGTGGAATACAGCCGAACTGAAACGGTCTTTTGGCAAATACGATTTCCTCGCGTTCTGGCTGCTATCTTAATTGGTGGAGGATTAGCGATTGCAGGTGCTGCTTATCAAGGCATGTTTCGTAACCCTTTAGTATCACCTGATATTCTTGGTGTTTCGTCTGGCGCTGGTGTCGGTGCCGTTTTAGGTATTTTCCTTGGACAATCCATGTTGTCGATTCAACTTTTCGCTTTTGCGGGCGGTTTAGCAACCGTTGCTCTAGTCTACTTTATTTCAAGACTTGCGAAACAACATGATCCCGTACTTTCGCTTGTATTAGTCGGTATTGCTATCAGTGCACTATGTGGCTCCACAATCTCATTGATGAAAATTCTCGCCGACCCTTATACGCAATTGCCTTCAATTACCTTTTGGCTCTTAGGTGGTCTTTCGACTATTACCGCTTCTGATTTACTTTCTGTCGCACCTTTAATGTTAGTGGGCTTTATTCCGTTAATTTTACTGCGTTGGCGTATGAATATACTCAGTCTCTCCGATGAAGAAGCCAGAGCATTGGGTTTAAATGTCGAAGTTACACGACTTGTTTTTATTTTGTCTGCGACATTAATAACCGCAAGTGCAGTTTCTATTGCGGGCATTATTGGCTGGTTAGGTTTAATTGTACCTCACATTGCCAGATTGTTAGTAGGTGCTAACTTTACCCAGCAACTCCCTGTTTCCTTGCTTGTTGGTGCTATTATGTTATTAATTACTGACACATTAGCCCGCACGATTGCCAATATTGAACTCCCATTAGGTATTTTAACCTCCGCCATTGGTGCGCCATTCTTCTTAATGTTATTGCTCAGAACGAGGAAAGGCACATGATCATTGCTAACGCCAGTCGACTCTCCATTGGTTACAAAGATAAACCCTTAATTAAAGATCTCTCCTTTCATATCAAACAAGGGCAAATAATTTGCTTATTAGGTGCCAATGGTTGTGGCAAAACGACATTGATGCGCACGTTATTAGGCCTAATACCTTGTATTGATGGTGAGATTAATATTGTGGGTAAAACACTGAGTGAGTGGTCACCAACAGAACTTGCTAAAGTTGTGGCGTATGTTCCTCAAGCAACACATATCCCCTTTTCTTTCAATGTTATTGACATGGTTGTCATGGGCCGAGGCGCGCATCTCTCCTTTTTTTCGATGCCAAGTTCACAAGATAAAACTATGGCAATGGAAACCTTAGAAATGCTTTCGCTTTCTCATCTTACTTACCGAACTTTTGATACCTTAAGTGGCGGTGAAAAACAGATGGTACTCATTGCACGCGCTTTGGTACAACAACCCAAATTGTTGATTATGGATGAACCCGCGGCAAGCCTTGATTTTGGTAATCAAATCAAACTACTTACCCAAGTTAAGGCATTAAGAGCATTAGGGATCAGTGTTTTTATGTCTACACATCACCCTCAACATGCCGCTTCTTTGGCTGATGATGTCATTTTGCTAACACCTCATGTGCCCGTTTTGCAAGATAGACCTGATATTTTGCTGACACCCGACAATTTAGCGCACCTTTATGGTGTACAACCAACAGATATTCAGGCGCATTTTCACGCATACTCTGATAATAAAAATGACCATAGGCAAGAATATGAACACAATTGAAACCACAGATTTTGCTGAACTTTATAAAAACCATATGGTACAGGCAGAAAGAACCAAAAAAGAGCCGGAACATTGGGACAAACGTGCTGAAAAAATGGCAGAAACCTGTGCCAATCCTAACGACCCCTATTTAATAAAATTTCGTGAAATGATGGATTTTACCGATGCTGAAACCCTATTAGATGTAGGTTGTGGCCCTGGCTCTATCAGTATTCATGTTGCAGATAAATTCAAAAAAACGATTGGTATTGATTACAGTACAGGGATGTTAGCGGTCGCTAAACGCAGAGCTGAACAAGCGGGCATCAACCACGCAGAATTTATAACGTGTTCATGGGAAGATAGCTGGGATACGCTTCCTCGTTGTGATATTGCCGTTGCTTCACGTTCAACATTAGTCATGGATTTAAAAACAGCGCTGTTAAAACTAAACCGCCAAGCTAAATTACGTGTTTATACTACTCACACAGTTTCACCAACCTTTGTTGATCAACGCATTATTCGCTTACTGGGTCGAAATGTTCCTACACTTCCAACGTACATTTATGCTGTGAATATGCTAAACCAAATGGGCATTCACCCTAAAGTGGATTACATCCGTAGCCGTAATTGCCAAAGCAATTTCAATAGCCTTGAACAATTTATTGAAGGTATTAACTTCTCCGTAGGGCCTTTAAGCGAAGACGAAATTACACGCCTAACAACTTACTATCATGAAAGTATTGAAAAAGGTATTTCCCTAATTTCACCAACTCGTGATTGGGCAATGGTTTCTTGGGATGTTGTTCCTGAAAGTGAGCTAACCCTATGATTTATTATCCTGATGCCTTTCTTGATAATTTGTTGATGGAAGATATTCAATATGGTGATCTCACCAGCCGAGCACTGAATATTAGTAATCAACTGGGCACAATGATCTTTACACGTCGTGAAGCAGGTTGCGTCAGTGGGATCACTCTAGGTTGTCGCTTATTGGAAAAATTAGGATTAGAAGTAACCGCACATCAACAAGATGGTGATTTTGCTAATGCCGGTGATTGTTTAATCACAGCTGAAGGTCGTGCGGATGCACTACATCAAGGCTGGAAAGTGGTACAAAATGTCCTTGAGTGGAGCTGTGGCGTGAGTGATTATATGGCAAGAATGCTAGATATTTATCACCGCTATCAACCTAAAGGGCAAATTGCGTGTACACGTAAAAATATCCCTAATACTAAATTACTGGCGACCCAAGCCGTACTAGCGGGCGGTGGTGTCATTCATCGTCAAGGTTGCTCTGAAACTATTTTGCTCTTTACTAACCATCGTCGATTTTTATCAGAGCCAAATAATTGGGCACAACATGTTAAGCAGTTACGCCAAGCTGCACCTGAAAAATGCATTGTTGTAGAAGTTGATAATATTGAACAAGCAAGAGAGGCATTAAAAGCACAGCCTGATATTTTACAGCTCGATAAGTTCTCTATTGAAGATATTGCACTGCTACAACAAGAAGTGCCACATATTGCACCACATTGTCATCTTTCCGTTGCTGGCGGTATTAACCTAAATACTATCGAAAAATATGCACAAACGGGCATCACCTTGATGGTAACGTCTTCACCCTATTATGCTCCACCTACGGATATTAAAGTTCACATTGACCAAAAAAAATAAATAAAATAATAACTTACAAGTAAGTGGGTATTTACATATTTAATCAATAATAAATAAAAACAACATCAACTCAATGTAACAGAAGTGATAACAAGGAAATAGTTGTAGTGGTATAGAAGAACATCTTTGCTGAACTTCTTTTATATGAGTTTGTTGCTTTATTTTATAAAAAAACCGAGTGCTAACAAATGTAGCACTCTTTTTATTCATTTATTTTTACGCATATCGTTATATAAAAAATTACATATGGATTATAAACTGAGATTGAAATGATGAAATTAAAACCTCTATGCTACTGTTTATCTCTTGCTCTCTTACCCAGTATTGCACTTGCTGACACCACTTATGGACAACCCACTCCCGACTTATTAACCGTATGGAGTAGCCCAATTGCAGCAAATCCAGATATATTGACGCAAGAACAAATGCTTGAACAAAATAAGGTCAATGCGGCGCAAGCAATTTCAACATTACCCGGTGTTGTAATGCAAAAATCGGGTAACCGTAATGAATACACCTTTAAAGTGCGTGGGTTTGATAGCCGCCAAGTGCCTGTATTCTTTGATGGTATTCCAACTTATGTTCCTTATGATGGCAACTTAGACTTGGCACGTTTTACCACGAACGATCTGGCAAGCATTGAAGTCAACAAAGGCTATACCTCATTACTGCAAGGCCCTAACTTAATGGGTGGTGCAATTAATATCACCACTGCGACGCCGAAAAAACCATTAGAAGGAAGCATTGCTTATTCTCAAGGTTTTGCTCGTGGCGCTGATTATGCACACAATATGAGTGCACGCTTAGGTGCACGTAATGATTTAGGATTTATTCAAATCAGTGGTAGTCAATTAAAACAACGTTTTACTCCAATTCCCGGTGCTGATGAAAATAATGTGGCGGCAGGCACTCATGGGCGTCGTGATAATTCAGCAACAAATGATAAACGTGGCATGATCAAAGTGGGTTGGACACCACGCGCTTCTGACGAATATACCCTAACTTATGTAAAACAAGACGGTGAAAAAAATAGCCCACCATCAACCTTGGGTAAAGGTAAATTTAAATATTGGGCATGGCCAGATTACAACAAAGAAAGCTATTACTATAGCGGTACTACTCAAATTACTGATGGTATGAAATTACAAAGTCGTGCTTATCACGATAAATTTGAAAATACCCTTTATATGTATCCTAAAAAAGGCGATACCCCTGATTACAGTCACTATGACGACTACAGCACCGGTGCCGCATTACAGTTAGCTATCGATACTCGTGAAAATGATCTACTCTCTTTCGCTACTCACTGGAAAGATGACGTTCACCGTTCCCAGAAAGAGAAAAATGGTGATTGGATGCGTTATAAAGATAGAACGTGGTCTTTAGCAACAGAATATCAATGGGCTGCCACGAATGATCTCGATTTAGTGGGTGCAATTAGCTATGACTGGCGCGATAGCGTTGAGACTGATAAAGGCGCTGATGATAACAAGCAAACAGCCTTTAACTGGGAAATAATGGCAAAATATTCATTAGCTAATGATGATGTTGTACGTTTCTCTGTATCTGATCGTAGCCGCTTCCCTACACAAAAAGAGCGTTATACAAGTGAAAAACCCAAAGATGGTTCTAAAGGGATCATCAATCCAGATTTAGATCCTGAACGTGCATTATCTTTCGACTTAACCTATGAAGGACACATTACAGATAAATGGGGTTACCAAACCAGTATTTACTATAACCGAGTCAATGATGCAATTATGGCACATACCGTTTATCGTGATGGCAACGCATTCTTCCAAAACCAAAATAGTGGACGTGTTGACTATGTTGGGCTTGATTTAGGTACTAAAGGTAATGTGACAGATTGGTTAGAGCTAGGCTTAAATTACAGCTATATCCATAGTGATCCTAAACAAATAGCACACGTTGAAGGTTTACCAAAACATAAAGCCTATATGTGGATAACATTTATTCCTGCTGAACAGGTTCGCTTTACCATTATGGAAGAAGCACAAAGTTGGGCCTATAACCGCATTGATGAAAATGACAAGCTGACAGGTTATGCAAAAACTGACCTTCGTTTAGATTATGATTTTGGATATGGTGTTACTGCTAATGCTTCTGTAAATAATCTTTTTGATAAGTCTTATGAATATACTCAAGGTTATATGGAAGATGGCCGTAATTACTGGTTGGGTATTGAATATAAATTTTAATTATTATCTATAAAAAAAGAGCTGGTATCATCATATATCAGCTCTCTTCTATTTATAAAAAGTATTATCTTCCATAATATTACTCTATATAACGTTAGAAACGTAGGAATCCTTTTGCCATTTCTAATAAAGTATTCATAGTGCTACTGACTATTTTTACAAAATTATCATAATTGCTATTTGCAGAACTGTATTTTTTTGATAATTCATCCAAGTTAGTATTAACGCCTTTTTCAACTGCATCTAATGTTTTCTTTATTAAGTCAAACTCCGTTTGTAAAATATCATGCCCGCCTCTCGGCATTTTATCTAAATAATCAAGTAATTTATCTATTCCTGATAAATCCAAGTTAACATCAAATGAAAAATCAATATTAGGTCTAACATTCCCCGAATTATCATTTTTTTTTGATGTCACACCTTTAATTTGACTAAGTAATTTTTCTACTGCATTAACCGCTTTATCTACTTCAGTATTATTTTGATAATATATTTTTTCTCCATTAATTATTCGATAAAATCGACCATCATCCTCTTTTATAAAATTCATATCCAAGCTAAAAAAACCAGGTCTTTGTAATTTCATTTTCAATAAATTTAATTTATCGTATAGATCATCAACATTCACATTGATATATCCATCCTTACTACCTGCCTTCGTTGCCTGGCTTAATTCAGATAATATTTCTCTTAACTCTTTTACAAAATCCATATACTTGGAAAAAATATCTTTCAAAACATCTAAATAATCATTTTTACCCGCAATAATGGACTGTTTTACTTCATCAAATAAATCACTTAATGAATCTGTTGGATAACTGTCATTTGATTGCACATTTTCTATGGTACGAGAAGCATAATAAATTTCATTTAGGATTTCCTTTTGACTAATATAATTTTTTACATATTGTTCATCAAGATAAAAACCTTTTTCTTTGTTGGAAAGATGTTCAAATTTATTATCACCTTTACTATCATTAAGATAAATACCTTGATATTCTCTCTTTATGTCTTCTAATAAAAAATCTGATTGATTTAAAAATTTATCTTTATTATATTCTTGCACATTATAGAACTTCTTTTCTACATGTGATTTATTATTACTTTTTGGTACATAAAAACTAATAGCAGTAGCCATAACATTAACCTTTTATATAAAAATAAAAGAAGTTGTTTCAAGAAAAAATTAAAATTAATATTTTAATAAAATTTAAAACAACACATAAACGTTAGCACTATTGAGCTATTTCCTCTAAAAATATAAACTTTACTTTTAATCTCTATAAAAAGTTAAAATCGTAAAAAACCTTTCGCCATTTCTAATAATGTATTCATTGTACTGCTCACTATTTTAACAAAATTATCATAATTGCTATTTGCTGAGCTGTATTTTTTAGAGAGTTCATCAAGATTAGAATTTACTTTCTTTTCTAATGAATCAAGTGATTTTTTAAACAAATCAAATTCGGTTTGCAAAATATCATAATAAATCGAGCTTTCTTCTATTTTTTTATTATTTTCTACTACAATCTTAGCAATCTCACGATCAACATCTATAAGAGGTTGCGTTGATTCATAAATTTCACCTGATGCTATAATATCCTCTATTTCTTTTTTCCTTCTTTCATTTTCAAGAATAAAATCTTTTCTTTTATTCTCTATATCACTATCTAATAATATATTTTGCAATCGCAAGTGAATCTCAATATTTCTTATAAATTTTTCAACATCAGAAAGATCAATTACACAATTAAACTGTACACTAATATCGTTATTGAATCCATCTTCATTATTTGTTTCATCCAAACTATATTTTTTAACAGTACTAACTCCCTTTACTTCTTTTAACAGTCTCTCTATTGATTCTACTGATTTTTTTATTTTCTCTTCTGTAAGATAGAAGATATTATTCTCATTTATATTACGTAAATATCCTCCATTACTTAAATGCTTAAATAATAATTTCTGATGAAAACAATGAGCTCCTTTCTCATTGTATTTTTTAATGATATGTTTTAACTCACCATAAAATCTTACATAGTTTATACTGATGTGCCCATCTTTTTCTCCTGCTTTTACATATTGGCTTAAAGAGGATATTGCTGTCCTTAACTCTCTTACATAATCCATATAGTTGGAAAAAACATCTTTTAGAACATCTAAATAATCATTTTTTCCCACAATTATTGATTGCTTAACTTCATAAAAAAAATCACTCAATGAATCTTTAAAATAACCAGCATCCGCAATTTCATCTTTTATAATTGGCTCTGATTTTTTCATGGTATTTAAGCATTGATTATGAGAAATAATATTTTTATCATATTGTTCAGAGAGAGAAACATATATTTCCCTCTCTGTTTTTCCCTTTAAATTATTACAACTAATCCAGTTATCAAGATCAAAATCTTTTTTTTCTCGTCTTATATTTATTAATAACTCTTTCATATCATCTAAAACGTTTTTTTCATTTTTAGATGTAGAAACAACATTATTATCTGAAGAATAAATTTTTGAATGACTTGCTATATTAGACATCCCTGAATCAATAGCTTTAGCCATAAATTAACCTTTTACATTCGAACCAATTGCAGAAGCAGCATCCAGCTGCGCATGAATAATTGCTTCAATCGCTTGTAATAATGCTTTTATCACTTCCGTTACTTCGCGTTGCTGCTCATTATTATTATTAACAACATGATTATTGATATTTCCTCTTGCTTCCAATACTTTTTGCTTACCATCAAGTACAATTCCTTGAGACTGCAAAGTTTGGTCTGCCACTCGTGCTAAAGGATCCGCAGTTGAAGTCACTAAGTTACCGGTAGTCATTGTTGGATTAGAATGACCAATAAGATCTTTCCCCATCCCTTTAATTGAAACAAAAGCCCCCATGCCATGAATTGCCATTGAAATACCGGCACCCGTAATTGCAGCACCAACCATAATATTGGCTTTTTTATTAAGATTATCTTTTATTTGATCAGCCATATTTAATTCAATATTCATCAGCATCACACCCATTTCTCTAGATGCTTCGAACTTTTTAATCATAGCCTCTAAATATTTAACAATTAAGTTAATTAATTTCATCATATCCGCAGAGATGAAATTAAACATACCCAAGTTTTCTGTTTTTATATGATCATAAATATCATTATCGTTATCAACTTCGAGTGATTTTAATATCTTTTTTATATCTGGCGTTTTTACTTCTGGTTCAGCTAAAATTGGTTTAGAATTATTTTTTATTCTATCTAAAATACTATTTAATTTATTATCAAACTCTTTATTTAGACTCTCTAAATTTTCTTTAGTTGGTTTACTATCATTAATAACATCTTTTTTATCAATGGTTTCATTAAACTCAGGCTTATAGTCATTTAATCCATTATTATCACTTATTTTCATATTAATACCTTATTAAAGACAAACTTTATTAAATAGATATATTTCTGATCATGTCTGATTTAGTTCGATTACTTATAGAAGATTTTTCACTCATATTTCTTAAAATTTCAGTGATAGTATCGATATTCTCATGATAACTTTCCATTATCTTATCCATTAACTTTTGAATAAGATTTAATATGGTATCTAATTTTTTACTGTCAGCGACAGATTGCATAATCTTTGCAGAAAGGACACTACTATAAATATTAACTGCATTTGTTGCTGTTGCATTAACTAACTTAGAAACAACTAAGGTTCTGTTTAACATCACACCAGCCTTCTGGCTGATCTCTTTAGCAAGTAGTTTGTTAATTTTCTTCATCGCTTCTTCAAGTGCTTGAACAATGATTTCTTTAATCATTTTTCCCATCATAAGTTCAAGTGCTTCATTGAAGACTCTTTTCAACGTATCTCTGACTTGTTGATTAATTATTTTCTTCGCTACATTTGTTATACCATTTACAGCTGGACCAACAACAAAACTTAATGCAATTGCGGCAATAAATAGAACCACGGTAATTAAAGCCTTAAGTCCCATTTTTAATTTATCTTGTATTGAGTTTTTTATATCCTCAATAATTTTTTTATCTATACCTAATTTCTTTAATCCATCGATAGCGCTATAAATCATATCAGCTAGAAAATCGACCACCTTATCTAAAGCTTCCATTAAAGTTTCAGTAAGAGGTTGCATTAATTCATCCATAAACGATGTGCCATGTATCGCTTGGTACACTTCATCTGCAACAGTTAATGCAGCATCCGCAACCATTAATACAACTGCAACCGCCATTAAAGCCATAGAAGCTCCGGCAGTAAAAATAGAAGCAACAGCAGCAATGATGGATAATAATCCACCTAACAGTTTTAAACCAATACCTGCCCAAAATTGAATTTCTTCTTGCTTTTTTATTTGGGCTTTTTGATCGTCAATTTTTCCTTTAAGTGATTTTTCCGTCACTTCTTGCATTTCCTCAAAGAGTTTTTGCTCATTTTCAGAACGCTGTAACATCACTTTTAATGTTAATTCTCGTGTTTTCGCTAATAAAAAAGTTAATAACGCCATTCCTGATAAAGAATCTGACATTATTTCAAGTTCTAATGCACTTTGGCTTGTCGTAAGCGCTTGATATGCTTCTCTTATTTGCTCTAACTTTTCTTTTATTGATGTATTTTCTTTTTTATTAATTAATGCTCTTAGTTCATCTTTATGTGAAGTGATTGTATTAATTCTGTCTTCACTGATAGAAACATTGGGCATAACTTTAAAAATATTATCAAAGAATTGAGATAGACTACTATATAATTTATCCAAATCATCTAAGGATAATTTAGAGAGATCATCAGGTAATTTCAAAAATGGAAATATCTTTTCAAGTGATTTTTCCATATCACTTTTAGATTTAATATTCCCTGATAATAATTCTTTAATTAATGCTATAGGAATATTATTATTTTTTAAAAAATCTATAACTTCAGATTCCGTTTTAAAGTTATTCGATTTTATTTGATTATAGACCTCCATCCAATAATCAATATAAGCATCTTTATTATTTTTAAATTCATCGATCGCTGATTTAAATTGCTCTCTTAAACTATCAATACCTTTCGATAAGGCATTTAGTTTATCTATATAATAATCAAGCTTATCTGGATCTTTAATTTGCTCTAAAACATTTTGATGAATGACATTTTGATAGGATAATTGCAAGTATAAAAAATCATATTCTTTACTTGATTTATTATCTTGGGAGTGGCTGATAACAGAAGGAGTTGGTGATGATTGTGGAGCTTGAAATATACTTCCATTATTACCCGTTGTTTTTTGTTGAGGGAAAGTATTTATTTTATACTGTACATCATCCTGAACATTAATCCTTTGATTATTTTTTTTCTGCTCAATAGGCGCTCTAAGAGCAGGTGCGGAAATTTTATTTTCTTTATCTTTAATTTGCAAAGAAACAATATTTTCATTTACAGTATTGATTCTTTGGGCTTGTTGCGTTGTATTTTTAGTAACATTGTCTACCTCCTTAGAAGGTAAAGGTGTAGAAAATACAATGCCATCATTAACTTTATTAATATCATTCATACTGTTCTTCCTTATCTTCTTCATCTGTATTAAGAACAACAAGGGGAATATCTTTTAATGATTCTAAATAAATATTGGCTCTTTCTTTTATGGCTGGATCGTTAATCTTTTCTGAAACTTGATTAAAACAATATTTTGCTTTTTCTTTTTCACCAAGCGATAAATTACATTGCCCTGCATAAAAGACAGGTCGATAATCGTTTTTCGCATTTAGATAAGCTAAAGCATAAAGATCAATTGCTGCTTGATACTGTTTTTTCAATTGTTTAACAGCAGCAAGCCCCATAATGTAATCAACATTATAAAAATCGTAGAGACATAAAAATTTGAAAATCGCTTCAGCTTCATCCAGTTTTCCCTTCTGGTAAAAGTCATAAGCAAATGAATAGATTCCTTCCATAAATCCTTCTGGGATAGCGCCTTCATCCTTGAGTGATGCCCCATTCTGAACAATAGATACGATATAGTTTGCTAATTGATCAATTTCTTTTTCTGACATTTTTTCATATACTGACATGATGTTAATCCTTTCATCTATGATGAATAATTAATAATGAAATTCTAATTTAACTATTAATTATTTGCTTTAATAAAACGCACGCCTATATTTATAAAAATAAATACATTATTATTATAATTAAAATATATATACATTAGATTGACTTATTAGTAATTTATATATTCCATTTCTTCTCTCAATAATCCTTCATTTTCTATTCTCTTAAGCCAAATAAGAATATCCATAACATCTAATAAATCTTGATCTATCATTACATCAAATAAATGATATTTATGATAAATTTTTCTCGCCAGCTCAGGATAACGAACAACAGGTGTTCCCACTTTTTTAGCATAAGCTTTCACTGCCAATGCTTTATCATTAATACAACTCAATGAAACTAAAGGCATAATGCCATTATCAGGATCAAAATAGATACCAACCGCCACATGGGTTGGATTGACAATAACGGCAGATGAATCCCGGATCACTTTTTTCATGGGTTCATCAAGTAATTCCTGATGGAACTGCCGTCGAGTTGATTTTATTTCAGGATCACCTTCCATATTCTTATATTCTTGTTTAACTTCATGTTTTTCCATCATCATATCTTTCATAAAGATAAAGAAATCAGCAATAATATTTAAAATAAGAATAGGTATTGAAAGAATAAAAAACACAAATACAAAATTAACGACGAGTGAACACCATTTATCAACAATAATATTTAAACTCGATCGGTATAATATAAATATTTCCGTACTA
Source organism: Proteus sp. fly-1089 (assembly GCF_040138965.1). NCBI lineage: Bacteria > Pseudomonadati > Pseudomonadota > Gammaproteobacteria > Enterobacterales > Morganellaceae > Proteus > Proteus sp. fly-1089. The sequence goes on from NZ_JBEETS010000006.1 coordinate 167,810, forward strand.
TGTAAAATAATAAAAACATAACAAGTAATTAAAAATATAACTATAAATAATAATGTTTTTAAAAGATCTTTTATTGTTCTTATGCTAAATATTTTTTTAAATCCAGATATTGGATTAATATGATTAATATCAATTTTAATGGCTTCAGTCGCAAGCTTAAATCGTGAACTAAATAAAGAAGGGATCGCACCAGATAAAAAAGTGACAACAAGTATCGGTAAAACAATATCAAAAAATAGTTTTGATATTATATTGACATAACTCTTTAATGTGATATTCGTTGGATGAAGTAAAAGAGACTGATAAAAGCGACTAAATTCACTTAAATCAACTTGATGAAACAAATATATAACACCAATAAGATAAACAAGCCCTGATGTTAATTCTTTACTCTTAAAACTTTGCCCTTTTTTTGCAGAGTCATCGAGTTTTTTCTGGGTGGGCTTTTCTGTTTTTTCAGCCATGATAAATACTCATAAAATTAGTATAAAAGTATCTATTATTAAAAAATTCATAAAGCTCTGTGGTCATCGCCGAAGTAAAGAAAAGCAGTAATGATATAAAGGCAATAATTCCTTTTATACATAATGATAGTGAAAATGCATTTAGCTGAGGACAAAATAAAGAATAAACCCCCAATGCCACTTCGCTCAAAAACATAATAATCAGTACAGGTGAAACTAAAACAAGCGCAGTACAAACCATATTATTTAGCCAGTGACCAATGAAAGAATAACCAATTTCTTTGTTAAAATAGCCAATAGGAAATACATCATAGCTATCTTTTATCGTACTCATTAATAAGGTTAGTCCGCCTGTCGATAAAAAATAGGCAGCACAAAATAAACCCGTTAATGAAGCGAATTCAGAAGACTCAATTCCCGTAGTTGGATTGATAGTATCCCCAATACTAGCACCCCGTTGGTTATCAACAAACTCGCCAAATGCAGACGCAATCCAAAATGGAGTGGCAAAAAGAAGCCCAATTAAAACACCAAGAAGTAATTCACTTAATAATATAATTTCCCATATATTTCTTACTTCATCTGTAATAATAATGCTGGGTCTAATTCCCATTGCGATATAAAAAATAATGATATATTTTAATAATTGGCTATTAAGAATACGACTATTTAAAAAAGGAATAAAAAGAAAGATAGGAAATAATCTTGCAACAAGTAAAAAAAGATCAACTAAATAAGTCTGTATATACCCTAGCAGTATTAACATATTATTTATCCTGCAAATCCTAGCGTCATCATCTCTTTTGCATACACTAATATTTTATCACCCATCCACCCCATAGTGACTAATAAGCAAACAAAAACACCAACAAGTTTTACACCAAAAGGCAATGTCTGTTCTTGTATTTGTGTAATGGTCTGTAATAAACCAATTGCCAATCCAATGAATGTCGCAATGGCAATAGGTCCTGCTGAAAGTAATATCACTAAATAAACGGCTTTATTTGCCGCATAAACCATATCCATTACCTTACCGCCATGAGTTCAAGATATTGATTAATTAGTCCTTTAGCTAATAGAGTCCAACCATCCATAGCGATAAATAAAATTAATTTTAGCGGCACTGATAATGTGACTGGGCTCATCATCATCATCCCCAACGCTAATAAAATACAAGAAACAACTAAATCAATAACAATAAAAGGTAGATAAAGATAAAAACCAATAATAAAAGCAGACTTTATTTCACTTAATGCATATGCGGGAAGTAGTGATAACAACGATTTTTCTATATTTTCTTTCTCGCCATAGCTATCAGGTCGATTGCCTTGTGCTTGTTCAAAAAAATCTAATAATTCAGGATCAGAATATTTGTACAAATATTGTTTATATTCCTCTAATGCATCATCCGAAAATCGCTCAAAAGAATCGGGAGAGGTTATATCAACCGGATTTTCAATAAGATATTGATAGGTATTTTTTGCTATTGGTGTCATAACAAACAAAGCCATCATTAATGCAATCGCATTGAGTACCATATTAGAAGGCACTTGCTGAACACCTAAAGCATTACGAGTCATAACAAGTACGATAGAAAATTTTAAGTAGCAGGTTCCAGCAGCAATAATAAAAGGAGCTAATGTTGCTAGTGCTAACGTTAAAATGAGCGTTGTTGAGCTTTCCATATATTTAGTCTTGCAATAAATGGGAACGTTGAATTTCCACAGCTAATCTCTCACCCACTTTAATTAATTCCCCTTGAGCAATAGCAACACCATTAACAACTAATGTAATATGTCGTGAGGCATTATCAGATAATATAATTTGTTGCCCTAGAGCTAGTTTTTCAATTTCCTCAATAGGTAATACTTTACTTTCGAGTAAAAAAGACAGGGTGATAGGAATAGTACCAATTGGTTTTAAATCCCCATTGTCTTGTGTCGCTATATTTGTATCAATATCGTCTATTAATGCTTCTTTCTCTACTTCATTATTCAGTAACTCTTCTTCTAAAACCACCGTGTTTTCTCCTTCTTGCCATTGATAGCTCATCCATTTTTTTTCACCAATAATAAGTGATGAATCAATACTATCAATCAGCACAATATCGCCCAAAGAAAGGGTTTTTAATAACGAAACAGACATTTTGCTATTACCGAGCTGGAATTGAGCAATAGCATTTATTTTATTTTTTGAGGACAACATCCATTCATAATGCCCCTCAAAAGAGCAAATAAATACATCTCCTATTGAGGTATTAACAAAGGGATAACTAACTTTTTTCTGCTCTCCTAAACAGATATTATCTACAGTTATTGACATCTCTTCTTTCGAAAAAGGAAACAATAATTGTGAACATTTCTGTGAGAATAGAACACGAAGATAAGCTTCAGGAACCGTCTCCCAATCTATTTTTTTTTCAGCATACAGTTTATCCATGGCTTGGTTAACAGCAACAAGCCCTGTAAATAAACCTAATGTATTCTTGCCTTTTATTTTAAAATAATAAGCAGATGCGATAGGCAATTGCGCTTCGTATAAAGAAGATAGAATTCTCATTGAATTGCTATTTTGATCCTGACTAATACTCTCTTTAACATCTGATAAGATCATTTTTTATCTTCTTTATCATCGGAAGGATCAATTGCATTAATCTGCCAATGAGAATTATCATTTTCTAATGAAAGCGCTAATCGCCCTTGATATTGATGAAAGTTATCTAAAGAGGATTGATAAACACGCCCAGTTGAAGCAATCAATTCGATCTTTTTATTGATATCAAAATTAATTTTCATCTGATGAAGCGCACTTCCCCATTTTTTAAAAACATAAGTAATACTAGGAGGTTGAGTCATCTTTGATACTTCTTTATAAAGAAGACTTAAAGCAGGTATATCAAGCAGTTTTTTATCTATTAAGGGTTCTTGTATTTTCTGTTGAAACTCTGGTTTTATATTATTGAACATAGATATATCATTAACTTCTTCCTTTACTTTTTTTTCATCCAATTTTTGTCTTGCAGTATCAAATGAAAGACCATTTTTCTCTATTTTTTTACTGCTTGAATGATTATTTTCAGGTGCTGAATAATGTGATTTTTCTATTATATTATTGTGAATGTCCGATGCATTCTCTTTTATTTTAAATGCATTATTCTCTTCAGAAAAAGAGCGTTTCCCTTTATAAGGATGCTGTTTATTTTCTACTTGTTTTTCTATTTTGTTATCTACTTCTACTACATTAGGAACAATGTCTTTCTTTTTTTCTACACTTTCTAATTTCTGATTGACGACATTATTTTCACCAAGAAAATCTAATTCATTAATATCTATTTTACTTTCCTTTTTACCATCAGAAGGACTAATACTTATGCCTTTAGTTGATTTAAAATCACTTGCCATTGTTATATTAGAAGAAGTCGGTACTTTTTTACTTTCATGTTCTGATAGTGGTTTTTTTTCTATTTTCACTTTCTTTGCATGAGCGGAAATTTTTGAAAATATTTTTCTTTGGGTTAATAATAAACCTTCTAAATTTAAAAAATCGGTTTCTTCCTTTTCATCTTTAGATTTTATCTTATTGGATTTTGTTTTTAGGTAATTTTTTAGATCAATATCATCCTGATGATTTAGATGATAAAAATCATCTAATTTTTGTTTTATCTTACTGCGATTTTTAGAGGAAATACTTTCATCATCAGACATTGATAATTGCAAATCAGCAGAAGAAAATGATGATTTTTTAGAAAAAACAGACTTATTCACACTATTTTTTTCATCGGATAAATTTGTATTCAAGATAACATTATCTGTCTTTATTAATATCATACAATACCATCTCCTGTATTTCGTTCTGTTCTAATCTTTCAATATATAACTCTTTCTCTAATGCTTTTCTTTCAAGATAAAGCTTCATTTTATTTTGTTTTTTGATCACCACTTCCCTTTCTTTTTGTAACTTTAGGCTTCCTTTTTTTAATTTTTCTAATTGATACTCTATTTCCTTAATTTGAGTAATAGAAATATTCAATGACGCTAAGACAATAGCTTGTTTACGTTTTTGTTGATTTAACGAAAGAGTAGAATAATGCCCTGCCTTTTCATACATAGGGACTTCATTTTCCAGCGCAGAAGCTAATAACATTTGTTCTTTTTTCTTGTCTTCAGCTTCTTTTATTAACTGTTGATACTTTTGTTGCTCTCTTTCTATTCTTTGCTGGCGCTTAGCAATAGCATTCATCAATACCTGTTGATTAAGAGGTAAGCGCATAAAGTTGATTCAAAGTTTGTTGAAAATCGGCTTTTTCTTTGAAAGATTGAACAAGAAAAGCCTCTATTGCTGATTGTTTATTTACAGCAAGATCGTTTAACTCATTTTCACCCGCACGATATTCACCCACCTCTTGTAATAATTTAATATCCTGTAAACGCATCAATATTTGTCTTATTTTCAAGGCTGCTTTTTGCTGCTCAACATGGGTTACTTGCTGAAAAATACGGCTTACACTGCCTAAAATATCAATCGCAGGATAATGACCCGAAGCGGCAATTTTTCGTGAAAGATAAATATGTCCATCTAAAATAGAACGAATTTCTTCTCCTATAGCATCAGGCTCATCATCACTTTCAAGCAAGACAGTGTAAAATGCCGTGATTGAACCTTTTTGAGTCACTCCTGGTCTTTCTAAGATCGCGGGTAATTTATCAAACACAGAAGCAGGATAACCTTTGCGAACAGGAAGTTCGCCTGCCGTAAGAGCAACATCCCTTAAAGCTCGACAATAACGTGTCATTGAGTCAATAAATAATACGACATTCTTGCCTTGTTCTCGGAAATATTCAGCAACTGTAGTGGCAACTAATGCTGCATTACAACGCTCTATTGCGGGTTGATCTGAGGTTGAGCAAATTAATACTGTTTTTTCGCATCGTTTATCTGCTTTTAATTCCTCGACAAACTCTGTGATTTCACGTCCTCTTTCACCAATTAACCCGATAACAAAAACATCAGCTTGAGAAAAACGGATAAACATATTCATAAGCATTGTTTTACCCGTTCCAGCACTGGCAAAAATCCCCATTCGTTGCCCTAACCCACAACTTAATAATCCATCAACTGCACGAACACCTGATTCAAAAATTGTGGTGATAGGACGTCTTTCACTAAATAAGGGAGGATGACCATCAATAGGTAAATATGAATAGAAGTTTTCTTCTTCTATTTTTTTATTACTAAAGCGTAATAAATAGTTACCTTTAATATCAATCATACTCCCTAAAACATTGGGGCTTAAAGCGACTGAAAATGCATTTCCCGTCGGTATTACGATTATTTGCAAAGAATAACCTTGCGAACTTCCCATCATACTTAAAATCGTAATACCATTGCGGAAACCAATCACGATCGCTTCACCAATAATATGACCATTAATGATTGAATCTTTTAATAAACAAATTTCTCCAATAAATACATCTCGCAGCGTAACTTCAAGAATATTACCTTGTATTCGCATAGGATGAGCCGCGTGATGAAATATTGAAAATGCGTTATTCATTTTTTATCCAATAAACTGTTGATGAATGCTATTCATCATTTGGAAATATTCATCAATTGCCTTTGCCATTGATTCACCATTTTGTAAAGCAATGGGCATAAATGAGGCACGTAGTTCTAATTCCGATTCGACTTTCACTAAAGCAGGCTGCCCCGGATAAAAACTCTCCATTTGATTATTAATACTGATTAATAATAATGATGTGCTACATTGTGATAATAAGTTTTCATCATATTCACCAAGCACAGACCAGATCATAGGAACCTCATCAACAACCAATAAATTAATATCAGGCATATCACCTAAACTAATTGTTATTGTTGAATGATTATCAACAGATTTTCCCTCTGAAAATAAATCATTGCGACCAATTACATTCATAGCATCCATAATTAAACTTGCTAGATCAACAGACATAATCTCTCCTAAATAGATTGTAAAACGTTAATTTCAATGTCAGATGTAATTTCATCATAAGACAATACAGATAATTGTGGATATTGCGTTTCTATCAGTTTTTTAACAAATCGTCTTATATCTATTGCTGTTAAAAAGACATAATCTTGAATATATTTAATCTCATCAATAGCGGTAGATATTTTTTCTATTATCATATCAAGCTCCGCAGGTTCTAAATTTAAAAATGTCCCTGAAGAACTCTGTCTTATTCCACCACGAATAATCTCTTCTACATCATGAGATAAAATAATCACATTAAATTTTCCATCTTTTGAAAAAAAGTGGCTAATATAACGTGAAAGTAGTGATCGTATATGTTCCGTTAAAAGCACAGGATCTTTTTCTTTACTTCCCCATTGTACTAATCCTCCTATAATTGTTTTTATATTTCTAATAGGGATCTTTTCTTGCACTAGACGTTGTAAAACATCATTAATTCGTTGAATAGATACTTGTCTATAACACTCTTTCAATAGCTCTGGTGAGTTTTCCTCTATTTTATCAAGTATATTTTTTGTCTCTTGTATTCCAAGAAATTCAACAATATTTAATGTAATCAAGTTGGAGAATTTTCTATAGAAATAATTTTCTGGTAATTCTACTTTATAATCTAACGATGCTAATTTATCTGCCTCATTTTTATTAACCCAATAATGGCTAACATCATCATCCTTAATTTCTAACATTTTAAAACCTAAAGATAAAAGTTCATCATTATAATTTTCAATATAAACAAAGGGAAAAGGACAATCAAATTCATCAGCCTTAACTTCGTTTATTAAAATAATAATTTTATTTTCATCAATTTTATCTGAGTAATGAATAACAATATCAGGAAGCAATACACCATATTGTAAAATAAACTCTTTTTTCAACCATTTTTCGAAAACTAATTTTGAAAGATACGCTTTCTTCTTCGAGGATACGGTAATAATTAAAGGTAATGTTTCTGCTTGAGATAAAGTAATGTTCTCAGTTAACAAACTATTTTCATCATCTAATTCATTTTTATTTGAAAATAGGTTTGAAATAATACCTTTTTTACCTTCAGGATCTGAAGCATTATCTTCATTTTTTTCATCCTCATTTTCTGTAGAGGCTTCTTTTTTCTTGCTTTTCCATTTTTTTTTAAAGAAATAGCCTCCTAATATTATCGATAAAATAAGGAAAACAGGCGTTGGAAAACCAGGTAAAAAACCAATAACAAAAGCAAGGATGGCCGTCACTAATAATGCAAAATCTTGAGCAAGCAATTCATTCATAATGCTAAAACCAAGATTATTATTTTCACCACCAACACGCGTGACAATAAAACCCGCACTGATAGAAATCAGCAATGCAGGAATTTGGGCAACAAGCCCATCACCAATGGTCAAAAGTGTATAAGTATGTAACGCCTGTGAAATTGATAAATCCATTTGCGCCATACCGACAGAAATTCCCCCAATTAAGTTAACAAAAATAATGATAATGCCCGCAATAGCATCGCCTTTAATAAATTTCATTGCACCATCAAAAGATCCATATAATTGGCTTTCTTGACCTAATTCTTTTCTTCTTATTTTTACTTCTTCATTAGTAATAATGCCGGATTTTAAATCAGCATCAATACTCATTTGTTTTCCGGGCATACCATCCAAAGAAAAACGTGCCGCAACTTCTGCAACACGCTCAGAGCCTTTAGTAATCACTAAAAATTGCACGACAGTGACAATAGAGAAAACAACAAAACCAACGACTAAATTTTCACCGATAACAAACTCACCAAATGACATAATAATTTCACCGGCATCAGCATCTAACAATATTAATCGACTTGTACTAATAGAAAGAGCAAGCCGAAAAAGTGTCGTAATCAATAATAATGCTGGAAAGGTCATAAAGTTCAATATTCGGGTAATATAAAATGAACTCATAAAAATAAGAAGAGAAATAGTAATATTCAATCCAATAAGGAAATCCACAATATACGTTGGCAAGGGTATAATTAACATCATAATAACCAAAATCATAACCGATAATACGATTAACTCTGGTTTGTTTTTTATTGCCAATAGGAATCTATAAATCATAGAAATTATCCATAAATTATTTTTTATTTATTTTCTTTGTTGATATTGTTCTAATCGGAGGTAATTATCTATAATTTTTTGTATGATTATTTGGCATTCATCTTTAAATTCATAAGATAAATATAATGATTCAGGATAATTATTGAACATCGTCTTTAGTCCTTGTAATAACTTCATTTTTATATTAACTAAATAATTCATCCATGCATTTTCTAAAAGAGAGACTAAATACTTTCCCATTTCCTCTGGAAATGTCATTCCATGAAAAATCAATTGATACAGTTCTTTATCTGTTATTTTATTTTTTAAATCTTGTTTTTCGAGTTTATCTATATTGATTTCGATAAAACCATTTAAAGCCCGTAATTTATTAACTCGGTCGAGCAAGTAACCAAACTCTGAACTTTTAGAACAACTGGGCATTAATGATTGCATATCACAGATGATGCTTTGTGTTAGAAAAGTCAAGATAATTGTACATTGTTTAATATCATATTCTTCTATCCACATTTTAAAAAAATAAATAGGCTCAAAATCAAGATTAATAAAACTACGATAAAGATTTCTTAATGTCGAAGCATTGAGGGAAAGTAACTTTGCAAATGTTTTAGCCTGAAGCGCAATATTAATACCAGCTCTAATTTGCTTTCCATTCTCACCTTCAAGTAAACGATTTATCTCATTCTCAATACCTGCATCTAATTGCGAACCTAGCTTTTTTTTTCTAAGTAATTCTCGTAAAACCATAACGAGATCACTTTCATCTGGGAACATTTTACGTAAATAATTGAGCAATTCTTGCAAACTTCGCCCTGATTTTCTAAATAACATCATGACTTTATCAAGTTTTTTATCCGCACCCTCTTCTGCAATATATAATGTACTTTGTCCTCTATTTGCTTTTTTATCTAATGATTGACCAAAACGTTGAGAAAATAGTGTTGCAACCATAGACATATCATCAGATATCTCTATTAATTGATTTTGATAGTTTTGACTTTCATTTATTTTTGGTTGTTTATACTCTGTTTCTTGTTGGCTTTTTTTATCAATACTATTGTTTGCTAAATTTGTAGAATTAGAGGTATTAATAGACCCAATCATAGTGCTACCTCATAAAGGCTTGAAGCTGTTTTAATGCTTGAGATGTTTTTTTATCTATTGGTTGAAATGGATTTTCAATTAAAGATCCAAAATCTTCAGTATCCGTGTTTTCTAATAATCGAGGTTGCAGCATAAAAATACGGATCATTTTTTTATTATTATTAGACTCATATTTAAAAGCTCGGCCAATTAACGGGATAGCACTTAAAAAAGGAACTTTAGTTTCGGCTTTCACATTATCTTCTCGTGTATACCCACCAATTAATAAGCTTCCACCTTCCGAAACACGAGCAACAGTACTAATATTTGTACGGTTAATTACAGGTAATTTTTCAATACTTTCATCATCACCATTGTCGTCTTTTTTTTCTGCACCATCTTCAAGATTAATGATCATCTCAATATCTTTACTTGAATTACCGATACGTGGTAACACACTGATCATCGTGCCAAATGTTGTCGATTCTAATGAAGCAACACGTTCACCTTTTATTTGAGTATAAAAAGTCGTGTTGTTATCAAAAATGGCGGGGGTATTTTCTTGTGTTAATAACATTGGGCGAGATACCATTTGCGCTTCACCATCTTCACTCAATGCTTTAATTTTACCTAAAAAGTTAAAACCAGATGCAGCACTTAAACTTGCCGTATTAAAAAAGAAGCTACCTTTACCCGAGTCATAACTTGCTTGCCAATTAACACCCAAACTATCTGCTTTATTTTTAGAAATATCGATTATCCATAACGACAATTCAACTTGTCTTTTGGGTTTATCTAATTGAGAAATGAGTGACTCGATTAATGCCAACCCCTCTCGGTTTGTCTTTACTAAAAGACTATTTGAACCCGGTAATGGCACTAATTCGACATTATATTGCCCTATTTTAGTTATAATAGGAGCATTAATTTCTTCAATACTATTTACCGCTTCATCGTATTTCTGACTATCGTTATTTTCTAGCGTTTTATGAGGTTCTACCGCTGTTCTTTCTATTCCTTTAGAGGACATAAATAACTGCTGTAGAACAGAAGTAATACCCGGTAACACCACTGTTTCATCGCGTAAGGTATAAGTTCTATCTTGTACAAAGGTATTTTTTAATGGAAATATCTGTACAAACTCATCACCATAGCGAGAACTCCCCACGGGTACTTGGCTATTGGCATTCTCATTAATTTTTTCTTGTGCATCATTATCTAAAAACTCAGCTGCGGCTTTGACTAATTTAATATAAACAGGAGGCCCCGAAATATAAAAAGTACGTTGATCTTGACCTGCACGCAGTGGATAACGCTGATCATATAATCCTACATCTTGTAAATAGTCTTTTAGCTCGATTAGGCCTATATTTTTTACCTGAAAGAGTTCTTGTAATATCTCACTGCTTTCATAAATATAGATTGATTTTCCATCATTAAAATAGAGCAATGACAAACGTTTCACCATCAATTCAAATGCTTCTTCTGGTGAGGAAATATCAAAATTTCCAGTTACTCTTTCCTTTTTTACTGCATTACTCAGAATAAAAGGTTTTTCTAGTTTATCCGATAACACGAGAAAAAATTGTTCGACTCGTGTATCAACCGCAATAAAAACATCCGGTTTTTTCACCTGATGCGTGTAAATAACCTTTCCTTGCGCAGCTTGAGTTTGAAAAGATAAACTGCAACAAAGTGCTAGCCCAATAACACAATAAATTTTATTTTTTATTTTCATAAAGATGTTGACCAATTCGACGAAATTCTGTTGGTGTAATACCAAATAACGTCTTAATTTCATTAGAGAAATGAGATGCAGAACTAAATCCATTATCGACTGCAATTTGTGTCAATGATTCATCGGTTGATAGCGTGGTTAAAATTGAAGATGCTGCACGCCATGAACGCAATTGGCTTTTTCCACAATTACCTAAATAACGTTTACACAGTCGTCTAAAATGCGTACCTGATACTCCATATCGCTCTCCAATTTGTGCAATATTACTTTTCTTCTCATCTAAATAACTAATGAGATGCAAAATAAGCCAATAACTTTCACTGTGTCTTATTGTGACAAATAGAGGCTCTAATTGGCTTTCTGGTTTTATTGCTTCATTTATTAATACGTATTCTAGAGATTTATTAGTATCTTCTATATAAAAAATCTGCTGATTAATATCAAATTCAGATCCTATCGCTGTCATTTTTGAAAAATCACGAGCATAATCAATAAACGCCAATAATCTTGCACAAATAAAAAATGATAGTTTTTCAATACGCCAAGACTGGTTTTCTGATTGGAAAATAACATCATCATTTTTGGCATTATAAATAAAAGCCTTTCCTTTTATAATTCTAGTCTTTTTTTCGTCATATATCTTTACCGGATAATCATTCTTTAAAGGAATGCAAAAGAACAATGAATTACCTAGCAATATATTTTTATCGTCACTTATTTTTATATCATTTATCAACATGGTAAATACCTCTCGTTATGCTTATCATAAAATTAAAAAGTAAAGATAATAAATTTTTAGTTAACTCATTTTTATGATTTTACTTTATATGATCTTACAATAATATCACCTATTATTAACTATAAAGATAAATATCAATTTTTTTCCGTTTATTATTTAAAAAAAGTGGCAGTAATATATCAATACCCACTATCAAATAAAAAACATGTATTTTTTTTAAAAGAATTTTTATTCTCATTTGACTAAACTATATTTATATTATGAATTAATAAAAATTTATCATTAGGCTAAATCCATGCTTTATTATATTTACATCCTCAGTGGCCCATTAAAAGGAACAATCATTCCTCTACCACCCAATCGCTATTCATTATTCTTATACAATAAAGAATGCATTGAAAATAAAAAAGAAAATGATAGAACCATACTTTACATCCCTTGTGATAAACAGGAAGATGAGAAAAAGCTCGTTATTATACTTGATGAAGATAATAGTGAAAATAATAAATATAGAATTGAAAGTAGCTTAATACAAAAAGAAACCGATAAAGAATATCCGTTGAAAATCGATAGTCCAATATATAGCAATGATACGCCTATCATTTTGATTAGTGATAAAAATGATTTATCTTTCGTATCATTTGATTTTAAAAAAAAGAAAAAAACAGGCATCATAAATAAAAAAATTATTTTATTATTAATATTAATAACACTTTTCTTTATAGCATTAGTTTTTTATATAAAAGGACCAACAGAAGAAAAAATCATTCCAACCGTATCAAAAAGTTTAAATTTTAAAGGATATCAAGGAAAAAATGGATATTATTGCGTTTATGATAATTTATACCCGACGTCAAAAATAGAAAACACATTAGAAAATAAAATTATCTATCTAGAAAAAATAAAAAGCTTATCTACCGGTAATAATCATCAAAAAATACATATAATTTTTAAAGATAAATTCAAACCTATTGTTAGCTTTTTTTATCATAACGAAACTGAAAAATTTAAAATAATCAATAATATAAATTCTGATTTTTCAAAGAATTGCCAGCCAACCATTAAAGGAATATCAATACCCAATATCATTAATAATATAAATGAATTTCAGCTAACTAAAACAATAGGTTATACCATTGAAGAAAAAAATAACGGATTAACCTTTATTTTTAATGATGAATTGAGTGTCAGTAACAAAGAAGAACTGGATACTTATATCAAAAAACAAACGGCTATTTTTGGCAGAAAATTTATTTTTTACCGTGAAAATATAAGTAATCCTATGTTGAAAAACAAAGCAACATTACAAGAAGATCATGGATATATCTTTCTTGATAACCAACATCGTTATTTCCCTCAAGGTTAATAACGATATTTATAACCAATAATTTAGAATCAATCTTAGAGGAATACTATTATGCCAGCCTATCCTGTTGCCGACGATGTCAGCTCTATTAATAAAGTTGATGACTATTTTCAAGAGCCTGTAAAAAAACAAAGTGAAGCATTAAAAACTGCATTAGATGCATTAAAAGCAGATACATCAAATGCGGCGGCCTTAGCCGATTACCAAGCAAAACTTGCTGAATATAATATTACGCGTAATGCAGAATCAACGTCGATTAAAGTTGTGAAAGACTTGGCAATGAGCATTATCGGAAATATGCGTTAGTTTTTATTTAATGGAGGCTATATATGGCGATTACCCCATTTGTCCCTGTTCATTTGGCTACATTACCAAACGATAAAAGCACAAGTGATGATAATTTATCCTCAATAATGGTAAACAGCATCACAAATGGTTTTCAATATGAAAAACAGATCCAAGAAAAGCTAACAACATTAAGTCAATTAAGTGATGTTCAAAGTTACAAACAACTACAAACAACACTTAATGACTATACAATTACAATGAATTTAGCGAGCACGTTAGCCAGAAAATCACTGAATATTGTTGAAACATTACTCAAGGCACAATAGTAATGAAAATGCGATATTTGTTTTTGGCATTATTATGTTGCCTGTTTCCATTATTAAGTGGCTGTAAAGATCAATCTCTACTCACCAATTTGGATCAAAGACAGGCAACGGAAATTCAAGCCGTTTTACAAAAACACCAAATAACCAGTACTCGTAAAGCATTAGGAAAAGGGTTATTTGATGTTTCGGTCAAAAAAGAAGATATGGGAATTGCGATTCAAATTTTAGAAGAATATCAATTACCCACACTATCTCGAATTGAAGTGACTCAGTTATTTCCATCAGATGCGTTGGTATCATCACCTCAAGCCGAAAAAGCACGTTTAATTTCTGCCATTGAGCAACGATTAGAACAATCATTACTCACAATTGACCATATTATTGATGCTAGGGTACATGTAAGTTATCCAATATCCCCGACTGAACGCGTTATTCCAACGCCTCATGCTTCAGCTTTAGTTTTTTATGAAGAGGATATGCTAGATAATGATCAATTAAGCGAAGATGTTCGTGCTTTTATTCATAATGCCTTTAACGATATGAATGAAAATAATATTACCGTTTTGTTGTATCCAAGAAATATTAATAAGTTCAACATAATAAATAATCAACTTTATCAAAATAGCTCTGATTCATTTCTTACTTCTTGGTTATTTCTAAGTTTATTATTGGTAGTTATCGCCGTTCTCATTACGATTTCATTGATAATATTTCGACATAAAAAAACACAAAAGGAAGAGAATAATGACAAATCTAACTCCTGAGCAATTCGAAATGATATCCAGTGTAATGTATGATCCACTTAGTTATCTTCATGCAGATTACGATGTATTAGCATCAAATAAAGAAAGTATAATTTGGCATAAACTCGCTAATCGCCAATTAATTCAGCAATATCAACTTATTAATCAACTAGATTGTGACATCGATATTATTGTAGAGAAAATTTTTACGCATTGGGTATTACTTCCCCGTTGCTCTCTATTTTTAGGCTATTTGTACTCTAGAGAAACGCTTTTATTATCTGGTAATTACTATCAGTTAGAACCACAATTAAAAGCGTTTTTATCTCTTTATTCTGTTTTAAATATAGATAAGAAGATAACGGCTCCTCTGGAAAGTATCGTACCCATAAATATCGGCTATCAATTACTCTTTGATTTTATTAATTCAATTTCAACTGCACTGGCTCAACGTTTCACATTGCTTTTTGCACCACAATCATCACTGGTTGAACTTCCTCAGTCACTCTTTTTATCCCGTTCACTTTTTCTTTTGGTGCTAGATTATGCTGCGCTCGCTGTCTGAAAATCTTTTAACATACACTCGTGAAGGTGTATTAATACGGGCTAAATATGTTCGACAACTTGATAATATTTATAAAACCGAATTAGCGACCAAACTCGCGACAAAAAAAATACTCCGAGATTTTAATGAGAAACTAGATGCGCATAATAAGGAGATAGCAAACCAAGCTTATAGTAAAGGATTACAGGCATTATTAGGGGATATATTAAAATTCTCAATTCAATATCAAGAGCAATTGGTACAGTATGAATTTCAAAAAAGGGAGCAAATAATCGCTACTCTTGCTCAATTTTTTGACTCACCAGAAATACAAGTTGAACTCACACGTCGTTTAATTTCAGCAATACCTTCAGAGAAAAAAATAACGCTAGATATTCCAGCAACGCTACGCCCATATCTTAAGAAAGAGCTTGAGAAAGAGCTTAATAATATCAATATTGAATTGATATCTCATGACAACAAGACCATTGCTATTCATGCTGGTGATCAAGTGACTTTTTTTGATCCTGCTCTGTTACTCAATGATTTAAAATCACAATTTCACCAGCCTTTTTCTGAATCTTATCAAGCAACATTTACTCAAGAAATTAAAGACACTCTACTGAAATTTATTAATACGTTTGATGCATCAGATGATATGCATCCTCAAATAGAAACATCCAGTGAGGGTAATAATGAAGATTGATGTTTTAAAAACACAGACCTTATATGAGCCACAACCTCATTTTTCTGCATCAAAGCGCATTGCAAATCAGGAATTAGATCCTTTAATGGCGATACTAAATCCTACCTTTTACCAATATTTAAAAACCACCAACGTGAATACAGTCAAAGATATATTAGCGTTATTAAATAAATTTGATGTTAAAAATGAAGGCAATCAAACCGTAAAAGAAAAACGTCAAGTTGCACTATTAATGTATGCTCACCAAGAAAGTGAATTAGAAAATAGTGATAATAAAGAGGTAATTAATCAGGCGTTAATTTCACTTCTTTCTTACCAAGGCTTTTATCACCAATTTACACTCGACTTATTAGGTATGAACGATAACCAAGATGATTATGAGGGCTTTTTTAAACCCGATAACGCTTCGTTTTCTTTTTAACATTCATTATAGGATCTGTGCTCCTGCACCTTTCTCACCTAAAATATCATCTGGATTGCGCAACGGACAATCACTCAATGATAGACAACCACAGCCAATACAGTGGTCAAGCCCGTTACGTAATCGCTTAAGGCGACGAATACGTTCATCTAAGCGTACTTTCCAATCCGTTGATATTTCGTGCCATTGTTCTGCCGTTAATTTACTATTTGGTGGATACTTTCCCAATATTTCTTGGATTTCTTTTAATGGAATTCCCGTGCTTTGGGCTGCCTTAATAATTGCCACATAACGTAATACAACAGGTGGGTAACGTCGCTGATTACCTGCACTTCGATAACTTTCAATTAAACCTTTTTCTTCATAAAAATGAAGCGTTGAAATGGCAACACCACTACGCTTTGCCACTTCACCGACTGTAAGTGCTCTATTGAAATCTATTTTCTCTTTTTCCATATTTTCCTCTTGACCTCAACTTAACTTGAGGTTTTATAGTCCTCTTCTCAAATTAAGTCAAGCCAGAGGGATGCTGGTTTTTGTTTTTTAAGATTGTTGAGGTTAGGTGAATGCCAAATTCAATTGCACGTATTCTCGAAAGCCATTCTTTATGGTTTATCGCTAGATTACTTATTCTTGTTTTATTTCTTTCTTCTGGCTTTGCCAAAGTCTTTGATTACGAGAATAGTTTGGTGGAAATGCGCGCTGCGGGACTGAAACCTGATTGGTTTTTTAATATTGCCACTGCGATCGTCTTATTTTGTGGCTCACTTTTAGTGCTTTTTGATCGCTATCTATGGCTAGGTGCTGGCGCTTTAGCTGTCTTTTTATTTTTAACTATTGTGATTGTTCATACCTTTTGGGATATGACGGGAGAGAAAGCCACACTGTCGATGTTTTTTGCAATAGAGCATCTAGCCGTTATTGGCGGATTAATGACCACAGCAATGGCAAGTCATTTCAGAGCGTTATGGAAAGAAACTAACGCATAAAACCATAAAAAATAGAAAAACAGTCACTATGAGATCAACAATAATATGAATAAAAAACTTACTCTTACTATATGTACCTCACTCTTTTTACTCAGTGCAGGTGCTGCAGTTTATGCAACAACATCATCTGATGAAGATGCATCACAGCAATTTGCTTACCCCCCCACTAAAGTAGCATTAGCAACCGTACAATCATCAAAATTACCAAATAATATGCAAGGTGTTGGGGAATTAGAAGCCGCACGCCAAGTCTATTTAGCGGCTGAAACCAATGGCCGTATTGCCGTGATTAATTTTGAGTCAGGACAAACTGTTAAAGCCGGCCAAGTTTTAGCTAAATTAAATGATGAACCTGAACAAGCGGAATTATTGCGTTTACAAGCACAATTAACTAACGCGGATAAACTCTATTCCCGTACAAGACAGCTTTATAGTAAAAATGTCGCAGCCGCCGCGCAATTAGACAGTACATTATCTGAGCGCGATATGATTGCCGCATCCATTCGTGAGGTAAAAGCGCGAATTGCACAAAAAGCAATAAAAGCACCTTTTGATGGCATTGTCGGGATCAAACTTGTTCATGAAGGACAGTACCTCAATGCAGGTGAACGTATTGCATCATTAGTCGATGCGAGTCATTTAAAACTCAATTTCTCACTTGATGAGCAAGCTGCTCCCAAAATTTCCGCAAAACAGCCCATTAATATCGAGGTGGATGCTTACCCAGAGATGGTATTTACAGGCTCTATTAATGCCGTCGATCCTCTTATTGGCCCTTCTCGTACTGTACAAGTACAAGCAGTTTTACCTAATACTGATAACAAATTAAAAGCGGGCATGTTTGCTCGAGTACAAGTTACTTCTCCAGATAGTCCTATGGTATTAACCGTACCAGAAACGGCTGTTACTTATACTGCCTATGGAGATACCGTGTTTGTAGCGCAATCTGACAATCAAAAAAACCTTATCGCTAAGCGTGTCTCTGTGAAAGTTGGATTGCGCTACAACGGCATGATCGAGATAAAAGAAGGCTTAGCGCTTGGTGATCAAATTGTCTCATCTGGCCAAATTAAATTAAGTGATGGCATTTCAATTGAGCCTATTGAGCAAGACACCTTAGCGCTCGCTCAATCTGCAATAACAAAACCATAACGGGAGTTAATAATGAAGTTTACCGATATTTTTGTTCGGCGACCTGTTTTGGCATTAGTTGTTAGCACACTGATCCTTTTACTGGGCGCATTTGCGTTCAGTAAGCTCCCCGTTCGCCAATACCCAATGTTACAGAACTCAACGATTACGATTGCAACAGATTATCCTGGCGCTTCGTCTGAGCTGATGCAGGGATTTGTTACCCAACCAATTACACAAGCGGTTTCTTCTGTTGAAGGTGTTGATTATATTTCTTCATCTTCAGTACAAGGTAAAAGTTTAGTCACTGTTCGAATGGAGTTAAATCGTGATCCGACTCAAGCCTTAACACAAGTTATGGCGAAGGTTAATCAAGTTCGTTATAAGTTGCCAGAACAAGCTTATGACCCGGTGGTTGAGCTTTCATCAGGAGAATCTACAGCCGTAGCTTATGTGGGTTTCTCAAGTGAACAGCTTTCTATTCCCGAACTTACAGACTACCTTTCTCGCGTTGTTGAGCCGATGTTCTCATCCATTAATGGCGTTGCTAAAGTACAAGTATTTGGTGGTCAACAATTGGCCATGCGCTTATGGTTAGATGCAGATAAATTAGCAGGCCGTAACTTAACAGCTAGCGATGTGGCAAATGCAGTTCGCCGTAATAACTATCAAGCGGCGCCAGGAAAAGTCGAAGGCGAATTTGTTATTGCTAACGTTTATGTCAATACTGATCTCACTAATGTCGAAGAATTTAAAGATATGGTTATCTCTAATGATGGTAACAATCTTGTCCGTTTACGTGATATTGGTACTGTCGAGCTAGGTGCCGCGGCCACTGAAACTAGCGGTATTATGAATGGTAAAAAAGCCGTATTTTTAGGTTTATTCCCGACACCAACAGGTAATCCACTTGTGATTGTTGATGGCATTAGAGATCATCTAATTGATATTGAAAAAACCTTACCGCCTAGTGTCGATGTAGAACTGGCATTTGAAACTTCACGTTTTATCAAAGCCTCTATTAATCAAGTAGTACAAACGTTAATTGAAGCAATTTTAATCGTTATCGCGGTCATTTATCTCTGTTTAGGATCATTTCGTTCAGTTCTTATTCCTGTACTTGCCATTCCGTTATCGATGCTAGGTGCTGCCGGATTAATGCTTGCTTTTGGCTTTAGTATTAACTTACTCACCTTGCTAGCAATGGTTTTAGCCATTGGACTCGTTGTAGATGATGCCATTGTTGTTGTTGAAAACGTCCATCGACACATTGAAGAAGGGCTATCACCTGTTCAGGCAGCATTAGTCGGAGCAAGAGAAGTTGCCGGCCCTGTTATTGCAATGACAATTACATTAGCTGCCGTTTATGCGCCAATTGGTTTAATGGCTGGATTAACAGGTGCATTATTTAAAGAATTTGCCATAACGCTGGCAGGTAGTGTGATTGTTTCTGGCATTGTGGCATTAACTTTATCCCCTGTGATGAGCTCATTAATGCTAAAACCAAAAGAAAATGAAGGCAAAATGGCTAAAATGGCTGAGCTTGTTTTCGATAAGATGGCTCACTAC
This sequence comes from Proteus sp. fly-1089, assembly GCF_040138965.1. Taxonomy (NCBI): domain Bacteria; kingdom Pseudomonadati; phylum Pseudomonadota; class Gammaproteobacteria; order Enterobacterales; family Morganellaceae; genus Proteus; species Proteus sp. fly-1089. Next base: position 188,002 of record NZ_JBEETS010000006.1, read on the forward strand.
TATGGTTATGTCCTTAATTTTTCTTTAGCTAATCGCTGGTTAACCGTTGTTTTCGCCTTAGCTGTGTTTGTCAGCTTACCGTTTTTATATAGTCAGACAAAACAAGAGCTGGCACCTTCAGAAGATCAGGCGAGTGTATTAACTGCTGTGAAAGCGCCACAACACGCAAATCTTGCCTATGCTGAGCGCTTTAACCAGAAACTTGATGAAATTTATATGAGTTTGCCTGAAACAGACAGCACATGGATAATTAATGGTACTGATGGCCCGTCAGCGAGCTTTGGTGGTATTAACTTTGATGGCTGGGATTTACGTGATCGCAACGCAGATCAAATACAAGCTGATTTGCAAAATCGCGTCAATAATGTGGAAGGTACCAGTATTTTTGCTTTTCAATTGGCTTCTCTACCGGGCTCAGTGGGGGGATTGCCTGTACAAATGGTGCTACGCAGCCCATTAGGTTATCCCGTTTTGTTTGAAACAATGGAACAAATCAAGCAACAAGCCAGAGAAAGTGGCCTATTTGTCGTAGTAGACAGCGATTTAGATTACAACAACCCCGTTGTTCAAGTGACGATAGATAGAGCGAAAGCCAATAGTTTAGGTATTCGTATGCAAGATATTGGTGAATCACTCTCACTATTAGTAGGTGAACACTATATTAATCGTTTTGGCATGGATGGTCGCTCTTATGACGTTATTCCACAAAGTGTACGCCATCAACGTTTAACGCCTGCGGCTCTTGCTGAGCACTATATTCGTACTCAAGATAATGTGTTAATTCCATTATCAACCGTTGTAAATATTACGACACAAGTTGAGCCTAATAAGCTCACGCAATTTAATCAACAAAATGCGGCGATTTTCCAAGCAATCCCTGCCCCCGGCGTTACCATGGGGCAAGCGGTCGCTTTTTTAGATAATGTGGCAAATTCATTACCTGCGGGCTTTAGTCATGATTGGCAATCTGATTCTCGCCAATTTACCCAAGAAGGAAATACCTTAGTCTTTGCCTTTATTGCCGCGCTTATTATTATTTACTTAGTGTTAGCTGCGCAATATGAAAGCTTAGTCGATCCGTTGATTATCTTAATTACCGTACCATTATCTATTTGCGGTGCATTAGTGCCATTAGCTTTAGGTATGGTGACATTAAATATCTACACTCAAATTGGTTTAGTCACACTAATAGGACTTATCAGTAAGCACGGCATTTTAATGGTGGAATTTGCTAATGAATTGCAAGTTCATAAAAACCTAAACCGTCGTGATGCAATTATTGAAGCAGCAAAAATCCGCTTACGTCCTGTATTAATGACCACGGCGGCAATGGTTATTGGACTTATCCCACTGTTATTTGCCAGTGGTGCTGGCGCGAATAGCCGCTATGGATTAGGGCTAATTATTGTGTCAGGTATGTTAGTCGGCACACTGTTTACTCTGTTTGTATTACCAACGATGTATAGTTTTTTAGCGCGAAACCATCAAGTCAGCGCTCAAACTGAGCGTCAAAAACAGTTACAGCAAATCCGAGAGCAGCAAAACTAAAAAAATAAAAAAATAAAAAACAGTAATGTCGTAAAACTAATCCCCATTGTGAATACAATGGGGATTGTTATACTGATTTTTTGAACAAATATTATTTCATTTTAATATCATCATTGAGCAACGGGATATCCTTTTCTATTGCAAACTTAATTAACTCAGCAATTTGTTCAGGCTGATAAAGCGTATGGACACTGCGCTTTTCCCTTAGATCAGTGATAATACTTTCTAAGCTTTTTTCTTTTTTATTTCCTGCCTCTATCATTTTCATCATTTCCATTAAAGCAATAAATTCCCCTGTTCTTCCTAATCCAGCGAGGCAATGGACAGCGATATTTTCTTCTGTCAGTTTTATTTTTAAATGATCACCAACAGTATCAATTGTATTTTTTAATCTTTCCGCATCTATTCCTGTATGATCTTTCCAATCATAAATATGCACAAATTTTATTTCTTTCTTTTCATCACTATTTTTTTTATTCAATGATTTAATGTATACTTTGCAAGCTAAACGATCTAACTCTGCTCTCTCTTTATTTAATTCCAAACATCTAACACTACTAGATCGTATATCATCTAAATCTAAGTTTCCTCTAAAATATTTAAAACCTTCTTTTTCAAAATCACCTTTATTATATTTATCATTAAGTTTAGAGAGTTTATTTTCAATATCATCATTTGATGCTAGGATATAAACTGTTTTTATATCTTTATCAAATAACATATTAAAATAGTTATTTAAACTCTCTTTATTATTTAATGGGTATTGGGATGCAACAGTCATATGAGGAGAGTTAGAAACACTAACCTTATTTGCAGGTAATACAACATCACCTACTTTAATTAAAGTATCCTTACAATACGCTATGTTATTATATATAGCATCTTTAACAGTTTGATATTTATTCTTATAATTATAACGTTCTAACTTATCAAATAACCTTATCACTTTTTCATCATGTTCATCTGTCATGATACATTTTTTAACGACGTCTAAAAAAGTACTTTTCTTGTTATCTAATATAACCTCTTCATTAGATTTTTGTATGTCAAACTTCGGTAGGTTAGCTCTAGCGTTTTTTCTTCTTGCTAGTAATCCAGATCTATCTGAAGTATGACTAGGCGTTTGATATATTGGTGAATTTATTGGTAGCTTAGATGGTAATGGAGGGGGAGGGCTATTATCATCTAATTGATTAGATATTAATATATTTCCTGAGGATATCGGTAATTTAGAAGAATTAGCAGCTATCGTTCTTTGTGCCAAATTAGGTGCGTGCGATTTTTGATCAGTATTATTAATATGACTAATACTAGTATGTAAAGCATCACTTTTCTTAACATAACTCGTTTCATTACGTCTATCTATTTCCCTAACATTTGGACCACCTACATTTTTTAATAAAAACATATTTATTCCTTTTATAATTTACATTTAAATAAGACCCTCAAAATATTATATTCACTTAAAATTTAAAATATAAAAAAAACATCTTTTTATAGTTAATGTTCATTTTAAAAAAACACAAATAAATTATAAAAATGCCGATATAGTTTAATAACATATCGGCATTTTAGTTAAAAAGGTGAAATCAATATCTAATTTATAATGTTAGCTTACATCGTTGAGAATGTATTCATAATTATCCCACCAGAGATAATCAATGCCATAGAGAATATAGCGGGTAAATCGGGTTTTTGTTTATATAAAATCATCGCAACTAGTGTCACGCCCACAATACCAAATCCACACCAAAGTGAATACGCTACACCTACAGGAATATATCCCATAGCGCGGGTTAAAGCGAAATAACAAATACAGTAAGCAGCAATCACTAAAACAGAAGGCGCTAATTTACTAAAGCCATTTGTTTTTTTAATCATAGACGTGCCGGTGATTTCAGAACCGATAGACAGCGCCAGCCATAAGAATCCGGTAAACATAATTGTTATCCTTATTTATTTTAATAAATACTTATTTATCAAAGAATAGTTTTATTAAAAAATAGATTTATTGAAAATATATTTATTGAAAATAGATTTATTTATTCACTGACGATGCAGCCTGTTTAATATTAGGCGTTTCGCTTGCTTCTTCTTCCTCTTCTTCTGATCCCATTTTCGAGAAGAGATTCATAATTACAATACCACTGGCAATAACGGCCATACCTATCATTGCCGCAGTATCAGGATGTTGACCATAAAACAACATACCTAAAGAAGAAACTACTAATATACCTGTACCAGACCATGTTGCATAAGCTAAACCAACTGGAATGTTTTTCACTGCACGTGATAATGAGTAATAACAAATAACATAAAGAACAACAATTAAGCCTAATAATAATGTTTTAGTTGTACCTTCACTATTATCAAACATTTTTAAGGTAGAGGTTGCTGAGGTTTCTGAAATAATAACCGCCAGCATCCAAAGCCATGATTTAGCTTTTGGTGACATAATAAGACTCCTGAGTTATCAGATATAATTTAATATTAATTTTTTAAACTTTTTAAATATTCAATAGCAGAATCTGTCAATTTATCTTGTGATAAACAGTATTCTCCAGGCTTATTCATTACTTCATTTAAAGTAATATAGCGATTATTATTTTCTTTTTTGATTTCAGGATAATATCCAGTTTTTTTATTATGATTATTATCAATCAAGTAAGTCTCTATTTCATTGATGGAATAAAAAGAAACACCTAATAATTTTAATCGATTAATATTTTCCTGAATAAGCAGGTTGTACTCTTTATTTTTATTTAAACCTAAAATCTCATTTAATTCACTTTCTGGTTGGCAAAAATATGGGAGAGCCATAACGGGAATATTTTGAGTTAATGCTGAATGAATTAATTCTCCTTCTTCACTCATTGATAACCCGTTAATAATTTCACCCACCAGCTTTTTATCGAAATAGGGAACGAATAAAGCGTGATAAGAAGATAAATTATTAATATCAAACTCGTCCGCTTTATGTATATCACCTAGATGACGCCATTTCGACAAATCATGGCTCTCTTGTGCCGGTGTTGTGACAAATAGAGAAAATCGAATATGAGAAAAAGTATTGATACGTTGACAAATTTCATCTTGGTATCCCGGTGCAGGTGTAAGTGCCAACAACACCGACTTTTTCATTCTTTTTTCTATTTCAGCAACAATCCTTTCAATTAACTGATTGTCCATTACGTCACCTCATTGTCTTAGCTGACAATAAATACGCTATCGTTGTTACGAAGTCCTGCTGCATTAGCTTCATCAGTATCTATATGAAATTCCAAAACAAATTTTTCACTAACACGAACAACAACCTCATCAAAAATCAGGCTACGCTCACCTTCTGTTTTAACGTGTACTTTTTGCCCATTGGTGACATTCAACATTCTGGCGTCAATTTCACTCATATGAATATGGCGTTGAGCACAGATCACTTGCTCTTGTAATTCAACATGACCCGCAGGTCCCATTAATACAGCTTGACCTGAACCGGCTAAATCACCGGATCCACGTACTGGTGCCTTTACTCCTAATGCAAAACAGTCAGCTTTTGAAATTTCTAATTGGCTTTGTGGACGAACAGGCCCTAAAACACGAACTTTACTGATCGAGCCTTTTGGCCCCACAACCATCACACACTCTTTTGCTGCAAACTGACCCGGTTGTTTAAGATCTTTAAACGGAGTGAGTTGATAACCTTTGCCAAATAATGCTTCAACATCTTGTTGTGAAAGATGCACATGCCGATTAGAAATACCAACAGGGATTGCCATTCCTTGCGTCTCCCCCGACATCACGCCATGTGCAGGCAAACGAGAGAGGATTTTTCCCATAATTTGTTGATTAATCATTATTTTTTACCTTTACGGCCTTCTGGTTTGATCTCTTTCTTACTACTTTGTACTTTGTCTGTCGCAGCTTTAGTTTCAGCGGCAATATTTTGAGCTTGTAAATCTGCAACTGCTTTTGTCGTCTCTAGCTTCTCAACTTCGTTTTTAACAGGAACTTCAACGATTGTTTCAACAACTGTTTCAAGAGCAATTTCTGGCGTTTTTTCAGTAACAATTGGGGCTTTTTTCTTACTTTTTATGGTCAGTAATTTGGTGATAACACTTGGTTCTGGTCTTGCAATAACTAATGAACCAATAACCAGCTCTTTTTGGCTAACCACATCAACACCATGATCAACCGCAGTCCTTACTGCACTGATCTCTCCCTGAAAACAGATTGATACCAAGCCAGATCCCACTTTTCGGTATCCAATAATTTCCACATTTGCCGCTTTACAAGCCGCATCTGCCGCTTGAATGGCGGCGGTTAATCCTCGTGTTTCAATCACACCTAAACTGTTCATCTTTCTCTCCTACTTAGTGACGGACAAGACGGATATCGAAATCAAATTTCTTAAAGAAGGCTTCTAAACTGTCTAACTCTTCTGGTGTATAACTAGGATCGTTTTTTATTGGGTAGATCATTTCCAATTTTTCGTATTTATTACGCCCAAACTGATGATAAGGAAGAATATCAATACGCTGAATATTGCCGCGTTTTGATAGCTCCATGGCGTAATTAATTGCTCCTGTAATTGCATCATAAGAGTCGTTATAACCACGGACTAATGGCATGCGAATAACCACATTGGCACCGAGATCCATTAAACGTTCTAAATTACGACGGACATTTTCATTACCGACACCAAACAACGCTTTATGCTGAGCTGTATCAATGTGTTTGATATCAATCAGAAATTGATCAACAACTTCCGCTAATTTTTCATAATTCGCCACATTAGTGGTCGCTTGCGTCTCCACAGCGGTATTGATCATCATCTTTTTACATTCTCGTAGAAGCGCAACCGCAAAATCAGTTTGTAAACTCATTTCACCGCCACCGATTGTGACGCCCCCCCCTGAAGAGATGTAAAAGTCATAATCTTGCATGATGATTTTCATTAGTTCAGAAACAGAAACATCTTTTCCCATAATATCAAGGGCATCAGAGATACAGACTTCTTCACATTTACGACAACCAATACAATCAACAGCGCGATCAACACGATGAACTTGTTTACCACTTTCATTGGTTGTCATGTAGTGCACCCCCGCCGGACAAACATCAACGCATTTACCGCAATCTACGCATTTGTCGTGAGAGTACATCACCTGAAACTCACTGCTGAGACCTTCTGGATTGGAACACCAAGGGCAGCGGATATTACAGCCTTTTAAGAAAACGAGAGTACGAATACCATCACCATCATAAATAGAGTATTTCTGGATATTAAATATCCGCCCTCTTATTTCTGCTGCCATTTCCATCTTTACGCCTCCAAATCTGCATCAAACATCCCTGTTCGATAAATTTAAATCTTGTCTTGTCGATTAAAAGGGATAGCCTGCACCATCCCTATGGCTGTAATTAGAATTTCTCAATTACAGTACGACTGATAATTTCATCCTGAACTTCTTTACATAATTCAACGAAGTAAGCACTGTAGCCAGCAACACGGACAATTAAATCACGGTATTTTTCAGGCTCTAATTGCGCTTTTTTCAGTACTTCATTATCGACATAGCTAAATTGCATCTGGCCGTTACCCAAAATGGAAGCTGTTCTTAATAAGGTAATTAAACCTTGACGACCTTCATTGGTATCTAACAAACCTTTCAGGAATTTGAAGTTATGAACCATACCGATATTCATGGTTTCAACATTCATTTTACTGATTGATTTAATAATCGCTGTTGGACCATGTTTATCCGCACCTTGTGTTGGGCTGATACCATCTGACAATGGTTTCCATGCGAAACGACCATTTGGAGTCGCTGCGGTTAACTCACCAATTGGCGTATTGTTAGAGATAGACAGCGTACCGTGGCTCAGAGTGGAGTAGAGCATTTTGTATTTACGACATTCACGCTCAGTCCATTCCGTAATATCCAGCGCATATTGGTCAACAACATCATCATCGTTACCAAACTTCGGTGCATTTAAGCAGTCACGTAATAACTCATCATGACCTTCAAAGTTAGCTAGTAGTGCATCACGGATTTGCTCTAAGGTGTATTTTTTATCTTCATAAACAAGTTTGCGAATAGCCGCCATTGAGTCCACATAAGTCGCTAAACCTGAGAAGATAAGACCGGGACCATGATTAACCATTGCACCACCCGCAGTGACGTCTTTACCTTGTTCCATACAGCCTTCAACCAGCAGAGACATTAATGGTTTTGGTGCAACATCACGGTGAACACGTTGGCTGATCACCGTACCAATTGCGGATAAACGAACGATATGTGCAACTTGCTCTTTTACAGCGCGATCGAAATCTTCATAAGTACGCAGGTCGCGTAAATCACCGGTATCTAAACCTTGATAGCTATCGAACAACACCATACGACCACGGTTTAATACAAACTCAATCGCAATAGGCCATTGGGTGTAACCTGTTGATGTCCATTGATAAATACGACCAGATTTTTGTGGCTCAACACAACCCATCAAGCAATAGTCACGCGCATCTTCAAAGTCGAAGCCTTTACGTAGCATCATCTTGATATGAGAATCATCGAAGTGGCATGCAGGGAAGCCCATACCCGCTTTAACTACATCCACAATTTTTTCCATATATTGCTGTGGAGATTGGTTATGAATACGACACGCTAATGATGGTTGATACACTTTCACAAAGCGCACTGCATCCATAATCAGGTAAGTTAAGTCGTTACACGCGTCGCCACCAGAGCGTTTTTGTCCACCGATAGTTAAGTTGATAAATGGCTGATAACCTGCGAAATACTTCGCTCCTAGCTCACTCGACATCCACATTAACTCAGCACATTTGATGATAAAGGCTTGCATCATTTCCAGTGCTTGTTCACGTGTTAAACGACCTGATTTGATATCGTTTTCATACATTGGGAAGCAGTATTGGTCTAAGCGACCTAAAGAAAGACCCGTTTGGTTTTCTTCAACTTCAAACAGTGACTCTACAGTCCAAATACTTTGCAAGGCTTCTTGCAGTGTTTTTGGTGGATTAGCTGGTACATTTTCGTTAACTTGAGCAATCGTCAGTAACTCTTCACGACGTTGAGGATTGCTCTCTTTTGATGCTAATTCACGTGCATGTTCTGCAATACGATGTGCATAAGCAATCACACCTTCACAGCTTTCAATAGACGCTTTATAGAAATAGATACGGTCGATATCAGCAGGGTTTTCCATGCTTAATTCAGCCAATTTTGCTTGCGCATCGGCTTTAATACCGTTCATACCTTTGGTGAATAACAGAACGTCATAACCTGGGCAAGTATCGCCACCACCATTGATTTGGTGATAAGAAAGGTCACTGACAAAGGTTTCACCACTAAATTCCCACACACCTGCTTCGCGATATTGTGCTTCACAAATTTCATCTAAAGAACGACCTTCCCAGAAGGGAACAATTTCTTCGCGAATAACTTTTTTATCTTCTTCTGAAATTTGGAATGGATCTTGTGGACGCGTGCTCATAGTATCGAGTTCATCACGAACCCAACGCCATGCAATATCAGGAGAGAAAGCACCAGCACGCGGTTTTCCACAAGGATGTCCAACAATCAGCTCTTCATCTTGAATTAAGATAGGTGCGGTTTCACATGCACGACGGAATGCTTTAGCGCGCAGCAAAATGGGTGGTAAACCTGGGTTATTACGAACAATTTCAGTAAATGCTAATGCTCTGTAGATAGAAACACTTGGACGTGCTTCTAAATAACGGTTACGTAAGCGTTGTAAGCGAGGCGTTAAACCTTCCATTACTTTGAATTCACTCGCATCTGCTGTTGGTGCAACAACACTCGCTGAAGGTGCAGCATATTGTGGCTGAGAATTCATACGGCCATTGTATAAACGTACTTGCAGTGAACTGTGTAATGTTGACAGATTAGCGCGCGCTGATAGCAACATTTCTGATAATTCGTTGATGCTGACTCGCGGATCGTTAATATCAACACCCTGTGTCATAGCATCAAACATTGGATAGCCATCAACTTCTTTGGTCGCACGTACTTCGGAAAGCTCTGCTAATTTCAACCAAACACTTTCAACAATTTCATAAGCCTGTGCTTGTGTTAAACGACCTTGGTCGATATCGCGTTGATAGAATGGATATAACGCTTTATCAAATCCCATTGGATTAATGGCGTAGCTACCATTTTCCAGATGTAAGACTAATTGCAGTAAATAGAATACTTGAACCGCTTCTTTAAAGGTTTCTGCTGGTTTTGCAGGGACTTTACGTAATACCGCAGCACTATCTAATAATTCTGCTTTACGATATGGATTACCTTCCATTGCAGCTAAATTTTCTGCTTTTGCAGACAGAATTTGTGCAAAATACAGTGCTGCATCACATGCATAAATAGCTGATTTACAGTAATTAGCTTCATCCATACTGCTACGATTTACGGCACTACCAATGCTTCTAATTCTGTCTTCAAGCTGTGCTTTGATTGCTAAGAAACCTTGGTTTACCACCAGCATATAATCAGGTGATGCAACGCTATTGTTAATACTTAAGAAACGGTAGATAGAGTCACTACGCACTTCATCTTCAGTGTGAAAAATCGCACCGCGTGGTGTTGATGACTGGCTGCCGATAATCAGTTCATCTTGTGCAATATAGCTTGGAAAATGACGGATAAACTCATAAAAACGTTGTGCAGGTTTAATCGCTTGTGGAACACCCGCAATGCTGTTGTCTAATGAATCAAAAATTGTCGCACGCTCTGTACTGATTGAGCTATTACGTGAAACTAAACGTTCTGCCAGCATTTTTACGCGTGGCGTCAAAGAATATTTGGCCATGTGAGGCTCTCCTGATGTTCTTTACTTGACCTAATCGGTATTAATTCGGTTGAGCATTAACTGTGTGATACACCGGCAAATGCCTGACGATACAATGTTTCTAATTGGTGTGTGTTCACGTCACGTGGATTTGTCGGCGTACAGCTATCTCGTAAAGCCTGTCCGACCATTTCCGTTAAACGGGCATAAAAGTCCGCTTCACTGACTCCGGTATCGCGAATACTCTTCGGCATACCCATTTCATCTTTCAATACATTAATGGCGACAATTAAACTGGTTACCCCTTCTCTTACGGTGTTAGCCGGAAGCCCTAAGCTTTGAGCAAGATAGGCGTAACGTTTTGCTGCTTCACTATTACAATCACCATGAAAATTGGCGTTAAAGGCGACGACATGTGTCATCAATAACGCATTTGCACGACCGTGAGGAACGTGGAATACACCGCCTAATGCGTGGGCAAGACTGTGAGTAATACCCAACGAAGCGTTAGTAAATGCCATCCCCGCAATACAAGATGCGTTATGCATTTTTTCACGGGCTAGTAAGTTGTCACCTTGATGATGGCAATCAATAAGATGGCTAAACACTAACTTGACGGCTTTCTCTGCCATCGCATCAGAAAAGTCAGATGCGGCTTTAGAAACATAGGCTTCTAGTGCATGACAAAGGACGTCCATACCTGTATCTGCGGTGATCGCAGGTGGTACAGACTTCACCAACTCAGGATCGAGAATGGCGACATCAGGCAACATAAACTCATCAACCAAGACCAGTTTTTCACTGCGTGATTTGATCACTGAAAAAGAAGTCACTTCCGAACCCGTACCGCTAGTGGTTGGGATCGCAATAAATTGTGGTTTTGTTCTGTTGCTCTCTTTACGGGTATGCCAGAGGGAGTACATAACGGCTTTCGCGGCATCAATCACTGATCCACCACCAAGTGCGATAACCAAATCTGGATAATGCGCATCCATCATCTTCATACCACTTACGATGGCTGAAATATCCGGATCTGAAGCAACATCATCGTAAACTTGGAACTCGATACCCCGTTGCATTAACTTGTCAGTGACTTTATTTGCAAAGCCAAACTTCACCATTGCTTTATCTGTCACCACAAATGCGCGGCGGGCAGTTAACCCAGAGAGAAAATTCAGTGCATTGGTGCCAAACTGAATTTGGGGTTTTATCAGAAACTCACTCATGTCGTTATTACTCCTTTCTGTCCCGATAAACCTTCTCAACAATGGCAACCACTGACATCGCTTTGTAACGTTCTTTGTTCAGTGCAAAATATTCTTCAGCCAACACAACATCGTTGATACCTGCACCTACACTATCCACTGCAACATACGTTTTATTTTTCAGTGGCTTAAGCTCATCATCTAAGGTGGCTATCATTAATAAATTGCTACCTTTAAGTTCTGGGCTTTTCTGTGTCGCTACTACGTGTCCGATTACCTTTGCGAGGATCATGGTTTATATCGCCTTATATCAATGAGTTATTTACTCAGACGTCCGAGAACTTCCTTGATAATGCGTTCCACGTTTTCTTCGGTAATATCACCTTGTTCAACCACTTGTTGCGCACAAGCACTGACCGTCGTTGCATAAGGAGATGCACCAAAGCGATCATCACCTTGAGTTTGACGTTGTGCAGTTGCGCATTCCGCATGAACAGGGGTTAAAGAAGGTGTACGAAAACGGTCATCATCAAGAATGCTGGTCTGGTGATTTGCGCTAGAAACAGCACAAGCAGAAACAGCAGGTTGAGCAGCTCCTTGTGCTAAAGGACAAGGTTGTTTCAACTCTTCAACGGTACGCACGCCATAACCTACTTTACGAATATTCAGTAAGTTCATTGGGCCGACATTGTCAGAGCTAGAACCACCACCTACAGCCCCACAGCCTAAAGTTAACGCTGGAGTAATATTAGTGGTTGCACCGATGCCACCTAATGCCGCTGGGGTATTAATCAGAATACGGTTAACCGGTTTTTCTAGAGAGAACTGACGAATAACATCTTCATTTTTGGTATGAATAACCAAGGTATGACCTAAACCTTCATTAGTCAGCAATTGCACCACGCGATCGCACGCTGATTTCCAATCTTCTTCGATATACATTCCTAAGATTGGGCATAATTTTTCACGTGAATACGGATTTTTTGGTGAAACAGTATCTTGTAATGCGATTAATACACGCGTATTTGCTGGTACACTAAAACCTGCACGTTGACTTAAATAAATCGCATCTTTACCCACTACAGCAGGGTTAATTGTGCCATTAGCACGCAGTAACATTGAAGCCACTTTGGTTGCTTCTTCGTCATTCATAAAGTAAGCACCTTGCGCTAATAGCTCACGGTGAACTTCGTTATAAATGCAACGTTCAACAATAATGGATTGCTCTGATGCACAGATAACTCCATTGTCGAATGTTTTACTGGTGATGATATCGCTCACTGCTTTTTTGATATCTGCACTGCGTTCGATAAAGGCTGGGCCATTACCTGGACCACCACTGATGGTTGGCGTACCTGATGCATAAGCAGCACGCACCATACCTTCGCCACCAGTCGCTAAAATTAATGACACATCTTTGCTGTGCATTAATTCTTTTGTCGCTTCCAATGTCAGTAATGTCACACCATCAACAATACCTGCTGGAGCTCCAGCCTCTAAAGCTGCTTTTTTAACAATTTCTAATGCACGGAAACTGCACTGTTTTGCATTTGGATGCGGAGAGAAAATAATCGCATTACCCGCTTTCAGTGCAATTAGGGTTTTATAGATAATGGTTGATGTTGGGTTAGTTGAAGGAACTAACGCCGTGATAACACCTAAAGGCACGCCAACATCCATGACTTTTTTCACTTTATCGTCATTGATAATGCCAACGGTCTTCATGTCTTTCATATGTTCATACACACGCAATGACGCGAAGGTATTCTTCAGCACTTTGTCTTCCCACTTACCAAAGCCTGTTTCTTCGTTCGCCATTTTTGCCAACTCTTCTGCATGACGAGCGGCTTCAAATGCAATGTGTTTTACAATACTGTCGATTTTTTCCTGCGAAAATTTAGCATAAACAAGTTGTGCATTTTTCGCGTTACGAACTAGCTCACGAGCCAGTTGTCTGGATTGCAAATCTTTATCTAATGCAACCATGTCTTCCCCCATACAGGAGTTAAAAAATTTAGCTGAATAACTTATTTCTTTGCTTTACAGCACGCCTGAAAAATCAGGCTTTGTGCTGTTGTGCGATTTTCTCGATATCGTTATGCGGTCTTGCAATAACACGAGAAGTCACCACGGTGCCGATACGTTTTGCCGCTTCAACACCTGACTCAACCGCTGCATTTACTGCACCGACATCGCCTTTCACCATTGCTGTCACTAAACCTGAACCGACGTTTTCATAACCAATCAGTTCAACATTGGCTGCTTTGCACATTGCATCAGCAGCTTCAATGCAAGCGACAAGACCTTTGGTTTCAACTAGACCTAGTGCTTCTTTCATATTTATTTCCTTCGTTATTCAGTCACTTTGTACTGGGCAACGATTTTTTGAATATCGTTATGTGGACGAGCGATGACTAATGAAGTCACAACAGTACCAACACGTTGAGCAGCTTCTAAGCCAGATTCCACAGCGGCTTTAACGGCACCTACATCACCTTTCACCATTGCAGTCACTAAACCTGAACCCACATTTTCGTAGCCGATTAACTCAACATTTGCCGCTTTACACATCGCGTCAGCTGCTTCAATACAAGCCACCAGCCCTTGAGTTTCAATAAGTCCTAATGCATCACCCATACGTTCTCCTAAGGCAAAAACTATGCCTTGTGTTTGATAACAATTTTGTTGATGTCATTGTGAGGACGAGCAATCACGAGCGATGTAACAACTTCACCCACGCGTTGTGCTGACTCCACACCTGAATCCACAGCAGCTTTCACTGCGCCTACGTCGCCTTTCACCATCGCAGTCACGAGACCTGAACCCACATTTTCATAGCCAATAAGTTCAACGTTCGCGGCTTTACACATAGCGTCAGCGGCTTCAATACATGCCACCAGACCTTTGGTTTCGATCAGACCTAATGCATCACCCATTTTCATTTCCTCCGAGAAGCCGTTTAACGGTTTACGTTTGCCCATTGTGTCTGCGTGGTGATTTTTTAAACGCAGACGTTGGTTTCAAAATCACTATAACGCGCAAAAAAGAAAACAAAACATAAATCCATAATATGAACACATATAGAATTTAACTCTATAATTTAGTGTTATTTATCTCTAAATTTATTTAATCATGCTGTTTATTTGTTTTTTTCATCGTTATAAGTTTATTAATTTCCACAAAAAATAGATGGAAAAATAGACGAATTAACTTTGTTAGGAGGATGTTGAAAAGGTGAAAAAAGGCAGTACATATTGGAAGAAAAGATGTGCGAGATATCACTGATATTTCAATGTGAGATCAATAATTGAAAAAGGCTAAATCGAGTCTATATACAAATCGTGCTATTTTGTGTTGATAACGTATTTATTTCATCTAGCCCCTTACAACAGGTATAGAAAAGTGGAAAGGAGCACGCTTTATCTAATACCTATATACAAGGCTTACACGAATAATAAAGTGGGGGGAGGTATCGTTTACTGGAAAGGCACAAACCTACGACTGAGCATTTATGCTTATTTAAGGAAAGCTTTCAGTTTGTACAACAAGGGAAGGTAAAAGAGAGAAAGTCATCACACAATAACAGTGAATATAAGTAAAAGAATGAAGCGTAATAAATTAGATCTTAAAACACTGAAAAGGTGGAAACAGATGTACCCACCTTATAAAAACAAGATTAGATAGGATCAGTTAATCAAATTTACTACCTGGTTTTAAGGTACAAATATAGAGGGGGGAATTGAGCGAACTTAATAGTAAAGTTTTCTCATTAAGCTTTTGTGCATTAATAAATAACCCATCATGACTATCTGACATTTCGCGCATAAAATAATCAAAAATCACATCAGGAGATTCATCAATTGATGATGCACTAGAATCCCATTGACTAACAAAATAGTGACGCTCTGTCGGTGAAACACGCTTGGTCGTATAATCAAATTTCACATAACGTTGTAAATACAACCATCCGGCTTTTGAAGTGGTATAGCCTTCAACAACAATTGATCCTTTACCATTGGCACCAAATGAAAAATGAATATTGCCATTTACATTTTCATCTTCCATATTTTCAAAACGCATAATGCCTTTGGTTGAGCAAACCATGACACCTTCATTTTTAATCGTTAATAATCTTGTTGCAGCATAAGTAGCGACCAAGATAAAAATCAGGGCCGATAAAAAACATAAAAGTTTCCCTGAAATTTTCATTAGTATTTCCAAGAATAGTAAAAGTAATTGTCGCAATAACTAAATGGATTATCTTCGTTCTTTGCACAGTGCGCTAAAAACACTCGCCCCAATCCATTTGTTTGTAATTTATCACCATAAAAGAAAACGAATCGCTCACCTTTCACACACTGTAAATTAAGCTTCTTTCTTACTGCGTCAAAATTGCGAACATAATTATCACTTACTGCAGAATTAATCATAGCTTCATTAGAAAGTAACTCACAATCATTGTGTGTTAATGGTGTCAATGAAATTGGCTTTGATTGATGTTGATTAAAAAAGATGATCACCGCAAGAAATACGGCACCTAATAGAAAACCAATGCTGGCTAAATACCAACAAATTTCTGGTTTTTGTTTTTGTTGTAGTGTTTCTTCTTGTGTAGGCTCTAAAGGTGTTTGCGTTAAAGATAAAGGTGTCGCTGTTTCAACAGCTATTTGATTTTCATCTTTAACTAAAATAGGTGCTTCTTCATTCGTTTGAGTTGAAGGTAATAGCGTTGAGTCATCAATGAGTTCAACTGAAATATCCGGATTAAACTCTAATCGCCCTTTCGCAATAGTGACAATGATATTTTCAATACCATAATGGCGAAATATTTTTCGTAATAAACTCAAATATTGGTTTAAATTACTGTTTGATGAAACCAGCCCATTATCATCCCAAACACGTTTTAATACTTCATCACGATTAACAACACCTGGATGCTGAATAAAATAAAAGAGTAACGCATTTGCGGTAATAGAAAGATGTGTATCAACACTGTCTTTTTCTAATGATATCGCGCCATCCGTTGCGTCGTAATAAATTAAGGCATTTATTTTGTATTTCATTGTGCCCTCATTCATCCTGATTAAAATTACTGATTTGCTGTGTTTGCCATATAGTCAAATGTCATTTCAGATAATCTTTCAACTAATGCGCTACGCTCTTCTTGTGAGATAGTAGGACCTTCTGTTAATTCAGATAACCAAAGACCATCTGCGGCATAACGAATTAAAGTACCTAAATAACTATTATCTAATTTATCGCCTTTGGCTAAATGATCTAACATCCAATCTCGCCAGCATTTACGCATAATAGGCTCGTTTGGCATTGCTAAAGATAGTATGGCTAATTGGCGACTTTCGTCTGACTGTTTTAAATCAGAAATATAAGTTAAATATGCGCGAGAAAAACGCCCTGCTTCAATAGGATCATTTTCCATAATAACTGCAATTCGGCTATCCATAATCCCCAATAGCCGTTTAAATACTGCCTGCACTAATTCTAATTTTCCGGGGAAATGATGAAGTAGACCACCTTTACTTACACCCGCTTCTTTTGCTACGGCATTTAAAGAAAGAGAGGCTATTCCTTCATTAGCCACAATAATGCTTGCCGCTTCCAATAATTGCTCTTGAACTCGGATAGGATCTTTTTTTCGGTGATGTGCAGTTGTATTCATGCATAGGATAATACCGACCAGTCGGTATGTTCCTTATTGATCAAAATCAATCCCTTTTAGACTCAAGTCGATTAATTATAAATAATGTCGTTCACTTCACACTCCCTTATTTATTTAACTATATTATTTTTTAAAATATAAAATAAATTTATAAATATTGATTTTATCTTTATATTTATAAATTTGAGATAATGATAATTTGATTATTATCAACAACAATAAAATCATTAAAAATATTTATTTATTATTTATCAATTTCACCCATTGTTTTACTATTTAACCAGAGGAATACCTTTAGCCAAAGCATAAGCGGTAAGTTCAATAAGAATCTCAGGATTATTAAAAATTTGGGGGCTTCTATCAGCTTGTAATTGATGAATAATATCCTCTAATGATTGGTTGCTTTTCCCACCACTATTTATAGTATCCATTATTTCCTTTATAGCAAAAAACTCATTTATTCTATTCGTTTCATTAGTTTCATGAATAAGGAAATTATACTTATCTTTATTTAACTCATCTTTATTTAACTCATCTTTATTTAACTCATCTTTATTTAACTCATCTTTATTTAACTCATCTGTATTTAACTCATCTGTATTTAACTCATCTGTATTTAACTCATCTTTATTTAACTCATCTTTATTTAACTTTTCTTTTTCTATAAACCTAATCGTGTTTTCTAATATAAAAGGATCCATTAATGCTCCAGCCTTCCAATTATTTATATGAACAAATTTAATATACTTTTCTTTATCTTGATCGCTTACATTATTAGTATATATCTCAAAATTTATAACAGGATAATTATCATACATTTTCTTTTGTGTTTTTTCATAATCACTTCCTATTACAGCCACAGCACTATTATTCATAAAGTAATCAAAATATTTAAAATATTTAAAATCATCCCCATCAAGCATGAAAGAATTATTATTAACATTGTTCTTTTCAATTGATTCAATATCATTAACATTAAAAAGTTCACTGTTATAAGATAGAATATAGACAACATCAATATCTTCATTTAACAACATTTTTAGATATTGATTTAATTCTTTCGTCGTATGTAATGGATATTCAGATAAAATAGCCTTGTTCCCTGAAGGTGTTAACATTTCATTAGCTGGGAAATTTTTGGATGAATTTTTAATTAGTGTATCTTGACAAAAGTGAGTATAATTATTCCTTTGGTTATCCACTTGGGTATATTTATCTTTAGGATAAACATAACCATTTAGATTATTAATTAACTTATTGCTTTGCTTACCAATTTCGTTAATACCTATATTTTCCAACTTAGATAAAACACTATTATTTACACCATTTAAATTCATTTCCGTCAGTCTTTCTTGATATAACTTGAGTTTATCTGCCACATTCTCTACAAATTTAGGCAATTCCATTCCATTCAGAAATTTATAGCAACTGTCTTGATTTGCTATAACATTTCCTCCTTTCTCAAATAACATATAATCTTTCTTATTTATTTCTCTTTTTTTACCATGCTCTGACTTTGTAGTTTCCGTCAAATTACTACATTTGTATTTATCACTAACATTGTGTTTATTATTAATATTGTATTCATCACTAACATTGTGTTTATTATTAATATTGTATTCATCACTAATATTGTAAAAGCAATTCTCCATATCATCGTTTTTATTAATACTTTGTTCTTCAGAAAATTTATTTAACTCTGTAGTAAATAGAGCTTCATACCCAGGTTTAAAAGCTTTATATTCAGAAGAAGTATTTTTTATACCTGAAAAATATTCACCAGAAGAATGAGAAGGATCACAGCCACAATTTATTTTAGATACTATTGGTAAATCCATATTGTTGCTAATAGAGCCTGGCATAATTATTCCTTATTTTAAATAAAGCTATTCCACATTCCATAATCATAACCACCCGTAAAACGGGTGGTTTGCTTTTGCCCTATAAGGGCTTGTTACCGACTGCGCCTTAATGACGCCACTTTCTCTTCGTTCAAGCTAAGTGTCTTTGCTACTTTGACTTACCCCTTGAAGGGGTTTTCATATTCCTTACTACTCAATTTATCCGAGATTAAATCCGACTTTTCTTGCTCTCTGATATACTTTTGAATTGTGGCTTCATTGAGTCCAACTGTTGTGACATAGAACCCTTCCGCCCTAAACTTTCTGTTGCCAAATTTATATTTGAGATTGGCATGTCTATCAAAGATCATTAACGAACTTTTACCTTTCAAATATCCCATGAAACTTGATACGCCTATCTTCGGTGGAATACTCACTAACATATGAACATGATCTGGCATAAGATGCCCTTCGATTATTTCCACACCTTTATACTTACAAAGGTCTCGAAGGATCTCACCTATACTTGAATGAATTTTATTAAAAATCACTCTCCGTCTATATTTCGGCGAAAAGACGATATGGTATTTACACAGCCACTTTGTATGTGCTGAGCTTTGTGCTTTAATGCCCATAAACACCTTTCCTTATTTAAGTTACGAATATTAGCTTGAACATCTATATCGTAACGGAAAGGTGTTTTTCTTGGTATAACCTTTAATACCCACCCGTATAGCGGGTGGTTTTATATTTAAGACGCTGACGCGACTTAAACTGGCTAAAGCCCGTAATAAAATAAAAACAAAGAAATCAACGTTAAATTAATTTATTTATTTAAAATTAAATTTATTTTTTATACAAATAGAATTAGCATTATTTAAAGAATACTAAATTTAGTGCCATATTTAAACAACCTAAGAAGTTCATCATCTGTTGGCATGGTATCATAACTATTTTCCTCAGATAACGTATCACCAGAAGGTGAAGTATAAATATCCTCCTCATAAAAATCAGTAGAATCAAAAACCTCACTATATATATTATCAACTGTGACTAAGTTATTTTCTTCTATTGATTCATATATATTTTCTTCTGGAATATTTATTCCTTCATATTTATGTTCTTTTGGATTACCTATTTCTTCATATGTATTTTCTTCTGGATTTTTTATTCCTTCACATATATGTTTTTCTGGATTATCTGTTGATTCATATCCATTTTCACCTAAATCATATATTGAATTATATCCACTATCAACTGAACCATATATTGAATTACATTTACTTTTATCTAAATCATCTATTTCACATTGACTATTTAAAAACATTTTTACAGAAGAGAGCGAGCTTTCTCCTAAGTGTTTAGTATTATTGCAGAAACTAACAAGATCAAATTCATCGGATTTCGAACTTGTTGAAACCTGTCTAAAAGGCGTATTGCTATTAAATAAACCCGTTATACCAGAACTAAGATTAGAGAAAAAATCAACAATGTTATTTATTACTTTTCCTGCTCCTGTTGTCAGTTGATTCACTGTATCTCTAAATATAGAAGTAATACTCATTATATATCCTTATATTAAAAATAATAAAATTAATCCTTCTAAAATATATTAGTAAGTTTAAGAAATTTAAGTATAAAAAAACCTCCTTTAAATAAAGGAGGTTTTAAATTGATAACTGTAATTAAATGCTGGCTTTTAATGCTTGTTCTAAATCTGCAAGAATATCGTCGATATGTTCAATACCAATAGATAAACGGATCAAATCTCGTGAAACACCAGCGCGTTCTAATTCTTCATCATTTAATTGGCGATGTGTGGTTGATGCTGGATGACATGCTAATGATTTTGCATCACCAATATTCACCAGACGAACAATTAATTGCAATGCATCAATAAATCTAGCACCTGCTTCTGCACCACCTTTGATACCAAAAGAGAGAATACCTGCGGGTTTGCCTGACATATAACGTACCGCTAAATCATGCTCAGGGTGATTGCTTAAACCTGCATATTTCACCCATGCAACTTGAGGGTGATTTTGCAGATACTCTGCCACTTTTTGGGCATTTTCAGTATGTCTTTCCATACGCAATGCCAGTGTTTCTAATCCTTGTAGGATCAAGAATGCATTAAATGGCGACAGCGCCGCACCAGTTCCACGCAAAGGCGCAACACGACATCTTGCTATATAAGCAGCAGCACCAAAATGCTCGACATAATTGACCCCGTGATAAGAAACATCTGGCGTATTTAATATTTCAAAACGATCTTTATGCTCAGCCCAAGGGAATTTACCTGAATCAACAACAATGCCACCGATAGAATTACCATGACCGCCAATATATTTAGTTAACGAGTGAATAATAATATCCGCACCATGCTCAAAAGGACGACACAAATAAGGTGTTGCAACTGTATTATCAACAATTAAAGGTACACCATGGCGGTGAGCAACATCAGCCAATGCTTGAATATCGACAATATTTCCGCTTGGATTTGTGATGGTTTCACAAAATACCGCTTTTGTTTTATCGTCAATTAATGCTTCTAATGCAGCAATATCATCATGGGGGGCAAAGCGTGCTTCAATACCAATACGAGGAAATGTATGCGCCATTAAATTATAAGTACCACCATAAAGTTTAGCGACAGAAACAATATTGTCACCCACTTGGGCAATAGTTTGAATAGCGTAAGTAATAGCAGCCATACCCGATGCCACAGCCACAGACGCAATCCCGCCCTCTAAGGCGGCAACACGTTTTTCTAATACGTCATTGGTTGGATTCATTATGCGGGTATAAATATTACCAGGCACTTTTAAGTCGAAGAGATCAGCGCCATGCTGTGTATCATCAAATGCATAAGATGTGGTTTGGTAAATAGGTACAGCTACCGCTTTTGTGGTTGGATCAGGTGAATAACCGGCGTGAACAGAAAGTGTTTCAAGTTTCATTGCAATCCCTTTTTGTTGCATTTGTTCTTATCGTATTACTTATATTTTAAATAACTTAAATCAAAGTAAGCATTCTCAGTATATAAGTCATATAAATAAGCGCATATCGTCTATGTCGTATAGTGAAAAAATTTCAACTTAGATTAATGCGACCAAAGTACCATACCGCCAATAATGCAAAACGCCGCTTTTCACTGTCATATTTGAGTTAAAGATCTTGTTTTTCTCTCTATTTTATCGTTTTGAGTACTTTTATCTTTTTTTGACGAGTCGCTAACCAGCAAATTAAAGAGCCACCTGTCACCATCATTACACCCTGCCAAAATGAAAAAGAAAGTGCGGTAGACAATAATATTGAGGAAAATGCAGTAGAAATAACAGGAGTAAAGTAGGAAAGTGTGGCTAACAAGGTCACATTGCCTCTGATCATACCAATTGTCCATGCTGCATTAGCAAGCCCAATGGCTGCACCCGTGATTAACAAAAGCGTGATGCTTTTTGTATCAATAATCCATTCAACTGGTGTTGAAAATAGGTATTGCCCCCATAATGCAAGTGACGTTAATAAGAAAAAAGGCACAATTCCATTATTCCCACCAGAAATAAGACGAGTTAAATTGCTATAAAACGCCCATAGAATGGCACCTGAAAACGCCAATATATAGCTTAATGGATTGTTTTGAATATTTTGCCATAAGCCTTCAATAGTTAGAGGATTATCTCCACTCACAACCCAGACTAATCCACTAAATGAACATAATAACCCTACGATCAGTAAAATAGAGAATCGTTGTTTATTGACTATGACAGCAAGAGCTAAGGTAAAACTAGGCCATAAATAATTCACCATTCCTAGCTCTATGGCTTGTGTTCGATCTGTTGCAAATCCTAATGCCAAGGATAAACACACTTCATAAGTAACAAATAATAGCGCTCCCCAAAAAAGGTAGCGTTTAGGAAAAAGTGATAGTTTAGGTGCACCTAAGATCAAGAGAAGAAACACTGTTCCTGTGGTATAAATCAATGCTGCACCACCAACGGGGCCAAAATACTCACTGATATTACGAATTAAACCAACAATAGTGCTCCAAAGAAAAATAGCAACGATGCCATATAACGTCCCTTTTGATGAGCTGGATATCATTTTGTGCCTTCAATTAAGTTTATTAACTCATTAATAAAAAGTTTTAATTACCTTTACGCTTTCAGCAAATAAATTCAACTTATATCCTTAAATAAAAATGCAATTTTCACCATAAAAAAGCCACCTTAAAAGGTGGCTCAGAACTATATTCAAATGTGATTAGCGTCCAGCTTTTAATTTTTGGTAATAGCTTTCGTATAATACCGTTGCATCACCCACATCATTTTGCCATTCACCTTTATTAATGATCTCTTCTGTTGGATAAAGAGAATTATCTTTAGTGATCACATTTGGCAGTAATTTTTGTGCTGCTAAGTTTGGCGTCGGATAACCAATATTCTCCGCAACTTTGGCTGCTATTTCTGGGCGTAATAAGAAATCGATAAGTTTATGAGCACCGTCGACATTCTTCGCGTTAGCTGGAATAGCTAAGCTATCCATCCAGAAAATACCGCCTTCTTTTGGCCACACCATTTCAATCGGTGCACCAGCATCACGAGCAATAAATGCAGAGCCATTCCAAATCATTCCTAAATTAACTTCCCCTTGCATATAAGGGTTAGCCGGGTTATCTGAGTTGAAAGCCAACACATTTGGCATCAGCTTCTGTAGCTCTTTGTAGGCTTCTTCTATCTCTTTAGGATCCGTAGTGTTACCTGAATAACCTAGTTTTAATAATGCCATTTGGAAAACTTCACGCGCATCGTCAGTTAATAACAGGCTATCTTTATATTCAGGTTTCCATAAATCTGCCCATGAAGTAATACTACTCACATCAACTTCATCACTATTAATACCAATAGCGGTCGCACCCCAAATATAAGGGATAGAGTAATCATTTTCTGGGTCGAATGACTTATGTAATAAGCTAGGATCGAGATTATCAAAATGCGTTAATTTTGATTTGTCGATTTTTTGTAACATTCCTTCATGGCTCATTTTAGAAATAAAATAAGTGGAAGGAACGACCAAATCATAAGCACCTTCTTTATAGGTCTTTAACTTGGTATACATGCTTTCATTGGATTCATAGGTGGAATAAATCACCTTAATCCCAGTTTCTTTCGTAAACTGTTCAAGCAAACCAGGCGGCACATACTCCGTCCAGTTGTAGAAATATAATGTCTTACCATCATCAGCCGATGCTGTGCTGATACTTAATGCCATTACACTGGCAGCAAGTACAGAGGACCACTTTTTCATTTATGTTTCCTTCAGTGGTTGATGCGTTAATATCAAATAGGCAGCTAGCCTACCTCCAACAGATTGGTCATCAAGACCCCAAAAAGTGCGAGAAACTCGCACTAATACATGTCATTACGCTTTGCCAGTTCGGTCTCTTAAGATCAACTGACTAATTAACACTAATACTAAGGATAGACCTAAAAGGATGGTTGCAAGCGCATTCACTTCAGGTGAAACTCCAACTTTCACCATTGAATATATTTTTAATGGCAAAATCTCATAGCTTGGTCCCGTCACAAAAGAAGAAACCACCACGTCATCCATGGATAACGTAAAGCTTAATAACCAACCTGAAGCCACTGCTGGCATGGCTAATGGTATAATGATTTTACGTAAGATAGTAAATTCACCCGCACCTAAATCTTTGGCCGCCTCCAACATTTTCACATCAAATCCACTTAATCGTGAATACACCGTTACCACAACAAAAGGTAGGCAAAATGTAATGTGTGAAAATAAAAGCGACCAAAATCCCAATGAAACACCTAGGATCATAAACAGAACAAGTAATGAAATTGCCATTACAATATCAGGTGACATCATGACAACAAACAACATACCACCGACAAATTTTTTGCCACGAAAACGGTAGCGATAGAGTGCAACCGCTGCTAATGAGCCAATTAATGTTGCAAATGTCGCAGAAGTGACCGCCATAGTTAATGAATGCCCAGCAGCTTGAAGCAGGCTGTCATTATTAAATAAAATGGCGTACCAATCTGTAGTAAATCCTTTCCAATTAATCCCGAAACGCGATGAGTTAAAAGAGTTAACTATCAGAATGATAATCGGGATATAAAGATACGCGTAAATAATGGACATAAATCCACCACGCAATAACCGTCCTATCATTCTATTTCTACCTTCTTATGCAGTAGCTTCACGGCTCGGTAATATACAAACAGCATTAACCCCATCACCAATGTTAAGCAAATACTGGTTGCCGCACCGAAAGGCCAGTCACGAATATTTAAGAATTGGCTTTTTATTACGTTACCAATTAATAAATTCTTCGCCCCTCCCATTAAGTCAGCAACAAAGAATAAGCCCATGGCAGGTAACATTACGAGTAAACAACCCGCAATAATGCCTGGCATCGTTAATGGAATAATAATACGGATAAAGGTCTGAAATTTATTAGCCCCCAAATCACGTGCTGCTTCTAAACAAGGTTTATCTAACTTTTCAATGCTGGAATATAACGGCAGTACCATAAAAGGTAATAAAATATAAACCAATCCCAGTACAACTGCCTCTGGGGTATAAATAATCCTGAGTGGTTTATCAATAAGTCCTATCCACAACAGGAACTCGTTAAAATAACCTTTAGTGCTTAGGAATATCTTTAATCCATAAATACGAATAAGCGAGTTTGTCCAAAAAGGTACAATCAATAAAAACAACATTAATGGCTGTATTTTCTTAGGCATTTTTGCAAGGAAATAAGCAAAAGGATAACCTAATAATAAACAAGCTAATGTTGCTACCACCGCCATATTGATTGAATGCAGTAATACTTCTGCATACATAGGATCAAATAAACGATAGTAGTTATCGAGTGTAAAGACCATCTCGACAAGATTGGCATCATCACGCGTTAAAAAACTAGTCGCAATGATCATGATATTCGGCAAGAAGACGAACACCATCAACCAACCCACAACACCGGTAATTACGATGTTTTGAAATAGTTTACGTGTTTTCTTCATCTGCCAGCACGACCTCCCAGCTTTCAACCCAAGTCACTGCAATTTTTTGGTCTAACGAGTGATCAACATCTGGATCATCTTCATTAAAGAACTCACTGACCATCACCACCTTGCCATTTTCCATTTCAACAACAGAATCTAGCGTCATGCCTTTATAGTTACGTTCACGAACATAACCAATCAGACCAGGAAGGTTTTCAAGATCATGAATTTCTTCAACACGAAGATCTTCAGGCCGAAGCAATACTTTGAGTTGCTGATTTTGAGTTACAGGCAATGAAGTATAAATATCACATTCATGGCCTTCAACATCAGCACGAATACGCGTCTCATCAATACGATGTAAAACACGTGCATCAAAGATATTAATTTCACCTATAAATTGCGCAACAAACAAGTTTGTTGGCTCTTCATAAATTTCACGTGGTGTCCCATCTTGCTCAATACGCCCTTCACGCATCACCACAATTCGGTCTGACATAGTCAGCGCTTCTTCTTGGTCATGAGTCACGAAAATAAAGGTTATTCCTAATTTACGTTGCAAGGCTTTTAATTCATTTTGCATCTGCTTACGCAATTTGTAATCCAGTGCAGATAATGATTCATCAAGCAATAAGACTTTTGGTTTATTCACAACAGCACGCGCAATCGCAACACGTTGTTGTTGTCCACCAGAAAGATGTGCAGGACGGCGTTGGGCGAAATCTTCAAGTTGCACCATACGCAAGGCTTCTTCAACGCGAACATTAATCTCTTCTGCAGGCGTTTTTTGCATACGAAGACCAAATGCGACGTTTTCAAAAACAGTCATATGAGGAAAAAGTGCGTAACTTTGGAAAACCGTATTTACAAAACGTTGTTCCGCTGGGATATCCGTAATATCTTGCCCATCAAGAATTATTTTTCCATCGTCAACGTCTTCCAAACCTGCAATTAGACGCAAAACCGTCGTCTTACCACAGCCCGAAGGACCAAGAATGGTTAAAAACTCGCCATGGTTGATAGTAAGATCGAGGCGGGAAATAATTTGTTTTCCGTCGAAACCTTTACTTAAGGATTTTAATTCGACAACTGGTGTCAGAGATGTTTTCTCAGTCATTTAAGGTAATACTCTATCCCGAAGAATAATGCAGATAGAACCGCCACTGGAAAAGACTGTGTGAGCTGCCGGAGCATTATGCTCCACAGAAGCCCAAAACCAGCGACGCCGTATGTATAGTACAAGCGGAAAATGATAAACGCAGTGGCGTGAAATTGAAAGCAAAAAGGCGTATAAACAATGAAAAACTATTCATATTTAAGTTTTTCCTCATAAATCAGGCTTTTTTGTTTTCTTATAAAAAGATAATAAAATCAAAATGCTACTTATTCATATAAATATTAGAAATCGACTAAGTTTATGATTAAATAATTTTTCTATTATAAGTCAGCTAATCGGCCTATTTTTCTATAAAAACAGAAAAGGATATTGATTAGTTCAATACTTTTTTACGACAATTAAAACATGATAACGGCTCTAAAACCCACATAGTTCTCATAAAAGTTTTTATTAATCATAATGATATTTGTTAGAAAACACCTCCCAAACAGTAGAAAGTGTTTTGTTGATAACTATTTTTTCAATAATATTTTATTAATTTTTTTAAATATAAAATTGCATTATTCACATTGGGTAATGGACCAATCTTGTCATTTAATAGTGGGAAAGTACCTGTTCTAATTAATAAATCTCGCATTTGTATTGGTGTTAACACTCTATTTGTATTGCCTTTATACCAAGATTGGATCATGGCAGCAGCCCCCGCCACCAATGCACTCGCAGACGAAGTTCCACTAAAACTGGCGGTATAAGTATGATTATCATCACTTCGAAAGAGATCACCATAACCTGCTGTTGCGACAGCTTCACCCCATGCTTGTACATGAATGGGTGAACCATGCGTTGAAAAAGGTAAACGATTTAATGTATAAGGTGAACCAGCGCCGACACGTATCGAATTGTTGTCATGACGTTGGCGATAACTTTCATAAGCAGGCAAATCAAGATCAACACCACCATTACCAGCTGCCATAATCACAATAATACCTGCATCTGTTAGTGCGCGTGTCGCTTCCCAAATATGCATTTCATAGTCAGCGGGTACATAAGCTTGGTGCTCACAGATGGTTTGCATTTCATATAAAACGATATCGCCCGCATGTAATATGCGTTTACTGGCAATAATCGCATCAATACGTCCACAGGTTAATTCAGAGATGGCATAAAACATATCGAGTTTATACGCTAGCCCTGTGATCCCTTTACCATCCTTTTTTCCCATAATTAGTCCTGCAACCGCGGTACCGTGATCTGCCTGACTCGTTTTTTCATTAAAAGGGAGTAATGGTGTAATATTATCAGTTGATAAATCATGGTGAGATAGATTGAAATCCCATTCAATATCGGCAACTTGGATACCTTGACCATATGCTTCTTGTTTCCATGCACCTAAAATCCCCAGTCCTATAATCTTATTAATATTGGTTGTTCTTTCTGGATCATCTAAATATTGCTGATACTGAGTGAAATCAGGTGTAATATTAGGAGGTTCAATAGGTTGTATCGGTACAGATTGCACATATTCAATATCAGGATGCTGTGTTAATATTTTGATGATATTTTCTAATGAATATTGATTATTATCTGGTAAATTAAGGTAATAGTATTTATTTAAGTCGTTAAAGTTTATTGGAATAATACTAATATTGTTTTTAGGAGGTAATTGATGAATAGAAGAAATAACAGGAACCAAGGATATATCAGATAATAAAGAACAATATTTTTCATGGAAAGTAGGAAATAACAGATTTTTATTATCATAATCAGGATTTTTAAATTTTATAAGAATTTTTCTTTTAATGTTCATATTCAATGCTCCTCTTTTTATTTTTTTGCTTTATAGCGTAAAATATTGAGCAGTGACTATTTCCATTTTTAATAGAGATAATATAAATAGGTTGTTTTATAAAAAATAATATCAAGCCTATACTCTAAAAATAGACTTAATATTATTTGAATTATATTTATTAACTAAAATCAATATGTAGACGTAACTTTTCACAACAACAGCATTTGAATAAATAACCTTGGCATCCACCATCATCCCATAAACGCTCTGATAAATCAGAAAGTTCAAAACCAACGTCTTGAATATCTTGTTCTAAAGAAGCAAATTGTTCTAATTTATCTTTGATATCGTCCCATTCTACATAATCAATAAAGGCACAAGGTTCATCGCAATGTATTAGCCAATGTTCTTGTTGCCAGCCATGATAACCAGGCGTTCGTTTTGTTAATTCATTGAGTTTATTTTTATCTATAGGAGGTAAAGTAGAACCACAATACTCCCCTTCTTCGTCATAAAGAGCTTCTCCGCCTTCAATGCTTGCAATATCTTGAAATTCACCATCAAACTTTTCACTTGCAGAACCATCAGCAATACACCAAGGGCATAGTGCATCAATATCTTCTACTGAGTAGAAAGGGCTACCATAATAGATATCGGTTTCCTTTCCACAACAATCACATATAACGGTATCATCTGTGATAAAAGCACCTGTTTTTATCGGTTCAGGATGATATTTGAAATAAGGTAATGCTCTTTTTTCAGCTGGCATTATGTTTTCCTATTTTATGGTTTATTATCACTTATCTTCAGCTTAGTAAAATAATCCTAGCATCAGATCTAGCATGTGTAAGCTATCCTCTATGCTATAATGCGCGCTCATTTTATCTCCTTTAATAGTTTAGAGATAATCACCGCCTAAATAGACGAAAGAATTACAACATGTCAGAAAATATAGAACTCAATAAATCAACAGAAAATCATGATGTTAATAGCAATTCAAAAAAATATAATTTGAACCGCTTCTCTGTTGCACCGATGCTCGATTGGACTGATCGTCATTGCCGTTATTTCTTTCGTCAGCTCAGTAAAAACACTCTACTTTATACTGAAATGGTTACAACAGGTGCCATTATTCATGGTAAAGGTGACTATCTAAAATACAGTGAAGAAGAACATCCTGTTTCATTACAATTAGGCGGAAGCGATCCTCTAGCTTTAGCGCAATGTGCAAAATTGGCACAAGAGCGTGGCTATGATGAAATTAATTTAAATGTAGGTTGTCCTTCAGATCGCGTACAAAATGGGCGTTTCGGTGCCTGTTTAATGGGAGATGCACAGCTCGTCGCAGATTGTGTGAAAGCCATGCGTGATGTGGTTGATATTCCTGTCACAGTAAAAACGCGCATTGGGATCGATGACCAAGATAGCTACGAATTTTTATGTGATTTTATTGATACTGTTAGTCGCAATAATAATTGCGATACTTTTATTATTCATGCACGTAAAGCATGGTTATCAGGTTTAAGCCCAAAAGAGAACCGTGAAGTTCCACCTCTAGATTATCCTCGTGTTTATCAATTAAAGCGTGATTTCTCGCATCTCACCATGGCAATTAATGGCGGAATTAAATCGTTAGAAGAAGCTAAGGAACACTTAAAACATATGGATGGTGTTATGGTAGGTCGTGAAGCTTATCAAAACCCGTCCATTTTAGCGCATGTTGATCATGAACTTTTTGATAATCAATTGCCTATTGCTGATGCTGTCGCTGCCGTAAGAGCAATGTATCCTTATATTGAAAAAGAACTCTCACAAGGTACTTATTTAGGACATGTTACTCGTCATATGTTGGGGATTTTCCAAGGTATTCCGGGCGCTAGACAATGGCGTCGTCATTTAAGTGAAAATGCGCATAAGCAAGGTGCTGATTTATCTGTATTAGAAAATGCCCTTAAATTTGTGACTGATAAATAATCTAAAAAAATAAAACCAGCCTAAAGGCTGGTTTATTTTAATTAAAGTAATGAGAAGAAACGATTATAATTTGCAATTAAATAAGCAATTTGAAATTCAAAAGCCTCTTTAACTTCACTTTTACTTTCTTCTGAATCCTCTTTCTTTTTAATATCAAAAAAGGCGTTTTGCATTAATTGAACTGATACATCCATTGATTTTTGAAATGAAGATAAATTATTATTTTCGCCTAATCGTTTAAATAACGCTTCTATCTTTTCATCAGCTACATCACGAATAAACTGTAATTCAACATTACTGACTTTATTATCCTCATAGATAAAATCAATAAAATCATTTAACTCATTCTTTTGCATAAACACTCCATACTCTATTAATAAAATTAGTAAAAACGTAAATTAAAAGAGATAAAGTGAAAAATAAACATAAAATAAAAATAAGGTTTTTTTTTGATAATTAAAATAGGAATTTATTATATTTATTAATAAAAGATAAATATTTAAAACCTGTCTAATTTATTTTAAACAGGTTCTAAATATTACAAACAATAATTAAGGAATAAGTAAGCTTGATCCTTGAGATTGTCGGCTTTCAAGATAATGATGCGCTTCTTTGGCATCTGCTAAAGCAAATTTCTGATTATCTGGCACACTGACATCAATTTTACCACTACCAATTAATGCAAATAGTGCTTCACTTGCAGTATCTAGCTCTTCACGGGTTGTGATATAACCCGAAATAGATGGGCGCGTCACATATAAAGAACCTTTTTTA
Organism: Proteus sp. fly-1089; assembly: GCF_040138965.1. Classification (NCBI taxonomy): domain Bacteria; kingdom Pseudomonadati; phylum Pseudomonadota; class Gammaproteobacteria; order Enterobacterales; family Morganellaceae; genus Proteus; species Proteus sp. fly-1089. The sequence goes on from NZ_JBEETS010000006.1 coordinate 219,793, forward strand.
TTGAGAATACCTAAATCAACACCCGTTACTGCACCTGATGCGTTACCGAAACTCACCATTAAACCTCGGTGCTGCAAACAGTCTAACGAGTCTAACCAAGTCGCTTTACCGACAGAATCATAAACAACTGGCACTTTTTGGTTATTAGTTAGCGCCAAAACACGTTCCACAATCGACTCAGTCTGGTAATTAATCACTTCCCATGCACCTGCAGCTTTTGCTTTAGCAACTTTTTCATCACTGCCTGCTGTACCTATCATTTTTGCACCAATGGCTTTAGCCCATTGGCTTGCAATTAAACCAACGCCACCCGCTGCTGCGTGGAATAAAAAGACTTCACCCGCTTGTAATTTATAGGTTTCATTGAAGAGATAATAAACCGTTAATCCTTTTAAAAAAGAGGCTGCAGCTTGTTCAAAAGAGATATTATCAGGCAGACGCGCCACTTTATTTTCTGGTACATTATGCGTATCGCTATAAGCCCCTAGCGGAGATTGCGCATACACAACTCTGTCCCCTTCTTTTAGTGAAGTTACTTTAGCGCCTGTTTTGATAATAATGCCCGCAGCTTCAGTGCCTAATCCACTTGGAAATTGGCTTACAGGATATAATCCGCTACGTACATAAGTATCAATATAGTTAATACCTATTGCCTTATTGGCAACTTGAACTTCATGATCACCAAGAGAAGCTGGTGTAAATGTTGCTAACTCAAGAACATCTGCATCACCATGAGTTGCAAATTGAATACGTTTAGCCATTACTATCTCCTTTGTAGGATAAGAGGTTAAATAAACGAGCGCAAAAAGACCTTTAGAGATAATGACAAAGGATAGCTATTTCTACAAGGCACAGATAATTGGGTTAGCGTATACTAATATGCTGACTGAGACTTTTTCGATTTTATGCAGGATTTATGGCCAGAAATAAGACCACTGACAAACTGATGTCTGATATTAAAGACCGACAAATGGAGGGATTAAAGCTACCTCCCCATTCGCTGGAAGCAGAACAGTCCGTGTTAGGCGGTCTGATGATAGATAATGAACGTTGGGATAATGTTTCTGAACGTGTTACCGCAGAGGATTTTTATAGCCGACCTCATCGTACTATTTTCTCGCAAATGCAACGCTTGCTGGAATTAGGTAAACCTATTGACCTAATTACACTCTCAGAAGCATTAGAACAAAATGCCGAGTTAGACAGTGTTGGCGGTTTTGCTTATTTAGCAGAACTTTCTAAAAATACGCCAAGTGCAGCGAACATCAACGCTTATGCCGATATTGTCCGAGAACGTGCGGTTGTTCGCGATATGATAAAAGTCGCCAATGAGATCGCGGATGCAGGTTTTGATCCTCAAGGGCGCACCAGTGAAGATCTACTCGATTTTGCCGAATCTAGAGTGTTTCAAATTGCTGAAACTCGTGCCAATAAAGATGAAGGTCCGAAAGCGATAGAAGCTATTTTAGAAGAAACCGTTGAAAAAATAGAACAGCTCTATCAAAAACCTCACGATGGCGTCACCGGGGTGTCTAGTGGTTATCAAGATCTTGATAAAAAAACCGCTGGATTACAAAAATCAGATTTAATTATTGTCGCAGCACGTCCTTCGATGGGTAAAACCACATTTGCCATGAACCTATGTGAAAATGCGGCAATGACAGAAGAAAAACCCGTACTTATCTTTAGTTTAGAGATGCCCGGCAACCAAATTATGATGCGTATGTTGGCATCATTATCTCGCGTTGATCAGACAAGAATTCGAACAGGCCAGCTTGATGATGAGGATTGGGCGCGTATTTCAAGCACCATGGGTATCTTGCTTGAAAAACGTAATATGTATATTGATGACTCATCGGGCTTAACACCAACAGAAGTACGCTCTCGTGCTCGTCGAATTTATCGTGAACATGGTGGTTTAAGCCTTATCATGATTGACTACCTACAGCTAATGAGAGTACCTTCATTATCTGAAAACAGAACATTAGAAATTGCTGAAATTTCACGTTCATTAAAAGCATTAGCTAAAGAACTACAAGTTCCAGTAGTTGCACTATCACAGTTAAACCGTAGTTTGGAACAACGTGCTGATAAGCGCCCTGTTAACTCAGACTTACGTGAATCAGGCTCTATCGAGCAGGATGCTGACCTTATCATGTTTATTTATCGTGATGAGGTTTATCACGAAAGTAGTGATTTAAAAGGTGTTGCAGAAATTATCATCGGTAAACAACGTAACGGTCCAATTGGTACAGTCAGACTTACCTTTAACGGTCAATGGTCGCGCTTTGATAACTACGCAGGCCCTGCTTACGACGATGAATAATCACTAACCTTGATTTAATTAGAGGAAGTATTGAAATAATATGAAAGCGGCAACCGCAGTGATAGATCGCCGCGCTCTGCGTCACAATTTTCAGCATGTGAGAGACTATGCCCCACATAGCCACCTGATAGCTGTCGTGAAAGCAAACGCTTATGGTCATGGGTTATTAGAAACAGCATATACCTTAATGGATAATGCTGATTGTTTTGGTGTTGCACGTATTGGTGAAGCATTAACCTTACGAAGTGGGGGCGTTGTAAAACCCATCCTTTTATTAGAAGGTTTTTTTGATATTGCTGATTTACCTATTTTGGTCGTCAACCATATTGAAACCGTTGTTCACAGCCAAGAGCAATTAGAAGCCTTAGAACAAGCCAATTTAGATGAACCCGTAAAAGTATGGATGAAAATCGATACTGGCATGCACCGTTTAGGTATACGCCCAGAAGATGCACAAGCCTTTTATTTACGACTATCTGCCTGTAAGAATGTACAACAACCTGTCAATATTGTGAGCCATTTTAGTCGCGCAGATGAACCTGATGTTCCTGAAGCAACACAAAAACAAATCTCACTATTTCAAGATTTTATTCAAGATAAAGCCGGTGATAAGTCTATCGCTGCTTCTGCTGGTATTTTATTTTGGCCTCAAGTTCATTATCAATGGGTTCGCCCCGGCATTATCACTTATGGCATATCTCCTACTGGTGATGAAAGAACGGGCAAAGACTTTGGTTTAATCCCTGCAATGACGCTAAAAACAAGTCTGATCGCCGTTCGCAAACATAAAGCGGGTGAACCGGTTGGTTATGGTGGCACATGGATAAGTGAAAAAGACACTTATCTTGGCGTTATCGCCATTGGTTATGGTGATGGCTATCCTCGCAGTGCGCCGTCCGGTACTCCTGTGTGGATTAATGGTCGAAAAGTGCCGATTGTGGGCCGCGTTTCTATGGATATGATCAGCGTTGATTTAGGGTCTGAACTTATTGATAGTGTTGGTGATGAAGCCATTTTATGGGGAGATGTGTTGCCCGTAGAAGAGATTGCCAAATATAGTGGCATTAGCGCCTATGAGTTGATTACAAAATTAACCTCGCGTGTCATCATGGAATACCTAGACGAACAATAATACACACGATATTGTATCCCTATGACACACTCAAAGTGATTGGAGAAGAAGCCGTGTTTCAACAGGTTGAAGCGTTTCCGGGAGATCCCATTCTCTCATTGATGGATGTTTATAACAAAGACCCACGTCAGGATAAAATTAATTTAAGCATTGGTCTTTATTATGATGAAGAAGGCAAAACCCCTATTTTAGGAACAGTGTCAGTTGCACGCCAGCAACTCAATGCCATGACACCCACAGCAACACTTTATTTACCAATGGAAGGGCTGGCGCCTTATCGTAGCGAAATTCAAGATCTCCTTTTCGGTACAGATAATCCTCTAATTGCAGAAAAGAAAATTGCCACAATACAAACATTAGGTGGATCAGGGGCACTAAAAGTCGGTGCTGATTTTCTGCATCGCTATTTCCCAAGATCAGAAGTGTGGATAAGCGATCCTACTTGGGATAATCACGGCTCTATTTTTGCGGGTTCAGGCTTTAAGGTAAATTATTACCCTTACTTTGATCCTGAAACTAAAGGTGTTAAATTTGACGCACTCTTAGATTGCTTTAAAAAACTGCCTGAAAAAAGCATTGTATTAATGCATCCTTGTTGCCACAACCCAACAGGTTCTGATCTGACTAAAGATCAATGGGATCAAGTCACTGAAGTATTAAAATCTCGCCAAGCAATTCCATTTTTAGATATTGCTTATCAAGGATTTGCTGAAAACTTAGATGATGATGCTTACGCTATTCGTACTATGGCGAAAGCAGGATTACCAATACTTATCAGTAATTCGTTTTCAAAAATCTTTGGGATCTACGGTGAACGTGCGGGCGGTTTATCCATTGTTTGTGATAACGCCACTGAATGCGAACATGTATTAGGTCAACTAAAAGCAGGTGTACGTCGCATCTATTCAAGCCCAGCAAATTACGGTGCACAAATTGTCAATAAAGTACTCTCAGACCAAGTGTTAACAGCGCAATGGCAAAAAGAAGTAGCACATATGCGTGATCGTATTAAAGAGATGAGAGTCACTTTAGTGAATGCCTTAAAAGTAGCATTACCTGAAAAGAACTTTGATCACTTATTAACACAACGCGGCATGTTTAGTTATACCGGTTTTACACAGGCACAAGTTGATAGATTACGAGAAGAATTTGGTATTTATCTTGTTGGTACAGGTCGTGTTTGTATGGCTGGTGTCAACACAGGTAATGTTCAGCGCATTGCCCAAGCTTTTGCCGCTGTAAGTATTTAAATTACTCACACTCTTTCACGATAAAAAATACCTGCCTATTCTCATAAGCAGGTATTTTTTTACTGCATAACAACATTCACTGTCATTTTAGGTTTTGACCTTTTATACATTGACAGCCTGCTTCTTTTCCCCGGCATTACGACGCGCTTTTTCTTCCATAATCTCAATAATTTGAATATCCGTATATTGCATTGCACGACTGGCTAATGCACAAAGGTTTGCAATTGAGCTATCAACATCGTCACTAACAATACCATCAGTACCCGCAACACTTTGATTTTGCATCGCCATTAATACTGCTTTATAAGCACTCGCTGCACTACTCGATACTTTCATTGCACAGCTATTTGATGCACCATCACAGATAATGCCACTGATATCACCAATCATACTGTTGATAGACATACTCACTGTAGTGAAATCTTTTGTCAGTAACCATGCCATTCCTGCAGCAGCGCCCATTGAAGCTGTGGTTGCAGCACAAAGAGCCGAAAGAGGTGGAAAATGGCTATGGACATAAATCGCCATTAAGTGTGATAAAACTAACGCACGCAATAAAGTTTCATCATCAGCATGGATAAATTCAGCAACAACCATAACAGGTAATGTTGCTGCGATCCCTTGATTACCTGAGCCTGAATTACTCATTGCAGGTAATACCGCACCACCCATGCGAGCATCAGAAGCAGCTGATGCTCTGATCATGATTTCATTAAGTAAATCTTTACCTAACAACCCTTTCTCTTGTTGCAGAATTAATGTACGACCAATGGCTAATCCATAGGTGTTTTTTAGTCCTTCTTCTGATAATGCACCGTTTAAATGGGCGGCATTGAGCATAAACTCAATCTCACTCACAGGCACATTAAGTGCGAAGTTATAGATATCTTCAGCACAAACATCAGTAAAAGGTTTTTCATCAGTACATTCACAATGATTGGCAAATGCTGTTTTATCTTCCTCAAAAACAACGTCACCATTACATTCACAACGAACAATATGTGTATGCTCTCTTGCAATACTGACAATGGCATAACCAGATTGGCCATACACTTTTGCTTCAGAATAAAGAACGTCTTCACATGGAGCTTTTACACCAACAGTGACTTTACCTTCAGCAACCAGTGTTTTAGCTTGAGCAACTGCTTCCGCGGAAGCCTTTAGCAAGACTTCCAACCCTGCATCAGGATCTCCACCCGTTGCACCCAGCGCTGCTGCAATAGGAAGCCCAGCCATTCCCGTTCCAGGTACGGTTACGCCCATTCCATTTTTCATTAAGTTTGGTGAAACCCAAGCCTCAACACGAACAACTGGCTCACCTAAAAGCGCGGTTGCTTTTGCCGCTGCCAGTGCTAATGAAATTGGCTCTGTACAACCTACTGCAGGTTTAACACCTTCACGTAACTGGCGAACAAACTGTGACCATAAATGAGAATTCTTGTTCTTGCTCATAATCTAACACCTTGGATTAATTTAGTTTTTTACAACAACATCTAACTAGAACCGAAGTTGGCGGCTATGAGAATGCCAAGAACGGAGAGATAACGAGCAGTAAACCGGTAAAAATAATCAGGTATAGTGACGCACCTTTGTATTTGTGTAACATAGGTACTTTGTACACTAAGTATGCAGGAATAAGGCAACCCACCATACCGAAGATTGGGCTACAAATTGACGTAAAGCTCAATACAGGCGCATTAAGAATGATGGCACCCCATGCCAGTAGCACGGCGAAAATCATAATGCCGTTTTGTACCCATTTTTGGTTGATTTTTTCAGTAGGGATATAACGTTGCAGAATATTCATCACAATCCCTTGTGTTGCTTCACGGAAACCTAAATAAACACCAAAGAATGCAGTCATTACGGCAAAGATATTAAGCATAACGCTAACAACTGTTACCCAGCCGCCAGGGAAGAATTTCGCCGCAATCGCTAATGCTGAGATATTTTGTTCATAGGCTTTAACGGCTTCATCATGACCCATTGCTAATGTGAATGAGATTGCATAGAAGAAAACAGTACAGAACAACACACCGAAAGCGATGTTCATTGCTCGTAACGCTTTATGACGAGCAACTTCACGGTTTTTATTACGACCACGGTAAGAGATAACCATTGGGCTTAATGTTTGGATAAACAGAATTGAAGTCAGTGTAAAAGGTAAAGTGATAATAGCTTCTTTAATTAAACGTCCTGCTGGTGGTAATGCTCCCACATTATAAAGATGCCACATACCAATCATGGAAATCCCTAACGCTGCAACAACAAACAGTTTAGTCAGCACCATAAAGCTTGATACTTTAAACAGTAATTGTTCACCACGTGAAGAGATAGCAACTAAGGCACAAATCAGGATCAAACCATAGAATGGATTTTCTGATAGTAAACCTTCAGTAACACCAAATGTTTGTAAGTAAGAAGCACTGTCATTGGTGATTGCTGTTGAGTAAACAAACATCCAAATAACTAACATCACAAAGTAGAGTGCACCTAATAAAATACCCCAGTTTTTACCGAGATAGCCGGTAATAACGCTTGGGTAGTCTTTACACTCTGGAGATTCAGCCAACGTATTGATAAATAAGCGTTGGAAAAGGTACATAGCTGGATAACCAATGATCGAGGATAGTAGGAAAACCCATAATCCCATCAGGCCTACCTGTACAGGTAAAAATACAATACCTGCACCGATAGCCATACCGATACTCATGATAACCCAACCCACATCATTGCCGTCGAATTTAATAGCCGCACGCCATTCTTGTTCTGTCATACCTGCGCGGCGAGCGCCAGCACTAGTTGCGGGATAGCTTGTGGTCTCTGTTTTTGAGGAAGCCGTTTCCATATTAGTACTCACTTTTTATATTGTAATTGTTAATAGCAAAACGAATTTTGGGGGTAAAAAAGCTCTATCTAACGTTGCGATATCAAAATAACCTTATTATTTGCAGGCGTTATTTATTATGGGTAAATGATAGGGAATATTACGGAGAAAAAAGTTGTTATAAATCGTGATAGCCTGAAATGATTTGGAAAATAATTCTCCCTTAAGGAGAAAAGTAGGATTATCTGTTCAAAGAGCATAGTAAATAATAACCTTCCCTCTATTGCAACCCCAAATAACAAGCAACCAATTGATTAATAAAGAAAAACACTTATTGTTATACAATAATAACCAAGTATAACAATTGAAACAAATCACCAAACAAACTGTGCTGTCTATCACGATATACTGTGATAATCTTTTCTATTTAGCTTTGTTATATCGTATTTGGTTAAAATTACGTTAAAAAACAGCATGAATAACTATTTAATCTATTTTTTTATAAAAATGAGAATTAATAAGATAAAAATATATAAGGAAGTGAATAGTGAAAAGAGAAGACTTTTTTCAATAGAATTAAATTCTATCATTTATGATAGCTTTACTTTTCTTGAAGAAAAGCGCTACAAACAATAAAGGGTTTATTATCTGTAGCGCTTAGATTATAAGGTAATAAATAGTCTGGTACTAATAACCACGTTCTAGGATTGGCTTTAAGAATCTTGCGGTATGTGAACCTTCAAATTCGGCAACTTGCTCAGGTGTACCCGATACCAAAATTTGTCCGCCACCACTTCCGCCTTCTGGGCCGAGATCGACAATCCAGTCTGCAGTTTTAATGACATCAAGATTATGCTCAATCACCACAATCGTATTACCTTGATCACGTAACTGGTGTAAAACGTCAAGTAACAGTTCAATATCAGCGAAATGAAGTCCTGTTGTGGGTTCATCTAAAATATATAATGTCTGCCCAGTACCTCGTTTTGATAGCTCTTTCGCTAACTTAACCCGTTGTGCCTCACCACCTGATAATGTTGTCGCAGATTGTCCCAAACGAATATAAGACAGCCCAACATCAATCAATGTTTGTAACTTACGAGCCAGCGCAGGAACAGCATCAAAAAAATCTCTTGCCTCTTCGATAGTCATATCCAAGGCTTCGTGAATATTTTTCCCTTTGTATTTAATTTCAAGGGTCTCACGGTTATAGCGCTGACCTTTACATTGATCGCAAGGAACATAAACATCTGGTAAAAAGTGCATTTCAACTTTTAATACACCATCACCTTGGCAAGCTTCACAGCGGCCACCTTTTACGTTGAAACTGAAACGACCCGGCGTATAACCACGAGTACGAGATTCTGGAACACCCGCGAATAACTCACGAATAGGTGTAAAAACGCCAGTATAAGTTGCTGGATTTGAACGAGGAGTTCGGCCAATTGGGCTTTGGTTTATATCGATAACTTTATCGAAATATTCGAGACCTTCAACATCTAAATAAGGCGCAGGAACAATAGTTGTAGCACCATTTAATTGACGTTGCGCAATAGGGAATAGCGTATCATTGATAAGTGTTGATTTTCCTGAACCTGATACCCCTGTAATACAGGTAAATAAACCTACTGGTAATTTCAGATTTACATTTTTTAAGTTATTGCCTTTTGCACCAAGAATGGTCAGCATTTTTTCTCGATCAACCGGAACACGTTGCTCTGGAATAGCGATACGACGCTCACCACTTAAGAACTTACCCGTTAATGAATTCGGATTATTAATAATATCTTCAAGTGTCCCCTGAGCAACAATCTCACCACCATGAACGCCCGCGCCTGGGCCAATATCGATAACATGATCTGCTGCACGGATAGCATCTTCATCATGTTCAACAACGATCACGGTATTACCCAAATTACGCAGGTGGATCAATGTTTCAAGTAGGCGATCGTTATCTCGTTGATGTAATCCAATAGAAGGCTCATCTAATACATACATAACACCCACTAATCCAGCACCAATTTGGCTCGCCAAGCGAATACGTTGCGCTTCACCACCAGATAATGTTTCAGCTGAACGAGAAAGTGTGAGGTAATTTAAACCAACATTGACTAAAAACTTCAGTCGATCGCCAATTTCTTTTAACACTTTTTCTGCAATTTTCGCTCGCTGTCCACTGAGTTTTAAGTTTTGGAAAAAGGTCATGGCATGACCAATACTGTAATCTGCAATTTCAGGCAACGTCGTATTTTCAACATACACATGGCGCGCTTCTCGGCGTAAACGCGTACCACCACATGATGCACAAGGACGGTTACTAATATACTTAGAAAGTTCTTCACGCACCGCACTTGATTCTGTCTCACGGTAACGGCGTTCCATATTATTTAGTACACCTTCAAAAGGATGATGACGAACAACGACATCACCTCGGTCGTTAGTGTATTTAAATTCGATATTCTCTTTACCTGAGCCAGTTAAAACTATTTTTTGGATATTATCTGGCAAAGAATCAAACGGAGCTTCAACATCAAAATGATAATGTTCACTCAGTGAACGTAGCATCTGGAAATAGTAGAAATTACGACGATCCCATCCTTTAATCGCACCACCAGCAAGAGAGATCTCACGATTTTGGATCACTAAATCAGGATCAAAAAATTGCTGAACACCTAAACCATCGCAGGTTGGACAAGCCCCTGCAGGGTTGTTAAAAGAGAATAAGCGAGGTTCTAACTCGCTCATGCTATAACCACAAACAGGACACGCGAAATTCGCAGAAAAAATAATGTCTTCTGCATTGTTATCATCCATATCAGAGATAACGGCAGTGCCACCTGAAAGTTCTAATGCAGTTTCAAAAGATTCTGCTAAACGTTGAGCAAGATCGTCACGAACTTTAAAACGGTCAATCACCACTTCAATAGTATGTTTTTTCTGTAACTCTAATGTTGGCGGATCAGAAAGATCGCACACTTCACCGTCAATACGTGCACGAATATAGCCTTGAGCGGAAAGATTATTCAGTAGCTTAATATGCTCACCTTTACGCTCTTTCACCACGGGTGCTAACAGCATTAAACGCTTGCCTTCAGGCTGTTCAAGCACATTATCAACCATTTGACTGACTGTTTGTGCTGCTAATGGAATATCATGATCAGGGCAACGAGGCTCACCAACACGCGCAAATAAGAGTCGTAGGTAATCGTGTATTTCGGTAATTGTTCCCACCGTTGAACGTGGGTTATGTGATGTAGATTTTTGTTCAATCGAAATAGCGGGAGATAAACCTTCAATGTGATCAACATCAGGTTTTTCCATTAACGAAAGAAACTGACGAGCATAAGCAGAAAGTGATTCAACATAACGTCGTTGCCCTTCCGCATAAAGCGTATCAAAGGCCAAAGAGGATTTACCTGAGCCTGAAAGTCCCGTAATAACAATAAGTTTATCGCGAGGAATGACCAAATTGATATTTTTTAGATTATGGGTGCGAGCGCCCCGTACTTCGATTTTATCCATGAATATATCCCGGATTGAGAGAGTCGCCGAAAAAGAAATAATCGGATAATTATGACACAAAGTTAACTGAATGGATATACAGTATATATAGTGAAATTGAATGATGATGTAAACCTGTCATTTTGAGACAAAAAAATATCGACAATGTTCACAATTGAGAAATTCATCACACGTCATATTCAAATTTTAGCGTACGTGATAAACTTATTCGCTTATGATTTCAAAAATTTTACTTTCGCAGGAGTACCTCACATGGCGAGCAGAGGCGTAAACAAAGTTATTCTTATCGGTAATTTAGGGCAGGATCCAGAAATCCGTTATATGCCAAGTGGCGGTGCAGTTGCCAACCTAACACTGGCAACATCAGAAAGCTGGCGCGACAAACAAACCGGTGAAATGAAAGAAAAAACCGAGTGGCACCGTGTGGTAATTTTCGGCAAATTAGCTGAAATTGCAGGCGAATATCTGCGTAAAGGTTCACAAGTGTATATCGAAGGTCAATTACAAACACGTAAATGGCAAGACCAAAGTGGTCAAGACAGATATAGCACTGAAGTTGTCGTTAACATCGGTGGCTCAATGCAGATGTTAGGTGGTCGTGGTGGTCAAGATAGCGCGCCTTCACAAGGTGGTCAAGGCGGTTGGGGTCAACCACAACAGCCACAAGCATCACAACAATTCAGCGGTGGTGCGCAATCTCGCCCAGCACAACAACCCGCAGCAGCTCCAGCGCCGAACAATGAACCACCAATGGATTTTGATGACGATATTCCGTTCTAATTTTTAGAAAAAATCATCTGAAAAAATTAACCCGGCTTAGGCTGGGTTTTTTTGTTGATAATTATTACAGATCACCATGAAAAGTTATTTTCATAAACCCCACTTTACACAAAGGTTTGCTCTTGAAAAATATGATAGGATCTGTGTTATTAACAACGTCTGAGAGCATCTTATCCCCATGAATGAAGAGAAATTGCTCGCTCAGGCAGAAAAGATCTGCCAGAAACGAGGTGTTCGCCTGACTTCACAACGTCTGGCAGTATTGCGTCTGATAATGCAGCAACCTTCTGCTATCAGCGCATACGATTTATTAGATTTATTACGCCAAGTTGAGCCACAAGCTAAACCACCAACAGTCTATCGCGGGTTAGAATTTTTACTTGAGCAAGGATTTATCCATAAAATAGAATCCACCAACAGCTATGTACTTTGTCATCATTTTGATGATGTTGAACATACGTCAGTAATGCTAATTTGTGACCGTTGTTTATCTGTCACTGAAAAGAATAGCCATAAAATCGAAGATGCGATTTCATTACTGGCAAAAGAGAGTGGATTTCATTTACGACATAGCGTCATAGAAATTCATGGATTATGCTCACAGTGCCACGAAGCACAAGAATGTACACATCCTGAAGGTTGTCATCATGATCACAGTATGGATGATAATCTTAAGCAGAAAAAAACCGGTGACTATAAGCCTCGTTGAGCTTATAAAAACAAAAAGCCAGCTAAATGCTGGCTAATACATGTTGTTCTTTTGAATTCTCACTTCAACTAATGAATAAGCTTTACTCTCTTCACGCTTACCAACAGCAATAACTAAAATCACAACTTCAGAATCAATAACTTGGTAAACCAATCGAAAACCAGATGCTCGTAATTTAATCTTATAGCAGCCCGCGAGATCACCTTTTAAGCGAGCTGACTCTATATAAGGGTTTTCCTGCAATTTTTTTAATTTCTGTTTAAACTGCTCTTTAATGCTTTGATCGAGTTTCTGCCATTCTTTCAAGGCACGCTTATCAAACTCAAGATTAAAGATCATCAATATTTACTCTTATACGTTTACTTGGTTTTTTCAAACGTTCACGTACAACAGCTAAAATATCCTCATCTTCATCCAGCTCCCCAACAACGACAGAAACTTCTGAGAAAGGTAATTTTTCATTTTCAGAAACATAACGTAGAAATAATCTTATGGCATCTGAAGGAGACAGGTTCATTTTTTCAAATACTTGATAAGCTTCTTTTTTGAGCTCATCGTCTACTCTAACTTGTATCGTTGTCATAAGCACCTCCGTAATTAAAACACATCATATTGTAATTACATTTGTAGTGCAATGGTGTTTTTTTATACAAATAAGAAATAAAAAATGCAGATGATTTTGTGGTTTTGCACATCATCTGCATCTTTTTAAAATAAGTTGTATTGACTTACTTTGGTACAAATTACAACCATTCACCGTTACGAATAACCCCTACTGCTAGACCTTCAACAGTAAAGCTTTGTTCGCGTAAATCGACGATAATAGGCGAAAACTCTGGGTTTTCTGCATGAAGCTCAATTTTATTACCGCTTTTCTTAAAGCGCTTTACTGTCACTTCATCTTCAATACGTGCCACAATCACTTGCCCGTTGTGAACATCTTGCGTTTTATGCACAGCAAGTAAGTCACCATCCATAATACCGATATCTTTCATCGACATACCATTAACACGCAATAAAAAATCTGCACTTGGTTTAAATAGCATTGGGTCAACTTGATAATGGCTTTCAATATGCTCTTGCGCTAAAAGTGGTTCACCCGCAGCAACTCGCCCAATTAATGGCAGTCCTTCTGGCTCTTCTTCCATTAGCAAACGGATACCTCTAGATGCACCAGAGATAATTTCTATCACACCTTTACGAGCAAGAGCTTTTAAGTGCTCTTCTGCCGCATTTGGTGAGCGAAACCCAAGTTGGGAAGCTATTTCAGCCCGTGTTGGTGGCATACCCGTTTGCGAAATGTGATCACGAACCAAATCGTAAACCTGCTGCTGCCTTGCAGTTAATGCTTTCATTCCGCCCCCTGTTTGTTTATACAGTCAGACTGTGAGTATATACAGGTATATGACGATTTGAAACCTTAAATGAATATAAAACACGCATCTTTGGATTATTTTTCGACAAAAATCGAATTTTTTAACTTTATGCGAAGAAATGCCCCCAAAGAATGGTTACCCAAGTAAATAATCCCAATATAATAGCAATGAGAACAGCGGCAGAACCCATATCTTTTGCACGCCCTGATAATTCGTGGTATTCAGATCCAATTCGATCGACAACCGCTTCTATTGCACTATTTACCAGTTCCAAGATCACAACCAATACAACGGAACCAATGAGTAAAATGCGCTCTAGGCCACTGACATCTATGAAAAATGAAAGGATAATTGCAACCAAGGTCACAATTGCTTCTTGTCTAAAAGCGGCTTCATTAATCCAAGCGGCACGAATGCCCTTGTATGAATAGCCACCAGCTTTAATGATTCGGGTAAGACCTTTATTTTGATTAGCCATAATAAACTCTATCGAAAACAAACGATTATTTTGCCACTTTTCTCTATTAATATTGTCACAGCACCACAGATCTACGAAAGACTTTCTGTTATGCTTTCGAAGTATTGCTAATAAGAGGCTACAACTATTTATGTCAGCTTGGCGTAAACTATATTATAACACATTGAATTTACCACTAAAATTACTGGTAAAAAGTAAACGAGTTCCGACTGATCCTATCACTGAGTTAGGGTTGGATACGTCGCGATCTTTCCTTTATGTGCTACCTTATCATTCAAAGGCAGACTTACTGACATTAAGACAGCAATGTTTATCTTTAGGATTACCTGATCCACTGCAACCTATTGAGATAGGTGGTACTAAGCTCCCTGCGTATGTCTTTATTGATGACGGTCCAAGAGTATTCCGTTATTACTCACCGGATCCTCGTAAAGATTCCGTGAAAACATTCCACGCTTATCTTGATGCTCATCGTAATAACCCACACCTTGATATCGAGATGTTGCCGGTTTCCGTGATGTTTGGTCGCTCTCCTGGCCGTGAAGGCCATAATGGCGTTCCACATCTGCGCGTACTTAATGGGATCCAAAAATTTATCGCTATCCTCTGGTTAGGTCGTGATAGCTTTGTTCGTTTTTCACCTACTGTATCAATGCGTGAAATGGCAAACGAACACGGTACTGACACCAGTATAGCCCGAAAGCTCGCACGTGTTGCGCGTATCCACTTTTCTCGCCAGCGTTTAGCTGCTGTTGGTCCGAAATTACCAGCACGTCAAGATCTCTTCAATAAATTGCTTTCATCGAAAGCCATTGAAAAAGCAATTGAAGATGAATCAAAAGCAAAAAAAATCTCACTGGATAAAGCACGCAAAAATGCCACTGATATCATGGAAGAAATTGCAGCTAATTTCTCATATGAAGCAGTTCGTATTAGTGATCGCGTATTAAGTTGGACATGGAATAAGCTCTATCAAGGTATCAACGTCTATAATGCCGAACGTGTACGTAAACTCGCGCAAGATGGGCATGAGATTGTTTATGTACCTTGTCACCGTAGCCACATGGACTACCTACTGCTTTCTTATGTGCTTTATCATCAAGGCTTAGTTCCCCCACATATAGCTGCGGGTATTAACCTTAATTTCTGGCCAGCAGGCCCGATTTTCCGCCGTTTAGGGGCTTTCTTTATCCGAAGAACCTTTAAAGGTAACAAGTTATACTCCACCATTTTCCGTGAATATTTAGGTGAGCTATTTACACGCGGCTACTCTATTGAATATTTCGTTGAAGGTGGACGCTCACGTACAGGTCGATTGTTAGATCCTAAAACAGGAACACTTTCAATGACAGTACAAGCAATGTTACGTGGTGAAACACGCCCTATCTCTGTTGTCCCTATTTATATTGGGTATGAACACGTTATGGAAGTGGCAACCTATGCCAAAGAATTACGTGGCGCAACAAAAGAGAAAGAAGGCTTTATGCAGATGGTGAGGGGTTTACGTAAATTACGTAACCTTGGCCAAGGTTATGTTAACTTTGGTGAACCTATCTCTGTTGCACAGTACTTAAATCAAGCGGTTCCACAATGGCGTGATGATATTGACCCCATTGAGCCACAACGCCCAAGTTGGTTAAATCCAGCCGTAAGCACACTGGCTGACAATATTATGGTTCATATCAATAATGCGGCCTCAATTAATGCAATTAACTTAGTATCAACGGCACTGTTGGCATCACGTCAGCGAGCCCTCACTAGAGAACAGCTGCTAGAACAAGTCGATTGTTATCTGCAATTATTACGTAATGTACCTTATTCGGCTGACATGATTGTGTCTGATAAAAATGCTGAGGCGATATTAGAACATGCTCTGCAATCAGATAAATTCTTAGTCGAAAAAGATAGTTTGGGTGATATTGTGGTGCTTCCTCGTGAAAGTGCGGTATTAATGACTTATTACCGTAATAACACGATCCATTTAATGGTTACTCCATCGTTAATTGCTAGCATCATCTTGCATCATGAAAAAATCCATCGTGATGATTTAATGAAACAGGTTGAATTAATCTTCCCTCTAATTAAAGCAGAGTTATTTATTCGCTATGAGAAAGAAGAGCTACCTGAAGTCATTAATACCTTGATAGCAGAACTTTGTCGTCAGCGTCTAATTTGTTGTGATAGTGATGGCTTACTACGCATTAACCCTGCTCGTATTCGTCCATTGCAGCTCTTAGCAGCTAGTGTTAGAGAAACATTGCAACGTTATGGTATTACGCTGTCTTTACTCAATTTTGCCCCTGAAATTAGTCGTGCATTATTGGAAAAAGAGAGCCGTATCTTGGCACAACGTCTTTCTGTATTACATGGCATCAACGCACCTGAATTCTTTGATAAAGCCGTATTCTCTACCTTAGTTTCAACACTGCGTGAAGAAGGCTATCTCAACGATAACGAAGATATCCTAAAAGCAGATGCATCTGCTCTTTACCAAGTGATTGCAAAATTAATGTCACCAGAAATTCGCTTAACCATTGAGAGTGTCGGTGTCACTGAAGATAACAATTCAGCACAGATAATTAATGAAAAAAGTGAGCCTTAAGTTGATAAATAATCAGTCATAACGCCATTATTAATAGAAAAGGGATAAGCATTACGCTTATCCCTTTTTGTTTCTACTCTATTATCGATGATAGCTTAGCGCTTACGATATCTTAGAAATAACTAAATAAAATACCCGCAAATAAAACAAAACCAACATAATTATTATTCATAAACGCTTGAAAACAAGGCGCTCTTTCACGCTCTGCAATCAGTTTTTGTTGATAGATAAAGAGTGCGGTAATCAGTAATATCGACCAATAATAGATGCCTTTCATGTTCAGCAGAACACCAATGCTCACGAGTAGCGCCAACATCACCAGTTGTAAAATACCGATAATAATTTTGTCATAACGACCAAATAAAATAGCCGTAGATTTTACGCCAATCTTTATATCATCATTGCGGTCAACCATCGCATATTGGGTATCGTAAATCACCGACCAGACAATATTGACAAGAAATAATAGCCAACATACTAATGGTAAGCTTTCAGAAACAGCAGCAAAACCCATTGGAATTGACCACCCAAAGGCCATACCTAAAATAAGCTGAGGTAGATTACTGAAGCGTTTAACAAAGGGGTAAAACCATGCTAGTGCAAGTCCTGCTACAGAAAGCCAAATTGTCATCGTATTGAGTGTGAGTACCAAGCCAAATGACAATATAACCAATACAATAAATAAAATTTTACTCTCTTTTTCTGTCACAGCCCCACTAGGTAATGGTCTATTTTTAGTTCGTTCAACGCTGCCATCAATTTTTCTGTCAGCAAAGTCGTTTATTACACACCCAGCGGCACGCATAGAGAACACGCCAATAGTAAAGACAATCAGAATATGCCAATCAGGAAAACCTTTAGCAGCAATCCATAAAGCCCAATAAGTTGGCCAAAGTAATAATAGCGCTCCGATAGGTTTATCTATACGCATTAAACGGCTATATGCCTGCCATTTATTGTGCGTCATACTTCCCTCCAATTTTAGCTCCCCCTAATTACTTCTCATACATTGGTGATGCAGGTAGAAACACCTCGGTTAATAATAAAGGTTTATCTGAAAGCTGGAAACGAGAACGGCGTAGCCAATACCCTTTTTGTTGCCCGATATGAATAAAATCACGGCTTAAGGTTGTTTCCTGAAACAAATAACGTCCAAGAGGGACGGTTCTTAAATTGACCAGTTTTCTATCTTCACCTGTCAGTGTCTCTTCTGGTACTAATGTTCGCCCTAATAACCAAGGAACATTATCACCACACAATACCACTTCTCTTAACCAATAACGCTGACTTTCAGGTAAACATGCTTTTTCGTCAGCTGGCTCAATAACATCAACAAATCCTTCTTGATAAGGCATCACTGTCACTTTTTGACAATGCTGTTCAAACCGTCGCGTCATTGAACCTAATTCCATTAACCAACTTAATGTACTTTCTTTAATATTTTCATGTTCCTCACTGGGCAACCAATGGATAGGAGCAGGGGTAATTATTGATTTTTTGAACATTATTTCATCATCACGCGTTGATGATCCTAGCTTGTGTGAGTCATGATGCATAAGGATATCATGATGTGACTAAGGGAAGTTAAAAGCTGATAACATTTCGCATAAATAATCTAAAAAAGCGTTAAAAGAAAATCAGATTAAGCACGAAACATCCAAAAAATAAAGGAGGCCATAAAAACCTCCTTTATATCTAACCGACTACTTATATTCAATTTATTCGGATTAACGCCATGCTTTGTAACGATTAATCAGGTTATTTGTTGAGCTATCGTGGCTGTTAACACTTTCCTTACCTTTTAATTCAGGAAGGATACGATTAGCAAGCTGTTTACCTAATTCAACACCCCATTGGTCAAACGTGAAGATATTGAAAATAACACCTTGTACAAAGATCTTATGTTCATACATTGCAATCAATGCACCTAATGAATAAGGCGTAATTTCTTTTAACAGAATAGAGTTAGTTGGGCGATTACCTTCGAACACTTTGAAAGGTGCAACATATCCCATGACTTTAGGATCTTTTCCTGCTGTGGCAAATTCAGCATCAACTTGCTCACGAGTTTTACCAAAAGCGAGCGCCTCTGTTTGAGCAAAGAAGTTAGACATCAATTTTGCATGGTGATCAGATAATGGATTATGACTAATTGCAGGTGCAATAAAATCACAAGGAATAATTTTTGTACCTTGATGGATCAGTTGATAAAACGCATGTTGACCATTTGTACCCGGTTCGCCCCAAATAATAGGCCCTGTTTGGTAATTGACTTTATTTCCATCACGATCAATATACTTACCATTTGATTCCATATTGCCTTGTTGGAAGTAAGCAGCAAAACGATGCATGTACTGATCGTATGGCAGAATCGCTTCAGTTTCTGTGCCAAAAAAATTGTTATACCAAATGCCAATCAGTGCAAGGATTGTTGGGATGTTATTTTCAGCATCAGCGGTTCTAAAGTGGTTATCCATAGCATGAGCACCTTCCAGTAATTGCTCAAAGTTGTCATAACCAACAGATAACGCGATAGATAAACCAATTGCTGACCATAATGAATAGCGACCACCAACCCAATCCCAGAACTCAAACATATTGGCAGTATCAATACCAAATTTTTCAACTTCAGTGCTATTCGTAGATAACGCAACGAAATGTTTAGCGACAAAAGCACTCTCTTTCGCTGACGTTAAGAACCAATCTCTTGCTGAATGCGCATTTGTCATGGTCTCTTGTGTTGTGAATGTTTTTGACGCAATTAAGAATAATGTCGTTTCGGGATCACATTTTTTCAGTGTTTCAGCAATATGAGTACCATCAACATTCGAAACGAAATGCATAGTAAGGTGATTTTTATACGGCCGTAATGCTTCTGTTACCATATAAGGACCGAGATCAGATCCACCAATACCAATATTTACAACATCAGTAATTGCTTTGCCTGTATAACCTTTCCATTCACCACTAATAATACGCTCACTGAATTTTTTCATTTTATTCAGTACTGCGTTAACTTCTGGCATAACATCTTTGCCATCAACGATAACTGGAGTATTGCTACGATTACGTAATGCAGTATGCAATACAGCACGATCTTCAGTACGGTTGATTTTTTCACCCGTAAACATGCTATTTATCGCACCTTCTACGTCACATTCCTTAGCTAAAGCCTGCAATTTATCTAATGTTTCTTTCGTAATACGGTTTTTTGAAAAATCCACTAGAATTTGGTCTGAAAATATTTTTGAAAATTGCTCAAAGCGTGATGGTTCCTGAGCAAAAAGCGTTTTCATATCGGTATCTTTGATAACCGAAAAATGGTTTTCTAATGCCTTCCAAGCTAGGGTTTGAGTTGGGTTTACATTTTTCATTCACAATACTCTCTTAAGATTACAATCCAATATCCTCAGATTGTAGCCTGACATTTAATAGTTACAGTCAATTCTTTCTCATTTGATGATATTGGTCAAAACCAATCAACAAATCTAGTACTAATTACTTACATAGGTAAAACCGATAATGTGGAGCTGATTATTAATTAAATTGATTATTCTTCACTCTGCATTGACTCTCTACTTAATAACCGATATTCCTAATTGTGTCCAACATCTCATTTTTGCCTAAAGGAATACGACAATGACTGATAATACTGCTACGCCTTCATCTTCATCATCACCATACACTATTGCTAAATTTGGTGGCACTAGTGTTGCTAACTATTCAGCAATGGAAAAATGCGCAGATATTATCCTGAAACAAAAGTCAGTTCGTGTCGTCGTCCTTTCCGCATCTGCTGGGATCACTAATCTACTGATTGAACTTGCAGCCGGTACTGAACCCTCACAACGAGAAGCTTTACTCTCACAAGTTCGCGATATTGAGTATGCGATTATCAATCAACTCTCTCAGCCAGAAATTATTTCCCAAGAAATAAACCGCCTGCTTGAAAATATTGAGATGCTCTCTGAAGCGGCAGCGTTAGCGACTTCTGATGCATTAACAGACGAACTTGTAAGTCATGGCGAATTAATGTCAACCTTACTTTTTGTTGAGTTACTGCGTGAAAAAGGCATACAAGCAGATTGGTTTGATGTCAGAAAAGTGATGAAAACGAACGATCTATTTTGTCACGCTGAGCCAGATATGGGGCAATTGACTGAACTCACACAAAACCTTATTCAGCCTCGTCTAGATGAAACTGTTATTGTTACACAAGGCTTTATTGGACAAGAACCAAAAGGTAGAACAACGACTCTAGGTCGTGGTGGTAGCGACTATACAGCTGCATTGATTGGTGAAGCACTAGGAATGTCTCGTGTGGATATCTGGACCGATGTACCGGGTATTTACAGCACTGACCCAAGAATAGTGCCAGAGGCTCATCGCATTGATCAAATCGCCTTTGATGAAGCAGCAGAAATGGCTACCTTTGGGGCTAAAATTTTGCACCCCGCTACATTATTACCTGCCGTTCGTAGTGGTATTCCAGTTTTTGTAGGCTCAAGCAAAGCCCCTGAAGAAGGTGGTACTTTAGTTTGTGCTCAAACAGAACACCCACCTGTATTCCGCGCAATTGCATTGCGTAGAAAGCAAACATTACTCACATTACATAGCCTAAAAATGCTTCATGCGCGTGGATTCTTGGCTGAAATTTTTACCATTTTATCGCGCCACCATATTTCGGTTGATGTGATAACAACATCAGAAGTCAGTATTGCTTTAACCCTTGATACAACGGGTACAACAAATTCATCAGGCAGTTTATTAACCAATGCATTATTAACCGAGCTTTCTGCATTATGCCGTGTTGAAGTAGAAGATGATCTGGCATTAGTCGCAGTGATTGGTAATTCACTTTCACAGGTAAATGGTTTAGGTATTAAGATTTTCGGTACATTAGAAGATTATAATATTCGTATGATTAGCCACGGTGCAAGTACTCATAATTTATGTTTATTAGTTGATGGCAAAGATGCGGATAATATTGTACGTAAATTGCATGATACTTTGTTTTAATCAATTAATTTTCTGTTCAGTTTATAGGAGAGATATTGCTATCTCTCTTTCAATTTTTATACTCTTTATAAATAACGCGTGTTCTCTTAAAGAAAACATTATTCTATTCTTGTAAATTTAATTTACTAAACAATAAGGATATAATTATGCGAGCACTTGAAAGCACAACACAGAGTATAAAAAATGATTTAAATAACATCACGTTATTTAATGCAACTAGAAAATTAAGTGAAATACAATCTAAAATTGTACAGCTAAGAAATACAGCAATTAGTGATAATAGAACAATGTGTATAGAAGATATAGAAACAGCAAAATTTTTATACCATATTGAAGTCAATAAAAATGAGCATGCAAATATAGAGCAAGGCTATAATAAGAATTTTATAAATTCAGATTGTGTCAATCTCATGTTGAAATTGTATAATAAAACCATAAGTAAAATACCCAATAAAGAAGAAAATATTAAACATTATAAAAATATTTTAAAACATAATGAAAATCTAACCAGTATCAAGAAAAACATAAATACTAACAAAGAATTAATTAAAGAATCAATTAATATCATATCTCAAAGATTCAAAGAATTAGTTAACCAAGCTCATAATCTCTCAGATAAAGATCATACAACCAAAGAATATCAAAATAAATTAAATGATATATTATATTATATTAATAGCTATAACATTGATAAATCACTTAATGGTAAAAATATAATTGGTTCAACTGAAAATATAATTTCCACAAAAGACATTACTAATTATCATAAAAATTTAATTTCGATTAAAAATACTATTATTGAAATAATTAAAAAATACAAAACAACTGACTTTATATTATCGAATATTAAATATCCTACCAACAACCCTATTATTTTTGATAAAATAGAAGAACATCTCAGTCTTATAAATAAAATCCATAACAATATTCGAAAATATTTATAATCATGTATTCTTACATAATAAGCTTCTCTTTTAGAGAAGCTTATTTTTTATAAATTAATAAACCCGATAACCACCATATTTCTTTGCAAATTGATTAAATTTACCAAAATCAATTAAAGCAATTTCTAAAGAGCGATGTGCGAGATGCGACATTTTTGCGATTTTTTCAACAAAAACTCGGTTATCTTCTAGTAATTTAGCGGTAAGTGTAACAGCAATTATTTCGCACTCTTTTGGTGTGACTATCCAACCATCATTAGTAGCAAATTTATGGATAGGGATATTACCGTCTTTCTCACTTTCTTTTGCTAATAGCGCCTCTTCTTCTTTCATTGCCTGTTTAAATAATTCTATTTCTTCTTTAACAGGTTCTGGAGTAGTAGAAATTTGATGATAAATATAATCGCCCACTTCTTCGATTCGTGCCGGTGTCATTTCGGCTTTCAGCCAAATTTTATCAAATGCTTTTTCGTCTAAAATTGCCTCTGTATCCAAACTTCCGGTTAATTGCATCAGATTTAAAAAAGCATTAATTAACACTTCATTTAATGGATAGCCCCCTTTCACTAAAGAAGGGAAGGGAATTTCAGTGCCAGCCGGCGGAGTTTTCTGAAGATACAAAGTATAACTCATCGTTATGTCCTTTTTTTCTGATACAAGTTCTCAGCTTAAACACCTTTAATGGGAACTGCTAGAGAAAATAACAAGGAGATATTACTATCCCCTCGCTATTTATTGCATTATTGAGATCTGAAAATAAAAATAAACTAAGAGTCATACCCTAAATTAGGCGCTAACCAACGTTCAACTTCACTGACACTCATTCCTCGGCGTTTTGCATAATCTTCAACCTGATCTTTTTGAATTTGAGCAACAGCGAAATATTTACTATCAGGGTGGCTAAAATACCAACCCGACACTGAAGCACCGGGCCACATAGCATACGCATCGGTTAGTTTCATCCCAATGCGATTCTCAACATCAAGTAATTGCCAAATTTTTGCTTTTTCTGTGTGTTCAGGGCAAGCAGGGTACCCCGGCGCAGGTCGTGTTCCTTGATATTTTTCTCGAATAAGCTCGTCATTAGACAGGTTTTCATTAGGGCTATAACCCCAAATTTTTGTTCTCACTTGTTGGTGAAGGTATTCCGCAAATGCTTCAGCAAGACGATCTGATAATGCTTTCACCATAATTTTATTGTAATCATCATGGGCATTATCATAAGCATTGGCGAGCGAGTCTTCTTCTAACCCTCCTGTTACAGCAAAAGCACCGAAATAGTCAGGAACACCGCTTTCTACGGGAGCAATAAAATCTGCTAAACAGTAGTTAGGAAACTCTTTTTTCTCTGTTTGCTGACGTAAATGGCAACTGTGCAATAATTCATGCTGTCGGCTTTCATCTTGATAAATAACAATATCATCACCCAGACGATTAGCCGGGAAGATCCCCATAATACCTTTAGGTGTGAGTAAGTTTTCATGACTTAGCTTATCCAGCATCGCGTTCGCATCAGCAAATACCCGTTTCGCCTCTTCACCCACCACGTCATCTTCTAAAATACGCGGATATTTTCCTGCTAAAGACCATGTCATAAAGAAAGGCGTCCAGTCGATATATTCACGCAATACATCAATACTTGCAGTAATTTCTTGCACACCAAGTTGATTCGGTTTTGGGGGCGTGTAATTTTGCCAATCAATTTTAAGTGCATTGGATCGTGCAATGTCTAAAGAGACTGGCGGTGTACGTGGTTTTTTTCTAGCGTATTGTTGGCGCACTACTTCATATTCACGCCGTGTTTTTGCAACAAAATCAGCTTTTTGAGTTTCAGATAACAGCGCTGCGACAACACCTACCGTACGTGATGCATTCTGCACATAAACAGTAGGGTGGCTATAATTTGGCTCTATTTTTACGGCAGTATGGGCTTTAGATGTTGTTGCACCACCAATCATTAATGGCAACGAGAAACCTCTCCTTTCCATCTCTTTCGCCACATTCACCATTTCATCAAGTGATGGGGTAATCAGACCTGAAAGACCAATAATATCAACTTTTTCATCAATCGCCGTTTGCAGGATCTTATCGCAAGGTACCATCACCCCCAGATCGATAATCTCATAGTTATTACACTGCAAAACAACACCCACAATATTTTTACCAATATCGTGAACATCCCCTTTTACGGTAGCAAGTAAAATTTTACCTGCGGAAGTACCTGCTTGTTTTGTTGCTTGAATATAGGGTTCAAGATAAGCAACCGCTTGTTTCATCACCCTTGCTGATTTCACAACTTGAGGTAAAAACATCTTCCCTTCGCCAAACAAATCACCCACTGTATTCATACCATTCATCAGAGGCCCTTCAATAACTTCAATTGGGCTTGATACTTGTTGACGACAAGCTTCTGTATCTTCAACAATAAATTCGGTGATCCCTTTAACTAAAGCGTACTCTAGACGTTTCTCTACATCCCATTGTCGCCATTCAGCAAGTTGATGGTTTTGTTCATCACTTTTCGTTCCACGATAACGCTCTGCCAATGCTAATAGATTATCTGTGCTTTCTTCATGGCGATTTAAAATAACGTCTTCTACAGCATTACGTAGCTCATCAGGTAATGAGTCGTAAATAGCAAGTTGCCCTGCATTCACAATCCCCATATCCATACCATTTTTTACGGCGTAATAAAGAAAAACAGAGTGAATAGCTTCACGAACAGGATCGTTACCCCGAAATGAGAATGAAACGTTAGATACCCCACCAGAAATTAAGGCATATGGGAGTTGTAATTTAATATCGGCACAGACTTCAATAAAATCAACAGCATAATTATTATGTTCTGCAATCCCTGTAGCGACAGCAAAAATATTAGGATCGAAAATAATATCTTCTGGTGGAAAACCTGCTTGTTCTGTTAACAGTTGATAAGCTCGACGACAGATTTCGATTTTACGCTCTCGAGTATCCGCTTGGCCCACTTCATCAAATGCCATAACAACGACAGCGGCACCATATTTACGCACTAATTTAGCATGTTCAAGAAAAGGAATTTCTCCCTCTTTCATAGAAATCGAGTTAACAATTCCCTTGCCTTGAATACATTTCAAACCTTCTTCAATGACTTCCCATTTGGAAGAGTCGATCATCACCGGAACCTTGGCAATATCAGGCTCACCAGCAATAAGATTGAGAAAACGTGTCATGGCTTCAACCGCATCTAGCATGCCTTCATCCATGTTGATATCGATGATTTGAGCACCATTCTCAACTTGCTGACGCGCAACATCCAATGCTTCTTGGTAATTGCCTTCTTTTATCAATCGCTTAAATTTAGCAGAACCTGTTACGTTAGTTCGTTCCCCCACATTCACAAATAGTGAATTCTCATCAATCACTAAAGGCTCTAAACCTGAAAGGCGACACGCTTTCTTAAGAGTCGGTAATACTCTTGGTGCGATACCTTCTACTGCTTGTGAAATTGCAAGAATATGTGCAGGTGTTGTTCCACAACATCCCCCCACAATATTGAGAAAACCAGCTTGCGCCCACTCTTTAATTTGCTCAGCCATTTCTTGAGCATCTAAGTCATAACCTCCAAATGCGTTAGGTAAACCCGCATTAGGGTGAGCACTGACATAGGTTTCAGAAATTTGCGAAAGTGTTTGAATATATTGGCGTAATTCTTTAGGGCCTAATGCACAGTTTAAGCCAAATGAGAGTGCATCAGCATGGCGCAAAGAGTGGTAGAACGCTTCTGTTGTTTGACCCGTTAAAGTTCTTCCTGAGGCATCTGTAATAGTGCCAGAGATCATCACAGGTAATTCAATATTCAGCGCTTCAAATTCACATTTAATCGCAAAAATAGCTGCTTTCGCATTTAATGTGTCGAAAATAGTTTCAACCATAATTAAATCGACGCCGCCTTTAATTAATCCTCGAATCGCTTCTCGATAAGCATCCACCAGCTTATCAAATGAAACATTACGAAATGCAGGATCATTAACATCAGGAGATATGGACGCCGTTCTATTTGTTGGTCCTAAAACACCAGCAACATAACGCGGTTTATCGGGTGTTAGAACACTCCATTTGTCTGCGCAGGTTTTCGCTAATTTTGCGGCTTCTTCATTCAACTCAAAACAGAGCGACTCCATCTGATAATCAGCCATCGCAATGGAGGTTGAGTTAAAAGTGTTGGTTTCAACAATATCAGCACCCGCTTGAAAGTAGGCATCATGTATATCTGCAATAATCTGAGGTTGTGTTAACACTAAAAGATCATTATTTCCTTTAACATCACAACCCCAATTAGCAAAACGCCCACCTCGATAATCAGCTTCTGTTAGTTGGTATTGCTGGATCATTGTACCCATTGCGCCATCGAGTACTAAGATACGTTTTTCTAATGCTTCCACCAGTTGTTGTTTTATGTTTGCCACGTTGTTTCCTCTTAACCGAGAATGTTTTTATTCTTATTTCTTTATTTTTCTTTCGTTGTTTTTTCATCCTACCATATCTTTTTATAAAGATTTCTAAGACGAAGATGAGAGATTTTCACTCAGTGATAAATGCTTTTAATAAATATTTCTTATCACACACTTTGTTTTGAAAAATGCAGTGATCGGAGGAGTTTTATTATGCGAGATAGTTCATAATAGATATTAATATGGATAGCATTTCTGGAGTGTATGCATGACAGTTTCCCCTACAAATAAAAAAGTGCGTAAGACGAAAACAACTGCCACTCAAAGTACCGCACAAGGAGGCCCTGTTCAGTCATTAAGTCGTGGACTAACATTATTGGAATATATTTCCGAATCTCCTGGTGGTATCGCCCTAACAGATCTCGCCTTTCAAGCTGGGTTGCCTAATTCCACAACACACCGCTTACTCACTACACTTCAGCAACATGGTTTTGTCCGTCAAGTTGGAGATTTAGGATTGTGGGTTGTTGGTACGCACGCTTTTATTGTTGGCAGTAGCTTTCTGCAAACTCGTAATCTTTTAGTAATGGTGCATCCTATTTTGCGTCAATTGATGGAAGATTCTGGTGAAACCGTCAATCTGGCGATCCTTGACCAAATTGAATTTGATGCGGTGATTGTCGATCAAGTGCAATGTAATGCACTAATGAGAATGTCGGCGCCTATTGGTGGTAAATTACCGATGCATGCATCAGGTGCCGGTAAAGCATTTCTTTCAACGTTACCAGAAAATAAATTGCTACCGCTACTTCAGAAAAAAGGCTTAATGGCCTATACACCTCACACCAAAACTCTCCCTTCTTCTTTAAAAGAAAATTTGGAGCAAGCCCGTAAACAAGGTTTTTCTTTCGATGACGAGGAGCATGCTTTAGGCTTACGCTGTATTGGTGCTTGTATTTATGATGAACACCACCAGCCTTTTGCTGCAATTTCACTTTCAGGCCCTGTTTCTAGAATGACTGATTCACGTATCACTGAATTAGGCGCTATGGTTATCAAGGCTGCAAAACAAATTAGCCGTGAATACGGTGGTGTAAAAAGCTGATCCTATCTTTCACCTTCCTCATTACCAATCAATGAGGAAGGAACTCCCTAATTAAACCGATTCAGCTTTTTAAAAAGACAGCGTTTCGGCTTTATATTCGTTAAATATTAAAAAACTGTTATTTATCACCTAAAAAAATTGATGTTGATCACAGATGTTGTTTAAGACGCATTAAGAGTATTGCAACTCTTCTTGTTACCCGTAACAATGTTACCGGTAACAAATACTATAGCTAAATTCAAATACTCTCTTTTCATAGCCAATAGTAACGCTCATCACCCTGTGTGAATAAAGGAAGCATCATTATGAACCCTAAAAACCATGATCCAATTCAGAACGACTTTGTTCCGCTTAACGAGACAGTAAAACAGGTAACAGAGCGCATTATTGCTCGCTCACAATTGACTCGTCGTGCTTATCTGAAAAAAATCGAAGCCGCAAAAAGCCAAACAGTACATCGCGCTCAATTGGCCTGCGGTAATTTAGCTCATGGTTTTGCGGCTTGTCAGGCTGACGATAAAAATCGCCTGAAAAATATGGTTCATAATGATATTGCCATTATCACTGCTTACAATGATATGTTGTCAGCTCATCAGCCATATGAAAATTATCCTCAAAAAATTAAAAAGGCATTGCATGCTGTTGGTGCCGTGGGGCAAGTTGCAGGAGGCGTTCCTGCTATGTGTGATGGTGTAACTCAAGGTCAAGATGGAATGGAATTATCACTCCTGAGTCGTGATGTGATTGCGATGTCAGCAGCTGTCGGTTTATCCCATAATATGTTTGATGGTGCACTCTATTTAGGGATCTGCGATAAAATTGTTCCTGGACTGACGATGGCGGCACTCTCTTTTGGTCATCTTCCTGCTATTTTTGTTCCAGCAGGTCCTATGACGAGTGGTTTACCAAATAAAGAAAAAGTGCGAATTCGCCAGCTTTATGCTGAAGGTAAAGTGGATCGTCATGCTTTGTTAGAAGCCGAAGCTGCGTCTTACCATAGCATTGGCACATGCACTTTTTACGGTACAGCGAACTCAAATCAGATGGTCATGGAAATGATGGGGTTACATTTACCCGGCGCTTCTTTTGTTCACCCAGATACACCATTGCGTGACGCATTGACTGATGCAGCTGCTAGCCAAATAGTACGTCTTACTGAAAACTCAGGTAATTACCTCCCTATCGGTCAATTAGTTGACGAGAAGGTAATTGTAAACGGCATTATTGCTCTATTAACAACCGGAGGATCAACCAATCTAACAATGCACTTAGTTGCAATGGCACGCGCGGCCGGCATTATCATTAATTGGGATGATTTCTCTGAACTTTCGCAAGTTGTACCACTTATTGCTCGTATTTATCCTAATGGCCCTGCCGATATCAACCAGTTTCAAGCAGCAGGTGGTATCGCACTAATTATTCGTGAACTACTGAAGAAAGGCTTAATTCACCGTGATGTCAATACTGTTGCAGGATTTGGCATTGAGCGTTATACCTTAGAACCTTGGCTAAATGAGGGTAAACTTGATTGGCGCGAGGGTACGGTAAGCTCTTTAGATAAAGACGTCATTGCTGATATCAATACACCATTTTCATCACATGGTGGTACACAAGTGATGCAAGGTAATTTAGGCAGAGCTGTAATGAAAACTTCTGCCGTACCTGATGAAAATAAAATTATTGAAGCCCCAGCTGTGGTGTTTAATAGCCAACATGATATTGCCGCTAAATTTGAAGCTGGTGAGCTAAATAAAGATTGTGTTGTGGTTGTGCGTTATCAAGGGCCACAAGCCAACGGTATGCCAGAATTACATAAATTAATGCCACCATTAGGGGTACTAATGGATAAAGGCTACAAAGTAGCATTAGTTACTGATGGCCGACTTTCAGGCGCATCTGGTAAAGTACCCGCTGCAATTCACGTCACTCCTGAAGCCATTAATGGTGGTTTATTATCCAAAGTGCACGATGGTGATATCATTCGTGTTAATGGTAAAACAGGTGAGTTAACACTCCTTGTTGATGAACAAACACTCAATGCTCGCCAAGATAAGATGCCTGATTTAAGTACGAACAATATAGGCTGTGGCCGTGAACTGTTTGTGAATTTGCGTCGTCATTTATCCGGAGCTGAACAAGGTGCTTGTTGTATCGATTTTTAATACCAACAAGTTTTAATGCCTAACGAGGAGCAGATTTAATTCATTTGCTCACCATTTTCTAATTAGGAAATACAAATGATGAATCATTGGAATATAAGTGCAGAGTCTGTACTAAAATCAGGGCCAGTTGTTCCTGTTATTGTTATTAATCATATTGATGAAGCTGTACCTGTTGCCAAAGCATTAGTTGCAGGTGGCGTAAAAGTTTTAGAAGTCACATTACGTACTGATTGCGCTATTGAAGCTATTCGCCGTATTGCGAAAGAAGTCCCAGAAGCCATTGTAGGTGCAGGGACCGTGATTAATCCGCAACAGTTAGCACAAGTTACTGAAGCAGGCGCTCAATTTGCTATTAGCCCAGGGTTAACAGAAGCGCTACTCAAAGTAGCAGTAGCTGGAACGATCCCTTTAATTCCGGGTATTTCAACAGTTTCTGAGCTAATGCTCGGTATGAGTTATGGCTTAAATGAATTTAAGTTTTTCCCTGCTGAAGCCAACGGGGGTGTTAAGGCATTAAAAGCGATTGCAGGACCATTCTCGAAAGTTCGCTTCTGTCCAACCGGAGGCATATCACCAGATAATTACCGTAATTACCTAGCGCTAGAAAGCGTACTTTGTATTGGTGGCTCTTGGTTAGTCCCTAATGATGCGGTTAAAGCTGGTGATTTTCAGCGTATTACTGAATTAGCTAGAGAAGCTGTTGCTGGTGCTCAGTGCTAATTTTTGCAATAAAATATAGTTAGCCCAATAAAGATAGGTATCCCCTTTATGCCTATCTTTGTTTTAACCTTTTTATCCTGACGGATCACGATAAGCAAATCGCTTAGTTTGAGAATAAGCGTAAACATCTTCAATATACCCTTCTTTAATTCTTTGCTGTTGTTGTTGCCAATATTCTGGTGATAAAAGATCATGATGTTGAGCCTCAAAATAATGACAAACTTGCTTATCGCTGCATAAGAAATAACGAAATTCTTCGGGAAAAACATCATTAAGCGCAATGCTATACCAAGGCTCACTGGCTAATTCGTCTTCAGGATAGCGGGCCGGAGGGATCGCCCGAAAATTCATATCTGTCATATAACTAATTTCATCATAATCATAAAAAATAACACGATGATGGCGAGTCACTCCAAAGTTTTTAAATAACATGTCACCCGGAAAAATGTTTGCAGCGATGAGCTCTTTTAATGCTTGTCCGTAGTCTTCGACGACAGCCTTGAGTTGATTATCATTACATTGCGCCATATAGATATTAAGAGGTGTCATTCTGCGTTCCATATAAAGATGGCGGATCAGTAGTTTATCGCCTAGATCTTCCAATTTATTTGGGATCTCCTGTTCAAAGACAGCCATTAGCTCAGGGCTAATTCTTTTTTTATCGACCACAAAATTCTCAAATTCTTGAGTATCTGCCATTCGTCCAACACGATCGTGCTCTTTAACTAATTGATAGCACTCTTTTACGCGCTCAGAGGTGATCGTTTTTTGTGGCGCAAATTTATCTTTGATCACTTTAAAAACGCGATCATACGTCGGTAATGTAAATACCAACATCACCATACCTTTTACTCCAGGTGCTTCGATAAATTGCTCCGATGAAAAATTCATAAAAGCAAGGTATTCGCGGTAGTATTCTGTTTTACCGTGCTTTTGACAGCCAATAGACATATAAAGCTCAGCGATAGATTTCCCCGGTAATATATCTCTTAACCATGCAACTAATGCCGCAGGAAATGGCGCATAAACCATAAAATAAGAACGGGCAAAACCAAAGACAATGCTGGCCTCATCTGCGGTTATCAAACAAGTATCAATCAATAATTGTTGTTCAATATTATGAATAGGTAATAGAAACGGAATATATTGATTATCAATAACAATTTTACCTATTAGCCAAGCAGCTTTATTGCGATAAAAGAGTTCATTTGCAATATGAAATTCCGCATTACGTAACTGCAAAGCAGAAAACTGGGCGTTTAGCACATTACAGATTGAGTTAATATCTCGTTGCTTATTTTGCCATGGCAACCGTAAAGGTAAGCGCGATAAGATATCTTGCAATAATGTCGGTAAATCACTTTGAATAACAAACTGCTTTGATAATGGTCGAGGTGCTTGTGTAAAGCGATAAGCAGGTTGTGATGAAAAAACAAAAAGATTTTTTTTATTCAATTCACGATGGTGAAACAGACGACAATAGACAGAATTAAAAAAGCTTTCTGCAATCTCAAATCGAGGGTAATTGGGGAGTAATAATGTATATTTTTCTTTTACTTTTTGTAAAAAAAGGCTTTCTTTATCAATGTCGTGACGAATACATCTAAGTTGTTCAACCACTAATCCAACATGATTATCATATAAACGGATGCGCTCTTTCATCGCCAGTTGAGTACTATGCCAATCTGCTTGTTCAAAACGATATTGAGCTCCTGACGTTATCTCAAGAAAACGACCATATTGAGCATCAAAACCCTGTAAAATTGTTTGAGCAATCAAATCTTCTGGCGTCATTCACAACCTCACGAAAAAGAGGAGCATCCTGCTCCTGAATTATCACCACAAAAATAGATAATAATATTTTTAAACTTTAGAATTGCTGCTCTTCTGTTGAGCCTGTTAGTGCCGTTACAGAAGACATACCACCTTGAATAATCGTCGTGACTTTATCAAAATATCCTGTTCCCACTTCTTGTTGATGTGATGAGAAGGTATAGCCCTGATTAAGTGCAGCAAATTCTTTTTCTTGTACTTTTTCAACGTAATGCTTCATACCTTCGCCTTTAGCGTAGTCATGTGCCAAATCAAACATGTTGAACCACATGCTATGAATACCCGCTAAAGTAATAAACTGGAATTTATATCCCATTGCAGAAAGCTCATCTTGGAAATGCGCAATCGTGCGATCATCAAGATTCTTTTTCCAGTTAAAGGAAGGAGAACAGTTATAAGCCAACATTTTCCCTGGATATTTATCGTGAATAGCTTCAGCAAACTTAGCCGCCATTTTCAGATCAGGGAGAGATGTTTCACACCACACCAAATCGGCATAAGGCGCATAAGCAAGGCCACGGCTAATGGCTTGATCAATACCCGCATGGGTACAGAAGAAACCTTCAGGTGTACGTTCTCCTGTTAAGAACGAACTATCATAAGGATCGCAATCTGAAGTTAAGAGATCCGCGGCATCGGCATCTGTTCTTGCAACTAACAAAGTTGGTACATCAGATACATCAGCGGCTAAACGTGCCGCAACCAGTTTTTGTACAGCTTCTTGAGTTGGAACAAGCACTTTCCCACCCATATGACCGCATTTTTTCACTGCTGCTAACTGATCTTCAAAGTGAACCCCCGCAGCCCCAGCTTCAATCATAGCCTTCATTAATTCAAAGGCATTTAATACGCCACCAAAACCAGCTTCCGCATCAGCCACAATAGGAAGGAAAAAATCAATATAGTCTTTATGTTGAGGACCAATACCGTTAGACCACTGAATTTGATCTGCTCGTCTAAAGGTATTATTAATACGTTGAACAACATTAGGTACCGAATCAACCGGATATAAAGACTGATCAGGATACATGCTTGCCGCAGTGTTAGCATCAGCAGCGACTTGCCAGCCTGAAAGATAAACCGCTTCTAACCCGGCTTTTGCCTGTTGCAAAGCTTGCCCACCGGTTAAAGCCCCTAATGCATTCACATAACCTTTTTTCGATTTTCCATTTAATGATGACCAAAGCCTTTGAGCGCCGCGTCGTGCTAAGGTATGTTCTGGGTTAACCGAACCTCTTAATTTAATAACATCTTCAGCGCTATAAGGACGAGTAATCCCTTTCCAGCGAGGTTGTTCCCACTCTTTCTCTAATTGGGCGATTTGCTCTGATCTACTAATAGTCATAAAAACAGCTCCTATAAATACGGTAGTGATGATGTTTGCAGTTTATAAATACGTTTTGACGTATCTTTTTTAATTTAAAAGTTGATAACCCGGTAAAGTCAGAAAATCGACTAATTCATCTTGGGTTGTAATGTTATCCATCAAAGAAGCGGCTTCTTTAAAACGCCCTTCTTCAAAACGAGTATCACCGACTTCTTGGCGTATCACCTCAAGCTCCTCTTTCAACATTTTACGAAAGAGAACTTTAGTCACAATTTGTCCATCAGACAGCGTTTTTTGGTGGCGTATCCATTGCCAAATAGAAGTACGTGATATTTCTGCCGTTGCCGCATCTTCCATTAATCCATAGATAGGTACGCAACCATTACCAGAAATCCACGCTTCGATATATTGCACAGCAACACGGATATTAGCTCTCATGCCTTCTTCAGTTCTTTCGCCCGTACAAGGTGCTAATAACATTTCTGCCGTTATTTTTTCATTACGTTGTACATCGAGTTGATTTGAACGAGATCCCAATACCGCATCAAAAGCAGCTAATACGGTTTCAGCAAGCCCAGGATGGGCAATCCAAGTACCATCGTGGCCATTTGTTGCTTCAAGCTCTTTATCATCGAATACTTTTTTCAAAATGACGCCGTTTTGTTCCGGATCTCGACTTGGAATAAATGCTGACATTCCACCCATCGCAAAAGCGCCACGCTTATGGCAAGTTTGAACAAGCAGACGAGAATAAGCACTCAAGAAAGGCTGAGTCATCGTGATCCCTTGTCTATCTGGTAATACACGATCAGGATAATTTTTTAATGTCTTGATATAGCTAAAAATATAATCCCAACGGCCACAGTTAAGCCCAACAATATGCTCTTTCATGTGGAAAAGAATTTCTTCCATTTGGAAAACAGCGGGTAAGGTTTCAATTAATACCGTGGCTTTAATAGTTCCTGTTGCTAAACCAAAGCGCTTTTCAGTGAAATGAAAAACATCACTCCACCATTTCGCCTCTTGCCATGTTTGCAATTTAGGAATGTAGAAATATGGCCCACTTCCTTTTTCTAACAGCGCTTTGTGGTTATGATAAAAATACAATGCAAAATCAAATAACCCCCCAGAAATAGGTTTCCCCTGCCATAACACATGTTTTTCAGGAAGATGTAATCCTCTAACTCTGGCAATCAATACTGCCGGTGACGCTTTAAGTTGATAGCATTTACCCTGCTCATTGGTATAAGAAATAGTACCTTTAACGGCATCGCGTAAATTGATTTGCCCATCAATCACTTTGTCCCATGTAGGAGCCAAGGAATCTTCAAAGTCCGCCATAAAGACTTTTACATTGGCATTTAATGCATTGATAACCATTTTGCGATCAACAGGTCCTGTTATTTCAACACGACGGTCTTGAAGATCTTTAGGTATTGGATTGACTTTCCATTCCGATTTTATAATGGAATCTGATTCCGAAATAAAATCAGGAAGCTCGCCATTATCAACTCTGTGTTTCCAGCTATCCCTTTCAGCTAATAAAGTATGGCGTCTATCTGAAAAGTGACTTACCAAATCAGTTAAAAATGATTTAACATATTGATTTATTATCTCTTTTTCCTGTTCACCAAAAGATTGCGTAAAATTTAATTCTTCTGTTATTAACGATTGTGACATTCTGCATTCCCCTAAAATCGTTTACACACCTGATTAAGATTAATGCAGTTTTCACAAAAATCAAAAATGAATTCCATTTTTATTTAAATATTTTTTAACAATGTGATTACAATAATGTTTTTTTATTGTACAAAAATGAAAGTTTCAAAAATAACTCGAGGGATCTAGAAGAGATCGCTAACGAAAGGAAAAAAAGAATGTCCATACTTGATGATTTTACCTATATAGCTTTTTCTTATATGAATATTCTTCATACACAACATGAAGACCTCGACATTCAAAAAGTTATTAGCTAAATTTAGGCTTCTAGATGTCTAGATGTTTTTTAGAGGTTATTGAAATGCCAATTAGAGTACCCGATGAGCTACCCGCAGTCAGTTGTTTACAAAAAGAGAATGTCTTCGTCATGACATCCAGTAGAGCAAGTATTCAAGATATTCGCCCTTTAAAAGTGCTTATCCTTAATTTAATGCCAAAGAAAATAGAAACAGAAAACCAATTTCTGCGGTTGCTTTCTAATAGCCCTCTGCAAATTGATATTCAATTATTACGTATTGATTCTCGTATCCCTAAAAATACGCCTGTAGAGCATCTCGATACTTTCTATTGCGATTTTGACCAAATTAAAGAACAAAACTTTGATGGTCTTATTGTTACAGGGGCACCATTAGGATTAGTCGAATTTGAAGATGTGGCTTATTGGGGTGAAATAAAGGAAATTATTACATGGGCTAAAGAGCATGTCACTTCAACGCTTTTTATTTGCTGGGCAGCTCAAGCTGGGTTAAATATTTTATATGGATTACCAAAATATACGCTAGAACAAAAAATTTCAGGAGTATATCGTCATAGCACTTGCTCGCCTCTTTCATTATTAACTCGCGGATTTGACGAGACTTTTTTTGCACCTCATTCTCGTTATGCTGGGTTTCCTATCGATTTTATTCAACATAATACTGATTTAGAGATCCTTGCGACTTCAGAAGAAGCAGGCGCTTATTTGTTTGCATCAAAAGATAAAAGAGTCGTCTTTGCAACTGGGCATCCAGAATACGATCCCAATACACTAGCAGATGAATATCATCGCGATGTTAAAGCAGGGCTAGATCCTCAATTACCAGAAAATTATTTTCCTAATAATGATCCAAGTAAAAAACCTATTGCTTCTTGGCGTAGTCATGGCCATTTATTGTTTGCAAACTGGTTGAATTACTATGTTTATCAGATAACACCGTTCGATCTTGCTCATATGAATCCAACCTTAGATTAAAGAAAAACCCCAAAATCAATTTGGGGTTTTAAGATAATCATTTACCAAGCTAAGAATTATTTATAGCGATGAGCCAATGCGTTAGCAGCGATCATTGCATTATAAACATCGTCTTCCGTGACTTTCATTGGCATATTACCCATGGTATCACCTTCAGCACAGGCAATTTTCGCCACGGTACGCCATTCGCTTTCAATGAATTCTTTCATACCCATATCTTCAAGTGTCAGTGGTAATTCTGCCGCTTTAATAATACGGATCACTTCATCAATTTCTTCTTGTGGTGCATTTTCTAATACTAATTGTGTTAGTAAACCAAAGACAACTTTTTCACCATGTTGAACGCGATGTAAAGACTCAACTGCAGACATACCATTGTTGACCGCATGAGCAGCAGCTAACCCGCCAGCTTCGGCACCAACACCACTAAGATAAATTGTTGCTTCAATAGTTTGTTCTAATGCAGGTGTAGTAATTTTATGACGGATAGCATCCATTGCTTTATCAATGTTTTCACTTAACATTTCAAAACATAATTGTGCTAAACCAAGACCTGTACGTGATGGGCGTTGATTGACTAAGTTTAAACCGTCTGCTTGATAGCAAGCACGTGCTTCAAAGTAAGTTGCTAGAGCATCACCAACACCCGCTGAGAAAAAACGTTGTGGAGCAGAGGCAATAATCGCCGTGTCTGCAATAACAACATCCGGGTTTTGTGGTAAAAATAAATATTTATCAAATTCACCATTTTCTTTGTATAACACAGAAAGTGCAGTACAAGGTGCGTCAGTAGAGGCTATTGTAGGGAATAAAATAACAGGAATATGTTGATAGTAAGCAACCGCTTTAGACACGTCTAATGTCTTTCCGCCCCCAATACCAATAATAACATTAGCTTTATTCTTAACCGCAATTTGGCCAAGGCGATTAACTTCAGCTTCAGTACATTCGTAATTAAATTTTTCAACAATCGCTTCAATTTTACTTTCTTTTAGAGAAGGAAGTGCTTCTTTAGTTACTTTTTCTAAGAAAAATTCATCACTAATAATAAAAGCATTATCACCAAAATCTTTAACGTATTTACCAACAGAAGCAAGAAGTTGGCTACCAATAAAGAATTTTTTTGGGGAGGTTACAGAACGAGGTAATATAGACGACATAACTAAATTCCTTTATTTTAGATTTTGCTATAAACAATAGCAGAATTAGTATTTCATCTTACCTCTCATCAGAATATGAATCTAGTAAACTCTCTGATAGATATTACCTTATATATTGATCTTTCCTTATTTAAAGTCATATAAAACAAATGGTTATTTTTAAATAATTTCGAAATAGCAGATTAATTACGTATTTATATCTATAATATAAGTATTGTTTTATAACTAAAATAACGCAGTTTAGGATCATCAATGACACTTATACGAGAAAAACTGACATTACCTGCAAATGCCAATAAACTCTTATTACACTCTTGTTGTGCCCCTTGTTCTGGTGAAGTCATGGAAGCATTACAAGCTTCAGGCATTGAATATACAATCTTTTTTTACAACCCCAATATTCATCCTCAAAAAGAGTATTTAATTCGTAAAGAGGAAAATATCCGTTTTGCTAAGAAACATAATATTCCTTTTATCGATGCCGATTATGATACTGACAATTGGTTTGAAAGAGCTAAAGGAATGGAAAAAGAACCTGAACGTGGTATCCGATGCACAATGTGTTTTGATATGCGTTTTGAAAGAACAGCTCTTTATGCCGCTGAAAATGGTTTTTCTGTTATTTCAAGTTCACTTGGGATCTCTCGGTGGAAAGATATGAAACAGATAAATAGTTGTGGGGAAAGAGCAGTAGCACCTTATCCAAATATGGTTTATTGGGATTATAATTGGCGTAAAAAAGGTGGCTCAGCCAGAATGATAGAAATAAGTAAGAGAGAACAGTTCTACCAACAAGAATATTGTGGATGTATTTATTCGTTAAGAGATACAAATAAATATCGTAAATCGCAAGGTCGAGAACTTATTAAGATTGGTGTTCAATATTATACTGCTTAGATCTTTTTTCCTTTTATTCTAGGCATTACAAACGTGATGCCATAAAAAGGACAACACAGTAAATCGTTATTTGATATACAGACATGTTATATTCACGCTATAACAACATATTATTTTATTAAGGTGATTTCTTGTGGAAGACGCTGTTATTCTCGTAGATAAAAATGATAATGAGCTGGGAACGATGCCAAAGCTTGAAGCTCATATTGTAGGCGCCTTACATAGAGCCTTTTCAATATTTATTTTTAATTCAAAGCAGCAATTACTTATTCAACAACGTGCAATATCTAAATATCACTCAGGTGGTTTATGGGCAAACACTTGCTGTAGTCATCCGCTTCCAAACGAATTAGTTTCAAATGCTATTCATCGTCGTTTAGATGAAGAATTAGGCATGAAATGTGATATGCAATCTATTGGAACTATTCTGTATAACGAGAAAGTGACAGATGATCTGATAGAACATGAATTTGATCATCTATTTCTTGGGTTTAGTGATGAATTACCACTGATTAATCCAGATGAAGTGATGAATTATCGCTGGATCTCTCTCGATTCTCTTTATCAAGATATTGAAGAGAACGCACAAAATTACAGTGTTTGGTT
>NZ_JBEETS010000007.1:0-252001 GCF_040138965.1 Proteus sp. fly-1089
CATGTGAGAGTAGGGAACTGCCAGGCATTAAATAAGACGAGAAAGCCAACCCAATGGGTTGGCTTTTTTGCGTTTGGGGTTTTTTAACACATACATTAATCGCTAATTAATTGAATTTAATCGTGACTATATAGAAAAAAGACTAAAGGT
Source organism: Proteus sp. fly-1089 (assembly GCF_040138965.1). Classification (NCBI taxonomy): domain Bacteria; kingdom Pseudomonadati; phylum Pseudomonadota; class Gammaproteobacteria; order Enterobacterales; family Morganellaceae; genus Proteus; species Proteus sp. fly-1089. The sequence goes on from NZ_JBEETS010000007.1 coordinate 151, forward strand.
ATGAGTCGCATATTTTATTTAGAGTATTAATAAGATAATTGCTAAATAATACCTTGTCCCCAACGAGAAAATTGCTCAATACCCATCCGGTTTAATATATAACGAAACCAAACACTGTAATTTTGTGCGTTCTCTTCAATATCTTGATAAAGAGAATCGAGAGAGATCCAGCGATAATTCATTACTTACTGTTGTTATATTATCCGCAGTAAAATAGCTACTCTTCATGTTGTTAAATTTATTTATGGCACTTCATTAGTAAATTATCTTTTATAAGCATCAATATCACTTAATTTGATGCCTAGTATTCTGTTTTTTTATTTATCGTTATCTCAGACGGATGTTATTAGAAGTAAATAATGAAGATATAAAAACACACTCTTTATATTGAGTGCATTCTTTATTTAGGTTTAGATATTTTTTAATGAATATGTTATTGAGGTTCTTGTTCTTCAGAACTCAATAAATCGTAATTCAAGAGATTTTTATTACCATCAATGACCATTATTGGTGATATGGATTGATAACAATCATTTAATGGCGAGTAGCATTTATTGGGAGAAGTATGTTCTATGCCAAGCCAACTACTTAATAACCAATAATTATTTGCGGTTGAATAAGGCTTGCTCAAAACCTCATTACTCATTATTGGTTTTATTGTAGAGGGGCTATACCAAATGAACAAAGGAATATCGTAAGCTTCTTTTCGTGGTGTATTTACACCATGATGATAACGAACCTCTCTATTCTTATCGATGCGCTGTAAAGCATGATCTGCAAAGTATAGAATAGATGAGGGTTTATCTTTTACTTTTTCAATAATGTTATTAATTAACTTATCTGTATAAGCGATAGAGCTGTCATAACAATTATCATCTTCTTGTTGTGTAAATTTTTTTAAATCTTGATTTGGAAATCGGTTACAAGCAGGTTCATGGCTACCATAAGTATGCAAAATAATAAATTTTTTCTGTGTAGATGGTTCATTAAGTGCTTTATCTAAATAAGGAAGTAGCTCTTCATCATAGCCAATAAAATCATTCCACTTTTTATTCTGTGCCATATTAGCAATGACCGAGATTACACTTGTCTTTTGATTCCCTTTCCCTTGATTACTTAACCAATAAGTTTTAAATCCAGCATGATTAGCGAGGGAAACAATATTATCAGCGTAATGATTTTTATCCTGTAATTGCTCTAATCCTATATTTGATAGAGAAATTGGTACAGAAAGAATGGTTACAGGGGCAGGAGAGTAAACATTCTCAAAAAGAATTAGATTATTTTTTTCTTTCATTAAATTTGGAGTTGTATCATGAGGATAACCATAAATACCTAAATGGTCACGTCGGACAGATTCTCCAATAATAAGAATATAAATCTCTGTATCATCATCCTTTTTACTATATTGATAATTAACTTTTTGAGAAGCAATTCTTTTTATTTGACGATTTTCATGAAACGTTCTAACCAGTGCTGCTGCATTATAAAAAGGTGTATTTAAAAGAGTATATTCAGAGACTAATTTAGTCTTGTTATCATTTCTTAATGCTAAGTTTTTATATATAGGAATAATCGCTATTAATATAATAATCGCAATAACACTATTTATCGTAGTTTTTAAATGAGAAAATCGAGCGCTTTTATGGATAAGAAAATAATAAATAGAGAAGCTACAGATATAAAATAATACGTAATATTTATTATAAGAAAGCATACCAACAGTCTCACTGCCGTTAGTATTTATAAACGTTTCTGCGATAGACGAGGAAAATGCAATATCGTGTTCACGATAGAAAAATAGAGAAATAGACAGATTTAAAGACCATAGTGCACTAATTATAAATGTTACTATTTTTCCTAGAATTGAACGATAAATTCCACTACACATCAGCATAAGTAGCCAACCGATGAGAACAATATAAAGCTTTTGTTCTATGTACAACGTTGAGCCACCAAGTATTGCTGGTGTTATAGATAAAAGAAATAAAAGTATGTAATAAGTTAGTCGAGACATAATCTATTTAAAACTGTCACCTCTTCTTATGTAGAACAAAAAGTTAACCATTTACCTTTTGACAATACAAGGCTTGTTTAACTGAAATGTGTCTGAATTTAGTATTATTACGACTTTTCTAGCTTTTTTGTATTATTAATAAAGTTATACAGTGAATAAATAATAATAAATTTTCTTTGTAATATGTTGATTTTATTTTGTTTTTTATTTCCTTTAGTGAAAAAGAGTTAATAAACAGCAAGCTATTAAAATAAACGTATAGATATGTATTTAAAAATTAGATTTATTCTAAATAAGTAAAGGGGGATAAATATGATCGGAATGTATATCAATAAAATAAAAGTGCCCTTCTTTTTTATAAAAGAATGAGCACTTTTGTCGTAAATTGTTAGTGGTTTTTATGACTTTTAGTGATCTTTACCTTGTTCAATTCCTAAGCCAATTTGAGAGCGAATAAATTGTGCTTGAAACTTCGCTTTTTCTTGCTCACCTAAAGATGATTTATCTGTAATTGAAAAAATCCATGAAACAACAAATGCTATTATCATTGAAAATAATGCTGGATACTCATAAGGATAGATAGGTTTTTCGTGACCTAAAATACTGACCCAAATTGTTGGCCCTAAGATCATTAATGTTACGGCTATTAATAAACCAGACCATCCCCCAGCTACAGCGCCACGTGTTGTTAGCCCTTTCCAATACATTGATAACAAAATGATTGGGAAGTTACAGCTTGCGGCTATTGAGAAAGCGAGTCCTACCATAAAGGCAATGTTTTGCTTCTCAAATAGAATACCTAAACCAATAGCGACTATCCCCAATATCACAACAGTTACTTTAGATACATTAAGTTCTTTACGTTCATCAGCATGGCCATTTTTAATGACGTTAGCATAAAGGTCATGAGAAACAGCTGATGCACCGGCTAAAGTCAACCCTGCAACAACAGCTAATATAGTGGCAAAAGCAACCGCAGAGATAAAACCTAGGAAGAAATTACCCCCAACAGCATCAGCAAGATGAACTGCCGCCATGTTTGTGCCACCAATTAAAGCGCCAGTGGCATCTTTGAACACAGGATTAGGGCTAACGAGTAGGATAGCGCCGAAACCAATGATAAAAGTAAGAATATAGAAATAGCCGATAAAACCTGTTGCATAGAAGACACTCTTACGGGCTTCTTTGGCATCACTAACCGTAAAGAAGCGCATGATGATATGAGGAAGTCCTGCTGTACCAAACATTAATGCAAGACCTAAAGAAAGTGCAGAAATAGGATCAGAAACTAAGCCTCCTGGGCTCATAATTGAGGCTCCTTTTGAATGCACATTTACAGCTTCTTTAAATAAGGTATTGAAATTAAAATCTACCGCTTTCATGACCATAACAGCCATAAAACTTGCACCAGCGAGTAATAAAATAGCTTTGATGATTTGTACCCATGTCGTTGCTAACATGCCGCCAAATAACACATACAGCACCATGAGAATACCGACGAGTACCACAGCAATATGATAGTTTAAGCCAAAAAGTAGCTCGATTAGTTTTCCTGCGCCGACCATTTGTGCAATCAGATAAAGAGCCACCACAACTAAAGAGCCTATAGCAGAGAGTGTTCTAATAGGCTTAGGGCTTAATCGATAAGAGACGACATCAGCAAAGGTATAACGTCCTAAATTACGTAAACGTTCAGCAATAATAAAAAGAATAATCGGCCAGCCGATGAGGAATCCTATTGAATAAATCAGACCATCGTAACCAGAGGTATAAACGAGTGCGGAAATCCCTAAAAAGGATGCTGCTGACATAAAATCGCCTGCAATAGCCATCCCATTTTGAAAACCTGTTATTTTTCCTCCAGCCGTATAATAGTCTGAACGTGAACGAGTACGTTTAGAGGCCCAATAAGTGATATAAAGCGTTAAACCGACAAATATCAGAAACATAATAATAGCCTGAATATTCATCGGTTGTTTCTCACCACCTTCCGTTATTGCAGCCGCATAAACAACGGTTGAAGAGAGGAGAAATAGGCTTATTGTGTAGAGTAATTTGCTCATTTTTCTACCTCTTCAATAATCTCGCTTGTTAGTTTGTCATACTCTGTATTGGCTTTTACAACGTAAATACCAGTTAATAAAAATGAAGTAATAATTAATCCGATGCCAATAGGAATACCTCGTGTAATGTAACTCCCCTCATACAAGGGAGTGCCGAGCCATTGTGGATAGAAGGCAATAAGTAAGATAAATGAAACATACATAACGAGTGTAATAATTGAAAGTGTCCATGAAAAACGACTACGTTTTTTAACCAGTTCTTTAAAGCGAGGGTTATTTTCTATCTCTTGATAAATATTGGCATTCATCAGAGTTCTCCTCTATATAATTGTTTGGTTGATCACTTTATTTAGAGGCTTAAATCCCCCGCATTCCATGATTTTCAGGTAAGAGAGCCTAGCAAAGGCATTTTCATGCCTTTGCAGTGTCGTATCACGTTTTTAAATGACAGTTATATTGTTGTATGTTAAGCGGTAAGTGATAGAGACTGTTTTTCTTCTAACAGTTTCTCTACAACACCTGGATCGGCGAGTGTTGAGATATCTCCGAGGTTAGTTGTGTCACCAGAGGCAATTTTACGCAAGATGCGTCGCATAATTTTCCCCGAGCGCGTTTTGGGTAAAGAATCTGTCCAGTGAAGAATATCAGGTGTTGCAATTGGCCCTATTTCTTTACGTACCCAGTTACGGACTTCTGTATAAAGCTCAGGTGTTGGCTCTTCACCATGATTTAACGTGACATAAGCATAAATAGCTTGCCCTTTAATATTATGAGGAATACCCACTACTGCTGCTTCAGCAATCTTAGGGTGAGCAACGAGGGCAGATTCTATTTCTGCTGTTCCTAATCGGTGGCCTGAAATATTCAGGACATCATCAACACGTCCTGTTATCCAATAGTCACCATCTTCATCACGGCGAGCACCATCACCAGAAAAATACATTCCTTTAAAGGTTGAAAAATACGTCTGCTCAAAGCGATCATGATCACCAAAAAGCGTTCTTGCTTGACCAGGCCAAGAATCAACAATCACCAAGTTACCTTCACAAGCACCTTGTTGTATTTCTCCCATATTATCGACAATGGCGGGCTGAACACCAAAGAAAGGTCGTGTTGCAGAACCTGGTTTTAAGTCCATGGCACCAGGTAATGGGGTTATCATGAAACCACCAGTTTCTGTTTGCCACCATGTATCAACAATCGGGCATTGGCTTCGGCCCATTTTCTGATAGAACCATTCCCAAGCTTCAGGGTTAATAGGTTCACCTACAGAGCCAAGAATGCGTAGAGAAGTGCGTTGAGTTCCTTCAATCGCTTTATCGCCTTCAGCCATTAATGCACGAATTGCGGTAGGAGCTGTGTAAAGAATATTGATTTGGTGCTTATCAACGATTTGAGCCATACGGTTAACTGCTGGGTAATTAGGTACACCTTCGAACATGACTGTTGTTGCGCCATTTGAAAGCGGGCCATACAGTAAGTAACTATGGCCTGTTACCCAACCCACGTCAGCAGTACACCAATAAATATCACCTTCATGATAATCAAAGGTGTATTTAAACGTCATTGAAGCATAAACAAGATAGCCTCCGGTAGTATGTAACACACCTTTAGGTTTACCTGTTGAACCCGATGTATACAGAATAAAGAGTGGATCTTCTGCATCTATAGCTTCGATATCACACTCAGTACTTACACCTTGAATAATCTCATCCCACCAAATATCACGACCTTCAATCCATTGTTCGGTATTTCCTGTTCGGCGAAGTACAACAACATGATTAATCGGCGGAATATCGGCATGATTTAATGCATCATCGACATTTTTCTTTAGAGGAATAGCACGACCTGCGCGCAAGCCTTCATCAGCAGTGATAACTAATTTGGCTTTTGAATCAATAATACGACCAGCAACGGCTTCTGGTGAGAAACCACCAAAAATAACAGAGTGGATTGCACCAATACGAGTACAAGCGAGCATAGCAACTGCTGCTTCAGGTACCATCGGCATATAAATCGCCACAACATCGCCTTTTTTAATTCCTAGATTTTTTAATACATTAGCGAATTGGCAAACATCTTGGTGGAGTTGTCGGTAAGTGATTTTTTTCGACTCATTAGGTGAGTCACCTTCCCAAATAATTGCAGTTTGATCACCCCGTGTTTTAAGGTGGCGGTCAAGGCAATTTTGGCTGATGTTTAGCTGTCCATCTTCAAACCAGCGAATGCGTACATGGCCTGGATCAAATGAAGTGTTTTTTACCACAGTATATGGTTTTATCCAGTCAACAATTTTTCCTTTATCTGCCCAAAAGGCCTCAGGATTTTTGATAGATAATTCATAGTCTTTTTGGTATTGCTCTTTATTAATCAGGGCGTGTTCTGCAACGGTTGCAGGAATATGATGTTGGTTTATTTTTGTCATAATAGTTCTCCTCACTATTGTTAATACTATGTCAAAAAGTCGTTAACAAAAGAGGGGAAATAAAAATTGTTTCTTTTTTGCGCAGAAGATCACGAATTAATGGAAATGCTTTTCATGGAATGTTCAATTAGTGCTAAAGCAAGGTGTGCATTATTTAGCTTTATTTATCTTGTTTAATAGAATTATTATTTAATAAAAGGCTTTTAAATTAAAATAATATACTGTGAAAATTAATTAACGAGTGCTGAATAAAAAAACCACAAAAATAATATGGATATGATAATGATTTTCATTAACGTTTTTTTCACTATAATGAAATGAAAAGATAAATCACATGATGTGATCCAAGATAAAACAGCACTGGAGATTAATATGAGCTATACATTACCTGCACTGCCTTATGCTTACGATGCATTAGAACCTCATTTTGATGAGCGCACAATGGAAATTCACCATACAAAGCATCATCAAACTTATGTGAATAATACCAATACTGCATTAGAAAAATTACCTGAACTTGCTGGTTTAGATATTGATGAACTAGTTAAAAATCTTCATAAAGTACCCGCTGATCAACGTACATTCTTACGTAATAATGCAGGTGGCCACTCAAATCACTCTTTATTTTGGAAAGGTTTAAAATTAGGAACCCAATTACAAGGCTCACTAAAAGAGGCGATTGAACGCGATTTTGGTAGTGTTGATGCTTTTAAAGAGTTATTTGAAAAAGCAGCGGCTAGTCGTTTTGGCTCTGGCTGGGCATGGCTGGTATTAAAAGACGACGGTAAGTTAGCCGTTGTTTCTACAGCCAACCAAGATAGCCCATTAATGGGGGAAGAGTTAGCGGGTGCATCTGGCTATCCAATTGTTGGGTTAGATGTGTGGGAACATGCTTATTACTTGAAATATCAAAACCGACGCCCTGATTATATCAAAGCGTTCTGGTCAGTTGTGAACTGGGATGAAGCGCAAAAACGTTTTCAGAGCAAAGCATAATTGAATTGATAATTTCTTTTCTATTTTCAATGCCGACAATTGTCGGCATTGTTTATTTTGAACACTCTCTTTACTATGGGTCATTGTTTTCTGTTTAGGTAGTGAGCCATGCGTTATTTTCCTAGTGTTTTTATCGGCAACATCACAACAACGTCTAATGGATTTACCAGTGCGATCACCAAAAGGCTGGTGGATGGTCATATCAAACTCACTTCTCTGGGATTAGAAGGAGATGAGCAAGCAGAAAAGAGCTTTCACGGTGGCCCTGATCGCGCACTTTGTCACTATCCTAAAGAACACTATCTTTATTGGGCTGAGCAATTCCCACAATTGATGGATTTTCTTCATGCTCCTGCATTTGGTGAAAATATCTCAACAACAGGTATGACTGAAGAAAATGTTTTTATTGGTGATATTTACCAATGGGGAAATGCTTTTATCCAAGTTACACAACCTCGCTCTCCTTGCTACAAACTTAATACAGTGACAGAAGTCAGTAACTTTTCGCAAATTATGCAAGATAGTGGTTATTGTGGTTGGTTATATCGTGTTGTGAGTACAGGAGAAACAGGTAGCCATCATCCTCTAGTCTTGGTTTCAAGAAACAGTGATATCTCTGTTAAAGAAGCGATTTCAATTGCTTTTCATATGCCTTTTGATGAAGAACTTTATCGTCGTCTATTAGGTGCAGCAGGATTATCTGCGAGTTGGAGCAAAACTATGCAGTTAAGACTGCAAAATCAAACTATTGAGAGTTTTAATCGGCGCTTGTTTAAAGAATAAATAGTTAATTTTCTCTTTACTAAAAAAAACACCTCTCTAAAAATAGGCGAGGTGTTTTTTATGTATTAACAGAAAATTACGGATGAGCAATAAACCCGATTGCGTCATAAACCTTGTCTAAGGTTGCTTGAGCGCGAGCTTTAGCTTTGTCTGCACCTTCTTTCATGATTTTATTAAGTAGAGCATCATCATTACGGAATGTGTTAAATCGTTCTTGAATGTTGGCTAGCATTTCAGAGACAGCATCTGCGACAGCACCTTTTAGATGACCGTACATTTGGCCTTCAAATTCAGCTTCTAATTCAGGAATCGTTTTACCTGTTACACCTGCTAAAATATCTAGTAAGTTAGATACACCCGCTTTGTTTTCAAGGTCGTAAATAACACGAGGTGGCTCTTCTGAGTCAGTCATTGCCCGTTTGATTTTTTTAGCTGCCGCTTTTGGATCTTCAAGCAATGCGATAACGTTATTACGGTTATCATCAGATTTAGACATTTTTTTAGTTGGATCTTGTAATGCCATAACACGCGCACCACCTTTTGGAATAAAAGGATCTGGTACAGTGAAGATATCGCCATAAATAGCGTTAAAACGCTGAGCAATATCACGGCTTAATTCAAGATGTTGTTTTTGGTCAATACCAACAGGAACTTGATTTGTTTGATAAATAAGAATATCTGCTGCCATTAATACAGGATAATCAAATAATCCAGCGTTAATATTTTCAGCATGACGTGCTGATTTATCTTTAAATTGAGTCATACGGCTCAATTCACCAAAATAGGTGTAACAATTGAGTGCCCAGCTTAATTGAGCATGTTGTGGAACATGTGACTGAACAAAAATGGTGCTTTTTTCTGGATCAATACCACAAGCAAGATAGAGCGCCAGCGTATCTAGCGTTCGTTTTCTTAATTCTTTTGGATCTTGACGAACTGTAATGGCGTGTTGGTCAACGATACAGTAAATGCAGTCATAATCATCTTGCATTTGTACCCATTGACGTAATGCACCCATATAGTTTCCGATAGTTAACTCACCAGAAGGCTGTGCACCACTGAATACAATTGGTTTTTTTGCCGTTTTTTCTACTGAAGTCGTCATGTTAGTTCTATTCCACAGTTGTCATTGGCGTGATGTCGAGGATTGAGAGCAAATCAGCAAAATTATCAAGTGTATAATCAGGTTTGCTATCTGCGATAGATACGCCGTAGTTATAGCCATAGGTCAAACCTACGCAAGGGCATTGTGCCTCTTGTGCTGCAATAATATCGTTGCGAGAATCCCCAACAAAAAGGAGTTCTTCCTTTTTAACACCAAATGTACCCATTGTTAAATATAATGGTGCTGGATGCGGTTTTTTTTCTTTAACATCGTCTCCTCCTAGCACCAAGGAAAAATACTTATCAATTTTCAGTTGCTGCAATAGTGGAGCTATAAATGGTGATGGTTTATTGGTGACGATACCTAATGGAATATTATGTGAAGCTAATACTTCAAGCGTTTCTTTAACGTGTGGGAATAAATCACTACCTGTTTTGACAGAAGTTGCATAATGTTCATCAAAAAGATCACGCATTTCTTTTAATAAGGTTTCTGTGACATCCTCAACGCCAGCATTATGTAAAGCACGCGTAAGCAGCATATCAACGCCATTACCCACCCAAATAGTGACATTATGTTTTCCAGCAGGAGGAAAGCCTTTTGCTTTTAATGCGTAATCTGTTGCTTCTGTAAGCCCTACTGCGCTGTCAGTGAGTGTGCCATCAAGATCAAAGGCGATAGCACGGATACCTTTGAGTTTTTTATCTATCATTACGATACCTTTTTTAATTCACGGCGCATATTGTCGATAACATGTTTATAGTCAGGCTGATTGAAAATAGCCGAGCCAGCAACAAACATATCTGCACCCGCTTGGGCAATTTCAGCAATATTATCGACTTTAACACCGCCATCAATTTCTAAACGAATGTCATAACCACCATCATCAATCATCTTACGAACTTGGCGTAATTTATCGAGAGTGTTAGGAATAAATGATTGGCCACCAAAACCTGGGTTAACAGACATCAGCAGGATAAGATCTAATTTATCCATAACATAGTCGAGATAGTTTAATGGGGTTGCTGGATTAAGCACTAAGCCTGCTTTACACCCACAGTCTTTGATTAATTGAATGGTACGGTCAACGTGGTCACTGGCTTCTGCATGAAATGAAATATAGGTTGCGCCTGCTTGTGCAAAATCAGGGATGATGCGATCAACTGGCTTTACCATTAAGTGAACATCAATAGGTGCAGTAATTCCATAGTTACGTAAGGCTTTACATATCGGTGCACCAAACGTTAGATTTGGAACATAATGGTTATCCATGACATCAAAGTGGACAACGTCAGCACCCGCAGCAAGTACTTTTTCAGTATCTTCACCAAGGCGTGCAAAATCAGCAGATAAAATAGAAGGGGCAATCAGAAAATCTTTCATCGCATTCTCCTGACAACACTCCCATTGTCGGGAGGTGTTAACGATTATTTATATAAGGCAAGTAATTCGTTCACTTTGCTACGACCGAGTGTGTTGCTACTGATTGTTCTTCTGACTTTCACACTGTGTAGCTCTTTTGCGTCTATATACCACTCTTTTGTTAACGCAGTTTCATGATTTGATATTAACACGGGTATCTGTCTCTCGTAAGCCAGCATCGAGGCAAGTTGAGCCAGATGTTCCTGCTCTTGAAAACTAAAGCTATTTGTATGGTATGACGTGAAATTTGCAGTGGGTGATAATGGCGCATAAGGAGGATCACAATAAATGACGGCACCTTTTTCTGCATTTGTCATAGTTGATGAATAGCTTTGGCAAACAAATTCAGCTTTTTGCGCTTTTTCAGAAAACCAAATTAACTCTGTTTCAGGGAAATAAGGTTTTTTGTAACGGCCAAAAGGGACGTTATATTCACCTTTGGAATTATAACGACATAACCCATTGTAGCAATGACGGTTAAGATAGAGAAATAAGACACTACGTTGATAAGGGTCAGTTGAGCGATTAAACTCTTGTCGTAGTTGATAAAATTCCTCTGCGATATTCATTTGAGGGGTAAATAATAAGCGAGCATCCTTCATAAATTTTTCAGGATGTTGCTTTACCGTATTATAGAGATGGATTAGATCACTATTTATGTCGGCAAGAATATATGAATCGTATTCTGTATTTAAAAAAACAGAACCAGCACCCATAAAAGGTTCAATTAAACAGTTACCCTCAGGTAGATGACGTTTAATATCATCTACCAAAGGATACTTACCACCAGCCCATTTTAGGAATGCGCGCTTTTTTTTCATGCCGTCCAAATTTCTCAATCGTTTCAGAGTCGCCGATTGTACTCTGTTTCAGACAGCATATCAGCGGTGAACCTCGTCTTAATTATTTTTTTAGATCCTGATGAACATGTTTCATCGGCCTAACCCAAGGTTGTTTCGCTTGTACCGGTGCAGGTAATGAAGAAACAGCCTGTTTAGCTTCGCTTATATTACGATAGTTACCATAGATGAGTACATACCAAGGGTTACCATTACGCTGAGTTTTATAGATAGCGTAGTTTCCATTGAGGTTCTTTTTAGCGAAAGCTTCTAAGGTATCTTGGCGACTTGCGCCACTTAATTGCAATGTATAATTTGAAGCTGGAATAGAACTTAAATTGCCAGCAGATAATGAGCCTGAAACAACCGGTTTAGCGGCTGGTTTAGATTGTGTTGTTGCTGGTGGTGTTACCGGCTTTGTTGGCGGTGTTTTTACTTCAGCAGGTTTTTGTACAGGTTGCACTGGCTTGGTTGCTGGTGGTTGTGTAGCAGGCTGTACGGGTTTTGTTGGTTGTGAATTTAATTGTTGCTGTTGGCCTGTTGCTTGGTTTATACCCGCTTGTTGTTGATTTAAAGAATCAACAATATCACCAGGGATCTCAACACGTTGACCTTGTGAATCAATCATCGGTGGTAAATTTTGTGAAGGGGGAGTCACCGATTGAATTTCTTGCCCAGAAATAGCTTGAGGTGTTGATGGTTGCCCATTTTCTGTAGGTGTAACGGATGACGGTTGTTGAGACAGATCGATATTTCTTTCTGTTCCAGTTGGTGACGTAGGTTCAGTTGTTTCTGGTGATTTTAATGCAGAGCTAATTGCAATAATTAACAGAATAAGCACTAGGACACCCACACCAATCATCATCTGTTGACGGGATACAGAGAAGCGTGCATTTTTTAATGGGTTGTTACGAGGTCGGTTGGTTCGACGTTCAGGTCTATCCGATGTATCAGGTTTGAGTGAATTATCACCCTTAGTTTCATTATCAGGTTTGAACTCGTCCATTATGCCCTCCGTCAGAGCGTCAAAAAGCGAAAAATATTCTATTCAGCCTTAGCCATTACCTCATAGTATAAGGATGAAACGCTTTTTCTGAAACGTTGCATTTGACAATATTAACCAGAATTATCCTTAAGTAGGCATTCTGGTTTGCTTCTAGTCAGGTAATGGGGAGCTTAATTTGCATTAATGCAAGATGTTATCGCTTTGTGGACTTGTTCGCGAGAAATATCCGCACGTAATTCAGATTGACCGATGCCTTTTGGTAAAACGAGGTGTAATTTGCCACCAGAGACCTTTTTATCTCTCATCATATGAGGTAAATAGTCATCAGGTGTCATTTCTACAGGGCCATTGACGGGGAGATTTGCTTTCTCAAGTAATTGAATAACACGTTGTGTTTCTTCTTCAGTAAATTGACCGAGTGCTTGAGAGGTTCTTGCCGCCATTACCATACCTGCTGCAACGGCTTCACCATGCAACCAAACACCATATCCCATATGAGCTTCAATAGCATGCCCATAAGTGTGGCCTAGATTGAGTAATGCACGTAAGCCACTGGTTTCTTTTTCATCTGCGGCGACAACTTCAGCTTTTAGCTCACAACAACGACGGATACAAAAAGCCATAGCTTTAGGGTCAAGCGCCAAAAGTTTATCAATATTATTTTCAAGCCAGATAAAGAAGTCTTTATCTAAAATGATGCCATATTTAATAACTTCAGCTAAACCAGATGAAAGTTCACGAGGTGGTAATGTGGCAAGGCAATCGAGATCAATAATGACAGAAGCTGGTTGGTAAAATGCACCAATCATATTCTTACCAAGAGGGTGATTAACTGCTGTTTTTCCGCCAACGGATGAGTCAACTTGTGATAACAACGTGGTAGGAACTTGAATAAAGCGAACACCTCGTTGGTAACTTGCTGCCGCAAAACCAGTTAGATCACCAATAACACCTCCGCCTAATGCGATAAGTGTAGTGTCTCGATTGTGATTTTTTTCTAATAATGCAGTAAAGACATTGTTCATGATTTCAAGCGATTTATATTGTTCGCCATCAGATAAAATCACGCTATCAACCAAAACACCTTGTTTTTTCAAGGTGTTTATTACCTTTTCTAAATAGAGAGGAGCAAGCGTTACATTCGTAACTATCATCACTTGCTGCCCTGATTTTAATGGTAAAAAAGTATCAGGTTGATGAAAAAGGCCAGAAGCAATGGTAATGGGATAGCTTCTTTCACCTAATGTGACAGTGATTTTTTCCATAACAGTGGCCTTCTTCTTATTGTCTTTACTTAACCTTATAAATAGCTGAATTTATTAGTTTTGTTCTAATAATTCAATTATTTGATTGGCTACAATTTTTGCACTCTGATCATCAGTATGAATTGTGATGTCAGCAATCTCTTCATAAAGAGGATTACGTTCTTCAGCTAATGTCTCTAAGACATCACGCACAGGTTCAACACCTTGCAATAAAGGACGTTTTTTATCACGTTGGGTACGAGCGAGTTGCTTTTCAATGTTTGTTTCTAAATAAACAACCACACCACGAGCAGATAGTCTGTTACGGGTTTCTCGCGATTTCACCGAACCGCCACCTGTAGCAAGTACAATGCCTTGCTTTTCAGTGAGTTCGTTGATTATTTTCTCTTCTCGTTGACGGAAGCCTTCTTCGCCTTCTACATCAAATACCCAACCTACATCCGCACCTGTACGCCGCTCAATTTCCTGATCGGAATCATAAAACTCCATACTAAGTTGTTGAGCTAACTGACGACCAATAGTGCTTTTGCCGGCACCCATAGGCCCAACCAGAAAGATATTACGTTTCTCTGCCATGTTTTTGGTATTACTAAGATATTCGTTAATGATAACCCGCCCCGCCAAATTCATTCAGCGACGGGACCTAAACTGAAATTTATGAGTGTTTATCTAATTCACACCTGATAACATTTGTTATCTACTCTCATAATAAGACTGAGTTCTTTCAGTAGATCGCTATAAAATAACCACATGCTGTTGCAAACAACAACATAGGATAAAAATCCCTTTGCCTACAGTACATAACAAAAACTACTAAAAAAAGTAATCATCTTTGTTGGCAACGCGAAGATTCTAACACAATTTAGTCGGAAAACTGCATCTGATAATATTGTCTTTTTCGTCATCAAGCGATCAATATTACATATAAAAAGCCCTACCTCCAAGAATAGAGGAAGTGCATAAAATGTATCCGTATTATCATTGTGATGTTTCAGGTCCACTCAAATTAGCTAACCCTTGTAAGCTAAATCGTCCTCATCGTCAAATCTATAAATACTGATTATAAGAAAAAACAATGAATAACTCTCAGTTTAACTCTAGTGATAAATGGGTAACTTTTTGTATTTTATGGTAAAAGTTTTTATCATATAAAAAGTTAGATTAATTTGGGTGTAATAAAAATAACCAATTCATGGCGACTATGCTGATCTCTTTTATGGCTAAAAAGTATCCCTAATAATGGGATAGATGATAATAAAGGGATTTTTGCTGTATGCTCTTGCTGCTTTTGTTGAAATATTCCTCCTAACATAATGGTTTCTCCATCATTAATAGTGACTTCTGTACTGATCTCTTGCTTGTCGATAGAAAGGTGTTCACTACCACCTTGAACAAGGGCGATACCCGGTGTGTTTTGACTGATTTTAAGTATTAACCTTATTTTTTTATTTCTCTGAATAATCGGGGTGACTTCCATTCCTAATACAGCCTCCTTAAATTGAACTCGAGTGGCTTCATTATCTCTGCTGACATAGGGAATTTCCGTTCCTTGTTTTATTGAGGCCGTTTTCTCATGAGCTGCTGTTAGTCTTGGACTCGCAATAATTGATAGCTGCTTTTCTTGTTCTAATGCACTTAACTCAAGTTCTAATAGGCGACCATTAATCCTGGCAATATTAAAGGCAATATAGTGAAGTGGATTTTTGGTATTTTGATGAAGCGATAATGCAGACAGCGAAGGTATTGATAAAGCAGAGTTAGGATTTATTGGTGTAGTATTAGGTATTGTCGATACTGCTTCAGTATTTGTAGTTTTTAATGCTTGTAAGCCCAATTGGGTACCTAATTCATTTAACGCATCTTGACTGCTACTGACGATATGCGCAGTGATATGAACTTGTTGTTGTGGCGTATCTTTTAATTTTAGCCAATCTGCGATTTCAGAAAGTGCTTTGTCATTATCGACAATTGAAAGGCTATTCGAGTCACTATCAGCAATGATCCGGCCTTGTTTACTTAATAGTGGGATCGCATAAGTGCTAAGTTGCTTCGCTAATGTTTCTGCATCAGCATAATTTAACGGATAAAGTCGATGGTGTAATGGTTCAATTTGCTGTGTGTCTTCCCATGGTTCTTCAGCGGATATTGAAGGTATCTTTTCATGATTAATGGCATTAGAAACGTCAGGGAAGAACGGATCTCTCAGGTGAGCCAAAACACAAGTTGTCATACATAACATTATAAAGAAAACCAATGTTTTCATGATATGCCACCTTGTTCTAATGAGAGTTCTTTTAGTGCCATCAGTGTGATTTGAATAGAAAGTAACTCTGTTTTTGTTGGAGTAATATCGAGCGAGATAAGCAATAATCCGGTTTGATTAAGGTGTTCGAGTAAAGTTAACAAGCGAGTATAAGACAAAGTAAAAGTGAGCTTATATAACGAATTAGGTGAGTTTTCCCAAGTTTCAGGGATAAAATGATAGGTAATAAGTAGGTGTTGTAGTTGCTCATGAGTTGATGAATTATTTAATGAAATATGATAATCAGCTTGTTGTGCAATAAGTGATTCAAGTGATGGTGCTGTCTCTAACGTCTTTTGATAATGATGAATACGAGAGAGCCTTTGGGTTGTTTCCATTTGCTGTTGAGTTATTTCTTGTTGATAACCGCTATAAATAAAGAAGTAATAAAGTAGAAAAATAGTCAAAGGTATTGTTAAGCTCAGTAATGTTATTTGCCACATGGCGAGAGAAATCACAAATTGTAACCATTGCACATTTATCTTCATGGTACTTCCTCGACATCTTTTTTATTCCACGGTTCGCCGATTTCCCATTTTCCCGTTAAATGAACTTCGGTATAGGACGGGGAGATTTTGCTTTGTTGTAAATGATCCAACGATAGAGTGGTAAGAATGGGGTGATGTTTAAAATGGGTTATAAAAGAGAGAGATTGTGTTTTGGGTAAAATAAGATCTAAAGAGTGGCGATTATCCGTATCAGAATAATGACTTATCCATACAGCAGCAGGGAGATAAACTTCAATAGCCTGAAAAAAGCGTATGTAATGTAAATAACGTAACCAATTTTTATAATAAAGCGAATAGCGCTGAGAGCATAAGTCGGTTTGTTCTTTCTGTTGTTGATAAATATTGAGTTGTTCGAACAAACTTTTTTCTTGTTGCTGTGTTTGAGTGTGTAATGCTGAGGCTGTATTTCGCTTTTGGGCTAAATGATAGGTGTAATAACCGCAAATTATTAGTGTGATAGTGATAAAAATTAATGTTTGATAAGTCCATATTACGATCCTTTTTCTAAATAAATTGTGGCGCCAAGGTAGGTAATTTACTTGATACATGATTTCTCCTAAGGACGTAATGCTAAACCAAGAGCGATAAGGGAAAGTGTGTTTTCTTTTGTGGTTGGTTGAAATAAATAATGGGAAAAATCAGGCCAAAGAGGCATTGAATGGCTAAATGCTGTCGCATTATCGCCAGCAAAATAGCACTGTTCTTTAGACCAATGATATTTCTCTATTAGCTGATAAATAGCGGTTTGTTGTTCTTGCTGATCTTGATAAGGAAGAGTGCCGTAATGGGGCATTTCATCATCAGATGAAACCCAAAATAGTGTGTTATTTTTACAGTAAATAAGCTTGTTTTTAGGTGAGATATTAAGGTAAGTGGCTAAATAGCGTAGCGCACACGCGGGTAAATCAATTGCAGAGAGCGCTAAGTTTATTTCAGAAAACAAGGCTATATACTTATCTAATGCGATCTTATGACACAAATGGATAGCGAGTTTGCCGTTATTTTGCCGATAGTCAAAATTAACAGGGTTTTTTGTATTTTGTGTGTAAGATGTGGCTCGTAACTGTGCTAACCGATAA
Source organism: Proteus sp. fly-1089 (assembly GCF_040138965.1). Classification (NCBI taxonomy): domain Bacteria; kingdom Pseudomonadati; phylum Pseudomonadota; class Gammaproteobacteria; order Enterobacterales; family Morganellaceae; genus Proteus; species Proteus sp. fly-1089. The sequence continues at coordinate 17,962 of NZ_JBEETS010000007.1, forward strand.
CATGCCGCCGATGTAAGGGAAATAAGCGGTGGCAGTGGGATTGTCTGATAACTTTCATAAATATCAGGTAATGAGAGAGTAATATTGTTAATAAAAGGGAGATCTTTGCGCCAGTTTATTAAGATATTTCTTAATTTTGTATCATCTGAATCATCATTGAGAGGTAAAGGGAATTGCCAAAATGCGCTGATCTTCCATTGTTTATTCTGCTGAAATACCAAAACAGCATTGATATGATGAGTGTTAATTTCAATACCAATCTGGTAATTGTGTGTTTCCATAAATGATATCCATATCTATTGATGAGTAATTGCCTATTTTCAAAGAGGCGTTACCTTTATACTACGCACTGTTTGTTTATAAACCGCCCAATTCACACTACATGGGAAATTTAAGGTGAAGTTCTTAAAATATTTTTTCATCTTCGTTTTGGCTTGCATAATTTTGGGAGCAGCCTCGATATACGGTATGTATAAGTATGTTGAGCCTCAGTTACCCGATGTTGCGACATTAAAAGATGTTCGTTTACAAACCCCTATGCAGGTTTTAAGTGCAGACGGAGAATTAATTGCGCAATATGGCGAAAAACGCCGTTTACCGCTAACGCTAGAGGAAATGCCTCCTCAATTAATTAATGCTTTTATCGCAACCGAAGATACCCGTTTTCGTGAGCATCACGGTATCGATCCCATTGGGATCTCGCGTGCGGTAGTTGTTGCATTAACATCAGGACAAGCTTCTCAAGGTGCAAGTACCATTACGCAACAGTTAGCTCGAAATTTCTTTTTAACGCCTGAGAAGAAATTAATGCGAAAAATTAAAGAAGCCTTTTTGGCTATTCGCATTGAAAAAGAGTTAACCAAAGATGAAATTTTAGCGCTGTATCTAAATAAAATTTATCTGGGTAACCGTGCTTACGGTGTAGGTGCTGCGGCGTATGTTTACTTTGGTAAAAGTGTGCATGATCTTAGCCTTAATGAAATGGCAGTCATTGCTGGTTTGCCTAAAGCACCTTCTACACTAAATCCACTCTATTCTTACGATCGTGCCTTAAAACGCCGTAATGTTGTTTTATTGCGTATGTATGAAGAGAATTACATCACTCGAGCACAATATGAAAGTGCAAGAGCAGAGCCTATTGTGGCTAAATACCATGCACCTCAAATTGATTTTTCAGCCCCATATCTCACTGAAATGGTGAGAATGGAGATGTATGAGCGTTATGGTGAAAATGCTTATACTGATGGCTATAAAATTTACACCACTGTTATTCGTAAAGATCAATTAGCAGCAGAAAAAGCCTTACGTGACAATGTGATTGATTATGATATGCGCCATGGCTATCGCGGTGCTCAAGAAGTCCTTTGGCGTGAAGGGCAAACGCCTTGGGATAATGATGCGATCAGTAAAAAATTAAAAGAAATTCAAACTTATGGGCCATTGATCCCAGCAGTTGTGTTATCTGCAGACGCTAAAGAAGCGAAAGTAGTTTTAAAGAATGGCGATAACATTACCTTAGATTTAAAAGCAGTTCGTTGGGCTCGTAAGTTTATTTCAGATACCGCTCAAGGCGCGACACCAACAAAAGTTGATGCAGTAGTTAATGTTGGTGAGCAAATTTGGGTTCGTCAAAATAATGATAACAATTGGGTATTAGCGCAGCTTCCAGGCGTTAATGCGGCATTTGTTGCATTAAATCCACTCAATGGCGGTATTATTGCGCTTGTAGGTGGTTTTGATTTTGAAATCAGTAAGTTTAATCGCGTTTCTCAATCATTGCGCCAAGTGGGGTCGAATATTAAACCTTTCTTGTATGCGGCTGCGTTAGATAAAGGACTTACTTTATCAACACTCCTTAATGATTTACCTATTAGTCGTTGGGATGCGGGTGCAGGTACAGATTGGCGACCTAAAAATTCACCACCAACTTATGCGGGCCCTATTCGTTTACGTCAGGGATTAGGTCAATCTAAAAACGTGGTGATGGTACGTGCAATGCGCGCAATGGGTGTGGATTATGCCGCTGATTACCTCTTACGTTTTGGTTTCCCTAATCAAAATATTGATAGAACAGAATCTTTAGCATTAGGATCACCATCATTTACACCAATGCAAATGGTACGCGGTTTTGCTGTGATGGCGAATGGCGGATATTTAATTGAGCCTTACTATATCCAACGTATTGAAAATGCAGAAGGTGAAGTGTTGTTTACTGCAGAGCCAAAAGTAGCCTGCCCAGACTGTACAGATATTCCGGTTATTTACGGCGATACCATGCGTTCTATCGCTCTATCTGATGATTATATGGAAAACGTTGCTCAATCTAATAAATCACAGCCTGTGGATGCAGCGCCTGAAATTGAATTAGAACAAGCTCCGTTAGCTGAGACTGTTAAAGAAAGCCCATACGCACCACACGTTATCAGTACACCACTGGCTTACTTAATGCATGATGCATTAAGAACAAACCTTGTGGGTGAACCGGGATGGTCTGGTACAGGTTGGCGGGCTGTTCGTGATCTAAAACGCCAAGATATTGGTGGTAAAACAGGAACAACCAACAGTTCTAAAGATGCATGGTTCTCGGGTTATGGTGCAAATATTGTTGCCACTGCTTGGATTGGCTTTGATGACAGTAGCCGTAACTTAGGACGTACTGCGGCTAGTGGGGGGGAGGCTGGCGCTAAAACAGCGCAACCTATTTGGAATGACTTTATGAAAGTCGCACTTGATGGTGTACCTGTGAATATGATGCCTGCACCAAAAGGTGTTGTTGCTGTTCAAATAGATAGAAGAACGGGTAAACTCGCCGGTGATGGCCCATCGATGAAAGAGTATTTTATTGAGGGCACACAACCCACAGAAAGAGCAAAAAGTGAAGTGGGAACACAGATTTTTGAGGATAATGGTGAATCTAACGAATTATTCTAATTAATCGAAAAAATCGGATGTAAAAATGAAGTAACCCCCAATAGTTGGGCAACCAATTACTGGGGTTTTTTTATCTATTTATTTATTTTGTAAATAGCGCTGTGCGAGAAAGAGGGCACTGACACTACGTGCTTCAGTAAAATCGGGATGATCCAGTAAGTCCATCATTTTGGCGATAGGCCAACGTACTTGAATTAGCGGTTCAGGTTCATCGCCTTCCAGTTGCTCAGGGTAAAGATCATGAGCAATGACGATATTCATTTTGCTGGAAAAATAAGAAGGTGCCATAGAAAGCTTTGCTATTTCTGTTAAAGAGTGGGCACCATAACCAATTTCTTCTTTGAGTTCGCGGTTTGCAGCTTGTAGCGCATTTTCGCCAGGATCAATGGCACCTTTAGGAAAACCGAAGTCATAATTTTCGATACCAACAGCGTATTCACGAATAAGTATAAGGTTGTCATCAATGATCGGAACAATCATAACGGCTTCGCGGTTCGCTGGTTTCATGCGTTCATAGATACGTTTTTCCCCGTTACTGAACTCCAGATTAACGGATTGGATCTGAAATAATCGAGAACGGGCGATGTTATCAATGTTTAATATATTGGGTTTTTTAAGTTCTTTCATAACAGCCCCTGGCAGAATAGAGATTAACCTGAATTTAACACATTAATGACAAAATAAATCTAACAATTAGATTTAGCTTTTAAGTGAAAATTGAGTACACTCCGCTACTAAACCTAGTTATTTATTGATTTTTTGAGAATATTATTATTTATTGATCCGCTATTTTACCTGAAGATAGCGTTGTTAGTGGATATAAAGTTGATAAGATAAATAAATTATAACGCGCCAATAAAAATATAATCTATTGTATTTAAATAAAAAATAGAACAAAAGAATAGGAATTGCCTTATGTTAGGCAGGGTTTTAAATTTGTTATTGTTACTACGCAGCATCAGTATAAGCATGGGGAAAAAATGAGATTATCAGTCATTATATTGGCTATCTTAATGATAAGCCTATTTATAATGGCCGCCTTTCTATTCTTTAAAAGAAGGCGGCTTGATGACTCACATCATCTTCCATCTCTTGCCAAACCAACTTATCGCAAGCTCACTTCAGATGACTATGGGCTTATTAGTGATTATTTATCTTATTTTGGTACGTCGGATTTTTCTTCTGGATATTCATTACAAAACTTCCCCGAAATGCCAATTAAAGGCGAAGTCGTTACAACATTAAGAAATATCGTTAACCGTTTTGCGGGCTCATCAGAAGGATTAAATCATTGGCGTTACTATATTGATGCTGTAGAAATTCACATTCCCCCACTGCTTGTTCCTTATCTTCAACAAGAAAATGTCCTCGATGTTGTGTGTACGCCATCTATCCCCATCGTAATTGGTGTTAATGGGCACTTTTTGAAAGATGAAAAAATTCATTTTTCTGCGCTGAGTTTAAAGCAACTTTCTGAACCTATCTTGGCAAATGGTTCATCCACGATCCAAAAGAATGAAGGTGATGCTGCCCATCTACTGCAAATTAGAGAAGAAACTAACGAAGAATACCGATTACATAACTCATCTGGCTTTTGGGATGGTTCTTTTGTTTGTATAGGGCTTACATTATGGCTAACGGCCCTAATGATGCCTCAGGTTTTCCTTCCTTGGATCTTAGCAATAGGAAGCTCATTTCTTGCCATTGGTATTTTCCTTATTCACAATCCTTTGATTAAACCTCGTAAGCAAGAGGTCCATTGTTTTAAAGGACGTTTAAAACGCTGGGGGCTTTTCGGTAATTTTGATCATGGGCAGGTGAAAAATGTTTCTTTAGGGGGGATTGATCTTATTTATCCACCTCATTGGGAGCCTTATATCCAAGGTTATATTGATAAAGTAACCTATTTAGAAATGTACCCTAGTCATCATGTTATAAAGCAAGGAAGTTATCTTTCATTACATGATGAAGAAAAAAATTATCCTTATAAACGGTATATTAAAAATATTATTTTCGTTTTTTGGAGCTTATTTATTATTGGCATGTTGTATCTTTATCAGCCACTTTCTCTTTCAATGAAACTCAGTTTTTCATGGCTTAAAGATACAGAACCTCATTTAGTAACCAATTTTACCGAATTAGAAACAACCGATTTGCATGTTGGGGATATTATTCAGGCGAAAGGGGTGGGTATGTGTTATATGCCACCTAATCTATCAAGTAAGAATAATAAAACTATTTTTGCACCTTTTGATTGTTCAGGTATTTACTGGAACAACAGCAATCCAATGCCGATGCCTGAGTCGAGCACAATCGAAAAAGCAGCTGCTTTATTACATATGGTTGAAGAGCAGCTTCATCCCGTTTCTAATAACCGAGTTAACCCAAGTTTAGGTCAAGCAATTACTAAATCAGGGATGAATCTTTTAGATAATTTCGATGGTATTGTGTTGAAAACACAGGATTTATGCCCGAGAGAGAACGAATGCATCCGCTTGAAAATGGCGTTAGTTAACTTGAGTAACGTCAATGACTGGGCTGCATTAGTTCAACGCGCGGAGAGTGGTAAACTAACGGGTACCAATGTTTTATTACGTGCAGTAAGTGCTGAGGCCTTGGAAAAGCTTATCGACACCACCACATCTTCTTTTATCTACCGAGAAATAGATAAAGCCGCAATTCTGTTAAATAGTCCGCCACCAGGTGGTGTGCTATTAATCAGTGATGAAAGAAAACAGCTCGTTGATTACGCGTCAAATTCAAACTCAGTGTTTGAACCCACGCCGTTAGAACAGTGGCGAGAGTTACAGCGTTTATCCGATATTTTATTACATACACCTTTTGATACGGGTGGAGTAATAACAGGTATGGTTGTTGATGCTAATGGTACGTTACAGATATTTTTACATAGCCTACCTGATTCAATGACAATGTTATATTACATCGGTAATACGTTATTATTGTTTCTTGCTATCGGGTTCTTAGTATTGAACCTATTTCTTATCATCCGGCGTCGGCGACAAAACAATCAACGCATGAATAAAATCAGTCTCTATTATGAGCACTGTTTTTATCGCCCTCCTCAGTAAGTCCCTTGTTGTGGAAGGCTATGTGTTTTCACTATCGCCTTCATAAAAGAAGTTGAAGTTAAGGAGAAAGGGATGAGTCAACCATCACAAGAAAGTGGTGTCCGTTTAGATAAATGGCTTTGGGCTGCTCGTTTTTATAAAACGCGCGCCATTGCTCGCACGATGATTGAAGGTGGTAAAGTCCATTACAATGGTGTGAGAGGCAAGCCAAGTAAAATCGTTGAAGAAGGCGCAGAAATACGTCTACGACAAGGTAATGATGAACGGACAGTAACCATTCTAATGGTGAGTTCACAGCGACAAGGTGCTACACAAGCGCAAGCACTCTATTGTGAAACACCAGAGAGTATTGCGAAAAGAGAAAAAATTGCTCTAGCGAGAAAAATGAATGCGTTAACAATGCCTCATCCTGAACGTCGCCCTGATAAAAAGGAAAGACGCACCTTACTTCGCTTCAAACAGACAAATTTACAAGAATCGGATTAACCGATTCCCTGAAATGAGAGAACGTTATGTCTAAAAAAGACTCTTTATCACGTTTTTTATTTGAAAAAAACGCGGTACGTGGTGAATTGGTCAATGTGACTGAAACCTATCAATCAATGCTTGAAAATCACCATTATCCTGAGCCAGTTCAATGTCTTCTGGGTGATTTGCTGGTGGCAACCAGTTTGTTAACAGCAACGCTTAAATTTGAAGGAGATATTACTGTTCAAATACAAGGCGATGGTCCAGTACGATTGGCTGTTATCAATGGTAATAATAATCAACAAATGCGCGGTGTGGCGCGAGTGGGCGATGATGTAAAGGCTGGAAGTACATTAAAAGAGATGATCGGGAATGGTTTTATGGTCATCACAGTAACACCAGAGAAAGGTGAACGTTATCAAGGTATTGTTGCTCTTGATGGTGAAACTATTGAAGCTTGTATTGATAACTATTTTAAACAATCAGAACAGTTACCAACTCGCGTATTTATTCGTAGTGGTATGCAAGCGGGTAAGCCTGCGGCTGCGGGAATGTTATTGCAAGTATTACCAGCATCAGAAGAGTTCACTGCGGAACATACGGCGGAACATTTTGAATTACTTACACAATTAACTCACACTATTAAGGCTGAGGAGTTATTTACGCTGGATACTAAAGAGATCTTACATCGTTTATATCACGAAGAAGATGTCACTCTTTACGAGCCTCAAGCAGTTGAATTTCATTGTACTTGTTCGCGTGAGCGCTGTGAAAATACATTAGTAACATTATCTAAAGAAGATGTGAACCACCTGTTGCAAGAACAGGGCAATATCGATATGGAATGCGAATATTGTGGAACTCATTACATCTTCACAGAGAGTGATATTCATAATATCAATAAGTTAGATGGATCTGAATTGCACTGATTCGATTTAGCAAGGTGATTTTATCAAAAGGACGCTATTTTGCGTCCTTTTTTATTCAACAATTTTTCTGTAGTTTTGTGCATTAGCTCTCGTTCTTAACATAAAAAAATTATAAATTTTCAAAATATTGATAACAATCGCTGTTAATTACTCGTAACACCCTAATATTGCTCGTAGAAAGGTCTATTTATCAGGAGCGAAACTATGAGCGTTAAAGGTCTTACCCCTAAGGATCTCCAGCAGTACGGTATTAAGGACACAAGTGAAATCATTTATAACCCAAGCTATGAGCTGTTATTTAATGAAGAAACCCAGCCAGGATTAACTGGTTATGAACGAGGCACATTAACCTCGTTAGGCGCTATTGCCGTTGATACAGGTATATTTACTGGACGTTCTCCGAAAGATAAATACATTGTTCGTGATGATGTTACTCGTGACACAGTGTGGTGGGCTGATCAGGGAAAAGGTAAAAATGATAATAAGCCACTCTCACAAGAAGTGTGGTCTGACTTAAAATCATTGGTAACCAATCAGCTATCAGGCAAACGTTTGTTTGTTGTTGATGCATTTTGTGGTGCGAATGCGGATACACGTTTAAAAGTACGTTTTATCACGGAAGTTGCTTGGCAAGCTCATTTTGTTAAAAATATGTTTATTCGCCCTGAACAAGAAGAGCTGGAAAATTTCACACCAGACTTCATTGTGATGAACGGAGCAAAATGTACAAATCCAAATTGGAAGGAACAAGGACTTAATTCTGAGAACTTCGTTGCTTTCAATTTAACTGAACGCATTCAGTTAATCGGCGGTACTTGGTACGGTGGCGAGATGAAGAAAGGTATGTTCTCTATGATGAACTACTTCCTTCCTCTTAAAGGTATGGCTTCTATGCACTGCTCCGCAAACGTTGGCGAAAGTGGTGATGTGGCTATTTTCTTTGGTTTATCCGGTACAGGTAAAACAACCCTTTCAACGGACCCTAAGCGTAAGCTAATTGGTGATGATGAGCATGGTTGGGATGATGACGGTGTGTTTAACTTTGAAGGGGGTTGTTATGCGAAAACGATCCACTTATCAAAAGAAGCTGAACCTGATATCTATGGTGCAATTAAACGTGATGCACTATTAGAAAATGTGGTTGTGTTGTCGGATGGTTCTGTTGATTTCGACGATGGCTCAAAAACAGAAAATACTCGTGTTTCTTACCCGATTTATCATATCGATAATATCGTTAAACCAGTTTCTAAAGCGGGCCACGCTAAGAAAGTGATTTTCTTAACTGCAGATGCTTTTGGTGTGTTACCTCCTGTTTCACGTTTAACGCCAGAACAAACGCAATACCACTTTTTATCGGGTTTTACCGCTAAGCTTGCGGGAACAGAACGTGGTGTAACAGAGCCAACACCTACATTCTCAGCTTGTTTTGGCGCGGCATTCTTATCTCTGCATCCAACACAATACGCTGAAGTATTAGTAAAACGTATGCAAGCATCTGGCGCAAAAGCCTATCTGGTTAATACAGGTTGGAACGGCACAGGTAAGCGTATCTCAATTAAAGATACTCGCGCTATTATTGATGCCATCTTAAATGGTGATATTGATAAGGCACCAATGAAAACATTACCTGTGTTTGATTTAGAAATCCCAACAGTGTTACCCGGTGTTAATAGTGAAATTTTAGATCCTCGTGATACTTATGCTGATAAAGCACAATGGGATGTGAAAGCAGACGATCTTGCTGATCGTTTTGTGAAAAACTTTGATAAATATACAGATACTCCAGCTGGCCAAGCTCTGACAAAAGTTGGACCAAAACGTTAATTTCTTAGAGTATTAGTAAAAAGAGTATTAGTAAAAACACCAAATTTATAGGATATGATTTTGGTGTTTTTTTATTTGAGGTATTAGAGATAAAAAAAATCCCTGAAATGCGAGAGTATTTCAGGGAGTAAAAAGGAAATAAAGTGAAACTATACTATTAGAGAAAAAGTGGCTTTAGAGGGTGATAACCCAACTATGCTTTTACAGGAGGCAAATCAAACAATAAAACTTCACTGTCTTCATCACCAACAAAACGGATCATATCTTCATCAGCAATAGCTACACCATCACTGGTGGTCGCAATTATGTCATTTATGGCTATTTTTCCTTTTACAACTTGTAGCCAAATATTGCGTCCCGCTTCTACTTGATATTGTGCTTCTTCACCTTTTTTCAGGTTCCAACGCCATAAGGTCATATCTTGGAATACTTTTAAAGAGCCATCACGGGCATCTGGCGACAAAATAAGCTGTTTACTTACTGTTGTATCAAAACGACGTTGATCGTAGCGTGGTGTGATACCGACAGTATTTGGCATAATCCAAATTTGGTAGAAATGTAGCCCTTGATCACTATTCGGATTATATTCTGAATGGGTGATCCCTGTACCTGCACTCATTATCTGAAACTCACCAGCAGGAACATTTTCTTTATTACCCATACTGTCTTTGTGCTCGATATTACCTTCAAGGACATAGGTTAAAATTTCCATGTCTTTATGAGGGTGAGTACCAAAGCCTTCACCAGGTATTACACGATCTTCATTAATCACGCGTAATGCAGAAAATCCCATAAAATCACGATCGTAATAGTTTGCGAAAGAGAAGGTATGCCAGCTATCTAGCCAACCATGATTAGCGTGTCCTCTTTCATTTGCTTTGCGTAGATAAATCATTATGTGTTTCCTTCTCATCAGTTGTTGAACACAGTTTACGCAATAGCACAAAGTAGAAAAGCGGAGGAATTTAACCTGAAGATCCAAATAATTTGAATAAAGAGAAACAAGAACATCGAATAAGTTTTAGAAAAGAAAAAAGCCAGCACCCGGCTGGCTAAATAAAACACTGGAAGCAATGTGAGCAATGTCGTTCTTTCATATCACCCTGAAGGTGGTGCGTCTGAAAGTGTTATTGATGATAATAGTTCTCAGTATCATTTGTAAAGCCTTTTTTTTAAGCAATACAGAAAAAAGCAATGAAAAGCTTTTAACTTACTGATTAACGAGTCGTTTTATTTTAATGATTTTTTAAAATAGTAATATAACCAAATAGTTAACAATATTTTTTATAAGGTTATTTGTAGGGGAAAGGACAAGAATTACACTATAAAACCAGAACAAAAGAAGGGGTATGAGCCATTTTGAGTCGCTATTCAGTGATAAAACAAAGTCCAGCTATCACTGATTGATGATAACTGGGTTTTGTTATGTAGAACTTATAAGTTTATAGAATTATAAAACCAATATTTATAACTTTAATATTGGTAAATTTATTCATTATTACTCAGAAAAAGTTGATTTGGGTGTTGAAATAAGGCTCTGAGCACAGGCATACGCCGAACTCCATGCCCATTGGAAGTTATATCCACCTAACCAACCGGTTACATCCACTACTTCACCAATGAAATAGAGTCCTTTTACTTTAGTGGCTTCCATTGTTTTAGAGGAAAGGGCTCGAGTATCTACGCCACCTAGAGTGACTTCCGCAGTACGATATCCTTCAGTGCCATTAGGCTGAACTTGCCATTCTTGTAGCAACACTGCAATTTGAGTAATACGTTCATTGCTAAGTTGAGTGAGAGGAACATCAGGTAACTGTTTATTTTCTATCATTATTTCAATAAAACGCTTTGGTAATAAGCGGGATAATGTATTTTTTAATGATTGATTTGGGTGCTCTTGGCGTTTTTCTTGTAGAAGATTTTCAAGATCAACATTCGGAAGTAAGTTAATACTTACATACTCTCCAGGTTGCCAATAACTAGAGATTTGCAAAATAGCTGGCCCTGAAAGGCCTCTGTGAGTAAAAAGAATGTTTTCTTTAAAACTCGTTCCACTTTTTGCTGTCACAATAGCGGGTACAGCAACGCCTGATAGTTGGCTAAATTGCTCAAGCTGAGGTTTATGCAGTGTAAAAGGCACTAAGCCTGCACGAGTGGGTAAAACAGGAAGACCAAATTGTTCTGCGACTTTATAGCCAAAAGGAGTAGCACCTAAACCGGGCATAGAAAGCCCACCACTGGCAATGACAACAGAAGAGGTCACAATTGCTTTTCCATCAACAAAAACAGTGAAGCTTTCATTTTTTTTCTCGATTAACGTTACCTCGCTACGTAAGCGAACACTCACTTTCCCTTTTTGACACTCAGCAAGTAATAAATCCACAATTTGCTGTGCTGAATCATCACAAAAGAGTTGGCCTAATGTTTTCTCATGATAGGCAATGTTATGTTTTTGCACTAACTCAATAAAATCCCATTGCGTATAGCGAGCAAGTGCTGACTTACAAAAATGAGGATTCTCTGATAAATAGGCTGAAGGCTCAATGTACATATTGGTAAAATTGCAACGACCGCCTCCTGACATAAGAATTTTTCGACCTGCTTTTTTACCGTTATCTAGCACTAAAACAGATAATCCTGCTTGTCCTGCTAAAGACGCACAAAAAAGCCCCGCGGCACCTGCACCTATAATTACTGTATCGTATGATCCCACAATGATGTCTCGTTCTTGGTTTTCTCTGACTACTTAATCAATGATTTTCGCGTAAGATCAGAGTATTTTTGTAAAATTATATGGAGAAATCTGCATTTTTCACCTAAATTCGTATTAGCAAGGAAAAAAATTGTCAGAAATTTACTTTTTTTTTATTTTTATTAATTAAATGATATATAAGGAATTATCTTAAAAAGGCTCTGATTTTCTTGGTTATCAAATCAAAAAAAGGTTAAATTTCGCTTCCACCGTTCGCATTTGTCGCTGATAATGCGCCGCGTTCATGTCCAACTAACTGGCTTAACGTCTATGCTACATTTGTTTACTGACCTAGAATTTCATACAGGTTTAATGTTGGTTTTAGCACTGCTTTTTGTGCTATTTTATGAAGCTATTAACGGCTTCCATGATACCGCAAATGCGGTAGCAACTGTTATCTATACTCGTGCTATGCGTGCGCAATTTGCGGTCGTGATGGCGGGTGTATTTAACTTCCTTGGAGTTTTGCTCGGTGGTTTGAGCGTAGCTTATGCTATCGTTCACTTGTTACCGACAGATCTTCTGCTGAATGTGAGCTCAGGTCATGGCCTTGCTATGGTCTTCTCGTTGCTGTTAGCTGCCATTATCTGGAACTTAGGTACATGGTATTTCGGCATTCCAGCATCAAGTTCACATACGCTGATAGGTGCTATCATTGGTATTGGTTTAACAAATGCTATCGTGACAGATTCGTCTATCGTTGATGCGTTAAACATTCCAAAAATGATCAGTATCTTCCTATCGCTCATTCTTTCTCCAATTATCGGCTTGGTTATTGCAGGCGCGATGATTTTTTTACTGCGCCGTTACTGGAGTGGTACGAAAAAACGTCGTCGTATTCACCTGACACCAGCTGAACGTGAAAAACAGGATGGTAAGCGTAAGCCACCATTTTGGACTCGTACTGCACTGATTTTATCTGCGGTTGGGGTCAGTTTTTCTCATGGCGCAAATGATGGGCAGAAAGGTATCGGTCTTATCATGTTGGTATTAATTGGCGTGGCGCCTGCGGGCTTTGTCGTCAATATGAGTGCTAGCGGGTACGATATCACCAAAACACATGATGCCGTTGTGCACTTACAGCAGTATTATGAGAAGCATCAGCCAGCATTACAGCATGCTATCGAAAATACACCAGGAGTGTCAGCACAAACTGATCCTAGTGATACCGATTTCCATTGTAACAGCGCGAGAACGCCAATTGTTCTGAATCAAACAGAACAAATGCTGGCAAATATTAGTTCTTATGATGAACTAACAGCAGACCAGCGTGCTCAAATGCGTCGATTACTAATGTGTATCGCTGATACCGCAACAGAAGTGGCTAAATTACCTGAAACTAGCGCCCAAGATGCACGGTTCTTAAAAACATTGAGTCGTGACCTGCTAAACACTGTGGAATATGCACCGATTTGGATCATTGTTGCAGTGGCATTAGCGCTCTCTATTGGGACAATGGTAGGTTGGAAACGTGTTGCAGTAACGATTGGTGAAAAAATTGGTAAAAAAGGTATGACTTATGCTCAAGGGGTTTCTGCTCAGGTAACAGCAGCAGTGTCCATTGGTGTCGCAAGTTATACGGGTATGCCTGTATCAACAACACAAGTTTTGTCATCTGCCGTTGCAGGTACAATGATTGTAGATGGTGGTGGAGTTCAATCGAAGACGATAAAAAATATCGGACTTGCTTGGATCTTAACATTACCAGTTAGCATTGGTTTATCAGGTTTACTTTATTGGATATCACTGACATTCATTGTGAATAGCTGATAAACAATAAACTACCCAAGTTTGTTTATAAACGGTGACTTTTAGTCACCGTTTTTTTGTTTTTGTCACCTACCAAATAAGCATCGCAATTAAACTTGCTACAGCCAAAATACAAAAACGGCTAACAAGATAAAATTGCCGATAAATTCGCTCGCAACGCATAATCACTTCAGGATTATGATGGTTGGTATATTGGCGTTGGTTGATGTAGCGGATAAGTCGCAATTGTTTTGAAAATTGCCCATGCATAGTAAAAAACCCATTACCATCTACTGATTGATAGAGTAACGGATCAGATTGGCGCAGTATTGTGAGTAACACCCGAATAGATGAAAAATAACGCATCATATTAATCAGGCAAAGAATACAGAGCGCCCAAAAGATAACAATGACATTAAACATAATCCCCTCCCTAGAATAATAGATTCAGAGATGAGAAAACCTTTACCCATAGAGGTTATTTTTTCTCTTATTTAAGTTTAGGTGAAATTAAGCAATAAACAAAAGTGACGTGTTCAAGTTGTTTCCTTTTTCAAAAAAATGGATAAAAAATAACTCTAAAAGGGTGTTTTTGTTGTTTTTTATACTCAATTCTCATTATTATGATGATATTGTCGGTGAATGACATCGTGATAATCTAAAATGGTGTATATTGTTATTTATCGATAGATGCTTTCTTGATGAATTTGACATAAGTTGTGATCAAGGCGACATCTAACTTTCATCTTAAAACGTTATATTTAATATATAGGATTTAGGCTTAACCGCCTTTCCAACCGATTAATCAGCTTATGGAAGGAGTTTACGATGGCTTATAAGCATATTCTAGTGGCAGTTGATTTATCCCCTGAGAGTAACGTCTTAGTACAGAAAGCTGTATCTATGGCAAAACCCTATAATGCCAAAGTTTCCTTAATTCACGTTGATGTTAACTATTCTGATCTTTATACCGGTCTAATTGATGTCAACCTCGGTGATATGCAACAACGTATTACTGATGAAACCCGTAACGCGTTAAAAGACCTCTCAGATAAATCAGGTTATGAAATTCAGGAAACCTTGAGTGGTAGCGGTGATTTAGGCCAAGTTCTGGTTGATGCGATTAAAAAATACGATATGGATTTAGTTGTTTGCGGTCATCACCAAGACTTCTGGAGCAAATTGATGTCATCAGCACGTCAATTAATTAATACTGTGCATGTTGATATGTTAATTGTTCCTCTGAAAGATGATGAAGAATAATCGCTTGCTTGTTTAAGCAAAAAAAATGCCTGCTTATGCAGGTATTTTTTTGTCTAAAATTCCTATTTTTCCTGCTGTTAAGTGGAGTCAACCTTTTTTTTTTGTCTAATTATGAAAAAAATGTCTTGAAGTGTGAATGTATTTTAATGATATATTCAAGAAGCAAAACAACATCAACCTCACAAAACCCAAAAATATTCCGAATAAATGAGGTTATGCCAACATCACATTACACAAAAAAGGAATAGCGGAATGAATATATCTGGCTCATTGTCTTCGTTTTTAGAAGGGGTAGAAAAATATAACGCTCATCAACCTGAGTATCATCAGGCTGTTCGTGAAGTTTTTACCACTTTGTGGCCTTTTTTAGAAAAAAACCCACAATATCGTGAACAATCATTACTTGAGCGCTTAGTTGAGCCTGAACGTATTATTCAGTTTCGCGTTTGTTGGTTAGATGATAAAGGGCAAGTGCAAGTTAACCGCGCATGGCGTATCCAATTTAACTCAGCTATCGGGCCTTACAAAGGTGGTATGCGTTTTCATCCTTCTGTGAATCTCTCTATCCTAAAATTCTTAGGGTTTGAGCAAACATTTAAAAATGCCTTAACGACATTACCAATGGGTGGCGCGAAAGGTGGCTCTGACTTTAATCCTAAAGGCAAAAGCCATGGGGAAGTCATGCGTTTTTGTCAGGCTTTAATGACTGAACTTTATCGTCATTTAGGGGCTAACACAGATGTTCCAGCAGGAGATATTGGTGTGGGTGCGCGTGAAGTTGGCTTTATGGCAGGCATGATGAAAAAACTGTCTAATAGTAATGAATGTGTATTTACAGGCAAAGGCCTTTCATTCGGAGGTAGTCTAATCCGCCCAGAAGCCACTGGATATGGTTTAGTTTACTTTACTAATGCGATGCTTAAACGTCATGGTATGTCTCTTGAGGGGATGCGTGTGGCAGTTTCTGGTGCAGGTAATGTAGCGCAATTCACTATCGAAAAATGCTTAGAGCTAGGCGCTAAGGTTATCACAGCATCCGATTCAGGTGGTACGGTTGTTGATGAAGCCGGATTTACTACTGAAAAACTCGCACGTTTAACTGAAATTAAAAATAATTATAGTCGTGTTGAAGAGTATGCGAAAGAATTTGGTTTAACCTATCTTGAAGGGCAACAACCTTGGGCAGTTCCTGTTGATATTGCTCTACCTTGTGCAACACAAAATGAATTAGATATAGAGGCGGCAAAAGTCTTGATCAAAAATGGCGTTAAAGCCGTTGCTGAAGGTGCGAATATGCCAACAACGATTGCAGCAACAGACGCCTTTATCGAGGCAGGTGTCCTTTTTGCACCAGGAAAAGCTGCCAATGCGGGGGGGGTTGCAACCTCTGGTTTAGAGATGGCGCAGAATGCGGCACGTTTAAGCTGGAAAGCCGAAAAAGTGGATGCTCGCTTACATCACATTATGTTAGATATTCACCATGCTTGTGTGAATTACGGTGGTGAAGGTAAGCAGACTAATTATATTCAAGGTGCGAATATTGCAGGCTTTGTCAAAGTTGCGGATGCAATGCTGGCTCAAGGCGTGCTGTAAATCTCATTGATTCTGAACGGGTGTTTAACACCCGTCAGATTTCAAACTAATTTCTTTATCCTTGTATGTCAGTGTTTACACAAGGGTAAATATCAAAACGGTGATTTTTTGTTGTTATATTGGCATGTGCAGGCTGATTATTTAATGGTTCAGCATAATCAGGACGTTTTACGACAACACGTTTTTTTGCCAAAGTCATTGCGGGTTCTAGCAGTGTATCTGCATCTTCATCAGCACCGACTAAGGATTGGAACACTCGCATCTCTTTCTTTACTAATGCGCTTTTTGCTTTATGTGGGTACATCGGGTCAAGATAGACAACATCAGGAGGAGGCGTGATCTCAGTGAGTGCTTGGGCAGAAGAAGCATGAATTAACGTCATTCTCTCTTGCATCCATTCACCAATATCAGCATCGAGATAAGCACGTTTTAAGCCATCCTCAAGTAATGCAGCAACCACGGGGTGACGCTCTACCATTCTGACTTTGCAACCAATAGACGCTAAGACAAACGCATCACGACCAAGTCCTGCGGTTGCATCAATTACATCAGGCAGGTAGTCTTTTTTGATCCCAACTGCTTTTGCCACCGCTTCACCTCGACCACCGCCAAATTTACGACGATGAGCCATGGTACCCTCTACGAAATCTACATAGATGCCACCTAATTTAGGTTCATCTTGTTTGCGTAATTCAAGGTGAGTCGGCGTTAACACTAAAGCCATTGTTTGCGTTTCGTCGTGAACTAATCCCCAACGTTGCGCTAAATCAGATAAGGCGCTGTTATCAGCGCCTTCTTCACAAAGTAAACAGATATTCACATATCATCCTTTAATGCCGTAGCCTTTAAGCATAGCATCAAGTTTTGGCTCACGACCACGGAAGCGTTTGAACAGTTCCATTGGCTC
This sequence comes from Proteus sp. fly-1089, assembly GCF_040138965.1. NCBI lineage: Bacteria > Pseudomonadati > Pseudomonadota > Gammaproteobacteria > Enterobacterales > Morganellaceae > Proteus > Proteus sp. fly-1089. The sequence goes on from NZ_JBEETS010000007.1 coordinate 35,467, forward strand.
TTCAGAACCGCCACGAGTTAAAATATTATCTAGGAATGATTGGCCTGTTTCGCGATTAAAAATCCCTTCTTCGGAGAAACGAGAGAAGGCATCCGCTGCAAGCACATCAGCCCATAAATAGCTGTAATAACCTGCGGCATAACCACCTGCGAATATATGGCTAAAGGCATGAGGAAAACGAGCCCAAGGTGTTGACGGAACAACAGATACTTGATCTTTCACACTGGTTAAGGTTTCCATTACACGCGCCCCTTTTGCTGGGTCATATTCTGCATGTAAACGGAAATCAAATAGACCAAATTCTAGTTGACGTAACACAAACATTGCAGACTGATAATTTTTTGCTTTAAGCATATTATCAAGCATTGCCTGTGGTAATGGCTCGCCAGTTTCATAATGACCCGAAATAAAGGCTAATGCTTCTGGCTCCCAGCACCAGTTTTCCATAAACTGGCTTGGTAATTCAACCGCATCCCATGGCACACCGTTAATGCCAGCAACATCAGCAGTATCAATTTGCGTTAACATATGATGTAGGCCATGACCAAACTCATGGAACAGTGTGGTGACTTCGTTATGAGTAAACAGTGCAGGTTTATCACCTACAGGTTTATTGAAGTTACAGGTGAGATAAGCAACAGGGTTTTGTAGCTTGCCATCGGCATGACGCATTCTTCCCATGCAGTCATCCATCCAAGCACCACCACGTTTGTGTTCACGTGCATACAAATCAAGATAGAAGCTACCGCGCAAGGTGTTACTTTCATCGTAAAGCTCAAAGAAACGAACATCATCATGCCAAGTGTCGATGTCGTTACGCTCTTTAGCTGTTAAACCATAGATACGATGAACAACTTCAAATAAGCCACTTAAAGCACGTTGTTCAGGGAAGTAAGGACGCAGTTGCTCATCATCGATTGAAAACAGGTGTTGTTTCTGTTTTTCGCTGTAATAAGCCAAATCCCATGATTCTAATTTATCAACACCATAGTGCTCTTTTGCAAATTGGGTGAGTTCAGCTAACTCTTCTTTACCTTGTGGGTGAGCGCGTTGTGCTAAGTCAGTTAAAAAACTAAGGACTTGTTCTGGAGACTCTGCCATTTTAGTGGCAAGTGACTTTTCAGCATAATTTTTGAAACCAAGGAGTTGAGCGAGTTCGTGGCGTAATGCAAGGATCTCAGCGATAATTTCGCTGTTATCCCACTGACCTGCATTTGGGCCTTGATCAGAGGCTCGCGTACTATAAGCGATACTCATCTCTTTTCTTAGTTCACGATTATCAGCATATGTCATGACAGGCAGATAGCTTGGCATATCAAGCGTTAATAGGTAGCCTTCTTGCTCTTTGGCTTGTGCGATAGCTTTTGCAGCATCAATAGCACTTTGAGGCATACCGGATAAATCTTCTACATCAGTAATTAGTTTAGACCAACCCATCGTTGCATCTAATACGTTATTTCCATATTTAGCGCCTAACTCAGACATACGCGCGCTGATTTCACCAAAACGCTGTTGTTTCTCTTTGGGTAAGCCGATACCTGATAATTCGAAGTCACGTAATGCGTTTTCAATCGCTTTTTTTTGTGGTTGAGTTAGTGCATTAAAATTAGCACTTTCTTTAATTGATTTATAAGCTTGATATAAGCCTTCATGTTGTCCCATCCATGTACTGAATTCAGACAGCAATGGTAAACTTTGCTCATAGGCTTCACGTAGTTCAGCACTATTTTTGACAGAGTTTAAATGGCTGACTGGAGACCAAACACGAGAAAGTTTATCGCCCGCTTCTGCTAATGGCTGGCAAAGGTTATCCCAGTTAAATTGAGTATTTTCAGCCAGTAATTTTTCAACTGTTTCACGGTAAGTTGTTAACACTTCTTTTAATGCAGGAACAACATGTTCTGGTTTGATCTGGGAAAATGCAGGTAATCCCGTTGTGCTAAGTAATGGATTTGACATAAAAAACATCCTGTATTTTGGTTTGCAGTGACGTAAAACACACCACTGAGTTTATTCGTTATAGATAGTAAGATGAGGATGAAACTGTATAAGTTCAATAGTATCGCGGTAATTATCCGAAGTTTTACTCAAAAACGGGATTATTTTATTTGAAAGGGGTTTTATTGATTTGATGCACTTGGGATTAAAAATAATTCAGCGTATAATCATCCCGTTATTTCCTTTTGACCCATTCAAAAATGGAAGATCATCGTCCCCGGTGGGGCGGCTGGACTTCAAATCCAGATGGGGCCGCCAGCGGTCCTTGGCAGGTTCGACTCCTGTGATCTTCCGCCACTTCTTATTTCATCACTTCTTTCTAATAAAGCATCTAATTCTTTCTTTATCATATTGTTTTTCATAGTATTGCATAACGTATAGAGAGTGGAGGCAATTCGATGAGCGAAAATTTTTCTAAAGCACCAAAGGGCGAATATTGCAGTACTGAAAGATTTGCTGAAAAGAGGTAAGCAGAAGAAGTAGCTTTCTAGTTTGCGTGATGCTTTGCTTCCTAATCTTCTCTCCGGATAACTAACGGCTCATAATAACGGATATATATTAAGAACCAGTTAGTATTAGCTGATTTTTACAGGTTTTAGTTGAATTGATTTTCTAACTAGAAATCAGTCTTAGAAAAACCGGTCATACCATCTAGCTCCATTTCGCGCCCTAATGCGGTCATTGGATGGACAATTATCAGGCCCCGTACAGTTTTCTTCAGCTTGCCAATATCCGCTTGTTCTTTCTTAGTAATGAGGCGTTTGAATGGCATATCTTCTAATTTTTGTGCTTCTTTACTGAGTTTGTTGTTACGTACTGCTTTCAGACGAGCGATTTCAGTTTCCAGTTCTACTTTTTCTTTTTCAAACTCTGCGTATTTTTCCGCTTTTTCCGCTTCATCTGGCAACGAGATATTTGCCATTTTATGACGAATAAGATCTAAACGGTCGCTAAGGAGTTTGATTTTTGCTTTTTCGATTTCTTTCATTATTAATTAACCATGAACAAGTTTCTTGTTGGTAAGTATACACCATTCTATATAGGGGCGTGAGAAGGGGGATAGATAGTCTGCTTTGCATCAAAGCAGACATTGCATCACTATTTTTTCTTATTAAGCATCGACTTTAAATCAGCAAAAGGATTATAGGTTGCTGCACCTACATCATCTTGTGCATCTTCACCAGCGACAACAGTTGTGCCGTATTGGTCTGCTTCTGTATATTTAGAGTGTTCGTGATCATGGCAAAACAGACATAATAATTCCCAGTTACTGCCGTCTTCTGGGTTATTGGTATGGTCGTGATCAATATGATGAACGGTTAGTTCACGCAAGTTTGAGTAAACAAACTCACGAGCACAACGTCCACATACCCACGGGTAGATTTTCAGTGCTTTTTCACGGTAGCCACTTTCCAACCGTGCATAGTTTTTTGGGATCAGAGCCATTGTTAGTATTACCTGTTATAGAAAGCGTTTTACGATAGTGTTTCCAATATACTCTGAATGCCATGATAGGTTCAAATGTTGCTATCTTCATTTCTTACAACCTGATGCACTCTTAGAAATTACAGGTATAATTTCATAAATTCTTGAGCAAATTTAGGCATAAAAATGGCAAAACTTACCTTACAAGAGCAAATGTTAAAAGCAGGGCTTGTGACCAGTAAAAAAATGGCAAAAGTCCAAAGAACGGCAAAAAAATCACGAGTTCAAGCGCGAGAAGCAAGAGAAGCCGTAGAAGAAAATAAAAAGGCTCAACTTGAGCGCGATAAACTGCTTAGTGAGCAACAAAAACAAGCGACTTTATCTAAAGAATATAAAGCGCAAGTTAAGCAACTTATTGAGATGAATAGAATTACGCCAACAAAAGGTGATATTGACTTTAATTTCACTGACAATAATGTAATTAAAAAAATTGCGGTGGATAAACTGACGCAATCTCAATTAATTAGTGGACGTCTTGCTATTGCTCGTCTGGATAATGCAAATAAAACGGAGTACGCGATTATTCCAGCCAGTGTTGCAGATAAAATTACACAAAGAGACGTGGACTGTATCTTGTTAAATAACGCACTGAGCGAGACAGAACAAGATGAAGACGATCCTTATGCTGATTTTAAAATCCCAGATGATTTAATGTGGTAGTAAGTAACGTAGCTTATTAACTCAAAGGCATAGTCTGTATAAGCATTGTGCTTTATACTGCATCTGGAAATTTTTGTAGATAAACGATTAAGTAGGCGATAATGGCAATGAATGGAATAATCACAAAGTGGTTTGAAGATAAAGGTTTTGGATTTATTAAAGATGAAAACGGGGATAACCGTTATTTTCATGTGATTAAAGTTGCCAACCCTGCTTTGATAAAAACAGATGCAAATGTCACGTTTGAGCCGACCACCAATACCAAAGGCCTGTCTGCTTATGCGGTTAAAGTGATCCCAGACAGCAAATACGTTTATATTGCAGGTGAACGCGTTAAATTGACATCAATTAAATCATTTCGAATTTATAGCGAAGATGTGCCTGCAGATACACATATCAATAAAGAAAATACCGTACTTTCTGTTGGTACTTTAATGAATAGCATCAGACCAAAGTCAGCGGATGGTGCGACTAATATGCGCACGTTGAGAAAGCTGGCGATCACCACAATGCACGGAACAGAGATAGTTTTTACTGAAGATGAACTTGATATCGATGAAACAATAAAAGCGCTTAAACTGTAAATATCGATATTTAAAACGGGCTCTCGCAACGCGCTTTTATTGGTGCTTGGCTAATAGGGTGAATAAAATGAAGCTCACTCGCATGAAGCATAAGTCGCGGAGTCCGTTCAGTTCTTTTAGTTTCTTTTATTTTTTTATTCAAGCAATAGTCGCTCCCACCATATAAATCACAACCTAAAATAGGATGGCCTATAAACTGGCTGTGGATACGAAGTTGATGAGTTCTTCCCGTTTCAGGGGTAAATTGTACCCGCGTTAGAGGCAATAACGTCCTATCTTCTAACATATGATAAAAACGCTCAATAACGTGATAACCAGAGCGAGCTGGCTTTCCATTAATAGGGCAAATAGACATGCGTGGGAACAGAGCTGGATCTTTTGCAATTGGAGCATTAATCACTCCTTCATTTTCTTTCAAATGACCACACAGTAGTGCGTTGTATACCTTGGTTACACTGCGTTGGCTAAATTGCTGACACAAAAGCGCATTGATTGCTTTATTGAGTGCCACAACCATCAATCCAGATGTACCAAAATCAAGTCGATGAACAAGCGTACATCCCGGAAATAGCTTCACTAATCGATAATGTACCGAGTCGATATTTTGTGGGTTTTTTCCTGATAAACTCAATAGTCCTGTCGGTTTATTGATAAGGACTAAGTACTCGTCTTGATAAAGGATCTCGATTTCATCATGGCAAGGTGGGGCAATAAAAGTATCGATAATCGTAGACATCAGCCTATCCGCAGAAAAAGAAGAAAGTGGATGATAGCGAATTTTAGGTTAACAGGCGAATGTAGAGATATACTCTTAGTAATTTTATAGTAATTGAATATGACGAGTATTAACGTTAATCCTTGGGGAGAATTTATGAACAATGAAATCCATTTTAAATATTATGACATGGTAGAAGAGTATTCACTGGAATCAACCGATCCTGTTGCTGAAGCAGAAGAAGATGGGCTTGCTCTCTATTTTCAATTATTACTCACTCGATTAATGAATAACGAAGAAATTAGTGAATCGGCACAACAAGAGATGGCAAAAGAAGCGGGTATTAATAAAAAACGCATTGACGATATTGCGATGTTTCTTAATCGCTGGGGTAATGAATAGCACGTATTGGGCTCATTGATCGTGGGCTCAATAATCTCTCAATTCACAAAAAATAACTCTGTTCCTACATAACTGTATGATTTAACGTATACTCGTTATCTATTTTATTGCACATAAGCGCACGAAAAGAGCTGGCATATTTTTGGGATGTTCGCTCCTTTATAGAGTGTTTTATATTCAATTGGTTGGGTGAGATATGCTGGATTTCTTAAAAAATTATGACAATTTAACGATCAGCGAAAAAAAAGTATTAAAATATCTCACCGATAATATTGCGGATATACCCTATTTAAATATTAATGATTTAGTTGCAAAAACTTTTGTATCAAAAACGGTGATTATTAATTTATCGCAAAAATTAGGATTTAGTGGATTTAAAGAGCTTAAATTCCAAATTAATAATTATATCTTGGCTCAAAATAAAGTTGAGAAAACGAGTACCGCCTCTTATAAAAAGCAATTAGAAAAGAATATTAATAAAACATTTACCTTAATTAATGAAGAGCAAATTCGGGAATGTGCGAAAACCTTACGTCACTCTAGGAATATTTTTATTGTTGCAAGGGGAACGAGTAAAGCAGTCGGTTATTACCTTGAACACCTTCTGTTTGCTTTGGGACTACATTGCTTTTTTATTAATGATTACAACTTATCTGACTCGTTTACTCGTCTTGTTAATGAAGATGACACTGTTATCTTTATTTCCCTTTCTGGTGGCACAAAAAAAATTATAGAAACAGCAAAAATTGTACAGTTAAAAGATGCTAATATTATTAGTATGACCGCATTTAATACCAATGAATTAACCAGTTACGCAAGTCATGCTCTGTTTTGTTTTGCTGATAATCACGATACAAAAAAAGATGATACTAAATCACGTATTGGCTTTTTCATGCTGGTGGATTTACTGATAAATGAGCTAGAAACACTACTTTAAATTCTAATAAACTGATCATTCTATTAGTTAAATATTCTTTTTATTCTTAATGTGTAAAAAGCATTAATCTATCTGATGTAAAATATTCATATGTTATTTTAAAATAGTCTTATTTTTCAATATTAATATTAATATTAATATCTAGGTTCAATCTTCATTTCTGAAATAAAAAATTGTTTATTATTTATTAATTGAATCGTTTATTAAAAAGACCTAAGTCATGAAAAATGACCTGAGATAATATTTAAAACCGCCACGTCATTCATTTCCTATAATCCCTAAGTTAGAGTACCTCGGTAATTCTTTTATATTCGAGAAGTCATAAGGAAAAAATATGGCCAGGAAAAAGTTCAGCGAGTCTATTCAGCGCTTTGGTAGAACCCTACTTCTACCAATCGGTGTATTAGCGCCTATCGGTATGATCTTGGGGATCAGTGGTGCTTTAGTTCAGTCTTATATGATTGCACGCTTTCCTTTCTTAGGTAATGAAACAGTCAATGCTTTATTAGTCAGTATCCGTTCTATTGCAGGTGTGGTGTTTGACAATATTCCACTTTTATTTGCAATGGGGGTGGCGTATGGAATGAGCCATAAAGATAAAGGGATTGCGGTCTTTGCCTCTGTGGTGGGCTATTTAACCTTGATAAGTACAATCAATATCTGGTTGGTATTGACTGGAAAGCTGGCTGATCCTGCCATTATGACGCAGGTTGGGCAAATTAAGGTTCTGGGTATACAAACCATGAATATTAGTGCTGCCGGAGGGATTATCACAGGATTAATCGCTGCATGGGCTACCGATAAGTTTTATAACCTTGAATTGCCAACAGCATTTGCCTTCTTCTCTGGGAAAAAATCTGTCGCCATTATTATGGTCGGATTAATGATTGGCGTGGGTGCATTGTTACCATTTATTTGGGAAGTATTAGTCATGGGCTTAACTAAGCTCTCGGCTGTCTTCTTAAGTCCTGTTGGGCCTTTCTTTACTGCGGGTGGTGAGCGTCTATTTATCCCATTTGGTTTACACCACGTCTGGAATGTTCTGTTTAGATTTACCGAGGCTGGTGGTTCTTATGTGATTGATGGGCAAACCTATGTAGGTGTTGTTCCAGCAATGACAGAAGTATTATTTAACCAAGGCCCAAGTAGTGAATATTGGGCAATGATGCCAAGCCTGACGCGTTTTATGGCTCAGCAACAAATGTTGGTTACATTGTTCTTATTCCCTGCGATTGCATTAGCAATTTATAAAACCTCGAAAAAAGAGAACCGTGCTGAAGTTAAATCGATGCTAGTGACGATGGTTTTAACTGCAATGTTAGGTAACGTAACCGAACCTCTTGAATTTACCTTTGTCTTTATCGCACCGTTACTTTATTTAATTTACGCGATTATCGTGGGTATTGGCGCAGTTCTACTCTCTTTTGCTGGTGTTGCAATTGGTTATATTCGAGGCACAGTCTTTGACTTCACTATCTTTGGTTTACTCTACGAACATACTAATTGGATCTTCTTAGTGCTGATTGGTAGCACACTGGCTGTTGTGACCTACTTTATTTTCTACTGGGCTATCGTCAAATTTGATATCAAAACCCCAGGTAGAGAAGAATCAAGCAATATGAAAAACACGCTAATCAAAGAAAAACGTTATGGCGAAATTGCAGAAATCTTAATTCAAGCGTTAGGTGGCAAACAAAACATCCGTAATGTTGATAACTGTATTACACGATTACGTATTGATATTAATGAAGTAAATCAAATAGACAAAGAATTAATGTTGGAGTCTGGCTGTACAGCATTCTTCTTTCCAGCAGCAAACCATGTCCATGTCGTTTATGGCCCTAAAGTTGAATTTGTTCGCAATGCTGTTGATGACGCAATGAAGAAATAAAAAGGATACATGATGAGAGCGTTATACGATTCTAAAAGTAAAACAATCGACGATCGCGGTATAAAAAATCTGCTGTCCAATGAAGCTAAATATTCAACTTGGTTGATGTTTGAAGCCATGTTAGCGCAAGCACAAGCTGAATACGGTTTTATTCCACAGTCTGCCGCAGATGAAATTAAAGAAAAGGCGATTATTGAGAATATCGATTTTGAAGAGATGAACCGTATTTATCAAAAAATCGGTCATGGCTTTGTGCCTTTTTTAAAAGTACTGGTGAATGCATGCTCTGAAGAGAGTGGTAAATATGTGCACTATGGCATTACCACACAAAATATACAGCAAAGTTCACAGCTGTATATGATGAAAACAGTACACAATAAGTTCATGTTATTACTAAGCGAAATTATTGAAAATTTATCTAATCTTGCTGAAAAAACAAAACATATGGTGATGGCAGGTAGAACACACGGTCGTCATGCTATTCCTATTACTTATGGGTATAAAGTTTCAGTGTGGATCAGCGATTTTATTGATTGCTACCAGCGTATGAAAGAGAGTGAGAAACGTGTATTCACCATTATGATGGGGGGTGCAGTAGGTGCTTTTAATTCAATGCCAGAAGTGGGGATGAAAGTACAAAAACGCGTTGCTGAATTAGTGGGTATGCAAGCAATGGAAGTCCCATCACGTAATCTAAGTACGCATAAATTAGAATATATGATGAACTTGGCACTGATGGCTAACATCTGCCATAAAATTGGTGAAGAAGTGTATAGCACCACGTTAGAAGAAATTGCTGAGGTTTCTGAAGGATTCACAAAAGGTACTGTCGGTAGTAGTACAATGCCTCATAAAATTAATCCCAAATTAGCCAAAGGAATTATCGCTAACTCACAGAAACTGTACTCATTACCGAATGTAGGAATGTACTCTGCGGTAAGACCTTATGAAGGTGACAGCAGCTCTTATATGTTATTTGATGGCTTAATTGAAGAAGCGTTAGAATTAACAACAGAAATTCTATTAAGAACGGAAGAGCTTTCAAGAACCATCGTTCCTCATGAAGAGAGAATGCTACATAACGTGATGAGAAATAAAGGGTTAGATAATACCGAATACGTTATGATGAAAATGGCAGAAAAATTAGGCAAAGATAAAGCGCATTCACTGTTATATGAAGAAGCGATTAAAACGGCAGCAGATGGTGAAGATTTTTATACTAACTTGATGAAGAACGAAACTATTACTGCAGCTTTCAATGCAGATGAAATCAAGGCCATGCTCGATCCTCGTTCTTATATCGGTTTATCCGTTGAACTTGCTGAAAAAGAAGCAAAACGTGGATTAGCGATTTCTCAAGAAATTAAACAAAGTTATAAATAAGTAGTAAAAAACATCAAGTATCCATAAATAAATCATTATCAGTTAAGTCGAGAGCCACTCATTTTGAGTGGCTCTTTTTGCTGATGACTAACCAATCAACCCATGGACTAAAATAATACCGATACATATTGGACCAATATAACGCCATACCACTAATAAGCATTGACGTTTTAATCCAGCGATATTTTCAGGAATAAATGCATTCGCTCTACGTGACCAACCAAAGATCAAACACATTGCAATACCGAACAGTGGCATCAAAATATTAGAAGTCAGATAATCTAATAAATCAAAGACGGTTTTGCCCCCCAGCGTCACATCACTCATCGGTCCAAAAGATAATGACACTGGAATACCCATCAACATAATCGATGCGGTTACGACTAACCCTGCACGACGGCGTGTCCACTGAAAACGCATCTGTACGTAAGCGACGATATGTTCCAGTAATGAAATTGCAGAAGTTAACGCTGCCATTAATAACAAGACAAAGAACGTCACGGCTAAAATGTTGCCACCGGGTAAGTGAGCAAAATAAACTGGCATGGTCATAAAGGTTAAGCCAGGGCCTGCATTAGGCTCTAAGCCTGCGGCAGATAATGCAGGGAAAATCATTAATCCGGCAAGTACACACACCATACAAGACAGAATAACCACCCACATGCTGGAGTTAGCGATACCTTTGTTATCCGCTAAATAAGCACTGTAAGTGATGTGAATACCTAAACCGATAGACAGTGAGAAGAAGGCTAACCCTAACGCATCCAATACGCCTTGAGGGGTTAATTTACTAAAATCAGGGTATAAAAATAATTTTAAACCTTCAGATGAACCGGGTAAGCTCATACCAACGACTATCAATAAAATCATAATGATAAATAACATCGGCATCATGATTTTAACGGCTTTTTCTAATCCGCGTTGTACACCGGCTAAAACCACAAAACAGGTTAATCCCGCAAAGGCAAGGTGAGCCAAAATAGGCCATAAGGGATCACTAATAAAGCGGGTAAAAATACCCGTTAATTCAGCGCTATCTGTAATATTCAACTGGCCTGTTGCTGCCATAACGGTATAGCCAATTGTCCAACCACCAACAACGCTATAGAAGCTGTAAATACACCATGAACTGAATACACCAATAACGCCAATGATAACCCAATTACGCCCCATCATTTTCTTAAAGGCATTGACCGCTTCAGCATGTGTGCTACTACCTAAGATATTCTCAGCCAGTAATACCGCAAGCCCGATAATAAAACTGAATAATAAGAAGACGATTAAGAATGCGCCTCCTCCATTATTGGCGGCAACATAAGAAAACTTCCAGATTGCGCCAATACCGATTGCAGAGCCTGCGGCTGCTAAGATATGGCCGACTCGTGATGTCCATTGTTGGCTCATTTTGCCCCCTGATTTATTTGATTAGTTATGGAGGATATAACCATACAATTACTTATTGAGAAGACGTTGTGACTCATCATCCTTATGGTAAAACTCAACATCATAGAAACTCCCCTAAAAATAATTTCACCAGTAAGGGGCACAACAAAAAAGCCACCTGACTGGTGGCTTTTGCAAAAAAATGAACGTGCTCGGCCACCTAAAGAAGGAGTAGTAGGTTTAGGCCTAAGAGTCGGTTATTGGTGTTCATATTCATTTTTTTGCTCTTTATTGAAATGGATATTATTGCAATGCAATATGAAATATTGTTTTTCAAAATGCGCGTTTATTATTTATATCATAAATTCAAACTAAAGAAATAAATTTTATTAGAATTCAGTGTTAATTTTTATTTCTAAATGTTTTCCTGATGCCAATGGTTGGAGGTTGTAAGAAAGTTATGGAATTAGCCTTGTTTGTATAAGGCGAGCATCGGCAAAAATGTCGAAATGGTTATTAAATATTATTTTATTTTTATATCTTATTGATTATCTTTTAAAAATTAATTGGCACAATTCCTGCTTAATTCAAAGTTCTTTATGACTCTTTTACTCCCTAGTTAGGGGAAAGGATATCAAATGAACAAAATCAACTCCGTCTGTCCTTATTGTGGCGCTGGCTGCAAAATCAATCTCTGTGTCGAAAATGGTCGCATAATCAAAGCCGAAGGTGCCAATGGTGTCACCAATCAAGGCGAACTTTGCTTAAAAGGGCTATATGGTTGGGATTTCCTTAATGACAACAAATTGCTGACAGCCAGAATTCATGAGCCGATGATCCGCCGACAAAAAGGGGCTGGTTTTGAAATTGTGAGTTGGAATGAAGCTATTCAATTTACGGCAAAAAAGTTACTGGAAATAAAAGAAAAATACGGTGCGAAATCCATTATGTGTACGGGTTCTTCTCGTGGTACAGGGAATGAAACCAACTTTGTGATGCAAAAATTTGTGCGTGCAGTATTAGGTAATAATAATGTCGATTGTTGTGCCCGTGTTTGTCATGGGCCTTCTGTTGCTGGTTTACAAGAAACATTAGGCAATGGAGCTATGAGCAACTCTATTGCTGATATTGAAGATTCAGATTGCTTATTAGTGTTTGGCTATAACTGTGCAGATTCTCATCCTATTGTGGCGCGTCGTGTGGTTAAAGCGAAACAAAAGGGTGCCAAAATTATTGTTTGTGATCCTCGTAAAATCGAAACCGCTAAAATTGCTAACCAATATTTACCATTAAAAAATGGTACTAATATGGCGTTAGTCAATGCCTTCGCATACACGCTAATTGATGAAGATCTCTATGATAAAGACTATGTGAGCCAATACACAGAAGGCTTTGAAGAATATAAAAAACAACTCGCAGACTATAGCCCTGAAGCTGTGCAAGATATTGTCGGCATTCCTGCTATTGAAATTCGTAAAGCAATGCGTACTTATGCGGGTGCTAAAACGGCCACTATTATGTGGGGAATGGGCGTCACACAGTTTGGTCAAGCGGTTGATGTGGTAAAAGGCTTATCAGGTCTTGCGCTATTAACGGGTAATTTAGGTAAACCACATGTTGGTGTTGCGCCGGTTCGTGGACAAAATAATGTTCAGGGTGCCTGTGATATGGGTGTTTTACCAAATATGTTTCCGGGATACCAGTATGTGACTGACGAAGAAACCCGTCAGAAATTTGCACAAGCATGGAATATTCCTGTTGAACAACTCGATCCAGATGTGGGATATCGCATTACCGAAGTTCCTCATTTAGCCATTGAAGGTAAGGTGAAAGCTTACTACATCATGGGTGAAGATCCACTTCAAACCGAAGCTGATTTAGGTTTAGTCAGAAAAGGGTTTGAAGCTCTCGATTTTGTCGTAGTTCAAGATATCTTTATGACTAAAACCGCAGAGCAAGCTGATGTGATTTTACCGTCAACCAGTTGGGGGGAACATGCCGGTATCTTTACCTGTGCTGATAGAGGCTTTCAGCGCTTTGAAAAGGCAGTTGAACCTAAAGGCAATGTAAAACGAGATTGGGAGATCATCAGTTTACTCGCCACGGAAATGGGCTACCCGATGTCTTATGAAAATAACGAAGAGATCTGGAATGAAGTTAGGGAGCTTTGCCCACTCTTCTTTGGAGCAACCTACGAAAAATTAGCAGGTTTAGCCCATATTCAATGGCCTTGTACTGATATTGAAGATATGGGTACGCCTTATTTATATTCAAATAACCACTTTAATACACCTTCAGGTAAAGGTTTGTTATTTGCGACACCTTGGCGAGCACCTGCGGAATTACCCGATAGTGATTATCCAATGATTTTGTCTACTGTGCGTGAAGTTGGGCATTATTCTTGCCGTTCGATGACAGGTAACTGTAAAGCATTGGCATCACTTGCAGATGAACCGGGTTATGTTCAAGTTCATCCTGATGTGGCGAAAGAAGCGGGTATTTGTGACCAAGAAATTGTCTGGGTTGAATCTCGCCGCGGTAAAGTGATGTCTCGCTGTAATGTAAATGAAACCATTAATAAACAGGCTATTTATATGACCTATCAATGGTGGATTGGGGCATGTAATGAGCTGACTCAGGATAATCTTGATCCTGTTTCAAAAACACCTGAAACAAAATATTGTGCGGCTAAAGTGATTAAAATTGCCGATCAAAAATGGGCAGAAAGCCAAGTTTCTCAACATTATCATACAATGAGAAGTCGCTTAATTAATTTAGTGGAGCAAGCAAAAACAGCGACACATTAAATTGAGCATATATTAAAAATAGAAATGGAGGCAATTAAGCCTCCATTTTTTCTCACATCTATTTTATAGAAATAAAAGCAGTTTATTATTTTTGGTTTAATTTACTTTCTGCTTCTTTTTTTTCTTCTTCTAAAATCTCACGATACCAACGCGGGTGATGTTTTTTCGCCCAACCTCGCGTTACCCAGCCTTCAATCATGCTACGAATTGAACCTTTTACCCAAAACGCGGCATAAGCATGAACAATCACAGTAATGATCAGTACGATGGCGGACAGTGAGTGAGCCAGTAAAGCAATGCGAATAACAGGAATAGAGAAATAATCAGCAAAATAAGGTCGCCAAATAATTATTCCACTAATGGTCAGAACAATAAGGCTGAGACTTAATGTCCAATAAATTCCTTTTTGACCTAAGTTGTAATGCCCAATATCGCCGGCTTCTTCATTTTGTAGCACTTTATGGATATTTTTTGCCCACACTAAATCATCTTTATCTACAGAGTTATACTTGAAGTATCTAAAAAACATAAAGATAAAGAAAAATACCATCGCAGCACCCGTAAATGGATGCAGTAAACGCGAAAGCTGCGGTGTGCCCAAAATATTCATAAACCAGTTTAGAGATGGGAAGAAAAAGCCCAGCCCACTAAAGGTAGTAAAGACAAAGAAAATCGCCACAACCCAGTGATTGATTCGCTCTGAGGCAGTATGACGAAGGATTTTATCGCTTTTCTTCTTCATTATTTCTGCTCCTCTTTATTCACTGAATGTTGTGATGCTTCCATCTCTTTTTGTGCCTCTTCTTCATCTTCTTTGGTGGTGTGATTAGGACCAATACCTAAATAATGGAACATGGCACCCGCAAATGTTGCCGCAAAACCAACTGCCGCTAATGGTTTCCAAATGCCTTTCCAGAATTTTACCGTTGAGCTAATTTCTGGGTTTTCAGGTAAACCATGATACAAATTAGGTTTATCAGCATGATGAAGGACATACATTACGTGTGTACCACCCACGCCTTGGGGATCGTATAAACCCGCTTTGTCGTAGCCTCGGGTATTTAGCTCGGCGACTCGTTCGTTGGCAAGATGCGTCATTGCCTCTTTAGAGCCAAAGTGAATGGCACCTGTCGGGCAAGTTTTTACGCAAGCGGGCTCTTGACCGACTTCAACGCGATCAACACACAATGTGCATTTGTAAACGCGATTATCTTCTTCATTAATACGAGGGACATCGAAAGGACAACCCGCAATACAGTAGCCACAACCAATGCAGTGCTCTGATTGGAAATCAACAATACCGTTAGCGTATTGCACAATGGCACCTTCTGCTGGGCATGCTTTTAAACAGCCCGGATCAGCGCAGTGCATACAGCCATCTTTACGAATTAGCCACTCTAACTTGCCGTTTTCTTCAACTTCAGAAAATCGCATTACTGTCCATGATTTTGCCGTTAAGTCAGTTGGGTTATCGTAAACACCAACGTTAGTGCCAATTTTATCGCGAATATCGTTCCATTCAGAACAAGCCACCTGACAGGCTTTACAGCCAATACAGGTAGTAACGTCGATAAGTTTTGCCACTTCTTCTTTAAAATCGCGCACCTGTGGTGCAGGTGTGAGGGAATTGGTGGCAGAACGACGAATAATATCTTGAGATTGCAATGACATCAGTTTCCCCTTATGCCTTTTCGATATTGACTAAAAACGCTTTATATTCAGGTGTGAATGAATTTGCATCACCCACTGATGGCGTTAATGTATTGGCAAGGAAACCTTTGCGAGTCGCACCCTCAAAGCCCCAGTGACAAGGAATACCGATAGTATCGACTACTTTGCCATTAATCGTCAGCGGTCTAATACGCTTAGTGACAACGGCTTTAGCCTTGATATAGCCTCGTTTAGCACTGACTTTGACTTCATCACCTGCCACAATGCCTTTTCGTAACGCTAGTTGTTCGCCAATTTCGATAAACTGATCAGGCTGTGCAATGGCATTGATTAATGAATGTTTTGTCCAATGACGGAATAACTCAGTAATTGAATAGGTTGTCGCCACAAAAGGGAATTCATCGGCTTTGCCTAAATGTTCTGCATCATAACTGTATAAACGCGCGACTGGGTTACGAGAGACGTTCGGGTGCAGAATATTTTCTTCTGTTGGTGATTCAAACGGCTCGTAGAATTCAGGGAATGGACCATCAGCCATTTTATCAACCGCAAATAAGCGTCCCATACCTTCGGGTTGCATAATAAAAGGACCTACACCGCTATTAGGTGCTGCGTTGCTATAGTCTGGTACATCAGGACCAACCCATTGATTGCCATTCCATTTGATTAATTGGCGTTTTTCATCCCACGGTTGACCTTGTGGATCAACGGATGCGCGGTTATATAACACACGGCGGTTTTGAGGCCATGCAAATGCCCAACCCGGTGTACAGCCTAATCCTGAAGGATCGGCGTTATCGCGGTTCGCCATTTGGTTACCTTTTTCAGTCCAGCAACCGGAATAGACCCAACAGAAACTGGCGGTTGAACCGTCTGATTTTAGCTGGTGGAAACCGTCAAGTTGTTGTCCTTTTTTAAACAACAATTTGCCTGTATCGTTGTAGATATCTTGCATCGCTTGACCATTAGCTTCTTTCGCCACTTCTTCAGGCTGAGGATCGTAAGGGTCAACGTAGTTCCAAGAGAGATTCATTACAGGTTCTGGGCAAACACCGCCTTCTTCACGATAAAGCTCCCGCAGACGCATTAATAAATGACCTAGAATTTTACCATCATGCCATGCTTGCGCTGGTGGTTTAGCGCCCGCCCAGTGCCATTGTAGCCAGCGACCTGAGTTAGCAATTGAGCCGTTTTCTTCAGCAAAGCAAGATGACGGTAGACGAAATATCTCTGTTTGAATATCCGTTGGGGTAACATCGTTCATTTCTCCGTGGTTTTGCCAGAAGTTAGAAGATTCTGTTACTAACGGATCGATAACGACCATATATTTCAATTTGGCTAATGCGGCGCTACATTTATTTTTATCTGCAAAGGCAGCTAATGGGTTAAAACCTTGAACGATATAGCCATTCATTTTCCCATCGATCATCAATTGGGTTTGCGCCATGATGTCGTAGCTTTTATCCCATTTGGGTAACCAATGATATCCCCACTCATTTTCTGCTGTTGCGTGTTCACCCCAGAAGCTTTTTAGCAAACTAATAAAGAAATCAGGGGTTCTTTTCCAGTAGTTAACTTGGTCTGCAACCACAGTTTTTGGTGTCACTTGGGATAAGTAAGTCTCTAATGAGGTCTGTTTTTCATTCGGCAGAGGCATATAACCCGGTAGGTTTAATGATAATAAACCCAGATCGCTATAACCTTGAATATTAGAGTGCCCACGTAACGCATTTACACCGCCACCCGGCATACCCACGTTGCCTAATAATAACTGGATCATACCTGCTGCACGGATAGTTTGAGCACCACCGGTATGATGTGTCCAACCTAGGGCATACAAAATAGTTGAGGTTCGGTCTTTTACACTAGTAGAGGCAAGGGCTTCACAGATATAGGTAAAATCGTCTAAAGGTGTACCACAAAGTGTGGTGACAATGTCAGGGGTATAACGTGAAACGTGCTGTTTTAAAAGATTCCACACACAACGAGGATGTTGCAGTGAATTATCTTTTAATGCTAAGCCATTCTCATCAAGTTCATAGTGCCATGAGGTTTTATCATAGCTTTGATTTTCTTTATCAAAGCCACTGAAAAGACCTTCATCAAAGCTGTAATCTTCTCGCACAATTAAAGATGCATTAGTATAGGCTTTCACATATTCATGCTGAATTTTATCGTGTTCGATTAGGTAATTAATGACACCTAATAAAAAGGCGGTATCAGAGCCAGCACGAATAGGAGAGTAGAGATCAGCAACAGCCGCACTACGGTTAAAACGGGGGTCGACAACGATAACTTTCGCATTATTTTTAGTTTTAGCTTCGATAACCCATTTAAAACCGACAGGGTGCGCTTCAGCAGGGTTACCCCCCATGATCAGCACAACGTTAGCGTTTTTAATATCAACCCAGTTATTGGTCATTGCACCACGACCAAAAGTTGGTGCTAATGCTGCAACGGTTGGCGCATGACAAAGTCTTGCCTGACAATCGATAGCAATCATGCCTAATGAACGAGAAAATTTATTATCTAAAATCCCTGTTTCATTACTTGCCGCAGAAGAGCAGAGCATACCGGTTGTAAGCCAACGATTAACTTCTTGCCCCTTTTCATTATGGATAACAAAGTTTTCATCACGATCTTTTTTCATTAAACGGGCGATTTTATCAATCGCTTCATTCCATGAAATACGCTCCCATTTATCAGAGCCGGGTCTACGATATTCAGGATATTTCAGGCGATTTTCACTGTGGATATAATCAACAAGCCCAGCGCCTTTCGGGCATAGAGAGCCACGGCTAACAGGATGATCAGGGTCGCCTTCAATGTGATAAATACTTTTATCAACATTTTTTGCGCCATCCCCAAGGCTATACATCAAAATACCGCAACCCACAGAGCAATAAGTGCAGTTATTACGAGTTTCAACTGAACGTAATAATTTATATTGGCGAGCGTTCGCAATAGATACTTCAGGTGCTAAGCCTAGTAATGCTGCAGATGTGCCTGCCATACCGCCAGCACAGATCTTAAAAAACGATCTCCGACTGATTTGCATCAGTGTCTCCTTGTAAATTGATAAATAACATCCCTATCGGGCGTTTAAAAAACGTCCAATAAAGATAAGATTTCATTTTTCAATCATTCAAGACAGACCTGAGTATCGTTTGTGAACTCAATGTGATGAACTACTACTTAAAATGACGAAGGAAATTATAACGAGTAAAAAAAATAAATCCATAGTAACAATATGGATAAATAATCGTATAAAAAATAACAAATTAAGATGACATTATCGAGAATTTATAATCTTTGTTCTTTTTATATATAATTTATCTGAGTGGTGTTTTTGATAAAAAATATGACGCTAATAATATTGGTTAATCTGCTATTTCAATCTATGGCTTTACTCTCTAAATAAAATATTTTCTATTCTTTTACTTTATTTTTAAATTATTAATCTCACTTGAAATACTGAATCGACTTTTAGTGATTCAATTGGGTAGTAAGCTTTATATTCAGCGCGTAACATAACGATTTTACTGGAATATAAAAGGTACTTTATGGCTTACGCATTTCTGACACAATCAACCCTTGAAAAACTCGCAACGGGCGAAGAGTGGCTAAAGCAACGTAATGATGAGAGTGTCATTGATATTAGTTTAAATGCAGGGCAGTTATTGATTGATAAGCCAGAAATTGAAGAGAGTTTTATTCCTTTTAGCCAGCAACTAACAGCTTATTGCGAACAGTTTGCACTTAAATTTCCATTTATTGAATTTGCTCAGCCACAAGAATTTCATTCCACATTATTGACGATTTTTAATCAACAAAATGAGCAGTTTAAACTGCAACGACCCGTATTATTATCGTGGTGTCATGAGGTCACAAAAATCTTTAATCAAATAAAAAGTCTCAAAATTATATTTAATAACGTTACCCTAACATCCAATGGCAGCTTGATATTAACGGGTATCTCCGAAGAATTAACACGCTTTAGGCAGCAGGTTTATCAGCAGATCCCCATTGAGAGTGAACTTTATAAAGATATTATTCATATTACTCTTGGGAGGTTAAATAAGAATACATCATCAGCAGAAATGAAGAAGCTTTATGATGAGTTAGAGCAAAACCGATCATCATTAATACATTATGCGATTAATACCCCTATTGTGATTCGACATCCTAAGTTTGTGGTGAGTAAAGGTTCACTTTCAACTGAAGTACAGATGGGTTTAACGATGGAGTTTAATCAATTATGGCCATTTCGCTGTTATTAATATTAAAGAATCATTCATCTTTTTGTGACTAAAGCGATATGGCGAATTAGTATATAATCCAGCGATTCTTTTTATTTGGATTATGTGTTTGAATTATGAATGTAAAATATCGAGCTGACATTGATGGTTTAAGAGCCGTAGCCGTTATTCTGGTTATCTTTTTTCATTTTGATAATCGCTTAATACCATCAGGATTTATTGGTGTCGATATCTTTTTTGTGATCTCTGGTTTTTTGATTTCATCAATTATTAAAAATGCATTATCACAAGGCAATTTTTCATTCCGTGATTTTTATATTCGCCGATTATGGCGATTACAACCTCTCTATCTTTTTGTATTACTTTCAGTTTTAGTTATTTCAAGTTTTTTCTATCTTCCTAGTGATTATCTTGATATCACGAATAGTGAAAAATATGCCTCTGCGTTGGTTTCTAATAAATATTTTGCAAGAGCAACAACCAGTTATGCGGCGCAAGATGCGTTATTTTTGCCGTTATTGCATACATGGTCTTTAGCAATAGAGTGGCAATGGTATCTATTTTTGCCTTTTGCACTTTATTTTCTGCATAAAATCAATCATAAAGAAAAAATAAATAATTTTTATCCTGTTGTATTTATTACAATAATTTCTTTTTCTTTAGTGTTTTTTTATCAAAAAGATCAGCCTAAAAATTATTACTTTTTTAGTACACGTATTTTTGAGTTTATGTTGGGTGTTTGTGTCGCTTATTTACCGACAAAAGTGAAGCTTCATCAAAGCGTCAGTGATGCTATTAGTCTTATTGCTTTAGGCGTGATCTTTTGGATCGCATTTCAAAAAGGGGTAATTGCGGGCTATCCTAATTTTAATACATTATATGTTTGTCTTGGTGCTGCATTAATAATTTATACCGGACAGCATGGAAATATTATTAAAAAAATACTTTCATTAAAGCCGATCGTGATCGTTGGATTATTATCTTACTCATTGTATTTATGGCATTGGCCTTTGTTCGCTATTGCGCGTTATATTGGCGTATTTAATACCGAGATACAAAAAGGGTTACTTTTAGCTTTAACATTATTACTCTCTATTTTTTCTTATCTTCTTATTGAAAAACCGTTTAGAAGAAAGCGTCTTGAGTTTAAATATTCTTTCATGTTTTTACTGATTGTACCTATTTTATTGGCGTTAGGATTAAATGCGTTGAATGAAAAATATCAAGGCTTTGGTGTTAGACTTGGGCAAAATTACGTTAATTTAGAGGCAAAACTCAATCAGTTTGATTATCAAAATCGGGATAAATGTATGAATTTTGAAGCCTCAGATCCCGATAAAATGTGCCATATTGGTGATATAGGGAGTCAGAAAAAAGCCTTTTTACTGGGTGATTCTCATGCAAATCACTACTGGGGCTTTATGGATATATTAGGTAAAGATGCCAAGATAGACGTATATGCACAAGCAACTTCATCGTGTATTACACTTCCTAATATTTATCTTTATGACTGGTCTAATCATAAAAATACAGTTTATCAACGTTGTTACGATCAGACGGCGAAATATTATCAACTTATAAAGAATAACCACTTTGATTATGTAATATTTGGGCAGGTTTGGAATAATTACGCGTCAAATCATGTCATTAATAAGATAGGTGATGTAAGAACAGTTGAAGAGTCTCGCAAACGCGTTGAGAAAGCGATGCGTGAAGCACTTGATATTATTATTACCACAGGTGCTAAACCTGTTTTTATTAAAACAGTCAATTCTATGCCAAGTGGTTTTATGACCTGTTTTTATGAAAATGCAAAATTAAGGAAAGACTTTGCAGATAATAACTGTAACCCTAAAAACTATAAAGGCGAGGGAAATACATGGATGGATCAGTTATTTGTTAAATTAAAAAAAGACTATCCAGCCTTAATTATCATCGATCCCAAAGATGTGCAGTGCGATAAAAATGTCTGTCTGACCGACATAGAAGGTGTGCCAGTTTATCGTGATGTAGGGCATATTACAGATTATGCTTCAACACTATTTGGCATGATGTATTTAGAACGTTTTGGTAATCCGCTAGTGGTAAAAAATACTCAGTAAGATAATTAATTGGTCATCAAAATAATGAAGAAATGCACTATTATCTTAGATAAAGTGCATTTCTTGTTTTGAATAGATTAATGATCCAAAGAAACAGAATGAACATATTCAAGCTGTTTTAAAGAACAATAAAATTCCGGTAAGGTAATTTTTTGTCTAACTAATAATTTTAAATTTACTTCAACGCGCTCTTTTTTAATATCGCGGATCGTTAAATTTTCAATTACATCTTTATGGCTTTTTAAGTACTCAATTAAAAGAGGTACGCCATTTTCATGAGTAAATAACATACGCACCTTTATTTTACCTAAACGTTGGTTTTTCATCTGAAATAGCACCACTTGTGGGCTAAGTTGAATAGCCATAAAAAATAGAACCGTCACAATCATGGCATGCCAATAAAAACCTGAGCCACAAGCAATACCAACACCCGCAGAAGCCCATACGATTGCGGCGGTTGTCAGGCCTGAAATTGCATCATCACGTCGATGCAATATAACACCAGCACCAAGAAAACCCACACCACTGATAATTTGTGCCGCTAATCTCATAGGATCACTACGAATGTTGTCGGAGATATTGGCGTAATATTCTGCGGATTGAATAGAAACAATAGTTAATAAACAACTCGCAACGGCAATAATGACACAAGTTTTAAAACCGACAGGCTTTCCCTTTGATTCACGCTCTAAGCCAATAAAGCCGCCCAAAATAAAGGCGGCCAGTAATTTAGCGATACTTGATAGTGATAAAGGGCCAATGCTGTCAACAAACTGAATTAATGCGTCCAAGGTTTGCTCCTAACGTTGGCTTATTCCTTTATTTTAAGACTATGATGTTGCAATGCTTTCCTGGACTTTTTTATCTTCATTATTTTTCTTTTTTGTTACATCATCTTTAAAGAAGAAGATAAAGAATATGGTTACAACGGCAGCGACTATTGCTGGATATATCCAGAATGTTGACCACTGTGGCAATGCAGCATCACCCGTTTCGGTTACGGTTGAATTAAAGATTTGACCACAAATAGTGGAAGCAAATAATAAGCCGAAACCATTAGAGACAATAAAGCGTAGGCCTTGTGCTTGAGCACGAATTTCTGGTTTGGCTTTGCGGTCAACATAGATATCACCAGCAGTAAAGAAGAAGTCCCAACATAATCCCTGCAACATTAATCCGATAACGATAAAATAAAACTCTGTATTTACCGCAGCATAAGAGAAGAATATTGAGCGAATGATCCAGCTAACTGCACCTAAAAGTAATGTAATTTTGAAGCCAAACTTCATTAAGAAGAATGACAATACAAACATAAACAGAACTTCACAGGCTATACCTATTTGCATAATAGACGCCGCATTATTAAAACCTAATGCTTTAATAAAAACAGGAATATAAGCGGAGTAAGCTGTTTTTGGGATCATTAAAATAAAGATACTAAACATTAAGATAGCGAAATAGCGGTCTTTAAATAATGAAAGAGCATCTAAACATAAAATATCACGAGCAGAGAATGGCTTACCTTTTGCTTTAGGGGGCGTATTAGGTAAGGTAAAGCAGTAGAAACCAAGTAAAACACCTACAGCAGAAGCGATATACCAAGTCATCGTACTACCAGAGAAGCCCATTTCTCCTAATATAAATCCGATAGCCATAAAACCAAACGTACCGAATACACGAATAATAGGGAAATATTTCACCCCATTAATATGGGAGAAACTAATACTATTTGAAAGCGCAGTTGTTGGATAAAACAATAATCCAATAATGAAAATTAAGAAGAGTGTCATGCCACTGTTTTGTGCCTCAATAAATTGAGGAACACAAATAATGACAGCCGCATTAATTAAATGAAGGATGCCCATGACTTTTTGTGAAGCAAAGAAACGGTCTGCCACCATACCTATAAATAATGGGGAAATAATTGTTGCGACACCTAATAAAGCGTAGGCATTACCAATAATGCTTGCCATACCATAGCTACTTAATACCAGCCCCATAGTCATATTCCACGCACCTTGCATGAAATATTGCACAAACATCATAATCAGTAAGCGAGAGGTTATTTTCATATCCATCATCGTTCTCCTCTTAATTTGTTTCTAACGTTAATCCGTCGTAGGCAACACGGATATTGTGAGGAGCACAAACAGCTTCTAATTCGTGGTGAAGCAATTTGCCACTATGTGAAATATGCGAAACAGCAATTTGTGTATCTTGATGTAAACAACCTTGTTGTTGCAGTTTTTCTTTTGCTGCAAATACGGTTTCTAGGCTCATATGATTATCGGTACGATCTTTACCATTGAGTCCATAAGTACATTCAAAAACAACGATATCAAGTGGTTTGTTCTCTAACCATTTCCATGTTAATTCAGGGAACCAACCAGAATCATGGCCATAAAAAATTACTTTGCCATCTTTTTCAATATGATAAACGTAGCAAAGCTCCCATTTCGCATGATTAGCGAGTAATGGCGTAATTTTATAACCATTTCTTTCTACGGTAACAAAAGGAATTAAGCAGTGAAAAGCAAAACGCTCTTTGCTGTAACCAGGTAAAACTTCGATGCAGCCATTAATTGCACGATCGTTACCAAAAATATGAAGGGGATGGTTAATTTCAAAACCATAACCTTCCATTCGACTAAACAGATCGCCGACATTGAAATGATCAGGATGAGTGTGGGTGAATAGAAGGCTTTCAAAATTGGTAGCATCCATTCCATCACGCATTAACTGGTAACTAAATGTAGGTGATACGTCGATTAGCATAATGTTATCGACAATGGCAGAAGAGTGAGTTCTGATATCTTTCCCACCAAGTTCTCTTGCTTTCAGGCAGTGTTCACAGCGGCAGAAGGGATTGGGTATACCTTCGGAGGCCGCCGTCCCTAAAAAATGAAGTTTCATAAGAAATCCCCTTATCCTATTGTTTTATTATGATTTTATTAACTATCTGGTGTTGATTATCTATAAGCTGTAGATTAATTTGAACGTTCCAATAATAAAATGAGGATTACCATTTGCCAATAAAGGAAGATCAGATCAGTGATCTTATTCAAATTAAATTTTCTATATATTTGATTAATATGAATATAATTTGCAATTGATATTGATAATCATTTATTTTTGATAAATAGTATTAGATTGTTTTATAAGCTATTTTAAAATGGAACGTTCAAATCAATTATCGGTAGTCGCGATAAATAATTCAGGTATGCTAGTGAAAGCAGAAATTGAGATGGAAAAAGGTCAATGGCAACGATTAAAGATATTGCAAAATTAGCGGGTGTTTCTCATGGAACGGTTTCTAACGTATTGAATAAACGTGGAAATGTAAGTGTTGAGAAGATTGAAGCTGTGTATCAAGCTGCCAAACAAATGGGTTATCAGTTAAATACACAGGCTCAACTGTTAAGAACCAATAAAAGCCATAAAATAGCCATACTTTTACCTCAATTAGTTTCTGAAAAATATGCTGTTTTCTTTAATTCCTTAAGACAATCTATTGCTCATTTTCCTGAGGTTACTTACGATCTTTTCTTAACGGATGATTTGGAAACTACAGAATTGGAGGCATTACAGAAAATTGCCGCGGGTGGTTATAAACAAGTGATCACTGTAAGTTGTCTCAAAGATGCAAATATCTATTTTGACACGTTAAAATTACCCCCTTCTCAAGTTGCATTTGTTTATCGCCAACCACTTAATACTCAACGATTTTTTACGCTAGATTTTGCTCAAGCAGTTGAAGCTATTTGCCAACAGATTGCAAAAACTACAGGTAAATTAGTGGGTATTTTTATGGGGAGTAGCGACTATTTAAATAATCAAAACTTTACCAATGAATTACAAAATCGACTTTTAGAGTATGCTCCCAATAAGAAAAATGTGGTGCTTTGTGCATCAGATGAAGAGAGCTATAAAATTGCGTTCGACTTCTTTTCTATGGAGCAAATTCCGGACCTGTTTATTGCACAAGATATTGAAAAAGCTTGTTATTTAACGCAGGCGAGTTATTTTGGTAGCCACAATGATTGCCCACCTATTTTTGCATTGAGTGATAATATTCCACCTGTATTAAAAGGGTTATATTGCTTTCCAATGAACTACGCTCAACTTGGGTTAGAAGTGATTGATGCACTCATCCAAGAAGAGGATGCGGAAATTATCGAGAATAATGTAACTTGTGTGCGTAATCAAAGTGATCATCTTTATACTTTAACGCCAGCGGTTATCAGTGAGGATAAAGCAGAGATAAGTCTTAACTTACTGATTTTACCTAGCCCTTCAACCAGTGCATTAAAAAAACTACTACCTCATTTTTATCGTCAAACAGGGATTAAAGTTAATTTAGCAATTCATCCTTACGATGAAGTGTATCAAATTTTAAGTCAGTTACATTTACATCCTTATTATGATTTATTGCGTATTGATATGGCCTGTTTTCCTTGGTTTGCGGAAAGAATATTACAGCCATTAGATAAGATTGGTAATGGATTAACGGATTTATTAAATAATTTTTCACTACCTACTCAGCAAAAATTTAGCTTAGTAAATAATGTTGCTTATGCCATGCCTTTTGATGCCAGTGCACAACTCTTATTTTATCGAAAAGACTTGTTTGAAGATCCTATTCTAAAAAGAATGTACTACGAAAAAACAGGTAATGAATTAACTGTACCGACAACATTTGAAGAATACGATAATGTGACGCAGTTTTTTACTGAGCAACATGAAGAAGGGCAATTAAGTTGCCCAATGGGGGCATCAACAACATTGGGTAGCGCGGGGTTAATTGCAACAGAGTATCTATTACGTTATTACGCCAAAGGTGGATGTTTAATAGGAAGTCATAATATTCCTAGATTAGAAATGCCTTTAGCAGGTGAAATATTAGAAGAATATTTAAAACAGTTGTCGATCACTGAGAATATTCATAATAAATGGTGGAGTGAATCGGTTAGACAATTTGAGCAAGGGCATCTTGCTATGCTTATTGCTTATATGAATTTATTTAACGATGTTGCACATAGCAATATTTTACCTAAAACAGGTTTTGCACCTGTACCCGGCAGTATTCCACAATTAGGCGGTGGCGTATTAGGGGTTTCACGTTATAGCCAAAAATCACAGTATGCAGAGCAATTTTATCGTTGGCTTTATTCCCCAATGGTTATGGATCACCTAATTTTATTAGGTGGAAACAGTAATCATAAAAATTTCAGCCATAATCAAGAGATTAGCCATCGTTATCCATGGATGACATTGGCTTATCAAGAAATTAATAAAGGAATACGAGAATCTTCGGTGCCTAATGGTAAGTTATTTAATTTACGCCAAGCCGAGATTATTATCGGGCAAGGCATTACTAATGTCGTTAATAATATTATGACGATAGACGAGACTATCGAATATATAAACCAGCGTTTGTTGATAGATACTCAAGGCGAGCGGTAGATTTTATTAACTTCAATAAGAATAAAATAGCAGGGGATAACAAAATCCCCTGGCTATCAAGATTAATCAATTACTCGCCTGATAATGCTCTTGGAAATAATAAATTATTTTCTAAGCTAATATGATTCATTAAATCGTCGATAAACTCATTAATGCCATTATAAAGCACTCGCCATGTGGTGCAGGCTTCAGGTGGTGGTGTGACATTTTTGGTAATAAATTTAATCACTTCAACAATTTCACCCGCATCATCATGTTCGTGTTCCATAACACTAATGGGGGCTCCAGCTTGGCTTCCTAAACCATTTTTTATCATAGGAAAAAGAATACGCTCTTCTTTCATCATATGGCTTGTTAGCTCATCTAATAATAGTGTCAATTGGCGAGATAACCCTTTAGGGACAGTCGGTTTTGCTTCATGAACGCGTTCTACTTTTTCTGCTTGTAGAATAAGCTCCGGTAATTGTGTTCTGTGTTTGTCGTGGTAACGAACAATAATAAAATCAATAATTTCACTTAATGGCGCTTGTCGCCAATCTTTTTCTAATGGTTGTTGTGAAAGTGCGAGTAATTTATTTTCAATTTCATCAATGTCTAATCCGACTTTCTCTGCAGATTTACTTAATGTACGTTTACCTCCACAGCAAAAGTCGAGGTTATATTGACGAAAAATAGCACTGGCACCTGAAATAGACAGGGCTAGTTGACCGAGAGTTTTATCACGTAAATTCATATCGGTATCTCGTATGTTATTTAAATTAAGCGGACAGTGCTCGCAATAAAGCAAAAGCTTCTTTTACCTGTTCTTCTGTAACCACAAAGGCACGTAATACGTCATTCTCATCAAAGCCTTTAGCGATAACACCAGATTGTGTTGTATTAATATTCCACGTTAAGTCATTACGTGCGGTTTCACCGGCAAGATGTAGAGGCATTAGTGGCGTTTTCACCCGAATAATCATTGGTGGTAAATTCAGCGGTGCATTATTTTCACCTACAAGTGATTTGGCTAAATGCATCGCACTTAATTGTATTGGCTGTAAAAATGGTAATAAATTACCGTTGATTTGTGCACAATCACCTAAGGCATAAATATCACTATTACTGCTTTGTAGATATTCATTTACCATGATCCCACGATCGGTATGTAAACCCGCAAGGTGAGCTAATTCTATATTGGGTGCGAGTCCTGTAGCGGCAATAACGCAATCAACTGTTAATTGATGATGCTGATTAAATGTCGCTAAAATACCGTTATCGGTTTGTGTTAATGACTGTAATGGTGATTTCAGCATTAAGCGTACACCAATTTCAGTAAGGCTTGATTGTAAGCGCCCACTGAGATCGGAAGGGATCAGAGAAGATAATAATTGCCCTGAAATATCAGCAAGGATCACTTCTTTGTTTGCTCGACTAAAATCCATGGCTAATTCAGTACCAATTAATCCTGCCCCTAAAATTAATATACGTTTAGCTTGGCGAATTTGTGCTTCATAAGCTCGGTACTCTTGTTGACTATTAAGCGTAAACATTAACTCATGGCCTGAAATAGCAGGGCAATAAGTTTTCGCTCCAGTGGCTAATACCAATTTATCGTAATACCATTGTTCACCTTTGGCACTCTGGATCCGTTTTTCATCCGTATTAATATCGACAATTTGCGTATATGGATGGATCGCGAGTTGATACTGTTGTGCAAACTCTTGGGCTGTTTGTTTGGTTAAATCATTTGCACATTGAGCTTGGCTAATAACATGGCTTAAATCTGGCTTGTTATATTCATCAATACTGTCTGATGCAATTAAGGTAATGGGAAGATCTGCATTAAATTTGCGAATATTTTTGACTAATTGGCGCGCAGCAAAGCCCGCGCCAATAATGACAATCCCACTATTGAGGAGGTCTGTACTCATTTTGCCTCCTTTGCAAGTGCATCAAAGACATCTTTTCCTAATGAGCATTCAGGGCATAAGAAGCTATCAGGAACTTCGCTCCATGGTGTATTAGGTTGAACGTTTTGCATTGGTTCACCTACTGCCGGATCGTAAATCCATTGGCATACACTGCATTGCATACGTGGGCCTAAGTCGATTGCTTCAACATCTGTGATAACTTCAGGTTGTGATGAGGTTGTACAACAAGGTTGAGTCGCAGGAAGTGGCGCTAAAGCCCATTGGCGTGCAAGTTCACGTCCATATTCACGACAAATTTCTTGTGCTTGCATATCTGGGCGCCATTTAGTTTTTAGTGCTAGTGCGGTTTCAAATCCAGCGTCCATTAAACGAGTTTGAATGCGGTCAACCGCGCCACCATTCCAGCCATAACTCCCGAAAGCAGCCGCTTTTTTATTACGAAAACGTAAGCCTGTCATTTCTTCAAGCATGGCGGCAATTTTTGGCATCATGACATTATTCATTGTTGATGAACCAACAAGCACACCCTTAGAACGAAACGCACTGGTGATAATGTCATTTTTATCACTTTTGGCGACGTTATAGCTTTTTACAAACACATTAGGGTCAATTTCATTGATACCTTGTGCAATGGCATCTGCCATCATGCGAGTATTGTTAGACATGGTGTCATAGAAAATAGTAATACGATCTTCTTGATAATCGGCAGCCCATTTTAGATATAATTCAACAATTTGTGTTGGATTATCACGCCATACCACACCGTGAGACGTAGCAATCATATCGACAGGTAAATTAAAGCCTAAAATTTCATTAATTTTCGGTGTTACAAGGCGGCTAAATGGCGTCAAAATATTGGCGTAATAACGTTGGCATTGTTCAAATAATTCTGTTTGGTCAACTTCATCGTTAAACAACCGTTCATCACAATAGTGCTGACCAAAGGCATCATTACTAAATAAAATCGCATCACCAGTTAAATAGGTCATCATGCTGTCAGGCCAATGTAGCATTGGCGTTTCAACAAAAATGAGTTGCTTGCCATTACCAATATCTAGGCTATCGCCTGTTTTAACGATATGAAAATTCCATTCAGGGTGATGATGATGTCCATTGATTGAATCAATGGCGTTTGCTGTGCAATAAATCGGAGTATTAGGAATAAAGGACATCAGCTCAGTTAATGCACCTGCGTGATCTTCTTCTGCATGATTAATAATAATGTAATCAATCTCTTCTAGATTAATTTGTGTTCGTAAATTTTGTACAAATTCACGACTGAATTTATGGTCAACGGTATCAATAAGCACATTTTTCTCTTCACGTATTAGGTAGCTGTTATAGCTACTACCTAATAATGTTTTGTATTCTGTGCCATGAAAATCACGAACTTCCCAGTCACGTTGCCCAACCCAATTAACATTATTTTTAACATGAATAGCCATTTTGTATTGTTCCTTCTCATTAATCTTTTCATAGGGATATGTATTGATATAATCAAGAAGCGTGCCAATTTTTATCTTGTTGTTTTAAAATGATTTTTGTTTTTGTGACTATTTATATATTGTCAATATGACTATCTTTATCATGTCAAAATGACCATAATAACGGTCATAATGACTATGAGGTGTTTTTATGGGATTTTCTGTTGATGTGTTGGCTAAAATTGCCATTGAATTACAAAAAGATGTTGGTCACCAAGATAGATTTCAGCGACTGGTGACCACACTTCGGCAGGTGCTAAATTGCGATGCCGCAGCGTTGCTTCGTTATGAGCCTCATCAGTTTATTCCATTAGCCATAGATGGCCTTGTACCTGATGTTTTAGGGCGTCGTTTTTTACTAGAAGGACATCCTCGTCTCGAAACTATAGCGCGAGCAGGGGATGTGGTGCGCTTTCCAGCGGACAGTGATTTACCCGATCCTTATGATGGGCTTATTCCAGATAGAGAACATTTAAAAGTTCATGCTTGCGTCGGATTGCCATTATTTGCTGGGCAAGATTTAATCGGCACTTTAACACTTGATGGAATGGACCCTTATCAGTTTGATACTTTCAGTGATGAAGAGCTTCGTTTAATTGCGGCATTAACTTCCGGTGCATTAAATAATGCGTTATTGATTGAACAACTCGAAAATCAAAATATGTTATTTACGCCAACCAATACGTTTAAGCCCACAGTAAAAACAGAAATTATTGGTTTATCGCCTTCGATGATGCAACTAAAAAAAGAGATAGAAATTGTTGCACCCGCAGATATGAATATTTTAGTGAGTGGCGAAACGGGAACGGGTAAAGAGCTGGTGGTTAAAGCTATTCATGAAATGTCTAATCGTGCAGATAATCCGTTAGTCTATTTAAATTGTGCAGCGCTTCCTGAGAGTGTGGCAGAGAGTGAACTATTTGGGCATGTGAAAGGGGCTTTTACCGGCGCAATTAGCCATCGTAGTGGTAAATTTGAAATGGCGGATAATGGAACGTTATTCCTTGATGAAATAGGAGAATTATCATTATCACTCCAAGCCAAATTATTGCGTGTCTTACAATATGGTGATATTCAACGAATTGGTGACGATCGTAATTTACGCGTTAATGTACGTGTATTAGCAGCAACGAATCGTGATTTATGGGAGGAAGTATTAGCGGGAAATTTCCGTGCCGATCTTTTCCATCGTTTAAGTATCTTTCCTTTGCATGTTCCGCCATTACGAGAGCGAGACGAAGATATTTTGCTATTAGTGGGGTATTTCTGCGAGCAATATCGTCAACGCTTTAATCTTACTCAAGTGATTATTAGCCCTGAATTACGCCTTTATTTATTACATTATTCTTGGCCGGGTAATGTACGTGAATTAGAACATACCATTCATCGAGCAATCGTATTAGCGAGGGCAGGGAATAAGACAGACAGTCTTATTTTACAAGTCAGTCATTTTGCTTTAGGTACAGAAAATCTAACGTATCCAATATCACAATCGTTACCTTCTAAGGAAAAAAATTTAAAAGATGCAACGGATGAATTTCAACGAGATTTAATTAAACAAGCATTACTGCGTAATAACCAAAATTGGGCGGCAACTGCACGAGAATTATCACTTGATCCGGCTAACTTACGTCGTTTAACAAAACGCTTAGGGTTAAAATCATAATAATTTAAAAAAGAATGTTCTAAACGAAAAAAGGTAATCTGGGTGCGTGGTCCAAATTACCTTAAATAATTATGTTAGGATGATAACTTGTTAATAAATTTCTATTTTCTGAATGCGTTCACCGTGATGGTTACCAGTTCTGTTAATGTGCTATAAAATTGGCTATATCCACTCATTTTTAATTTATTTAAATAGTGAGGTAGCCATGTAGTCAAATGAAGGGAAAGTAATTCATTAACCGCATCTTCTCTTTTTTCTGATGCTAATACCGCAGCTTGAAATAGCATCAAACCGATATGATCAACAGGCTCTGGAAAAGGCGTATTTACTTTTAAACGTTCCCGTTTTAAAAACTCACTCAGTGCAAGGGTAGAATCCCCTTGTAATAAACCTTCAGGATCTAAATAGGTTGACCCCCAAGGAGGAGCCGGTAAAGCATTAGGGCCAACAAAAAGATTTTGCCATTGGATTTTTAATTGCTCTGTATCGATAGAAACGGAATTAATTAAACGTTCACACAGACCGCTTTCAATTTTACAAGGCCACTGCGTTGCAAAATCCCCAGTTTTAAAAAAGTTGAGTGCGGTTTTATTGGTGTCATCATCAGGTGGGAATAAATAACAAATTCCCAATAAATTAAATGCAGCCGCATAATAAGAGAGTCTGCTCATAATTTTTGATACTTCCTTAAACAAACCCCAATTAATGAGGTTTGTTTTTTTATTATTTAAATGCCTTGCTCAATGACTACTAGTGAATTGAGTAGAAAACATAGCGCAACATAAAGTCAGCGATAATTGCGATCACACAGCCAAACGCAAAGATAGACTCAGTTGATTTACCTTGATTTTTAGGGGCTAGGAATTTCACTAAACTATAGCCACAAGCCAATATTGCAAAGGTTGCTAAGATCCAACAGGTAGTACGTAACGAACCAATGGAGTAATACACTTGAATAGGTGATAACGGGAATGTCACCGATTTTTGGCTATATAGCGTGCTAGTTAAATATTGCTCATAAAAAGGTTGATACAGTAATCGACCGATTAAGCTAAATGCCATTATTCCCCATAATTGCCATTTCCAGCGTATTGGGAAAGAGTCTTGGGGTATTTCAATACCCAACTTACTACCTATGCGTTGTAATACTTTGATCAGCAAAAAGAAAATAGCCGCGCCAAGTGTTAACATCGCACCGAAGAACATCACGTAAGTATTAGGATCCATCCATGTCAAAATGGAGGTATGGCGATAAATCGATGCCATGCAATAAATATCAAATAGCCCAATCAGAATACTGGTACTTAATAACAGCATTGAGAGTTTGCGAGTGCGCCAGAGCCATAAAAAGGTTAATCCTAGGCAACTGACAAAAATAGCAGTGACGGCGACTTCACGACTCAACCAAGCAGAAAAAACATTTCTAATGGCATTAGGAGCATTTAATGGCACACCTAAGTGAGTGATTGAGGCGATAGAACCTAAACCCGCCAATCCACAAATAACAAATAAGGCCAACAGCATAAAGCGGTAGTAGCTTTCTGCACTAAGATAATGAGAAAGGCGACGAGCAAAAAGCCCGGTTGTTAGTGCAAGACCAATGGTCGCATTCATCATAAATGTGAAGATTAATAATGACCATTCATTCATTTTCTTTCTCCCTTATTATTAATTCCGTCATTATTGGCACCCTGATGTGGGTTAATAACAAGGTTTGGATGTGTTATTTCAGGGGAAGGTAAGCCCGTGACATAATCTAAATCGCCATAACGTTCACGTAGTTCATCAATAGGGCCAAATTGGATCGCACCTAGTGGGCAAGTGGCGACACAAACTGGCTGTTCACCTTTTTGCTGTAAATCGATGCAAAAGTCGCATTTTGACATCTGTTTGGTTTCTGGATTCATTTGTGGCGCGCCATAAGGGCAAGACCACGC
The DNA here is from genome assembly GCF_040138965.1 of Proteus sp. fly-1089. Classification (NCBI taxonomy): domain Bacteria; kingdom Pseudomonadati; phylum Pseudomonadota; class Gammaproteobacteria; order Enterobacterales; family Morganellaceae; genus Proteus; species Proteus sp. fly-1089. The sequence goes on from NZ_JBEETS010000007.1 coordinate 70,207, forward strand.
ACAAGCACCACAACCGACACATTTGTCTGTATCTACCATGACAATGCCATCACCTTCACGCTTATGCATTGCTGTTGTTGGGCAGTTTTTAACGCAAATTGGATCGTCACAATGGTTACAAGAAATAGATAAGGTGTAAGCAAAGACATTATTGACCAGCGCGCCTTTCGGATTACGAGTATAACCACCACCTGTGATTTCATAGACACGGCGAAATTTGCGTCCGACATCAAGGTTGTTTTTATCTTTACACGCAACCTGACACGCTTTACAACCTGAACAGCGAGCGCTGTCGATATAAAACCCTAACTGTTTGCTGCTCACTGCGGGATAAACGATAAATTTACTCATGCTTTTGCTACCTCGACCAATAATGTTTGGTGAGCATTGCCGTGTGCCATTGCGGTGCTACGGGATGATGTTAATACGTTGGCACATCCACCTTGATCTATGCCTTTCGCATCAGGTTGCCACCAAGCTCCTGCTTGCAAGGCCACGACTCCAGGCATAATTCGTTGTGTTAATTTGACGGGAACCATCGTTACCCCACGATCGTTATACACTTTGACTTTTTCGCCCTCTTTAATGTTTCTGTCTTGGGCATCTAATGGGTTAATCCAGAGTTCTTGGCGCTGTACTTCTTGCAACCAAGGATTGGCAAATTGTGTTGAGTTAGCGCGGTTACGTCCTTTCCATGTGATAAGTTGTAGCGGGAATTTATCCGTCAACGTATCTTCTGGGCCCTCAATGGCAGGCACATAATGAGAAAGCGCAGGGATATCGACATTATTCATGTCATATAAGCGTTTAGAGAAAATCTCAATTTTGCCTGATGGTGTTGGAAATGGGTTATTCTTAATGTCTTGAATATTTTTCTCAAATGCCACATTTTGAGTGTGTGGACGATGTTTTAATAAATGACGACGTTTAACCAATAGCTCTTTAAAGGTTGGAATACCATCTTCAGGACGCTTAACACTTGCGTCATTAACTAAATATTCAATCCAATCGCGGTCAGTCTCTTTCCCTTCGCTAAATTGTTCACCCACACCTAATTTATCTGCAACTTCACGTAACCAATCGTAGTCAGTACGACGTTCAAATTCAGGCTCAATCACTTTTTCAGAAAGAATAATGTAGTCGCCATAACTCCATGTACCACCGATATTCCAGCGCTCTAAGAAGCTGGTTTCTGGCAGTAAAATATCGGCGTATTTTGCACTTGGTGTCAGATACAGATCACTACAGACGATAAACTCTACTTTTGATTCATCTTCAAGGACTTTCGCGGCATGAAGAATATCGGTATTTTGGTTTGTCATGTAGTTACCCGCCATTGAGAAAATCATCTTGATTTCAGTATCAAGTTTCTCTGCATTCAGTAACCCATTTTGTGGTGTGACTAAATTCTTATCTTCACAGGCTTGTACCCAGTTGGTGATATTGATTTTTGCTTTAACGGGGTTGGTTAATAGACTTGGCCCTGCGATGGTTTTACGCAGTTCAGAGTTTAATGCCATACCATAACCTGCAGCCCAACCACCACGAACACCCACATTGCCGGTGATAGTTGCAAGTAATGTTGCACCGCGTGCCGTCCGTTCACCACAAATATGGCGTTGTGGTCCCCAGCCTTGCATTAATGCCGCGGGTTTTGTGGATGCATATTCACGTGCTAATTGTTTAATAGTATCTGCGGGTACTTTAGTGATGGTTTCAGCCCATTCAGGGGTTTTCTTAATACCATCTTTTTTACCCATCAAATAGGCAACTAACGATTCATTTTCACCCACCCCTTCAGGCATTTGGTGCTCATCAAAGCCAACTGTGTACTTATCAATAAAAGTTTGGTCATGCAGATTTTCGCTTACGATGACATACATCATCGCATCCATCATGGCATTATCTGTTGTTGGCAGTAATGGGATCCATTGATCAGCTAAAGAAGAGGCAGTATCAGAATAACGAGGGTCAACGACAATAAATTTAGTGCCGTTTTTCTTCATTTTTTGGAAGAAATGGTTTGAATGTCCAAAAATAGTTTCATTGGGATTATGACCCCATAAAATCACCAGTGGTGTATTTTCTAAGGTGTCTAGCGTACTGCCACTGGCAGCAGTTCCATAAGTGTAAGGGGTGACAGCTAAGGTATTGCCATTACTAACGGAGTGATAGTTTTCCAGAAAACCTCCGGTGATATTAAACAGGCGACGTAACATATTCGCACCTGAGAAAATACCGCCAGTGACACCCGTACTTAAGCTTACAAAGCGTGATGCAGGGCCATATTGCTGGTTAATACGTTGCATATTTTGTGCAATAAGAGTGGTCGCTTCTTCCCAAGTGATACGTTCAAATTTGCCTTCGCCACGTTTACCAACGCGTTTCATTGGGTATTTTAAACGGTCTGGATGATAGACAAATTTACGATAACCGCGGCCTCGAACACAGGCACGCATAATAGGCATCTCTTCATCTAGATCAGCATCGGGACGTGTGCTAATACGGGTGACTTTGCCATCTTTCACGTGGGCACGAATATCGCATTTACCGCCACAGTCAAAGCTACTGCAAGTTGAAACAACGCGTTCACCATCTTCAGTTGTTATTGGTTTTACGGGAATAGCGTTATCTGTTGTCGCAGCAAAAGAGTTTGATGCGAGAAAAGGAAGGGTAACTAATGCTGAACTCGCTTGAATAAAGTGACGGCGGCTAACATCGTTGAGAATGCTCTTTGTATCACTATCGTGATCGGACTGATTGCTCATAATGAACTCTACCTTAAACATAATAGGCGGATCCCGATATACCCGATACTTGATATAAAGAATGTGCGTGATTTTTCTAGGCTATGAATAAAGGGAATGTCTGGTATCCGCTGCATTATTATTGAATGCATAGATAAGTGCAGCATGCTCGAAATAACATCTGCGAGAGGGATAGTAGTTGATTAATCTTTTGCCAACATTCTAAAACCAGACAATGACATTTGAATTTCAGCCTATTTACTAAGGGTGTTAAGGGCTCGTTTTTTGATTGTTAATAGGGTTTGTAAAATAGATATCAAGAAGGTTGAAATTTCACATAATACACTTTCGTTATTTATTTAAATATATAGCGATTTTAATTATATAGCTCATTATTTGCCAGTGTGTAGAGTGCGTGAGAACTGCTATATTAAAAAGGACGAAAATAAAAAGAGAGTGGCCCAAAGTGTGAGAAATGTACCGTTAAAAAGCGTTGATTCACTTGACCGAGATGTTATTGCGCTGGGTACAGACTATTTGCCCAATACGTTGCTAGAAACACATCAACATCGTCGAGCGCAATTTTTATACCCTGCTACGGGATTAATTGAAGTGAGTACAGATGATGGTGAGTGGGTTATTCCACCATCTTGTGGTGTGTGGATCCCACCAGAAACTGGGCATGAAACTCGTATGTTAGATGTCAGTACTCGAAGCTTGTATATCGAGCCTTCCGCCGCACCTCGCCATAGCAAACAATGTGAAGTAGTCAGTGTTTCCCCTCTTTTTCGTCAACTATTGCTTGAAGCTGTAGATGTGCCTGCAGAATATGATAAAAAAGGGCGAGATGGCCTTTTAATGCAGTTAATCTTATGCGAATTAGCGAAAGCAAAACCGTTACCATTTTTTGCGCCTATTCCACAAGATAGTAAATTAGCTAAATTATGCCGTGATTTTATTCGTAACCCGAAAATAGATTCTTTACCGCAACAGTGGGCAGATAGATTACATAAAAGTGAGCGCTCTTTTAGCCGTTTTTTCCGCCAACAAACAGGAATGTCGTTTTCACAATGGCGACAACAAGTCTGCTTATTGAATTCATTAACACAAATCTTATCTGGACGCGGTATTACTGAAATTGCCTTTGACTTGGGTTATAACAGTGCTGGTTCATTCTCGACAATGTTCAAAAAACAGATGGGGCAATCGCCTTCTCATTTTAGTATGGATGCGCTGGATATCGATAGGTTTTAGTTAATGTATGTATCAGATAATTATGATAAAAACGCACTTGTTAAGTGCGTTTTTGCATAATATGCCTACTCTATTAAACGATGGTTTTCCTAACAGAATGGCGTAAGCAATAAGGTAAAAAAATCAAACTAAGTGTTGTAATAATTGCGGTAGTAACTAATACCACAAAAAAGGCATTTTCAAAGGCTAAATTTGCTTGAGATATCACAAGAGAAGCTATATCAATGGGTAATTTTTCTGCCACAATCAGGGCTTCATCTAAACTGTCATAAGCTGCATCGTTGATAGCTAATGAGTCAGGTAATATCAGTTTTAAGGTATACACCGTACTCATCAAACTGCCCATAAATGTTACACCAATCACACTGCCCAGCTCATAAGCCACATCTTCAATTGAGGCCGCCATTCCTGCTTGCCTATCTGCGACACTTAACATAATTGACGTAGATGCCGTGGTAAAAATAATACCTAAACCAAAGCCGATTAAGAATAAGCTACCAATTAATACTATTGGAGATGTTGTTTGATAAATAGCAATTAACCATAGATTTCCCACTAAAGTGAGTAGAAATCCGCTGATGATCAGGCGAACTTCACCTAGCCGTGTTAAAAAATAGCCCGCTAAAGGGGATGCCAACACAGAGCCAATTGGAATAGGTAATATGGCTAATGCTGCATTTAAAGGAGTAAAACCAGTAACCAGCTGTAAACGCTGACTAAGTAGTAGTTCAATCCCAACAATAATCACCATTGAAAGTATGGCCATTAAAATACCGATACTAAAAAAGCGGTTTTTAAATAACCTAAAGTCAATCATTGGATGAGCCTGTTTACGTTGGCGTAGAGTAAATAGAGTGAGGAAAACGACGGCAATAATGGTGGCAATAGTAGCTTCATCCCACTGTGTATAAGGTTTTCCTATCTCTTTTAAGGCATAAATGGCACTGATCAAACCAATTAAGATAAGTACTGAGCTTAAATAATCGATTTTATGGCGACCATGTCCTGCAAATGTAGGAATAAGCCAAATAGAGAACGGCAAGACAATCAGCACAATAGGGACGTTAATTAAAAAGACAGAACCCCACCAAAAATGTTCAAGTAACATACCACCAATTAAAGGGCCTAAAGCCGCCCCGCCAGAAGCAACCGCAGACCAAATGCCAATCGCAATAGCTCGCTCTTGTGGGTCGCTAAAAACTTGGCGAACTATTGATAGTGTTGCAGGCATACTCATTGCAGCACCCGCGGCTAAAAAACCTCGGGAAGCAATTAAAGTGGTTGCTGTCGGTGAGAAAGCCGCACATAGAGAGGCAATTGCAAAAAGAGGAAGACCACAGATAAACAGCGTTTTATGACCAATCCTATCGGTCAGCATACCTGCTGCGGGTAATAATCCGGCAACAATTAGTGGATAAGCATTCATTATCCAAAGTTTTTCTGAAGCACTTGCGTTTAAATCATGAGTTAAACGTGGCAATGCGGTATAAAGCACGGTTACATCAACAACAATGAGAAACAGCATGCTAGATACCAAAAGTAATACTATCCAACGTTTATAATCTTTTATCATAGAAATCTCAGTTATTTTTATGTGTATTATTTTTACTAGCAGCTATAATATAAATCCATACGACCGTATTGAAAAGAGGTTTTTTTATGGGACGTCAAAGAACTATTGATAGAGAAAAATTATTAGAGGCAATCTTCGATATAGTGATGGAGCAAGGCGCTGCGGCATTAACCATTGATACTGTGGCGAAAAAAATGGGAATATCAAAAGGGGGAGTTCAATACTGTTTTAGTAGTAAAGAGGCCATGATTGATGCAATGTTTGAGCGCTGGGAGGAGTGCTACGAAACGAAATTTAAAGAAGTGATTAAAAATGACAATTCACCTGAAAATCGTGTTACTGCACATATTTATGCAACGCTGGAACATGATCAAATCTCTTTTGCTAAAGGAGCGAGTTTAATGGCTGCATTGCTACAAACGCCAGAATATCTGCAAAGTACAAAAGAGTGGTATCAACAGCGATTGGCAGGGTTAGATACAACAACAGAGGCTGGAAAACGAGCAAGGCTGGCTTTTTTGGCGACAGAAGGCACTTTTTTACTGCGTTATTTTGGACTAATGGATATTGATGACAATGAGTGGCAATCTATTTTTGAAGATATTGATTCTGAGTTACTTCAGCAAGTGAAGAGGCAATAAAAAAGCATGTTTTTAAGAGAAGAACAACATGCTTTTTATTGATGATAATGGGGCTAGAATTAGTAATACATAGCAATTAGCTTATTGTCGACCTCTTTAACGTCAACGGGTGTGTCGAAAATATCTTCGATAATGTCTGCTTTCATGATCTCTTTAGGTGAGCCGTGATAATACAGTTGTCCATTACGCATGGCTAAAATATAGTCAGAGTAAACAGAGGCAAAATTGATGTCATGAATAACGATAATAATGGTTTTTCCTAATTCATCTGCAGCTTTTCGCAGAAGTTTCATCATTATTACCGCATGTTTCATATCAAGATTATTCAGTGGCTCATCAAGCATGACATATTCTGTATCTTGGCATAGCACCATCGCAACATAGGTACGTTGACGTTGCCCACCCGATAATTCATCTAGATAGCGATGGCGAAATTCAGTTAGATTTAAAAAAGCTAATGACTCATCAATCACTTTTTTATCATCGAGTGTTAAACGGCCCTTGCTATAAGGATAACGCCCAAAGCCAACTAATTCTTCTACGGTTAAACGGCTGACGAATTGATTTTCTTGGCGCAGTATTGAGAGATTTTTTGCCAGCACATCACTATCTGTTGCCGCAACATCCATGCCGTTAACACTGACCATACCACTTTCAGGAATTAATAAACGTCCAATAACAGACAGCAGTGTGGATTTACCTGCACCATTAGGACCAATAATCGAAGTAATACCGCCACGTTGAATAGTCGTTGTAATATTATCGAGAACGGTTATATCTTGATAATGCTTTGATATCTTGCTGATTTCAATCATATTAAAGTCTTCTTAACACCAAATAGATAAAGAACATCCCACCGACAAACTCAATCACAACAGAAAGTGTTCCTGTCATTTTTAAACCATATTCTAAAACGAGTTGCCCACCAATTAAGGCGATAGTACCCAGTAAAAAGGCAACAGGCATTAAGAAACGGTGCTGACTACTACCACTGATATGGTAAGCAAGGTTAGCGACAATTAAACCTAAGAAGGTTAATGGGCCGACTAAAGCGGTCGAAACAGCGACTAAAACAGAAATCAGTAATAAGATATAAGTGGTTTGCTTGCGGTAATTAATACCAAGGTTAATCGCATTCGCTTGACCTAATGCCATTACATCAAAACTATAGCGCATCCGCCAAAGTAAGATACCGACGACAACGATAATGGCTAAAGCGCAAAAGATAAGATCAGGCGTTGCTCGAGTGAAAGTAGCAAACATGCGACCCTGTAAAATGGAGAACTCATTAGGATCCATTAAACGTTGTAATAGTGTGGCTGAACTACGAAATAACGTACCTAAGATAATCCCAATCATCAGGACTAAATTGATGTTAAAACGTACGGAGCTAAACAACCAACGATAAAGTACAACCGAAAATAGCACCAATAATGTTGATTCTAAAAAGAATTTTGATAAGTTCAACATCCATGATGCAGGCATATCGCCTTCAAAAAAGACAAACACGGTTTGTAATAACACAAACAGCGCTTCTAAACCCATTAATGAAGGAGTCAAAATACGGTTGTTGGCAATGGTTTGAAACAGGATAGTCGAAACACCAGCTGCAAATGCCACTACAATCATGGTGAGAATAATGTAGGCACGATGAGTCAGAATATAAGAGATATTGCCGTTTAGGTTTATCGTCATAAATAACACAATAGATAATAACGATGCCCCTAACAATAACCAGATGCGAGACATGGGTGAAAGGCGCATTTTCTTATGTTCGGCAGCGCCAGTACATTTGCTAATTATGGATGAATTAACTTTTTGCATAACGTTGCTGCTTTAGTAGTAAAAAAAGGAAAATGATGGCACCCACAGCGCCTAAAATAACACTGGCAGGAATTTCAAATGGGTAGCGAATAAGTCGGCCAATCACATCACACAATAAAACAATCGCACCACCACTCAAGCAAACCCACGGAATAGTTTTACGAATATTATCACCCATCACTAAGCTCACTAGATTAGGTACAATTAAGCCAAGGAAAGGTAAGGCGCCAACAACAGACACAACTACACCACTAATCAGTGCGATAATGGATAATCCAATGATCATCACCTTGCGGTAATTAAGTCCCACATTAATGGAGAATTCACGTCCCATACCAGCCACAGTAAAGCTATCAGCAACCCAACATGCCATTAACGCAAGTGCGCCAACAAGCCATAAGAGTTCATAGCGGCCTTGTAATACACTTGAAAAATCGCCACTTGTCCATGCATCTAAAGATTGCAATAAATCGAAATAAACAGCTAAGAAGATAGTCAATGCACCGATAACAGCGCTAAGCATAATCCCCACTAAAGGCACTATTAGTGTCGTTTTTAATGTGATCCTTTGTAGAAGCAACATAAATAACAAAGTACCAAGAAGGGCGAAAACGGTCGCTACCAACATTTTGGTAAAGATGCCAGCTGCTGGAAAGAGCAACATAACGACTAATAATCCAAGGCTTGCCGATTGAGTTGTTCCAGCAAGAGAGGGTTCGACAAAACGATTTTGGGTTAGTAGTTGCATAATTAAGCCTGCAACACTAATGGCACCACCGGCGAGTAATAATGATAGGGTTCTTGGAACACGGCTGATAAAAAAGATATCGCGCATATCGGGATCAGAAAAAAGCGAAGCAGGAGTAATATCTCCTGCGCCGACAAATAGACTGATCATTGAGAGGATAGCAACAAGTCCTATCCCCAATGATAAATGGAACGTTTTCATTCAGTTACTTTATTTTTTTTGATCCAGTGCTTGATTGATAGTATCCATTAAGCGAGAGTAAGTTTGGATCCCGCCGGAAATATAAATAGAGCTTGCATCAAGATAGATAACTTGGTCTTTATTCCAAGCATTTACTTTTCTTACCAGCGCATTATCAAGGACTTGTTGCGCAGGTTGTGAATCTTCACGACCAATCGCAGCGTCACGGTCAATAACAAACATCCAATCTGGGTTAAGTTTTAACAGTAATTCAGAGTTGACGATGTTGCCGTGTGAACCTGGGCTATCAAAAACATAAGCAGGTTCAAAACCTAATACGTCATAGATAAAGCCAAAGCGAGAGCCTGGGCCATACGCTGAAATCTTACCACCACTGACTAACACAACCATTGCTTTGCCAGCATCCGGTGTTTTGGCTTTTACAGTATCAATTTTACTATTGAAATCAGCCAGTAATTTTTTGGCTTGTTCTTCTTTGCCAAAAATTTGACCTAATGTTGTTGTGCGTTCAGCAAGGCTTTCGACAAAACGTTTAGGGTCGATATCCATTGAAATCGCAGGCGCAATTTCACTTAATTTCGCATACGCATCGCGAGCACGACTACCACTTAAAATTAAATCAGGCGCTGTTGTGCTGAGCTTTTCATAGTTTGGCTCGAATAACGCACCTTCATTGATGTAGTCGTTTGGGTTGGTGTATTTTTCTAAGAATTTAGGTAAATGAACATTGGTTTGTGGCAGACCAACAATAGGAGCACCTAATGCATCAATAATATCAAGGGTTTCCATATTCATCACAACCACTTTCTGTGGGTGAGCTGGAATTTCAGTTGTCCCTTGAAAATGTTCAATCGTGAGAGTTTGTTTCTCTGCTGATTGTGCTGTTGATGTGTCTTGAGCGTTATCACAACCAGCGATAACAAGTGAAGAAAGCAGTAAAAACAGTGGGCTTAATGACTTTTTAAACATTCTCTTTCCCATATTGTTGCAACACGAAATAAGACGGATCTTTACAGCAGTGGCTTAAATGTCGATCCACAAAGAAGATGATAATACCATCAAAAGTATAAAGAGTAATGATACTAATTCACATTCTCATAATAATAAAGGGTTAACTTGACTAAAATGGCGAAATTTTGCGAGAGATCATTAAAGGAAAATAAAGAACAAATTTTGTGACGTGAAAGAACTCTTAAGATTATTTGCTCAATTTGTGAAGAGTGTCAAAAGAGCAGGTCAAGGAGAGACAATTCTTAACCTATAAGAAATATCGTTAGCTAGTATCATTGCGTATACTTCATTCAAGCAGAAACAATCCTTATTTTAATCTTACTTTGGTTTCTGTACTGACACAGTAATGAATGCACAAGAGAAAACCTTGTTATCTCTAAGGTAAATCGTTGCCAATTCAAGAGGGTTTTATGCAAAAGAAATATATTTACTTATTTTGTTCTGCTGGCATGTCAACATCCCTTCTCGTGACCAAAATGCGAGCACAAGCAGAAAAATATGATGTGCCTGTGGTCATTGAAGCTTTTCCTGAAACGTTAGCTGCACAAAAAGGGCAGGATGCGGATCTGATTTTGCTGGGTCCACAAATTAGCTGGATGTTACCTGATATCCAAAAATTACTTCCGAATAAACCGGTCGAAGTGATCGATTCTCTGTTATATGGAAAAGTAGATGGCTTAGGCGTGTTAAAAGCCGCTGTCGCCTCTATTAAAAAAGCATCTGCAACAACAAATTAATTTTATTTTTTTATTATTTAAATTTTTTATTCCAGTCAAAGAGCGAATTTTTCAGCAAGCCGAGTAATTAGCGGCATTTAAAGGGTATTTTTCTATGAGTAAGTTCATTGGTTCACTTGAAAAGGTACTCCTTCCTTTTGCGGTTAAAATTGGAAAGCAACCTCACGTTAATGCGATTAAAAATGGCTTTATTCGTTTAATGCCGTTAACCCTTGCAGGGGCAATGTTTGTACTTATCAATAACGTTTTTCTTAGTTTTGGTGATGGCTCTTTTTTTTATTCTCTAGGCATCCGCCTTGATGCGTCAACAATAGAAACACTCAATGGATTTAAAGCTATTGGGGGGAATGTCTATAACGGTACATTAGGTATAATGTCGTTGATGGCGCCGTTCTTTATCGGAATGGCATTGGCAGAAGAGCGAAAAGTTGATCCAATTGCAGCAGGCTTACTCTCTATTGCTGCCTTTATGACGGTAACACCTTACAATGCAGCTGGGGCTTATGCTGTTGGCGCTAATTGGCTAGGTGGGGCAAATATTATTTCAGGGATCATTATTGGTCTTGTTGTGGCTGAAATGTTTACCTTTATTGTGCGTCGTAATTGGGTTATTCGATTACCTGATAGTGTCCCCGCTTCTGTTTCGCGTTCTTTTTCTGCGTTAATTCCCGGTTTTATTATTTTATCAATTATGGGGATTATTTCGTGGGGATTAGCGACGTATGAAACAAACTTCCATCAAATTATTTTAGATTCTATCTCAACACCATTAGCATCAATGGGTTCTGTTGTAGGTTGGGCATACGTTATTTTTACCTCTCTACTGTGGTTCTTTGGTATTCATGGTTCACTGGCACTTGCTGCACTTGATAGTGGCATTATGACACCGTGGGCATTAGAAAACGTATCACTTTATACTGAATACGGTTCAGTAGAAGCCGCTTTGGCAGCCGGTAAAACGTTCCATCTCTGGGCGAAACCGATGTTAGACTCCTTTATCTTCTTAGGCGGTACAGGGGCAACACTGGGGCTTATTATTGCAATCTTTATCGCGTCCCGTCGTGCGGATCATCGCCAAGTTGCTAAACTGGCATTACCCGCAGGTTTATTCCAAATTAATGAGCCGATTATTTTTGGTTTACCTGTGATTATGAATCCAGTGATGTTTATTCCTTTTATTCTTATTCAACCTATTCTTGCTGCAATTACTGTGACTGCTTATTACTTAGGGATAATCCCACCAGTAACAAATATAGCGCCATGGACGATGCCAACGGGGTTAGGTGCATTCTTTAATACTAACGGCAGTATTGCAGCACTGTTATTAGCGCTGTTTAACTTGGGTGTAGCAACACTGATTTATCTTCCTTTTGTCATCATCTCAAACAAAGCACAAACTGAAATTGAGAAAGAGGAGAGTGAAGAAGATATTGCCAATGCATTGAAATTTTAAGTCATAGAAAAAGAAGTGCAGAGGTTTATCTGCACTTCTTAGAGTCAAAGAGGATATACCATGTTAGATATTGAAAATGCAGTTGATAGCAGTGCTACAGAAGATGAATTTGAAGAGATAATCATGGGCCTTATCATTAATTCAGGCCAAGCACGCAGTGTCGCTTATGGTGCATTAAAAAAAGCCAAAGAAGGTGATTTTGAAGGTGCTAGAAAGTTAATGGAGCAATCACGTGAAGCCTTAAATGAAGCTCATAAAATACAGACACGTTTAATTGGTGATGATCAAGGTATCGGAAAAACGAAAGTCAGTTTAGTTTTAGTCCATGCACAAGATCATTTAATGACTTCAATGTTAGCCAGAGAGTTAGTGACAGAATTAATCGAGTTGCATGAAAAGATAAAATAAGGTGAATGCTGTGGTGGAGTCATTGAGAGCACAAAGCGAAATACGCATGGTCTATGAAGATCAGCTATTTAATGGCAGAAATTTTCATGTCTTTATTTATAATAAAACAGAAAGTGTCAGTGGACTGCATCAACATGATTATTATGAATTCACCATTGTTTTAACAGGGCGTTATTATCAAGAGATAAATGGCAAAAAGGTTTTATTAGAGCGTGGTGATTTTGTTTTTATTCCCATTGGCTCTCACCATCAGAGTTTTTATGATTTTGGTGCGACTCGTATTTTAAATGTAGGGATCAGTAAAGTTTTTTTTGATAAACATTATTTCTCGTTATTACCTTCTTATTTTATTGCCTCACAGGTTTATGAATTAAAAAATGAGTTTCTCTCTTATATTGAATCTGTTATTAGCTCATTAAATTTTCGCCATACGGAGTTTAATGAATTTATTGAAATTGTCACCTTTAATGTGGTGAACAGATTACGACACCATCGAGATAATCGTATTGAAGATGATATTCCTTTATGGCTAAGAGATACCGTAAGCGAGATGCATGATAAACAAAAATTTGGTGAAAATGCACTGGTTAATATGGTGATGCTATCAGGAAAATCACAAGAGTATTTAACACGGGCAACACGGCGTTATTACGATAAAACGCCTATGCAAATTATTCATGATATTAGAATTAATTTTGCAAAAAAACAGTTAGAAATAACAAATTATTCGATAACCGATATTGCTTTTGATTCTGGCTATAGTAGCCCAAGTCTATTTATTAAGACATTTAAGAAAATAACATCATTGACGCCGAATAGTTATCGAAAAAATTTGTGCAGTATTAAAGAAACAAACTAATTCATTATTAAGCGTAAAAAATTAATCAATAATAAAGATTGATTTTATTTGAAATAGAGAGAAAGAAGAAAATAAGCTTATTTTCTTCAGGGCTCTTTACGTCTTAATTTCGCCATTAATACACAAATAACAGCATTATTGTGCTGTATGGGAGTATTTTATGAGTCATAAATTAAAAATCGTTACCATCGGTGGTGGAAGCAGTTATACGCCTGAATTGTTAGAAGGTTTTATTAAGCGTTATCATGAATTACCAATCACTGAATTATGGCTGGTGGATGTAGAAGAAGGAAAAGAGAAGCTTGATATTATTTTTGAGCTTTGCCAACGCATGGTAAAAAAAGCGGGTATTCCTTTAACCGTTTATAAAACTCTTAATCGTCGTGAAGCGTTAAAAGATGCTGATTTTGTCACAACACAATTGCGGGTGGGTCAATTGAAAGCAAGAGAGCTTGATGAGTCGATCCCGTTAAGTCACGGCTATTTAGGACAAGAAACCAATGGCGCGGGTGGGCTATTTAAAGGTCTACGCACGATCCCTGTTATTTTCGATATTATTAAAGATGTTGAAGACATTTGCCCTAATGCATGGATCATTAACTTTACCAATCCAGCGGGCATGGTAACTGAAGCCGTTTATCGTCATACTAACTTTAAGAAATTTATTGGGGTTTGCAATATCCCAATTGGTATGAAGATGTTTATTACAGATGTTCTTAAGTTAACAGATAAAGATGAACTCTCCATTGATTTGTTTGGTTTAAATCATATGGTGTTTATTAAAGATGTCATTGTAAATGGTCAATCCCGTTTTCCTGAATTATTGGATGGTGTTGCTTCAGGAACATTAACCGCAGGCTCGGTGAAAAATATTTTCGATTTACCTTTTAGTGAAGGGCTAATCCGTTCTCTTAATATGTTGCCGTGTTCTTATTTGCTTTATTACTTTAAGCAAAAAGAGATGTTGGCTATAGAAATGGGTGAATATTACAAAGGCGGGGCTCGTGCTAAAGTAGTTCAAAAGGTCGAGAAACAACTGTTTGAGTTATATAAAGATCCTGATTTAAATATCAAACCGAAAGAGTTGGAATTACGTGGTGGTGCCTATTATTCTGATGCGGCCTGTGAAGTGATTAATGCTATTTATAATGATAAACAAGCTGAGCATTATGTGAATATTCCACATCATGGTCATATTGATAATATTCCCGCAGATTGGTCAATTGAAGTGACTGCTATTTTAGGTCGAGATGGTGCTAAACCTCATCCTCGTTTAACGCATTTTGATGAAAAAGTAATGGGATTAATTCACACCATTAAAGCCTTTGAAATCGCAGCCAGTAAAGCGGCTATTAGCGGTGAATTAAATGACGCTTTATTAGCCATGAATTTAACGCCATTAGTGCTTTCCGACAAAGATGCAGAAGTGCTTACACGTGAAATGTTATTAGCGCATAAAACCCATCTACCTCATTTTGCTAAAGCAATTGCAGAGTTAGAAAAAGCCTCTCATTAATTGTCGGCGGATAAATATAAGTAATAAGGAGACAGAATGGCTGGTTTATTGATTGTGAATGCGGATGATTTTGGGCTTAGTAAAGGTCAAAACTATGGTATTGCAGAGTGTTTTCGTTATGGTGTTGTTAGCTCAACAACGGCACTTGTCAATGCTGAGGGAATTGAACACGCAGCACAATTGCGTCATGAGTTGCCTGACTTAGGTGTTGGGCTTCACTTTACTTTGACGATGGGTAAACCACTGTCTCCTTTACCTTCTTTAACACGTGAAGGTGTATTAGGAAAATGGGTGTGGCAAATGGCAGAAGAGGGCAATTTACCGCTTGATGAAATTCGTGTTGAGCTTGACGCACAATATCAGCGTTTCATTGAGATCTTTGGTTGTGCTCCCGACCATATTGATAGTCATCACCATGTGCATATGTTTAAGCAAATTTTTCCTATTGTGGCGGAGTTTGCCAAAGAAAAGTCATTACCAATGCGGGTTGATAGACCGTTAGCACAAAAAGAAGGGATTGATACCCAAGGTGTAATAAGCAGTGATGGTTTTGATAGTCAATTTTATGGTGATGAAATTACACAAGCCCTCTTTTTAAAGGTGCTTGATGAGTCTAAAGCACGTCATGAGCAATCGTTAGAAGTGATGACGCATCCTGCTTTTGTCGATAATCCATTACGCGCAAGTGGTTATTGTTTTCAGCGTCTAACTGAACTTGAAGTATTAACAGATAGCGCATTAAAGCATGCTATTTTGGAAAGAGATTATCAGCTAGGCACGTATCAAGATTTAATGTAGTGGTTTTTAGGCAATCGGAGTCTGTGTTATTCCCCTGGTGTGGGTCTTTTGAACTATTTTGCCTCTGTTTTTATAAAGCAGAGGCATTTTTGTTTTTACGTGTTTTCATTAAGTAATAATGTAAGTGCTTCTGAAACATAACAATAAGATTGTGGTGCAGTGAAACCAGTTTTTTTAGTTTTGCAAGAGGGATCGGTTTTTCATATTCAATTATCTCTTTTAACCAAATTAGGATCCTTTTTTTATCACCAACAAGGTAGTTTTCTAATTCATCGGCTGAGATGGAAATTTTATCTAAATAGGATCGTTTTATTTCACGCTTAGTCGCTTTTTCTATTTTTTCGATATAAGCATGACCTGTAATGGATTTTTTAGGCGATGAGCTATAAATATATATTTTATTGTTTTGTATAAAATTTAATCTCACTGATTTTCGAAGCTCTATAATTTTATTACCTTCATAAATTTTTTAACGTATTTAGGCTTAATGCTAATAATAAATTTTTTTCATAATGATAAGGTATTGTCATAGATGACACAAAGTTTAGCTTTTGGGATTGAAAACTTAAGTGAAAATGTATCGACCTGATAGCACGGAATTATTCTTTAATTTAAGATAATAATTGAATGCTTAAAAAATATATTTTTCTTTGAATATAATTATAAGATAAGCACATATTATAAAATAATATGTGCTTAAGTTTATTTAAAAACGATAGCCGATATTAGCAATAAAACCGTCTAAAATGATTCGATTATCGGTATCTTTGAATTTAAAACGGCTATTTTCATATCCAACAGAAATCGAAACCATTTCTGCTGGATTAATGATTAAGCCAGCACCCCAACTAAATGCATTTTTCTTTAATTGTTTTAATTCTGAACTTTCAGATTTAAATTGAATTTGGCTCATACCTGCGGTGCCATAAACACTCATAAAATCATTTAAGCGTAATGTAGGACCCGCCATTACAGAATAATAACGTGCATTCACATCTTTAAAAAAAGTATTAACAGGTTTATTTAAATCATATTCATTTTGAGCATAAGTGGCTGTTGCTAAAATACCAAATTGTGAATTGATTTCTTGACGAATAGAAAAGACACCACCATGCATTGGATTTTGACCTGCCATTTTGACTTGTGCATAACCCGCTGAAAGTGTGGTTTTATCTAATTTAAAATCATCTTGAGCATAAACAGAAGAGGTCGATAATAAGCCACTAATAAATAAAGTTGATAATAATTTTGTTTTCATTAGTTATATCCCATAAATAAAAAACGGAGAACGTATTATGAAGCGAGGAGATTATAATAATGAGTTTGTTTTTAATGGAATAAAAAATAGTACATATACTTAAATAAGGTTATTTTATTAAAGTGTCTATTTAATTATTAATAAATTTATTAATAATTAATATAAAATAAATATAACTAGTAATAAGAATCAATAATAAAACGAAAAAGTTGACATAAAAGGAAGGCTCTCTATTCTCTAGAGAGCCTTTGAGGATTTATTTAAGTCCTAGATCACTTTGTAGACTAATAATTTGATTTTGTAAGTTCTCTAACTCAAGCTGTTTTTCCATCACTGATTTTGATGGACTGTTTTGTGCCGCCTTCATTTGCTTATCAATTTCATTGATCTGTTTTTGAATATCATTTTGCCCTTTGGTTTTTTGGCGAATTTGATTTAACAGATTATTCATTGATTGGCTTAATGCACGTTGGCTAGCTTGTTTACTTTTTAGATCTGCATTGGTCTGTTGTTTTTCTTTCTCAATCGCAGCAAGAACAGCTTTAAACTCGGTGTTTAATGCTTGTTCATTACCTAAAATCGCTTTTTTTTGTTCAATACGATTGTCATAAGTCCCTGAATAATTACAGTTAAATTTAGTAATTATACTGACATCACCCGTTGTTGGATCACAATCAGCGGGATTGGTGACACAACCGCTTAAGAGTAAGGTCATGCCAACAAGGGAAAGAGGTAAAAATTTCATTATCATCCTTTTTAACGTTAACTAAGTTTTATTGCTGTACGTTGGGTATAAAGGCTATCAAGTTCTTCTTGTAAAGAGGTTACTTGTTGTTTCATCCCATTGATTTGTTTATCAAGCTGTGCCGTTTTTAGGCCATCTTGGCGACTTTGCGCAGCAATATCACGCCATTCACCTTCACGTTTTTTCATATCCGCTAAACGAGAACGAAGTGCTGCGATATTGGCATCAATACCTTTTAATTGTTTTTCAGCTGCGACTTTATTAAGGCGTTGTTGTTTCATATCTTGCTCAATTTTTGCAAGGGCTTTTTTATCATCAGCAATAACCGCTTTCGCCGTATTAGAGGCGCTTTGTAAGCGCTGATTTTCATTTTGAATATCAGCAATCATCGAATTGAGCATCTCTTCTTTTGTCGCGTAATTTTGGCGTTTGTTGTCTAAATAGGCATTTGCACCAATACCGACACCACAGCCAGCTACAGCCGCAATGAGCATACAAGCGCCTTTATTGCTGGAGTTTGAGACTAAACAGCCTAATGCACCAATTGCCGCACCGCCTGCACAAGCAGTAATACCTGATTTGCTGAAAAACTCCATATCACTATTATTTTTCAAACGAGGATCAGTACCGTTATTACTTTGGCATCCTGATAAGGCAAGTAATGCACTAATGCCAAGTACCGCCATAAGTTGTTTGTTCATACCACACCTATTATCCCAAGTCTCTGTTATTGTTTTTTACATGCTTCGAGCCATTCATTCCGTGATACTTTACCGTTAGCCCAATATCCTTGGAGCCCCTGCATATACGTTGAAAGGTACGTATTTAAATTTGATTTACCTCTGGCTTCCATTAATTGGCGTACAACGTCAATTTGCGGTTTGACTAAAGAGGCGTCATATGTGGTTGCCATATCCACTAATGTGTCAGCGTAATAGCTCACAACAAAGTCGAGCGTTTTTTTATGGTCGTTAACTTGTTCTTGACGTCGTTCACATGTGGCATCTTTAGTGCCTGAAGGACAGTTTTTTTCATGTAATGCGATTAATCTGTCATAGAACTCGCCATCATCTTTTAATTTGGTACATAAAAAAGCACCTAATTGTAGTGAGGTACGGATAGCTTGATCACGCTGTTCATCTCGTAGTTGTGCATTTGCCCGTAAGGTATTTTTTAATTCAGCTAATTGTTTTTTCAATGCTTCATCTTGCACTTGGGTTGAGAGTGTATTCAGGCTATTGATGGAGCTATCGCTATTAGTTTTTGAGTTGTTGCTGGCTGGTTTCTCATTGCCTAATTGCTGCCACTCTTTTTCTATTTCTTTGATCTTATCGCGTGATGTTAATGCTGGAGCAACAACAGCTAAACGAAAGCCTGTGTATTTATTTTTATTCGCACCCGTATTGGTGTAATAAGGCTCTTCTTGGCGCCATGAACTGCGCATATCGCTTTCTGGGGTGAGATAACTACCACCACGCACAATAAAGCCACCCGCTTGTCCATGTAAGCGATCGAGTTTATTGAGTCTAAAAGGTTCAAACATCATTTCAGCGACATTACCCAACATGTCATGTAAGCCTAGAGGATTGGGTGATAACAAACCGGTGAGTTGTAACGAACCATTAGCGGATTGACTACCTGCTGACCAAATATAGTTTTTGGTGCCTTCTGGCATTGGAAAGCGCACATCACGAAATTCGGAGGCTGAGACTTTTAAACCGCCGCGGGCGGCAAATTCCCACTCCGTTTCTGTTGGTAATCGAGCAAAACCTTTTGCGCCATCTTCAACAGGGAGTGCTTCAGGATGTTTGCTTCTTAACCATTGGTTATATTGATCTGCAAATTGCATCGCTTCATACCAACTGATGTTCACCTTTGGTAAACGTAATTTATTGGAAGCAACAGGGCACTCTTTACCATTAATGGTGCTTTGCATGGCGTTATATTGCAGATCGGTAACGGGGTATTTTGCCATAAGGTAATAGCGGCCTTTTTCTTTACCTTTTAGTGGGAAGCTACCAGCAATATGTTCAGCTCTTGATTGTTCTAAATAACCCCATTCATCGCCTTCTTGCCCTAACGTAACGCTGTAGTCTTGTAAAGGCTGACTGAGAGGGATAGTCACTTGGCGAAAGACCATCGAACCTTCACAAGGGAATGGCAATATCACATCATCAGGTAAGGCTTTTGGGTTAACAAATTTATCATCCCATTTGGCTGATGCCATAAAACTGCTAGATAACAGCGCAAATGATAAAGTTAAAAGCGATAAATTAAATTTCACGTAAGCTCTCCGCAGGTTCAATTGAAACGGCACGTAATGCTCCAATACTGGCAACGACTAAGGCCACTAGTAAGGCGCTGCACATAGCAATCAATAGATCCCAAAACGTTAACTGGCAAACAAAGGCTTGTTCAGGTAAATGGGTGCCTAATAATGTGGTAAATAAGCGACTACCAATCCCATAAAGCCCAAGGGCTAAAATAAAGGCAACACTCGTTAATAGCAGCGCTTGCAATACAATATATAAAGAAACAGAAAATTGACGGAAACCCAGTAGGCGTAGGATCGCCATATCTTTGCGTTTGCGGTCAATATTGGCAAGAAAGGCCCCAATTAATGAGGCGATACAACCTAATAGTGAGACCCAAGCAATGACAGAGAAAATAACATTAAGAACATAACTGATTGCTTTTACAGAATCTATTTGGCTTTTTTGTGTTATCACATCAATGTGTTGTTGCCGAAACCAATCATCTAATGGTGCGATGCTATCTAAATTTTTGGCATAAAGACGAGCTTTAGCAAACTGAGTTCTTGGTTTTGCCTCAACACCTTGTGTAATACCAAAAAGAGGGGCTTGATAACCATCTCGGTAATCTTCCATTGCGACTAAAACATCAAGAGAAACAAAGGCCGCTGCTCTTGAAAATTTGCTATCACTGATAATGGCGCCCACAGTAAAGGTACGCTTTGCACGTTCATTGACGCCATTAAGTTTGCGGCTGATAAATAATCGAATGTTATCGCCGACATCAGCCTGTAATTTTTGCGCAGCATTGGCGGAGAGTACTAACGTGTCTGCATTGTTAGGTATAGCCACACCCTCTAATAAAGGATCGTTTTCTGCTGTTGGTATGATTTCTGCGTTATCAATAAAATGTTGTCCATCAATCACAATATCAGCTTGTGTATTTAAACTTCGTGTTAATGGGATAACAAAGCGGACTTCTTCTTTTTGTGCAATTTCATTAAACCAACTTTGTGGGTAATTACCATTGCCTAACATACGTATTTCAAGATTACGGGGATCGTTGAGTAGCTGATTATGAAGCTGTGTCACAATGCCATTTTTTAAGCCAAACAGCAGTAACAATGGGGCAATCACAGAAACGAGTGAAAACACAATACAGAGTGCAACTTTGCGATCGTAAATTAAGTCACGCCAAGCAAGTGAGCTGAGTAAGCCAAGACGATTAGGATTGGCACTATTGTTTGATAAAGACACTACCGCCTCCTTCGAGTTGCGCGTGATAGTGGCTAAACCCAAAACGCTTGACTAAAGACCAATCGTGACTAACAACCAGTGCAGAGATCTCCAGTTGTTTTACCATCTCTACAATGAGTGTATACAGCGTTTGTGCATTATGGGGATCAAGGGCTGCTGTGGGTTCATCAGCAAGTAATAATGCCGGCTCGTGTGCAATAGCGCGGATAAACGCTGCGCGTTGACGCTCACCAATGGAGAGTTGGCGTGGAAGGCGAGTTAACAATGGGCGTAATTGTAGATGGTCAATTGCATGATCGAGCCAAGCGGAGTGCGGTGTTAACCCCAGCATTTTGCGAGGTAATTGAATATTTTGCATAACGGTTAAAAAAGGCAGTAACCCGCCACTTTGAAGCATAAAACCCAATTTCTCTGCTCGCAATGATGCGAGTTGTGCTTGCTCATTACTTAGTACGAATTGTGTGAGAGTTAAATCATCATCGAGTTGAAAATGGGTTAATTCATCAGGGCGTAAAATAAGCCCAATCATTTCCAACAAGGTACTTTTTCCACAGCCACTTAATCCGGTTAGTGCGCCAATTTCTCCTTTTTCAAGGATTAATGAAGGAAGCGCAACACGAAAACCATGTTGCGCATCACCACGCGTAATTGCCATGCCTTCAATCTGGATCATTAAGGCAGGTTTTCCAGTGGAACAGGGTAAACGTGATCGCGTGGATCACTTTGTGGCGCAAGGGATATCCAACGATCAACATCTTCATTATAACGTTGATAATATTGTAACTTTGTATTTAATCGGCGGATAAATTTCTCTTGCTCAAGACCATCCCAGCTTTTCCAAGTCTCTTCATCTAAACCAAGCACTTCACTTAAGTAGGGCAGGTTTTCAATATATTCACCCAACAAGCCCATTTCACCCAATTTTGTCGCAGAGCCTTGTTTGATTTGATTTGGATCGTTACCCATTGTTGCCGCAATCGAACGTAAATCAGCAAACATATTGTCAGGTGAGATCAACCCTTCATTAGCAGCATTCACGATTTTTTTCATTACATCACTTAAATCGCTAAGCTCACTTTTAGTCAGTAATACTTGTACTTCTGTTGTTGGGATATTTTGCTGTAATAAGTCTCGATCACTAATCCATGCTTTAAAGACCGGAGGTGCTTTTGTACCCTGTTTTTCACCTAAATATGCTAAACGCATGGCATAACCTAAATCATGCGCATCGTTAAGTAAGGCATTAGTTTCTTTATTTTTGCTATAAGTAGGATCGGCATTTAGTGCACTGCCTACGGTGGCTTCACCGCGATAAGCGGTTTGAATTTGCGTGGTTACTGCGGTTGCAAGGCCATCGACCATTCGACCAAAACTATTTACATCCCCTGAGTTAATAGGGTAGTAAAGGGATTTGTGTAAGAACGGATTCAGCGTCAATGTCTCATATTGCGCTTGTGCAGAAGCATGATTTTTTACCCCCGATGGAGTTTTTAAGTGCAGTGTATAAAGTGCAACACCACGATAAGCGGCTTCTTGGCGAATTTGTTCAGCATCGAGCTTAGTTGATGAAAGAGGATCATCTCCCGTTAATGCCCCCGCGTCAGTGATTAAAATAACGTAACGAGCACCAAAACGTGTCCAATCAACATCATCAAGAGCTTGCATAACACCAGCATATGCATCTTCATCAAAACGACTACTTGAGACTTTTGCTTGGCGCAACTCTTTTACTTTATTTAGGAAATCAGGGCCATCTTTTACGTCATTAGGGTTTACAAACATTTTGCTGTTGTATTCCAATGCAGGGACAGCTTTGATATTAGAGCGAAATGCTACTAAACCAAATTTTACCTTATCCAACATATTGTCTTTTTCGACTTGAGCATAAACCTTCTGAATCGCTTCTTTGGTTCTATCAATATAAGGATCCATTGATATTGTTGAGTCGATAACAAACACGACAGCCGCAGAAAAACCTTGCATCATATTGTCAGCATCTTTGCTGTCTGGCGTGGTAGGTTTTGTATTGTTGGCGGTTGCATTCGTATTCTGTGCGTCTTTGCTGTCTTTGGTTTGAGAAGAGACGGAGGCGACATTGAGGACTCGCACTTTATAGCCCGCATCAGTAAAGACTTCATCTGAACCTAGTACAGGTAACAGATAAAAATTACTTTTCTGATCAATCATATAATCCGGCTCTTTAGCTAAAACAGCAGGATTGACTTTTTGATTTTTGATATCAGCTAAAAAAGGTTGATACTGTTTTTCGGGAGTAGGGCTTTCAAGTAAGCCTTCAACCGTTTGTTTATCTTTGAAAAATAGCATTGGATTACGACCCGCTGGGTTAGTAAAAGCCAGCGTTAATTGCATTTTCCATTCAGATGTGCAACTTGCATTCATCCAGCCGCTAATATGACCCAAGCTATCAGGGCCGACTTGTAGCCACTCATTAGCGCCTTGTTTTTGACGCTGATATACATAAAAACGGCTAAATGCGGGTTGTTCTTTACCTGCTGCGCCAATTGTGTCTGCCACTTGGCAACCTGGGTAGGTTAATACACGCTGATAGAGAGTCTTTTTACCCTCTTGTAATAGCGGTTTTTTCTCTTCAGCACTTGCCGGTGCTGTCAGAATTAAACCACTGAGAATAAGAGTAAGCCAATGCGCCTTTTTCATACGACTTTCCTATTTTTTCAGTGCTTCAAGACGCGCTTTTGCGTCACTGTTTTGTGAGTCATGATTAAGAACAGCTTCGTACCAATAGATAGCTGTTTCTTTGTCTGCACCAAAGCAACCTTGTGCTGATGCTGTTTCTGGATCGTATTCACGAGCATAATTTAGTGCGATTTCAACATCACCTGATTGCGCTTTATATGCATATAAACGCTGAGCAACGTCACATTGATTGTTCTGTTTAGCTTGTTCAATCGTTGTAAGAATGGTTTTGCTATCTGGTTGGCTCTGTATACAACTTTGTACAAAAGCGAGTGCCGTACCTGATTTCATATTTTCAACACTACACACACTTGGTGTTGATGATTCTGTTGTCGGTTGTGTGGCTGGTTCACCTGCTGGGTTGCCTCTTAGTAAGAAGAACCACGTTAAGATACCCGCTAAAATTAAGATCAGGATAATCGCTAAAATTAAACCAATTTTAGATTTTTTCGGTGCAGGTGGTGTTGGCCGTTGTGGCGGTTCATCTACCTTAATTTCAGGAATAATCAGCTCAGGCTCAGGCTCTTTGATTGATTCGGGTTCCGGCTCCGGTGATGTTTCGACAATGGGAGCAGGTGGAACAGTTTGAGTATCTAATGTCGCCGTTGATTTTAATGCTTCGCTTTGACCTTGTGCTTGAGAGGCTAATACACCATCACGAATACGTAGTCGCCCGATATCTTGTGTTTCGTTATCGTCTTTTAACGTAAATTGATACGCCATTTGTAAGTTGCTAACGAGGGGATCAACGAGCGTTTTATCAAGAACGATTTGATAACCATCATCAGCATCTTCAAGTGAAAGCTGGTGGAAAAAGGCATTACCTACCCATTCCCCTTTATCATTTAAGAAATAGCGATCTTGGTTACGCTGAATGCTTAAATAAACAGGGGAAGCGTCACCTTCCCAATTACGAATACTTAATACCGCAAAGCCGGGACGAGCTGGTTGTACGGGTTTTAATTCTGGATTAAACACGAATTATGACTCCACAACGGATGATTTCATGGTTTGAATGATTTGGCCTAATAGTGCGTTTTGTTCAGCACTGATCTCTCTTCCCGCAGAATGCCCTGCATTCTCAGTAATAACCGCTGATAAAGCGATAAGCCAATCAATCACAAATAAAAGGGTGTAGTTAACAGGGTTGGTGGGTAAGCGGACCAAACGCTCATCATCACCCCATTGCACGCTAGTGTTATCGGGTCTTTCAAAGATCTTATGACCCACATTGATTTTGCTATCTGGCTTCTCAACACCGTTATCTTTGAAATTAAACCAAGTAATAAAATCACCCAGTACATTATAAACGCGAGATGATTGTTGTTCGGCTAAGTCATCACGACGGGCAATGGCTTCTGTTCCTGCTAGAGTTTTCAACATACGTTGTTCAACACCAAGACGATTGATAGCTGTAATAAGTTCATCGACTAACAGCACCATAATTTCTTGGTCGATACCTAAATAGGTTAACAATGTACTGTTATCTGGCAGACTACGCAGATGGTTTATCCATAATGCCATCACTTTTTTAGGGTAGCTAACCTCATTGCCGTGGCCTTTGGGGGCTTCATCTTCTTCTGGTACCAAAGAGATTGGCGCATCGCTAAAGAGATCAAACGTTGGTTGTTCCATAGCAGCAAAGGCAGAAACTGGGGCTTGTGTTGCTTTTTTGTTGTCTGAAAGGGTATCGATAACCTCTTTTTCCTGCATATATAGGTCATAGAGAGATTTGCGAGAAGGCAACAGATAGTCGAGTAATGCACCTTGTAAATAAGGACGGCTTTGCATAAAACGCAAAATAGTCGCGGCATTACGGCGTTTTACCTGTAATTCTTCTTCACCACCTGATTGATACCATTTTTCAAGATGATGACCGATTAAATCACGTTGAATTTCTTGTAGTTGCTCATTGATTCGTTCAAGCTTTAGTGATTTTAAGGCAACGGTTTCAATATAATCAGCAAGGCGTTGCATACCACCATCGTTAAGCGACAACATGGCATCCCATGCTTGGTCTGGATCACGAATATAACGTTGGACAGTTTCATCTTCAGCAAATGTTGTTTTCATCAGATGTAATTGTGAAATACTGTCTTCATTTAGAACCGTTTCTTTGCCATTACTGATTTGAATAAACGGTGTGGGGACACCCGGTTTACGTACTAAAAAGGTATTATTAAACGCTTCACCATTGATCCAATCCGATGACATCCATTCGTATTGACCAAAGCGCTCTAACATCGCCATTTTTATCATGCCACCTTTACCCCATGATTGGCGTAATAACGCTTCATTCATGGTTAAGGAGTTGGTAATACGCATATCAAACATAGTCATCGCCCAAATCAAGCCAGAAGGGCGTTTAGCACGAGTTTGTGCATCTTTACCTTGTGTGTTATTGATCCATTCTGTGAGTACTGCGCCGACTTCTTTTACATCGGATTGTTTGTTTGATGCAGTACAAACCACCAGCACATTCATTTCTTGGTTATCGGTATAACGCTCAAACAGATAGGCGACTTTGCCTCGAAGAATAAGTTGAGCGAGTGGGTTTGCGCTATCATCATTGACTTGACGGCGCACATCCGCCATGGTTTCAACACCTAAACGTCCGCGATAACCCGGAAAATCCAGTAGCTCAACCTGTTCAAATAGTGTTTTGCTTGGTGCATCTAATAACGGTACGACTAATTCAACGGTGAGTGCAGTCAGTTCCGCTAAAGAAAGGGTTACAGGGGCATCAATACGATCACCATGAATAGGACAAATACTGATCTGGTTATCATTGGCAGTATTGAGACGTTCTAACATATCTACGTTCATAATACTGTCGTTTTGTATTAACACACCGTCTTGTTCTTTGACTAAAGAAGAAAGCGGAGCCAAAACCAAGGATGCATTGCCTAAAGAGGCAAGTGTGGTGCTAAAACGCTGATAAGCAGATGTCAGTTCTGCAATGTCGCCCCATAACACTGAAAATAACTTAGCACGTTGGGCTATGCTGAGATAAGGCGCTAATTCAATCGCTTTAGGCCAATAGGTTGTCGCTAATTTTTTCTGACTTTTTTCAGCGTGACGTTGCAGGTAATCCCATAATGAAACGACATCATCGTGTGTAATACCTGCGACAGCGGTGGCACTACATTGTGAACTTAATGAATTGATTAAACGAGAGATTTTTTCTTCATCTAATTCAAAATCAATTTTTTCCTGATTAAAGTCATACAGGTAAGCATTAGCAAGGATCTTAACAATTTCAATTTCGCTAAAAAGGTGTAGCTCTACTGGAAACTCTTGCGTACCTTTCGTTGCTTTGCGACTAAAGCGAGTGACTAATCCCGTAGCCTCTTTGCCACCCCCTGGTGGATTGATATGGTCGATAAAATCAAGAGTTTTACCTGACATGCTGGTTCTTAAACGCCCTTCTTGCCCAGCAGCAAGAGCTGAGATCAGGTACGATTTTCCTGCCTGAGATAGGCCAAAAAAGCCAACTGACATTGGGCGTTGGGTTGCTAAGCTGAGATTCTTCGCCATATTACGGCTACGACGCAGGCGATAGATAAGGCTATCAGCTTCTGTATTTAAACGAGGTGCATTGCCTCTTACTGTACTGACCCAATCAATAGCTTTGCCTGCGCCTTGATAAATGGCATCCCATTTAGCTGTTAACTGTTTTTCATCCATCATATTCATTTACCTAATACACTCCCGCTATCCAGCCAATAGGATGTTTCGCCAATACCACTGTCTGCTAACGTATTGAGTTTGAAGCTTAAACCACTCTTATTAACGCCACCTTTACCATTAATAAGCTCCATTTCTTCAATACGTAATTTTTCAGATTTGTTGTCATTATTATGGCTAGAGGCTCCGCGCTCTTCTCCTAGCTTGATATGTAATACGCTGTCCTCTTGGCTTAATTGTTGTGCCAATTTCGGATTTTTAATGCGTAATGTATAGAGTGGTGAGGCTGGCCAACGGGCATTATCTAATTGACGGAAACCTAAACGTATCCCGCCTCTGACTTCAAAATAGGTATCTGGATCAGGCTCAAACTTATCCTGAATATCTCGGTAATAAACGTCATTATCGGAAATGGTGTTGTTATTATCTAACATTCCTAAATAACGCACTGTTGAGTAAGTTTTAAAGTTACCTGTTGAGAAATAGAAGTTGAGCAAACGTGCATTTTCAGCCATTAAACACAACATCGCACCAACTGCTGCGGTTGATTTGGGATCGTCAATGCGGCCTTTTTTGTTGAACGGATACCAACCCCCCGTTTTGTAACCATGTAATGGCAATATACGAGAAGGTGGCACAGGCTGTAATACTTTTAATAGTGCTTGAATACCCGGTAAGCGAGAAGGGCGGCCTGTGAGCAGTAAAACATCACATGAGTAGTAATAAAGCACCTCACACAGCGCTTTTAAGCTACGGGTGATATTAATACGTTCACCTGAAATAAATTCAGCATGTAGTTGTGTAAAGTTAATTTGCACTGGCACGTTCAAGATAGAAAAACTTTCTCCGCCACCTAACTCTTTATTGGCAGCATCGTCAATATAACGACGCACATGCTCTGTTGGTTGGACACCTAGCAATTCTCCAAAGGTGCTGTTAATACCTTCATGAGGCATTAATGGATCGAAATTTTCGTACTGGCTTAAAATACGTAATCCAATTGGATTGAAGATTTGTAAGGTAAGCTGTTGACGCAACACTTGCTGACCTGCATCTAAACCTTCACTACCAAAAAGGGAAGACATTAGGGCATCGGCATCAGAAATGCCAATATCCGTTAATGCAGTGCGTAATGCAGGTAAAACACAAATCTGGATAATATCTAATAAAATATCATCACCCGCAATTTTGAATCCTTCGCGGAATAATTGTGTTGGAATAATTTTGACGTTGCTTCCTGTTCCCGTGTCCAATTTATAGCGAGTGATAACGAGATCGGTTGTGCCACCACCAATATCAATTGATGCAATTTTTAACGTGCTATCACCTGTTAATGCGCGGTTATCCTCACGCACTTGGCTAGCAAAAAAAGCTTCAGTACGTTCACCAAATTTAATTTGTGTTTCGTTGTATAGGTAAACTAACTGACCACAAGTGGCTTCATCCCACTTAACGTGGATATTGGGCATCGGTATACGACATTGGACATCTTTACCATCAAAATTCAGTTTTTCATCAGTTGGATCCCAATTCATTGCTTTCCAAATTAGCCCTAATGCGTTTTCCATGCATGTTTCAAAAATAGCACGCTCTGGTTTTGGCATAGCGGGTGGAATAGTCAAAATGATATTACGTAATTGACGAGGCGCACTAGCATGGCTCATTTTAAGACGCTGAGCCGGGCTGTTCATTTGTGTTAATGCCTGAGCTAACACTTCGGTTAACATCATGGTCATTAATGAACTACGCGTGTAGTTTGGCGTAAAGACAGGCATACGAAAGTCAGGCTCTAAACGGAATAACGGTTCACCGTGATCGTTAAGCAGATAGGTCATAGGTACAGCAGTTGCCAGTGGCTCTCTGTCTGTTTGACCAAAAGAGCGACTAAAGCGCCAACCTGGAGAATACGGCGAATCATCCCATAAATAACGTTTAGGGCTTGAAATACCCGTTGAGCCTTCAGTTCCTAAGCGTTGTGCTGCCATGCGGTTAGCTTCAGGGCCAACACGACCAATAGTTGGCCACATAAAGGCATTATTTCGACCACTACTGACTGAAAAGTCTTGTTTACCAAATTCCGCTTGTGCAAATTCAACACGGCTTTCAAAAGGTTCGTTGTAGATTTGATAAGGGTGGCTTAAATCACGCAATGTCATTTCATAAAGTTGAGTTAACCCTTTATTATCATTGATATGATCTTCAATTAAGATCCCACATGTACGAGAGTTACCCACATCAAGGATAAGGTCAACTTCAATGGCCGGCTCTTGTGGTTTAGTTTCATTAATTTTGATTTCAGGTAAGTGGAGTTTCTCACCTAAAATATTGAGCAAATTGAGATAATGTGCTTGATGTTGAAACTCTTTAAGCGCTTCTTCAAGTTCATCGTGATATATCTTAGTGACCGCCAGCGCTCTTTCACTAAAGACTTCCTTTAACCAGCCATCAATCCAAGGTGTTTCAAGGAAATTTTCCACCTCATAACCTAGATAAGCTAGTGCAAAAGCAACACCAGAGCGAACATCTTCTTCGTTTGGTGCTAGATAAGCCGTATTGGTGCGATTGGGTTCAATACGAGTATCAAAAGCCACGACAATGCGATGCGTATGCCCGTCTTCATCTGGCTCTGGCAGTTGGTGAAACATCATTCTCACCCAGTTATCAGGGCCTTGAGAGAATGAACGAGGCGGATTAAAGCGGAAAAATGGCACTGGCAACCAAGTGTCATTGAGTAAATTTAATGATTCATCAAGAGAGAAGCTAAATTCTGCTTCTCTCGGTGTTTGTGGTTGATTTTTCGGCGCTGGGTAAAGATAGTTATCGTCTCGCTCATTGTAGATGAGTCGCATTAACGGGCCGTTTTCACCTTTTTTAACAAACTCACCGTACTCTTTGCGCTGTGGTAGCGTAAAACCAAAATCCAGAAACTGAATATTGCTGTCACGGATAAGGGTTATTTTATCTTTATAATCGGTCAGTGGCGCTAACATGAATTAATTATTCTCCCGCTTCATTGATAATGGGAATGGCTGACTGTTCTCATATTTCCCTTGGCAATCAGCAATATTTTGGCTTCCTGGTTGGCAAATAATATTTGGCATCAAATAGTTTGAACCATCACTACACAGAGCCTGGCCTTGGTTATTTATATTCAGCCCACCTTGATTGACGGCTGCGTTAACAGGGGCTTTACAGGTCACCCCATCACTGCGTGTCATTACGACTTGTCCTTTGCCATTATCTAATTGATAGTTCAGGCTCAGTGGTTTACCTGTTTTTTGATCTTGAATACCTGCACCTGCTTTCCATTGGCCATTAAGGAATTGGGTTGAGCCGTTAGCTAGCGCATTTGCAGGAATAGTCAGTGGTGTTGTGTTATCAGCAGTGGCTGGTGGTGTGACATCTGGTGGCGCATTAGGATCAACCGGAGGAATAGCAGTATTGTTCTCATTTCCTGCATTTTGAGGAGTATCTGTTTTCGGTTGCTCATTTTGTGTTGCGGGATCAACGGGAGACACATTCGGTTGTTGCGCATCGTCGGGCGCTACTCCTTCAGGTAAAGCACCTTGGTTATTGTCTATTTGAGGATCAACCACCGGTAAACCTGTATTAGGATCAATTACTGCGCCGTTCCCATCAGTGGCATTAATCACATTTCCATTTGCATCGACGGTGCCTAATGTTCCTGTGTGAACGGTGCCTGTTGGTACGCCAACTGTATGCCCATTAGTAACCACAGTGGGGACTCTTGGCTTTTCAAGCGTAGGATCAGGTAATTTAGGCGCTTCAATATCGGGTGTTTTAATATCGATTGTCGGTAATGTGGGTGTGGAGAAACAGCCTCTTAAGAAGAAAATAGCGAGTAGAAGCAATAATAAAGGTAACAGCCACCATAAAAAACGCCACCAAGGGCGCTTTGTATCAGTAATGATGACTTTTTCTTGTACGGGTGGAACGGCTGTTGATGTTGGTGCGATTGGCGCAACAACAGGTTTTAAGCAAGCAACAGGGTCAACTCTTAGTTGTTGATTGGCGCTGACAAATCCCCAAAAGGTAATAATCGGTTGTCCATCAACAATAAAAATATGGTTTTCGTCAGGAAATTGGATTGTCTTACTGAGGAGTGCGCCAAAAAGCTGGCTTTCTTTATTTCCAGCTCTTTGTTGTTCTTGTTCGCTAAAGGCGATTAAATCATCTTGATTTTTTTTCAGCACAGCATAAGCCGCAGTACGCTCTTCTTCTGAAGCCGCTGACCAAGGGATAACAGAGCCGTCAATCGGTGAATACCAATCAATGCGTTCGCCGGTTTCATTCGGCTGAGGAATGGCAAGGCATTGAGAAATATGTACCTTTCCTCTTAAACGCAAAGTTTCACGTAGCTGCAGTGCAGAGATATAAACAGCCTGTCCATTTTCTCCCATAGGGAGGTAATTTTCTAATTTACCACTTCGTAAGAATGCTTTATTCACGACGATCATTCCGCTAGGCAAGATTATCTATGGGTAAGTTGGCTTATCCGTAAATAGGCTTTAAGGCTAAAAATAAAGATATAAAATTTATATACATTTTATATTATCAGAAATTTGGTGTCTATCTAGCGGATTATTTAGGGTTAATTAACTGATTATTATTAAAGACTTTTTTATTTTTCTTGAGTGAAAATGGGAATATTAAGATGACGATTATGTTAATTAAATAATGACGTTACAGGTTGCGCTATATTTTCTTAAATATATGGATAAAATCACCGATATATTGATTTTTACATTAAAAAATAATGAAATGGGAGAAAAAAAAGACAAAATATAAAAAGGTAAGCCATCAGGTAACATCTGGTCGTTGTGATAGTAATCACAAAATAGGTTTATTCTTAATAATGAGTGAATAAGAAAAGAAACAAGAATAAGCAATTAAAGAAGAGTCTTAAATAGATAAGATATAGCACCTACTAGCTTCAATATAATAATAAATTACGCGAAATACGTGAAAAACTTCACCCTCAATGTTGAAACAAAGAGGGTGAAATAAATATTAAAAATAGTAATCAATCATTATTTGCAGTTCTTCGGAATATAATCTTCAATTGCTTTTCGAGTCATTAAACTGACTTCATTGGCATTACGCGCTGTGAAGACTTTCCCTCCCGTTGCATTTGCCACACAGTTGCCTGCGCCTGTACCTAAAATATCAACAACGTTAATTACGGCGCGAGGATGAGCTCGTTTTAATGTTCTGGCGGCTGCGCATGGGTCTTGATCGCAAGACTCTAAACCGTCAGATAACAAGACAATAATAGTGTCACGGTTATTGCCTTTGATTAGAGAGCCTGCTCGTTGAATAGATTCGGCTAATGGTGTACCGCTATCAGGTTCAATACGTTTAATGTAGTTAAGCAATTTTGAGCGTTCATTGCCGCCGTAAGCAGGACTTGATTTCACTACACCGCAGTCTGATGCCACAACGGTAGTAATTTTCATATCTGAAGGAATACTATTAATAATCTTTGTCGCTGCATTTCTTGCTACTGTGATTCGACGAGGTTCGGCATCATAGCCCGCGAAGAGCTTTCCTGTGTTTGAAATAAAGTCTAAATCGTCTTCTGTTAAGCTCATACTCAGCGCCATTGAGCCTGAAGCATCAAAGATAATAATCACTTGTGGCGCTAGTTCTGGTGGGCGATCTGCTGGACACATTTGTTTTATCTTACTGGCTAAGCGATTTTCACAGGTTGCATTAGCTGCCTTTTCTGTTACACCCGTTTTTTTTAATTCATCTTGTACACAAGCTTCTAGTGGCGTAAGTTTTTTCACTGGCACAGGTTTTGGCACAGGTTTTGGTTCAGGAATAGGTTCAGGTACTGGAACGGGTTCAGGGATCGGCTCTGGAATAGGTTCTGGTACTGGTTCTGGCTCAGGAATGGGCTCTGGCTCAGGTACGGGCTTTGGTGGTATTACGACGGCAGGTTTTTCTTCCACAACAGGAGGAACGGCCGTGGGATCAAAACACCCTTTTAGCCAAGATGCCAATAAAATTAAAAACAGCAAGAATAAGAAGAGTAATAGCCAACGTAACCAGCGATTGCGTGTTTTGGCTGGCACATCCGCGAGTGCGGCACCCGCAGCTGCGGCACTTGCACCAGCGGTAACTTGTGCAATTGGTGGTGGTAATGGGGTTGTACGTGGCCACCATGTAATAACAGGTTGCCCATTAATCACATAGACACTTTCGCTATCAGGTAGCGTTGATGCCGTATCTAAAAGATGGCGCTCTTCATCTGTAATTCTGTTTTGCGAAGCTAATAACGCTGTTTGTGTTTTAATATCGTTAAGGCGTTCATCTAAAATACGTCTTATTTCTTGTTGTTCTTGGCCTTGTAACGAGGTCAAAGCAACAGGATTACCAGAAACAGCAGAATACCATTCAATAACGTCATCCGATTTTTTTTCTGGTGTGGCAAATAGCGCTCGATACTTAGTCGGAAAATGTTGTGTCAGCAATTGAAGTAACTGCTGTTGATGAGTTAAGGCAAAATCGGCGCGGGAAATATCAGCTGTTAATCGTGAAATTCGATTCATATTTTAGAGAGCCTTAGTGACGGCTATATTCGTTTAAAGAGAGAAATTTAAGATATCAATATTGCTGACTATAACGGTTTTATTGAAAAGGTGAAATTAAAGCGTTCATTTTTTTAATCTAAGGCAAAATAAATTTTTATAGTACTTAGGCTTTAGTTTATTGCTAAATTCGCTCAATTTATTTCTCTATTTTAACAGACAAAATAATCTATTTGCTTATTTCTCTTTTTACCCTTTAGGATGACGCCTTTATGTTAAAGGCGAAGATTACAAATCAACTAACTCTCACCATTGAGTGCTGATGAATATTGATATAGCACATAGAGTATCGACGGGTTACAAGGTATGTTACCCACACTATAAAATAGCCAAATCATTCGCTTTTGAGGGAATTTATTTCCCCTCTTTACGTAGATACAACCGTAGGTTTCTGATGACAAATAAAATAAATAATAGCCCATTACTTAATGATGTAACTCGTTACTGGAATATCAGAGCAGAAAGTTATAGTGAATCTAATCAACAAGAATTGCTGAGTGAAAAACAACAAAAATGGCGTCATTTATTATTGGGGCATGTTAAAGAGGGCGAAACTTTAAAAGTACTAGATATTGGAACTGGCCCAGGCTTTTTTGCCATTTTATTAGCGTTATCTGGACATGATGTAACAGCAATTGATGCAACTGAAGGCATGTTGCAAGAAGCCAAACAGAATGCACAAACACATCAGGTAAATATTCAATTTATTCGTGGAGATGTACATCAACTGCCTTTTGCCAATGAGCAATTTGATCTTGTTGTCAGCCGTAATGTCACTTGGAATTTAAAAGCACCACAAGTGGCGTATTCAGAATGGTTTCGTGTATTAAAGTCGGGCGGTAATTTAATTAATTTTGATGCTAACTGGTATTTACACCTTTTTGATGAGGCATATTGGCAAGGTTTTGTGGCAGATAGAGCTCGTTCAATAGAAGAACAAGTTGAAGATCACTATGTGAATACTGATACAAAAGAGATGGAGCGAATTGCGCGCCAACTTCCATTGAGTCAAATAAAACGTCCTCAATGGGACATTAATACCTTGCTAGAGATTGGTTTTAATCGATACATGATAGACACTCGCATTGGTGATTTTGTGTGGAATGAAGAAGAAAAAATTAATTATGGATCAACACCGATGTTTATGATCCACGCACAAAAAACAACATATAAATAATGAAAGGAGAATAACGTGAAGCCTTTATTTTCGGTGATCCCAACCCTGTTATTAACACTTGCATGTGTATTTCCAGCACTTGCAGATAAAAGCAATAACATACTGGATTATGCCAGCACAAAAGATATTCGTGATATTAACCCTCATCTCTACTCTGGTGAGATGGCCGCTCAAAACATGGTATTTGAATCCCTTGTATTAAATACTGAAAAAGGTGTTGCACCTTATTTAGCTCAGCGTTGGGATATTTCCCCTGACGGCAAAAGTTATACCTTTTATTTACGCCATGATGTGACCTTTAGTGATGGCGAACCGTTTAATGCCAAAGCCGTAAAATTAAATATTGAAGCTGTATTAGATAACTATGAACGACATGCGTGGCTAGAGTTAGTTCGTCAAATTGATAGCGTTGAAGTTGTTGATGAATTTACCGTTAAATTAAATTTAAAAAACCCTTACTACCCAACATTAACTGAATTAGGTTTAACTCGCCCATTCCGCTTTATTTCGCCAAATTCATTTATTAATGGCAAAACAAAAACAGGCGTTGCGAACTATATTGGTACGGGGCCTTGGGTATTAACTGAACATAAAAAAGACCAATACGCAGAGTTTAAAGTTAACCCAAATTATTGGGGAGAAAAACCTGTATTAAATGGGGTAATGTGGCGAGTGATCCCAGACCGACAAACGATGCTACTTTCTCTACAAAAGGGAGATATTCAGCTTATATTTGGTGCTGATGGCGACATGTTAGATATGGATTCATTTGAAGCCCTTATGGCATCAGATAAATTTAAAACTGAAATGAGCGCTCCAATTGCGTCTCGTGCTATTGTGCTAAACAGCAGTCGTCCAATGACATCAAACCAACATGTTCGCCAAGCATTGCAATATGCAGTCGATAAAGAGGGAATTGCACAAGGTATTTTAGCGGGCAGTGAAAGAGTCGCAGATACTTTAATGGCGCGCAGTGTGCCTTATTGTGATTTTAGCTCGCCAATCTATGCTTATCAGCCTGCAAAAGCGGTTGAATTATTAGAGGCCGCGGGCTGGGTATTACCAAAAGGTGAGATTATCCGTCAAAAAGATGGTCAGAAACTACAATTATTGCTCTCTTATAATGTGAATAACGCAGTAGAAAAAGAAATTGCCGAACTCATTCAAGATGATTTTAAAAAGATTGGTGTTGGTCTGACGATTTTAGGTGAAGAAAAGCAAGCTTATTTAGACAGACAAAAAAATGGTGATTTTGATTTACAATATTCGCTTTCATGGGGAACACCTTATGATCCCGCTTCCTTTGTTTCATCTTTTAGAATACCCGCTCATGCGGATTACCAAGGACAAAAAGGATTAGCGAATAAAGCACAATTAGATGCCATGATTGGTGAGCTATTAATTACACCTGATGAAACGCGACGTCAGGCATTATATAAAACCTTATTTACGTCATTAGCTGATCAAGCTGTCTATATCCCATTAACCTATTCTCGTACTAAGGCTATCCACCGAAGTGAATTAGAAAATGTTGGCTTTAATCCGTCTCAATATGAAATACCGTTTGAAAAAATGCATTTTAAGCCGTAGTTAAAACGCTAACTTAGATATGTGTGGCACCTTACATGAGTGTGTCACACTAATTAAACTTTATGCTACGTTATATATTTTGGAGAGTGTTGGCGATATTTCCGCTGGCACTGATGATTTCATTTATTGCTTTTATTCTGTTGGAATTAGCGCCGTCTGATCCTGCGGAAGTTGCATTACGTGTTAATGAAATTGTTCCAACCCCTGAAGCCATTGAGGGTATGCGTCATGAGTTAGGTTTAGATAAACCTTTCTTTACCCGTTATTTTTTATGGTTAATAGCAGGGCTCCAGCTTGATTTTGGTACTTCTTTTCTTACCAGAACCCCAGTTATTCAAGAGATGCTAAGAGCATTACCTCCAACGCTTTGGTTGGCTTCAACAGCCTTATTTTTTACGATTGTTTTGGCACTGCCTTTAGCATTGTGGTGTGTGGTTAAACCCCAAAGTTTTACAGATAAAAGCATTCGTTTTATTGTCTTTATTCTAACGGCTATACCGAATTATTGGCTGGGATTGCTATTGATTTGGGGAGTCGCCGTTTATTTGGATTGGTTGCCTGTCAGTGGAATGTTATCACCACAATCTGTTATTTTGCCTGCATTGGCGCTCTCTTTAGGATATATCGGTACTTATTTACGGCTGTTAAGAGGTGCGATGTTAAATCAATGGCATCAACCTTATGTCTTTTATGCCAAAGCTCGCGGATTACCGGATAACCTTATTTTACGTCGCCATATTTTACGTAATTCGTTGTATTCCAGTTTAACGGCATTGGGTATGAGTATTCCAAAGCTTATTGCCGGTACAGTCGTGATTGAGAATATTTTTGCATGGCCAGGAATTGGGCGACTATGTATCAGTGCTATATTTGGTCGTGATTATCCCATGATACAGGCCTATATCTTATTGATGTCACTGTTATTTCTCTTTTTTAATTTTCTGATGGACGTCATTCAAATGATGGCAGATCCAAGGCTAAGGAGATAATGATGTGGCAACTGTTTTGGCAACGACTTGCAAAAGACAAAAGTGCACAATTGTGTTTATTGGTGATTATGATTGTGGTTATTGCGGGAATATTCGCCCCTTGGTTAGCTCCGCATGATCCCACTTTAACTTCAATACGTTTGAAATTTAAGCCTATGAGTTTTGATTACCCGCTGGGTACGGATAATTTAGGGCGCTGTATCTTTTCAAGGTTATTGTTTGGTGTAAGAACGACGGTATTTTATGCCTTATTAGCCATGAGTGTGACATTAATGATTGGCTGGTTAATGGGCATGTTAGCTGGTTTTTTCCATGGAAAAACAGACACCTTGATTATGCGATTATGTGATGTGGTTTTGTCATTTCCAGCAGAAATTATGATCTTAGCATTAGTGGGAATAATGGGGCCGGGTATTGGTAATATCCTAATTGCCGTTATTTTAGTGAAATGGGCGTGGTATGCCAGAATGATCAGAGGGGTTGTTCGTCAATATTCCCATCGTAATTACATTGCATATGCACAGGTGATTGGTGCACCTTCTCACCATATTTTACGACGTCATTTATTACCCGTCACCTTTGCAGAAACTATTGTCTTAGCATCAACGGATATTGGTAGTGTTATTTTAATGATCTCGGCGCTCTCTTTTCTAGGGTTAGGTGTACAACCACCGACGCCAGAATGGGGAAATATGCTTAGTGAAGCAAAAAATGTCATGGTATTACACCCAGAGCAAATGTTACCCGCAGGCATTGCAATTACCCTTGTTGTTACTGCATTTAATTTTTGGGGTGATTTTTTACGTGATGTATTTGATCCGGATAATCGCCAGTCAGTAGGAGAAAAGCATGAACAACTTACTGACACTTGAGCATGTTTCTATTACTCATCAAGAAAGCGGAAAAAAGCTGATTGATGATGTCTCTTTTTCGATAAAGCAAGGACGTACATTAGCGATTGTCGGAGAAAGTGGCAGTGGAAAAAGTGTGATCAGTAAAGCCATTATGGGATTACTGCCTGAACAATTAGTCATGTCAGGGGAGATTTTCTTTGAAGGAAAGAAAATTAGTGATGAGGCGCTTTCTCAACGTCGAGCTTTATTGGGAACATCTTTAGGTTTGATTGTTCAAAATGGCATGAGTGCGTTTGATCCTTTGATGAAAATAGGCAAGCAAATTAGCCAAACTTTAATCTACCATTTTTCCTATTCTAAAAAGCAAGCTGTAGAAGAAACTGAGTTGGCATTATCTCATGTATTTCCTCATCAACTTCAATCTATTATGCAAGCATTTCCTCATCAATTAAGTGGTGGGCAATTACAACGTGTGATGAT
Source organism: Proteus sp. fly-1089 (assembly GCF_040138965.1). NCBI lineage: Bacteria > Pseudomonadati > Pseudomonadota > Gammaproteobacteria > Enterobacterales > Morganellaceae > Proteus > Proteus sp. fly-1089. The sequence continues at coordinate 109,595 of NZ_JBEETS010000007.1, forward strand.
TGCGATTGCACTTGCCTTATCACCGAAATTATTAATTGCAGATGAACCGACAACGGCACTTGATGCACCTCTTCGCCGAGAAATTTTAAAATTACTCCAGCATGTCGTAACGACTCACTACTCAACACTGATTTTTATTTCCCATGACTTAGGGCTCGTTAATGAAATTGCTGATGATATTGTCGTGATGCTAGGGGGGAAAATGGTTGAATTTGGTGATAAAACTACCGTTTTAACATCTCCAACGCAGGAATATACGCGTTATTTAATAAATGCACGGCGACAGCTTTCATTACGTTTCGAGCAATTGATTAATAAAAAAACATATTAATATCATCATAATAAAAGAGACGCTATGTTATTAAATGTTGAGAATATCAGTAAGTTTTATACTCAAAGAAATAACACTTTATTCGGTGAAAAAGTGAAGGTCATTGACGCTCTTTCGTTTAATATCAATACCCAAGAAACTTTTGGTTTAGTGGGGGAAAGTGGCAGTGGTAAAAGCACCTTAGCACGTTTAATTTGTGGATTAGAATTACCAGATAGTGGCGCTATCTATTTGAATAATAAATCAGTGACAAAACGACTTCATCGTCAAGGTATTATTAGTATTGTTTTCCAAGATTATACAACATCCGTTAATCCCACATTAACGGTTGGCGAAATTATTGCTGAGCCAGTAAAAATAGTGGCTCCAAGTATTCATCATCAGGCATTAGAAAAGCTTATTTTTGCTTTTTTAGATAAAGTAGGATTACCTAAAAATTGTTATAAACGTTATATATATGAACTATCAGGTGGGCAGGCACAACGCGTATGTTTATGTCGTGCATTAGCCTCTTACCCTAAATTAATTGTATTAGATGAAGCGCTTAGCTCGTTAGATATTCCTACTCAAGTACAGATGTTAGATTTATTAAAACAGTTAAAAGATGAATTCCAATTATCTTATCTTTTTATCAGTCATGATATTCAAACAGTTGCTTACTTTTGCGATAAAGTCATGTTCTTTTTACAAGGTAAGAAGATTGAATTATGTGAGATAAATAACTTAGGTAATGTTACGCATGACTATTCTAAAAAACTTATTCAATCTGTTATCTAATTAACAAACAGCAATACTTTTAAGTATTGCTGTTTGCTGAATTTAATCTATTTAAAGATTATTCATTAAGTGTTCTTGAACGGCCTTTGCATCATTTGAGGCATTGAAATCAATACCAAAATTTAGTGTACCTTCTTTGAGTTCAATACGACGAGGCGTTGCCTTAGTACAGGTAATATTCTGTATTTTTTCTTTTACTGTTTCTTGTGCAATTTTAGAGCTTTCACAGGTATTTATGACACCTTTTAGTCCCTCACTACAATAACTATCAACCCCTATTGTTTTTAAATCATCAGCAGTAAATGCAGACCAATCAAAAGCAACTTTTATATTGGCATCACAGCTTTTATTTAAATCAACAACACGAGATTGAATATTTTCTTCAAATTTTTGGTGTAATTCTTTTTCTGCTAATGTCGCTGAAAAAGAAGAAGAGGAAATAAGTAGTAGAGAGAGACTGACAGCAATATTTTTCAACATGATCAAATGCTCCAAAAATGAATGTATAAATTTAAATTAACTTATTAAAAATAAAACAATGGGAAGTTATAACAATAGGAAGATGATTATTTTTAGTGTGTTACTTTTTTTGAATAATATTTTTAATAATTAGTGAGGTACCTTTAATAAAATCATTTTATGATAAGCCAATTAATATTTTTATAAGTATTTTTACTCAGATATTAATTAAATGTTCGTAATATTTATAACGAACATAATCGATTCAGTATTTCATTTTAATTATCAATAAAGTGAAATAAATAAATTATGATTAAAATCAATCAATTAAATTATTGATGTAGATCTACATCACAAACCAATCTTATTGTGATTGTTTTTTCGTCATGCTCGAACTAACTTGCTAACTCGAAGTAGCAAAAATTAGCATAGCGTTAGCAAATGATGAGGGTTCGCATGGAACAACAATATTTTATTGGCGTTGATGTTGGCTCAGCCAGTGTCCGTGCAGCGGTATTTGATAGCAATGGAAAGCGTTTAGGCTTTTCTGTTCGCCCTATTGCTCAATTCCGTCCTAAAACGGATTTCGTTGAGCAATCGTCCACCGATATTTGGCAGCAGGTTTGCACTACCGTAAAAGAGTCGGTGGCATTATCTGCTATTGATCCTATCCATGTGAAATCTATTGGTTTTGATGCCACTTGTTCTTTAGTCGCTGTGGATAAAGAAGGTAAAGGACTTTCGGTTTCGCCAAGCGGTAACGCTGAACAAGATATCATTATGTGGATGGATCATCGGGCCGTACAAGAAACAGTCACCATCAATCTGACCAATGATCCTTCACTGCGATATGTCGGTGGTGAAGTGAGTATTGAAATGGAATTGCCAAAAATTCTGTGGTTAAAAAATCATTACCCAGAGCGTTATCAAGAAGTATGGCGATTCTTTGATTTAGCTGACTTTTTAGTTTGGAAAGCAACATCAGGAGATGTGGCAAGTACCTGTACATTAACCTGTAAATGGAACTATTTAGCACATCAGGGACAATTTAGTGAGAGTTTGTTAGCCGATGTAGGTTTGGATGAATTATTAGAAAAAGTACCACAAACCATTCTGGCATTAGGTGAACAAGCGGGTTGTTTAGATGAATCGGTTGCCAATGCGTTTGGCTTGCACACGGGTGTCATTGTTGCTTCAGGCATTATTGATGCACATGCGGGTGGTTTGGCATTAACGGCATCACAACCTGAAGGAAGTTTGGCAATTATCAGCGGTACGTCTAACTGTCACATGATTGTGAGCCAATATCCCATTATGGTACCCGGTGTTTGGGGACCTTACTTTGGCGCGATGTTACCCGAATTATGGCTAAACGAAGGTGGTCAAAGTGCTGCTGGTGCGTTAGTTGAATGGTCTATCCGCCGTCATGAGTCATGGGCTGAATTAGAGCAAGAAGCGAATGAAAAAGGCGTTAACTACTATGCCTTATTAAACGAAGCTGTCGCTGAATTGGAAGAGAATGAACAATATCCAACCACACAGTTTCATGTTTTAGCAGATCATCATGGTAATCGTTCTCCGCGCGCCAATCCTGCTGCAAAAGGCATGGTAAGCGGGTTAACGCTGGAAAGTGGTCGTGTTGCATTGGCGCGTTATTATCTGGCGACACTGCAATCTATTGCTTATGGCACACGCCATATTATCGACACACTTGAAGATGCTGGGCATCAAATCAATCGTATTGTGATGTGCGGTGGCGCGACGAAAAATCCATTGTGGCTACGCGAATATGCCAATGCGACAGGTCGTGAAATTCATTTAGCACAAGAAGAAGATGCAGTGAATTTAGGGGCGGCATTACTAGGTGCTGTAGCCAGTAAAGCCTTTGATGATTTCTCAAAAGCTGCCAGTGCAATGGTGAGAGAAGGTGGCATTATCACACCAGATAGCGATACGTTTGCCTTCCATCAAGCTAAATATCAAGTTTATTTGCAGATGTATCAAGATCAGCAGCGTTATAACGAAATGATGTCAGATTGTTGACCTCTAATTTTTCCGATTATGAACCAAGTTTACCTTACCAGGGATATCTTATGTTGAACTTAAATCTACCAAAATTACCGACAACCATCACAGCAGGTCAGAAAGAGATCCTGATGGTCACTAACGCAGACCTACGTGAGCCTGCAAACGTAACATGCTGGCCTGTACAGAAAAAATTTGAAGATAAACTGGCCGCGGCATTAGAAGCCCAAGGTTACAAAATGAAGCGTGCTCATGAAATTAATGAAGCTCGCGGTCATGGTTTTATCAGTAGTCAGCGTGAAGGTTGCGACATGTTTGCCGCTATCGATCCTGATGCACCGGTTATCGTGTTATTAACGGCATGGCAATATTCACACCATATTGCCTCTTCATTAGCACACCATCGTGGTCCTATTTTACTGCTGGCTAACTTTGATGGTACATGGCCAGGTCTGGTAGGAATGTTGTGTTTAGCAGGAACGATGACCAGTTTAGGTAAAAATTATTCACGTTTATGGTCAGAAGAGTTTGATGATGAATTCTTTGTAGATGGCTTAGCCACTTGGTTAAAATATGGCTATGTAAATCATAAGCTTAGCTATCTTACAGATATTGCGCCAACACACAGGGTAATGGCGACAGAAGCTGGCGAAGTGGGTCGTAAAGTCGGCGAATACATAATTAAAAATAAAGAAATAATAGGTTTGTTCGATACATTCTGTATGGGAATGATTAACGGGGTCTTCCCACAACAGGCCATGATCAATATTGGTATGCCAATTGAATCCCTTTCTCAATCTGCGTTACTGGTCGAAATGGCAAAAGTACCGACAGAATTAAGAGAGGCATGTTTACAGTGGTACGAAGATAACGGAATGACGTTTATGTTTGGTCAAGATGACAAAACTGAACTCACTCGTGAGCAGGTGATGGAGCAGTGCGCCATGATGATTGCAATGGCGCGTTTCGTAAAACGTTTTGGTTTAACTGCGGTGGGTGTGCAATATCAGCAGGGCTTAAAAGATTGTTGTCCAGCGTCTGACTTTGCCGAAGGTGCTATTGGTTCAACAGCACGTTTCCCACTACCAGATGAAAACGGCGAGATTATCTGCCCTAACACGCCAATTCCTTGTATCAATGAAGTGGATATGGGAACGGCTATTCCTCAAACGATGTTATGGCGTTTATTAACATCATTAGGATTACCAGCAGAAACCACATTGCATGATATTCGTTGGGGTAGTGAGTACGAAGGAACATTCTACTGGGATATGGAGATTTCAGGATCTGTTCCTTTTGAACACCTCAAAGGTGGCTTAAAAGGTGCAACAGGTTATCGTCAGCCAGCGATGTTCTTCCCTAAAGGAGGTTCAACTATCGCAGGTCAAGGTAAAGCAGGGCGCTTGTTATGGGGTCGTGCACATTATGAAGGTACTGATGTGATTATGCATATTGGTACGGGTGTGGCGGTAGAATTACCTGAAGCAGAATTTGAACGTCGCCGCAGAGCAACCAACTACGAATGGCCATTATTAAACTGTACGTTAGATGGCGTAACGCGTGATGACCTTATGGCAGGACATCAAAGTAATCACATTACGGTGGCTTACATTGATGAAGATAAATTGGCGTTTGTGCTTAAAGCCTTTGTTGCTCAAGCATTGACTCAAGGTATTCAAGTAAAAGTGGCAGGTGATGCCATTAACCTACTGTAAGGAATTAATGATGAGTCAGCAAAAATACGTTGGTGTTTGGCCTGTTATGTTAACTCCCTTTGATGCCAAAGGGGAGATTGATTGGGCGTCGTTAGAGCGTCTTGTAGACTGGTATATTGATTCTGGTGTACATGGACTCTTTGCTGCCTGCCAATCAAGCGAAATGTTTTATTTAAGTGATGATGAAACTCAAGCACTTACTCGCTTTATCGTTGAAAAAGCAGATGGAAGAGTACCTGTAGTGGCTTCTGGTCATACTGCAACCGCATTAAGTCAGCAAAAAGAACAATTGCAGGCAATGGCAGGTACAGGTGTCGATGGCGTCATTATGATCAGTAATCGCTTAGCGCTTGTTGGTGAGTCAGATGATAAAGCGCTGGAAACACTGCAAGTCTTAACCAATGTGGTACCGAAAGAGATTGATTTAGGTATTTATGAATGTCCTCATCCTTACAAACGCTTGTTATCTGAAGAGATTGTAGAGTGGTGTGCGCAAAGTAATCGCTTTACTTTTATTAAAGATACCTGCTGTTCTTTACCAATGATAGAGCGCCGTTTGGCATTATCAAAAGGAACTCGCTTGCACTTAGCCAATGCGAACAGTCAAACGTTATTAGCATCATTCCAAGCGGGATGTCAGGCATATAGCGGTGTTATGGCTAACTTCCATCCAGAGCTTTATGTTTGGCTTTATGAAAATTGGAAGGATAAACCTGAGCAGGCTGCAGTATTAGCTGATTATTTATCAACAGCAGCAATGACCGAAACACTGGATTATCCAGCATGCGCTAAATATCATCAGCGCCTAATTGGTAACTTCAGCACTCTGGTCTGCCGTTCCCGTAATAGCAGTCAGTTTGAAAACTCATTTTTCCCTTCTGCCGTCAATAGCATGACTGCATTAGGTGAAAACATGAAAAAATGGCTTTCGTTAGATTAATTTAGGACACAGGAGTAGGAATATGCCTTTCGTGATGAAGGAAACCCAGTTTGTGCTTGATAACGCACATTCACTTTTTAATCACTGCCATGCTTCAACGATTGCGCGTGTGCCTAACTCTGAGCGTTTGTTAACCGCTTTTTTTGCTGGTGATAAAGAAGGTAGTGGTAATACTGCTATCTGGCTAGCGATAAAAGAGGGCGATCATTGGCAACACGCTCAACCTGTTGTTAAAAATCCGGGTGTTGCGCACTGGAATCCAGTTTTACATGTTGACCCATCAACAGGTAATATCTGGCTGTTTTATAAAACGGGTCCCGATGTACATAGTTGGACGACCCAATACGTTATCTCGAAGGATGGCGGAAATAGCTGGGGTTTACCGAGTGAATTGGTTTCTGGTGATGTAGCACCTAGAGGTCCTGTGAAGAACAAAGTATTAGTGATGTCGAATGGCGAGTGGCTGGCACCAGGATCGGTTGAGGATGACCAATTTTGGGATTCGTTTGTTGATATATCGAGTGACAACGGTCAGCACTGGTTGCGAGTGGATATTCCGATTGAACACCATAAAGGTGAGCTGGCGGAACATGAAATTTGGCAAGGTTTAAAGGACGATGCCTTATGGGAGACTGATCTACAACGCGTTTTTCAATGGGATGGCGTGATACAGCCAACACTATGGGAATCCCAGCCAGGGCATGTGCATGCCATGATGCGGAGTACGCGCGGTACTATTTATCGTAGCGATTCAACGGATTATGGGCGCAGTTGGTGTCCGGCTTATGCAACAATATTACCAAATAATAATAGCGGCATTGATGTCGTCTCCTTCGCAGATGGTCAACTGGCATTGGTGTATAACCCGAATTCAGGTAACTGGAGCCGTCGTTATCCTATCTCTGTCAGTCTTTCATCCGATAATGGCAGTACTTGGTCTGAACCATTCGATTTACTCGATGGGGAAGGCGAATTTTCATATCCGGCTATTATTGCTGAAAACAATACCCTACACGTGACCTTTACTTGGAATCGAAAAAACATTGTTTATCAGCAATTAATGGCTACTCAATAAAAATGTGGAGAAAGGGTTTTATGAAAAAGAGTCTACTCGCAGCGTTGGCGATTACGATGACACTGGGCATGGGGAATGCAGTTGCCCAACAGTTAACGTATCCTACAAAAAATATTGATGTTGTCATCCCGAAAAATCCGGGTGGTGGTACTGATACATCTGCTCGTACTATCATTGAATTTGCAAAAGATGTGATGCCAGCTGGACGTATCTTCGTTCCTGTGAATAAGCCTGCTGGTAATGGTTTAACTGGTCTGATTGAAGTTGCTAATGCGCGCCCAGATGGCACAAAATTAGTGATGACAACTGTTGAGTTGGCGATGTTCCCACACCAAGGGAAATCACCGGTTACTTATAAAGACTTTACCCCAATCGCAACAACCATTGCCGATCCTGTGGTATTAGTTGTTAATGCCGAATCACCTTACACCACGTTACAAGAGTTTATCGATGGCGCGAAAGCGAATCCGGGTAAACTGAAAGTAGGTAATTCTGGTATGGGTGCTATTTATCACTTAGCTGGTGTTAATATCGAGCGTACTACTGGCACTAAATTTAATCACATCCCTTATAACGAAGGTACAGGTCCTTCAATCGCAGCATTAGTAGGTAACCATATTGATGGCGTATTAACCACACCAGGTGCGGTTAAATCTCAAGTTGATGCAGGTATTTTACGTGTTCTTGGTGTAATGGATGAACGTCGTTTCCCATTATTCCCAGCTGTACCAACTTTCAAAGAAGCACTGAAATTAGACACTAACGTAAAAATGCGTGCTTGGGCTGTATTAGCAACAACCGCTAATGTACCTGATAACGTGAAGAAAGAGTTAGTGGATGCATTCTCTGAAGTGGTTCAAAAACCTGCATATCAAGAAGCACTGAAAAAACAAGGTATTATGCCTGTATTTATCACTGGTGACGATGCTTACCAAATGATGAAAGAAGACCACGAGATGTATGCTGAGTTAATTTCAACAACCCTGAAAAAATAACTTTTCTATTATTATAAACCACCCTACCTGTTACGGCAGGTAGGGTCGGGGAGATCCCGACATGACAAAAATCAATACAATCATCGGTGCGATTTCAGTGGCTTTCGGGGCACTTATTATCTATCTCTCCCGTGATATGAGCATGTTTGATGATTATGGTGTACCAGGGGAACGTTTTTGGCCTTACGGTTTAGCCATCTTATTTATTTTACTGGGGATTTTTCAATGGATTAGTATTGTGGTTGATAAAATCAAACACGTGCACAAGTCTGTTGACCTAAGTTCTACCGCAGTTAAACGCGCTTATGGTTTAGGCATCTTTATGTTGGTCTATGCCGCGGGTTTACATTTTTTTGGTTTTATTATTCCGTCATTGCTTCTTATCCCGGTCATTATGTGGCTGATGAATGAAAGAAAACCTATCGCGTTGGTCGTTATTCCCGTCGTGATGGTCGCCGCCGTTTATGTCTTCTTTGACATTATCTTTAATTCACCTCTGCCAACCTCCGTCTTTTTTGAGTAAGCGGTAAAGGAGCTTTGAGATGGAAATATTAGACGCTTTAATGGTCGTTTTCAGTCTGGAAACGATAACGATGATCCTGTTAGGGGTATTCGCGGGTATTATTATCGGTGCATTACCTGGCTTAACAGTGAATATGGGAATTGCATTGCTACTCCCATTAACATACTCCTTCCAAGGAATGACAGGGATATTACTCCTGCTAGGAATGTATTGTGGTGCCGTTTATGGTGGCTCAATTACCGCGATATTGATTAGTACACCAGGTACTCCGGCCTCTGCTGCAACAGTCTTGGATGGTTATCCAATGGCGAAAAAAGGTGAAGCGGGGCGGGCACTGGGGTTATCCACAATGGGCTCCATGTTTGGAGGGATCTTTAGTACGATTGCCTTGATTGTGATTGCACCTCAATTGGCAAAAGTAGCAACAGGTTTCTCCGCAGCTGAGTATTTCGCGCTCGCAGTATTTGGCATAAGTATTATTACCAGTGTATCATCGCAATCGATTGTGAAAGGATTAATGGGGGGAGCAATTGGTTTAGCGATTGCGACCATAGGGCTTGATCCGATGACGTCAGGACCTCGTTTTACCTTTGATACCGTTTATTTAATGGGTGGTGTTTCGTTTATTCCTATCTTGGTCGGTTTGTTTGCTTTCTCTCAAGGACTTATTAGCTTTGAAGAAGAGTACCGTGAACGTAAGCAGAAGAAAAACGAAAAAATTAACGCACGTATTCACCGAGTCTTACCAACATGGGCTGATTTTAAACGTGTATTACCAACTTATTTTCGTTCATCTGCCATTGGTACAACGATTGGTGCAATTCCGGGAACGGGCGGAGATATTTCATCATTTATCTCTTATAACGAAGCAAAGCGTTGGTCTAAACACCCTGAAGAGTTTGGTCACGGTTCACCAGAAGGTGTTTCTGCACCAGAAGCGGGTGCAAACTCCGTCACAGGCGGAACTATGGTGCCGTTAATGACCTTAGGTATTCCAGGTGATGGTGCAACCGCCATTATTATGGGTGCGTTTATGGTTCAAGGATTGGCATTGGGGCCTCAGCTCTTTACAGACAATCCCGTTGAAGTAAACAGTATCTTTATTGGCTTGATGATGGCGAATATTTTCCTCGGTATCTTAGGTTTCTTATGTATGAAACTCTTTGTTCGAGTGATGGATGTGCCACGCCGTGTATTAGTGCCTATTATCTTTGTATTGTGTAGTGTAGGTGCTTATTCTGTAAACCATAGCATCATTGATGTGTTTGTAATGATGGGGGCGGGATTGTTAGCTTATATTATGATAAAGCTCGACTTTTCCATGTCTCCTGTAGTTATCGGGATTATTTTAGGACCGATGGCTGAATCAAACTTACGTCGTGCTTTAATGATGTCTCAGGGCGACTTATCAATTCTGTATACTCGCCCAATTACAGCGACATTCTTAGGTATTGCGATACTGACGTTGATCCTACCAATTATAGGGCCTTCGTTAAAAGCAATGTGGAAGAAATGCCGAGCTAAGCCTGCTCAGTAAAGGTTAACTGGTCCTCATCATTACGATGAGGACCATATCAATGATGGAATATTAATGGCAAAAACAGTTGAACAGATTGCAAATGACCTGAATTTGTCTATTACCACAGTCAGATTGGTATTAAATGGCAAAGGTGATCAATACCGGATCAGTGCAAAAACACAAAAAAAGATAGCAGACTATGTTGAGGTGTTTGGTTATACCGTCAATCATGCGGCAAGAAGCTTAAAGCTGAATAAAACAGATACCTACGGATTGGTTATTCCTCGTCTTTCTAACCCGTTTTTTGCTGCTTTGGCTGAAAAATTAGAAATGCATTGTCACCAAATTGGTTGTCAGCTAACAATTAGCTGTACCTATGGTGATATCAAAAATGAAAATAAACTTGTTAAATCAATGGATGAACGTAATGTTGATGGCATTTTTATTGTTTCATCCAGCCGAAAAAATCAGTTACACCATGTGAAACACCGCCAAAAACCCCTCGTTTTCTTAGATAGAGATTTTTCTGTGAGTGATGCTATTTGTGTAGCATCAGATAACTGCGACAGTGGGGCTCAACTGACAAGAGCAATGATAAAGCTAGATGCGCCAATCCATTTTTTTGCGGGAGATGCGTTATTGCCCACGATTGCAGCGCGCTTACGAGGTTATGTACAAGCGATAAAAGGGCATTATGGCGATGATAGCCGTGTAACGGTCTCTTATGCAGAACATAATACGACCAAAGATGGCGAACAAATGATGAAACAGTATTTAGAGCAACATCAGAAAATACCGACTCATTTTATTGCCTCATCACTGCCTATTCTTGAAGGTCTATTGAGCGTTATTCGTCAACACGAAGGTGTTATTCCTGCTCACCTCCATATTGGTACATTCGATGATCATGTGATGTTGAGCTTTTTACCTAATAACGTGTGGTCAATGAAGCAAAATGAGGCTTTATTGGTCGAAAAAGCCTTTGAAATCATGTCTGCAAAGATAGCAGGCACTACAGTTAAATCCCCTGCATTAATAAAAACACAGCTTATCGAGCGCCTAATTTCTACCCAGTGAGTCAATTAATCTTGCTAATCTACTCACAAAGTGAGGCGAATAAGCGATTTAATTGACTCATCACTGTATAAATAAAACACAATAGGAACATTAGTCTGCTCGTTTTATTGTTATTCTTTTTTTTACTTTTATAAATGCGCGCTACTCTATTGATAGAGCTTTAACAAAAATAAGGGCTCTTGATTATCTGCGATCAGAGGCTCATAATTTAAGCGGATAGTTCCATTTTATTAATATAAAAGGATATTAAAGAAAGATGAACGATGATGTTGACCGATGTCCTGAGTGTGAAGTAAGGGCATATTATACGAATGATTTTGTTCGTGTTTATCAAGCCTATTCTAATACTATTGCTCAGAGCGCAGTCGCAAACGGAACATTTGTTTCGCCCCCTTTTAGTATGACCCGTATGACTTGGGTAAAACCTTCCTTTCTTTGGATGATGTACCGTTCTGGTTGGGGACGTAAAGACGCTAATCAAGCTTCTATTCTTGCGGTTGATATTACGCATGAAGGCTTTCAAGAGATGCTGACTCAAGGAGTTGTGAGTCATTTTGACCCAGACCGCTATACTAGCGCTGAAGCTTGGAAAGAAGCGTCAGAAACCAGTAATATCCGCATTCAGTGGGATCCTGAACGTGATATTTATCTTAATCGGCTCAGTTATCGCACCATCCAAATTGGTTTGCGAAATCAAGCAGTTGAAAAATATTGTAAAGAGTGGATTGTGAATATTACGGATATTACCGATAAGGTACATAAAATAGATGCTTGTATTGCTAATGGTGATCTCGATACCGCATACAGCCTATTGCCAGCAGAAAAACTATATCACTTTGGTGAATAATTCATCAGAATGTCACCCCGCTTTATTGGCGGGGTAATTGTGTCAATTCATGCTCTAACAAGTTCAGGACGAACACCCAGCGTGTGGCAAATAGCATAAGTTAATTCTGAACGATTAAGCGTATAAAAGTGAAAATCTTTTACCCCTTCACGACTTAAAATTTTCACCATATCAATTGCAATTGATGCACCTACCAGACTACGGGTTTCAGGATCATTCTCCAATCCATCAAACATTTTATTCATCCATCCCGGAATTTTTACATTGGTTAAACCCGCAAAGCGTTTTAGCTGTTTAAAATTAGTTACAGGCAGAATACCTGGTACAATTTCCACATCAATCCCTGTTGAAACACAGCGATCACGAAAACGTAAGTAACTTTCTACATCAAAGAAAAACTGAGTGATGGCACGATTTGCTCCCGCATCTACTTTTCTTTTTAAGTTAATTAAATCCGCTTGTGCACTTTTTGCTTCAGGGTGCACTTCTGGATAAGCGGCAACAGAAATATCGAAATTACCTACGCCTTTGAGTAAATGGACTAAGTCAGTGGCGTACATTTCTGGCTTTTGTGTGTTATCGGGCAAGTCTCCGCGTAAAGCGACAATATGACGAATACCACTTTGCCAATAATCTTGTGCGATATGCTGGAGTTCTTCACGGCTTGCATCAACACAAGTTAAGTGTGGTGCTGCTTCTAATCCTGTGCGTTCTTTTATTCCTTTAATAATAGAGTGTGTTCTATCACGCTCTCCTGAGTTTGCACCATAGGTCACAGAAACAAAGCTCGGTTTTAAGGTATTTAAACGCGCAAGAGATTGCCAAAGGATATTTTCCATCTCTTCGGTACGAGGAGGAAAAAATTCAAATGAAACTTGGATCTGGCCATCTAATTCAGCAAGATTTTGGTTAAGCGCTTCATGTTGGCTTGCGTGATAAAAGCTCATACCTGTACCTCATCAATCTTTCACTGTGTTGTTATTTTTATTTAAGTATCACTACTTATTTGCCCATCTAACCATTTAGACGTCTAGATGTAGACTCTCTTAATTAGGTTATTTAGTCAACAACTATTCGCCCTATTTTTGATGAGGATAATTCAATCAAAAGGAGAGGGAATTTCATGTTGAAAGCGACTCTATGATGAAAGTGAGTATATTGAGGGGTTAATTTTCTCATTTTTCTTCTACAATAAAACTAACTAACGTATTGATGGGAGGCGAAATGATCACCTGTAAACGTGTTTATGATGATAAAGATGGTGAGCATGAAGGTTATCGTGTGTTAGTCGATAGGCTCTGGCCAAGAGGGGTGAAAAAGACAGATTTTCATTATGATGAATGGAATAAAGGTGTTGCGCCTTCGACTGAATTACGAAAATGGTTTCATGGTGGTGGAGGGGATTTTACTGAATTCACGCAACGTTATACGCAAGAATTAATAGCTGCGCCTGAACATTGGCAATTGCTTGTCGCAATAGCGAAAGAGCAACCGTTGGTATTACTTTATTCAGGTAAAGATAAGCAACAAAATAATGCGACAGTATTAAAAGCCTTTTTGGAAAAACAGCTTAAATAGGCATCAACAGGTTATATATTGATTTTTTTACTGTGAAAAAAGAAAAAAAGTGGCGCGGTATTAGGCGCCACAAAAATTGCTAATAAAAACATCGAACAGAGTCAGAGAATATTTTTATTACTCTTATACAGTGTGTGTATTTGCCAATAGCCATTGACTAATACGTTGTTTTTGCTCGTCATTTAGCCACATGCCGAGTTTAGTACGACGCCAAATAGCATCATCCACTTCAATAACCCACTCATGTTTTACTAAATAACGTAATTCTGCTTCATACAGATTATGACCGAAGTTTTCACCCATGCCTGCTAAATCAGTAATGCCTTCAAGCAGTAATTCGGTGTTGCTACCATAAGTACGGGCAAAACGCAGTGCCAGTGCTTCTGGTAACCAAGGATGACGTTGGCGAATTAAACGTGAATAACCATCACGATCACAACCTTCTAAATTACCGCCTGGTAATTGACCATTTTTAGTCCACGGTTTACCCATGTTAGGGAAGTAAGCAACAAGTTTATCAACAGCGTGCTCACCTAATTTACGATAAGTCGTTAATTTACCACCAAATACAGATAACAGTGGTGTTTGACCATTATCATCATGAACATCTAAGGTGTAGTCACGGGTAATTGCTTGTGGTGAATCTGATTCGTCGTCACATAATGGACGTACGCCAGAGTAATCCCATACCACATCTTCTTTAGTTAACTGCTTTTTAAAGTGATCGTTATAGACTTTCAGTAAATACTGAATTTCGTTGTCATCGATAGCGACATCTTTAGGATCGCCTTTATATTCAACATCCGTAGTACCAATGATAGAGAACTCATCCATCCAAGGAATAACGAAAACAATACGGTTATCTTCGTTTTGTAAAATATAAGCTTGTGGTTCGTTATGAGCACGAGGAATAACGATATGGCTACCTTTAATTAAACGGATACCATAAGGTGATTTCAGTTTTAAGCCTTCATCAAATAAGGTTTTAACCCAAGGACCTGCTGCGTTTACTAAGGCTTTGGCTTGGTAGAGCGATGTTTCACCTGTGCGTAAATCTTTTGCTTCTACCATCCATAAATTATTTTCACGCCAAGCGCGGGTGACTTTTGTGCGTGTGCGCACTTCACCACCACGACGGACGATTTCTTGTGCGTTGAGTACCACTAAACGTGCATCATCAACCCAACAGTCTGAATATTCAAAACCGCGTGTTAATTCTGGTTTTAAAACAGAGTTTGCACCAAATTTAATACCTTTACTGCTTGGTAGGCTTACTCGTTTTCCTAAATGATCATAAAGGAACAGACCAATACGGATCATCCAAGCTGGGCGTAAGTGTGGTTGGTGTGGTAGGCGAAAGCGCATTGGAAATGCGATATGTGGCGCTAAGCGTAATAACACTTCACGCTCTGCCAATGCTTCGCTTACTAAGCGGAATTCGTAGTGTTCTAGATAACGTAAGCCACCATGAATAAGTTTAGAGCTCGCGGAAGATGTCGCACTTGCTAAGTCTTGAGCTTCCAGCATAAGTACTGAAAGGCCTCGGCCAGCTGCATCCGCCGCAATTCCAGCGCCGTTTATTCCGCCGCCGATGACAATCAAGTCTTGAGTTTTCATAACATCCTCCTACGAATGCGCGAAACAATTCTTTAATGTTCGTTTTCGCTCATAATTGTAATGAAGTTTGATGAAAATGCCAACTATATAACTGATAAAAAACATAACCGCGTGATATGGATAACAATTTATTATCATATCCACATAATTTGTGGGCTTATTGAAAATAAGCAACATTGTTAATGTATTAATAAAAAAGAGAAGAAATAGAAGGAGTTAATTGAGTTTGATGGTGAATTGATAAAAAAAAGTACCTAAAAAGGTACTTTTCGAGGGAGTTTATTCAATTAACATAATTCGAGTTGAACGTTGTGTTGTTCGACAATTTTTTGTATCCCCGCTGGTGGTTCTTGATCGGTAAATAAGTAATCGATCAGATTCATATTGCCTAAATTTACCATCGCATTACGACCAAATTTAGAATGGTCAGTCACTAACATAACACAGCGCGAATTTTCGATAATTGCGCGTTTAGTGCGAACTTCGTGGTAATCAAACTCAAGCAATGAGCCATCCATATCAATACCACTTATCCCTAAAATACCGTAATCAAGACGGAATTGAGAGATAAAATCAAGTGTAGCTTCACCGACAATCCCTCCATCTCGTGTACGCACTTCACCACCTGCAAGGATCAAACGAAAGTCTTCTTTGCCCATCAGTAATGTTGCTACATTAAGGTTGTTAGTTACTATACGGAGGTTCTTATGGTTAATAAGTGCATGTGCTACGGCTTCAGGCGTTGTACCAATATCAATAAATAGTGTTGCACCATCAGGAATTAAACTCGCCACGCGTTGCGCAATCCGTGATTTTTCATCAGACCACATAATTTTACGATCATGATAAGCGGTATTCACAGAACTTGAAGGTAATGCGGCACCACCGTGATGACGTTGGATTTTGTTCTTTTCCGCTAATTCATTTAAATCACGTCGGATGGTCTGTGGGCTGACTTCAAAATGTTCCACCAACTCTTCAGTGCTGACATAGCCCTGTAGGCGTACCAGTTCAATGATGGCATCATGTCGTTGCGTTTGCTTCACAGGTGTCCCCTAATGTTAAAAATATCATGTTAATTTTATTATGATCTACGAGATAATTGATGTCGATTATCCCACAAAGCCATCAATAAGCCGATAAGGAAGCCTGCAAAATGTGCAGCATTTCCGATAGAGTCACCTAAAACGCCCATATAACCTGCAACAATCCATAAAATTGAAAAGACGATTAAACCTGTTGGGGCGCCAATACCTTTTTCAGGATTACGTATTCCGGTTAAACCAACATAGCCAATTAATGCGTAAACAACACCAGAAAGCCCACCAAAGTTGGAATCTGTAAACAAGGATTGTGCCCAATTACTAAAGAGCGCAGAAACGAGCATGATCACAAATAATTTACTGGTACCTAATCGCTGCTCTGTTTGACTTGCGAGATACCACCACATAGCAAGGTTAAAGGCGATATGCATCAGTGAAAAATGAATAAATGCTGGAGTAATATAGCGCCAAACTTCAAGGTTTAAGCTCTCTTCATAAGGCCATGCTAAATGGAGCATGACATCATAGTCACCAACCACTTGTTGCCAGATAAAAACGAGGATACATAAAATAATCACCAGTACCGTTAACGGGCCTGAACGCTGTACCATATTTTTTACCGAAAAAGCTGGACGATATTTTATACCCGTATTTTGCGGATTGCCGGTTTGCCAACTTGCGGCTTGATAGCGCGGATGAAAGGGCTCACGTAGGAACGTGTTAAGTTCTTTTTCAACCATTTCTAACTGATGTTGGTCTTCTAACCAAAGTGAGATTTGCTGATTCTCATTTTTTGCGTGAATTCGCACACCTTTTGTTGCCATGTAATTGACAAATAAATCAGCAGCTTGAGGGTTAGAAAGCGTAATAATGTGGATCATTGACAAAACTCATCCGTCGTTATTGCAGAGACGTTATCGCTTGTGGAAACTCTCTTTGCCATGCTTCAAAACCACCATTAATACTATAAACGGTTTCAAAGCCCATATTAACCAGATATTGAGCTGCCCCTTGACTGCTGTGGCCGTGATAGCACATCACCATAACAGGAACATCAAAGTCAGCATTTTGTAAAAATTGATTTAGCGTTTCATTGGTGAGATGAAATGCATTTGTCGCATGACCAAAGCGATAACTCTGAGGATCTCTCACATCGACTAAAATAGCCGATTGAGATACCCAGAATTGATAAGCTTGTTCAATGCTAAGAAATTGAAACTTATCCATAATTGTCTTATTTATTATATTGTTAATTAATTTATTTGTTCTGAGCGAGAGAACGACACATTTATCATAACGTCAAATGGGTAAAGATAACGTAACTCTTTGTAAATGATTATTTTAATATAAAAATCCCCCATGATATCAGTGCAGGTGAATATCATAGGGGATTTGATACTGAAGGATCAGTAGTAGGAGTGTTCGCCACGTTGGTGCTCAGTTAAGTCTTTCACACCTTTTAATTCATTAGGGAACAGGTTTAATAGTTCTTTCTCGATGCCATCTTTTAAAGTGACATCAATCATTGAACAACCGTTACAACCACCACCGAATTGTAAGATAGCATAGCCATCTTCAGTGATTTCCATCAGACTCACGCGACCACCATGACCCGCTAATTGAGGGTTAATTTGTGACTGCAACACGTATTCAACACGCTCAATTAATGGTGCATCAGCATCAACTTTACGCATTTTCGCGTTAGGTGCTTTTAGGGTTAATTGTGAGCCTAGTTGGTCAGTGACAAAATCAATTTCAGCATCTTCTAAGAAAGGTGCGCTGATGTCATCAACATACGCAGAAAGTTTTTCGAACTTAATTTCAGTATCGTTTGGCTCTACGGCATCAGGTGGGCAGTATGAAACGCCACATTCAGCATTAGGTGTGCCTGGATTGATAACGAATACACGAATTTGGGTGTTGGGTTCTTGGTTAGCCAGTAGTTTGGCAAAATGCGCCTGTGCGGCATCAGTAATAATAATCATATCGTCTTGCTCAATAGTTGACTGTTCTGGTTGGTTATCATACGCCCAATTGGCGGTTAACTACAAGGTTCGACAAATCGCCCATACCTCAACAGAGCGTGCTCCCGCACGAAATAACAAGGGTACGATGGAATTTAATGTCGCACCTGTAGTGATAACATCATCAATTAGTGCCAGATTTTTCCCTGATACCGACACTGTGTTATTTAATACAAATGCATGTTTTAAATTTTGTTGCCTTTGCTTGGCATTAAGATGCGTTTGCACCAGTGTAGCACGAGTTCTTATCAGGGTATTCGGTTGATAAGCACAATTTAGCCATCTTGCCAAAGGCTTAGCGATAGCTTCTACTTGCTCAAAGCCTCTAGACCAACGGCGATGACGATGTAAAGGAACGCTAATAATTCTGTCAGGTTTCTGCACCAAATTTTCTCGCCGATGTGAAAGCCATCGCAATAGAAAAAGTCGTGCAAGACATAAAGCTATTTGAGGGCGAGGTTGGTATTTATAAAGGTGTAATAATTTATTTAATGGCGGTTGATAGTCGGTGACTGTCAACATCTGTTTCCATAGTGGGGGTGATTGTAAGCAACGCCCGCACAACATCATAGAATGATGAGAAGGATATAAGCAACAAGGGCATCGATTTTGTTGTTTTGGTAGATGTCGAATACAACTCGAACAAATACCTTTAGTATCATAATCTAAGGGTTGACGACATAGCCAACAATATCCTGCTATTGTTATCCACATAATGAACATCCTTGTAAAAGAGAAGAGAGCATAACAATGAATAAACTGTATTGGCAGACAATCGGTGAAGGAAAAACAGATCTTGTGCTACTACACGGATGGGGGCTGAATGCGCAGGTGTGGCAATCATTAATACCGAGATTAACCTCGCATTTTACACTTCATCTTGTTGATTTACCGGGTTATGGGCGTAGCCAAGGATTTTCAGCACTCACATTAAAAGAAATGGCAGAGATTGTTTTTGCAAAAGCGCCTGCTAATGCCATTTGGCTAGGGTGGTCTTTAGGTGGATTAGTCGCTAGCCGTGTTGTTTTAGATAATCCCAATAAGGTACAAGCGTTGATTACCGTAGCTTCTTCTCCTTGCTTTAGTGCACATGATACTTGGCCGGGCATCAAACCTGAGGTTTTGAAAGGATTTGAACAGCAGTTAAATGAAAATTTTCATCGCACAGTTGAGCGCTTTTTAGCACTGCAAACATTGGGTACTCAAAGTGCCCGTGAAGATATGAAAGCATTAAAATCCGTGGTATTAGAGCAACCACTCCCTTCTGTTGAGGTGCTTAATGGTGGATTAGAAATTCTACGTACTGAGGATTTACGAGAAGAATTGAAAACGTTGAGTTGTCCTTTTATTCGTTTTTACGGTTATTTAGATGGTTTAGTTCCTCGAAAAGTGGCCGAATTATTAGATACTTTTTATCCACATTCACCGTCTGTTATTTTCCGTAATGCGGCTCATGCACCGTTTATTTCACATCCTGATGAATTCGCTCAAGCATTAATGAATGTCTGCGATATCACGTGATAGGGTGCTAAAAACTGCCCATATTTGGGCAGTGATAAATCTTTTTATACGAGCACGTTCTCAAGATGAAAAGATGTCTCAAAAATAGGGGCATTCTTTATGGTGTCAGCAACAGGGCAAGTGCGTTCAATAAAAGCGATAAATGCAGCAATTTCTTCTTCGCTATTATCAGCTTGAATAAAAAAGTGTGTCGTAATTTTACTAAAGCCTAATTTGGCGTCTTTATTTTTTCCCGTAAAACCATCGGTATCTAATTCGCCTTTAACTTCAATGCGAATATCGTTGAGATTAATTTTATGCATACGCGCAAAGCTTTTGGCAACAATCCCCTTACAAGCACCTAATGTACCCAATAATGCTTCAACAGGATTCATTGCACTGTCTTTTCCACCTAATGACATAGGTTCATCAAGTAAAAATTGAAACTGGCGTGATGCACATTGCATCTGTAATCCACCTTGTTTACTGGTTGTAATGGTCGATGAAAATTCAGTTATTGGCATAATTTTATATTCTTATAAAGTGAAATAACAATAGACGTCTTTACGTCTATATTTAAAGAATTATGCCGTGATAGTTAGGAAAGTAAATCATTAAATAGGAAGATGAAAATGATTCATCTTAAGCATTAGATAAAAACCCCTACATAAAGTAAGGGTTTTTGTGATGGCATTTATCAATTTGTTAGGTTAATTGATAAAGCTTTGTCTGGCAGGCAGTGGCTTCAGGGCAACTTTTACAACTGCCTGTGAGACACTCCTCTACATCTACTTCTTGAAGCTTACCCATCAATGTGAGCCGTTCTAACATTGCTTGTACCAACGGTTCAGGCATATTGAGTTGATGGCTGATAAGACGGGCATCGGCTCGACCATTAAGGGCGATACAATCACGAACTTCTATCAAACTGGCCATCTTACCTTTCCTTTGTCACCTAGTGACAACTACCTTTTGAACAACATTGTTTAGCCAATGAAGGCTTATTGCTTAAGTTTATTGTTAGACGACTACGGGCATTACGCAACAAGATAAAGAGAATTAAGTTAAAGATCACCACGGCAACAATGGTTATGCCACTACTTTGCGGATGCTCACTAAAGGTTGCTACTTGATAGAACAGCGCTGACAATGAGTAAGCAATATTTAATCCCCAAAGAATGGAGAAAGTCATCCAGCCACGGCTTGTTTCACGGGCAATGGCACCCATTACTGAAACACAAGGTACATACAGTAAAACAAAGATTAAGTAGCTGTATGCGGCAATACCAGAGCCAAATTTAGCTCCCATGGTACCCATAGTGCCGGTATCCATTTCACCATCACCTTTACTTGCTTCAATTGGATTAGAAAGTGCGGCTAGGGTAAAGGTTTCTTTTAAGCTATCCCATGTTTCACCAAAAGCGTCACTAATTTCACCCCAAAGATCGAATTCTTCAGGATCAAAAGGCTCGTTCACAATGCTTTCCGCGGTATAAAGGGTATTTAATGTTCCTACAACCACTTCTTTTGCCATCGCCCCTGTGACTAAACCTACCGTTGCTTGCCAGTTATCGTTATGAACACCAATAGGTTGCAATAATGGTGTGATCACTTTACTGACCGATGCTAATGCAGAGTCATTGATGTTATCGGCAGGTTTACCTGAGAAGGTAAAGCTATTTAATGCACCGATAAACATACTGGCAATAATAATGACTTTACCAGCACGTATTACGAAGCCTTTTAAACGTTGCCAAGTTTGCATCAATAAGGTTTTTAGATGAGGCACATGGTAAACAGGCAGTTCCATCACGAAAGGTGAGGCTTCACCACGCATAATGGTATGTTTTAGCAGTAACCCCGTCAAAATAGCGACAACAATACCCAGAAGATAAAGCGAGAAAACCACACTCGCGCCATTTTTACCAAAGAAAGCGGCGGCAAAAACAGCAAAGATAGCTAAGCGTGCACCACAAGACATAAACGGTGCCATTAATACTGTGATTAATCGTTCTCTTGGAGCATCGAGGGTACGTGCACCCATAATGGATGGTACGTTACAACCAAAGCCGACAATCAGCGGTACGAATGATTTACCCGGCAGACCCAAAGCCTGCATCAATCTATCCATTACAAAAGCAGCTCTAGCCATATAGCCAGAATCTTCAAGGATAGATAAGAACAAGTACATCATCCCGATTTGTGGCACGAGAGGAAGAACAGTATTGATACCACCACCGACACCTTGTGCAAGGAAAATGGTTAACCATTCTGGAAAGTTAAAGGTTGCACCAATCCATTGAATACCATGAATAAAGATGGCTTCAGATCCACCTTCAAAAGCGGGTTGTAATGCACCACCGATGTTAATCGCCAAAACGAACATTAAATACATTACAAACAGGAAGATAGGTACACCTAACCAACGGTTTAATATCACTTTATCGATATTTTGTGTCAGGATATTTGGCTTAATAGACTCCATATTAATCACAGTATGACAGATGCGTTCAATATTTTGATAACGGGCATCTGCAATGACTAATTCGGGTTCATTATTGTGTTCATCTTGAATTCGCTGACGAATAGCTTTGATATCTTCGGTGGTAACTTGAGCACGCTGATGGGTATAAATATCCCCTTCTAAACACTGTAATGCCATCCACCGACGTTGCTGTAAATTAAACTCATCATGGTTAATTTTTTCAGCGAGCGCTTCGACTTCATTAAGTAACCATATTGGGTAGGATGTGAGTAATTCTTGTGGTTTTTTCTTTTCAGCAGGAAAAGTGTCAATCGCGTCTTTGAGCTTATCCATTCCCGATGCTTTTGTTGAAACCATAGGAATAACAGGGCAACCCAGTTGCTCAGACAACGCTTTGATATCAATTTGCATATCTTGATGTTCTGCAATATCGAGCATGTTTAATGCCACAATGCAGGGAATGCCTAACTCAAGAAGCTGTAATGTCAAATAAAGGTTTCGTTCAAGATTAGAGGCATCAACAACGTTAATCAGCATGTCGGCTTCATTACTTAAAATGAAATGACAGGCAATTTGCTCATCAAGCGATGTCTGTTCTGAGATTGTCGTTAAAGAGTAAGTGCCGGGTAAATCGACGAGCTCAATTTTATGATTTGTCGTTGTGAAACGACCAACTTTGCGTTCGACCGTCACACCCGCCCAGTTACCTACGCGCTGGCGAGAGCCTGTTAACTGATTAAAAAGTGTCGTTTTACCAGCATTGGGGTTGCCGATAAGGCCTATAGTGAGAGGAGTCATAATAGTGATGCCAATAGTTGTCTTGCCTGGTTGAATGAGAAATAACGATTATTTTTCGTTATGAACCACTTCGCTAAGGTTAATAAGTGCGAGATCTTTTTTTCTCAAAATGAGGGATACTCGGTGCGTTTCTATTTGAATAGGGTCACCCAGTGGTGCGATACGAATAACGTTAAACACAGCGCCAGGCAACATACCTAAAGATAGCAACTTCTGCCTGTATGCAGGGCTAATCTGAGGTGAGTAGCTCAAGATTTTATAACTGTGATTTGGGATCAGTGACATAAATCGTTCTTCCACGAATATTGATACAAAAAATAATGATACTGATAATTATTAACGTATATAAAAATTCACATAATAAGAGTCAGGATAATTATAATAAATATTTTTAATGCTAATGAGAATTATAATTATCTTTATTGGGTATAATTTAGCCTACTCTAGGCTTATCAACACTTGATTTAAATCAACCAGAGAAAAGATATTGGAAGGAAAACGAACTGTTTTCTCTATCTGTTACTAGACAAAAACAAAATGTGAAGAGTTGAGATATCAATGTAGCAACAAAATAACAATCAATTAATAATGTTAACTGATCACAAGATGAAAGTAGATTTCACTGAAATTAAAAGCGGGTTTCTCATTATTATTAAATAAGAAACCCGCATTAGGGTTATGAGATCGTTAGCTATTAGTGAGTCTGTTGGTGGCTAAAAAGCTGGTAAATATTGTTAGGGGTATAACTATTATCTTCGAATGAAACGACCCAATCTGTTATTAAATCTATATTGATAGGATAGATTTCACCTTCTTGCATCTCTTCAACATAAAATGGCACGTTGAGTAATTTGGCATAAACGATGTCTCCATCACGAGACTGTGGCACAAACCACATATGTTCAAGCTCTTTTTCTTCCTCTTCGCCATAAGGAATGCCGAACTTGATCATAAATTGCCAAGGGTTTTCAGCCTCTTCGGGTTTGTCTTTACCTAATAATTTGGAGAGAAAACCACTTTTTTTCTCAACAGATGGTTGATTGTAGTTATCAAACATAGAAACGAAGTATTCCCAGCGTCGCTTGGCTTTTTCAGACATCTCATAGGTTTCTTCATTGCTACGCAGTAGCATCATCGCTTGCTGCTCTTCATAACCTTTAAAGAAGGTTTCTAAAACAGGATTTTCTTCATTGGTTCTAAATAGCATAGAGGAAGGATGTTGATGATATTCGTCACGATCGGCTAAATCACCCAAGAAAACCCCATTGGGTGCACCTTCAGTGTCATAACGCATCTCTTCTAAAGGTCTAAGATTTTCGAGAGGTGTTGATTGATTGATATGGCGGATACCTTCTTCAAAAGGTAAGGCAACAAGATACTCTAAACCTGTTGATGTTTGTCCACAAAGCATTGGTTCTCCAAATTCGATTTGGCGATGATTAATGCTGTTGTTAACAAAGCAACGGAAGAGATCAGGAATACCATAGTAAGATTCAAGCATACTTGGAATAACTAAATCGACTTCTGTTAAGCCACAGCGTGCGAGCCCATGAGTATGGAACCAAAACATTGTTGGTGGATCGTTCTCTGTATCATAGACTGCATGAATAACATATAAGCTTTCTACTTCAGGATAGAGATCGGGGGTCTTTAATTGAAAACGGACCCACTCTGGTGTTAAGGCTTTACCTGCCGCTGATTCATCTAATGCCAAAACCATTTCGGGGGCAATAATATTTAGAAAATTCAGTTGATGACGGTAACTTGCTAAGGGATGTAACGCCTCGGTAAAGAGCGTTTCTAATAATAAATCTTGAGTAGTGGCATTTGCGTGCGCTAATAACTGCGGGGTCAGTTCATCTGTCGAATACATTGGGCGTATTTCATAATCTTCATCTCGAGGATAAAGACAGACAAAAAAATGTAATTCATTATCTCCATGTTGGCAACGATAGAAAAAACCATCATCAATATTTTCACTCAGATAATTAATTTCACCATCCGTATAATCCGTCTGCTCTTCTAGGCGTTGCTCAATAAGTGCATAGTTTAGTGGCTGTGCAGGAAAAGCCACTATACGAGAGGGCACTTTTTCTCCTTGCCCGGCTGCGATATCTAAGTACTGCTGTCTGTTATCCATATTTCTTATCACTCGTATATTAAAGATAGAAAAATAGAATATCAGGGATGATAAGAGAGGAATAGGTGGAGTTATCTGAGCTTGATAGGTTTGTTTATGTCATCACAAGAAAAGGGTGTTTTCAAACATAAATCAAATGTGAAAAAAACGGAAAAAATATAAAACTAATGGATATCAATAGTTTACTGATATCCATTAGATGTAAGGTAATCAATACAAATTATTAGCCTTTTGATTATTTACCTTTTAGTAATTGCATGATGTCTTCAGTTTTTTCTTCATCGTCATCATCTTCAAACTCAATACCGAGTTCAACCATTAATTCGTCAATACGATCAAGGGTTTTTTCAGTATAAGCCTGCTCTTCAGCGTTAAGTTTTTCACCATTTTCAAGGCGAGACAGTAATTCGTCTAAACGAGTATCGTTTTCTAACAAGTCTAATTCTTGTTCAGGTGTTAAACGAACCGGTTCTGCTTTGACGGGCGCAGGTTTTTTCTTCGCCACTTTAGGTGTATCACCCACAATCAGAGGGATTGGTTTTTTACTACCAATACGTGGATCTTTCGGTACTGTATTTTTAGTTTGGTTTTTATTTTCCATTTCCTGCTGACGGTTACCAGCAGGATTGCCACGGTGTTTCTTTTGACGTTTGCGTTCACGTCCTTCCGCGTTCAGCTCTTCACGTGTTTTTTTACGTGTTTTTGCTGCGGGCTTTCTTTTAATCATATTCATAATGGTAACTCGGTAGTGATCTTCTTGGTTGCGCAATCTATCAGAAACAAATTTTCAATAAAAGCGCAAATTTAAGACAATTTAATTTTTGCTCACGTACAATGTGCGGTTCATTTCACTATACTTTACTGTGTTGTGACATCTTTTAATGACCAAATTAAATTTATCAACTTAACTTTCTATTTATTATGACATTATCATCTGCGCAATTGCGTAAACCGGTATATTGGTGGGTTATTGGCTATGCGACACTGTGGATCTTAGTCAGCTATCTTTTTGACCCTACGGTGCCTTATGATGCCGTAGAAGCAGTCAATTGGGGTACCAATGGAGGTTGGGGTTCTCCTAAAAATCCTTGGTTTGTTGGTTTTATAATGTCACCTGCTATTTATGGCGGTGTCGATTTTAGCTTTTATTGGTATTTTATCCACTTTATTGTGATTGCTATTGGATTATTAGGTGTCTGGAATTTAGCTTATAAATTGACTCGTAACGCTAATCTTGCATGGTTTGCCATGTTAGGGCTTAATTTATCTGGCATTATTAACTTCGATATTATCCCTTATAACGATAACTATATTCTAGTCGGTTGCTGGGCTTGGGCTTTTTATTTTTTCCTCTGCGCAATCAATGACAATCAAAAATATTGGATTGGCTTTGCTATTGTTATGGGTATTGCCACAATGGGGAAATACTCATCACTAGCCTTTATGGGTTCTGTCTTTTTATTAAGCCTATTTGTACCTAAAGTGCGGGTGAGCTATCGATCGCCTTATTTTTATGTGGCGATTGCGATTTGGCTTGCTTTTGTTATCCCTAATTTTATTTGGCTATGGCAAACCGATTTTGCCGCGTTTAAATGGGTTGATTCTCAAATAGAGAGCCGTTTTAATTTGCGTACGACGCGTGCTGCGCTGACGGTTTTTTATCCTGTTATCTTGATGTGGGTTATATTACGTCTTTATGGTGGCCGTGTAAGTTGGTCTGCATCTCCAGATAGCCAATTACTGAATTTTATTTTGTTATTTCCATTAGTGATTATTTTTACTTGGTTTAGTTTTCATGAAGGGGGGCGTATCAGCGAGTGGTTACAACCCTTTATGTCGATTGCGACTGCACTTTTTGTGGGCTCAATTAGTGTCATGCCTAAACGTTCATTACGTGGCGCACTGTATGGTTTAGGTGTTTTTGGTATGTTGGTTGTTTCTGGTTATACCGTCGTACAAGCCGCTAATGTGCGTAATGCGGGTCAAAAATTTATTGGTGTAAAAACCTTTGTACAAGATGTTGAACAAGCTTGGTATCAGCATTATCACACGCCACTTGCGTATGTGGGCGGCGAGTATATGCATGAATGGGTGACTTTTTATGGCAAAGATAGACCATTATCTTCACAGCCGTGGATATTAGAAAAAAATGTACAACCGCCTAATATCTATAATCGGCATATTACGCTTCAACAATTAGAAGAGAAAGGTGTCGTATTGGTGAGTGAGGTGGGTTATTACTGTGAAAAAGCACATTTTGATGAAGGATTAAAGCACTGGCCGAGTTTAAAAATAGCCGATACTCAAGAGATAATGTTCCGTTCTGAGCCAAATGCTATTGCAGAGCCGGTTTGTATTGCATTTGTGGCTCCAAACAGTCATAAGGAAAAGTAGAAATGCGTTACGCTGATATTCAGGTTGAAACATCAAGGTTGATTTTGCGTCCCTTTGAAATGGGAGACGCTGAAAATTGGTTTAATATTATGAGTTCACCTGAAGTCACTCGCTACTGGAGCCATCTTCCTTGGCAATTACTGCAAGAAGCGCAAGAAGATATCATTCAAGATATTACCCATATGGAAAGAAAAGAGTATCTGCGCTTAGCGGTAATAGACAAAGAGACAAATGCATTAATGGGAATGTGTGTTTTCTTTAATCATTACCCTAAGTCACAACGAGGCGAAATAGGGTATTGCCTTGATACGCCATATCAAGGGAAAGGGATCATGAAGGAAGCTATGGTCGCATTTATCACGTACCTCCAAACACATTTATCTGTTCGTCGTTTAGAAGCGGATATTCATCCGAATAATAAAGCATCAGCTGCTTTATTAGCTAAATTAGGTTTTGAACAGGAAGGCTATCTTAAACAGCGTTGGATAGTGGGTGATGAGATTTCTGATTCCATTATCTTTGGTTTGTTGTTGCCCACGAAAGTAGAGTAATTGCAGAAAATAGAAAAGCACAAGTGGTATATAACACTTGTGCTTTTCGCTACTTAGCCAAAAAAGAGGCTTGATTTTTTAAACTTAAAGCTTGGTTTATTGAAAAAATATCGCCACGTACTTCTGGAATACCAAAAGATTTTAATCGGGCGCTGTGTTTCTCTAGATAAGCTTGAGCATTTTCTTTTGAATCAAAGAGATAAATCCCACCTGCTTTTTGTGTGTCTTTATTTTCAGTCCAAATTTTCCAAATAAAGCCAGGCTCTTGGTTGATTGATGCAGATAATGCATCCATAGCTTGTGTCATTTCATTATCGAAAGGACCATGATAAGGGAAATCTACTTGTAAAAGTACGTGCATAATCACCTCTTTTCTTATAAAAAACGGCACGTTATTGGTGCCGTTTGTCTGTATCATGATGTTCTTAATTTATTGAATATTAGAATAAAGAATTCAAATCAATAACATGAGTATCAATCAGTAATATTTTTAAAATAAACATTAATGAAACAATCACAACACACAGATTAATTTCTTTCCAGCGGAAAGTCCCTATCTTCATAACACAATAAGCAATAAAGCCTAGAGCGATACCTTCTGTAATTGAGAAGCTAAATGGCATCATGACTGCGGTGATAAAAGCTGGAACGGATTCAGTTAAATCATCCCATTTCACCCGCGTAAGGCTGGATGTCATTAATACACCCACATAAATTAGTGCGCCTGCTGTTGCATAGCTTGGTACCATACCTGCCAGTGGAGATAAGAAGATAGCAAGTAAGAAAAGAATACCCACAACAACCGCAGTTAAGCCTGTACGACCACCGACAGAAACACCAGAAGTACTTTCGATGAAGGCGGTTACAGACGATGTACCCATTGCAGAGCCTGCAACAGAACTTAAGCTATCGACGTATAACGCTTGTTTCATACGTGGGAATTTACCTTTGTCATCGGTTAAACCCGCTTTATCTGTCACACCAATTAATGTGCCTGAAGAGTCAAATAGGTTTACTAACATAAAGGCAAAAATCACACCAGAAAGGCCGATATCTAAGGCACCCATAATATCTACTTTACCAACAACAGTGGTGATAGAAGGAGGAAGAGAGAAAATGCCTTGGTAGGTGACATCGCCTAATAATAGGCCAATTACTGTAGTGATAACGATAGAAATAAGAATAGCTGCGTGAATATTACGTGCGGCAAGAATGGCGATAATAAAAAAGCCTAATGCACCTAATAACACGTTATGAGAGGCAAAGTTACCAATAGTGACGATGGTATCGTTGTTAGGAATAATAATACCAGAGTTTTTTAAGCCCATCATGGCGATAAAAAGGCCGATACCGCTCGTAATACCCACACGTAAACTTAGCGGAATATGCGCTATTATCCAGTAACGAATACGAAAAAGAGTCAGTAAAAATAGACCTACAGCACCCCAGAAAATCGCACCCATAGCGACTTCCCATGAATATCCCATTGCGCCAACAACCACAAAGGCAAAGAAGGCGTTTAGGCCCATAGCTGGTGCAACAGCAATAGGTAAATTTGCCACTAATCCCATTAAAATACTGCCGAAAGCCGCAATTAAGCAGGTCGTCACGAAGACGGCTTTGATATCCATATTGGCAGCAGCGAGAATTTGAGGGTTAACGAAGATAATATAAACCATCGTTAAAAACGTCGTGATACCCGCAATTAGTTCGGTGCGAGCGGTTGTGCCGTGTTCTTGTAGCTTAAACACACGTTGGAGCAAACCCTGTGAACCAGAATTTGGTGATGACATGCTCATAGACAAAAGATCCCAAAAAAAATGTTTTTCGCTTTATCCTACACAAATAAAACAATAACTGCACCTAAAAAAGTAATCGATTGCGTAGAAGGAAAATCTAAAGCTTAAAAATACTTTGAGATCCTTTAAGAGTGAAAAAGGATAAATGTAAGGAGGCTAATAGTGGTATCGACATGATGCAATTTCTATAGCGGGATCAGTAATACGGTAGATAAGGCGATGTTCATCAGTGATCCGTCTTGACCAAAAACCTGCTAAATTATGTTTCAAGGGCTCTGGTTTACCTATTCCGCTAAACGGTGTTCTTTTAATATCTTTTATGAGTTCGTTAATGCGTTTAATTATTTTCTTGTCCATTTGTTGCCAATAAAGATAACCACTCCATGATTGTTCAGAAAAAATTAATTTCATTCCGTTATATCCTTTTCTATACCTTTACCTTGGTTCAGTTCATCAATTGAATCGAGCAAATGGCGCGCATTCGCTGGAGATCGTAACAGATAAGCTGTCTCTTCTAGTGCTTGGTATTCATCAAGAGATAAAAGAACACATGGAATACCCTTTTGCCTTGTGATCATGATGGGTACTCTATCATCAATTGTTTCATTCATAATTGAAGTTAAGTTTTGTCTTGCTTCTGTATAATTTATCGTTTTCATCTTATTATCCAGTGAGTTGTATCTATTTTGATTAAATTATACACAATTTAGTGATTTAAGTACAGAAGTAAGTACTTAATGAGATGTGCGGAGATTTTTTTAGGAATAGAATAAGGAAATAGGGAATGTCAGATAATAATATAATAAAGATAATCTATGTAGTTTCAGTTTTTTTGTTCGTTGTTTTCTCAATGGAGTTATTTATTTCAATAGAAAGTTATATTCATTATTTTTCTCTCGCTGAAAAAATTAGTACCTCATTCAGAACATCTGTTTTTTTATTTACGGTACCTGCAGTTTTCTATCTTCTCTATTTATTGGTTTTTCCACCATCCAAAAAGAGGACAATAAAAGGAAGTAAAAAAATAATGTTCTCTTTTCTCTTATTTTTTATTTTTGGTGTGTTTTTTAGCTTTTTCTTTTCTTACTATGTTGAAAGAGATCTACTTTCTAAAGGTTATTTTATTTGTGAAAAAAACACTTTTGCAGAATCTAATCTCTATGTTAAATCATTAAATAGGTGTCATTAATTATGGATATTGAAACTAAAGATAAAATATATTTAATTTCATTTATTATGATCCCTCTCTTTCTCATTTGTATTTTTTTATCATTAGAGGATTATGTTGATTATTTCTTTTCAGCAGAGAAAATAAATTTTTCTTTTGTCACAGCAAGTATGCCTTTTTTATCGCCTTTTACTTATTATCTATTTTACATATTACTGATGTCCGCTATAAAAGACCAAGTAATCAAAATTAATAGCAAACTTGCGATAGTCACAGTGTTGATCTTCATTTTTGGTATTTTATTTGGCATATTTTTTAATCTCTATGTAAGATATGATCTTGTCTCCCAAGGATATTTTGTTTGTAAAAAAGGGCCCTCTTCTAAATCAAATGTTTACGTGGTGTCACCAAAACTTTGTCGTTATTAGCCTAAACTTTCTTAGTGAAACCTTTTTATCTATTTCTCCGAATAACTTCTATTTCATCAGATCTATTGAATTATTGTAAAAATAATTAAATTGAACTATGCCATATTTAACGGAATAAGTTACAGTAAAACGGTTTTAATAGCTTGGTTTTGTTAGCAAAATTATAACCTAAACCAAACTCATAAAAGTTTAAACCACTTCCCACCAGAGTCATATCGTAAACAGCCAGAAAGCCCTAATTTAATTAGTCTTAGTTAATAGGGAGTGGATATTTTCGTTTAAATGGCAACACTATTTGCCAAAAGGGGCGTTTCTCTTTTTGTGTTGAGAATAATTTAGCTACTCTATTTGCAATAATTTCCAATGAAAAACAGAGAACAAAATAGATAAACGCAACGAACAGAAAGACTTCCATTGGATAAACCATGCTACGGTTATTAACTTGTGTCGCTAAGAATGAAAGTTCACCTACACCCACCACATAAGCTAATGAAGTATCTTTAATTAAGGCTATCCACTGATTAATAAATGAAGGCACCATCATTCGTAATGCTTGAGGCAATACGATATGCCATAGCACTTGCCAGCGATTAAAACCTAACGATAATCCTGCCTGCCATTGCCCTCTTCCTATTGCCAAAATGCCGGCTTTAACGCCATGCGCAATATAAGACGATGTAATTAAAGCTAATGCACAAACTACTGTCGTGATTTCAGGTATTTCCATCCCCAGTACAACGGGTAATAAAAAATAGACCCAAAATATCAACATAATGACGGGAATAGCGCGGAAAAAACCTAAAAAAGCTGCGAAGAGGTTAACCCAGACACCTCTAAGCATCGCCAGAGCAATTCCACCCAAGGTACCTAAAATAATGGATGCAATACCAGCAATGATACTGATAAAGACGGTCAGCGCGGCACCTTCTAAAGGCCCGTCAGGATAGGCACCAAAGAGTAAGTACTGCCAGTTATCAGCAATAACAGTAAAGTCCATATTAATACCCTTGTGCTAATTTACGTTGCTGATGCCATTGTCCCCAAGCCTCCATTAAGGCTATTGCCGCAATATAGAGAATGGTTGCGACACCAAAGGCTTCAAAGGTCCGTAATGATTCGGTTTCGACTTGTCTTGATGCGTAAGAAAGCTCTGCAACACCAATAGCCATAGTCAATGATGAGTTTTTTATCACATTCATGTATTGACCCAGTAAAGGAGGCAGAGCAATACGGAAGGCTTGAGGTAAAATGACATAACGCATAGATTGCCACTGTGTTAAGCCTAGTGCTAAAGAGGCATATTTTTGCCCTTGTTTAACACCTTGAATACCGGCTCTTAGCTCTTCGGCAATAAATGGCGTTGAGTAAAATGTCAGACCCACAATGCCAGCTAAAAATTCAAAAGAAGGCCAAGAAAGTGTTACGCCTAAGAATGTAATCTCATGAGGCGAGTTTAACCACATCATGGCGCTTTGTGGCAGAATTTCTCCAGATGCAAAATACCAAAAGAATAATTGTACTAACAGTGGAGTATTACGAAATAACGATGTGTAAGCCGTGGCTAACCAGCGTAATGGTGCAAAAGTGCTATCTCTTGCAGCACTAAGGGCAAAGCTCATTAATGTTGCAATGACAATAGTCCAAAAAGAGATAAGCAAAGTAATTAGGAATCCCTTCCAGAGCCAGCTTAAATAGTGTGGCTCAAGAAGGTAATGTGATAGAAATTGCTCAAACATATAATAGGCCTATTGTAGACACCAAACCCCGCAAAGGCGGGGTAGGTGTTTTAATAAAGAAATAACTTTGCTATTGATGAAAGAAAATAGTTATTACTCTTTAAAGATTAAGATTGTGGTGTTTGCTCGGATAATGGCGCAAATTTAAAGTCACCACGAGGCTGAGCTGATTTTGTTTCAGGGCCGAACCAACGGTTATAGATCTCGTCTGCTTTGCCTTCTTTTTCTAGTCTTAATAGCGTGTTATTAATTTCATTAATTAAACGCTCTTCGCCTTTAGCGGCGGCCACAGCTTGGTATTCACGTGTAATGCTAAAAGATGACACTTCAAAATCTGCTTTTATAGCATCAGGAAGGTTGGCTAATAAGCCGACTAATTTTGCATCATCTTGTGTGATAGCTTGTACATTGCCGTTACGTAACGCAGCGAAGGCTAGAGGGGTATCGTCATAAGAGATAACTTTGGTATCAGGATAACGCTCACGTAGCGTGATTTCTTGAACAGTACCTTTATCTGCACCAATTCGCAGTGAGTGAATTTGTTCAGGATTAGTTAAAACCCCTTTACGTGCAATAAATTTTTGTCCAGTTGCAAAGTAAGGAACAGAGAAGTCTACTTGCTTAGCGCGTTCATCGGTAATGGTGAAGTTTGCTGCAATTAAATCGACTTTTTTAGAGCTTAACAGTGGAATGCGGTTTGCTGGGTTTGTTGGACGTAGCTCCAGTTTTACGCCTAAATCTTTGGCGATTTCATTGGCGATATCCGCATCATAACCGGCAAGTTTTTTGGTTTGAGGATCAATAAACCCAAAAGGAGGATTGCTGTCAAAAATCGCGATACGTACAACACCCGCTTTTTTTATATCATCTAATTTATCGGCTTTTGCAATACCAGAGAAAAGGACAGAACCTGCAATTAACACCGTTGCCAAAACACGTAGTTTCATTATTCACCCCAAAGAAAAGAATTATCATCGTTATGTTGGATATCACGCTATCAAGTTGATCTAAGTTCATAAAATAATAAAAATTGATATGGATATGCTTTTAAGGAATAAGATGAGAAAAAGCGTTGAGCAAGTACGGCATTAAATTTATGAGGGAATAAAAAAACAGCGACATAATTATCGCTGTTTGTAAGAGAAGAAAAGAAGAGAGAAATTTATTTAGTGGTATTGCTATCATCACTTTTTGTTAGCATTTTTTCTACTTGGTCGCCACCTAAATGACGGAAATCATGGCCTTTTACGTAATAGAAAATAAACTCACAAATATTCTGACAACGGTCGCCAATGCGTTCAATAGAACGCGCACAAAATAAGGCGGTTAACACACTAGGAATAGTGCGAGGATCTTCCATCATATAAGTCATTAATTGACGGACGATACCCTCGTATTCGTTATCAATCTTAGCGTCTTCACGATAGATGCGTACTGCTTCATCTAAATCCATGCGCGCAAACGCATCAAGAACATCATGAAGCATTTGTATTGCATGTTGACCTAAAGATTCTAAACTGACTAATAATGGCTGATGCTGGTGTGAAAACTTTTCAAGTGCGGTCTTACAGATTTTTTCAGCAACATCACCAATACGTTCTAGCTCAGCGATCGTTTTTGATATTGCCATAATTAAACGTAAGTCACTTGCTGTTGGCTGGCGTTTAGCAATAATTCGCATACACGCATCATCAATGGCGACTTCCATCATATTGACGTTATGATCACCTTGAATAACTTCATTTGCCAGTGCTTGGTCTTGATTGTGCATCGCTGTAATGGCTTTTTTCAGTTGCTCTTCAACAAGCCCACCCATAACCATCAGCTCAGTACGGATATGCTCTAACTCAGCATTAAATTGACCAGAAATATGCTTATTGTGATTTAAATTATCCATTTATTGCCTCGTTATCAGCCATAACGCCCAGTGATGTAATCTTCAGTTTGTTTTTTCGCAGGACGCGTAAATAACGTATCCGTATCGCTAAATTCAATTAACTCGCCTAAATACATAAATGCAGTGTAATCAGAACAACGAGCTGCTTGTTGCATGTTATGTGTCACGATAACCACGGTATATTCTGATTTGAGTTCGCTGATAAGTTCTTCAATACGACCTGTTGAGATTGGATCAAGTGCTGAACAAGGCTCATCAAGCAATAATACTTCAGGGCGAATAGCGATACCGCGTGCAATACATAAACGCTGTTGCTGACCGCCTGACAAACTATATCCACTCTGATGTAATTTATCTTTGGTTTCGTTCCATAATGCAGCCTTTGTCAAAGCCCACTGAACACGTTCGTCCATATCAGCGCGAGATAACTTTTCGAATAAGCGTACACCAAAAGCGATATTGTCATAAATTGACATCGGGAATGGGGTTGGCTTTTGGAACACCATACCAACCTTGGCTCGTAATAATGCGATATCTTGCTTATCCGTCAAGATGTTGTTGCCATCTAGCAGAATTTCGCCTTCTGCACGTTGTTCGCCATAAAGCTCATACATTTTATTAAAAGTACGCAGTAAGGTGGATTTACCACAGCCAGAAGGTCCGATAAAGGC
The DNA here is from genome assembly GCF_040138965.1 of Proteus sp. fly-1089. Lineage (NCBI taxonomy): Bacteria > Pseudomonadati > Pseudomonadota > Gammaproteobacteria > Enterobacterales > Morganellaceae > Proteus > Proteus sp. fly-1089. The sequence continues at coordinate 145,707 of NZ_JBEETS010000007.1, forward strand.
GGTCACCTTATTTTTGGCAATATCTAAAGAGATATTTTTCAGCGCATGAAATTTACCGTAATAGAAGTTCAAGTCACGAACTTGGATTTTATTTCCTGCGTTATCATTAGCCATAATCATTCAACGTTCTCTCTTGCTTAACTTTCTGCGTTAGCCGTGCTTGCGTTTAGCAAACAGCACGCGCGCGATAATATTGATAAATAGAACACAGAGGGTGATAAGTAATACGCCAGCCCAGGCAAGTTCTTGCCACTGTGCAAAAGGACTCATGGCGAACTTAAAGATAGTCACAGGTAAGTTAGCTATCGGTTCGTTTAAGTCTGTGCTCCAGAATTGGTTGGATAGTGAAGTAAATAACAGTGGTGCAGTTTCACCTGCAATACGTGCAATCGCTAATAACACACCTGTAATAATGCCTGATACTGAGGCTTTTAAGGTGATTTTAGAGATCATCTTCCACTTTGGTGTTCCTAATGCATAAGCAGCTTCGCGTAAGCTATCAGGGACTAACTTCAACATATTTTCAGTGGTACGAATAACGATAGGAATTTGCAGTAAAGCAAGTGCAATAATACCTGCCCATCCTGAAAAGTGCTGCATTTGTGCGACCACAATGGTGTAGACAAAGAGTCCGACAACGATGGAAGGTGCTGACAGCAAAATATCGTTAATAAAGCGAGTGGTTTCAGCAAGCCATGAGCGACGGCCGTATTCCGCAAGATAAATTCCTGCAAGAATACCTAATGGTGTTCCAATTACAGTGGCCCAAAAGATGAGCAATCCACTACCGACAATGGCATTCGCCAATCCACCACCATCAGTATTTGGCGGCGGTGTCATTTCAGTGAAAAGCGCAAGGGACATACCATCAACGCCTTTTGTGATTGTTGAGAATAAAATCCACGTTAACCAGAAAAGACCAAATGCCATAGTAGAGACAGATAAAAACAGTGCGATACGGTTTTTTTGACGACGCCAAAGTTGGCGTTTATGGCGCACTCGTAGTTCGCTCTCGGTTTGAACTTGTAATGAAGAAGAGGATGTTTTAGACATATTAACGCGCTCCTTCATTCTTAGATAAACGTAATGTCATAAACTTAGAAATCGCAAGTACGATAAAGGTAATGACAAACAGAATAAGTCCTAATTCCATTAATGCTGCAGTATGTAATCCCGTCTCTGCTTCGGCAAACTCATTGGCTAATGCCGACGTGATACTGTTACCTGGCATAAACAGCGAGGCAGAATCTAATTGGTAGGTATTACCGATGATAAAGGTCACCGCCATGGTTTCACCTAAGGCACGGCCTAATCCCAACATAACGCCACCGATGACACCGTTACGGGTATAAGGCAGAACGATATTCCAAATTACTTCCCATGTCGTACAGCCAATGCCGTAGGCTGATTCCTTCATCATGACAGGTGTCTGTTCAAACACATCACGCATCACAGAGGCGATATAAGGAATGATCATGATAGCGAGGATAACCCCCGCAGCTAAGATACCAATACCAAAAGCTGGGCCTGAGAAAAGCTCACCAACAATAGGAATGGATGAAAGCACATTACCGACAGGTTCTTGGAAATAGGTTGCAAACAGTGGTGCAAAGACAAAGAGTCCCCACATACCATAAACAATACTTGGGATAGCCGCGAGTAACTCAATCGCAATACCTAATGGACGTTTTAGCCAATTAGGCGCTAACTCAGTGAGGAAAAGGGCAATACCAAAGCTGACAGGAACAGCAATAATCAGTGCGATGATTGACGTTACAATGGTACCGTAAATAGGCACTAATGCACCAAACTCTTGTGCCGGTGGATCCCACTCTTTTGTCCATAAGAATGAAAGACCAAACTGCTGAATACTTGGCCATGAGGCAAAAATCAGCGAAACAATGATACCTGTTAAAAGCAAAAGCGTAATTAACGCAGCTAGACGGACTAGTGCGCTGAAAATAACGTCCCCTCGTTTACTAGGGGCCTTTATTACCGTTGTGTGCTCGGCCATAAAGCCTCTTTTAATTTATTACCCCCTGTTAGCATAGCAGGGGGTGAACGTTAACTTATCTCTTAATGGTTGCCGGTTTTATTAGTAAATCGGTTTACCATTACTGTCTTTAATACTTGTTTTCCATGCAGCACGAATTTGTTCTACAACTTCTGCAGGCAATACTGCGTAATCTAGATTTTTCGCTTCTTGATTACCTTTGTCGTAAGCCCAATTGAAGAAATTCAGTACTTCTTTACCTTTTTCTGCATTTTGTTGTTTTTGATGCACTAAGATAAAGGTGGTTGAAGTAATCGGCCATGCGTTTTCACCTTTCTGGTTAGTCAGGTCTTGTGCAAAGCTTTTGCTCCAATCAATTTTTCTTGCTGCGGCACTAAAGCTGTCTGCTGTTGGTGCAATTGCTTCGCCATCAGCTGTGACTAATTTAGTATAAGCAAGGTTGTTTTGTTTCGCGTAAGCATATTCAACATAACCGATTGAACCTGGTACACGTTGAACGAATGCAGCGATGCCATCATTTCCTTTACCACCTAAGCCTGTTGGCCATTTAACGGTAGAGCCAGCGCCGACTTCATCTTTCCATGCATTACTTACTTTTGATAAGTAGCTAGTGAAAACGAAAGAGGTTCCTGAACCATCAGCACGGCGAATAACAGCGATATTCTGGTCTGGTAATTTTACACCTGGATTGAGTTTGGTGATGGCAGGATCGTTCCATTTTTGGATCTTGCCTAAATAAATATTACCGATAGTGTCGCCATCTAAGGTCAGCTCACCTGATTTGATACCAGGAATATTGACTGCCATAACAACACCACCAATCACAGTTGGGAATTGAAATAAACCGTCAGCTTGTAATTTGTCGTCTGCTAATGGCGCATCAGAAGCGCCAAAATCAACAGTATTTGCAATAATCTGTTTAACACCACCAGAGGAGCCAATGCCTTGGTAGTTAATTTTGTTACCCGTTTCTTTCTGATAGGAATCTGCCCATTTAGCATAAACTGGGGCAGGGAACGTTGCGCCAGCACCAGTCAGCGAGGTCGTTGCCTGCGCAGAAAGAGCGGTCATTGAAAACGCAGCGGCAATGACACTAGTCAGGGTGGTACGCATCAGTTTCATAATCCCTCCTGTGGGATAGGTAGAATAATTTTCGACATCTATCAACTTCGGTTACGGTACGCACAGACAATAGGTCAGTTAGATGACAATTAAATGTCTTAATTGTGACAGTTTTATGACAAAGTAAAAAAATGATGAAATATTTAGTGGGGGAAGAAAATACAAAGCAGAAGTAGCGGAATAAAAAAGGGCTTTATCAGAAAGAAAAATTAATCATCCTCATCATCACGCTCTTTTAATGGGAAATTAGCACGGATAAGTAATCCGCCTTTAATGCTATCATCAAGTTCAACATAACCGCCGTGAGCATCCATAATACGGCGAATAATGGATAACCCTAAACCAGCACCTGTTGAGCTACGTGCTTGTTCACCTTGAACAAAAGGTTGGAAAAGACGTTGTCGGTCTTCTTGTGGAATACCGGGGCCGTCATCTTCGACTTGAAACCATGCATATTCTTCATTTTTTCCACTTGAAACACTTATCCAGCCATGGCCATAGCGAGTCGCATTTACAATCATATTGGCAAGTGCTCGTTTTACAGCGGTAGGATTAGCCGTAATATTAATGGATTCAGGATGAAGATGATCTTCACTTATTTTGCCTGAGTTAGATTCAGCCGAAATGACTTCTTGTAATAGATTATTCATATCGCACAGTTCTAAAGACATCTCTTTACCTGTACGCATATAGTCTAGAAACTGGCCAATAATGGCATCGCAATCTTCAATATCTTTATTGATAGAGTCAGCAAGATAGCTATCTTCCGGGCTCATCATTTCAGTAGCAAGGCGAATACGAGTAAGTGGTGTACGCAAGTCATGACTGACACCTGCCATAACGAGTGTTCTATCATTATCTAATGAGCGAATGCCCGATGACATCTGATTAAATGCGCGAATGATTGATCGCATTTCAGAGGAGCCAGATTCAGGGATAGGCGGTGGAATAACCCCTTTACCGATACGACGTGCTGCATATTCTACTTCATTGAGTGGGCGATTTTGAAAACGGTTATAGAGCCAGAAAAAAGCGACAACGATAATAATAAAAATAATTGCTTGCCGATAAACCGGCAGTAAGAAATTTTGCCCTAATTCAGTAAGTGGAACGCGTATCCAAAGAGAGGGGGAAATATGTGTATTGACCCATAAAACAGGGTATTCCAGCGTGTTTTCAATCCAAATTTCAGTTTCTCCACCCAGATATTCAGACATCTGTTCACTTAAATCGTCATCGATTTTAGCCCAATAAAGTCCTTCCTCGAGAGCGGCCTCTTTATCAAAAAAAGAGATGCCTAATTCGCTATAGATTTTATTGCGCAAAGCTGGGGAGATTTTGAGTGGAGTGCCATCAACTAAAATAAGTTCTTCTGGCATTAATGTGCGTATTTCATACGCTAAAACTTTATTAAATTGCTGAAGGCTTGGCCCAACAATAAGGTGCTGCACAACGATATAACTGGCTATCAAACTAAAAAAAAGTAGCGAGATAACCAGAAATAACGAACGTGTCAGTTTATTGTGGGGGGAAAGCCTCAGCCTTCTCATTGAGCACTGGTTCCATCAGGAACAAAGACGTAACCAAGCCCCCAAACTGTTTGAATATAGCGAGGATGTGTTGGGTCCTCTTCAATCATTCGGCGTAAACGAGAAATTTGAACGTCAATTGAACGTTCCATAGCACTGTATTCGCGGCCACGAGCAAGGCTCATTAGTTTGTCACGAGAAAGTGGCTCACGAGGGTGAGATACCAGTACTTTCAATACAGCAAATTCACCACTAGTCAGAGGCATATGCTCTTCTTCGTGGAACATTTCGCGTGTACCAAGGTTTAGCTTGAATTTACCAAAAGAAATAATGGCATTATCTTGTGAAGGAGCACCCGGTAATTCGTTCGCTTGACGGCGAAGTACTGCGCGAATGCGAGCCAGTAATTCTCTTGGATTAAATGGTTTTGAGATGTAATCATCAGCACCAATTTCAAGCCCAACAATTCTATCAACCTCTTCCCCTTTTGCTGTAACCATAATAATAGGAATAGGGTTGTTTTGGCTTCTTAAGCGACGGCAAATGGATAAGCCATCTTCGCCTGGAAGCATTAAGTCGAGTACGATAAGGTGGATAGATTCGCGAGTGAGCAGACGATCCATTTGATCAGCGTTTGCAGCAGTACGGATTTGAAAACCCTGCTCTGTCAAATAGCGCTCTAGTAGTGAACGTAGACGTAAATCATCATCCACGATTAGCACTTTATAACTTTCTTGCATTTTTTAAGCTCCCGAAGTGCAAATGCTTTTTGTTAGCGAATTCTATCATCGTTAAGAATATTAAACCAAAACCAAAGAATAAATGTTAATAATTTACAGATAAAACTTGTTCTTTGGTGATAGTAAAGGTAATAAATCTATTTATTTGTCTTATTCCGAATGATATTTGATAGATAATACGCAGTAATTAACTTCACCACCTGGTGTTTGCACACTAATTTCATCATCAACTTGTTTACCAATGAGTGCTCGGGCAACAGGAGAATCTATAGAAATCCACTGTTTTGCTGGATCAAACTCATCAGGCCCCACAAGTCTGAAAGTTTTGACATTTTCGTCATCATCTTCAAGCGTGACCCAAGCACCAAAATAAACTTTTCCTTCTTGGCGAGGATCGGGATCAACAATTTTTAGCTCATCAAGACGTTTTGATAAAAAGCGAACACGTCTGTCAATTTCACGTAATCGCTTCTTTCCATAAATATATTCAGCATTTTCTGAACGGTCACCTTGTGCCGCTGCTTCTGAAACTGATTGTGTGACACGAGGGCGTTCTTCTTTCCAAAGATATTTTAGCTCTTTGTCTAAGGCATACCAGCCATCACGAGTAATATAGTTACTTTTTGCCATTACGAATTAAAACTATCATCAACATTGAATTTCATAAAGATACTATAGCGTGAATGATAAATTAATCTGTTATTTTCCTCATAATTGTCGAGTCTAATCGGAAATTTGCCAAATTTTTTTAGTGTGGCGTGTGTATAATAGCCCTCTTTAAAATTATTCCTCTCGGTAGGTAAATATATTATGAATGAATCATTAAGCCGAATTATTGCAGAAGAGCTCAAGGTTAAGCCTCAGCAAGTCCTTTCGGCCATAACGTTACTGGATGAAGGGAATACGGTGCCATTTGTTGCCCGTTACCGTAAAGAGGTCACTGGTGGGTTAGATGATACGCAACTACGTCAGTTAGAAACTCGCCTTAGTTATTTACGAGAACTCAATGATCGTCGCCAAACCATTTTAAAATCAATTGAAGAACAAGGAAAATTAACACCTGAGTTACGTTCTTCAATTAATGAAACGCAAAGTAAAACAGAGCTTGAAGATCTTTATCTTCCTTATAAGCCTAAACGCCGTACTCGTGGACAAATTGCTATTGAAAATGGGTTAGAGCCCTTAGCAGATTTGTTGTGGAATGAGCCACAAAACAACCCAGAAGATGTAGCGACCGCTTATGTCAACGCAGAAAAAGGTGTAAATGATACTAAAGCAGCTTTAGATGGCGCGCGTTATATTTTAATGGAGCGTTTTTCAGAAGATGCTGGGTTATTGGCGAAAGTTCGACAATATTTATGGAAAAATGCGCACCTTGTTTCAAAAGTTGTGGAAGGAAAAGAAGTCGAAGGAGCGAAGTTTAGTGATTATTTTGACAGTCATGAACCTATTGCCAATGTTCCCTCTCATCGTGCGTTAGCCATGTTTCGTGGCCGTAACGAAGGTATTTTACAATTATCGCTTAATCCTGATCCACAATTTGAAGAAGCACCTAAAGAAAGCTATGGTGAACAACTGATCACAGAGCATTTAGGATTACGCTTAAATAATCAACCGGCAGATAGCTGGCGTAAAGCGGTTGTAAGCTGGACTTGGCGTATTAAAGTTTTAATGCATATTGAAACAGAATTGATGAGCCAATTACGAGAAAAAGCAGAAGAAGAAGCTATTAATGTTTTTGCTCGAAATCTAAATGATTTACTGATGGCAGCACCTGCGGGTATGCGAGCCACTATGGGACTTGATCCTGGTTTACGTACTGGTGTGAAAGTTGCTGTTGTAGATAGCACTGGTAAGTTAATTGCAACTGATACGATTTATCCACATACAGGCCAAGCTGATAAAGCGGCTGCGAGTGTCGCGGCGTTATGTATTAAGCATAATGTTGAGCTGGTGGCGATTGGCAATGGTACTGCTTCTCGTGAAACCGAACGTTTTTTTGCTGAAACTGTAAAACGTTACCCAGACGTCAAAGCACAAAAGGTCATTGTGAGCGAGGCGGGAGCGTCCGTATATTCTGCATCAGAGCTTGCTGCTAATGAGTTTCCTGATTTAGACGTGTCTATTCGTGGTGCGGTCTCTATTGCTCGCCGTTTACAAGATCCGTTGGCTGAACTTGTAAAAATTGATCCTAAATCCATTGGTGTTGGCCAATATCAGCATGATGTTAGCCAAACATTATTAGCTAGAAAACTTGATACTGTTGTTGAAGACTGTGTGAATGGTGTTGGTGTGGATTTAAATACCGCGTCAGTACCATTATTAACGCGAGTTGCGGGGCTTAGCCAATCTATCGCTCAAAATATTATTAATTGGCGTGATGAGAACGGTCGCTTTATTGATAGAAAACAGTTACTCAAAGTCGCCCGTTTAGGGCCAAAAGCCTTTGAGCAATGCGCAGGTTTTTTGCGTATTCGTGATGGTGAAAATCCGCTGGATGCGTCAACAGTTCACCCAGAAGCGTATCCAGTTGTTGAAAATATCCTGCAATCTACGCAACAAAAGATTGGCGATTTAATGGGAAATAGCGCTTTGATCTCACAGGTTGATGCAAGAGCGTTTATCACAGAGAAATTTGGTCTACCAACAGTTAATGACATCTTAAAAGAGTTAGCTAAACCAGGGCGAGACCCTCGTCCAGAGTTTAAAACTGCGACTTTTGCTGAAGGTGTGGAAACAATGAATGACTTAGTTAGTGGCATGATCCTTGAAGGAACCGTGACTAATGTGACTAATTTCGGTGCATTTGTTGATATCGGTGTACACCAAGATGGTTTGGTTCATATCTCCTCTTTAGCTGACCAATTTATTGAAGATCCACATACTGTGGTAAAAACAGGTGATATTGTTAAAGTCAAAGTTCTTGAAGTTGACTTGGCTCGTAAACGTATTGCATTAACTATGCGTTTAGATGAGGTTGCTGGTGATAGTGAAAATAGACAATCATCACCAAGTAATAATCACCCTAGAAATAATAAAGGACAGAAGCCAGCTCGTAATAACCGCCAATCAACAAATAGTGGTAATAATGCGGGAAATAGTGCAATGGGTGACGCGTTAGCCGCTGCATTTGGAAAAAAACGCTAATAACACATTTAGGGTTATAGTATTAATGAGCAAGGAGCTCTAACGTTGTTGAATGTGGTGTTATGGATATTGATGACACCACATTTTTTATTTTGCCTTATTCAAGCTGTTTTGTAATAACAAAATATTGATAAAGAAGAATGCAGATTAAATTTACTCTCATTTATTCTTCATTTTTAATCGGTTTGGTTTTAATCTGACTTAAGCGATATTAAATAAAGTATCCTCTATTTCATCTCTATATTTATTTATTATGATTTTTATCATCCATTTTCTATTTTCCCCATCGCTGATTACCTTTATATTATAAATATGAGTTGATCGCCTTATAACCTTATTACTAATAAGGTTTTTAAGTGAGATTCTATGAGCTAAAACTGAGAAATCATTGCTTCTTTTTATATCAACTCTATTTTAATTAATAGAATGAATATCTGTAGGTTTATTTCACCTTTATTAGGTTATTAATATGAATTTAAATAAATTATCGCTTGGCTTGATTTTAATTTCTGCAACATTACTTGCAGGGTGTGCTTCAGAGTCTTCTCGCTCTTTAGATGTTGCTAAAGTCGCAACCTATAACACGACTTATACTGGGACAAAAAGCGCTATTTCAATTGGTAAGTTTGATAACCGTTCTAGTTATATGAATGGAATATTCTCTGATGGTGTTGATAGATTAGGAAATCAATCAAAAACCATTTTAATGACCCATTTACAACAGACCGGGCGTTTTAACGTGTTAGATCGCGCCAATATGTCTGAGTTAAAAGAAGAGGCGGGTATTAAAGGCCAAAGTCAGCAATTAAAAGGTGCAACCTATGTTATTACGGGTGATGTCACTGAATTTGGTCGTAAAGAAGTGGGTGATCGTCAATTATTCGGTATTTTAGGTCGCGGTAAAACCCAAGTTGCTTATGCCAAAGTGAATTTAAACGTTGTGAATGTAAACACATCAGAAGTGGTGTTTTCATCTCAAGGTGCGGGTGAATATGAGCTTTCTAACCGTGAAATCATCGGGTTTGGTGGAACAGCAAGCTATGACTCAACACTTAATGGCAAAGTGCTTGATCTCGCTATTCGTGAAGCAGTTAATAATTTAGTAGCTGGTATTGAGAGCAATGCTTGGCAGCCTTCGAAATAATGCTCATTTTATAAGGATATAACAATGTTAAAATCATTAATGAGCCTTGCTTTTGGTACGCTATTATTGACAGGGTGCGCAAGTGGCCCTAAACCGCTTTATAACTGGGATAGCTATCAACAAGTGGTTTATCAACATTATCAACAAAGTGAAAGTGACCCCCAAGCACAGATTGATGCATTAAAGAAAAGTATTGAACTCTCTCGTGCTAAATCATTGGGTATTCCACCGGGATTACATGCGCACTTAGGAATGTTATATGGTGCAACAGGCGCATTAGATTTAGCGATGGCTGAATTTAACGAGGAAAAAGCACTTTACCCTGAATCAGCAGAATTCATGGATCGCCTGATGAAAAACAAAGGAATGCAAAAATGAGTCGTTTATTTGCTTTAATGTGTTTTGCGTTTGCGTTGGTATTAACGGGCTGTGCTCAACCTGTCAAAACGGATTACACCGCCTTTAAACAAAGTAAGCCAAAAAGTATTTTAGTTTTAGTACCACAAAACCACACGACAGAGGTTGGTGCGGGGCATAGTTTTTTATCTCAAGTGACGTATCCTTTGGCAGAGGCGGGCTATTATGTTTTCCCGGTTGCGGTCGTTGAAGAGACATTTAAGCAAAATGGTCTATCAATGGCTGGAGATATTCACGCAGTAAGTCCGAATAAATTGCGTGAAATATTTGGTGCTGATGCGGTTTTATACTTAGATATCACTGAATTCGGCACGTCATACCAAGTTATTTCCAGTGATACACGAGTCACTGTTAGCGCTAAACTTGTTGATCTCCGTAATGGCGGTGTGTTGTGGAGCAGTTCTGCAACCGCATCAAGTACAGAGACAGAAAGTTCATCAAGTAGCTTAGTGGGAATGTTGGTTTCTGCTGTTGTGAATCAAATCGTTAATACCGTTTCAGATAAGAGTTACCAAATTGCAGGAATAACCAGTGTGCGGTTACTGTCTGCAGGTAAAGCAAATGGTATTTTATACGGCCCTCGCTCACCTAACTATGGTAAAGAAGCAGAATGATTTAATGCTATAAATTAACCATAATAAAGAAAAAGGCTCTGTTTTATGTGATCACAATAAACAGAGCCTTTCTATTTGTTATTATCAAATAATAATAATTCTTATTAGCCATTAAAGAAATGCAGGTATTTTAATCAAAGAAATTAGATTAATAACAAAGAAAATAAATAGAGGGTCATTTTTATTGAAAAGAGAAACCATCCTTGGTTGCTAGTCCGTTTCCTTCCATGGTTAATAATCCATAATTCGGTATATAAAAGAGACTGATAAAATAAGAGAATAGTCAATTAGAATAAGATAAGGTATGGGGGGATGCTATCTTTCCTTGTAATATAGCGACCTTTATTCTTTAAATGACTCTCAAATTTAAATCAAAACACGACTGAGTTGGATATTAATCAATGTTTTGTTCTAGGGTATGTAATATTATAATTTAGGTAAAGATATAATTATTACTATTATTATAATCATCGAATTACGAGAGAATAAAAAAATAATAAAATTAATATAACGAGATATTTAATTAATTTAAATCGTATTTTGAGTAATATATCGTTTTAAACTCTGGGTAAAAGTTGATAAGCGTTATTTTAAAATAATAAACTTTAACTAACATCTTGAATAAACTTAATTTATTTATGAATATCTTTAATGAGTAAGACTATTTTTGTGTAATGTGACTTATATCACATCTTGTGTTCAGGCAGGATAGCCTATCAATAAGAAGATAAGGGGATTTATACGATACCTTTTTTGATCATATTCAGTTCTCGATTTATTGGTTACACTATTCTTTCAGATATTCATAATGTCTGTTTGCTGGTATGAGATATCAGCGGTTCACTTTTGGAAGGTAGAGGCATGTCAGAACAAACAATTATTTGGGATCTTGACCTGATCCATAAGTATAACTATTCAGGTCCTCGCTATACATCATACCCAACAGCATTGGAATTTAATCAACAATATGGTGATGTTGATTTTATCAAAGCGACTCAACGTTATCCTGAGCGCCCTTTATCACTTTATATCCATATTCCTTTCTGCCATAAGCTGTGTTATTTCTGTGGTTGTAATAAAATTATTACACGGCATAAACATAAAGCAGATGAGTATCTTGATGTTTTAGAAAAAGAAATTATTAATAGAGCTCGTTATTTTAAAGACAGAAAAGTGACTCAAATGCATTGGGGCGGGGGTACGCCTACTTTTCTGGATAAGCAACAAATTAGTCGATTGGTTTCGCTATTACGTCAGCATTTTCATTTTGTCGATAATGCAGAGCTTTCTATTGAAATTGACCCGCGTGAGATTGAATTAGATGTTATCGATCATTTGCGTAATGAAGGCTTTAACCGCCTGAGTATGGGAGTGCAAGATTTTAATAAAGAAGTACAACAAAAAGTAAATCGAGAGCAAGATGAAGCGTTTATTTTTGCATTAGTAGAGCGTGCGTGTGAAGTGGGTTTTCACTCCACCAGTATTGATTTAATTTATGGCTTACCTAAGCAAACCAAAGAGAGTTTTTCCTTTACATTAAAACGTGTCATTGAATTATCGCCAGATAGATTAAGTGTATTTAATTATGCTCATTTACCTAATTTATTTGCGGCTCAACGTAAAATTAAAGATGAAGACCTTCCTTTAGCGGAAGAAAAATTAGAAATATTACAAGAAACCATTTCTACGCTAACGACAAATGGCTATCAATTTATTGGAATGGATCATTTTGCTAAGCCTGATGATGAATTAGCCGTAGCTCAGCGCAAAGGTATTTTACATCGTAATTTCCAAGGATATACCACTCATGAAGAGTGTGATTTATTAGGTATGGGTGTTTCTGCAATTAGTATGTTAGGAGATAACTATGCGCAAAATGAGAAGGTATTGAAAGAGTATTATACGCGTGTAAATAGTGAAGGTAATGCACTATGGCGAGGTTTATCACTGACTAATGATGATTGTATTCGCCGTGATGTAATTAAAACTTTAATTTGTAATTTTAATCTGCATTTTTCTGATATTGAAAAAATGCACGATATTGCCTTCCATGACTATTTTAAAGAAGATTTAGAATTACTTGTGCCAATGAAAGATGATGGTTTAATTGAAATAACAGCAGACGGAATTCAAGTAACACCTAGAGGACGTTTGCTTATTCGTAATATCTGCATGTGTTTTGATACCTATTTGCGAAATCAAATGCGCCAACGTCAATTCTCTCGTGTTATTTAAATAAAAGAGGGGTAGAGGACTAATATTCGTCTATCCCTAATTCTTTTAATTTTCGGGTTAATGTATTTCTTCCCCAACCTAATAATCGTGCGGCATCTTGTTTATGGCCTTGTGTATAGGCTAAAGCGCTGAGTAAAAGTGTCCGTTCAAACTGAGGTAATGCATTCGTTAGGATATTGTCTTTTCCTTCAGCTAATGCTTCATCTGCCCATAATGAAAGATGTTGTGACCAATGTTGAGATGAAGCAATTCGACTGACATTTTTTGCTTTCTCATCGAGTTGGCGAATTTCTTGCGGTAAGTCTTGAGGCATAATTTCTTGGCTTGCAGTCATTACCGTTAGCCAGCGACATACATTCTCTAATTGTCTTACGTTACCAGACCAGTTGTATTCCATCATTATTTGTAAACTTTGTTGATGGAGTACTTTCGCTTCCACACCAAGCTCTTTTGCTGTTTTTTGCAAAAAGTAACGTGCTAAGTTTGGAATATCTTCTGTTCTATCTCGTAGTGGCGGTAATTGAATGCGAATAACATTGAGGCGATGATAGAGATCTTCACGAAAATCACCAGCCTGAACGCGTTTTTCTAAGTCTTGATGTGTAGCGGCAATAATACGTACATCAACTTTTACAGGGGCATAGCCACCTACTCGATAAAATTGTCCTTCAGCAAGCACTCGTAGTAACCGTGTTTGAATATCAAGAGGCATATCGCCAATTTCATCAAGGAAAAGAGACCCGCCATTTGCTTGTTCAAATCGGCCTTGGCGTACTTGGGAGGCACCTGTAAATGCCCCCTTTTCGTGACCAAAAAGCTCTGACTCAATCAAGTCTTTAGGAATAGCTGCCATATTTAGGGCGATAAAAGGAGAGGAAGCTCTTGGGCTGTGCCGATGTAATGCATGCGCGACTAGCTCTTTTCCTGTGCCCGATTCCCCATTAATCAGCACACTGATTGAGGAACGAGAAAGTCGCCCAATAATACGGTAAACCTCTTGCATTGCAGGCGCTTCACCAATCATATCAGAAACAGATTGCAGAGTAGTTCCAGTCGTATTGGGCTGTTTTTGCTCGCGATAATGCGTAATTGCACGATCAATTAATGCCAATGTTTCGTCGATATCGAATGGCTTTGGTAAGTAATCAAAAGCTCCTTGTTGATAGGCATTAACAGCAGCATCGAGATCAGAATGTGCCGTCATGATAATAACGGGCAGAGTGGGATATTGTTCTTTAATTATTTTTAAAAGAGATAAACCATCAATATCAGGCATACGAATGTCTGATAACAACACATCAGGTATTTCTGTATTGAGTGCATTAAGCACATCATTCGCATGTTCAAAGGCTTTACAAGACATGCCTTCACGAGAAATGGCACGTTCAAGTACCCAGCGAATAGAGCTGTCATCATCAACAACCCATACATTTCCTTTTTGCATTGGTTATCTCCTACTTAATTGGTAAATAAATAGAAAATTCAGTATTTCCGGGCCAACTGGTAAATTCAATTTTACCTGCATGCTGATCCACTAAATTACGCGCAATTGATAATCCCAATCCATTTCCTCCTTCTCTACCGCTTACCATGGGATAAAAAAGTGTGTCTTGTAGATGAGGAGGAATACCATCACCAGTATCAATTACATCTATACGGGCAACAAGGCGATGACGTTCACCATGGAGTGTGACTTGAAAAGCAGTACGGGTACGCAAAATAATCGTCCCTCCTGTTTTTTCAACAGCTTGTAAAGCATTGCGTGTAATATTTAGGAGTACTTGTTCTATTTGATCTGGGTAATGTGATAACTCAGGTAAACTGGGATCGTAATCTTTTATCAAGGTGACATTTTCAGGACATTCGAGCGAAATAAGTTGAGCCACACGCTCAACAACATGATGAATACTCTGATATGTTTTTGTTCCCGGGTGTTGGGGACCGAGTAGTCTGTCCACCAGCACACGAAGGCGATCAGCTTGTTCAATAATGACTTGCGTATATTCTGTTAAGGCAGGATCGGGTAATGATTTTGCCAGCAATTGTGCAGCACCTCTTAACCCACCTAACGGATTTTTAATTTCATGTGCCAGCCCCCTAACCAATTCCCTCGCTGCCATCTGCTGTGCTTGTTGTATCTGCTCTTGGCTTAACCGGCGTTGACTATCCATAGGCGCCAGTTCCAGCAAAATGTGTTGTTCGGAAATAGGTTGGGCACTGAGCGACATTGTATGTGATTGGTTATTGACAACCAATATCACTTCATTGTCAGTAAAGCTTTGTCCACTCGCTAATGTTTCACGCATTAAATCAGCATCAAAAGAGTAATAACTGAATAAGGCGGTAAAAGGCGTTTCAAATAATTTTCGGCGACTTTGTGCTAAAACCTGTAACGCAGAATGATTCGCATAACAAATAATAAACTCTTTGTTGATAACTAATACTGAGTGTATCAATGAGTCCAAAATTAATGTGTTATCAGGTAAGTCTGCCGTTTCCATATTGATACCTCGTTGCACCATTTTAGTGCATCTTACCTTTATTGCATTAATGAACCAATGCGTAAGTGAATAGACGAACTCCTTAAGTGGGAGAAAAGTGCCCATCCGAAGATGGGCAAAATAGCTTCACGGCAAAAAAACAGTTTTACATCTTGGCTTAAGTTTTTATCAGTAAAATTTAACTTAAGCGCTGTAATACATTTCAAATTCAAGAGGATGTGGAGCCATACGTACACGTTGAACATCTCCACGTAATAATTCTAAATAAGCATCAATAGCATCGTCAGTAAAGACGCCACCGCGGGTTAAGAATTCACGATCGGCATTTAGTGTATTTAATGCTTCCTCTAATGAACCTGCGACAGTTGGGATCTCTTTTGCTTCTTCTGGCGGTAAGTCATAGAGGTTTTTATCCATAGCATCACCAGGGTGAATTTTATTGATAATGCCATCAAGACCAGCCATTAACTGAGCGGCAAACGCAAGATAAGGGTTTGCTAATGGGTCAGGGAAGCGAACTTCAATACGGCGTGCTTTCATGCTGGCAACCACTGGAATACGAATTGATGCCGAACGGTTACGTGCGGAGTAAGCCAACATAACAGGGGCTTCAAAACCTGGAACTAAACGTTTATAAGAGTTAGTTGTTGGGTTAGTAAATGCATTTAGCGCACGAGCGTGTTTGATAATACCGCCGATGTAATACAGCGCCATTTCAGATAATCCGCCGTATTTGTCGCCTGCGAATAGGTTTACACCGTTTTTAGACAGAGACATATGGCAGTGCATGCCTGAGCCATTATCACCTACTAGCGGTTTTGGCATAAAGGTCGCTGTTTTACCAAATACATGAGCTACATTTTGTACCACGTATTTATAAATTTGGGTTTCATCTGCTTTTTTGGTCATGGTATTGAAGCGAGTCGCCACTTCGTTTTGACCTGCTGTTGCCACTTCATGATGGTGTGCTTCAACCACTAAGCCCATTTCTTCCATAATGTTACACATGGTAGAACGAATATCTTGTGATGAATCAACAGGTGGCAGTGGGAAATAGCCACCTTTAACCATAGGGCGGTGCCCTTTGTTACCGTCTTCATATTTAGTGTTGGTGTTCCAAGCCGCTTCAATATCATTAATAGCGTAAGAAGCGCCTGAAATATCGTTTTTAAAACGAATATCATCAAACAAGAAGAATTCTGGTTCTGGCCCAAACAGTACTGTGTCTGCAATACCACTTGATTTTAAATAATCTTCAGCACGTTTTGAAATAGAGCGTGGATCGCGATCATAACCTTTCATTGTGCCTGGTTCTAGCACATCACAACGAATAATCAGGGTTGGGTCTTGAAAAAATGGGTCTAGCATTGCGGTTGTTGCATCTGGCATCAGCACCATGTCTGATTCGTTAATGCCTTTCCAGCCACCAATAGAGGAACCATCGAACATTTTTCCTTCTTCAAAGAAATCATCGTTAACCTGATGAGCCGGAATAGTAAGATGTTGTTCTTTACCGCGGGTATCAGTGAAACGTAAGTCAATATATCTAACTTTATGTTCTTCAATCATGGATAACACATGTTCAAGGGACATAGAAACTCTCCTGGCGAATGGTTTTATTGAGTGCAGTGGCCTTACACATTTTTCGGTGAATTTTTTGCTCACCTAAATTCTATTGCGAAAAGCATGCCAACTTATCTAAAAAGGGATATATACTGTATTGATGAAGTTTAGTGTAGAATATCTCCTGTGATTTTTTAATTATTGCACAAAGTTGGTGCAAATTAAGCCTAATTAGTTGCACTATTTTGGTGCAATCGAACGGATGCTACTAAATTCTGAGGCGTGAAAAGGATCACAATTCAATTAATTGCATATTGTTAAGCAATCATTATTGTGATCTTGTTTAGTCTCTCGTCTAAAGCGTGTACAATACTGCGCTTATTTCTACAATGCCTGAGGCAAATTTTGTGATCGAAAACTTGCGTAATATCGCCATCATCGCCCACGTTGACCATGGTAAAACAACTATCGTCGATAAATTACTACAGCAATCTGGTACGTTCGGTGAACGTGAAACCGTTGCTGAGCGCGTGATGGACTCAAATGATCTCGAAAGAGAGCGCGGAATTACTATTCTTGCGAAAAATACAGCGATTAAATGGAATGACTATCGTATCAATATCGTAGATACCCCAGGACACGCCGACTTCGGTGGTGAGGTAGAACGCGTTATGTCTATGGTAGACTGCGTTCTATTGCTGGTTGACGCGATGGATGGCCCAATGCCACAAACTCGTTTTGTGACACAAAAAGCATTTGCTAACAACTTAAAACCTATTGTTGTTATCAATAAAGTTGACCGCCCTGGTGCGCGTCCAGACTGGGTTGTTGATCAGGTATTTGACCTGTTCGTAAACTTAGGTGCAACTGACGAACAACTTGATTTCCCAATTATCTATGCATCTGCATTAAACGGTATTGCGGGAACAGATTACAATGACATGGCTGAAGATATGACTCCGTTATATGAAGCTATTGTCAAATATGTAGAGCCACCAAAAGTGGATCTGGAAGGTACATTCCAGATGCAAATTTCTCAGTTGGACTACAACAACTACATGGGTGTTATCGGTATCGGTCGTATTAAGCGTGGTAAGGTTAAACCTAACCAACAAGTGACTATCATCGATAGTGAAGGTAATACCCGTAACGGTAAAGTCGGTAAAGTTTTAGGCCATTTAGGCTTAGAGCGTATCGAAGTTGATGTTGCTGAAGCTGGCGATATCATCGCAATCACTGGTTTAGGTGAACTGAATATCTCTGATACGATTTGTGAAGTGGGTGCTGTTGAAGCGCTACCTGCATTAGCCGTTGATGAACCAACTGTTAGCATGTATTTCTGTGTTAATACTTCACCATTCTGTGGTCGTGAAGGTAAATTCGTGACTTCTCGTCAGATTTTAGATCGTCTGAAAAAAGAGTTAGTCCATAACGTTGCATTACGTGTAGAAGAAACTGAAGATCCAGATGCATTCCGTGTATCAGGTCGTGGTGAGCTTCACCTGTCAGTTCTGATTGAAAATATGCGTCGTGAAGGTTACGAATTAGGTGTATCTCGTCCTAAAGTTATCTTCCGTGATATTGACGGTCGTAAACAAGAGCCTTTCGAACAAGTTACTATCGATATTGAAGAACAGCACCAAGGTGATGTGATGCAAGCGATGGGTGAGCGTAAAGGCGAAATGCGTGATATGCAACCAGATGGTAAAGGACGTGTACGTTTAGACTACATTATCCCTAGCCGTGGTCTGATTGGTTTCCGTACTGAATTTATGACTATGACATCAGGTACTGGTTTACTGTATGCAACATTCAGTCATTATGATGATGTTCGTCCAGGTGAAATCGGTCGCCGTAATAACGGTGTTATGATCTCTAATGGCCAAGGTAAAGCCGTTGCTTACGCACTGTATAGCTTACAAGACCGCGGTAAATTATTCGTTACTCATGGTGCAGAAGTGTATGAAGGCCAAGTAATTGGTATTCATACTCGCTCTAATGACTTAACAGTAAACTGCTTAACAGGTAAAAAGCTAACTAACATGCGTGCTTCTGGTACAGATGAGGCGACAACGCTGACTCCACACCTGAAACAAACATTAGAACAAGCATTAGAATTTATTGATGACGATGAGTTAGTTGAAGTTACTCCGCAGTCTATTCGTCTGCGTAAGCGTTATCTGTCAGAAAATGATCGTCGCCGCGCTTATCGTAGCAAAGACTAATTCGTTATTCTGATAACATAATTCTTAGGGCGCGTTTAGCGCCCTGAGTTTATACTCGGCATACTTCACGTTACAGTAGCGTTGACTATGCTCAGTTAGTCGAGACATAGCTTATCTATTCTATGTTCTCCGGCTATCTTCATTTATCACCTGCCTGTAACTCAAATTATGTTGAGTAGATGTTGCTATAAGACGAATGCGGTGGAAACTAATCCCCACCGCATAAGTTCTCTCTTTTTCCCTGCCTTTTCTTATTTTTTATCCCTTGTCTGCATTTACAACTTAATCGTTGTACAAGTCACCAATACTATTTCGAAGCACAGATGAAAGCAGTCTCATTTTTCCTCTATCCCAATCCTTTTTTATGTTTTACAAAAAAATTAAGTGTGATTATTGTACTTTTTTAGCGTTTAAGCCTGTTCAGTAAAGCGATTTATGATTAAAGTAAAATGAGTTTTCTATTATGGAGAGGATTTATGCTTTATATCTTTGATATGGGTAATGTGATTATTGATATCGATTTTAACCGGGTATTCGCAGTATGGAGTAAACTCAGTGGTGTTCCATTAGCGAACATAAAAAAGAACTTCACCACAGGTGAGATCTTTAAATTACACGAACGCGGCAATATTACAGACATCGAATTTGCAGAAGAAATCAGCTCAGAATTAGGGATGAGCCTAAGCTTTGAGCAATTTGCTGAAGGCTGGCAAGCTATTTTTATCGCAGTTCGCCCCGAAGTTATTGATATAATGAATAAATTAAGAGAGCAAGGACATCGGGTTGTTGTGTTATCGAATACTAATCGCTTACACCAAGATTATTGGCCTGAGCATTATCCTGAAATTGCTGCTTCTGCAGATTTCCTCTATCTATCTCAAGATATTGGAATGAGAAAGCCAGATCCTGAAATCTATAAATATGTTTTACAGTCTGAAGACATTGAAGCACAAGATGCCGTTTTCTTTGATGATATAAAAGCAAATGTTGATGCAGCAATTGCAGTAGGCATGAAAGGTGTACATGTTGTTGATAAACACACAGTCATTGACTATTTCAAAGATTACGATTTTACTCTCCCAGTAGAAGAATAATGCTATCTTAAGGATAACAATAGATTGAATTTGTTATCCTTTTTTATTGATTTATTTTGGAGAGAGCATGATTGCGTTAATTCAACGAGTGACACAGGCAAACGTGGATATTGCTGGTGAAACAGTCGGCGCTATTAATCAAGGATTATTGGTTTTATTAGGTGTAGAGAAAGACGACAACGAACAGAAAGCCAAAAGACTATGTGAAAAAGTATGTGGTTATCGCATCTTTAGTGATGAAAATGACAAAATGAACCTAAATGTGCAACAAGCTGGTGGTAGTTTATTAGTTGTCTCTCAATTCACACTTGCCGCGGAAACACAAAAAGGTATGCGTCCAGGATTTTCAAATGGTGCGCCCCCAGAATTAGCGAAAAATCTCTATCACTACTTTATTGAACAATGTCAGCTACAAGGTTTAGAAACGCAAACAGGCCAATTTGCCGCAGATATGCAAATCACACTGACTAATGATGGCCCAGTCACCTTTTGGTTGCAGGTATAACGTCGAACGTATAGTCGTGTTAAAAGGAGCTCAGATATGTACCATTTACGGACACCAAAGACAGAGGCGGAATTTGATGCCTATTATGCTTTTCGTTGGGAAATGCTTCGTAAACCTCTACATCAACCTGAAGGCTCTGAAAAAGACGGTTATGACACCTTTGCTCATCACCAAATGGTTGTTGATGAAATAGGGCAACCCGTTGCAATTGGGCGACTTTATATTAATGCGGATAACGAAGGGGCTATCCGCTTTATGGCAGTACGCACTGATGCGCAAGGTAAAGGCTTAGGTACTCTTGTAGCGATGGCTTTAGAGTCATTGGCTCGCCAAGAAGGTATAAAACGGATCGTGTGTAGTGCAAGAGAAGAGTCTGTAAGCTTCTTTGAAAAATTGGGTTATGAAAATTGTGGCTTAGTTACAGGTCCACAAACGACACCCATAAAGCATTTCTTTATGAAAAAAAGTATTGAGTCCTTAGATGATATTCTTCATCGGCCTGATTGGTGTGCTGAATTACAAAAACAATGGCATCAACATATCCCATTAAGTGAAAAAATGGGGTTGCGCATTACTCAATATACTGGCACTCGTTTTTATACCACTATTCCTGAAGCAGGAAATCAAAACCCCCATCACACCATTTTTGCTGGTAGCCAATTTTCACTTGCCACCTTAACAGGTTGGGGATTGATTTGGTTATTAATGCAAGAGCATAAATTACAAGGTGATATTGTGTTGGTGGATGCCCATATTCGTTATCGAAAACCTGTTTCTGGGCGTCCTGCAGCCGTTGCTGATATGGAAAATCTAAGTGGTGATTTAGGGCGATTAGCTAAGGGGAGCAAGGCACGCATCAAGTTAGATGTCGATATTTGTGGTGATGAAGGGGTTGGTGCTGTTTTTAGTGGTACTTATATTGTTTTACCTGCACAAAATAAGCAATGTTAGGTGATTGAGGTTAATTGATTGAATTTAATTGTTTTTTATCTTTTTTGCGTTAAGGCGTGTGGATAATTAATCTATACTTTAATGCTTATCTTATTAGGTTTGCCACAAAAATTCGTCCTTTAAGGCAAGGATAATGCCAAAGTGTTTCTATCGCGATCCAATTGATGTATATTTCGCAGTTTACGGAGGGAAGCATGGACACCAATTTATCTACTCGTCTTAATAAATATATCAGTGAAAGCGGGATCTGCTCACGTCGTGAGGCTGACCGTTATATTGAGCAAGGACTTGTCCTTATTAATGGCAAACGCGCCGGTATTGGCGACCAAGTATTTGCTGGTGATGAAGTCAAAGTTAATGGTCGATTGATTGAAGCACAGGATAATTCTGAGTTGGTGCTGATTGCGCTGAATAAACCTGTGGGTATTGTCAGTACCACAGATGATGGCGAAAAAGATAATATTGTTGATTATGTTAACCACAGTACCCGTATTTTCCCAATTGGGCGTTTAGATAAAGATTCACAGGGATTGATTTTCCTAACTAACCACGGTGATTTAGTCAATAAAATCTTACGTGCAGGTAACGATCACGAAAAAGAGTACCTTGTGACAGTGAATAAACCGATCACTGATGAGTTTATTCATGGAATGGGCGCAGGCGTTCCTATCATGGGACAAAAAACCAAGAAATGTAAGGTCAAGAAAGAAGCGCCAATGGTGTTTCGTATTACCTTAGTTCAAGGATTAAATCGCCAAATTCGTCGTATGTGTGAATATTTTGGTTATGAAGTCACTAAGCTTGAACGTGTTCGTATTATGAATGTGAGTTTATCGGGATTGCCTGTTGGTGAATGGCGTGATCTGACCGATGATGAACTGATTACCTTATTTGAAGCGATTGAAAAATCAACGTCTGAAGTACCACCAAAAGCAAAACAAAGTAAACCTAAAAAACAAATCAGTAGTAATGCAAAAGCCTTGGGTATTCATATTCCTCAAACAAAAACCAAAGAAACGGAAAATAACTCTCGTAAGCGCTTTGTTCAGCCGGGTCGAAAAAAGAAAAAACGCTAATATCATCTCTGTAAATACGATAAAAACAAAAAAACACCTGGAAGGGTGTTTTTTGTTTGTTCTATTTAGGTATTAATAAAATTAGTCTAAATTCAACTCATCTAATTTGTTTTGACGACGTTCAAGCACAATCGCGGCAAGTTCGGCATCCATAACCCGTTCAATTAAGGCGTCATAGTCTTCTTTAGATAGGCAATAGAACAACGGAGTTTTGTTGTCATCACACACAAGCAGTGTGCTGTTATCTTCAAGTGCAGTTAAAGGAGATTGTTGAAATGTGTTTAAAGATATTTTTTCAGGGGAAAAATCTTCGTCAGGCATGAAAACTCCACAATAAAGAAAAGGGCAATAGCGCATTGTAACGCTTTTTATTAAGGGAGCAATCCGTGCTCCTGCGAAAGATCAATATTATAGGTGATTAATTATTTCGCCATTTTGTATTTCTGAATTGAGTATTTGTTGCTCACCTTTACTTCCAGTTAATGTGCCATTGAGTGTTGATATCACTGGAATTGCACGTAAATTACCTTTCAGTTTTAGTGTAAATTGGCCTATTTCATCAGAGTAGGTTGTTTTTAAACCTAATGTATAAGGCGTTGATAAAGGCACATTGAGTCCATTAGCAATGAGTGAGAACTGACGTTGTTGGTTAGATTGCACTAAACCTGCTGAGCCTCGCACAATACCATCACCAATAAAGGCCGAATATTGCTCAATAATTGCATTATCTTGCTGAGTGACAATATTTAGATCAGGGCGACGTAATTCAATTCTATTTAATGTTCCACTATCTGCATTTAATATAGCTGAACCTTGCCATAATCCCCATTCACCTTCTTTTGCAATAATTAAATTTTGTAGTTTTCCTGTTAATCCTGTGAATTGGAAAGGAAACTCTGGTGTGATATCAATTAAAATTGATTGGTTTATGGATAACTGTTCGATAGTAATATTTTGAATATCACTGCTGTTATCAATAGGCTTAGCTAAAAAAGCGAGCCAATCTTCAGGGAGTGTGTATAAAAGGCCTGAAAGTGTCGCTTCATGAATAGAAATAGTTTTCGAGTCTTTATTCCAATTCCCCGCAAGTTTAATTAAGCCTTTTTCATAACGTAAACTAAGATTATCAAGATTGAGTTGATTGTTTTGCTGATTCAGTTTTGCGATAAGATCAGTGAAATGTTCATCTTGGAAAACAACGTCATTTGCGTTGAGTTCACCCGTTGTGAATGTTAGATTTTTATCCCAATCAAACTGAGAAAATTGACCATCAAAACCACTTATTGCCCATTGCTTTCCTTCAGCCGTAAAATCAACAATATTAAGTGCTCTTATGCTAATGCGTGGGTATTTAGAGATTGATTGTATTAAATCACTGAAGGTTTGAGAGGATTGCCAACGTAAGCCATTCATATAAACTTCATCAAACTTCCATTGATTATTTTGATACTGACCACTTAATGAGAGTGAGCCATTAAGTAAACGCGTTCCTAGTTTTTCTATTTGAATATTATTTGGTTGATATTGACCAGAAATAATGAAATTACTGAATTCATTATTATTTATCGTGCCATTAGCAATGGAAAATTGAAAATGGCCTGCACCAATAAAATCTTCCGATGTAGGTGCCCAAGGTGTAATTCCCCCCGTCACTTTTTTCGCTTCGAAAGAAAAATCTGCATTGGTGCTGTTTAAAATCATATTTTTAAATTGCAGAATATCAGCACTTAACGGTATTGATGGAGCCTTATTAGTAAATTCAATATTGCCATTTTCTAATGTGATTTTTTGCAGGTGAGAAGGGGCGGTAAAAAATTGCCAATTAAGTCGAATCTGTGCTGATTTTGCGAATACAGTTGTTTTGTCTTGCTTAGGGTTAACAGAGAGATCATGAACAATAACTTGTTCGGGTTGCATAAGGTCATGTTCAATACCTGAGAAGCGAATATCGTAATCAGTATATTGTGTTAGCCATTCACTTGTTTTTTGCGCTCCCCACTGAGTCTGAATAAAAGCGTAAATTATGATAATAAATAAAATAACGATAAGTATCAGAGATACCATACTTTTCATCAGCCAGCGCATTGCCCTTCTCCTGTTTTATACTCCATCAAAACATTATACAGTTATGCCTGAAAATTGGGTGATGCTCAAGTATTCGTCACTATATAAAGCAAGATTATTTAACTGCTTATGCATTTATTATAGTGGATATCTTGTTTCTCAATTCGATAGTGGGTTGAGTATTTTGTTTTTGTAAATAGGTTTCAATATTACTCAATATATCTTTTATAGAATTTTTATCCTGTTGTTCTTTATCATTTAATTCTTCTTTTATTAACTTATTGCCATAGTTAATAAGTTGAGAAATGAGTTCATTAGGTTCAAGGCTACCGGAATGATAAGCATTGTAAAAATTAGGGAGAATACCCGCTTGTGTTGGTAAATATTGAAACTGATACGTTAGAAACCCCTCTTTATCTTTATATTGCTGATTATTAAGGCAAGGGTTTTGTAAAAACGTCACTAAGTCTTCTTTAATATGTTCTAAGTTAAACTCAGGGATAGACTTATTTCCTAAATATGTAAACTTATGATTTGTATTAAATAACGATAAAATAGAATCTTTGAGATAAGTAAAAAATTGCCCAATAGTTTGTATATAAAAATCTTGAGTAGATGGATGACTTTTTAAGTACTCGAGTGCAGGGTTTTTAATTGGGATCAATGGTGTAGTCATGTTATTTTCCTTTGATTTTCAGTATTGAGATAAAGATTTACCGTAACTCAAAGGGCAATACTTTTATAAAAATACCATTGGCCTAAAGATGATAAATAAAGCGCTATTTTCATAATCCAAAATAGCGCTTTACTCATTTGTTGCTAGTTAATAATTATTTTTCCGGAGGGAAAATTAGATTTAAAATAATGGCGGTTAATCCACCCGCTGCAATACCTGATGATAGCAATGTTTTTAGCCAATCAGGGGCAAATTGTAATATTTGAGGTTGTTGGGAAACCCCTAACCCTACCGCAAGTGAAATAGCAAGGATCATAATAGCTCGGCGGTTTAATGCCTCTTTAGACACAATACGTACACCGGACGCAGCTATCGTACCGAACATCACTAATGTGGCTCCGCCTAATACAGGCTCAGGAATTCGTTGCACAAATTCTGCAACAAAAGGAAATAAACCCAAAACAACCAACATGGCGGCCACAACATAGCCCACATAACGACTGGCAACACCCGTTAATTGAATAACACCGTTATTTTGACCAAAACAAGAGTTTGGGAATGTATTGAAAAAT
This sequence comes from Proteus sp. fly-1089, assembly GCF_040138965.1. Classification (NCBI taxonomy): domain Bacteria; kingdom Pseudomonadati; phylum Pseudomonadota; class Gammaproteobacteria; order Enterobacterales; family Morganellaceae; genus Proteus; species Proteus sp. fly-1089. The sequence goes on from NZ_JBEETS010000007.1 coordinate 171,896, forward strand.
GCTGAAACCATGGAGTTAATTCCATTAGCTAATACGCCCCCTTTAATACGCTTCATATACAAAGGACCACTGACGGGTTGCTCTGAAACATCAGACGTTGCTGTGATATCACCAATAGTTTCTAGCGAAGTAATCATAAACACGAGCATTAAGGGAATAAGCAGATGCCAATCAAATGATAGCCCATAATAAAACGGTTCTGGAATAGTCATTATTGGCGTTTCTTGATGCTCTACTGGTGTTGGCAACATATCCAGTGCCCAAGCCAGAATATAACCCACAGCCATAGCTATGACTAAAGAGGCAACACGTAAATAAGGATTTTTTTGTCGATTCAGTAAAATAATAACAATGAGAACCGAGCCGGCTAATAATAAGTTCTGTGGCGAACCAAAAGTATTATTTTCAATAGCCGCATAGCCACCACCAATAGAGGTTAACCCCACTTGGATTAACGAAAGGCCAATAATCATCACGACTACACCAGATACTAAAGGCGTTATGATACGTCTTGCCAAGTGAAGTACGCGTGAAAGGACGATTTCTGTTAACGAGGCGACCATTAAAGTTCCAAAAAGGGCAGCCATCATTGTTGGGATATCAGCCCCTCCATTTTTAAGTGCTAATCCCCCCATAATTAAAGGAGCAACAAAGTTAAAGCTAGTTCCTTGAATCGATAATAATCCTGAACCAATTGGCCCCCATGCCCGAATTTGAATCAGTGAGGCAATACCCGATGCAAATAAAGACATGCTGATAATACGTTGGGTATCGTGTGCAGGTAATCCTAAGGCTTGGCAAATTAAAATTGCGGGAGTAATAACCGCGACAAACATGGCTAAAAGGTGCTGACATGCAGCAAAAAGCGTTTGAGCTAATGGTGGCTTTTCTTCTAAAGCAAAAAGAAGTTCGCTATTTTTTTTAACTGAAACATCACTATCTTTAGGCAATTTTTGATTTTCTGAAGTAACCATGGTGTGAATTTCTTATTCGACAAAAACGGTATTTTAATGATCTGCGCCACAAAAGCAATCGTTTGCGTGAAAATGATGTTATCAAAATGCATAAGAGGCGCTCACATTTTTATATGTTTTAACTTGTGTTTGTCGCCATTTTTTTTTCTAATCGGGGATACCTGCTTTTGGCGTTGTTTATGGATGAACTTAGCGTCGTAGTATTTTTATATAAAATTAACAAATAAGACGGGGTACATAAATGTATCATCTTGATGTTTATGGCACGCTGGTTGCGGCCACTTTGGTTCTCTTGATCGGACGTAAGTTAGTGAAATCTGTTCCTTTTTTAGAACGGTATACGATCCCAGAACCTGTTGCAGGTGGGCTACTTGTTGCAGTTCTTTTATTAGCATTTAAATCTTTTATGGATTGGGAAGTGAGTTTTGACCTCTCGCTTAAAGATCCATTAATGCTAGCCTTCTTTGCAACGATCGGTTTAAACGCGAACCTCGCGAGCTTAAAAGCGGGAGGAAAAGCACTTTTTATTTTCATCTTTGTTGTGGTTGGGTTGTTGCTAGTGCAAAACACAGTCGGTATTGCATTGGCGAAAATGTTAGGCCTTGATCCTTTAATGGGATTACTTGCAGGCTCGATTACATTATCGGGTGGTCATGGCACGGGGGCGGCTTGGGGTAAAACGTTCGTTGAAAGTTATGGTTTCATGAGTGCGTCTGAAGTCGCAATGGCGTGTGCAACCTTTGGTCTGGTTTTAGGTGGATTGATTGGTGGCCCAGTTGCGCGTTACTTAATCAAAAATATTCCAACACCAGGACTTGGTACTGACGATCATGAAATGCCAACGGCGTTTGAGAAACCCACCACAGGTAGAATGATTACTTCAATGGTATTGTTAGAAACTATTGCGATGATCTCTATCTGTTTAATGGCGGGCACATTTCTTTCTCAATTATTAGAAGGCACTGCATTCTCATTGCCAACCTTTGTGTGTGTCCTATTTATTGGCGTTATTTTAAGTAATAGCCTCTCAATGCTTGGTTTCTATCGTGTTTTTGATAGAGCGGTATCAGTTTTAGGCAACGTGAGTTTATCGTTATTTTTAGCGATGGCATTAATGAGCCTGAAATTATGGGAACTGGCCTCACTGGCGATCCCAATGCTGGTTATTCTAGGTGTTCAGGCGGGTGTTATGGCGTTGTACGCTATTTTTGTGACATTCCGTGTGATGGGTAAAAACTACGATGCGGCGATTTTGGCAGCGGGTCACTGTGGTTTTGGTTTAGGGGCAACGCCAACGGCGATTGCTAATATGCAAGCCGTTACGGATCGTTTTGGGCCTTCTCATCTTGCGTTCTTAGTCGTGCCAATGGTAGGGGCATTCTTTATTGATATTGTGAATGCGATAGTGATTAAACTGTATCTACTGCTACCATTCTTTACGCCTATAGCGGGATAGTTTTACCGTTATAACTTGAGAAATATTTCTGTATTAAATCGCACCCCAACGTTGTTTTTTCAGCATTGGGGTGTTTTTTATGGCATGTTCTATTTCAATATCACGCAAAATCGCATTTAACGACATGCTAAGGCGATGCAAAGAGTGATCTTATGCTTGGCTATATTGTGTCTTAGCGGGTAGCCAGCGTTCGATTAAGGCTTGCGAATGCTTAGGGTAGTGTTGATGTAAGTAACGAGCAATACGTTGTACTTCAGGAATGAGCCCTTGGTCGCGTAATAAATCAGCCACTTTAAATTGCGCATTACCTGTTTGTTTGGTACCTAAAAGCTCGCCTGGGCCACGAATTTCGAGATCTTTTTGGGCAATGACAAAGCCATCATTGCTATCTCTTAATACTTGTAATCGTAAACGCGCAGTTTGCGTCAATGGTGTTTTATAAAGTAAAACACAATGAGAGGCAATTGCACCTCGACCCACTCGACCACGTAGTTGGTGTAACTGTGCAAGGCCTAGTCTTTCAGGGTTATCAATAATCATTAAACTGGCATTAGGCACATCAACGCCAACTTCGATAACAGTTGTTGCGACTAGAAGATGTAATTCATTTTCTTTAAATGCCGCCATAACAGCTTGTTTTTCAGCAGGTTTCATTCGACCATGTACAAGCCCGACTTTAATTTCAGGAAGTGCGAGTGTAAGTTCATCATAAATTACTTGAGCTGCTTGTGCTTCAAGTACGTCGGAATCTTCAATTAATGTACAGACCCAATAAGCTTGGCGGTTCTCTTCTGTACAGGCGAGCCTAATACGCTCAATAATATCATTACGACGAGTATCGGGGATGGCAACTGTGGTTACTGGTGTCCGTCCGGGAGGTAATTCATCGATGATAGAAGTATCCATATCGGCATAAGCAGTCATTGCTAGTGTTCGTGGGATTGGTGTTGCTGTCATTACCAATTGATGAGGGTGAAAACCTTGCTCTTCACCTTTCTTCCATAAAGCAAGACGTTGATGCACTCCAAAACGGTGTTGCTCATCAATAATGACTAAGGCAAGGGCGTGAAATTTTACTTGTTCTTGGAAAATAGCATGAGTGCCAATAATAATAGAAACTTCACCATTCGCAATGGCGTTTTGTTGAGCTTCGCGGGCTTTCCCTTTCTGTTTTCCTGCTAACCAACCCACTTGAATACCAAAAGGCTCGAACCATTTTCTAAATGTCAATGCATGTTGTTCTGCTAATAATTCTGTTGGAGCCATTAACGCCACTTGCTTACCATTTGCAATGGCACGTAATGCACTTAATGCTGCAACTAGCGTTTTACCTGAACCTACATCTCCTTGGATAAGTCGCATCATCGGGTAGTTTTTTTCTAAATCATTTTCAATTTCATTGACGACACGTTGCTGAGCATTTGTAGGAGTAAAAGGTAGCATTGCGAGAAATTGCTGGCGTAATGTGGAAGTGCTTGGCATAAACAGCGGTTCTGCACGATAAGATTGCGCACCCGCTCTGGCATTCAGCATGCCTAAATTATGAGCCAATAACTCTTCAAGGATAAGCCTTTTTTGTGCGGGGTGTTGCCCTTTTTCAAGCTCTGCGAAGGCGATATCGGGAGGCGGATTATGTAAAGTGCGTAATGCGGCTGCTAATGGGGGTAAACCATGAATAAATTGATCAGGCAATAATTCATTAATAGCGCAGGTATCAAGTAATTCTAACGCTTGCTCTATCAGTTTGCGCAATGATGTTTGGCGTAAGCCTTCGGTTGTGGAATAAATCGGGGTGAGTGTTTCTTGCAATTTAACCTCAGCACCTGCCACTTTAATTTTGTATTCAGGGTGGATAATTTCAGGGCCTCGGCTTCCTCGCTTTACTTCACCATAGGCGGTGACTTGTTTACCTTGAGCAAGGTTGTTTTTCATTGCTGCCGTAAAGTTAAAAAAGCGAAGCGTTAAAATACCTGAGCCATCAGAAATTTGGCAGGTCATCATTTTTCGTCGCCCAAAACTGACTTCGGTTCTTAATACTTCACCTGAGACAGTGGCAGGAATACCGGGAAGAAGATCGCTAATAGCATAGAGGTGTGTTTGATCTTCATAACGCAAAGGAAGGTGGAGTAACAAATCCTCAATAGTCACAAGCCCTATTTTTGCCAGCTTGTCTGCCTGACTTGCACCTACGCCGTGAAGAGTGGTTAAGGGGATTGCATCAAGCAGTTTTCCTTTCATGAGATCAATACTCCGTCTTTTTTAATTTCCTAAGTTGCTTTTGTGTCATTTGCATTTCTGCCCACCATGAGTCAGGTGCTTCAATTTCACCACGACCATTAATGTATGGGCGAGGCAGGCCTTTTCGACGAGAAACTTCTGCTAAGACTGGATATCCACCTTCAAATAGCAGAATTTGTTGTTGTTCTTCTGTCAAGGTGCTCTCTGTTCGATTATACATACCTGCAGCCTGACGTTGTCGTTGTGCTTCATATAAAATTAAAGCACTGGCAACCGAAACATTCAATGATTGCACCATACCCATCATAGGAACAATGATATCTTGATCGGCAAGCGCTATCGCATCTTGTGAGATACCTGTTTTTTCTTGTCCCATAATAATACAAGTTGGGCGAGTGTAATCAATCTCACGAAAGTCGACGGCTTTATCTGAGAGATGTGTCGCAAGAACTTGCATACCTTGATTACGAAAGATACCTATGGCATCAGCGATTGAGGGGTGTGTTTCTACATTGACCCAACTGTTACTTCCTGCTGCCGGTGATACAAGCATTCGCATTTTTTCTTCAGGCCAAATAGCATGAATTTTAGGAATACCCACGGCATCAGCTGTTCTTATAACAGCTGCCACATTATGGGATTTATGTACTTCTTCAAGGCAAACTGTCAGGTCAGGTTGCCGCATCGCCATCATTTGGCAGATGCGGGCATATCGAATTGAATTCATGGCTAGTTTTTATTACGACTAACGCGCAGAACGTCAGGCATGATGCGAAGTTTGCGCATGATATTGGCTAATTGAATTCGGTCTTTCGCTGTTAAGCGAATAAAAGCACAATAAACACGGCCATCTTTCTCTTCAGTATTCATGCTTTGAATACTTGAGTTTGCATCATTAATTGCAGCGGTTAAGTTTGCTAATGCACCTTGGTGGTTAATCATATCGACTTTAATTTCAGTAATGAAATCACTGTTGATCTCTTTATCCCACTCGACAGGCATGAATTTTTCAGGCTCTTTTTGATAGCCACGAATATTACGGCAAGATTCATGGTGAATAACTAAGCCTTTTCCTGGGCTAATATGTGCCACGATAGGATCACCCGGAATAGGGCGACAACATTTAGCAAAGGAGATTAATACGCCATCGGCACCTTTAATTGGCAGTTTAGGTGTTTCATCATTAGTTGCATTTGTTGGTGCGTTATCATCTTGATTTTGAGTATCAATTAATAAATTACGCGCGACAACAACACTCATGGTGTTACCTAAGCCAATCTCAGCCATTAAGTCATCAATGGAATGGAGCTTCATTCGCTTCAATTCACGCTCAATATTCTCGGCTGAAATATCAGCGAGCTTATGCTCACCTAAAGCGTGATTCAATAAACGGCGACCTAAATTAATAGAGTCTTCACGTTTTAAATTTTTCAGAAGTTGGCGAATTTTAGAACGAGCTCTTGAGCTGACGACAAAATTTAGCCAAGCTGCGTTCGGTCGTGCACCTGGAGCAGTAATAATTTCAACTGTTTGTCCTGTGCGTAGCGATTGTGAAAGAGGATAAGGTTGTCTATCAACTCTTGCGCCTACACACGCATGACCAATATCAGTATGTACAGCATAAGCAAAATCGACAGGAGTCGCGCTCGTTGGTAATTCAACAATGCGACCTTCTGGAGTGAAAACGTAGATTTCATCAGGAAAAAGATCTGATTTTACGTTTTCGATAAATTCAAATGAGCTACCCGCGCTTTGTTGCAATTCAAGTAGGCTTTGCATCCAGCGTTGAGCTCTTACTTGTGCGGTTGTGCCCGGTTGTTCACCTTGCTCTTTATAAGCCCAATGCGCTGCAACCCCCATTTCAGCCATTTGATCCATATCTTCAGTACGAATTTGCACTTCAACTGGCACACCATGAGGGCCAATAAGTGATGTATGAAGAGATTGATAGCCGTTGGCTTTAGGGATGGCAATATAGTCTTTAACTCGCCCCGGACGTGGTTTATAAAGACTGTGCATTTGACCCAATACGCGATAACAGGTATCAACTTCTTTCACGATAACGCGAAAGGCATAGATATCCATAATCGAGTGAAAGCGTTGCTCTTTTAGCAACATTTTGCGATAGATAGAGTAGAGGTGTTTTTCGCGACCGTTTACTTTACATTCAATATGCGCTTCTGTTAGGCGACCTTCAATTTCAGAGAGGATTTTATTAATCATCTCTTTGCGGTTACCTCTAGCAGCCTTAACAACTTCTTTTATAACACGGTAACGATTAGGGTGTAGCGCCTCGAAACCCAGCTCTTCAAGCTCTGTTTTGATATGATGTATACCTAAACGATGTGCCAAAGGGCTATAGATTTCGAGTGTCTCGCGAGCAATACGGCGACGTTTATCTGGGCGCAATGAACCCAGTGTGCGCATATTGTGAGTTCGGTCTGCCAGTTTGATTAAAATGACGCGAATATCTTTTACCATCGCCATAATCATTTTACGGAAATTTTCAGCCTGAGCCTCTTTTTTGTCTCTAAATTTTAATTTGTCCAGTTTAGAAACACCTTCAACAAGATCGGCCACCGTACTACCAAATAGGTTTTCGATATCTTGGAAGGTTGCAGGTGTATCTTCGATAACATCATGCAACAACGCCGCCATAAGCGTTTGGTGGTCTAATCGCATATCTGCGAGAATACACGCAACCGCAACAGGGTGAGTTATATAAGGCTCACCACTTGAACGAGTTTGTCCCTCGTGGGCATTTCGGGCGACGATAAAGGCTTTTTTAAGTTGTTCAACTTGCTCCGATGGCAAGTATTTTTGAACGATTTGATTCAGGCTTTCAAACAGGTACAAGGCAGACCTACCCCTATTTTATAAAACGATTAACGACGACCTTCCGCAATCGCTGAAACAGCTTGTAATTCTGCTGCTTCTTGCTCTTGCTGCTCTTGACGTTCACGAGCATCAAGAATTTTACCGTTAATCAGGCCTTCTTCGATCTCACGTAGCGCGACAACAGTCATTTTATCATTTTCTTCTGGAACTAAAGGATCTTTAGCGCCAACTTGTAACTGACGCGCACGACGTGCTGCGACCAGAACGAGGTCAAAACGGTTACCAATTTTTTCTACAGCGTCTTGAACGGTTACGCGTGCCATATTTGTGTTACTCCACCATTAACGAAATGACTGGGCATAATACTGAAAGTTAACTCAGTCTGCCAATAATTTGCTGATTAAATCACCATGTCGTAGCGTTTGACGATCAAGGCGTAATTTTTCTGAACGAATAATTGATTGTAAATCAGCAAGCGCAGTATTGAAATCATCATTAATCAGCAAATAATCATACTCATTAAAATGCTCCATTTCTGATACAGCTTGTGACATACGTTTTGTAATCACTTCTTCGCTATCTTGGCCACGTCCACGAAGTCGGCGGTAAAGCTCTTCTTTTGACGGTGGCAGAATAAAAATACTACGAGCTTCTGGCATCGCTTTACGCACTTGCTGTGCGCCTTGCCAATCAATATCTAAAAAAACATCAACACCACTGGCTAAGATTTCTTTGATAACTTTGCCGGATGTACCGTAGTAATTACCAAAAACACAAGCATGTTCGAGGAAATCACCACTCTCTATCATGCTTTTAAATTCTTCTTCAGTGACAAAGAAGTAATGTTCACCATGGCTTTCTCCCGGTCTCATAGGGCGAGTGGTATGGGAGACAGAAACCTGCGTGTCATATAAAGGCTGTGTTTTTAACAGCGCTTGAATAAGACTTGATTTACCCGCACCGCTTGGAGCGGAAACAATATAAAGAGTTCCTTGGATCATGATGACTTTCTGAATTTGACTGGAGAATTAAGTATAAATACATGTTTAGGGAGCAAATCCCCCATATAGTATACACATACAATGAATGACATACAGTGCCCATGTTTAATACAGGGCTATTTTTTTCTTATTATGTTCTCTTTTTTAATTAGAAAATAAGAGAAAAATTAAACTATGCCAATATTAACATACAATTAAAGGCTCAGTGATAGGAATTACCTTTTATCATAATAGTGAAAAGAGATTATATTTTGAGATACCCCACAGAATCAAAAATAACCGCTGTTGTTAAAACAGCGATTCGTTAATCTTGATTCTCGTAATTAAAGACAGGTAGGCCCAATTTATAACGAATAGCGAGAAGTCGAGCCGTTAACCCAGCAACAAGGGTAATGATGATAATAACGTCTCTTGGTAATGGTGTATAAAACAGTAATCCCATATAAAGCCACGCAGCACCAAAAGCGATACCGGCATAAATTTCTTTTTGGAAAACTAAAGGAATGGTATTACAGAGCATATCCCTTAATACACCACCAAAAGCCCCTGTAATCACCGCGGCAATAGCAGCAATAATTGGGCCATATTCCATATCGAGTGCGATTTGTGCGCCGATAATAGAGAAAACCATTAGGCCGATGGCGTCTAGGATAAGGAAGAGTCGCTGTAAGTGTTTCATCATGGGGGCAACCCACATGGTGATAACAGCAGCACATGCAACAGTGACGATATATTCAGGGTGTTTTACCCAACCCAGTGGGTAATGGCCGAGTAGAATGTCTCTGACAGAGCCACCACCAATGGCAGTTGCAGAGGCGATAATAATTACGCCAAAAACATCCATTTTACGACGGCCAGCAGCAAGCGCACCCGTCATGGCTTCTGCAGTAATACCAATAATATAGAGAACACTAAGTAACATGATTTTCTAATTTTCTGACTATTTAGTGAGGATAGAGTAATTACCTTGCGAAAAAGTCTCGACTGAATTTTTTTAGTGCCAGGTAAAATTAATTAGTTTTTATAATGTGGAAATTTATTTCCCGATAAGGATAAATATGTCTTTTCAGGAACACCAGATTACGTTTGATAGCCGTCATCATCAGTTAACCAATATAAATGTTTGGACACCAGATAGCCAGTGGTTAGTCTATGATGTACGTCCCAATGGAGGATCTTTTACAGGTCTAACCATAGAAAAAATTCATGCGAAAACAAAACAGCAACAGATAATTTACACTGCAAAACAAGGAGCACATGTTGGTGTGGCTACAGTATGCCCAACTGAACCTGTGCGTTATGCTTTTATTCATGGGCCTGAAAATCCAGATGATGAATGGCATTATGATTTTCATCATCGTCGCGGAGTGATTGTCGATGAGTCAGCGCAAAAGCGCGCTTTTAATATCGATGCATGCTCACTGACCTCCCCATATCAAGCTGGTGCATTACGTGGGGGGACTCATGTTCATGTATTTAGCCCTGACGGTTTACGTTTAAGTTTTACATATAACGATCATATTATGCATGAATTGGGTAGTGAATATGATCAACGTAATGTGGCGGTTGCTGTGCCACTAAAAGCGGTAAATGTCGCTAAAAAACATCCTCGTGAATATGATGGTGAATATTTTTGCACTGTAATAAGCCAAACTGTTGCTCATCCACAAAGGGGAAGTGACGAAATTAATAAAGCTTATGAAGAGTGTTGGATTGGTACTCAAGGCTATACAAAGGCTGATGGTTCACTACAACGCTGGGCAATTGCGTTTATTGGCGATACCGTGAGTGAACAAGGCGATAAAGTTTCTGATATTTTTTTAGTGGATTTACCTGATGATAATCACGCTTTCAGTATTGAAGGTGATAAGCCATTGGCAGGAACCGACACAACAATGCCAGCGGTGGCTAAAGGTATTTATCAAATACGGCTAACAAATACAGCTAATAGAAAATACGCAGGTGTTTTAAATCAGCCTCGCCACTGGCTAAGAAGCTCCCCAAAAGGCGATGCCATTGCTTTTTTAATGAAAGATGATAGTGGTGTTGTGCAGTTATATACAGTCTCGCCAAGTACGAAAGAGATAAAACAAGTTACCTCTCAGAATTGGGATATTCAGTCAGCCTTTACATGGAATAGTAACGGACAATATATCACCTTTATTTGTGATAACAGTGTGATGTTATGTAATGCAAAAACGGGTGAACTAACACGATTAACAGAAAAAACAGCACAAGCACCAAGTAGTGATGCAGTCGTATTCTCTCCGAATGACCAATATATTGCATTTATGCGTGATGTTGATGGTTATCGCCAGATATTTACAGTAGAGACCGGAATTTAATATTAAACAAATAAGAGTATTAATATCATTATTAATACTCTTATTTTAATAAAAAATTTCTTGATGTTCTAAATAAAAATTAAGTTAGGTCCCTAATGAAAAATGATATTTTTCAAAGTTAATAATTAATTAAAATAGAATGGATTTTATTTTGTTCATTATTAAAGGGGATAAATATTATGTATGAGGAATATACAACGCAAGCTTTACCTCCTAAAAAGTATAGAGAATTACTCGGAACTTGTTTTTGTGTATTTAATTCAAATAATAACTTTGTTATAGAAAACATCTTAAGATTAGATAAAAAATATTCTTGGCATATACTTATTGATAAAGAAACAGGACAGTTACTTGATGATGTAAAACAAACGATTAATCAAATATCAGGTCTCGAAATAGCTGATCGATTTTATGAAGTCATGGAAATGAGAAATAGGTTAGTACATTCATATCAAGTTAGTGCAGAAGATTGTGATGTTTCTGATGATGAAGATAATCAAATATTAGCGACAAAATACAGCAATGGTAAACAAGAATATATTACAGAAGATTTTTTATTTTATTTTATAGATAAAAATAAGGAATTATCAGAACGACTCTATGAGTTAAGAGATTTATAATTAAGTGTCTATTTTCATACTTATAAAAAACCGATACCCTATAAGAGTATCGGTTTTTATTTCAAACAATATTCTATTCTTTATTGTAAAACAGAAATATCCGCGACTTTTAAGAACAGTTCACGTAATTGGCTTAACATGGTTAAACGGTTGATACGAACCGCTTCGTCTTCATCCATCACCATAACTTTATCAAAGAAGTTATTGACCACATCACGTAATGAAGCTAGTTCAACTAATGCTTCTTGATATTTACGCTCTGCAAATAATGGTGCCAACTTATCTTGTAATACAGAAAGATTAGCCGCTAATTGAACTTCTTCTGGTGCTTTTAATACGGAAGCTAAAACAGTGTCATTCAGTTTTACGTTAGCAGATTTTGCTAAGATATTAGAAACACGTTTATTGGCTTCTGCTAAAGCAGAGGCTTCTTCTAATGTACGGAAATAAGTTACTGCTTTAACACGAGCATTGAAGTCAGCAGGTTGTGTTGGACGACGTGCTAATACAGCTTGAATAGTATCAATGCTGTAACCTAATTCTTGATACCAAGAACGGAAACGACCTAACATAAATTCAACTACATCACTAACGACATTTTTATTCGTCAGTTTGTCACCGTAAAGGCGAACAGCTTCTTGCGTTAATTCTTCAATATCTAACGGTAAATCTTGCTCAACGATAATACGTAAAACACCCAATGATGCACGACGTAGAGCAAATGGATCTTTATCCCCTTTCGGATGTTGACCAATGCCGAAAATACCCGCAAGTGTGTCCATCTTCTCTGCGATAGCGAGGGCGCTAGCAACAGGATTAGAAGGTAATTCATCGCCTGCAAAACGAGGCTGATATTGTTCTTTTAGTGCAACAGCAACTTCTTCGGCTTCACCATCATGACGTGCATAATGCATACCCATAACACCTTGAGTATCTGTGAATTCGAACACCATATTGGTCATTAAGTCACATTTTGACAATAAACCTGCACGGGTTGCTTTATTAACATCAGCACCCATTTTGCTCGCAATAAAGCCAGCTAATGCTTGAATACGGTCTGTTTTATCACGCAGTGTGCCTAAATCTTTCTGGAATAATACGGTTTCAAGGCGTGGTAAGTTATCTTCTAAACGTTGTTTTCGGTCAGTTTTAAAGAAGAACTCTGCATCAGCTAAGCGAGGACGTACTACTTTTTCGTTACCACTAATGATCTGTTGTGGATCAGAAGATTCAATATTAGTGACGAAAATAAAGTTAGGTAACAACCCACCTTGTTTATCATAAACAGGGAAGTATTTTTGGTCACCTTTCATGGTGTAAACCAGTGCTTCAGCAGGAACGGCAAGGAATTTTTCCTCAAATTTTGCTGTTAACACAACCGGCCATTCAACCAATGAAGTGACTTCTTCCACTAAGCTATCGCTTAAATCTGCGATACCGCCAAGTTTTTCAGCAGCAAGACGAGCATCATGAAGAATAATTGATTTACGCGTTTCGTAATCAGCAATAACTTTTCCGCGCTCATAAAGAATTTCAGGATACTGATCTGCATTATCAATAGTGAACTCAGCTTCACCCATAAAGCGATGACCACGAATAATACGATCGCTTTGGATACCTAAAATTTCACCATCAATAACAGTATCACCTAATAATAAAGTGACAGTATGAACAGGACGTACAAAGTGAGTTTCTTTATCGCCCCAGCGCATTAATTTGGGAATTGGTAATTTGGATAATGCTGTGCTTACCATGCCAATCAGTAATTGGTTAACAGCTTCACCTTTTACTTCTGCACGATAAAATAACCACTCGCCTTTATCTGTTGATAAGCGTTCTGCCTGGTCAACAGTAATGCCATTACCTCTTGCCCAACCTTCAGCTGCTTTGGTTGGTTTACCTTCAGCGTCAAATGCTTGAGCAATTGCAGGACCACGTTTTTCAATGGTTCTATCTGCTTGCGATTTCGCCATATTAGCTACTTTAATGGCTAAACGGCGAGGTGCTGCAAACCAAGATACATCACCATGAGTGATATTGGCGTTGTCCAGCTCTGCAGTAAAATTAGCAGCAAAAGATTCGGCTAAAGAACGAAGCGCTTTCGGCGGTAATTCTTCCGTGCCGATTTCCACGAGGAAAGTCTCAGTTGTCATGATAGCCTCTTACTTTTTACACATAGGGAAACCAAGCGCTTCACGAGAAGCATAATATGCTTCAGCAACCGCTTTGGTTAAAGTACGGATACGTAAAATATAACGCTGACGCTCTGTCACAGAGATAGCTTTACGTGCATCCAATAAGTTAAAGGTGTGTCCTGCTTTTAAGATACGTTCATAGGCAGGTAAAGGCAGAGGTTTTTCTAACTCTAACAACTCGCGGGCTTCTTTTTCATACTGTTCAAAGCAAGAGAACAAGAAGTCTACATCAGCATATTCAAAGTTATAGGTTGATTGCTCAACTTCGTTTTGATGATAGATATCACCGTAGGTGGTTTTACCTAATGGTCCATCACACCAAACTAAATCATAGACGCTATCTACGCCTTGAATATACATGGCAAGGCGCTCTAAACCGTAAGTAATTTCGCCTGTAACAGGTTTACACTCTAATCCACCCACTTGTTGGAAGTAGGTAAATTGCGTGACTTCCATGCCGTTGAGCCAAACTTCCCAGCCTAAGCCCCAAGCACCGAGTGTTGGGTTTTCCCAGTTATCTTCTACAAAACGAATATCATGGATAGTTGGGTCTAAACCTAACTCTCTTAAAGAGCCAAGATACAGTTCTTGAATGTTATCAGGTGATGGCTTAATGATAACTTGGAATTGGTAATAGTGCTGTAAACGGTTAGGGTTTTCACCGTAGCGTCCGTCAGTTGGGCGACGTGAAGGTTGTACATAAGCCGCAGCAATAGGCTCTGGCCCTAATGCTCGTAAGCAGGTCATTGGGTGTGATGTGCCGGCACCCACTTCCATATCTAATGGTTGGACAATGGTACAGCCCTGGCGAGCCCAGTAATCCTGTAGTGTCAGGATAAGACCTTGAAAGGTTTTGGTATCAAACTTTTGCATGTTATATCCGCATGGCGATACATAGAATAAAAAGAAAGGTTTCAGTATACCTTCTAGACGAAAGATATACAGCAAGGAATGCGGGCAATTTTCCCTCGATCAAAAAAATAATCCTTTAATTGACTTTATGACTATGCTCAAAGAATTAGATTGAATTTTTTTTCACCTATTTACATGTATATTTATACAGTATATAAGTAATGCTATTGAAAGTTATTGATAACAAGGAATGAGTGAATGAGTAAACAACGTTGCGATTGGGTAACCAATGATCCTGAATATTTGGCATATCACGACGATGAATGGGGAAAACCTGAACGAGATAAATACAAGCTTTTTGAAATGATTTGCCTTGAAGGCCAGCAAGCCGGGCTATCTTGGTATACCGTACTCAAAAAAAGAGAGGGTTATCGTCGCTGTTTCTTTGGTTTTTTACCTGAAAAAATAGCCAAAATGACAGAGAAAGATATTGAAGCTCTATTACAAGACCCCGCGATTATCCGTCATCAAGGAAAAATTAATGCCATTATTAATAACGCGCGTGTTTTTATGGCAATGGAAGAGCAAGGTGACGATTTTAGCCAGTTTATTTGGCAATTTGTTGATAATAAACCAATTGTTAATCAGTGGGATGATATATCCCAAGTACCTGCGTCTACTGAAATCTCAGATAAGATGGCAAAAGCGTTAAAGAAAAAAGGCTTTAAATTTGTTGGTACAACAACTTGCTACGCTTTTATGCAAGCTGTTGGTATGGTGAATGACCATATTCTTTCTTGTTTTTGTCGTAAAGAATAGAGTGAAAACACCAATAAAAAGTAAAATGTGAGTTGAGTTATCTTTAACTTAATAATTTATTAGTTTTATATTTCAATATTTAAACCTGTATTAATATTCCTATTTTATCATTTCTATTATAACTATTGATGCAGATTAAAGCTCGCGGTATGGTATTTCTTAACGAGAAAGCAACATAGAAGATACCTGCAAAGATGACTCAATTATCACAATTCGGGCAAAAATTTGCTCAGCATTCAGGCATTGCTCGCTTGATGCAAGATTTAAACGAAGGAATACGGACACCCGGTGCCGTGATGTTGGGAGGCGGTAATCCTGCGCATATTCCTGAAATGGACAACTATTTTCGCCAGTTACTTAAAGAGATGACAGAAAATGGCACGTTAAGTGATGCAGTTTGTAACTATGATGGCCCGCAAGGCAAAGATGCTATGTTACAAGCGTTGGCGGTATGTTTAAAAGAGAAGTTAGGCTGGAATATTTCGGCAAAAAATATTGCATTAACCAATGGTAGCCAAAGCGCTTTTTTCTATTTGTTCAATTTATTAGGCGGAACAACCCCTGCAGGCAAGAAACGTAAAATTCTTTTTCCTATAGCACCTGAATATATCGGTTATGCCGATTCTGGATTAGAAGAAGATCTGTTTGTTGCAAATAAGCCAACTATAGAAATGTTGCCAAATGGGCAATTCAAATACCATGTTGATTTTGCTCATCTTGAAATTGGTGATGATATTGCGGCTATTTGTGTTTCTAGACCAACAAACCCAACGGGTAATGTTATTACCGATGACGAAGTTGAAAAGCTAGAGGATTTAGCTAAACGGCATAATATCCCTCTGATTATAGATAATGCTTATGGTGTTCCTTTCCCAGGTATTATTTTCACTCAAGCAACACCTCGTTGGAATGACAATACAATTCTTTGCATGAGCCTGTCTAAGTTAGGTTTACCCGGCGCACGTTGTGGCATTATCATCGCCAGTGAAGAGTTGATTTCAGCCATTACAAATGTGAATGGCATTATTAGTCTTGCACCGGGTGGAATTGGACCAGCAATGGCATTAGAAATGCTAAAACGTGATGATTTGATGCGACTATCTCAAGAGGTAATTGGGCCTTTTTATCATCAGCGTGTGCTTGAAACCATTGATATTATTCGCCGTTACTTACCTGAAGAACGTTGCCTTATTCATAAACCTGAAGGCGCTATTTTCTTGTGGCTATGGTTTAAAGACTTGCCTGTTTCTTGTGAAGAGTTATATCGTCGTTTGAAAAAACGTGGTGTATTAATGGTGCCGGGACATTACTTCTTTCCAGGATTAGAAGATTCATGGGATCATGCTCATCAATGTATGCGTATGAATTACGTACCTGAGCCTGAATTGATAGAGAAAGGAATAAAAATTCTGGCTGAAGAAATCGAGAACATCTATCAGCCAGTGAATATCTAATAAAAATGCCCCTTCAGCGAGAAGAAGGGGCAAAGACAATAACGAGGACTTTTGAGCATAAGTTTGACGGAAAGAAATTGATTACTAAACATTTAGCAATCCGTCTCAATCTAAATTTCTTAGCACGAGAACTATTAAAACAGACAATGATAAAATCTATGGCTTAAATAAGAGCCATTCATGGCCTTAATTATTCCTCTGCTAAGCAAAATGTGGATTTTAGTAACATATTTGGTTCAACTGATTAATATATTTATTATTTTTGCTACAAACTCCAGATGATAAGTGCCATTAATTGTGGCGTTATTATGCGTAAAAACATCGCTAAAGGATAAACGGTGGCATAAGAAAGTGCAGCAGCTCCACTTGAGCTATGTATTGAGTTTGCAAAGGCCAGAGCAGGTGGATCGGTCATTGAACCTGCTAACATTCCGCAAAGAGTTAAGTAATTAAGTTTAAAGAAGATCCTAGCTATGATCCCCACAATTAATAACGGTAATAGTGTAATAAGAATACCATAGCCAATCCAACTCAGTCCTTGGCCATAAATTAAGGTTTCAACAAATTCACCACCAGAATTTAGTCCTACTACGGCAAGAAACATGACAATGCCTAATTCACGTAATGCTAAGTTTGCACTTGGCGGCATAAACCAATAGAGCTTACCGAATGTCCCAATACGCCCTAAAATTAAGGCAACAACAAGAGGGCCACCAGCTAATCCTAATTTAAGGGCTACAGGAATACCGGGAATGAAAATAGGAATAGAACCAAGTAAAACCCCCAATCCAATACCAATAAAAACAGGTAGCATTTGAACTTGCTCTAATTTTTGACGAGCATTACCTAACAGGACCGTAATCGCCTCTATAGATTCAGGACGACCAACAACATTAAGAATATCCCCAAACTGCAACATGCTGTTATTGCTTGGAATTAGTTCGATACCGGCGCGGTTTAATCGAGTTACGACAACATCGTATTTTCTTTTAAGATCAAGATCTTTTAAACGCTTACTGAGTACGGAATCATTCGTTACAACGATCCGTACTGATTGTAGTAAATTGGTTGATGTTGAGAGCGATGCGTCAACTTCTTCGCCTAATACAAGGCGTACTTTATTAAGATCTTCTTTCGAACCAACAATATGCAATAAATCTCCTAACTGAATAATCGTTGATGGCATCGGCACCATAATATTATCACCACGTTTTAAACGAGAGCATACAATGGCGTCTTCATTGAGTAGTGGAATATCTTGCATTAATAAACCATCTAAATTGGGATTTTTAATGGCAATATTAATGGTATGTAGTGCCTCTTTAGTACTATTTTGCTGGTTACTAAAGGTTTTCGCTTCTTCATCAATGTTGATTTTAAAAAATACACGAATAAGCCACATAACTAACAATATGCCACAAATTCCCATAGGATAAGCCATAGCATAGCCCATCCCCATTTGCCCGACTAAAGCGGGATCAATATGTAAATCAGTGAGTATCTGTTGCCCAGCACCCAAAGATGGAGTATTGGTGACAGCACCAGAAAAAATACCCAAAATAATAGGCAAGGGAACATCAAATAAACGATAAATTGAGGCGGTGATGATAGAACCAAGAAGAATAATGAAAATTGCAAAGGCGTTGAGTTTTAATCCAGAAACACGTAATGAAGAGAAAAAGCCAGGGCCAACTTGAATACCGATGGTATAAACAAAAAGAATAAGACCGAATTCTTGAATAAAATGAAGAGTTTGTGCGTTGAGTAAAAGGTTATAGTGTTGAGCAAAATGCCCAATAATTATGCCACCAAAAAGAACGCCACCTATCCCTAGGCTGACTCGATAGATTTTGATATTGCCAATCCAAAGACCTAGAGCGCCTGCTAATGACAACATCACCATTGTTAATGCAATATCACTCATAAAAAAGATCCTATACTCAAAAAAATAAAAAAATTGAGCTAAAACGATAAACCTATTTTGGCAAAGAACAAAGAAAGTCGCTGTGCCTTATCGCACAGATTCGGCATATATAAAGATCAAAAAAATAAGAAAGATAAATATAGAGTTAAAATGTTCTTTTAAAATAAAGATGGTTGAATTTTAATATCAGGGAAACATAATAATTAGTAATGTTATTATGTTTTTTTAATTAGATATAATAATATTTTTTACGCATACTTATTTATTTAATTATTGAAAAATTAAGCTATTTTATATCATCTTTCTCTTGTTCTATAAGAGAAAACAGGTTTAACTATATGATAAAAAGCATTGACTCCTGATCTTGTTTTATAGGTGCCCTATGATATTTAGAAAGACGAGTAAAAATTTAACATTAATCGCATTTTTCATGACTCTGTTGACGGGGTGCTCTAGCGTTATGACACATGCTGGTCCGAATAAAGAGCTTTATTCAGGGACAAAGAATAATATGGCAATGCTAAAAGATGATGAAACTGGGTGGGCAATGAAACCCCTTGTTCTTTTAGATTTTCCTTTTAGTGCAGTATTAGATACTTTATTACTGCCTTATGATTATTATACCAAGAGTGATGATAAAAGTGATAACTCACCAAAAGAGCGAATAAAAAGATTAGAAAGTACAACGGCAGATAATAATTATGAAAATAAGAATTAATATCAAAATAATGACTAAATAACGAATAAGTAATTCTATCTAGTCATTATCTGCTTATTTAACTATTTATAGGGCTATTTATTTAACACTGTTTCTTCTTTAGGGCCGAACATTTTATTAAGGCTATTAAGCTCTTGCATTTCTTTATCACATATTACTTTTTGTTCTGTTAGCGGCGCTGCCATTATCTGTTTTTTGCTTTGTTCAAAATTCCCCTTAATTTCGGGTATATTATGCTTTAGGTCTTCACGTTGAGAAATATACTGAATAAATTTGTCTGCTTCCTTAAAGTACACTCGGCAAGCATGTGCCATGGATGCTTGGGTTGGAAGTGTGGTTAACAACAGGAGTAATGCGAGACTCCACCAATATTGTTTCATTCTCTAAACTACCCATTTTATTTGACATAAGTGAATTATATAAAAAGCATATAAAATAAACGATAGTATTAACGAATAAATTTTTTATTTTTTCTTGTTTTTTATCAGCAATGTAAAGAAAAACAGAACTTGCAGAGAATATAGAAGAAGTTGATTGTTATAGTTACGCTAAAAGTAGATGGTTTTTATGATAAAAAAGTTAAAAATCAATCATTTTGGTTGAAAACCATACGAACAGTCAGGAGATACTAAAAAAGTATTGACGCAATGGGTTTCTGGCAGTAAGATGCACCTCGTTTTCGGCGAGTAGCGCAGCCTGGTAGCGCAACTGGTTTGGGACCAGTGGGTCGGAGGTTCGAATCCTCTCTCGCCGACCATATTAAGAAACCCCGCTTTTAAAGCGGGGTTTTGTCGTTTTAGCCCTTCCAAAATAAATTGATGCACTAAGATGTGTCAGTTTTCATCTTACTTTTTCGCCATAATAGTATTTTCTCTCTTGCTCATCTTACTGTTAGCCTGACACTCCATTTCCTTATTAATTTCAAGAACAAAAACATGTGGAAATATTTTCCATAATGAAAGGAAATACTTGATAGCTTCTGCTTTTGATTTAGTCAGGATGATAAAGCCGTTCAGTTATCAGGCTTATTTAAAAATAGCTTTATTAACTGCTAATAAGAAACCTAGAAACCATCATCTTAATTCAATATTAATGGGCAATGGAACGTCTGATAATTATCAAAAAATATGAATTTTCTACTATTAAAAAATCAAAACTATTAATAACACACTGAACCTAATGCACTTGTCTAGTTGAGTGGTTTGTTAAGTGCGTTGCTTTGGGATTTTTCACTCTAATGGCCTTATTTGTGCCAAAGTCAGGATACTCTGATCGTATGATTATTTTTCTTCTATAACAGAATAAAGCACCAAGTTCTTTGTTTCATTTCAAAATATTCGTTCAATATTTAAGCGGTTAATCACAAATCATAGCTTTTTTTAAAACAGTCATTTTACTTAAGGATTTCTTAATGTGTGGTTTTATTGACTAGATATTAGTCAGAGACTTATTTTTTTATTCTGATTTTGTTCGATATTCGTTTCATTTATGTTTATAACTTGTTCTTTTTACGGAGTAGACCCTTATTGACGTAAGGGGATACAGTTGGTTAATTGAACAATGACAAAATAAAAAGGCATTCCGTTTTTAAACAGGAAGCCAAAACACAACAGAACAATTTCGGAGAGTAATGATGAAAAGCTCCAAAAAACAGACAGGAATTTTAACCGCGACAATCGGGCTACTTGCATTAGCTGTTTCTGCGGGCGTGCAGGCAAAAACATTAGTATATTGCTCCGAAGGTTCACCTGAAGGATTTAACCCTCAGCTATTTACCTCTGGAACAACCTATGATGCAAGTTCAGTACCTATTTATGATCGTTTAGTGGAATTTAAACTGGGTACAACGGAAATCATTCCAGGACTCGCTGAAAGTTGGGATGTGAGTGATGATGGTAAGGTGTATACCTTTCATTTGCGTAAAGGGGTAAATTGGCATAGTAGCAAAACCTTTAAGCCAACCCGTGAATTTAATGCAGATGACGTAATGTACACGTTTATGCGCCAAATGGACCCACAACATCCTTACCATAAAGTGTCTGGGGGAAGTTACGAATACTTCTCAGGAATGGATATGAACAATATGATCGAGAAAATCGAAAAAATTGATGATCATACCGTTCGTTTTGTTTTAACACGTTCAGAAGCGCCTTTTATTGCTGATATGGCAATGGACTTTGCATCCATATTATCTGCGGAATATGCCGATAATATGATGAAAGCAGGAACACCTGAAAAAGTAGATTTAGATCCTATTGGTACAGGGCCTTTCCAATTACAACAATATCAAAAAGATTCTCGTATTCTTTATAAAGCAAATGATCAATATTGGGGTAAAAAACCAGACATTGATCGTTTAGTTTTCTCTATTACACCTGATGCTTCTGTGCGTTATGCTAAATTGCAAAAAGGTGAGTGTCAGGCAATGCCTTTCCCAAATCCTGCTGATATTGCGAAAATGAAACAAAATAGCGATATCAATCTATTAGAACAACCGGGTTTAAACGTGGGTTATATCTCTTTTAACGTTGAGAAAAAACCACTGGATAACCAAAAAGTTCGCCAAGCATTAAGCATGGCTGTGAATAAAGACGCGATTATCGAAGCGGTTTACCAAGGTGCGGGCCAAAAAGCGAAAAACCTCATTCCACCAACAATGTGGGGTTATAACGACGATATCGTTGATTATGAATATAACCCTGAAAAAGCCAAAGCACTGCTAAAAGAAGCAGGTCTTGCAGATGGTTTTACTATCGATTTATGGGCAATGCCTGTACAGCGTCCTTATAATCCAAATGCCCGTCGTATGGCTGAAATGGTACAAGCGGATTGGGAAAAAATTGGTGTTAAAACCAAGATTGTCAGTTACGAGTGGGGTGAATATCTCAAACGTGCTAAATCCGGTGAACACCAAGCAGTAATGATGGGTTGGACTGGGGATAATGGAGATCCAGATAACTTCTTTGCGACATTATTTAGCTGTGCTGCGAAAGAGCAAGGTTCAAACTATTCTAAGTGGTGCTATAAGCCATTTGAAGATCTGATCCAACCTGCACGAGTAGCGTCTGATCATGAAAAACGTGTCGAGCTTTATAAACAAGCTCAAGTCGTTATGCACGATCAAGCTCCTGCACTGATTATTGCTCACTCTACGGTATATGAGCCAGTGAGTAAAAAAGTAGAGAACTATGTGGTTGATCCATTAGGTAAACATCACTTCGAGAATGTCTCTCTGAAATAATAGCAATACCTTACTTAAGTACGGTGTCTTTCTTCGTGAAAGGCACCGCTATTCCATAATAAAGAATACATTCAGTACACTGTGGGCGCAGGGGATTTTCTCCTGATTTATCAGCGCTATCTTTTAGCTGATGTTTGAAAAGAGAATTAGGATATGCTGCAATTTATCCTTCAACGTTTGGGACTTGTTATCCCTACGTTTATCGGAATTACATTACTTACGTTTATTTTCGTGCATCTTATTCCCGGTGATCCGGTCATGATTATGGCGGGTGAACGTGGTCTATCTCCAGAGCGTCATGCTTATTTAATGGCAGAATTAGGGCTGGATAAGCCGTTATGGCAACAATATCTCAATTACTTAAATGGTATTCTTCATGGTGATTTGGGAATTTCATTAAAAAGCCGCATTCCTGTTTGGGATGAATTTTTACCTCGCTTTAAAGCCACTTTAGAACTTGGCGTTTGTGCCATGATTTTTGCAGTTTCTGTCGGCATTCCTGTGGGTGTGCTGGCTGCGGTAAAACGTGGTTCTATCTTTGATCATACCGCGATTAGTGTGTCATTAGCAGGTTATTCCATGCCAATCTTTTGGTGGGGGATCATGCTAATCATGCTGGTGTCTGTGAAATTAGATTTAACTCCCGTGTCAGGGCGGCTTGCTGATAGTGTCTTTTTAGATGATAGCAATCCATTAACGGGCTTTATGCTTATTGATACTCTTATTTGGGGAGAAGAAGGCGACTTCATCGATGCTGTCCATCATATTATTTTACCTGCCATTGTATTAGGAACTATTCCTTTAGCGGTTATTGTGCGTATGACTCGTTCATCTATGCTTGAAGTATTAGGTGAAGATTATATCCGTACGGCAAGAGCAAAAGGTTTGAGTCGTGCTCGTGTCATTCTTATTCACGCATTACGCAATGCGATGTTACCTGTTGTCACCGTTATTGGATTGCAAGTCGGAACAATGCTGGCTGGTGCAATTTTAACGGAAACTATTTTCTCATGGCCGGGTTTAGGTCGCTGGTTAATCGATGCCTTACAACGACGAGACTACCCTGTGGTTCAAGGTGGTGTACTTTTAATTGCAACGATGATTATTTTTGTCAATCTGTTGGTTGATGTTCTTTATGGCATTGTGAATCCACGTATTCGCCATAAAAAATAAGGAATGCATAATGACTGAAAATAAAGTTACACCGGTCATCAATGCACCGGCTCCTATGACCCCCTTCCAAGAATTTTGGTACTATTTTAAACAAAATAAGGGCGCAGTTGTTGGATTAATTTATATCGTAATTATGTTGCTGATTGCGTTATTTGCAGGCTTTCTTGCACCTCACGCACCGAATGAGCAATTTCGTGATTTCTTATTAGCGCCTCCTGTTTGGCAAGAAGGGGGAAGTTGGCAATTTATTCTAGGCACTGATGATGTTGGCAGGGATATTCTTTCTCGTTTAATGTTTGGTGCTCGTCTTTCATTATTAGTTGGCTGTATCGTTGTCGTACTGTCACTTATCTTAGGAATTATTCTAGGGCTAGCTGCGGGTTATTTCGGTGGTCTTGTGGATATCGGCATTATGCGAGTGGTCGATATTATGTTGGCATTACCCAGTTTATTATTGGCATTAGTGCTGGTAGCAATTTTTGGGCCTTCTATCGTCAATGCGTCTATTGCACTGACTTTTGTTGCTTTACCTCATTATGTTCGATTAACACGAGCTGCTGTTTTAATTGAAGTAAACCGTGACTATGTTATTGCATCTCGCGTCGCTGGTGCGGGGTCAATGCGCCAAATGTTTATCAATATTTTACCTAACTGTCTCGCACCTTTAATCGTTCAAGCGTCTTTAGGTTTTTCTAATGCAATCTTAGATATGGCAGCATTGGGCTTTTTAGGTATGGGCGCTCAGCCTCCAACTCCTGAGTGGGGAACTATGTTATCTGACGTGTTGCAGTTTACACAAAGTGCATGGTGGGTTGTGACGTTCCCTGGTCTTGCTATTTTGTTTACTGTGCTTGCCTTTAATTTAATGGGTGACGGTTTACGAGATGCGCTTGATCCGAAATTAAAGCAGTAACGGAGTAAGAAGATGGCATTATTAAATATTAATCAATTATCTGTTCACTTTGGTGATGAAGATACTCCGTTTAAAGCGGTAGACAGAATTAGCTATCAAGTTGAAGAGGGGCAAGTTGTTGGTATTGTTGGAGAATCAGGTTCAGGTAAATCTGTGAGCTCATTGGCTATTATGGGGCTGATTGATTTTCCGGGGCGAGTGAGTGCTCAAGAGCTTTATTTTGATGGTAGAGATTTAATGAAAATCTCTGAATCAGAGCGACGTAATTTGGTGGGGGCTGATGTCGCAATGATTTTCCAAGATCCAATGACCAGCCTAAACCCCTGTTTTACGGTTGGTTATCAAATCATGGAAGCATTAAAAGTTCATCAAGGCGGAAGCCGAAAAACACGTAAACAACGTGCTATCGACCTTTTAACGCTGGTGGGTATTCCTGATCCTGCTTCACGTTTAGATGTATATCCACATCAACTTTCTGGCGGTATGAGTCAGCGAGTGATGATTGCAATGGCGATTGCTTGTCGTCCTAAATTATTGATTGCTGATGAACCGACAACGGCTCTGGATGTGACTATTCAGGCGCAGATCATAGAACTGTTGCTTGATTTACAAAAACAAGAAAATATGGCGCTAGTGCTTATCACTCACGATTTAGCATTAGTGGCAGAAGCCGCCGACACCATTATTGTGATGTATGCGGGGCAAGTAGTGGAATCAGGGAAGGCATCAGAAATTTTTAAATCACCTCGCCATCCTTATACACAGGCGCTATTAAGAGCATTACCTGAATTTGCCAGCAACAAAGCGCGATTAGCTTCATTATCTGGGGTCGTACCGGGTCGTTATGATAGACCAACAGGATGTTTACTTAATCCTCGTTGCCCTTATGCTCATGATGAATGCTATAAAACCGAACCTGCCTTAAGAGAATTGGGAACACATCGCGTGAAATGCCATACACCGTTAGATAATGCAGGGAGACCCACACATGGCTGAAGTTAATCCAAATGTCACTATTCCCTTATTAAAGGCGGTCAATTTAGCCAAGTATTACAATGTTAAAGGGGGACTGTTTTCAAAAGAGAAAACAGTGAAAGCGCTCGATGGTGTTTCGTTTGAGTTAGAGCGTGGTAAAACCTTGGCGGTTGTTGGTGAATCAGGTTGTGGAAAATCGACATTAGGTCGATTATTAACCATGATTGAAATACCCACTTCAGGGGAGCTTTCTTACCGTGGGCAAAATCTGTTAATCAAAGATAAATCAGCAGAGAAATTGCGTCGCCAAAAGATCCAAATTGTATTTCAAAATCCTTATGGATCATTAAACCCTCGTAAAAAGGTGGGACAAATTCTAGAAGAGCCACTTTTGATCAATACGACACTTAACGTATCTGAACGTAAAGAAAAAGTATTATCAATGATGGCAAAAGTAGGATTGAAAACAGAGCATTATAGCCGATATCCTCACATGTTTTCTGGTGGTCAACGTCAGCGTATTGCTATTGCTCGTGGTTTAATGCTTGAACCGGATATTGTGGTGGCGGATGAACCTGTTTCTGCTCTCGATGTTTCAGTGCGTGCTCAAGTTCTAAATTTAATGATGGATCTTCAACAGGATATGGGGCTTTCTTATGTCTTTATTTCCCATGATCTTTCCGTTGTTGAGCATATTGCAGATGAAGTTATTGTGATGTATTTAGGCCGTTGCGTAGAAAAAGGGACTAAGGCTCAAATTTTTGAAAATCCTCAGCATCCTTATACACAAGCTTTGTTATCAGCAACGCCAAGATTAACACCGGAATTAAGACGTGAACGCATTAAATTAACAGGAGAATTGCCAAGCCCGTTAAATCCACCACCAGGATGTGCTTTTGCAGCACGTTGCCGTCGTGCATTTGGGCCATGCAGTCAATTACAGCCAACTTTAAAAGATTATAATGGCCAACTTATTGCTTGTTTTGCTGTTGAGCAAGATAACTTAGCACTTTAAATAAAAAAGAATATTTTTAATCAAAAAGGAGCGATATATATAAAAAATATTGCTCCTTTTTTAATTATATTAATTCGAACCAAATCAGATAATCCAATTGTGATTTAATAAATATTAAATGTTATTTTATATAAATCTCTTTAAATATTAAGTGTGCTGGTATTAAAAATAAAAAATATTTATATATATAAAATATAATTATTCTTTTATTTTTGTTTTTAAAATCTTAATAAGATTTTTATAGATTTAAACTTGCATGGCATTGTGTTTTTTAGTGAATTATATTCTATAATCAAAATAATATGGCAATATCGTAGTTAAAAAAGTTAAATCCAGCGTTTATCTCATTTTACTATTTTTATCTTACAACTATACTCAAATAATAATAATTATATATTTATCTACCATTATTTTAATGGATAGGCAGTTTTTATCGCGCTATTTTCTTTATTGAGAGTGATACATAATCTAAAAAATACAGTATAATCACTTTGTTCAAGTAAGTATATTGGAAATAGCAATGATGAAACCTCATCTTAAACATTCATTAACAATAAAACAGATGGCCGCAGTTGCGGGCGTTACGTTGGTGACTATTGCTATTTTTATCAGTATTCAACTTGTCTATTTGATAGATCAACGCCGTGAAGATTATCAAAATCAGCTTTTTAATGCGGGTGTCAGTATCCAGCAACCGCTTGCTGATGCATTGTTACGATCAGATTTAAATGATGCCAAAAAACAGATAATTGGGTTAAAAGCAACGGGTATTCTTGGTAAAGCGATAGTGATGCAACCTGAGAATATTCAGGTGATGAACTTAGATTTTGCACCCAAAAAAGACGTTTCTGATTTCTCAAGCTGGCTTTTTGGTATCCCTGTTGAGGCTGTTATTCCATTACAGCCATTAGGTATTACTTCAACAGATGATAAGTCTTATACTGGCTATCTTATTTTACAGGCTGACACAAACCGTTTTTATCGCTTTGCCAGCAATACTGTCGCACTAATGTTAACTACATATCTGTTAATGGGGCTTATTCTAACGGTTGCAATTAGCTGGTGTATCAATCGTATTGTGGTGAAACCTTTACGCCAAATAGCCGTTACTCTTAATAAAGATAGCCAAGTTTCTGCTTTATCTTGTCCAGAATCACATCGTGATGATGAGATTGGTTTGCTGGTTAAAGGATATAATCATCAAAAATCTGATCAAAAATTGCCGAAGGTCTGAACCTTCTTACACCATAATGAGTCTAATCACTATAGTGATTTCATTTCATGTTTCTGTGGTGACAAAGAATGATAATACAAAAAATAGACATCAAACATCTAACATGTCTTTTGGCGCTTATTGTTAAACCTCATAAGTGGTTTAATACCAAGGATTAATAAAACAGAGGTTCACATGCAGGGTGTAATGACACGAATTTTATTGGGAAGCGTTATGTTTGGCGCTGTTGTTTGCCAAGTTCAGGCCGAAGCTTTACAGCCTGATCCTGCTTGGCAAGAAGGGCGACTAGCAAATGGTTTTCAGTGGCAAATCTTACAAACACCGCAACGCCCTAATGATAGAATACAAATTCGTTTATTAGTGAATACAGGTTCTTTATCAGAGAAAAGCAGTGAAACGGGTTTTTCATCCTTAGTGTCTAAACTCAATGTATTGGAAAATACAGGTCTGACACCAGAGAAGCGCGATAACTTATGGAAAAATGCGTTAGATCCAGATTATCCGTTACCGCCAATGATCGTTTCATATGATTTTACGGTTTATAATCTAAGTCTGCCAAATAACCAACCTGAACTATTAAAAGATGCTTTTGCATTGCTTGCGGGAATTGCTAAACCTGCGCAATATACTGAAAATGCAGTTCGTAATGCTGTTCAGTCACCACTTCCTGTCGTCACATTCCCACTTAATATTGAAGATCCTATTTGGCGTTCACGTCTTGAAGGCTCTAATCTAAAAGGCCACAACCCTGGTAAACCAGTTAATCAGTCAGTTAATACAAAAGAATTATCAGATTATCAACAGCGCTGGTATACCCCTGATATGATGACGCTTTATATTGCTGGCAATGTTGATAATCGAGTATTGACCGAAAGTATTAATCAGGCCTTTTCATCTCTATCTGGAAAACGAGTTACCCCTGTTCCAGTACCGATGTTGGCAGATATGAAGCCTGAAACATTATATGTACAAGAGCCCATGCGATCTAAAGATCAAATTTCTTTAATTTGGGATCTAGATTGGTCGCCAGTAAAAGACTCTGATACGTTAAATAAATATTGGCTAAGCGATTTAGCACGCGAAGTGATCTTTGTTCATTTAGGTCGTAGCCTCGAACAACGTAAAGAAAATGACAGCACGCAAGTTAACATTGATTGCAGAGTACAATATCAGCGCGCCAGTTGTTCTTTGAATGTTGATACCGCGACGGCTAATATTCCAGCGTTAGCATCATGGGTGGGTGAAGAATTAGGTCATTTGCGTAATCAAGGCATTAGCGATGAGTTATATAAAGAGCTTCAACAAGAGAAACAGCTTCAGTTAACACAGCTTTTTGCCCGTTATGCAAAAACAAGTACGGCTATTTTAATTAATCAGCGTTTGTTATCACAACAAAGTAATATTATTGATATTCCTCCTGAGCAATATCAACGTTTACGCCAAGCATTTTTAGCTGGTTTAACTAAAGAAACCTTAAATCAGGAGCTTTCAAGAGTATTGTCTGAAGATATTACTTTTGTATTAACGCAAAGTGGTGAAACACCTACCGTAAATTTAGGTGAATTACGTATTCAATTTGAAAAGCAAGTTCATCCAGAAGTGGTAAATACACCTGTTTCAGTGCCTGCCAATACGGCGCCAAATAAAACAGTGGAAGCACCTACAGTGACAACTCCAGCAAAGAAATAGCCATAAAATAAGTCGCTGGGCTGATATAAAAAACTAACGGTTTATAAAATTAAAAAAGCCAAAAGTGTTATTAATACATTTTTGGCTTTTTGCTTTTTTAATATTAAAGGCGTTTAAACGCTTCTTTAATTATATCAGTTAATGCTTCACGGTTATTTCTTTGAGTTGTAAAGCCTGCGATAGCAATCTGTTTTTCTGGCAAATAACAAGCTATAGAACCCCAATACCCTAGATGATAATAAAGAGTACCTAAACGCGTCTCTTCAGCCATCAATCCTAAACGATAATTTGCAGCACCAGTATGTGAGCCTTGCCATTTCATTTCTTTTAAGGTGGATGGATGTGTATACACTCTATCTTCAAAGAGATCTGCTGTGAATTTAGCTAATTCAAGCGTTGTCATCACAAGACCTCCACCACCAAAAGTATCCATTGAGGCATCAATGTGAGTACCTTCATGTTCATCGGCAAATTGTCTAGCGCGAATTTTCTTGGATATGGGTTGTGGCTCCAGACCTTCCCACCATGTTTGCGGTAAATCTAAGTCTTGAAAATGTAATAATTCACGAACTGCTGTAGCCATATTTTTTCTCATAAATTGAGAAAGAATATCTCCTAATAAAATGTATCCAGTATCTGAATAAATAAAGCGTTTTCCAGCAGGGATGATGGGAAATCCTTGGTGAGTATAATGCGCTATCTGTTCTTCTCGAGTCCACTGATGGGTGGGATTATTTATAACCTTTTCAAGGTAAGCTTCATTAGCGTGATCAAATAATCCACTACTATGGCTTAATAAATGGCGCAATGTGATAGTGTTAAGATCATACCCAAGTTCTGATAATGTTTGTTGATAATGGGGACTTAGATATTTTGTTATCTTATCATCAAGAGACAAGGCATCTTGTTCCCATAAACGTAAAAAAGCGGCTGCAAGAAAGGTTTTTGTATTGCTTGCGATCCGAAAAGGAGTATCTACAGTTAATTTTTTCTGGGTACTTTCATCGGCAAATCCATGTGCCATACCAAAAGGGTATTGAATGCCGGCACCTGTAATATAAATAGCGCTCGCTGAGGGTAAGGCATGAAAAGCATCAGTCATTGATTGAACCATAGTTACGTCCTTATCTATCAGGAAAATAAATCAGCAAAAAGGGTGTACTTGGCACCCTTATTTATTTTGCAATTATTCATTATTTATTTTTTGTCGCAGCTCGTAATTCTGTTACGGTTTTACCGCCTATTCCCCAGTTATCTGTTTCTACTTCATCGATCACAACAACGGTGGTCGCTGGGTTTTTGCCTAAGATATCAACCAAGAGTTGTGTCGCACCCGCAATAAGTTGTTCTTTTTGTTCAGCAGTTGCACCTTCGCGTGTGATTTTAATATTAACGTATGGCATTTTTTTTCCTTATTACGTTATTGATAGGCGGTTAATGCAGGGGATTAACCATTGTAGTTTTATCATAAAATTAAGATATTGATTGCGTTTTAGTCAGCTGTTCTTTACGCATATTCGGGCCATCAGTGGCGATCCATGCGGCACAAAAGAGCGTTAATCGAGCAAAAAAGTAGAAGAAAGCCATTAAGCCTATTACCGAACCAAATGCGGCACCTGAAGGTGAGCTCGCTATTCTTGGTAGCATCCATGTCATTACGGATTTTAAAATTTCAAAGCCAATAGCGGCGATAAGCGTGCCTTTCATAAGAGAAACACGTTTAGGTTGATGGCGAGGCAAAATCCATAATATCCACAAGAATAGTAAATAGTTTGCAGTAATGGAGATTGTTAGGCCGATGGTTGTCCATGCTGGTGTTAACCATTCAATGCCATCTAATCCTAAAGTATGAACAATCATTCTTTGGGCTGATCCCGCAACAGAAGTGAGTGTTATAGTGACAATTAATGCAAAGAGTAAGCCAATCAGCGCTAAGAAATCACGGAAATAACGGAAATAGATTTTTTCTTGCTCTTCTTTATTTCTTTCCCAAACGAGTCGTGATTGCGCTAAAATGGCCTGACGTAAGTTACCAACCCAATTAACACCAGAATAAAGAGCAATTGCTAAACCCGTTAAACCGACAGTTGTACGTTGACGAACAGCGGTATCAATACTTTGTTGAACGGTTGCTGCTAACGTTGGATCGTCGATACTATTTGCTACACCAGTAATTAATTTAGCGAGTAAATCGGGATTTGAGGCTAAAATAAAACCGGCACAGGCAAAGGAAAGCATTAATACAGGGATTAATGATAAAAATGAGAAATAAGTGATAGCAGCCCCAAACTGATTTCCCATTCTATCAGTGAAGCGTTCTGCGGCACGAATAAGGTGTGCAATAAAAGGAATATTGGTAATGAAATTACTTATTTTTATCCCAATACCGATGGCTTTTTTTCCACCATGTAATCCTTTTTCCAGCCCTTTTTTCAGTGGCTGAGTCAGTTGAGTTTTTTCATCTGCTGTTTTTTGTTGCTGCTCTTCTGACATATATCCTCTTTAATTAGATCAGTCCATTTTTAATAAATTAGTGGTATTACTATAGTTTCTACTCAAAAATAGCATAGCTTAATTTCTATTACATACCTTATGCTTATTGTAATTAGCCTCTGATTTAGATGATGTAATTGTTTGTTCTGGTTTAAGTGTAGATGATGAACTATTAAAAGGCGTGATCACCTTGCACTTAATTAAGAATACAAAACCAATACAGTAATTCTGAATTGGTTGAGTTTAATTAGAAAATGGCTACTCGCGTATTGTTCTATTCTTTATTTCATAGGCAAATAAGGAGTAGGCATTCATTTATGATGACAATTATTTTGTCAGTAGATTTAATTCATCTTCAATGGCTTTTAATTCTGCTTTTTCTTCAGCCAGTTTTCTTTCTTGTTTGGCGATTTTATCTGTATCACCTTTAAGTTGAGCTTCTTTTAATTCAAGTTCACGCTCTTTGATATCAAGTTGTTTTTCACGTAATTCAAGGCGTGTGTTTTCAACCACTTTTTCGGGTGTGCAATAGCGCTCAACATTTTGTAATGCTCGTTCTAAGCCTTGTAGGCGGTATTGATTACCGTGTGCTTTCGCATATTCTATTTGTTTTTGGATATTTTGTTTTTTAATTTCGCAACCATTGATTGAGGTGTTGGCATACGCACTGCTAACGGACAGTGTTAATGCAATTGCGGTAAAGAGTATTTTTTTCATTTTAACATCCTATTTAATCTTAAGTGAAATATAGGATTATCATAACGACTGAATGCTAAGACACAACGTTTCTTTCGCTTTCAATGAAGAAGTTCAGCTTTTTCTGATACACTGAACTTAATCAAGCTTTCAGAGTAAATTCACTACTAAGCTATACTTATTTCTAACGGAAGATAAAGAATGCTGAGCTATCGCCATAGTTTTCATGCTGGCAACCACGCCGATGTTTTAAAACATATTGTTCAAACACTCATCATTGAGTCTTTAAAAGAGAAAGAAAAACCGTTTCTTTATCTTGATACTCATGCTGGCGCTGGACGTTATCAATTAACCAATGCTCATGCAACTCGCACTGGCGAATATCTAGAAGGGATTGCACGCTTATGGCAACAAGATGAAGTGCCAGAGCTTATTTTACCTTACCTTGAAGCCGTTGGAGAATTAAACTCAAATGGTGAACTGCGTTATTACCCAGGTTCTCCTTTATTAG
Organism: Proteus sp. fly-1089; assembly: GCF_040138965.1. Lineage (NCBI taxonomy): Bacteria > Pseudomonadati > Pseudomonadota > Gammaproteobacteria > Enterobacterales > Morganellaceae > Proteus > Proteus sp. fly-1089. The sequence goes on from NZ_JBEETS010000007.1 coordinate 205,270, forward strand.
CAGGAAAACTATTAAGAGAACAAGATTCCTTAGTATTAACAGAATTACACCCAACAGATTACCCTCTATTACGCACAGAATTTTCTCGTGATCCGCGAGTTAGAGTTTCTCGAGAAGATGGTTTTGGCCAATTGAAATCTAAATTACCACCCGCAAGTCGTCGTGGATTCGCATTAATTGATCCTCCTTATGAGCTTAAACAGGATTATTCTGCTGTAGTGAAAGGTGTTGTGGAAGGTCATAAACGCTTTGCAACGGGAACATATGCGATTTGGTATCCAGTGGTTCATCGCCAGCAAATTAAACGTATGCTAAAAGAGCTTGAAGCAACGGGTATTCGTAAAATTTTACAAATTGAGTTAGCAGTAAAACCTGATAGTGATCAATTAGGTATGACAGCATCAGGTATGATTGTGATTAACCCACCTTGGAAGCTAGAGTCACAAATGAAATCAATATTACCTTGGTTACATAAAATATTAGTTCCTGAAGGTATTGGTCATACATCAGTTGAATGGGTTGTACCAGAATAAGCATCCTTATTATTGTTTTTGCCTATTACTGTAAAAGCTAAAATCTGACGTGCTATGTATTAAACTTTGTCATAATAGACTTTATGACATGAAAGACTTAGCCTGTGAGTTACCTATTTTTCTACAGATAAATGGATCAGAGAAATGACGAGCAAACATTACGATTATATCGCCATTGGTGGCGGTAGTGGCGGTATCGCATCAATTAATAGAGCTGCAATGTATGGCCAAAAATGTGCATTAATTGAAGCGAAAGCATTAGGTGGCACTTGTGTTAATGTGGGCTGTGTACCTAAAAAAGTGATGTGGCATGCAGCGCAAATTGCCGAAGCTATTCATCAATATGGCCCTGATTATGGTTTTGATACGACGGTTAACCGTTTTGATTGGGATACGCTAATTAGTAGCCGTTCTGCTTATATTGACCGTATTCATCAGTCTTATGACCGTGTATTAGGTAATAATAAAGTTGATGTTATCCAAGGATTTGCTCGTTTTGTTGATGCTAATACGATTGAAGTCAACGGGGAGAAAATTACTGCCGATAATATTCTGATTGCAACAGGCGGTCGTCCTGTTCAACCTAATATTCCAGGCGCCGAATATGGCATTAATTCTGATGGTTTCTTTGAGCTAAAAGCATTACCAAAACGTGTTGCTGTCGTTGGTGCTGGTTATATTGCAGTAGAACTTGCTGGTGTGTTAAATGCTTTAGGAAGTGAAACACATTTATTTGTACGCAAACATGCTCCACTGCGCAATTTCGATCCATTAATTGTTGAAACTCTGCTTGAAGTGATGGAGAGCGAAGGACCTAAGCTACATACTCACGCGATCCCTAAAGCTGTGATCAGAAACTCAGATGGTAGTTTAACGCTACAACTGGAAAACGGCACAGAACAGACCGTCGATACTTTAATTTGGGCAATTGGTCGCGAGCCTGCAACTGATAACCTAAATCTGGCAGTAACGGGCGTTGAGTTAAATGAAAAAGGTTATATCAAAGTCGATAAATTCCAAAATACCAATGTAAAGGGAATTTATGCTGTGGGTGATAATACTGGTGCGGTTGAATTAACCCCAGTTGCAGTTGCTGCAGGCCGTCGCCTATCAGAGCGTTTATTTAACAATAAACCTAATGAGCACTTAGATTATTCGAATATCCCTACAGTTGTCTTTAGCCATCCAGCTATTGGTACTGTTGGTTTAACAGAACCTCAAGCTATTGAGCAATACGGTACTGATCAAGTGAAAGTGTATAAATCCTCTTTCACTGCAATGTATAGTGCCGTCACTCGTCACCGCCAACCTTGTCGTATGAAACTCGTTTGTGTTGGTGCAGATGAAAAAATTGTGGGTATTCATGGCATTGGTTTTGGTATGGATGAGATGCTACAAGGTTTTGCTGTTGCATTAAAAATGGGTGCAACGAAAAAAGACTTTGATGATACTGTGGCAATTCATCCAACTGCGGCTGAAGAATTTGTCACCATGAGATAAGCAACAAGAGTGCTGATTTCAATTTAGCGAGATAAAAGGCTAGAGTTTACGCTCTAGCTTTTTTATTGTGGTTTTTCTGTATCAAATATTTTTTTCCTTCAAAGCTTATTCAATCTCTTTCTTATCCCATCTTATTTTGTATTTAGTCACCTACATTTCCACAACAGCATATTCATCTACATATTGATGAATAAACCCGACATTAAGTGAAATTATCCATTTTGTAAGAAAAGTGACTACATAGTCATTATTGACTCTTTTATTTATGTAATCGTGCGGTGCTTTAGCTTGTTTTGTAAACAGTAATTTACAGAGTATCTTCATCATTTGTATCAAAATGTTAATTATTTAAACAATTATATTTTCTGTTAATAATTTATTCTATTAATGTGAATTTTCTTATTTATCAATAAATAAGAGTGTTTTTCTTTTGTGGGCAATTCAATAAATGATGAGTTTCTATGAGAAAAAACGATTAAAGTAACCATATTGTATCTATGGATATTATTATTCTAGTAAATGATTAACAAATAATTATAATTATTAACATTATAATGAACTATGGTATTATTCAACTTTAAAGAAATAAACGAATAACATTATAAATATAAATGGTAAATCCATTACTGAGGTAGAAGATGAAAATTTCAAGGAGAAAGCTGCTTTTAGGTGTTGGTGCTGCGGGTGTTTTAGCCGGTGGTGCTGCGCTAGTTCCAATGGTTCGCCGTGATGGCAAATTCGTTGAAGCTAAGTCAAGAGCATCGTTTGTTGAAGGTACCGAAGGTGCTCTACCTAAAGAGTCTGATGCTGTTATTATTGGTGGTGGTATTCAAGGTATCATGACCGCTATCAACCTTGCAGAACGTGGCATGAGTGTCACTATTTTAGAAAAAGGTGAGATTGGTGGTGAACAATCAGGCCGAGCATACAGCCAAATTATTAGTTATCAAACATCACCAGAAATTTTCCCATTACATCATTACGGGAAAATCTTATGGCGTGGCATGAATGAGAAAATTGGTGCAGACACCAGTTATCGTACACAAGGCCGCGTAGAAGCACTTGCTGATGAAAAAGCGTTTGATAAAGCCCAAGCATGGATCAAAACAGCAAAAGGATCTGCCGGATTTGATACACCATTAAATACTCGCATTATTAAAGGTGAAGAGTTATCAAACCGCCTTGTTGGCGCACAAACACCATGGACTGTTGCCGCATTTGAAGAAGATTCAGGCTCTGTTGATCCAGAAACAGGAACACCAGCATTAGCGCGTTACGCTAAGCAAATTGGCGTGAAAATCTACACCAATTGTGCGGTAAGAGGCATTGAAACTGCTGGTGGTAAAATTTCTGATGTTGTAACAGAAAAAGGTGCAATTAGAACATCTCATGTTGTTCTTGCTGGTGGTATTTGGTCACGTTTATTTATGGGGAACATGGGCATTGATATTCCAACGCTGAATGTTTACTTATCACAACAACGTGTATCTGGTGTACCTGGCGCACCTCGTGGTAATGTGCATTTACCAAATGGTATTCACTTCCGCGAACAAGCTGATGGAACTTATGCGGTTGCTCCACGTATTTTCACAAGCTCTATCGTCAAAGATAGCTTCTTGTTAGGGCCTAAATTTATGCACCTGCTTGGTGGCGGTGAGCTACCATTAGAATTTTCTATCGGTGAAGACTTATTTAATTCATTCAAGATGGCAACCTCTTGGAAATTAGATGAAAAAACACCGTTCGAACAATATCGTATTGCAACAGCAACACAAAATACTGAGCACTTAGATGCGGTCTTCCAAAGAATGAAAACGGAATTCCCAGTATTTGAAAAATCACAAGTTGTTGAACGTTGGGGAGCAGTTGTGAGTCCAACCTTTGATGAGTTACCGATTATTTCTGAGGTCAAAGAATACCCAGGTCTGGTTATCAATACTGCGACTGTATGGGGTATGACTGAAGGTCCAGCAGCAGGTGAAGTGACTGCTGATATCGTAACAGGTAAGAAACCCGTTATTGATCCAACACCATTTAGTATGGATCGCTTTAAGAAGTAATAACCCCTTGTTTTACTGTAAATTAAACATATTAAGGAGTTTTCATGCGCTATAAAAGTTTACTTGTTGCCCTACCTTTTATTTTTGGTGTAGCAAGCGCAAATGCAGCGGAGAATGTTGTGCATCATAAATTAGACGGCATGCCTATTTCAGAAGCAGTTGAAATTAATGCAGGCAACAATCTGGTTTTCTTAAGTGGTAAAGTCCCTACTAAGAAATCAGCAAATGCACCAGAAGGTGAATTAGCTTCTTATGGTAATACAGAAGAACAAACCATTAATGTTTTAGAGCAAATCAAAACTAACTTGAATAATCTTGGTCTTGATATGAAAGACGTTGTTAAGATGCAAGTATTCTTAGTTGGTGGTGAAGAAAATAATGGCACTATGGACTTTAAAGGTTTCATGAACGGCTACTCTAAGTTCTATGATGCTTCAAAGACTGATCAACTGCCAGCACGCTCAGCGTTCCAAGTTTATAAACTGGCGAATCCTGCATGGCGTGTAGAAATTGAAGTTATCGCTGTTCGTCCTGCAAAATAAGAACGATAGTTTTTACTCTATTTCGACGTAAAACATAATCAAATAAAATGCTAAAGAGGGGAAACTTTCTTTGGCATTTTTTATGGTATCGATATGTTATGGTGATATATCGATAAAATTGGTTTTTATAAACATATGAGCTGGTCTCCTAAAATACCCTATAACGATCTCCCACTCTTACCTCCAGATCTGGAACTCATTGAAACGCGAGAAATATTAAAAGCGTGCATCAATGCGCGTTCGGCAATTGCTGAGTTGAAAACTGCGGGGGAGTTAATTCCTGATCAGGAATTATTGATAAATATCCTTTCAATATTGGAAGCAAAAGACTCTTCACGAATCGAAAATATTGTAACAACCAGTGATCAGCTTTTTCAGTATATTGACTATCAAGCCCGTGCTGATCCTGCAACTAAAGAAGCGCTTCGTTATCGCACTGCTCTTTATGATGGTTATACTCATCTTGAAACTTATCCACTCTGCACTAACACGGCGATAGCAATCTGCACCAAATTACGCGCAATACAAACTGATGTAAGAAAAACCCCAGGTACCGTATTACGTGATCAGAATAAGCATGTAGTGTATACGCCACCAGAGGGTGAAGAAGCTATTCGTAATTTGCTGTCAAATTGGGAGCGTTTTATACACAATGAAGATGATCTAGACCCATTAGTAAAAATGGCTATTGCACATTATCAGTTTGAATGTATTCATCCATTCCCTGATGGGAATGGCAGAACGAGTCGAATACTCAATATTTTGTATTTAATTCAAAGCGGATTACTGACATTACCTATTCTTTATTTATCTCGCTTTATCTTGGAAAAGCGAGATGATTACTACATGCTTTTACGTAAAGTGACAGAAGAAGGAGATTGGGGATCTTGGATATTATTTATGTTAAAGGCTGTTGAAAACACATCTCAATGGACAACTAATAAAATATTATCTATACGTCAATTAATGGAAGAAACAATGGACTATGTGCGTGAAAACCTTCCTAAAATATATACTCATGAGCTAGTTCAAGTCCTTTTTACACAACCCTATTGCCGAATTGATAATCTTGTTCAACAGGGGATAGCTAAACGGCAAACTGCATCAGTATATCTCAAGCAATTAGTTGAAATTGGTGTATTGGAAGAAATGAGTGTTGGTCGTGAAAAACTGTATCTCAATACAAAATTACTACAAGAGTTAAATCAATAACATTTTTATTGCCTCTCTAACTTAGAGGCAATAAGAGAATAATTGGCTTCATAATATAAGTCCTAACTACTTTCACCTTGAATAAACTTCACTGGAATAACAGAGACGTTATCTGTTATTTCTTTATTTTCAATTAATGCACTAATTACTTCTACACTTTTTTCAGCCAGTTGTTCAAAGGGCTGTTCAATACAGGTTAATTGGCGCAGCGTTTGATTTAGCCAAGGGCTTCCGTCGTAAGCAACGATTTTCAATTGCTCTGGGATGGCAATATTTCGTCTGGTTGCTTCATTAAATAATGCCATCGCGGGAATATCAGCAGCAAAGATAGCATCAATATTGGGATGTTGTGTCAGTATTTTTGTCGCAAATGTATGGAAGTAATCTTTCTCTTCTTCTTTCCAATTTACTTTTGCAGGAATAGGCGTAATACCGGCTTGAAGTAATGTGTCTTTAAACGCTACACAACTTTGATAAGAGGGTGTGGAAGATAAATAGCTGGAATTATCTTCGATGTAGAGGATTTTTTTGCAACTTTTTTGAATAAGGTGTTCTGCGGCTAATCGACCACCAGTATGGTGATCAGAACAAACCAATGGAATATCAAGAAGATGACGGTCAAGTGTTACTACTGGTTTTTGAATGTGCTGATATTCTCTGTCATCCAATAGTAGATACTCTGCAATAATACCGTCAATCTGACCTCGTTTGAGCATATCAAAAAATATACGTTCGCGTACTTTGCTATTTTGTGTTGCGCATAACATCATGCTATAGCCCTTCTCGGCGAGTTTATTTTCAATAAAACGAGTTACTGTTGCAAAATAAGGATACTCAAGGCTATTAATAATGACGCCAACAACAGCACTCTTTTGTTGATATAAATTTCTTAGCCAGGTATCGGGAATATAATCTAATTCCTCTACCGCTTTTTTTATTTTTTCTCGTGCCGTTTGAGAAACATAGCCACTGTTATTTAGCGCTCTTGAAACAGTGCTTGCGGCGACATTAGCTTTTTTTGCGACATCACGGATCCCGGCCATTGAATATGCTGTTGCTCCTTTCAATTAGTTGATTGTCTAATATATCTTAATCTGATTAAGACAAAATCCTCTTTAATGAGGTAATTGTGTTTTTTTAGTATGAGCTATTTCACATTTTAGTATGTTAATTACCTTATCCGCTATTTTAGTGCCTATAGTATCTTATATTAAATATGGAACAGTTCCATATATAGTGATTACCTTGGTGAGGTGAATATGTCTAATAATTGGTGGAAAGAAGCAGTGGTCTATCAAATTTATCCTAAAAGTTATTACGATAGTAATGGTGATGGTATTGGGGATTTAGCAGGGATCACAGAAAAATTAGATTATATTCAATCACTAGGCACTAATGTTATTTGGTTATGTCCTATTTTTAAATCACCTATGAAAGACAACGGTTATGATATTGCTGATTATTCTGTTGTTGATCCTATTTTTGGTGATAATAAGGTATTGGATAAACTGATCAATGAAGCTAAAAAACGTGATATTAAAATTCTATTAGATTTAGTATTAAATCACTCTTCAGATGAACACCCTTGGTTTAAAGCAGCAATCGAAGATCCTAATAGCCCTTATGCGGATTATTATATTTTTAAACAATGGGATAAACCGACTCCACCTAATAATTTACGTACTTATTTCGATTGCTCTGTTTGGAGCCGCGTAGGAAATACTGACCGATGGTATTTTAATTCATTTGGCCCAGAGCAGCCGGACTTAAATTGGGAAAATCCACAATTACGTAAAGATATTATCGATATGATAAATGTCTGGATCAAAAAAGGTGTTGCTGGATTTCGTATTGATGCGATTGGTAATTTAAAAAAATCCCCTGAAGCATTATCTGAATATCAATTTGAACCTGATAAAGATGATGGTTCCGCTTCTTTAGTGCCTTGGGTTCTGAATCAACCAGGAATTGATAAGTTTTTAACTGAATTAGTTGAGAATACTTTTAAGCCTGCGAACAGTATGACGGTTGCAGAAATTGATGTGCCAGAAAAAGATTTACGAGCCTATGTCGGCGAAAATGGTTATTTCTCCATGGTGTTTGATTTTAGCATTGCCGATTTAGATATCCGCAATGAAAAGCCATTTACAATTAATCCCATTACAGGTGAAAGATTAAAACCTGTATTTATCAAAAGCCAATTAGATACTCAAAGAGTAGGATGGGGAGCACCTTATTTAGAAAATCACGATCAGCCTCGTTCATTAAATAAATTTCTCCCTAAAGGTGCGATTACCCCCATTAGTGCCAAAATGTTAGCAACGTTTTTATTAACGCAACGGGGCACGCCTTTTATTTATCAAGGGCAAGAAATCGGTATGACAAATTGCCCGATGACATTGGAAGAGCATGATGATTTACATGTGTTTAAATTACACGAGTGGGGCAAGAAATTAGGTTATAGCGATAAGCAAATTATTGAATATTTTAATGAACGCAGTCGTGATAATTCAAGAACGCCTTTTCAGTGGAATAGTGATATTAATGGGGGTTTTAGTACAGGCAAACCATGGTTAAAAGTTAATCCTAATTATACGCAGATTAATGCAGAGCAAGAGACTGAAGATAAGCACTCTCTTTTTGCCTATTACCAACAATTAATTGCATTAAGACGCCATTCAGAAATCAGCGATATTTTAATTTATGGTGAGTTTTCACCTTTATTCTCGCCTGAAAATGTAATTGCCTTTAAGCGTACTTATCAAAATAAATCAGTCAATATTTACTGTAATTTTAGTGGAGATGAAAAATCACTGACGCTTAAAGCGAAACAAATTTATCTGCATAACAGTCCAATAGTTGAAGATGTGCAAGGGCATCTTATTCTTCAACCTTATCAGGCTATTATTTTTAATGAGTAGCCAATGAGTTGTTATAGATACTCACTGAAAAATAGAGCGCCTTTTATGGCGCTTTATGATTAATGCGTTTCAGCCAATCTGCAATAAATTGTGCGATAGCTTCTGGGTTATTGATATCTAATAGTGGAAAATCAATATTCAAATTGCAATCACTGGCGACAGCAATTACATGTTCATCCAGTAACTCATTAAAATTACGCTCGTTAATATGGCGATAAAGGGCAATTTTAGGAATAGTTTCACCTTTAAAGCCCTCCACTAAAATCAAATCTAATTTGCTGGCATCAAAGCGAGAGGCAAGATAATAAAGATCCAATTCAGGTAATTCGGGTGTTTCAGTCATTAATGCCCAGCGTTGTTGGCTTGCAACTAATGTCTGGTCGGCACCTGCTTTTCTGAGTTCATAGCTGTCTTTTCCAGGTTTATCAACATCCATATCGTGATGAGTGTGTTTTATCATTCCTACACGAATTTCTTTTTTACGTAATTGTGGGATAAGTTGCTTGAGTAGTGTGGTTTTACCGGTTCCACTCCATGCGGTGATCCCTAAAAGAGGTAAGTCGAGTTGTGCCATATTTTTCACTCCTATTTTTTTAATTGGTTGGCTTTTGCAATATCGTCAGGGGTGTTTAAGTTAATAAAAGCACTGGCTTGATCAGCAAATAAAACGGGGTGTGCATTTATCTGTTTCATAAACAGCATTAATTTTCGATCACCTTGTGCTAAATAGGCTTCTAGCATAGGAATAATGCTACGATTCAATAGTGCTAGTGTAGGGTGCTCTCTTTCACCATCATCAACATAAACAGCCAAAGATTCTCCTTTTTGTTCATAGAGTGTCTCAACTAAATTGAGTGGAAAATAAGGCACATCACAAGGCACAAAGGCAACCCAAGGTGTGGATGCTTGCTTTAATAGTGTCAGCATACCGGCCAAGGGGCCGGAAAATCCTTCTATTTCATCAGTAATAACAGGATATTGGCTTTGGCGATATTGCTCTAGATTTCGATTAGCACTAATCAATATGCCATCAACTTGGGGAGCTAGTTTTTGGGCAATGTGGAGGTATAAAGGTTGTCCATGCAGAATTTGTAGCCCTTTATCCGCGCCGCCCATTCGAGTTGCTTGGCCTCCAGCGAGTATGCCACCTGTAATATTCTTCTTTTTCATATTCAATATTTGTGAATGAATTGGCTAAAATTTACGAACGATTTTTATCAAGCAAAGACGATATACTAATAAAAAGTCTCGACTTAGTGAGATTTCATATAAAGCAACAGCAATTTTTATCAAAAAAGCGTAATCTTTACGCATATTGACAGAGGTTTCCTTTTTCTATCAGATAATAATTGGTACTTTGTTGTTGTCATTAATAATAAGGATTTTTTGTATGAAATGTCACCGTCTTAATGAAGTTATGGAATTACTGCATCCAGTTTGGGAAGAGAATTCTGATTTAAACTTAATTCAATTATTGCAGAAACTGGCTAATGAAGCGGGTTTTAAAGGTCAATTATCTGATCTGACTGATGATATTTTGATTTACCATCTGAAAATGCGAGATTCAGCACCAACAGATGTTATACCAGGACTAAAAAAAGATTACGAAGAAGATTTTAAAACCGCTATTTTACGCGCCCGCGGTGTAATTAAAGATTAAGTTCAGGATAGAAAATGGAAATATCTGCCTCATTTAATTTTCAGGGACTTTCACCTGATAACATTTGGGATGCATTAGTTAAAATCGGTTTTTATCCTGAATCAGGGTTAACTGAATTAAATAGTTATGAAAATCGTGTTTTTCAATTTATGGATGAACATAGACAGCGTTATGTGGTGAAATTTTATCGCCCTCAGCGTTGGTCATATGAGCAAATAAAAGAAGAACATGAATTTGTTTTAGCACTAAAGGAAGCTCAAGTATCAGTTGCAGCCCCTTTAATCATTCATAATGAGACAGTCCATCTTTCTGATGACGGGTTTTATTTTGCATTATTTCCTAGTATTGGTGGAAGGGCATATGAAACGGATAACTTATTTCAACTAGAAGAAGTAGGACGCACATTAGGGCGCATTCATCAAATAGGTAGAAAAAAGAGTTATCAGTATCGCCCAACCCTTTCTATTGCAGAATATCTGATGGCACCAAAATTAGAATTTGAAAATAGTGCATTAATTCCTAATAACCTTAGGTCTCAGTTTATTGAGGTGATTGATAAACTTATTCATGAAGTGAGTCCCCGAATAGAAGACTCCACATGGCAAATATTACGACTACATGGGGATTGCCATCCCGGTAATATATTGTGGCGTGATGAAGTTGTAATGGTTGATTTTGATGACTCTCGGATGGGAGCCGCAGTACAAGACTTTTGGATGTTATTAAATGGTTCAAAGCAAGAGCAAATTATACAATTAGATACAATCCTTGAGTCTTATTATGAATACCAAGATTTTGATTTACGAGAATTGTCATTAATTGAACCGCTAAGAGCGATGAGAATGGTGCATTATCTTGCATGGGTATTAAAGCGCTGGAATGATCCGGCCTTTCCAAGAGCTTTTATTTGGTTTCAAGAACAAGATTTTTGGTTTAAACAATTAGCCTTATTCAAGGGACAAGTGGAGCAATTAAATGAGCCTCCTTTACAACTTAGCCCAATGTATTAATTCTTAGGAGACGATGAAACATGAAAAAGATTTGGTTGGCGTTAGCAAGTATGGTGTTAGCATTCAGTGTATCTGCTGCAGATATTTCTGAAGGAAAACAATATACTAATCTTTCCAAAACTGTCAATGCAGCGCCGGACGTTGTTGAGTTTTTCTCTTTTTATTGCCCACATTGTTACCAGTTTTCTGAAGTCTATAAAGTCAATAGCACTGTTGAAAAGAACGTACCAGAAAATACCAATATGGTTCGCTATCATGTTGATTTTTTAGGGCCTTTAGGCAAGGACTTGACCCGTTCTTGGGCTGTGGCAATGGCATTAGGTGTTGAAGATCAAGTTTCTCCTGCTTTATTTAAAGGTATCCAAGAAACTCAATCTATTCGTTCTGTTGATGATATCCGCAATACTTTTATTAATGCTGGTGTTAAAGGCGAAGACTATGATGCAGCAATGAATAGCTTCGTCGTTAATTCCTTAGTGAGCCAACAACAAAATGCTGTCGCTGATTTCCAAATTAATGGCGTGCCAGCTATGATCGTTGGTGGTAAATACAAGATGAAAAATGATGGTATTAGTGCTAAATCACCAGAAGAATATGCGAAAACATATTCTGATATTGTGAATCAATTATTGTTAAAAAAATAGTATAGGCTTAATTCTTTCTTATATGGATTAAGTAAAAATATATAGTTTTTATATGGAAAATAGCACTCAGTAAATAAGAGTGCTATTTTTTTTGCTTTCATAAATTTGTCATAATATAACTATCCACATTAATGAAAAATGTTTTTATTAAATTATAATATCTTAATAAATTCGCTAAGTGATTGATTTTTTAATTGTGTTAATAAAGTAAAAAGAAAGGTAACTTATTAATATAGAGAGAATTAAAAAACTACTCACAGAGTTATCCACAGGTTGTTGTGAGGTTTGTTGGATAGTTGAAATCTTAATGGGAAAAAAGTGACACTAATATGAACGTTAATATTAATGATGAATCAATGACGCTATCCTAAATCGTTTTTAAACAAAGTTGTCAATGTGATTTTTAGCCTTTATTTTTAATTAAGAATAGATTAATAGAAAGGGCTTTTGATTAAAATTTGTTTTAATTAATATTAAGTTATCATTAGCACTTATTCTTTTCGGTTAAATTCTGTTAACAATAAATAATTGACCTTTTACGCCGAATTTCCACATTTAAGAACAGGTAATATTCGTCTATTGGGCTGTGATGTGGCATTCTAGTCATATCAACGAACCTCAGAACAATGATGAACAGATTATGGTCCAGATAGCAGAAAACCCCTTTATCCTTGTAGATGGCTCCTCATATCTTTATCGCGCCTATCATGCTTTTCCACCGCTAACTAATAGTCAAGGTGAACCAACTGGTGCGATGTATGGCGTGTTGAACATGTTACGTAGTTTGATAATACAGTATAAACCAAGCCATGTTGCGGTTGTGTTTGACGCTAAAGGTAAAACATTCCGTGATGAATTGTATGAGGAATATAAATCTAACCGTCCTCCAATGCCGGATGATCTACGCGAACAAATAGCACCTTTACATGAAATGGTACAAGCAATGGGCTTACCTTTGTTATCTATTTCAGGTGTGGAAGCAGACGATGTCATTGGAACACTGGCACTAAAAGCTGCTGCTGACGGACGTGATGTCCTAATAAGCACAGGTGATAAAGATATGGCACAGTTAGTGACGCCAAAGATCACGCTTATTAACACTATGACCAACGTTATTTTAGGTCCCGATGAAGTTAAAGAAAAATATGGCGTCCCTCCTGAACTGATTATTGATTTCCTTGCATTAATGGGGGATTCATCAGATAACATTCCAGGAGTCCCTGGTGTCGGTGAGAAAACTGCATTAGGGCTTTTACAAGGTATTGGTAGTTTAAACGATATTTATCAACAGCTTGATAATATCGCAACGTTGAGTTTCCGTGGCGCTAAAACACTTGGCGCTAAAATGGCAGAGCATGAGAAAGTGGCAAAACTTTCTTATAAGCTGGCAACGATTAAAACGGATGTTGAGCTCGATAAAACGTTTGATGATTTAGTGGTTAATGAGCCAAATTTAGATCAATTATTAGAGATGTTCACGCGTTATGAATTTAAACGCTGGATAAGTGATCTGCAAAATGGTGGCTGGTTAGCACAACGTAGCACTCATAAAGTTGCGGTGCCTTATAGCTCTGACGTCGCAAAACCCAAAGAAGCATCTATATCGGCTAATTTTCCTGTGATCACACAAGAGAATTATGAGGCGATATTAACGCACGAAAGCTTAGCGCACTGGGTTGAGCTTCTTAAAAAAGCCCCAGCATTTGCATTTGATACAGAAACTGACAGCTTAAATAATATTGATGCGCGTTTAATTGGAATGTCGTTTGCGATAGAGCCAGGTAAAGCGGCTTATATCCCGTTACGTCATGAGTATTTAGATGCACCAGACCAACTTCCTGTGGATGATGTTCTTGCAGCATTAAAGCCTATTTTAGAAGATAAAAATATCTTAAAGATTGGGCAAAACTTGAAATTTGACCGTGGCATTATGGAAAATGAAGGCATCGAGTTAAACGGTATCCATTTTGATACGATGTTGGAATCTTATGTGCTAAATAGTGTTAGTAATCGTCATGATATGGATACACTAGCTGAAAAACATTTAAACCATAAAACTACCACGTTTGAAGAAATTGCGGGTAAAGGTAAAGGGCAACTAACTTTCAATCAAATTGAGGTTGAACAAGCAACGCTATATGCAGCTGAAGATGCCGATATCACTTTATTACTCCATCAAGCGCTGTATCCTCAAATAGAAGCTATTGAACCGCTTAAACATGTTTACCGCGATATTGAGATGCCATTAGTACCTGTGCTTTCTAGAATGGAACGCAAAGGAGTATTAATTGATGCTCAAGTTTTAGCCGTTCAATCTCAAGAAATCACACAACGTTTAGCTGAAATTGAAAAAGAAACGTTTGCACTAGCTGGCCAAGAATTTAATCTCTCTTCACCTAAACAGTTACAAGAAATCTTATTTGATAAACTGCAATTACCTGTTATCAAGAAAACCCCGAAAGGGGCACCATCGACGAATGAAGAAGTATTAGAAGAGTTAGCGCATAGCCATGAGTTACCACGTTTAATTTTAGAACATCGCGGACTTGCGAAACTAAAATCTACCTATACTGATAAATTACCATTAATGGTGAATAGTAAGACAAAGCGTGTACATACTTCTTATCATCAAGCTGTGACGGCAACCGGTCGTTTGTCATCACGAGATCCTAATCTTCAAAATATTCCAGTGAGAAATGAAGAAGGGCGCCGTATACGCCAAGCCTTTATTGCACGTGAAGGATTTAAAATTGTTGCAGCCGACTATTCACAGATTGAGTTGCGGATAATGGCGCATTTATCGCAAGATAAAGGTTTGTTAGATGCTTTTGCTCAAGGTAAAGATATTCACCGTGCAACCGCATCTGAAGTGTTTGGCATACCTTTAGAGGAAGTGACCTCTGAACAACGTCGTAGTGCGAAAGCGATCAACTTTGGTCTTATTTATGGCATGAGCGCATTTGGCTTATCTCAACAAATTGGTGTTGAGAGAAGAGAAGCTCAACGTTATATGGATCTCTATTTTGAGCGCTATCCTGGCGTATTGGATTATATGGAGCGCACTCGTAAACAAGCTTCTGAGCAAGGCTATGTTGAAACGTTGGATGGTCGTCGCCTCTATTTACCTGAAATTAATTCAAAGAATGCAATTCGTCGTAAAGCTTCAGAACGTGAGGCTATTAATGCACCAATGCAAGGTACTGCTGCTGATATCATCAAAAAAGCAATGATTGCCGTAGATCATTGGATTTGTAATGAATGCCCTGATGATGTGCATATGATCATGCAAGTACACGATGAATTAGTGTTTGAAGTGCGAGGATCTTATTTAGAGAAAGCAAACACCATGATCCACAAATTGATGGAAGGTAGTATGGAATTAGCTATTCCATTAAAAGTCGAAGTGGGTGTGGGTAATAACTGGGATGAAGCACATTAATTTTTAATATTATTCTTTAATAGAAAGGGCACAGAATTGTGCCTTTTCTTGTTTAAGCTTTAGTGTCAGGAGTAAGCTCTGATTCTTCAAATTCAATAAAATCTTCGTGCAAACCTTGGATTAGCCTGCCTGTTGTTGTGCCTGTGTCATCAAGTTCCATCAAAGACCAACCTACGTTGCCATTAACACTATAAAGATAGCCTTCATCAAGCATATCAATTACCTTACCAATAATTGATTTACCATAGGCATGGAGTAATTCTTTAAGTTCTTGTTTATCAAATTGGGACGCTAGTTTTTGATATATCTCGGTGGCCTCATCAGAGTAAATATCCATTTCACTGATATTTTCCTCAACATCACGATAGATATCGGTGAGTCCTTTTAACACAAGGAAGCGTGCAAACTGTGGAATATTTTCTTGTAATTCACTATTTGCCCATGATTTTGGGTTTGTTGCACCAGCTGCTTTGAGTTGTTCACATAAATCCATAAATTGACTATTTTCCATTTTTACCTCAATTGATGTGCTAATAAGATTTATATTTATTGTATAAGTGATGGCAAGAAAAACAGCGAGAATTTATCTGTATTAAGGTAGGAAAAAGAAAAGCTCGGTTAATTGCCGAGCTTTTTTATGTCAAAACTTATCAAAATGTGAAAAAGAGATAAGTGAATAATTAAGCAACTTGTGAATCGATCAGCTTGCTTAATTTCTTCTGTTTTTTCTCAATACGTTGGCGTTTTAACGGAGACAAATGGTCAATAAAGAGTTTGCCATCAAGATGGTCTAACTCATGTTGAATACAGCCTGCAAACAAATCGGAGGCTTCAAGTTCAATTTCATCACCATTTCTATCTAATGCTTTCACCTTTAAGAAGCGGTAACGCTCTGTTGGGGCAAAAGAATCAGGAATAGATAGACACCCATCCATCATATCCATCACTTCATCTTCAGTGCTGATAATTTCAGGATTGATTAGGGCAATCGGTTGATCTCGGTTTTCAGAAACATCAATAACAACAATGCGTTTAGATACATTAACCTGAGGTGCCGCTAAGCCAATACCTCGTTCTGCGTACATGGTTTCAATCATGTCATCGATTAATGTGCGTATTTCGTTATCTACTTTTTCCACTGGTACTGCAACTCTGCGCAGACGCTCATCGGGAAAACGCAGCAGCGTTAATACAGCCATGGATACCTCATTTTATCGCTAATTACATATTTACTACGGTCTCGCGGTAAGCGTATCACAAAATCATTAAGGAGAAACCGCACCTTTTGTGTGATTTGTTCTAATTTTAATCATATTCATCTAGGTGATTAAAGTCTCATAATTATGTAATTAAACTACATTTATTTATGGTTTGAATACATAAAGACGTAGCTGAATCGTGTCTGCATGTGAAAAAAAATTACAAAAGGGCTTTTATTAACCAATAAAATAGAGTACATTATCTCTCGTAGGGTACAGAGGTAAGATGTTCTATCTTTCAGACCTTTTACTTCACGTAATCGGATTTAGCTGAATATTAGCTGCCCCAGTCGACTTTATTTCGACTGGGGCATTTTTTTGCCTAAAATTTGCTGAAGTGGTTTATGCTAGAAGTGAAAGGGGAAAGGTAATTTTCCCCTAATCAATAAAAGAATAGTCAGTTTCTGGATAGGAAAAAGAAGAGATTAAACGTTATTGTCATTTACAGGCGCTTCTTCTTTGCCTGAGTACCATTCATTAAGTGTGTTACGTAGCTTATCAATACCAATTTTTTTCAATGATGAAAAATATTCGATACGAATATCACCGACTTTACTTGCTAGTGCATCACGTACACTCATCAATTGTTGTTTACGGGCACCAGATGCCAGTTTATCGGCTTTAGTCAGTAAGACGAGTGTAGGAAGTTCAGACTCAACAGCCCAGTCAATCATTTGCATATCGAGGTCTTTTAGTGGATGACGAATATCCATTAAAATAACCACACCTTTTAAGCACTCTCTTTTTTGTAAGTACTCGCCTAAAGAACGTTGCCATTTGCGCTTCATTTCTTCAGGAACTTGAGCATAACCGTAGCCAGGTAAATCGACTAAGCGTAAACCCTCTTCAATTTGGAACAGATTGATTAATTGAGTACGACCTGGGGTTTTACTGGTTCTTGCTAACCCATTTTGTTGGGTTAATGCATTTAAAGCACTGGATTTACCGGCATTAGAGCGACCCGCAAAGGCAATTTCAATCCCTGTATCTGGTGGTAAATGGCGGATATCAGGCGCACTGATGATGAAATGTGCTTTTTGGTAATTAAATTGGGCCATTATGGTATAAACCTCTCTGAAATAATGCGGCTTCTCATGCATACTCATTTCAATTCTGCGTGAGAAAGAATATCTAAAATATCTATTTGCTCTATTTTGGCGCAATTTAATGACTTATAACAGAGCTTAAAAATTAAAATTTACTCTGTTATGACGTAATTAGACTTATTAAGCGTAAATAAAGGTAAATGATTGGCACTATTTACCTCAGCGAATTAGAATCCCTGCATATTAAGTAAGTTGTAGACTATTAAAGTAAAGGATCCCTGCATGTTAAAACGTTTTCTTGTCACCTTCGTTACCGCTTGCACTTTAACAACAGCGACTTTTGCAATGGCAACGGGAGAAACCTTCGTTAAATTAGTCACCTCTGAAGGCAATATTGAAATATCACTGGATAATAAAAAAGCCCCAATAACAACGAAAAATTTTATTCAGTATGTCGAAGATGGATACTATAACGGCACAATTTTTCATCGTGTTATCCCCGGTTTTATGGTTCAAGGCGGTGGTTTCACCGCTGATTTGCAACAAAAGCAAACCAGAGCACCTATTAAAAATGAAGCAGATAATGGGTTACGTAATGTAAAAGGCTCTATTGCTATGGCACGTACGTCGGATAAAGATAGTGCAACCAGCCAATTCTTTATTAATGTGGCTGATAATGCCTTTTTAGATCACGGGCAACGTGATTTTGGTTATGCCGTATTTGGTAAAGTTGTAAAGGGTATGGATGTGGTTGATAAAATTTCACAAGCACAAACCCGCAATATCGGTCCTTACCAAAATGTGCCAGTAAAAACGGTTACTATTTTATCTGCTGAAGTCGTAAAAGAATAAACGCATTATTAGGATAGGATATTTACGTATTCTAATAAGATAAAATGCATATAAACCGGAATGGAAGTATTCATTCCGGGATTTTTAGTACGAAAAAAATATTTTTTATCGTCTGTTTTTTCGTGTGATCTCCTGCAATAAGTATTCATTACACTATTAATCACTGTATTCATCATCAATTACCGTCATTATTGTTATTGCGCAATAAATCAGCAGATTTTCTTGCTTACTATTCATATTTTATACCTGTGCTATGATAATCGGCTTTGTTGTACCCAAGTCGGTTAAACAACGAGCTATTTTGGCAAATATACACTCGCTTTAAAATAGTAATAAAATAGATAATGATAAGAAAATCAGTCGGATAGGCTAATATGCTGTTACTTATTGATAATTACGACTCGTTTACCTACAACCTCTATCAGTATTTCTGTGAATTGGGTGCTGAGGTTGTTGTTAAGCGTAACGATGAGATTGACCTTAAAGAGATAGAAAAGATGATGCCAGCACATCTTGTTATCTCGCCAGGACCTTGTACTCCTGATGAAGCAGGGATCTCTCTTGAGGCTATACAGCGGTTTGCCGGTGAAATCCCTATTCTTGGCGTTTGTCTTGGACATCAAGCAATAGGACAAGCTTTTGGTGCATCTGTTATCAGAGCACGAGAAGTTATGCATGGTAAAAATTCATTGATACATCATAACCAACAAGGTGTTTTTAAAGGACTTAATCGCCCTTTAAGTGTAACGCGCTATCACTCTTTAGTGATAGATGCTACGACGCTACCAGTGCCTTTTGAAGTAACGGCATGGAGCCAACATGATGGAAATGTTGATGAAATTATGGGAATTCGCCATCGTACACTTCCAATTGAAGGGGTTCAATTTCACCCAGAAAGTATTTTAAGTGAACAAGGGCATGAGTTATTAAATAATTTTCTTAAATATTAATAGGATAGTATTTAAATAGCGAAATAACACCTTTTTATACAAAACCACATTTGATTTTTTATTCATATTTAGTGATTATATTTTCATATTGAATATGAATAACGATCAGGTGGGGTAATGACAAAGCAAAGTATCAACCGGGCAACTTACGATCAAGTAATGTTGCCAATTTATTCACCCGCAGAGTTTATTCCTGTCAAAGGAATGGGTAGCCGTGTTTGGGATCAGCAGGGAAAATCGTATATTGATTTTGCTGGTGGTATTGCTGTTTTAGCACTGGGGCATGCTCATCCTGGCCTTAATCAAGCCTTGAAAGAACAAAGTGAGCAGCTTTGGCATGTTAGCAATATATTTACTAATGAACCTGCATTACGTTTAGCGCAAAAATTAATAGATAACACATTTGCGGAACGTGTCTTTTTTGCTAATTCAGGTGCAGAAGCGAATGAAGCCGCATTTAAATTGGCTCGTCATTATGCCATCACTCGCCATAGTCCTTATAAAACTAAAATTATTGCTTTTCATCATGCATTTCATGGCAGAACTCTGTTTACAGTATCTGTCGGTGGGCAGCCTAAATATGCAGATGGTTTTGGTCCTAAGCCTGCAGATATCGTGCACGTTCCTTTTAATGACTTAGATGCGGTTAAAGCGGTAATGGATGATCACACTTGTGCCGTTGTACTAGAACCAGTTCAAGGTGAAGGTGGCGTAACGGCGGCAACACCTGAGTTTATGAGAGGGCTACGTGAGCTGTGCGATAAGCATCAAGCACTACTTGTTCTTGATGAAGTACAAACAGGTATGGGGCGTACAGGTAAGCTTTTCGCTTATATGAACTATGATGTGATACCAGACATTATTACAACCGCAAAAGCACTAGGAAGTGGTTTCCCTCTCAGTGCGATGTTAACAACACATGAGATAGCTTCTGCAATGGGTGTAGGGACTCATGGTACAACTTATGGAGGTAATCCACTCGCTTGTGCAGTGGGCAATGTCGCATTTGATTTAATTAATACGCCTGAGGTACTTGAGGGTGTAGAAAAGCGTTATCAATGGATTGTAGATGAGCTCACGGCAATAAACCAAACCTACAACGTCTTTTCGCAAATCCGTGGACAAGGATTATTGATCGGTGCACAACTCGCACCACAATATGAAGGTAAAGCCAAAATACTATTAGGATTAGCTGCAAAGCATGGTTTAATGATGTTAAATGCAGGCGCTGATGTTATGCGTTTTACGCCATCATTAATTATTACCCAAGAAGAGCTACAAGAAGGAATGGTAGCATTAAAAGCGGCTATTGCGGAGTTTGTAAAAGAATAGTCCTTATTATAAACCCCATCACAAGAATGGGGTTTATACAGATCTTTTTATCAATAGCCCTTTGTATCGGGCTATTGTTTGTTCGGGCGGGGAAACTTAGCGAGTCCCGTAAACGACGATTGTTTTACCGTGTGCAGAGATCAGGTTTTGATCTTCCAACATTTTCAGAATACGGCCTACAGTTTCGCGTGAACAACCAACGATTTGACCGATTTCCTGACGTGTAATTTTAATTTGCATGCCATCAGGATGCGTCATAGCATCGGGTTGTTTTGCTAAGTTTAGTAAGGTTTGTGCAATACGACCTGTTACATCAAGGAAAGCAAGGTTACCTACTTTTTCTGATGTGGTTTGTAATCTGTTCGCCATTTGAGCTGACAGGCGCATCAGAATATCAGGGTTAACCTGAATTAATTGGCGGAATTTTTTATAGGAAATTTCTGCTACTTCACAGGCTGTTTTTGCTCTAACCCATGCACTACGTTCTTGATCTTCTTCAAATAATCCAAGTTCACCGATGAAATCCCCCTGATTCAGGTAGGAGAGGATCATTTCTTTCCCTTCTTCATCTTTAATAAGAACAGCCACGGAACCTTTAACAATATAATAAAGTGTTTCCGCTTTCTCACCTTGGTGGATCAGCGTGCTCTTGGATGGATATTTGTGAATATGGCAGTGTGACAAAAACCATTCAAGAGTCGGGTCTGTTTGCGGCTTGCCGAGAACCATTCGCGTTATCCTCTGTACGTTAAATGCAGCCTTTCAAAACGGATGGACTCCCTTTTGAGACAGCGTGCTTAAAAATCCTATCTTGACCTATTAACTTCCTGAGAACACGGTAAGTTAATATGGAGTAGATTATAATAAATGAGAAAATAATGCATTGATCTTAACCACTATCATCAAGCAGATATTGTTTTTAACACAATTAGTGCATTAAGTCTCGTTTTACGCAGTCAGCATAATAAACCTATTTGCTAATTGCTAGTTGAATTATGAGAATGTACTCTTTTAGTTTCTGTCATGTTTAGAGGGAAAATAAATGGAAGCACGAGTTAAGTGGGTTGAAGATTTATCTTTTGTTGGTGAGTCTTCATCAGGTCATCAAATAATGATGGATGGGAACTCTGGCGATAAAGCACCAAGCCCAATGGAAATGGTCTTAATTGCTGCGGGGGGATGCAGTGCGATTGATGTCGTTAGTATTTTACGCAAAGGGCGACATCAAGTCACTGATTGTGAAGTAAAATTAACATCAGAGCGTCGCGAAGAAGCCCCTCGTTTATTTACTGATATCAATTTACATTTTATTGTTTCAGGTAAAGAACTCACAGATAAAATTGTTGAGCGAGCTGTTCAATTATCTGCAGAAAAATATTGTTCCGTCTCTTTAATGTTAGGAAAAGCAGCTAATATTACACATTCATTTGAAATAAAAGATACTGAGTAAATTTGATATTTTAAAATAAATTTTAATCAGGAAATAATATCCCTTAAATAAGGGGATATTATTTTTATAAAAATAGAGTTTATTTTTGTTAACTGATCTTTTCGCCATTTAATAATTTTTTGACTAATGGCGCCATAATTAATTCCATCGCTAATCCTAATTTTCCACCAGGCACCACAATCGTATTTATTGTTGACATAAATGAGCCATGCAACATTGCCAGCAAATAAGGAAAATCAATATCAGTTAAGCCTCTAAAGCGAATAACAATAAAACTTTCATCAAGAGTTGGGATAGCTTTAGCTGAGAATGGGTTTGATGTATCGACGGTAGGGACTCGTTGAAAGTTGATGTGAGTACGCGAAAATTGCGGAATGATATAGTTAATATAATCATCCATTGAGCGCACCACTGAATCTCTTACGGCTTCTTGTGAATGACCCCGTTCAGTTGTGTCTCGGATAAGTTTTTGTATCCACTCAAGGTTAACGATAGGGACAACACCCACTAATAAATCAACATGCTGTGCGACATCATGTTCATCAGTGACAACACCTCCGTGTAATCCTTCATAAAAGAGTACATCGGTATTATTGGGTAATGATTCCCATGGTGTAAAAGTTCCTGGTAATTGATTGTAGGGCGTCGCTTCATCATAAGAGTGTAAATATTTA
Source organism: Proteus sp. fly-1089 (assembly GCF_040138965.1). Lineage (NCBI taxonomy): Bacteria > Pseudomonadati > Pseudomonadota > Gammaproteobacteria > Enterobacterales > Morganellaceae > Proteus > Proteus sp. fly-1089. The sequence continues at coordinate 228,354 of NZ_JBEETS010000007.1, forward strand.
CGTGATTGGCCCTGTCCTGTTTCGCTATAGTGGCTGAATGTGGAACTCAGTAGGCTAAAATCATTTGCTTCAGGGCCAAAATAGCTAATATGTCGCCCTTGTTCTTTGGCTTTCCTTATCGCCATATCCATTTCAGGGCGAGTATAGCGATGAAAACTATCTCCATCAATTAAAGCAGAATGTGCATTAAGTTGTTGGAATATCTTACGAAAAGCTTGGCTCGTGGTAGTCGTTCCTGCTCCACTTGAACCAGTAACCGCGATGATAGGATGTTTGACTGACATAGATTATCCTTTTGCAAATAAGGTTAGCCCTTATTGGTGGCGATATTGCGCTCTGGGTGATCAATCAGAGCGAAACTGCGATGCAGGCATAATATTGACGCTTTCATGAAGTTCTGACCAAACTAACACGGCTTCACCGGATTTAAGTTGTTTTTTTACGTCGGCGACTTTTTGTTCTAGCGTCTTCTCTTGGATACCATAATCAGTGCCTTCTCGTAAAACGAAACTTTCAATAAGATTGTCTAGTGTCTCAGTGGAAAGTTCGTTCCAAGGTATTATCATTTGGTTTTCTCCAAATAAGCGGACAACCAGTCAGGTATCCGATTTTCAAGCCACATCACGGGTTTAGAAAGCTTGCCACTAACAAAACCCACATGCCCGCCAAATTCAGTAAGTTGATATTCAATATTATTCGGTAGTGTTGTGATATCAGGAATAACATCCGCAGACATAAAAGGATCATCTTTAGCGTGAATAATCAGTGTTGTTTTCTTTATTTTATTTAATAAAGGCAAAGCACTGCATTGACGATAGTAATCAAGGGCATCTTTGAACCCATGAATTTTAGAGGTAATCAGATCGTCAAATTGGCGTAGCTTTTTGATGGATTTTATTGTCAACAAACTAATTGGCAATGATTCAGGATAGCGGATCAGCTTGCGTGTTGCGTTATTTTTTAGTCCTTTTAATAGATACCATTGGTAAAAACGGGAAAAACCATGCTCAATTTTAGCTGAACAAGGCTCTAACATTAATGGTGCTGATACAATAACAGCTGCATCTACAACGGCATTTTCACCACTCTCAGCAAGGTAATAAGCGAGCATGTTACCTCCAAGAGAGTAGCCAACAGCCGCTGTTGGCTGTTCACCAAATTCCTTTTTTAGCCAATTTAAAAAGTAGCGAGCATCTTCGGTTTCACCTGAGTGATAGATGCGTTTTTGTCTATTGGGTTCGCCACTGCATCCTCTAAAATGCATCACAACACTTAGCCAGCCTCTCTCTTTTGCTGCTGATAACATGCCATGAACATAAGGACTGCTAAAGCTTCCTTCTAAACCATGAAAGATAACTAGCCTTGGCTTATCGAGAGCCATTTTAGGATCTTCACTCCATGCCAAATCGACAAAATCATTATCAGGAAGGTTTAGTCGTTGCCAGTAAGGCGTTAATAGTGGTGTTCTACGCACTATTCGTGGTAAAAGCGTTTGTAAATGTGGATTTTTAGCCCAACGCATTGGATTAAAGTATTGAGACATATTTTCCGTCTATCAAAATGAATTAACACTTGTTTGCTAAATAACATACTGCTATTTTCGGTGAAAATAAAACATCTGTCACATCTTTGAGCGCTCGCTATGACAATTAGCCTTATTTTTTCTTTAACTATTTTCTTGTTTATTGCTGCTATCACACCTGGACCCAACAACTTATTACTTACTTCATCAGGCGCTAATGTCGGTTTTAAAGGCTCATTAAAGCTTATGGCGGGTATTATGCTGGGAATGCAATGTGTTTTACTTAGCTCGGCATTTGGTGTGGCTGCATTACTGATTATTTATCCTGCATTGCATATAGGATTAAAGATAATCGGGAGTGCATACTTACTTTGGCTTGCTTGGAAAACAGCGACATCATCTTATCAACGTTTAGATATCCCTGCAAAAACGCCACAAGCAGTAAGTTGGTTTCAAGGTGGATTATTACAATTTCTCAATCCTAAAGCGTGGATGATGGGATTAGGGGCAGTTGGGAGCTTTAGTTTATCTGGTGATGCCTATTTTAGCTCAATTATCGCGATGAGCATTGTGATGGTGATAGTGAATTTTGTTGCAGGCATTGTTTGGATTTTAGGGGGAACCTTAATCAGCTTATTTTTACAAAGCAGAAGGTCTTGGTTTATTTTTAATATTTCAATGGGATTATTAACAGCGCTCTGTGTTCCTTTGATTTGGATTGAATAAATAGCTATAAATCAATGAGTAACTTAATTATTTTGATTTAAATAATGCTTTTTTAAGTTTGGTTGACATGATTGTTCTCAACACCCATCAAAAAAAGAGTATAAATCTAGTGAAAGAGAGATCTATGATCGCCTGTTATCACGGGTATTTATGTTAAAGTGCTCTTTTATATAAGGTGGGAATAAAACTACCTCATTTTATATAAACGTGATTATTTAACATTTTCATTTATCTAAATTTATACTTTAAAGTGAAAAATAATTCTCGCGAATAGGAATTATTTATTCCTCTTTACTGGTTGTAATTAAAGAAAATTTTATTGTATATATGTTTTTAGTGTGTTTTTTTATTGTTATAACTTAATAAAAGCGTTTAAAAACGCAATATTATTGAATATATATATAGATTGAATTTATATTCTCTTATTGACCAAAAAGAATAAATTATTATTAAAAATTGGAAAAAAAACAAATTAAGTATTATAGAATATCGTGGTTAATGAAGAAAAGCAGATAAAAAAGATAATTATAAACCTATTATAAAAGTAAGTATTTTAATAATAATATTACTTTTTATAATTCATTGTTTATGTTCTTTTTTTTATTTATTTTTATCTGAAAACCTAAATAGCTTTAGGTTTCAAACTCTTTATCAAGAATGATCCCATATATAACGATATAGTACTCGAAGTGGATATTGTCATTATGCCAACATTAACAAAAATTGCTTGGATCAAGCCAGGTATGGCTACAAATCAGCGTAAAATAGCAGATTATATTTTAGATAATCCTGAAAAAATGGTGACACTTTCATCACAGCAATTAGCTGTAATTACGGGTGTTAGTCAGTCTGCTATTGTTAAGTTTAGTCAAAAAATAGGATTCAAAGGTTTTCCATCTTTGAAACTTGCAATAAGTGAAGAGCTAGGCCGGAAAAATGCAGGTACAGGGCAAAATACTAACATATTACATAATCAAATAGGTTCTGATGATAGTTTAGTTGTTATTGCACAAAAACTGGCGCAAGAAAAAAATAATTCTATTAGTGATACAACTCGCCAAATTAATTATTTTCATTTTGAAAAGGTGATCCAGCTTATTGATGAAGCCCAACGTGTTCAAATTATAGGTATTGGTGGTTCTGGGTTGGTGGCTAGAGATTTAAGTTATAAATTACAAAAAATCGGCATTACGACACTTATTGAAACGGATCATCATGTCCAAATATCTGTTGCTCAAATGTTAAGTTCAAAAGACTTACAAATAGTTATTTCTTATAGTGGAAAACGAAAAGACATGTTGGTGGCAGCCTCTGTTGCTAAAAAACAGGGAGCAAAAATTATTGCCATTACAGGAGAAAAGCACTCTCCATTAGGCAGAATTTCTGATTATATATTAGAAACAATTGCGGATGATGGAGAGTGGAGAAGTGCTTCAATCTCATCTCGCACTGCACAAAATACAATAACAGATCTTATTTTTATGGCGTTATTAAAGAAACGTGATGAATGTGCGAAGACATTAGTGTTAAGTTCTCAGGCATTAATTAACAGCCTAGATAATTAAAAATTTTGAACTGATTCAAAAAATTAATATTTAAAGGTAGGTATTTACACTTATTGCTAAAGTTATTCTCCCAATGGCCGAAACGATAGTTATTTAGGCAGTGTTTTTTTGTTGAGATATTTTAATTTCAATGTCGAGGAGAGTAACTAATGCGTAACAATCAACCGGTGACACAGCGAGAATACCCGGTATCTGAAAACGCAACACTGATGTCGACGACAGATCTTGATGGCAATATTATTTATGCCAACGAGGACTTCGTCGAGGCCAGTGGGTTTTCAGTAGAGGAACTAGTGGGAAAACCCCATAATATTGTCCGGCATCCTGATATCCCTTCAGATGTTTTTAAGGATATGTGGAGAACCTTAAAACAAGGCGAAGTTTGGACTGGGATCGTTAAAAATAGACGTAAAAATGGTGATCACTATTGGGTAAGGGCCAATATCACGCCTATTATTCGTCAAGGTAAAATTCAAAGTTTTATGTCGGTCAGAACCTGTGCACTAAAAGAGGAAATAGCACAAGCTTCAGCACTTTATGATGCATTTAATCAAGGTAAATATCCTTCTCACACCTTTTTAAAAGGTGCTTTTGTTTATAAGGGATGGCAACGTTGGCGCTCATGGAATCAAACTATTTCATTAAAAAAACGCCTTCGCCTTTTTATTCTATTCCCTCTACCGTTTATGTTGTTAAGCGCATGGTTTTCTGGCCTATCCAGCTATGCTCTTTTGATGCATGTTGTTGTTTTACTATTATTACTAATGGCAAATGAGCGCATTCTGTATTTTCAAATAGTTAAACCCATCATTCAATTAAATAAACATGCTAATCGAGTTGCAACAGGAGACGAACATAACGTTGCTTACCTTAATCGTATTGATGAAATCGGGATGACTCAGCGTTCAGTTAATCAGTTAGGCCGAATGTTCCGTTGGTTAGTGAATGATGTAAGTCATCAAATTCATCAAGTCGATATTTCTTGTGATCAACTCGCCGCGGGTAATCGTGATTTATATGTAAGAACGGAACAAACAGCCAGTAATGTTGAAGCAACAGCATCTACGATGAATGAGCTTACTACAGCGGTAAGTAGTAATAGTGAAACTGCGGGGCAGGCAAATAACCTTTCTAATATCACCTGTGATGCGGCGATAAAGGGAGGCAATGCAATGGATAATATAGCCAATACTATGAATGATATTGCGAAAAGTTCAGAGCGGATCAGCAATATTATTGGTGTAATTGATAGCATTGCTTTTCAAACCAATATCCTTGCATTGAATGCATCAGTAGAAGCTGCTAGAGCAGGCGAACAAGGACGAGGTTTTTCTGTGGTGGCGACTGAAGTGAGGGAGTTAGCACAACGCAGTGCAGAAGCAGCTAAAGAGATCAAAAAATTGATTAGTGCTTCAAGTAGTAATATCAAAGTTGGTTCAAAACAAGTTAATGAGACGGTCAGTACGATGGAGGATATTGTCGTACATGTCAAAAATGTGACCGATTTAATTGGTGAAATTAGTCTTGCTTCATCCGAACAAAGTGCGGGACTAAAGGAGTTAGGCCGTGCAGTTGAAAAATTGGAATCGATTACGCATGAAAATGCTAACTACGTTTCTAAAGCTTCAATGATTTCAGGTGAAATGAAAGTACAAACTAATTACTTAGTCAGTGCAATTAATGTATTCCATTAAGTTGTAATTATTAGGAAATAAAAGAAAAAGACACCTACTAAAAATAGGTGTCTTTGTGTTTATCTAAATCATATTTTAATCATGAAAAAACGGTGAGTTAAAAGCTTGTCCAATCATCGTCTTCATCATTTTTAACTGATGCTCCTTTCACGAAATTCTTCTCTTTTATGTCATCCTTGGTGGTGTTTTTTATTTTTTCTTCTTTTGGTTGCAGTGATTTTTCAGAAGAGAATGGTTTTTCGATTATGATATGTTGTGATTTTTTATTGTATTGCTCACTTTCAGCGGTTTTAAATTGCTCAACGATCTGTTCAAGATTGCCAGCTTCTTCGGTTAGTAAACTAGCAACAGAGGAGGATTGTTCAACCATGGCAGCATTTTGTTGGGTGGCTTTGTCCATTTCTGTAACCGCAAGAGAGACTTGGGTTATCCCACGTGTTTGTTCTTCAGATGCCGATAAAATTTCTGTCATTGAGTCTTCAACATGTTTTACAGATGTCAGTATTTCACCCATAGAAATACTGACTTGTTCAACAAGATCATTACCATGACGAACTCGACTTATTGAGGCATCAATTAATTCTTTAATTTCCTTCGCTGCTTCAGCACTGCGTTGTGCTAACTCTCTCACTTCAGTCGCCACCACAGAAAAACCACGCCCTTGCTCACCCGCTCTAGCTGCTTCAACGGCTGCATTTAAGGAGAGAATATTGGTTTGAAAGGCAATACTGTTGATAACGGCGGTGATTTCGCCAATCTTTTGTGAGCTATCGGCAATATCCGTCATGGTTTTCACCATGCGATTAGTGACATCGCCCCCTTTACTGGCAATATTTGATGTTTGATTGATGAGATGTGAAACTTCTCGAGCGCTTTCGGTATTGTTTCTCACTGTTGCTGTGAGTTGTTCCATACTCGATGCGGTTTCTTCTAATGCGCTAGCTTGTTCTTCAGTACGGCAAGAAAGATCGGTATTGCCTGCTGATAATTCTTGAACACCTGTGTAAATATGATGACTTGTTCCTCGAATAGCATTCACAATTAATGAGAGCTCAGTGCGCATATACTGAATACCCGTAATTAATTGGTCAATTTCATTATTTCCTCTTGCTGTGATGTCTTTATTTTCTAATAAATTCCCTTGTGAAATTTCTGACATATAATCCACGATTTGATTGATACGCAAAACAATATTTCGACGTATCCAAAGTACAACAAGAACTGTAAAAAGAATAAAAATAAACATAAAAATAAACGCTAAAATTAATGTGCGTTCGTAATTACCTTGTGCGGCTTGTGTTGCATGGGTCACCACATTATCACTGAGGTAATCTGTTGCTTCATAGAGGGATTGAGTAAAACGCTCATTAGTATTATGAGCATAAAGGGATTGAAAGCCGTAGTAATCTCGAATTTCTAAACATGAGGCAAGCTGATCAAGATCGTAAATAACACGATTAAAAAGTTTTTTCATACTTTCTATTTTTTCAGGATCAAAGTTGGCGTTAGTTGCAGAAGTAAAGTATGAGGTAATAATACGTGTAATTTCTTGTTTTCGTTGTGGGTAAGTGGAAAGAAATTGGGTGATTTTATCTTCTGCAATGTCAGGAGTGAGATGGGCTTCAAACATAACATTAAGCATATCTTCACGTAATTTATTTAACTCCGCATAACCATAATCCATCGTTTTTATCTGTTCAAAGCCATTCGCTAATTGTGAGATCCGCTTATTTGTTAAACTCGCATCACGGATACTCATTGCACCAGAGAAGAGTTGAATAGTGCAAAACAGTATTAAAATAAACATTAAGCCATTAGATATTTTTATTCGTTTCAGCATAGCCTTACCTATTTAATTGATTTGTAGGACACACAGCAAGGAGCGATAACTATTTATCAATTAAACTTATTCGGCTTAATATTTAAAAACTTTATTATTTCTACTCTATTTAATAGTAAAGACGACTTATATTTCTTTTTTTAGCTTTAATTATCAGCTAATGGCCAAAATATTCTAATGATTTATATAAAAGACCATAAGTATATTGGCTTACTCATTTTTTATGTTAATCGATATAATAATAAGTATTTGTAATGATTTTGCTGAATAAGAGAGCAATAATGAGCCGTGTTTTTTCTTTATTTATCGATTTATCTTATGATAAGTGAAATAAACGTATTGATTTCGAAAATACTCTCAATATTTCTTAAAAAGCGTTCTTTTTTCTGTATAAAAAACGGTCACTTTTTTATGTTTATGCGCGGGAGAATTGAAATACTCCCAGAAATTAACTGGGAGTATGGTAGGTAGAGGTTTTGTTATATGTAATTGACTACTTATTATACCGAGCGTTTACTTTCTTTTTTATAAGAGATCAACTTAAAAACTTTCCCAATTATCATCGGTTTCATGGTGATTTGCCTTTATTGTCGGCGTTTTAATCGCTTCTTTTTCTTGCGATTTTGCTGAGAATGTGGGGAGTTTCGTTGGGGTCGGTTTTTCATTCTCAACTTTAAATGTATTGACGATGATATCTAACATGCTGGCTTGTTCACTTAATGTGGCAGAAGCCGCAGTTGATTGTTCAACCATAGCTGCATTTTGTTGAGTTGCCTTATCCATCTCATTAACAGCAAGACTAATTTGTGCAATACCTCGAGTTTGTTCTTCTGATGCAGATAGAATTTCTTTCATTGAACCCGAAACATGATTAACGGATGTTACAATTTCACCCATTGATAAACTGACTTGTTCAACAAGATCATTACCTTGTCTTACCCGTAAGATTGTGGATTCAATAAGCTCTTTGATCTCTTTAGCTGCTTCAGCACTTCGTTGAGCCAAGTTACGTACTTCACTTGCTACTACAGAAAATCCTCGGCCTTGCTCGCCAGCTCTCGCTGCTTCAACGGCTGCGTTAAGGGCTAAGATATTGGTTTGGAATGCAATATCATCAATAACAGCCGTAATTTCACCAATCTTTTGTGAGCGATCGGCAATATCTGTCATTGTCATGACCATTTTATTACTGTGTTCACCACCTTGAACGGCGATATCTGCAGTACTCATCACTAACTCTGTGACTTCACGAGCGCTTTCTGTGTTATTGCGAATGGTTGCAGTCATCTGCTCCATACTGGATGCTGTTTCTTCTAGCGCGCTAGCTTGTTCTTCAGTTCGGCTGGATAAGTCATTATTACCTGCAGCAATCTCTTGTACACCTGTATAAATAGCCGCACTACTATTTCGGATAGAGCTTACCATCTCTTTTAATTGTGCGCGCATTTGCTGTAATCCCAGCATTAACTGATCTATTTCAGTATTACCTGAAATGTCACTGTCCACACGACTGACTAAATCTCCTTTGGCAATTGTTTCTTGATAGGAGATCATTTGATTAATACGAGCAATGATATATTTACGGATCCAAATAAGAACTAATGTGGTGAAAATAAGGAAAATACCCATGAAGGTAGACGCTATCCACAGCATGCTGTAATAGTTCTTTTCCGCTTCAGTCACTGACGGATTAACCACTTCATCGGTAATAAAGTCTGTGGCTTCATACAGTGAGTTAGTAAAGTTAGTATTCGCTGGGCTTTTTAATATCAATCGAACAGCATTAGTATTTCGTTCACTTAAATATTGTGCCAATAAATCAAGATCAGCTCGACTTTTTTGATAAAGCTGTTTGATTTGTGCCATACGTTGCTGATCGAAACCTGTTTGAGCGGATAACTCAACATACTCATTCATCAAAGCATCAACTTGTGCCTTACGTGCTGGCATGGTTTGCATAAATGTGGTGATGTTTGCATCTTCTGCTTGAGGATTTGATATATAGCTAAATGCTTGCGCAATAATATCCGTACGCAATGTATTCAACTCCGCATAGGTATTATCCATTGTGCGTAGTTGATCGAAACTGTATGAAATTTGCTTGAGTTTATTTTGAGTCTGGTAGGCATCGTGAATGCTTTGTACTCCAGAAATGATCTGAATAATACAAAACAGAGTCAGGACACACATTAAACCTTGAGAGATTTTAATTCGTTTTAACATAACCCTACCTATTAGCTTTGCCTTTTTGTCGGTAAGTGGGAGGTCCACTTAGCAGAATGATTAATTCGGCTGGAATGTTAGAAACTTTAGTGTGAAAGGATTTATTTCCCTTACTTAATATGAATAGTCAGAAAATAAACATTAGATTGTTATTTTTACTGGGGTATTGTCAGATAGGGTGAGATTATATTTTGTGTAAATAGTGCTACTGTAAAATGATATAAATCCCTTAAGTAAAATGAATTGTATAAATTTTAAGAATGAATGATGGGATAAAAATAAAGGAACTATTTTACTTAAAACAGTTCCTTTTTTAATGAATGATAGATTATTACTGAGAGCCAAATGTGTTTGTCATCTCTTCCAATGTTTCCTGTAATTCCATCCATTCCATTTCAACGTCTTCAAGTGCTGACTTTGCGATACCTTGTCGGCTTAAACAATCTGAAAGCTCATTTTTACGGCTGATATCGTAAATGCCACTGTCAGAAAGTGCTGTTTCAATGAGAGTAAGCTCTTGGCTAAGTTTATCCATTTTACTTTCTAAGGTGGTCAGTTTTTTACGTAACGGTTGAGTTTGTTGTCTAAACTCTGCTTCTTTACGTTTTTGTTCTTTTTTGTCTTGCGCACTTAAATTTGTCGTCGTGGTATTATCTTTATCTTGCTGATTTTTATTGGCTTGTGTTTCTTGGCGATTTTGATCAACTAACCATTGCTGGTAATCATCCAGATCGCCATTAAAAGGCTCAACTTGACCATCGTGAACAAGATAGAGGTCGTCAGTGGTTGAACGCAGTAAATGCCTATCATGCGATACCACGACAATTGCGCCTTCAAAGCTAATTAACGCTTGAGTCAACGCTTGACGCATATCTAAATCGAGGTGGTTAGTTGGTTCATCCATTAACAGCAAATTAGGGCGTTGCCAAACTAAAAGAGATAACACTAAACGCGCTTTTTCACCGCCAGAAAACTGACCACACGCATCTGTAACCTTATCGCCATGGAAGCCAAAACCTCCAAGATAGTCACGTAATTTTTGTTCAGTCTCTTTAGGAGCTAAGCGAGTTAGATGTTGTAGTGCTGACTCATCGGAGCGTAGAAATTCTAATTGATGCTGTGCAAAGTAACCCAATTTAATGCCTTTTGAGAGAGCCATTTTCCCTTGTAATGGTTCAAGCTCCCCAGCAAGTAATTTGATTAAAGTCGATTTACCTGCACCATTTCGCCCTAATAATCCAATACGTGATCCAGGAATTAAATTCAGTTTAATATCATTAAGAATAATTTTTTCACCATAACCGGCACTGACTTTTTCCATCGATAGTAGTGGATTAGGTAAACTTTCAGGTTGGCGGAAGCTAAATTGGAATGGGTTATCAGAATGAGCTGGAGCAACGCGCTCCATTCGCTCAAGCATTTTCACTCGGCTTTGTGCTTGTTTCGCTTTAGTCGCTTTCGCTTTAAATCTGTCGATAAAACTTTGTAAGTGTGCAATTTTTGATTGCTGGTTTTCAAACAAAGCTTGTTGCTGAGCGAGTTTTGTTGCTCGTTGCATTTCAAACGAAGAGTAGTTACCTGAATATTCAAAGATTTTTTCTTGTTCGATATGCAAGATTTTATCCACGATCGGATCAAGAAAATCACGGTCATGGGAAATCAAAATTAAGGTGCCAGCATAGCTTTTTAGCCATTTTTCAAGCCAAATAACAGCATCTAAATCTAAGTGGTTGGTAGGCTCATCGAGTAATAGTAAATCAGAGCGACAAATTAATGCTTGCGCTAAGTTTAAACGCATTCTCCAACCACCTGAAAATGATTTTACAGGTTCATTTAGTTGTTGTTGGCTAAAACCAAGACCATTTAGTAAGGTTGCCGCACGAGATTGAATTGTCCATGCATTAATGGCATCTAATTGCCCGTGAATAAGTGCAATTGCGTGACCATCGTTTGTCTCGTTAGCTTTTTGTAATCGTTGTTCTAACTGGCGATATTCTCTATCACCATCAATAACATAATCAATTGCGGGTACATCAAGTGCAGGTGTTTCTTGGTTAACCCACGCCATAGCCCAAGTACTGGGAAAGGTGACATTCCCCGCTTCTGCTTGAAGCTCACCTTTTAATAAAGAGAGTAATGTGGTTTTACCACAACCATTTTTGCCGACTAGACCAATTTTTTGCCCTGGATTAATTGTTGCACTGGCATTATCCAGTAACACTCTGACACCACGGCGAATTTGCAAAGAAGAAAAAACAATCATAAATATCGTCTATTAAGAGTATGTAAATTAATATATAGAGTAAGTTGTTCGTAACAGTTGGTCACAATGCGTGCATGGTAACGGAAAAAATGGTTTCTGACACGTTTTGTAAGGAGGAATGATGTCAAACGCATCAAATGTATTACTGGTGTATGTTCATCCCGAGCCGCGCCAATCCATTGCTAATAAAGCATTAATCAAGGCGGTGAGGGATCTAGAGAATATAACTATTCATGATTTATATGCTACTTATCCTGATTTTTTTATTGATATACACCATGAGCAATCCTTGTTGTGCAAACACCAAGTGATTGTTTTTCAATTTCCATTACAAACATATAGTTGTCCAGCATTATTAAAAGAATGGCAAGACAGGGTACTAACACGTCCTTTTGCAAATGAAAGTGGATGGTCACATTTAAAAGGAAAAGCATTCCGCTGTGTTGTGACCACAGGTGAACCTGAATATGCTTACCAACATAATGGAAAGAATCACTACACACTCACAGAATTATTACGTCCTTTTGAATTAATGGCAGAAATGTGTGGTATGCGTTGGTTATCACCCATGATTGTGTATTCAGCAAGGCAACAGTCTAAAACGACATTGACGCATATTGGAGAGGCTTATCGCCATTGGTTAAGTGCGCCACTTGAAGGAGAGCATGTCTAATGGAAGATAACTGGATGATTAAAGCGGTTCTCTTTTTCCTTTGTGCTGCGGTGATCATGGTACCGATTGCACAACGTCTTAAAATTGGTGCCGTACTGGGTTACTTAATTGCAGGTATTGCCATTGGTCCTTGGGGGTTAGGGCTGTTTAAAGATGTCGATAACATCTTACATTTTGCTGAACTCGGTGTGGTCTTTTTGATGTTCATTATTGGATTAGAGCTAAATCCAGCCAAGCTGTGGGAATTAAGACGCGCTATTTTTGGTGTCGGTTCAATGCAGGTGGTTTTCACCGCCTCTATTTTCTCAGGACTTATTCTTGTTTTAACCTCTTTTTCATGGCAGGCCGCCGTTATTGGCGGATTAGGTATTGCGATGTCTTCAACGGCTATGGCATTACAGCTTATGAGTGAAAAAGGGATGAATCATAATGAGGGCGGGCAGTTAGGTTTTGCAGTTCTGTTATTCCAAGATATGGCAGTGATCCCTATTCTTGCTGTTATTCCGCTACTTGCTGGGGAAACTGCTAGCAGTGATTGGTATCGTATTGGATTAAAAGTTGCCTCTTTTGCTGCGTTATTGGTTTGTGGGCGTTATTTATTACGTCCTCTGTTTCGTTTAGTTGTCAAATCGGGTGTAAGAGAAGTCTTTACAGCTGCCGCATTATTAGTCGTGCTAGGTGCGGCTATTTTTATGGAAACTCTCGGTTTTTCAATGGCAATGGGAACCTTTATTGCTGGTGTATTATTGGCGGATACAGAATATCGGCATGAATTAGAAATTTCTATTGAGCCTTTTAAGGGCTTGTTACTGGGCCTCTTTTTTATTTCTGTCGGCATGTCTTTAGATATAGGTATCTTATGGCGCTATTTACCAGAAGTTTTACTGGGTGTGCTTATTCTAGTCATTGTTAAAGCTTTGATACTTTACGGTATTGCATGGTTAGCTGGATTACGATTTTCTACACGTTTACAATTTTCATCAGTATTAAGTCAAGGTGGTGAGTTTGCCTTTGTTGTTTTTTCAACATCAATGGCAATGGGCGTTTTAGATAGTCAGCAGATGGCATTGTTGCTGGTGGTTGTCACGCTTTCTATGATGACAACGCCACTTGTGATGCAAATGACAGACGCTGTATTATCTCGCCGTTATAATGAGCCTAAAACAGACGAACAGCCTTTTGTTGAAAACAATCATCCAGAAGTCATTCTTGTTGGTTTTGGTCGAATGGGACAGGTTGTAGGGCGTTTGTTGATGGCTAACAAGATTAACGTCACCGTCTTAGAGCATGATGTGGGAAGTTTAAGCACCATGCGTAAATATGGCTATAAAGTTTATTATGGTGATGCTACTGATCTCAATTTATTACGTGCGGCGGGTGCGGAACACGCAAAAACGATTGTAATCACTAGTAATGAACCTGAAGCGACGATGGAAATTGTTCACCTCTGTCAGCGACACTTCCCTAATTTGCATATTATTTCCAGAGCAAGGGGACGTGTTGAGGCTCATGAATTGCTTAAAGCGGGTGTAACAGATTTTAGCCGAGAAACATTTTCTAGTGCTTTAGAACTAGGGCGTAAAACATTAATTGAATTAGGTATGCATCCTCATCAAGCTTATCGAGCACAACAGCATTTTCGTCGTTTAGATATGCAATTACTTAGAAAGCTGGTGGATGAATCACCTGAAGAAGTTTCCAATGTCTCTCGTGTAAAAGAAGCAAGGCGAGAACTTGAAGAACTTTTTAGTGAAGAAATTCGTCAAGAACATCACCAACCGGATATTTGGGATGAGTCTTTAACCGAGGATATTCCTCAAATAAGTAAAGAAAAAAGATCTATTGATAAACAGGAGAACTGACCCCATGTCTGCAACCCGTAAACGCTTTATCGCTGGAGCTGTGTGCCCACACTGTCAAGCTCAAGACACACTCAAAATGTGGCGCGAAGATAAAGTTGATATTGTGGAATGTGCTCAATGTGGCCATCAGCAACGGCAAACAGACGGTGAAGTTAATTCACTTGTTCGTGAAAATGAACAGGTCATTGGGATCTTTACACCACAATAATTGTAGGTTTTTTTGATATAACCCGATACAGAAGATTTATTTTTCGTTACAATCGGGAAAATTTTGCCCACGGGTATGTAGGAGATGTCATGAAAGTAGCAAACGACTTGGTAGTTAGTCTGGCTTATCAAGTAAGAACAGAAGACGGTGTTTTAGTTGATGAGTCCACGGTAAGCGCACCGTTAGACTATCTGCATGGCCGTGGTTCTTTAATCAGTGGTTTAGAAAATGCATTAACAGGTCGCGAAGTCGGTGATAAATTTGACGTAGAAGTGGCTTCTGATGATGCTTATGGCCAATACGATGAAAACTTAGTTCAACGCGTACCAAAAGATGTTTTTGTTGGTGTTGATGAGTTAGAAGTTGGCATGCGTTTTCTTGCTGATACCGATCAAGGTCCAGTACCAGTAGAAATTACAGGTATTGAAGGTGACGAAGTTATCGTTGATGGTAACCACATGTTAGCAGGCCAAAACCTGAAGTTTCATGTTGAAATCGTTGCAATTCGTGAAGCGACTGAAGAAGAATTAGCACACGGTCACGTACACGGTGAAGAAGAAGAGCACGAATGTTGTGGTGGCCACGGTCACGGTGAAGAAGGCGGATGCTGTGGCGGTGGTCATGGCCATTCTCACGGTGAAGAAGGTGGATGCTGCGGTGGCGAAGGTCATGGTCATGGTGGTCACGGCCACGGTCATGGCGGTTGCGGTTGCCAACACTAATCTTTCTAAAGAAAGATCAAAAGGAGCGCTTAAACGCTCCTTTTTTGTTTTTTCTGATTACGCTAAAAAGAAAATTATCACTTAATAGTGTGGGGGAGGCGTTTCATCTTCAGGTCTTGCAAGTATTGAGGATTGAGATGCTTTTAAGCGTTCAGTGACAATCTTTAATGCTTCTTTAAAGCGATTAATTTCAATTTGTTGCTGTGTGACCACCTGATTTAACTCTTCAATTGTCGCATCTTGGAAAGCAACTTTGCTTTCTAATTGTATGAGCAAGTGCTCTACTTCCTTAATATCCATTGTGTTTTTCCTCCTTTAAAATGTCGAATTACGACGAATGAGATTAACAAAATTGTGAAATTTAATCTTATTTACTGATATATACACAGGAAGACATAAATCTGGTTTGAGATAAAAGACTATTTTGTTAATGTGATAACACTCTGTGCTGGCAAAAATCCTAACATTAACTGTTAAGAGTGTCGGCAAATTTTTTAAATTCATATAAAATTGCTACCCGCGGATAGATTTTACTCTAAATATTTCGAGGTGCAGCTAGGCGACAAGAGAATAAGTCATTAGACGCATATATACGTTGACGAGTGCGAATAAATGCAATCAACAACGTGACAACTTGAAGTATGGCGAGTACATACCGCAATGACAGCAAGATGTGATGCAAAACGTTTTAGTGAAGATCTATGATCTTTGTTTGTAAAACGTAGCGATTCACTAACATATACTGGAGAATGGGATGAAATCTTTATTAAAAACGACGTTGCTGGCAACAAGTTTAGCTTTCGCATTCAGTGCACCTCAAGCATTCGCTGAAGAAGCAGCTAAAGTGCCAACATTAAATAGCGCATTTAAAACTCAAAATGAGCAAAATGCCTATGCGTTAGGCGCGTCGATGGGTCGCTACATGGAAGCTGCATTACAAGAGCAAAAAAATATTGGTATTACTTTAGATTCTAAACAACTGCTGGCGGGTGTTCAGGATGCATTTAACAGTAAATCAAAACTATCAGATGCTGAGATTGAATTAACCTTAGCGGCTTTTGAAGATCAAGTTCGCACAGCGGCTACAGCGAAAATGGAAAAAGAAGCAACCGAGAACAAAACTGCGGGTGATAAATTCCGTACAGAATTTGCTGCTGAAAAGGGTGTAGTCAAAACAAAATCAGGTTTACTGTATTTAGTTGAAAACCCAGGTAAAGGTAAAACTCCAACAGATGCTGATCGCGTTACTGTACACTACAAAGGTATGTTGATTGATGGTAAACAGTTTGATAGCTCTTATGATCGTAATGAGCCTCTGACAATTAGCCTAAAAAGTGTTATTCCAGGCTGGACTGAAGGCATGAAATACATCAAAGAAGGCGGTAAAATCAAGTTAGTTATTCCACCAGAATTAGGCTATGGCCAACGCGCAACAAGTGGTATTCCAGCTAACTCAACATTAGTATTTGAAGTTGAATTACTGAGTGTTGAAAGCGA
Organism: Proteus sp. fly-1089; assembly: GCF_040138965.1. Classification (NCBI taxonomy): domain Bacteria; kingdom Pseudomonadati; phylum Pseudomonadota; class Gammaproteobacteria; order Enterobacterales; family Morganellaceae; genus Proteus; species Proteus sp. fly-1089. The sequence continues at coordinate 245,149 of NZ_JBEETS010000007.1, forward strand.
TAAGTAATTCACTTATCACGAAAGAAAAAATGCTGACATCAATGTCAGCATTTTTATTTCTAATTATAAAGCTCATTAATACACATAGCTTACGAATAGATAATATTAATCTACTTGTTCTTCAACAATAATAGCTTTGGGTTTTTTAAAGACAAACAGCAAGCCCACAATGATTGCTCCCATTCCTGCTAAGCTGAGTAAAGACATTTTATTACCTAAGAAGATGTAATCCATTAATGCTGTCACTCCAGGTACTAAATAAAATAAGCTCGTCACATTAACTAAATTACCTGTTGTGAGTAAGCGATATAGCAGCAACTGAGCAACAACAGAAATGATAATAGCCAGCCAAAGAACAGGAATGATAAAGCCAATATCGAATGAAGCATCAAAAGGTTGAAATGGCACAAATAACAAACACAGCACGAGGCTAACTACATATTGCAAAGGCAAAGCATCCATTGGTGCTAATTGTAATTTTTTTTGTGAAATCGCACCAAAGCTCATACAAAGTAAAGCAACTAACGCATAAATCATCCCTGTTAATGAAAGTGCTGTATTAAATAAACTTTGTGCAACTACCAACACTAACCCAGTCAATGCGATTAAAAGCCCTAGCAGTCGCGTCGCTGAAAAGTTACGTTCAATTATCCATAATGTGATAATGGGTTGTACGCCCATGATTGTGGCTAGCATTCCAGGTGTAATGCTATTGGCGAGCGCTAAAAGATAACAAATAGAATAACCACCAATAATTAATAGACCGACCCACGCTGTTTTTAAGCGACTTCCTTTCGGTGGCAAAAAGCGATGGCGCTGAATACACAAAAAAGAAAGAAACGCCAAAGCGATAATAAAACGCCAAGTCAAAATAGCAAATGAGCTACCATTATCTAAACCCCAGCGAGAAAAGATAGCACCGCTACTCCATAATAAAACAAATAATGACGTTGGACCGAATCTTGTCCAATATTGACGTAAGTACATGATGATACACCTGTAAACTGAGCAGTAAAATAGCTTGATTATTTTTAGTCATGGTTGGCGATTGATAAAGCATCAATAAATAAACGTAAATAACATATCAATCTAGTCTGTTGGTTAAATACGCGATTAAGCTGATTAAATAGATCAAGCGATATAAGTTGCAACAATAACCGTTGTATTGACTACAACCACTTTCACAGGTGGAGGTGGTGAAGAGAGAGTTTCAATAGGCATAGAAGCAACAGAAATTAACCCCATTATTGATGAAGTTTGCTGAGATTGGCATATCATCAGTATATTCATGGGATTAATCACTCGTTAAAATAACAATAATTTGGAATATAGGTAATCTATTCAATAGTGTCAATCTTTATCCAGACCCTCTTTAAAAGTGAAATCTTCAAAAATATAGGGGTGTTGATACAAAAAGATAAAGAAAAACGAAAAAAGCTGTGACCTATGACAAAGCTCTTATTCTAAGGCACTTGACGTAGATCTTTTGACGATCTAACGTCAGAATTGTGCCCTAATTCAGTTTTTATATTTAAAATTTTTTAATATTAAATTGATTCGCAGTGACGAATCGTTATAAAAAATAGAACCTCAAGTCATTATCATAATTAAAGCCTTTAAGGATTATATAATCAAATGTCTAGCCCGTTATTTAATGGTGACAGCAGCGAGTTTGAAAAACTAGATAGCCGACCTTTTACTCAAACTGATCACGAAATATTGAAGTCCTATGAAGCAGCCGTAGATGGTTTGGCCATGCTCATCGGCAACCATTGCGAAATCGTATTGCACTCTCTGGAAGATTTGAAATGTTCAGCGGTTAAAATCGCGAATGGAGAACATACTGGTCGTAAGATTGGTTCTCCAATTACCGATTTAGCATTACAAATGTTACATGATATCACAGATGAAGATTCAAGTTTTTCAAAGGCTTATTTTACTAGAGCGAAAAGTGGTGCATTGATGAAATCGATCACGATTGCAATTCGTAATCGTGAACGTCGTGTCATCGGTTTATTATGTATTAATATGAACCTTGATGTTCCATTCTCTGAAATAATCAAAACTTTTATACCTGAAGAAACACATGAAGTTGCTTCTGATGTTAACTTTGCTTCATCTGTTGATGATTTAGTGGCTCAAACATTAGAGTTCACAATTGAAGAAGTGAATAATGATCGTGAAGTGGCCAATAACGCAAAAAATAAACAAGTGGTATTAAGTCTTTATGAAAAAGGTATTTTTGATATTAAAGATGCCATTAATCAAGTTGCTGATCGACTGAATATCTCAAAACATACTGTTTATCTCTATATTCGCCAGTTTAAAAATGGAGAGTAGGGCAACATTATGAGCTCCTTGACATATTGTTTAGTGGTAACAGGGCCTCATTATGGAACTGAACAAGCTTCAAGTGCCTATTTGTTCGCCAATGCCCTTCTTGAAAAAGGGCATAAAATTGCGCAAATTTTCTTTTATCGGGAAGGGGTGGTAAATGCTAATAAGTTAGTATCACCCGCAAATGATGAATTTGATCTTCCCAAGGCGTGGATAACATTGGCGAAAAAACACCAAATTCCTTTGCATGTTTGTGTTGCAGCTGCGCTACGCCGAGGAATTATTGATAAGGAACAGGCAAAAGAGCAAGGAATTGATAATCATAATATGGCAATGGAGTTTGAACTCAGCGGGCTGGGTTCACTTGCTCAAGCGATGTTGACTTGTTCGCGTGTGGTGCAATTTTAATGAAAAAAATGAATTCAATCGCATTTCTTTTTACACAGGCACCGCACGGTAATAGTGCTGGACGAGAAGGTCTGGACGCTTTGCTCGCAACCTCTGCGTTAACAGAAGATATTGGTGTTTTTTTTATCTCAGATGGTGTGTTTCAATTGGTTGAAAATCAACAACCTGAAGGTGTGTTATCACGCCATCATGCGGCAACTTTTAAAGTGCTCCCCTTGTATGATGTGACAAAAGTCTATATATCACACCAAGACATGGCTCATCGTGGATTATCCTCTCAAACTTCTTTTGTGTTGGATGCACAAGTGATATCACATCAAGATATTACTCAAAAATTGAGTGAATATGATGTGGTATTACGCTTTTGATACAGAACTTAGGCAGGAAGGTTGAACGGTTATGTTGTATACTTATTCCGTCTCTATTTATCAAAGTGATTTAGAGGCTTTTTTATCTTTATTGACAAAAGAAGATGATGTTTTGTTAATACAAGATGGTGTATTGGCAGTTCTTGAGGGCAATCCTTTATTAAAATATTGTCTTCAACAGCAAATTTCAGTTTACGCATTAATTGATGATGTTTTAGCTAGAGGCTTAAAAGATCAAGCATCTCATCATATTAAACTCATCAGTTATGGTGATTTTGTCGATTTAACGGTAAAACACCCCCAACAAATTCATTGGGGAGCGTAGAATTGCTGTATAATTCTTGACACATGAGCCCTTCAGCAATAAAATTCTGCGTCCTCATGTTTTGTCTTGTTGACAAGACAGAGTTCAAATCCGTGTTTACGAAGCAAAAACCAGGAGCTTTTTTTAAATGGCAACTATTAATCAGCTGGTACGCAAATCTCGTAGCTCGAAAGTTGTTAAAAGCAACGTTCCAGCTCTGGAAGCTTGCCCGCAAAAACGTGGCGTATGTACTCGTGTATATACTACCACTCCAAAAAAACCAAACTCAGCACTGCGTAAAGTATGCCGTGTGCGTTTGACTAACGGTTTCGAAGTTTCTTCCTACATCGGTGGTGAAGGCCACAACTTGCAGGAGCACTCCGTAATCTTAATCCGTGGTGGTCGTGTTAAAGACTTACCAGGTGTGCGTTACCACACTGTTCGCGGCGCGCTGGACTGTTCTGGTGTTAAAGACCGTAAACAAGCTCGTTCTAAGTACGGTGTGAAGAAGCCAAAGGCTTAATGGTTCTCCGTTAAGTAAGGCCAAACATTTTTTCACCAATAATGTCAAAATAAACTCATTGAGTTTTGGACAACCCTGAATTTTAAACGGAGTATTTCCATGCCACGTCGTCGTGTAATTGGTCAACGTAAAATTCTGCCAGATCCTAAGTTCGGATCAGAACTGCTGGCTAAATTTGTAAACATTCTGATGGTAGACGGTAAAAAATCTACTGCAGAATCTATCGTATATAATGCGCTTGAGACCCTGGCTCAGCGTTCAGGCAAAACTGAACTGGAAGCGTTCGAAATCGCATTAGATAACGTACGTCCTACTGTGGAAGTTAAATCCCGCCGTGTTGGTGGTTCAACTTACCAAGTTCCAGTTGAAGTACGCCCAGTTCGTCGTAATGCATTAGCAATGCGTTGGATTGTTGAAGCTGCTCGTAAACGCGGTGATAAATCCATGGCTCTTCGCCTGGCAAATGAATTATCTGATGCGGCTGAAAACAAAGGCGCTGCTGTTAAGAAACGTGAAGACGTTCACCGTATGGCAGATGCAAACAAGGCGTTCGCACACTACCGTTGGTAATCCACGAAGTAGTTGTCGCAACTCTTTTCAGGACAGCTCTGCTGTCCTTTACCTGAATTGAACGCCCACGAGAGAGGAAAAAATGGCTCGTCAAACCCCCATAGCACGTTACCGTAATATCGGTATCAGTGCGCACATCGATGCCGGTAAAACCACTACAAGTGAACGTATTCTGTTTTATACCGGTGTAAACCATAAAATTGGTGAAACTCACGAAGGTTCAGCAACAATGGACTGGATGGAGCAGGAGCAGGAACGTGGTATTACTATCACATCCGCAGCAACTACTGCATTCTGGTCTGGTATGGCTAAACAGTTTGAGCCTCACCGTGTAAATATCATCGACACCCCAGGACACGTTGACTTCACAATCGAAGTAGAACGTTCTATGCGTGTTCTTGATGGCGCGGTTATGGTTTACTGTGCAGTTGGTGGTGTTCAGCCTCAGTCAGAAACAGTATGGCGCCAGGCTAACAAATATCATGTACCACGTATCGCGTTCGTTAACAAAATGGACCGTATGGGTGCAAACTTCCTGCGTGTTGTTGAACAAATCAAAACACGTCTGGCAGCAAACCCAGTTCCACTGCAAATTCCAGTAGGCGCTGAAGAACATTTCACCGGTGTTGTTGACTTAATCAAAATGAAAGCAATCCGTTGGAATGAAGAAGACCAAGGTGTTACTTTCGAATACGAAGACATTCCTGCAAATCTGCAAGATTTAGCTGAAGAATGGCACAACAACCTAGTCGAATCAGCTGCTGAAGCATCAGAAGAACTGATGGACAAATATCTGGGCGGTGAAGAGCTGTCAGAAGCAGAAATCAAAGCTGCTCTGCGTAAACGCGTTCTAGATAACGAAATTATCCTGGTTACCTGTGGTTCTGCATTTAAGAACAAAGGTGTTCAGGCAATGCTGGATGCGGTAATTGAATACCTGCCAGCACCAACAGATGTTCCTGCTATCAATGGTATGTTACCAGACGGTAAAGATACTCCAGCAGAACGTCATTCAAGCGACGAAGAGCCATTCTCATCTCTGGCATTCAAAATCGCTACTGACCCATTTGTTGGTAACTTAACATTCTTCCGTGTGTACTCTGGTGTTGTAAACTCAGGTGACACAGTTCTGAACCCGGTTAAAGACAAAAAAGAACGTTTTGGCCGTATTGTTCAGATGCATGCTAACAAGCGTGAAGAAATTAAAGAAGTTCGTGCGGGCGACATCGCTGCTGCTATCGGTCTGAAAGACGTAACTACAGGTGATACTTTATGTGCAATTGATGCACCAATCATCTTAGAACGTATGGAATTCCCAGAGCCAGTAATCTCTGTTGCTATCGAACCTAAGACTAAAGCTGACCAAGAAAAAATGGGTATCGCTCTGAACCGTCTGGCTCAAGAAGATCCATCTTTCCGCGTATCAAGCGACGAAGAAACTGGTCAGACTATCATTGCTGGTATGGGTGAGCTGCACTTAGACGTGTTAGTTGACCGTATGCGTCGCGAATTTAAAGTTGAAGCGAACGTAGGTAAACCACAGGTTGCTTACCGTGAAACTATTCGTGATACAGTAACTGATATCGAAGGTAAGCACGCGAAACAATCTGGTGGTCGTGGTCAGTACGGTCATGTTGTTATCGACCTGTCTCCATTACCAGCAGGTGGTGAAGAGAACTACGTATTTATCAACGATATCGTTGGTGGTGTAATTCCTAAAGAATTCATCCCAGCTGTTGATAAAGGTATTCAAGAACAGCTGAAATCTGGTCCATTAGCAGGTTACCCTGTTGTGGATATTCAGGCTCGTTTACATTACGGTTCTTACCATGATGTTGACTCCTCAGAAATCGCGTTTAAAATTGCCGCATCAATGGCATTTAAAGACGGCTTCATGAAAGCTAAGCCAATTCTGCTTGAGCCAGTCATGAAAGTTGAGATTGAAACGCCAGAAGATTACATGGGCGACGTTATCGGTGACTTAAACCGTCGTCGTGGTATGGTTGAAGGTATGGACGATCTGCCTACCGGTAAGATCATCCGTGCTCAAGTACCACTGGCTGAAATGTTCGGTTATGCAACTGACCTGCGTTCACAAACTCAGGGTCGTGCTTCATACTCTATGGAGTTCTTGAAGTACAACGAAGCGCCTAGCAACGTCGCTCAGGCTATTATCGAAGCTCGTAAAGCGAAATAAGATCCTTTCGAGTTCAATTTAGTTTACGCTCCCTCTAATAAGAGGGAGCGATATTAAGGAATATAGTCGTGTCTAAAGAAAAATTTGAACGTTCAAAACCGCACGTTAACGTTGGTACTATCGGCCACGTTGACCACGGTAAAACT
>NZ_JBEETS010000008.1:0-187331 GCF_040138965.1 Proteus sp. fly-1089
CTGCGTGGCTAGTTGTTTGCTCATCGCCGGTCAGTGGATGCGCATTATAGGGAGATCTCGGATTAGCGCAAGTGTTTATTTCAATTTTTTTTCTGTTCGCTTTTTTTTTCAACAAAATAAAGAAAAACGCTCTATTTTTATGCTGATAGCATAAAATCCAAACAGCTTTCTCCGGCTGACTCACGTAAGATAGAAGATAAATTATGGTATAGGTAACCTTTATTATGCAATTTAGCGAACAACGTTCAGCCTCTCAAAAAAACCTTTCTTATATTGTTGCTGAAAAATTGGGTAAACAAATTCTTTCTGGCCATTACGAACCTGAATCTTTGTTACCAGGAGAAATAGAATTAGCAGAATTACTCTCTGTCAGTAGAACCGTTATTCGAGAAGCAATAAAAATGCTTGCAGCAAAAGGGATGCTTTTACCTCGCCCAAGAATAGGCACTCGAGTAACGCCAATGCAGAATTGGAACTTGTTAGATAATGATCTTCTTAATTGGTGGATAGACAGTGGTGAATTTAATAAAGTCAGTCACTACTTCCACCATGTTCGTTTAGCCATAGAGCCACAAGCCTGTTATCTAGCCGCCTTTAATGCAACCGAAAGTCAAAAACAGTCTCTTTCTTTATTTGGTAAAGAAATGCAGTTACTTGATGAGAATTTTGACAGACAACATTGGTTAGATATTGATACACAATTTCACTACCTTATTTACCAAGCAAGTGGTAATCCATTTTTTGCTTCTTTTGGTTCGTTGTTCCTTTCTGCTTATAAAAAGTATTTCGACCTTATTGTGGGGAATGAAACTGTTCAGCCAGAAACACATAACCAAATTGTTCAAGCTATTATTGATGGTGATGGAAATAAAGCACGCGACCTCTGTTTAATCTTATTAACGAGTGATTGAATAGTTTTAATACAAAAATTGAAGGTTTTCTGTTTATAATGAAGCGATAATCAAAATATAGAACAAAGACGGTATATGCTTCATGTTGAAATCCGCCAAAAATATGTCTGGGTTGCCTTGGATAGCTGCAATGGCTTTTTTTATGCAGGCTCTCGATGCAACCATTCTTAATACGGCATTACCTGATATAGCCAAGAGTCTTAATCACTCACCTCTCGCCATGCAATCGGCTGTTATTAGCTACACATTAACTGTGGCATTATTAATTCCCGTTAGTGGGTGGCTAGCTGACAGATTTGGAACTCGCCAAATTTTTATTATTGCGGTTTCTTTATTTTCTGCTGGCTCTTTATTATGTGCACTTTCTCCGAACCTCTCTTTTCTTGTTATTTCACGAATTATACAAGGAATCGGTGGAGCAATGATGATGCCAGTTGCACGCCTTGCTTTATTAAGAGCCTATCCACGTAGTGAATTATTGCCCATTCTAAATTTTGTTACTATGCCTGGATTGGTAGGCCCCATAGTAGGGCCTCTTTTAGGGGGGGTTTTAGTTACTTATGCCTCTTGGCATTGGATATTTATAATAAATATCCCTATTGGCCTATTAGGTATTTTCTATGCGATAAAGCATATGCCTAATTTTATTATGCCAAAACGTAAATTCGATTTACTGGGTTTTATTTTCTTTGGCTTTGGTTTAGTGATGCTTTCAGTTAGTCTTGATCTTTTTGGTGATAAAAATATCTCTCGCTATATTCCTATAGCCGTTATTTTAGGTGGTTTTTCTCTACTTGGTTTATATATTAATCATGCAAGACGCCACCAGCAGCCTCTGATCCCATTAAATATTTTTAAAACACGGACCTTCTCTGTAGGAATTGCAGGTAACATTGCAACAAGGCTAGGAACTGGCTGTATTCCTTTTTTAATGCCACTTATGTTACAAGTTGGCTTTGGCTACCCTGCAATTGTTTCCGGTATGATGCTAGCACCAATGGCTCTGGGCTCTATTTTAGCAAAATCATTTGTCACAAAGATCTTAGTAAAATTTAGCTATCGCCGAACACTCTTTGCTATCACTATTATTATTGGTTTGATGATTACTCAATTTTCACTTCAATCTCCAGACATGTCTATTTACTATCTTGTTATCCCACTCTTTTTATTAGGTGTGGTAATGTCGATACAATTTACATCGATGAATACAATTTCATTGGCTGACTTAACAGATAATAATGCAAGTTCAGGAAATAGTGTTTTAGCTGTTACTCAACAGCTGGCTATTAGTTTTGGTATTGCTGTCAGTGCGTCTATCTTAGGATATTTTGATACTGAAAACGTTGGCACTACTATTGATAACTTCCACTATACTTTTATTACGGTAGGTATTATTACATTACTGTCCTCCTTCGTATTTTTACTCCTCGATAAACATGATGGCGATAACCTAACGAATAAAAAGAAAAATAACTAATTACTTTATTCAGATTAAAAGAGAAAAGAGAGCTTAAGCTCTCTTTTTATTTCTTCTTTATATAGAGAAGATCATGATAATGATGCAGACAAAAAAGCATCTACTTCATGACGCCAAGGTACAGAAGGCTGAGCACCAGAACGAGTCACGGCAATTGCAGCAGCTGCATGAGCAAATGTTATGGCTGACATCATAGGCTGCCCTTCCAATAAGGCTGTTATTAAAGCACCATTAAAAGTATCACCAGCAGCAATAGTATCTACTGCTTTCACTTTAAAAGCAGGAACAATACATCCTTTATTATTTTGCTCGCTAACCCAAACACCACGACTACCTAATGTAATAAGAACTGTTTTAATGCCTTTATTATGCAAAACCTCAGCGGCTTGCTGTGCACTCTTATCATCAATGACTTTAATTCCAGTCAAATATTCAGTTTCTGTTTCATTTGGTGTAATAACATCAACCAGTGACAGTAATTCATCAGGTAGTGCTTGAGCAGGCGCTGGATTTAATATTACCTGCACATTTTCTTGTTTCGCCATTTCAGCCGCCTTCAATACCGAATCAAGCGGTGACTCTAATTGCATTAATAGTGCATCGGCTTCTTTTATAATACGGCTATGACGTTGCACATAATGCGGATCTAACCGACCATTAGCTCCAGCATGAATACCAATAACATTTTCACCATGCTGATTAACAAAAATCAGGGCAACGCCTGTTGCTTCATCATCAATTAACTCAATACTATGAGTTTTAATGTTATCAGTAATTAATTGAGCCTTAGCTTTTTGACCAATATCATCATTTCCCAAACAAGCTAAAAATGAAATATTCGCACCACAACGCCCAGCAGCTACTGCTTGATTAGCTCCTTTACCGCCGAATACCATTTGAAATTGATTACCTGAAATGGTTTCACCAGGAAGCGGAAAATGGGCAACATTAAGAATATGATCAGCATTAACACTACCTAAAATCACAAGTTTCTTCGCTTCCATGATTTTTCCTTACTCTCAATAATAAATTCTAAATGCACTGAATAAATAACATGCAATATTTTAAACCGATCATCTCAGCAACATTAATGAAAAAACGTGATCACTATCGAAACGTTTCGCTAGAAAAACAAAAAAGAACCAAAAATAAGCAGTAGGAAGCTGAATCGATTTTTGTTATAAACAAATTGTGTGCTAATAGAATGTTTGACTATATGTCAGCAATCCTTTTCTGATATTTTCGGGGAATAATGAAAATAAGTACCCACTATTAGGAGTGTTTATGCAGCTAGCAGAACGGATTTCACAACTTAGCCAATACCTTGAGACTGGGCTTTATGAACGACAGTCTGCAATCCGTCTTTGTTTACTTGCGGCACTGAGTGGTGAAAGTGTTTTTTTACTTGGTCCTCCAGGAATTGCTAAAAGCTTAATAGCAAGAAGGATGAAAGAAGCATTTAAAGAGGCAAAAGCGTTTGAATATTTAATGACACGTTTTTCCACTCCTGAAGAAATTTTTGGCCCTTTATCTATTCAAGCCTTAAAAGATGAAGGTAAATACCAACGTTTAGTTGATGGCTATTTACCCGATGCCGAAGTGGTCTTTCTTGATGAAATATGGAAAGCAGGACCTGCTATTCTAAATACGTTATTAACAGCAATAAATGAGCGTAAATTTAGAAATGGGGAAACTGAAGTCAGCATCCCAATGCGCTTATTAGTTTCAGCCTCGAATGAATTACCTGATTCAGATAGCAGCCTTGAAGCGCTTTATGACCGAATGCTTATCCGTATTTGGCTAACAAAAGTACAAGATAAGAAAAACTTTCGTGCTTTACTCATTAATAAAGAAGTTGGCTCTTTTCATATTCCGGCTCATCTTCAAATTACTACAGAAGAATTTTCACGCTGGCAATCAGAATTAGAAAAAATCACATTAGATGACCATTTATTCGATTTAATTTATCAACTTCGCGAGTCTTTAGATAAAAGTGATGCGGCTCCTTATGTTTCTGATAGACGTTGGAAAAAAGCAGTTCGTCTTTTACAAGCCAGCGCATTCTTCAATGGTCGCAGTGTTATTTCTCCATTAGATCTTATTTTATTAAAAGATTGTCTTTGGCACGATCAAGCATCATTTGCGTTATTAGATAAACTGTTACACAGTCTTTTAACAGAACAAGCTTACCACCAGCTAGAATTGATCAGAAAAACAGAGGAGTTGTGGGCTGAGTGGATGCAATCAACGAGAAGTAAACAAGATCAGCAAGCTTTTCGTTTTGAAAAACAAAGTGGAATGTTTGGCCGTAATGTTCATTTTAATCTGCCAGAAAAAATACGGGCAGATAAATACACACTGTTTTTACATATCCCACTGCATATACACAGTATTCAAGTTAACTTTATTACTATCGAGCAAAAATCATTAGAAAACTTCTTGGCAAAAGGGGATGAGTTATTAGCGCGTTTAAATGGTATTGGCTTCCCTCAATCAATTAATGCACAAATTCGTCAAGATGGTGTATTAGAAATTTTAGATGTAAGCCGACGCACAACCTCTCTTTACCAACAAAAAGAAACAGCACCTACACCCTTAATTGATAATAACAAAGAGTGGCAAGATAAATTAAAAGATCTGGCTCAAGAAATTTATGGTGAGCAGGAAAAATTTAATCATCATCAACCAAATTTATTTATTGATAATGATTGGCTTATTTCCATAGAACAAAGTTTTGTTCAGCTTAATGAAAAATTGTCGCAATTAAAAAGCCAAATAAAGTGATGAGATTATGCTGACACTTTCAACATTAGATATGCTTTTAGCTATAAATGAAGGGCAACTTATCGAAGAAGTTATTATTGCTATATTAGCCTCTCCTCAATTAGCTGTTTTTTTTGAAAAGCACCCGAGATTAAAGAAAGCATTACTTAAAGATATCCATCAATGGAAAAAAAGCCTACAACAAAGAGTTAAAGAGACATTAGTGCCTACTATGATTGCTGATGAATTTGCTCTTTACCAACAAACGCTGTCATTAGGTAATGCGATATTTAATCAGCAAGTTGAACACATCCTTGCTGAATTAAATAAATTAGATTCCTCTTTTATCGAAGAAGCTTCTCAGCTTATCAAAACGAACAAACCGTTTTCTCCTGCTCAGCAAGCTTTGTTTATCCAACACTGGCGGATAAGTTTAATTTTTCAAGTCACGGCATTACACAAAGCCTTATTTGATCAAGAACAAGAGCAACTTCTTGCTGAGCTTCAGGAACGCTTAGCGCTAAGTGGAAGCCTAAGTAATACATTCTCAGAAAATGAGCGTGCAGCAGGGCGTTTATGGGATATGAGTAAAGGTGTTTTAACAAAAACCCCTTTTGATGAGAAAATTATTCAGCGTTATAGCGATTTTCTCAATCAACAACCTGAATTACACAAACTCGCAAGTTTGCTAGGTCGTAGCAAAACAGCCAAATCTCTTCCTGAAGAGAGTGTTATTTTTGAACCTGTCACTATTGTTGAAAAAGCACCTGATACGACACCGGAGCAAGTCAACGGAATAGGACTCAGTGATGATATCTTACGCTTACTTCCCGCTGAGCTCGCCTTGTTAGGTATTAATGAAATTGAGTATGAGTTTTATAGAAAGCTGGTGGAAAAACAACTTAATACTTACCGATTACAAGGTGATAATTGGCAAGAGCGTACTGTCTTGCGTCCAATAACTCATCATCACGATGAAGAAAGACCTAGAGGGCCTTTTATAGTGTGTATTGATACATCAGGTTCAATGGGAGGTTTTAATGAACAGTGCGCAAAAGCTTTTGGATTAGCATTAATGAAAATAGCACTTGCAGACAATCGCTCGTGTCATGTGATGTTATTTTCAACGGAAACGGTTCATTACCAGTTATCCTCATCTAACGGTCTACAAGAGCTTATCAAATTTTTAAATCAATCATTTAGAGGGGGTACGGATTTAAGTACATGTTTGGATGATGTTGCAGAAAAACTAAATAGCCCAGCATGGAAAGATGCTGATGCTGTTGTTATTTCTGACTTTGTCGCCCAAAGGTTACCCGAAAACCTAATCAACAAAATCAAAAAAAGCCAACAGCAACAGCACAATCGCTTCCATGCGGTTACTCTATCCAATTACGGTAAACCCAGTATCATGAAAATCTTTGACCATATATGGCGTTTTGATACTGGATTAAAAAGTCGCTTACTTCGACGCTGGCGCCAATAATTACAACATATCAGCGAAAGCTAAACGGGTGTCTTTTTCCCACACACCGCACTGTACTTGACCAATATGCTCTTTTTGCAGAAGTAGCATTACTAAACGTGATTGGCCAATACCCCCCCCAATAGTTTGTGGCATATCGCCATGCATTAATGCTTTGTGCCAATCAAGCTCTAGGCGCTTAGTATCATCGGTTAATGTTAACTGACGCATTAATGTTTCAGGATCGACACGGATACCCATTGATGACAACTCAAATGCATCTTGTAATACTGGGTTCCAGACTAAAATGTCACCGTTTAAACCTTCAAATCCATCTTCGTTTGGTGTCGTCCAGTCATCATAATCAGGTGCTCTGACATCATGAGATTCGCCACTTGAAAGTTTTCCACCAATACCAATTAAGAAAACGGCGCCATATTCTTTTGCTATCGCTTTTTCACGGCCTTTAGCATCAAGGTCAGGATAACGGCGCAATAACTCTTCAGTGTGGATAAATTGAATTTGATCTGGCAGGAACGGTACCAGACCAAATTCTTCGCTGACGGCTTTTTCAGTTTCTTTTATTGCCTGATAAATTTTACCCACTGTCTGCTTAAGGTAAGGAACAGTACGATCCTTAGCTTCCATCACTTTTTCCCAGTCCCACTGATCAACATAGACAGAGTGGATCTGAGTTAAGCGATCTTCGTCTGGTCGCAACGCTTTCATATGTGTATAAAGACCCTGACCAGAACTAAATCCAAAACGACCTAATGTTTTACGTTTCCATTTTGCTAATGAATGGACAACTTCAAAGGTAGAATCTGGTAAAGATTTGACTTTAACTTGTACCGCCTTCTCATGCCCAGATAAGTTATCTTGAGTTCCATCACCAAGGCGACTTAAGATCGGTCCTTGAACTTCAATCAGTCCTAATTCTTTTTCCAGCAGACGAGAAAAATATGATTTAACAAAGCTAATTTGCTGTTGAGTCTGGATGAATGATTTTTCCATTTTTATATCCCTAGTGGTGATGTCGTGTTTCGCTGATATAGATTAAGCAACAAAACAGGTACTAAATTCAATATACTTCATTAAAAATAGCCTTGCTTGTTTTAAATCGTTAAAAATAGCGCTATAAAAATGTATTATCGTTAAAAACAGGAGGAGTTTATGGACAATATTTATCAGATCGATAATCTCGATCGTGACATACTTCACGCATTAATGGCCAATGCAAGAACACCTTACGCTGAATTAGCCAAAAAATTCGAAGTAAGCCCGGGCACAATCCATGTCCGAGTAGAGAAAATGAAGCAAGCGGGAATTATTACGGGAACACGTGTTGATATCAGTGCAAAGCAATTAGGTTTTGATGTCTGTTGCTTTATTGGCATCATTTTAAAGAGTGCAAAAGACTACCATACAGCATTAGATAAGTTAGATAAGTTAGATGAAGTCGTAGAGGTGTACTACACAACAGGACAATACAGCATTTTTATTAAGGTAATGTGTAAAAGCATAGAAGCACTACAAGACGTACTTATCAACAAAATTCAGACAATTGATGAAATTCAATCAACAGAAACATTGATCTCACTGCAAAACCCCATAATAAGGACGATCAAGCCATAAGGGTTAATTCTTATTTTTTTTTATAACCACATTATCCACAGGTAGATCCCAAGTGATTCACAGCGTACAATAGCGCGTCTTGAACATAAGGAGATCATTAATGAAAAAAGTCACTCTAATTAGTGGCAGTACCATGGGTAGTGCTGAATATGTTGCAGAACACCTTGCAGAGATCTTATCTGAAGAAGGTTTTGAGACAGATTTACACCATGGCCCTTCACTTAATGATCTTCCTAATGAAGGGATCTGGCTGGTGGTTACTTCCACGCATGGTGCAGGAGATATTCCTGACAACCTACAGCCTTTTGCTGATGAGATTTCGGCGGACTCTATTGATCTAAGCAATGTCTCTTTTGGTGCGATCGGCATAGGAAGTAGTGAATATGACACTTTCTGTGGTGCGATCAGAACATTAGATCAAAAATTAATAGAAAAAGGCGCTACTCGCCTTGGTGATCGCCTCGAAATTGATATTCAAAAATATGACATTCCGGAAGATCCAGCTGAAGAATGGATAGCTTCTTGGAAAAATTTACTTTAAATTGAACAAAAAAACAGCAAACAGATGTGGATAACTCTGCTTAAAAGCAGGGGTTAACCCGTAGTTATCCATTGTATAAGCCTCTATCAATAAATGACCTGTGTATAACTCGTCATTTTGATCCCAACTTATCAGCAGATAGATCACGGATCATTCACAGTATATGATCCTTTACACTTTTATGATCTTTAAATAGAAAATCCACTTATCCACAGAGGATCGCTTCCTTAATAAAAGATCTAATAAAGAGATCTTTAAATAAAAAGATCTTTAAATAATTACCTGCGGATCAGCTCGCTTGTATCTGTCAAAAAGTTGAGTAGAATTCGTTTTCCCAATGCAACACATTCAGCATTCGTAACATTTAAGGTTCACACATGTTTTATCCAGAACACTTTGACGTCATTGTCATCGGTGGTGGTCACGCCGGTACAGAAGCCGCTATGGCTGCAGCTCGTATGGGGCGTCAAACCCTATTACTGACCCACAATATTGATACTTTGGGCCAAATGTCTTGTAACCCAGCTATTGGTGGGATTGGTAAAGGGCATCTGGTAAAAGAGATCGATGCCATGGGTGGATTAATGGCAACTGCCATTGACCATGCCGGTATTCAATTTAGAACCCTTAACGCAAGTAAGGGACCTGCTGTAAGAGCAACAAGAGCACAAGCAGACCGTGTTCTTTACCGCCAAGCTGTTCGTACCACACTTGAAAATCAACCTAATTTGATGATCTTCCAACAACCAGTAGAAGATCTGATTGTTGAAAATGACCAAGTAACGGGTGCAGTTACTCGTATGGGATTAAAATTCCGTGCTAAATCAGTAGTTTTAACTGTAGGAACTTTCCTTGATGGAAAAATTCATATTGGCTTAGAAAACTACAGTGGTGGTCGTGCAGGAGATCCTCCTTCAGTTTCACTATCACACCGATTACGCGAATTACCTTTACGTGTTGGTCGCTTAAAAACAGGAACACCACCTCGTATAGATGCTAGAACTATTGATTTTAGCCAATTGGCTGTTCAACTAGGCGATACACCTATGCCTGTTTTCTCGTTTTTAGGTAATGTGGATCAGCACCCAGAGCAAATGCCTTGCCATATCACATATACTAACGAAAAAACCCACGACGTTATCCGTAATAACCTCGATCGTAGCCCAATGTATGCAGGGGTCATCGAAGGAATAGGGCCTCGTTATTGCCCATCTATTGAAGATAAGGTGATGCGATTTGCTGATCGTAATTCACATCAGATCTTTTTAGAGCCAGAAGGCTTAACCAGTAACGAGATTTACCCAAATGGTATTTCAACAAGTTTACCTTTTGATGTTCAAATGCAAATTGTAAATTCCATGAAAGGTATGGAAAACGCGAAGATCATTAGACCAGGTTATGCCATTGAATATGACTTCTTCGATCCAAGAGATCTAAAACAGACTCTAGAAAGCAAATTTATCAACGGGTTATTTTTTGCGGGCCAAATTAACGGTACAACCGGTTATGAAGAAGCTGCTGCTCAAGGTATGCTTGCAGGGCTTAATGCGGCACGTTATGCCTATGATCAAGAAGGTTGGTTCCCACGTCGTGATCAAGCTTACATTGGTGTATTAGTTGATGATCTTTGTACTTTAGGTACAAAAGAGCCATACCGCATGTTTACGTCTCGTGCGGAATATCGTTTGATGTTACGTGAAGATAATGCAGATTTACGCCTGACAGAAATAGCTCGTGAATTAGGCATGGTTGATGATAATCGCTGGGCTCAATTTAGTGAAAAAGTAGAACTTGTTGAAAAAGAACGTCAACGTTTAAGAAATATTTGGGTTCATCCTCAAGCAGATAATCTTTCTGAAATCAATGAATTACTAAATACTCCATTATCTAAAGAAGCTAATGGTGAAGATCTATTACGTCGTCCTGAAATGACGTACGAGATACTGAAAAAAATAGCTCGTTTTGCGCCTGGTATTGACGATTCAAAACCACAAGCAGCAGAGCAAGTTGAGATCCAAGTTAAATACGAAGGTTACATTAATCGTCAACAAGAAGAGATCGAAAAGAAACAGCGTAATGAAAACGCGGCATTACCGATTGATCTCGATTACAAGCAAGTGAGTGGATTATCTAACGAAGTTATTGCCAAGCTTAACGATCATAAACCGACATCTATCGGTCAAGCATCAAGGATCTCAGGTGTAACACCCGCGGCTATCTCCATTTTATTAGTATGGTTAAAAAAACAAGGCTTATTACGCAGGAGTGCATCATGAGTGACTTACTTAATCGGCTAAAAAAGCTGGCTAAGCAAGCCAATATTGAGCTAACAGATATTCAAGCTGAAAAGCTAACGGGTTATGTGATGATGCTTGATAAGTGGAATAAAGCGTATAACTTGACCTCAGTGAGAGATCCACAGCAAATGCTAATCCGCCATATATTGGATAGTATTGTGGTTAGCCAATACCTTGAAGGTGAAAGATTCATTGATGTTGGTACAGGGCCCGGATTACCAGGTATTCCTTTGGCTATAATGCGCCCCGATCATCACTTTGTCTTATTGGATAGCTTAGGCAAGCGAGTTCGCTTTATGAAGCAAGTTCAACATGAATTAGGGCTTAATAACATCGAGCCTGTTCAATATCGTGTTGAAGAATACCAACCTGAGAAACCTTTTGATGGTGTTATCAGTCGTGCATTTGCATCTATGAAAGACATGCTTTCTTGGTGTTCTCATTTGGTGGCTGAAGAACAAGGGTATTTTTACGCATTAAAAGGTCAAATTCATCAAGAAGAGTTGGATGAACTTGCTGATAATGGATTAAAAGCACCTAAAAAAGTGATCAGCTTATCCATTCCTGAATTGAATGAACAAAGACATTTGGTGATTATTTAATCAAAAATTACCTGTCTTATTGACCTTTTTTTCATTTTTTGTGCTCTGGCGATAACATTTACAATGTTATCGCCATTTGTTTTATGGGGAATAATAGGAAACATTAAAATTCACTTTAATAAAACAATAAATTAACATTTTATTATCTTTTAAGTTAATTCGCTTTGTAGTCTGAGTTTTTCTTATTTTATTTCCAAAATAAATTAATAATTCTGTGCATTATAAAAAAATTGAATTTATTTAATTGAAAATGGGTCAATTTTTTTCCAATTGACACTAAATTGTTCATAAAAGGGCAGTTAATTGTTAACTTAGTTATATATTTTATGAAATAAGCTTTATTTATACTTTTATATTTGTGATGTGTATCACGCTATTTATTTTATTCGGCTCTATTATTTTTACTCTTTTTGTCCTTAATCATTTTTCATAAATGGAACCTTGGTAAGAAATTTAAATTAATCTTCACTTTTTCGCTACTTATTGATTGAATTCATTGCCACGCCCCGTATAATTTGCTCGTTTTTGTCACTTGACACTTTATAGCAAAGACAGTTTGATACATCATTCAGTAATACCTTTTACGATAGCTAGTCTGGAGAATACAAACGTCATGTCTGTCTCCCTCTACAACGGGAAAGTTGCACTGAAACTGTTATTTTTGCAGTTTATGACTTTTGTTATTCTCAGTGCGGGTTTCTACTTAAAGAGTACAGACTGGAGTTTTTCGGCTTTTTTGGGCGGAATGGCATGTTGGTTACCCAATATTGCTTTTCTTTTGTTAATGCGCTTACAAAAAGTCAACGAAGAAGAAGCTCCAGTTCGCATAAACTGGCTTTTTGCTTTCAGTGAAGGGTTGAAGGTTATATTATCAATAGCCTTGCTGATTGTTGCTTTAGGAGTGTTTAAAGCGGCATTTGCACCACTGGTCATGACCTACTTAGCGGTGCTTGTTATGCAGGTCGTTGCACCAGCCGTCATTAACGGTTAGCGTTTTTAACAACAAAAGGGTAATTGGCATCATGTCTGCATCAGGAGAAGCATTAACCACTAGAGACTACATAGGTCACCACCTGAATAACCTTCAGTTGGACCTACGTACTTTCGAGTTGGTCAATCCCCATGCTGAAAATGCGCCATCATTCTGGGTGTTAAATATTGACTCACTTTTCTTTTCAGTATTAATGGGAGCATTATTCCTATGGCTGTTTAGAAAAGTAGCAGTAAGAGCAACCAGTGGCGTACCGGGAAAATTCCAGACTGCAGTAGAAATGATCATCGGTTTCGTTGATAGCAGCGTTCGTGATATGTATCACGGAAAGAGCAAGGTCATTGCACCTTTGGCATTGACTGTGTTCGTTTGGGTGCTGTTAATGAATGCCCTGGATTTATTACCAATCGACTTCATCCCTTATATCGGTGAACACATCTTAGGGTTACCAGCGTTACGCATCGTTCCGACTGCGGACGTGAGTATTACTCTTTCGATGGCAATTGGTGTATTTATCCTGATCCTTTTCTATAGCATTAAGATGAAAGGTATAAAAGGGTTTACTAAAGAGCTGACTTTACAGCCTTTTAATCACCCAATTTTTATTCCTATCAACTTAATCTTGGAAGGGGTAAGCCTGCTATCAAAACCTGTTTCACTCGGTCTTCGACTGTTTGGTAACATGTATGCAGGTGAACTGATCTTTATTCTTATTGCTGGTCTGTTACCGTGGTGGTCACAGTGGTTATTAAGCCTTCCTTGGGCGATATTCCACATACTGATTATTACGTTACAAGCCTTTATTTTCATGGTTCTAACGATTGTTTATCTGTCGATGGCATCTGAAGAACATTAATTATTAACTCTTTGAAGAAATAACTGAAACAAACTGGAGACTGTCATGGAAAACCTGAGTATGGATCTGCTGTACATGGCTGCCGCTATTATGATGGGTTTAGCTGCAATCGGTGCTGCAATCGGTATCGGAATCCTCGGAGGCAAATTTTTAGAAGGTGCTGCTCGTCAGCCTGATCTGATCCCTCTTCTGCGTACACAGTTCTTTATCGTTATGGGTCTGGTTGATGCCATCCCAATGATTGCTGTGGGTCTGGGCCTTTACGTGATGTTTGCTGTTGCCTAATGATGGTAATGAGCAGTAAAAGCATCAAGTTAGTTTATAACCAAGAAAGAGGTATTGTGCTGTGAATTTAAATGCAACAATCCTCGGCCAGGCCGTCGCATTTGTCCTGTTTGTTTTGTTCTGCATGAAATTCGTATGGCCACCAATCATGGCGGCCATTGAAAAACGTCAAAAAGAAATTGCTGACGGTTTATCATCTGCAGAACGAGCTAAAAAGGACTTAGATTTAGCGAAAGCCGATGCAGGCGATCAGCTAGCGAAAGCAAAAGCAGAAGCACAAGCAATCATTGAATCAGCGAATAAACAACGCACTCAAATGATTGAAGAAGCTAAAGCAGAAGCAGAGCAAGAACGTAGTAAGATCGTTGCACAAGCTCAATCCGAACTGGATGCAGAGCGTAAACGTGCTCGTGAAGAACTCCGTAAACAAGTCGCAATGCTGGCTATCGCAGGTGCCGAGAAAATTATTGAACGTTCCGTGGATGAAGCTGCTAATAGCGACATCGTTGATAAACTGGTCGCTGAACTGTAAGGAGGGAGGGGCATGTCTGAAATAGCAACTGTAGCTCGCCCCTACGCCAAAGCAGCTTTTGACTTTGCTGTGGAAAACCAGGCTGTCGATAAATGGCAGGTTATGCTGGCGTTCACCGCTGAAGTAGCACGCAATGAGCAGGTAACCGAATTACTTTCTGGTTCTTTAGCATCAGAAAAACTGGCTAACATCTTCGCTGACCTTTGTGGCGATCAATTAGATGAACATGCTCAGAATTTAATTCGTGTTATGGCTGAGAATGGCCGTTTATCAACGTTGCCTGAAGTATTGAGCCAATTTATTCAATTGCGCGCAGTACTAGAGTCAACGGTTGACGTTGAAGTAACTTCTGCCATTGAGCTAACTAAACAGCAGCTAGCTAACATTTCTGCAGCGATGGAAAATCGTCTATCACGCAAAGTGAAGCTGAATTGCAAAATTGATAAGTCTGTTATCGCAGGCATGATTATACGCGCCGGTGACCTCGTCATCGATGGCAGTATTCGTGGCCGTTTAGAGCGATTAACTGACGTCTTGCAGTCTTAAGGGGACTGGAGCATATGCAACTGAATTCCACTGAAATCAGCGAACTGATCAAGCAGCGCATTGCTCAGTTCAATGTAGTGAGTGAAGCTCACAATGAAGGTACGATTGTTTCCGTCAGTGACGGTATCATTCGTATCCACGGTTTAGCCGAAGTTATGCAGGGTGAGATGATCGCACTGCCGGGTAACCGTTTCGCTATCGCACTGAACTTAGAGCGCGACTCTGTTGGTGCGGTTGTGATGGGTCCTTATGCTGACTTAGCAGAAGGCATGAAAGTTAAATGTACAGGTCGTATTCTGGAAGTACCTGTAGGGCGTGGTCTGCTTGGCCGTGTGGTAAACACACTGGGTGAGCCGATTGATGGTAAAGGCGCTGTAGAGCATGATGGATTCTCACCTGTTGAGATGATTGCTCCTGGTGTTATCGACCGTCAATCAGTTGATCAGCCTGTACAAACAGGTTACAAATCCGTCGATGCCATGATCCCAATCGGTCGTGGTCAGCGTGAGTTGATCATCGGTGACCGTCAAACAGGTAAAACTGCTCTGGCTGTCGATGCGATCATCAACCAACGTGACTCTGGCATTAAATGTATTTATGTCGCTATCGGTCAGAAAGCCTCTACTATTTCGAACGTTGTTCGTAAATTAGAAGAACATGGCGCGTTAGAAAACACCATTGTTGTTGTTGCTTCTGCATCAGAATCAGCAGCTCTGCAATACCTAGCTCCTTATTCAGGTTGTGCAATGGGTGAATACTTCCGTGACCGTGGTGAAGATGCCCTGATTATTTATGATGACCTGTCTAAACAGGCTGTCGCATACCGTCAAATTTCACTGTTACTTCGTCGTCCACCAGGACGTGAAGCATATCCAGGTGACGTTTTCTATCTGCACTCCCGTTTACTTGAGCGTGCTGCTCGCGTTAATGCTGAGTACGTAGAAGCATTCACTAATGGTGAAGTTAAAGGTAAAACCGGCTCTCTGACTGCGTTACCAATTATCGAAACGCAAGCAGGGGACGTTTCTGCATTCGTTCCTACGAACGTAATCTCTATTACCGATGGTCAGATCTTCTTAGAATCTAACCTGTTTAACGCAGGTATCCGTCCAGCTGTTAACCCAGGGATCTCCGTATCTCGTGTAGGTGGTGCAGCTCAGACTAAGATTATGAAGAAACTTTCTGGTGGTATCCGTACTGCACTTGCGCAGTATCGTGAGCTGGCAGCATTCTCACAGTTCGCTTCTGATCTGGATGATGCTACCCGTAAACAATTGAACCACGGTCAGAAAGTGACTGAATTGCTGAAACAGAAACAGTACGAACCAATGTCTGTCGCACAACAGTCTTTAGCACTGTATGCTGCAGAACGTGGTTATCTGGAAGATGTTGAAATTTCAAAAGTTGTGCCATTTGAAGCGGCTTTATTAGCTTATGCCTCTCGTGAACATGCTGATTTATTGAAAGAAATCAACCAGACTGGTACTTATAACGAAGAAATCGAAGCGAAGCTGAAAGGCGTGCTAGAAAACTTCAAAGCGACTCAGTCCTGGTAATAACTATTCGGCCTAATAGTTAAACATTAGGCCGTCTGGTTCATGAGGAGAAGCAGAAATGGCCGGCGCAAAAGAGATACGTTCGAAGATCGCCAGTGTGCAAAACACACAGAAGATCACTAAAGCGATGGAGATGGTCGCCGCGTCGAAAATGCGTAAAACGCAGGAACGCATGGCAGCCAGCCGTCCTTATGCAGAAACCATGCGCAGTGTGATTGGTCACCTTGCGTTAGGGAATCTGGAATACAAACATCCATACCTCGAAGAGCGTGAAGTTAAACGTGTCGGGTACCTGGTTGTTTCGACCGACCGTGGTTTGTGTGGTGGTTTGAACATTAACTTGTTCAAAAAACTGCTGGCAGACATGAAAGAGTGGTCTGAAAAAGGTGTACAGGTAGATTTAGCTCTAGTGGGTTCTAAAGCCGCTTCATTCTTCGGCTCTGTGGGCGGAAATGTTGTTGGTCAAGTAACCGGCATGGGCGATGATCCAAAACTGTCAGACCT
Organism: Proteus sp. fly-1089; assembly: GCF_040138965.1. Taxonomy (NCBI): domain Bacteria; kingdom Pseudomonadati; phylum Pseudomonadota; class Gammaproteobacteria; order Enterobacterales; family Morganellaceae; genus Proteus; species Proteus sp. fly-1089. Next base: position 16,962 of record NZ_JBEETS010000008.1, read on the forward strand.
TATCGGTCCAGTGAATATCATGTTGCAGGCTTATGACGAAGGTCGTTTAGATAAACTGTATGTGGTGGCAAATAAGTTCATCAATACCATGGCTCAAGAGCCTAAAATTCTTCAGGTTTTACCATTACCACCAGGTGATGATGAAGAGCTGAAAGAAAAATCTTGGGATTATCTGTACGAACCTGATCCTAAGGCGTTACTGGATACTTTACTGCGTCGTTATATCGAATCGCAGGTTTACCAGAGCGTCGTAGAGAACTTAGCGAGTGAGCAGGCCGCCCGAATGGTCGCGATGAAAGCCGCTACAGATAACGGTGGTAACCTGATTAAAGAGCTGCAATTGGTGTACAACAAAGCACGTCAAGCAAGCATTACTCAGGAACTTACAGAAATTGTGTCTGGTGCAGCCGCGGTATAACAGCTAGGTTTACGAATTACGTAGAGGATTCAAGATGGCTACTGGAAAGATTGTCCAGGTAATCGGCGCCGTAGTGGACGCCGAATTCCCTCAGGATAGCGTCCCTAAAGTATACGACGCTCTTGAGGTTATGAATGGTAAAGAAAAACTGGTGCTGGAAGTTCAGCAACAGTTAGGCGGTGGTATCGTTCGTTGTATCGCAATGGGTACATCAGACGGTTTAAGCCGTGGCTTAAAAGTTGAAAACTTAGGCCACCCAATTGAAGTACCAGTAGGTAAAGCAACACTAGGACGTATCATGAACGTTCTGGGTACACCTATTGATATGAAAGGTGATATTGCAACAGAAGAACGTTGGTCTATCCACCGTGAAGCACCTACCTACGAAGAGTTATCAAACTCACAAGAACTGCTTGAAACCGGTATCAAAGTAATGGACTTAATCTGTCCATTTGCTAAAGGTGGTAAAGTAGGTCTGTTCGGTGGTGCGGGTGTTGGTAAAACAGTTAACATGATGGAATTGATCCGTAATATCGCGATCGAGCACTCAGGTTACTCTGTATTTGCTGGTGTTGGTGAGCGTACTCGTGAGGGTAACGACTTCTATCATGAAATGACAGATTCTAACGTTCTTGACAAAGTATCGTTAGTGTATGGTCAGATGAATGAGCCACCTGGAAACCGTCTGCGTGTAGCACTGACTGGTCTGACTATGGCTGAAAAATTCCGTGATGAAGGCCGTGACGTACTGTTATTCGTCGATAACATCTATCGTTACACCTTGGCCGGTACAGAAGTATCTGCACTGTTAGGTCGTATGCCATCAGCGGTAGGTTACCAGCCAACATTGGCTGAAGAGATGGGTGTTCTGCAAGAACGTATCACTTCAACCAAAACAGGTTCAATCACCTCTGTACAGGCTGTATACGTACCTGCGGATGACTTAACTGACCCATCACCAGCAACAACGTTTGCTCACTTAGATGCGACAGTGGTACTGAGCCGTCAAATTGCTTCACTAGGTATCTACCCTGCGGTTGACCCACTGGACTCTACCAGTCGTCAGTTAGACCCACTGGTAGTTGGCCAAGAGCACTATGATGTCGCTCGTGGTGTTCAGTCTATCCTGCAACGTTATCAGGAACTGAAAGACATCATTGCTATCTTAGGTATGGATGAACTGTCAGAAGAAGATAAACTGGTTGTTGCGCGTGCGCGTAAGATCCAGCGCTTCCTGTCTCAGCCATTCTTCGTTGCTGAAGTATTTACCGGATCACCAGGTAAGTTCGTTTCCCTGAAAGACACTATCCGTGGCTTTAAAGGCATTCTGAACGGTGATTATGACCACCTGCCAGAGCAGGCGTTCTACATGGTTGGTACTATCGAAGAAGCAGTAGAAAAAGCTAAGAAGCTTTAATACGGCTGACGGGAGGTTGATATGGCCGATACATCGTTCCACCTGAAAGTTGTCAGCGCTGAAAAGCAGTTATATGACGGCGAAGTCAAACGAATTCAGGTAACTGGTAGCGAAGGTGAGCTCGGGATTTATCCGCAGCATACCCCGTTATTAACTGCCATAAAACCGGGCATGGTACGTGTCGTAAAAACATCGGGCGAAGAAGAGGTTATCTACCTTTCAGGTGGTATTCTCGAAGTTCAGCCGACTGGCGTCATTGTACTGGCAGATACAGCTATCCGTGGTCGTGATTTGGATGAAGCGAAAGCGTTGGAATCTAAGCGTAAAGCTGAAGAACACATTCAATCCTCTCATGGTGACGTTGATTATGCTCAAGCATCAGCAGAATTAGCCAAAGCGATTGCGAAATTACGTGTAATCGAATTGACTCGACGTTGATGTAAATAGGCAGTCTATGAATAAAAAAGCCAGTTGGTTCTTAGCTAACTGGCTTTTTTGCGTCATGAAATATTTTGTGTGACGAAATATGTAGTATTATTTGGCATAAACAGGTTTACTTGCCATTCTTTACGGGAGTTATCGGGTTAATTATGTCTAATTCAGCTAAAAGCGTTGTTATTCTTGCTGCGGGAAAAGGCACCCGCATGTATTCACAGTTACCTAAAGTTCTTCATAAACTAGCGGGTAAATCCATGGTTCAACATGTGATTGATACTGCAAAATCATTAGGTGCTCAACAAACACACCTTGTCTATGGGCATGGTGGTGAACTCATGAAAGAAAAATTAGGTTCACAACCTGTTAATTGGGTACTACAAGCAGAGCAACTAGGAACCGGTCATGCAATGCAACAAGCCGCGCCTTTCTTTGCTGATGATGAAGACATCCTGATGCTTTATGGTGATGTTCCTCTTATAACCAAAGAAACGTTAGAACGTTTAATTGAAGTCAAACCAGAAGGCGGTATTGGTTTATTAACGGTTATTTTAGATAACCCAACCGGTTATGGTCGTATTGTTCGTGAAAATGGCGAAGTTACTGGCATTATCGAACAAAAAGACGCGTCTGAAGAGCAACTCAAAATTAATGAAATCAACACGGGTATTTTAGTAGCTAATGGTGGTGATTTAAAACGTTGGTTAGGTAAGCTCGATAATAACAATGCACAAAAAGAGTATTACATTACTGACATTATCGCGTTAGCACATAAAGAAGGTCGTAAAATTGAAACGGCTCATCCTCGTCGCCATAGTGAAATGGAAGGGGTGAATAATCGCTTACAACTAGCGACATTAGAGCGTATTTACCAAACAGAACAAGCTGAGCGTTTATTATTAGAAGGCGTTATGTTGCTTGATCCTGCGCGCTTTGATTTACGTGGAACATTAACTCATGGTAAAGATGTGGTGATTGATACCAACGTTATCATTGAAGGCAATGTGACGTTGGGAAATAACGTTGAAATTGGTACAGGTTGTGTTCTAAAAAACTGTGTAATTGGTGATAATTCTATTATTAGTCCATATACGGTGATCGAGGATGCAAACTTAGCACAAGAGTGTACGGTTGGGCCATTTGCACGTCTTCGTCCAGGCAGTGAATTAGCAGATAAAGCTCATGTTGGTAATTTTGTTGAGATGAAAAAAGCCAGCTTAGGAGTTGGATCTAAAGCAGGTCATCTGACTTACTTAGGCGATACAGAAGTGGGGGCTAACGTTAATATCGGTGCAGGTACTATCACTTGTAACTACGATGGCGCGAATAAATTCAAAACTATTATTGGTGATGATGTATTTATTGGTTCAGATACCCAATTAGTGGCGCCAGTTACTGTTGCTAATGGTGCTACCATTGGTGCAGGAACAACACTCACTAAAAACGTGAATGAAAACGAATTAGTGATCAGTCGAGTTAAGCAAACTCATATCAGTGGATGGAAACGTCCAGTGAAGAAAAAACAATAATTTTAAGAGAAGGGCGTATATTTTATTAGCGCCCTTTTCTTGTACGCTATTATTCTAAAAACAAAAAATATCCCCGCTTTCTACAATGGCTTGGGGAACAAACCAATCAGGTATAAGACATCCAAGTGCGAATAAACGCACAGTTTTAGGAATAACACAATGTGTGGAATAGTAGGTGCAGTTGCACAACGCGATATCGCTGAAATCTTAATTGAAGGCTTGCGTCGTTTAGAATACCGTGGATATGACTCTGCGGGGTTAGCTGTTGTTGATAATGACTGCAAAATGACACGTTTGCGTGAGGCTGGCAAAGTACAAATGTTGGCTGATGAAGCGGAAAAAACACAAGTAATTGGTGGCACAGGTATTGCTCATACTCGTTGGGCAACACATGGTGAACCTTGTGAAGATAACGCCCATCCCCATGTATCTGGCACTATTGCTGTGGTACACAATGGTATTATCGAAAACTACCAAGAACTGAAAGCAGAATTAATTAAAAAAGGGTATCAGTTTGCCTCTCAAACAGATACCGAAGTTATTGCTCACTTGGTAAACTGGGAACAGCGCCAAGGTGGCACATTACGTGAAGTCGTACAGCGTGTTATTCCTCAATTACGTGGCGCTTATGGCACTGTAATTATGGATAGTCGCACACCAGAATTATTAGTCGCTGCACGTTCTGGTAGCCCGCTGGTGGTAGGTCTTGGTGTGGGCGAAAACTTCCTTGCTTCTGACCAATTAGCATTATTGCCAGTGACTCGTCGCTTTATCTACCTTGAAGAAGGCGATATTGTTGAAATCACACGTCGTCATGTCCATATTTTTGATGTGAATGGCGAAGAAGTTAATCGTGATACGATTGAATCTAACGTTCAATATGATGCAGGTGATAAAGGTGTTTATCGCCACTATATGCAAAAAGAGATCTACGAACAGCCTCTAGCGATTAAAAACACCCTTGAAGGCCGTTTAAAATCAGATTCGATTGATCTGAGTGAGCTAGGCCCTAAAGCTGAAGAGATCTTATCTAAAGTTGAACACATTCAAATTGTAGCTTGTGGAACGTCTTATAATGCGGGTATGGTTTCTCGCTACTGGTTTGAGTCTCTAGCAGGTATTCCTTGTGATGTCGAAATAGCATCAGAATATCGCTATCGTAAACCGGCAACTCGCCGTAATAGCTTATTGATCACTTTATCCCAATCGGGTGAAACCGCTGATACGTTAGCTGCGCTACGTTTATCTAAAGAGTTAGGATATTTATCATCGCTGGCGATTTGTAACGTTGCTGGCTCTTCTTTAGTGCGTGAATCTGAATTTGTTTTAATGACTAAAGCGGGTGCTGAAATTGGTGTTGCATCAACTAAAGCGTTCACAACACAGTTAACAGTTCTATTAATGCTGGTGGCATATATGGGACGTATTAAAGGTGTTGCAACATTAGAGCACGACGTTTCAACTGCATTACATGCATTACCAAGCCGTATTGAAAGCATGTTGTCGAAAGATAAAGTAATTGAAGCCTTAGCTGAAGATTTTTCGGAAAAAAGCCATGCTTTATTCTTAGGTCGTGGCGACCAATACCCGATTGCGGTAGAAGGTGCATTAAAGCTAAAAGAGATCTCTTATATTCATGCTGAGGCATATGCTGCTGGTGAATTAAAACACGGCCCATTAGCATTAATTGATGCGGATATGCCCGTTATCATTATTGCGCCAAATAATGAATTATTAGAAAAATTGAAATCTAATATCGAAGAAGTACGAGCACGTGGTGGTTTACTGTATGTATTTGCTGATCAAGATGCAGGCTTTGAAGAAAATGAAACAATGAAGTTAATTTCTCTGCCTCACGTTGAAGAGCTTATTGCGCCAATTTTCTATACCGTACCATTGCAGTTATTGTCTTATCATGTTGCTTTAATTAAAGGCACCGACGTAGACCAACCTCGTAACTTGGCAAAATCAGTAACGGTTGAATAAGTCATACGTTAATTACGTTATCGTTTAAAACCCAGTTAGGCATAACAGTCTAATTGGGTTTTTTGTTCTTATAAAACAACATTACAGTTAGTTGTAAGACTTAAACAAAGATTGTGTACCTGACTTATCAAAGGCGATAACTTGGTAAGGTTCTTTGTAATCACCTGCATACATACCTAAACTTCCTGCTGGCATACCTGCAACCGCAATACCAGATTTAGATTTATCTACTAAGTCGATATTTTTTAAACTATCGACAGGAATATGTCCAATTAAGTCCTTACCTTGGTAAGTTGCTAAGTGGCAACTTAATAAATTATTTGGCACGCCTGCTTGTTGATATTTTTCCATTAATTGAGTTTCTGAAACAATATTCACTTTGACATTAAAGCCGGCCTCTTTCACACCATCAGCCCATAAAGTACAGCATCCACAACTCTCTGTTTTATAAACTTCCACAACATTATGATTAGAAGCATAAGCTGTACTTGTAAAAGCAGAGATTGCAATAATAGAAGGCAGTAATAACTTTTTCATTGTTCATTCCTTTCATTAAATTGATAGATGAGACAATAATCTTTCCCCCTACAGGAAGGTCAATTTAATAAAGGTATAAACACGTAGAGTTTTGTAAAAGAATATTTATATAAAACAAAGATATAAATAACACTACGTTTATTCTTTTCTTAATATTTTTAGGTATATTAGTTGATATAAAAAGAAAAAAGCCTGCATAGCAGGCTAAAAATGGAGAAAACAGGGTAAACATAGAGTTAGGATGTAAACGATTATGAGGGTATTTCATTAGTTAAATCACCTCTTGCGAAGAGTGATTGTGCTTTAACTGGTAGTAAGCATAAACCTAAACTTAGCTTGAGGTTAAAGCGGATAAATTTGTATAAGGTATACAATTTTATTGATTAAATTTGAAAGATGAAAAATAAAAACAAAAAAAGCCAATTTATTCAAATAATTGGCTTTTTTAATAAGATATATAGGCTGGCTTTAGATACAAATTATTTGATATTAATTATTTAATAATTGTAATTTGTTTTACATCGATCTCAGTACTTGTCCACTCTTTATCTACTTTACCTTCAATTCTGACGGTATTATCTGGGGTGACTGTTTGTCCGCGCCATCTTTTATTATCAATATCTACATTGATACCGCCGGTGCTATCTTCAAAAACATATAGCTCATCACCAATTTTTTTTGTGATTTTACCCGTTAAGATAACCCACGTGTCATCAGAAAGATCTTTTGCTTTAGCAACCGTGGTTTCACTAATAGAAGGGCCTTTAAATCCACCTTGTTGAGTTGGTGCTTGAATAGAACCTTGAAAACCACCTTGGTGTGTTGTATTTGCTTGAGATGCAAACGCTAACGTACTACCAATTAATAAAACTAGAATTTTTTTCATAACAAGCTCTCTTATAGATTAATAATACAACTAATTATTGTGTGAGATTTTATTTCATTTTCATGTATAAAACCGCATATTAAGGTAAATATCAGTATTAATATATCAACTGATTGATATTACCTTTAAATTATAGGTCTTTATTTCTCTTTGTGTTTTTTATTGATATAAGCATCTATCACTAAATACTTCTTTTCTCTAAGTTAAATCAACTGGTTATTTACCCTTAGTCTCAGTGCTGGCGATTATTCAAAAATATACCCTTCGGGATCATTGTTTTTAGACGTATTACCTCTTATTATCCAGCGCCTTCAAATTTTTTTTAATTTTCCCCTATTATTTTTAGAGGTTTTAGGTTTTATGACTAACGAACGCATTGCCAATCCGGGTCCATTAGGTTTAATGGGTTTTGGTATGACAACGATTTTGTTGAACATACATAATGCCGGTTTTTTCCCTGTTGTCTCTGTCATTATGAGTATGGGAATTTTTTATGGTGGGATCGCACAAGTTATTGCTGGTATTTTTGAGTTCAAAAAAGGTAATACTTTTGGCGCAACCGCATTTACCTCTTATGGTTTCTTTTGGATAACATTAGTGGGAATTTGGTTATTACCCGTAATGGGCTTGAGCGAATCCACAACCCCTGTCTTTTTAGGTGTCTTTTTAGCATTATGGGGAATATTTACCTTTTTCATGTTTATTGGCACATTAAAAGCCAATAGAGCATTACAGTTTGTTTTTTTAAGCCTGACAATTTTATTTGCTCTACTGGCAATAGGAAATATCACTGGTAATGCATTAATTTTAAAAATTGCCGGCTTTGAAGGTATTATTTGTGGCGCCAGTGCTTTTTACCTAGCAATGGCTGAAGTATTAAATGAGATGTATGGCAGAACAATATTGCCAATTGGTCACAAGTAACCGCTTTATAAAGAAGTGGCTATTTAGCCACTTCTATTACTTGGCTTTTTCGTCGTACTAATTTTCTTGCACACCATGCATAAAATAATCCTGCAACTACACCTGCAATATGTGATTCAGTCGATACACCTAATTGACCCGGAATTAAACCATAGGCCATTGATCCATAATAAAATAAAATAAAAAGGGCAATGACAATATCGATAATTTTACGTCGAGTAAAAGCGTGAGCAATCAATAAAGACCATAATCCAAAGATCCAGCCACTTGCGCCCACATGAATAGCACTTCGCCCAAAAATCCAAACCAACAAACCACTTACGATAATAATAAATAAGCTTGATAAAACATATTCTCGTAAAGATTGTGTCATGGATAAAAAACTAAGAATAAGAAGAGGAAGTAGATTACTAAAAAGGTGAGACCAAGAGCCATGTACAAAAGGGGCGATAAATATACCAATTAATCCTTCTCCTGTTCTTGGAATAATTCCCCATTGAAGAAGTGAAATCGGCAATAGAGAGCCAATTAATTGAAGTAGGATTAATGTGATAGTTAATCCACCAAGAAAGGTTAATCTTTTTTTAAACCAAATCTTATCCATAACCATAGCCTTAATACAGAGTGACGTAGATAAAATCGTTTTGATAGAAGAGCCTTTAATAAAAGAAGAAAGGCTCTTTTTTGTTTATCAGTCTAATAAATTAAGGCAAGCAGCTCCACGGGCGCCACCTGCATCACCGTGACGCGCTTTTTCTATTGCTGGAATTTGCGCATTTCCATAGACACAGTGTGAAAGATATTCAGGAAATTGGTCATACAGTGCATTAAATTGTGATAATCCACCACCAATAACAATCAAATGTGGATCAAGTACAGTCAGAATATTACTAAGGTAAATCGCAAGTACTTTCATATAACGATCAACGTGTTCTTCTGTTTTCTTATCCCCAGCATAATATTGCTCAACGATATCAACAGCTCTTTGTGGTGCATGATTGAAAGCTTTATACATACGTTCAAAGCCTCGGCCTGATAAATAAGTTTCAAAACACGCTTTTTTACCACAACCACAGATAATTTTTGGCATCGTATCGCCTATGACATTATCTGCATCAACATTTAAATTCATATGGCCAATTTCACCAGCAATGCCATTTTTTCCAGAAAGCACTTTACCATCAACAACAAAACCACCACCGACTCCTGTACCTAAAATAAGGCCAAGTACGGAAGGATGATGACGAAATTCAGGATCCCACGCTTCGGATAAGGCAAAACAGTTGGCATCATTTTCAACTTTAACGGGCCTATTGAGTATATGTGCAAGATCATGAACCATAGGTTTGTATTTGGCAGCTGGAACATTGGTGGTAAACACTGTTCCTTCTTTTGCATTTACAATGCCTGGCACACCTACGCCGATTTTTCCTTTGCATCCTAATTCGTTGTCAGCTTCTAAAGTTAGTTCCTTAAAAACATTCAATAATGCCTGATAGTCATTTTTAGGTGTAGGAACACGTTTTTGCCATACTTGAGTCAGATCTTTATCAAAAACGGCAAGCTCAATTTTTGTGCCGCCCATATCAAAACCATAATACATATCAGTCTCTTAATTATTCTGTAAATATTATTTATAGTAACAACAAGATTGTTGCTACCGTGCCATTTCTATTTCAGTCAATATTTAAGTTATCTCTACTGTTTATATACACTAGGTAAAAAATAACAGTGATTGGTGACAGTTGAGTTTTTTTTACCTATTGATGACTGCCTTCCATTAAAACACTACGTACTTTCATTAGAGCAAACCCTAATAAATTTAATCCATTCCATAAAAGGGGATTACTGATCTCTTTGTCTTGTTCACTTAAACCTACTCCCCATATCTTATCAACGGGGCTTGCTTCCACAAGCACACGATTGCCTGTGGAAATTAAAAAAGTACCCAATGCTTTATTTTGAGAAAATTTGGCGATATTGGCTCGAATAACGATATCCATGCGTTGTTGTTCCCAAATTTCTTGGCTAAATCCTTTTACTTCTCGACCAAGTGCTTTAGCTGTACCTGGATTTGATGTTGCAATAATACGCTCTCGTATTTCTATATCATTAAAAAGCTTTGCTTTCTCAGCCATCATATAGTGTTCAGCACTGATATAACGAACATCATCTAAGATAAAAGGTGCTGGATACCATTGGCTAAAGCAACTTTTTGTTACTTCATTTGTTTTACTTCTGTGTCCCCAAAAGTAAACAAATTTTATTTTCTTACCTGTACGGAAATCTTTCTTTAATTGTTCTAAATCCATTTTCTTTCCATTATCACGAAGGCTTTTTGTTTATTTAATAAAGATAGCATAGAAGTAAAGAAGGATAGAGTGCCTTTTTGTGATTCTGTGAGTAGGTGAAGCGATTCCGCTATTTGATCATATTGATATAATTAAATGTCTTATTTTGATTGGTTTCTATCAAATGATAAAAAAAATAGAACTCAAACCCGTAGGATTGTTCTTAAAAGAAAACATCTAAAAAGTATATTATTTTATATGATTACATAAAAAGATTGTCTCAAAACGACATCATCTTATTAGTATAAAGATGTAGTTGATTAAGTATTTTTAATATAAAAAAATATAATTATTAGTATTTATACTAATTATCGGTATATATAACTATTAATTTACTTATTTAATATAAAATTCAATTGGTTGGGTTTATTGTGACGTGTTTTTTCATTGTTACATTTATAATTTGAACTAAATCACGCTTGTTGGTTTGTTAAGCTAAATTAACAATATTGTTTTAGGTATAAAATATAACTCAAGTTAATTATCCTGAAATACAGGTTATTCTTAGTAGTATTTACTATAAGTAAATAGTGATAATACTCATAGTTAGATAATCTATTTTTGTCTATTTTACTAGGGTGTTTTTTCTAAAACTTAATCAACTCTGATGTATTTAATTTTTTTTCAATAAAAATAGCCCATCTTAATATGATAAAAAGCAATAAATTCACCTTTTGAGTGTAAAAAAGAAATCATTTTTGATAATGATCAATATGTATTAATAATATTTAACATTTTTTCTGCTCTTTTTTAGAGAATAAATTTAATTAAAATATGAAGATTTTTTTAATTTGATCTTGAAAGGTTCTTTAGTTTTTAGAGTAAATAATATTACTTAATGATTATTTTAGAATTTTATTTTTATAAAATTTATACAAATTGTTATTAGTTAATACTAGTTATTATCTGGTTTTTAATCGTGTTCTTTTGGGTAAAAAAGACGCTATTTTTGATGATAACAATAAATACTAAATTAAGTAAAAATACCAATTTTTTGGAAGTGAAAATGAGTAAAGCTTAAATTTTTACGCTTTTTTTGATGTTGTATTTTTGATTGAAATAATTATACAATTTAAATTAAATAATCATTGCTCTAAATTAGATGGTGTTTATTTGAAATTAAAAAAGTCAGTATTTATAAGATTAATTTACCCTACATAGCTGATGTTCATTAATTGATAGTTTAATAAGAGTTTAAATGTGGATTTAATATATATTTAAACTTATTTTAATTTTATCTCTAAGGATCACACACTCTTATTTTGTATGAGCATCAATTTATTGAACAAGATTTTAAGTGCTGTTATTAAAGGGGCCACACTATGTATGATGATATAAGTAATTTAAAAGATAAGTTTCAGGAGGATGCTTTTGCTTTTCAAGAGTTTTCTTCCTCTGTAACACAAGATGTTGATAATAAAATAGAACCAATAATTATAAGTAATAAAGATAATAATAAAATTAGTAATTTAAGTAATAATACGTTTTCAGAAACTTCACTTTCTGTGAAAAACGAACTAAAACAACCTATTACTGTTTCGCCAACTCCTTCTTATCACCAGGATGCTTTAGTTGTTAAAGCAAAGAAAGACAATTTAATTAAGAGTAAGAAAAATTTGTTAGCAGATAATAAAATATTTGATAGCAAAGAAACAGATAGAGTTCATGCACATGAAAATATATCATTAAAAGATATATTGTCATTTATTGCCTCTGTTTAATTCAAGTAAGTAACACTCTTTGTATAAATAAATAATATTGACTGGTGTCAATTTTTAGCCATTGTTATTTTATTTTTTAAGCTAGGTTTATTTCTTTTCGATATCTATTTATATCGACGGGCAACCTTTGTCTTAAGAAAAGATCTATGGCGATGACAAAGGTATGGGTTTATGAATAAAATATTTAAAACATTAATTACGGCTTTCTTATTGATAACAATGTTTTCACTTATTGTTATGCCAATGAGTGCCGAACAACAATATATATTCGGTATTATCAATATATTGTTGTTATTTGTTATCGGCTTTAAAAAATCAAAAAAACGATTGTTAACAATGGTTTTTATATCGTTGTTGATGTCAACACGTTATCTTTACTGGCGTGCAACGAATACCCTTAATTTTAATACAACTATTGAAGCTGTTTTAGGTAGTGGCTTATTTATGGCTGAGATTTATTCTTGGATTATTTTGGTCTTAGGATATTTCCAAACATCATGGCCATTAAATAGAAAAATAGCTCCTTTACCTAAAGATATTTCTCAATGGCCAACCGTTGATATTTATATACCAACATATAATGAAAGCTTAGATGTGGTACGTGATACGGTTTTAGCCGCACAGGCTATCGATTACCCTCAAGATAAAATGAAAGTGTATATCCTAGATGATGGTAGTCGTGAAGAGTTTAAACAATTCGCTGGTGACGTGGGCGTAACTTATATTGAACGTGAAGTTCATGATCATGCCAAAGCAGGTAATTTAAATCACGCAATGGGATTAACTGATGGTGAACTAATTTGCGTTTTCGATTGTGACCATATTTCAACACGTATTTTCTTGCAAGCAACGGTCGGTAGCTTCCTTGAAGATCCTAAATTAGCGCTTATTCAAACACCACACTATTTTTATTCTTCAGATCCATTTGAACGTAATTTAAGTGCAGCTAAAGATGCACCACATGAAGGCGCACTTTTCTATGGCCCAGTACAGCGTGGTAATGACAACTGGAATGCGACATTCTTCTGTGGCTCATGTGCGGTTATGCGTCGTAGTGCGCTTGAAGAAATCGGTGGTATTGCCGTTGAAACAGTAACAGAAGATGCCCACACAGCACTGAAATTACAGCGTCTAGGTTGGAACTCTGCATTTATTGATATTCCTTTAGCCGCAGGTCTTGCAACAGAACGTTTAGCATTACATGTTAACCAACGTATTCGTTGGGCGAGAGGAATGACACAAATATTCCGCGTTGATAATCCAATGTTAGGCTGTGGTTTAACATTTCCTCAGCGCCTATGTTATCTCAATGCCATGCTCCATTTTCAGTACGGTTTGCCTCGCATTATCTTTTTGACTGCGCCGTTACTGTTTATGTTATTTAACCTCAATATTATTGCTTCATCTGCCAGCATGATATTCGCCTATGCATTGCCACATTTAATCATGTCGGTTTATGTAAACTCAAAAAATATCGGTAAATATCGTTATTCTTTCTGGGGTGAAATTTATGAAACTGTTATGGCTTTTAGCTTGGTTTTACCTACGCTACTCAGCTTAGTTTCACCAAAATTAGGTAAATTCAACGTAACAGATAAAGGTGATTTACTAGATAAAAGCTATATGGATTACCTCACTGTACGCCCTTTGATTATTACTGCTCTCCTTTTAATCACAGGTATTTCATGGGTCGTTATTCGTTATTTATTAAACGATTTCCAAGGTATTGATCCCCTGGTTATTGTTTTAAACCTGACTTGGGCAACTTACAGCTTATTTATCATTCTTGCATCGATTGCTGTCGGTAAAGAGACTCGCCAAATTCGTAAACATACTCGAATTAAAGCCTCTCTTCCTATTACATTGCATTTTGATGATGGTGCGGAATTAAGTACTACCACTGAAGATATTTCAATGGGTGGAGTTCGTATCGCAGTGAATAAAATGGCGGAACTACGCCAACGCAATGTCACATCAATCACTTTAAATGTTCAACGTGATGAGGTTTCAGTTCCTGCTGAAATGGTTAGTTTAGAAAACAATCAATTACGCCTTGAATTCTTACCTATCAATTTAAATGTTCGCCGTAAATTAGTGCGCATTATCTTTGGTCGTGCAGATGCATGGATCCATCAAACGGATTACAAAGATAAACCTTTTAAAGAATTGGCAGGTATTACGCGTTGTATTTTTGAATTGTTCTTTGGTCGTCGTCAAAAAGTAAAACCAGTGGCAACAAGAACCAAAGCAAAAACTTCACTCTCTGTGCAATCTATTAACGGAGATGACTAAGCATGAAAAAGAAACTGACATTAATGCTAAGCCTGACTGCTATGGCGATTGCGAGTATTAACTTATCTCAAGCTGCGACAGGTATGTTAGAACTCGGCGGTGAAATTTTGCCTGACCCAACTTCTTATACTCAATCACCAGTGCAACAAAATGCCAATAATCCTATCCAAATGGGAGATGTAGCATTATCAGAAGCTCGTAATATCGAAGAGCAATTAACGTTGGCACAGATGGGAAACCCATCGCCTATCGTATTATCAGGAAGAAGACTACTTTCTGGTGTGACTTTTAATATGGCGAATGATTTATTTATTGATAGCGCCACACTAACAATGAAAGTGAAAGCATCTCAAGGATTAGTTCAATCAGATCAAACACTTCATTTAATGTTAAATGGTCAACCTATGGGATTTCTGCCGTTAGAAGAAGGTGGGCAAGAGCATGAGTATGTTTTAGAAATCCCCGAAATGATGTTGACGAATGTGAATAATCTAAGTTTCCGTTTAGCAAGTCGTGATGCATTAGATGAAAATCAATGCACACCACCATTAGCTGAAGGGCTTAGTCTCGTTATTTCACCTGATTCATCATTAGATTATCGAGGTCGCTGGATTAATGGCGGGTACAGTCTGGAACGATTGCCCCTACCGTTCTTTGATCCCGACAGAATGACAGCGACCTCGTTACCTATCATATTGTCTGATAAACCTGACGATGCAGAGGTAACAACAGCAGCGATTGCAGCATCATGGTTTGGTAGTTTTAGTCATGATATTAAGCAAGTTGATTTACCAGTTCTAATGAACCAATTACCTGAAAGTGACGGTATTTTAGTTGGTTACTCAGGACAAACTATTGCAGGTATTACTTTACCTTCAGGAAATAGTGGGCAATTAACGATTGTTGATAACCCCGTTGATCCAGTTTTCAAATTATTACTGATCAGTGGTGATAATGAGAAATCATTACGCCAAGCAGTATGGGCGCTAAATAACGGTAAATTGCCACAAAACGATCACTTAGTTGTGCCTTCTCAAACATTGGCTGTGCGAAATGATTACGATGCACCACGTTGGTTGAATACCAATAAACCGGTCACATTGGGTCAAATTGCTAATGGTAGCGATGATTTCTCGCGTCAAGGTATTAACCATGCGCCGAATCAGTTTTCATTTCGTGTCTCACCCGATCTTTTTTGGTGGGATGGTGATGCGTTACCTTTAGAATTGAAATATGTTTTCCCTCATTCAGATAAGCTCAATAGCCGTCGTTCTTCATTGATTGCTTCTTTGAATAATCAATTCTTAGGTGCGCTATATCCAGCACGTTCAGAGCCTTTAGGCATGTTAAGACAATGGTTAGGTATGGAGAGTGAACAGCAAAATAGCACCCTCTATTTAAACCCTCGTCAAATTTATAGTCAAAATCAATTGCAGTTTTATTTTGATTTACGTGAGCCGGATGATTCTCCTTGTATTTTAACGGATGGTAGTAGCTTGATTAGCCAAATTGATCCGCAATCAACGCTACAATTTAAAAATACTTGGCACTATTCAAGAATGCCGAACTTGGCGTATTTTTCAGGGGCTTCATTCCCATTTAGTCGCCGTGCTGATTTTTCACAAACCACACTGCTATTACCTGAAAATCCGACAACAGAAGAGCTTTATACCTTAGTCAATTTAATGGCGAGATCAGGTTATTCCACGGGCACACCGGTTTCTCATACTTCTGTTTTCTTAGGGGCTAAAGCGCTAGAGAAAAATAACCTTTCTCAACAAGATATATTAGCAATTGGCTCATTAAGCAGTGACGGTTTTTTACCCGCTCGTTTTTCACAACAGGCATTCTCTTTTTTAAATAAAAATATCGAGATCAAGTCACAGTCATTGCTTGAAAAAGCGAAAGGCTGGATTGCGGGTGATTATTTATCTCAAAGTGGTGATGCAGCTAATTATCTCTCTTCCGTGAACAATTGGCGTGGCATGGTGAGTTTTATCTCACCTTGGGCGAGCGATAGAGTTGTCGTATTAGTAACTGCTAAAGGTAATGATTCGATAAAGACCATTATCAACGATTTAAATTTAGCTGAAATAAATGCAGCCATTAAAGGCGACATCACTCTGATTAGTGGTAAAGACACAGTAAGAAGTTTCCATTTAGGCGAACACTTCTCTCAAGGTGACTTACCTTTATTACAACAATTTCTTTGGTATAGCTCTAGGCATGTGTATTTGCTTGGTCTTTTAGCTGTTGGTTTTTGTGCGTTGACGGGCTTAGTGACTTATTACTGGTTACAACGTCGTTCAACTCGTCGTTTACATCAGATATCACAGCATCGTTCAGGTAAATAGGAGTATATGGGATGAAAAACCACGCACTTAACATCATCGTTAAAGTTATTTATGCAGGTTGTATTTTAGGCGCTTCAAGCCAAGTACAAGCCACGGCGAATGATGTAAATACAACAGCTACTGATCCAAATATTGTAAGCTCTCTTATTGAACAAGCTAATTATTGGCACGGTAGAGCGCATGATACGCGTGCAGTAGAAGCACTGCAAAAAGTGTTGATTATGGAAAGTAATAACCAAGACGCTTTATATTTAATGGCGTTCTTTACAGCACAGCAAGGGAATGAAAAGCAAGCGACCTATTGGCGGGAAAAACTTGCACAAGTCGCACCGCAAGATCCGCGTATTGAAGGATTAAAGAACATCCGATCATCACAATTTAGTGATCAACAATTAGGTTATGCCAGGGAATTGGCAAAGAAAGGGCAGCATGAAGAAGCGATAAAAGCGTATCAACGTTTATTTGTTAGTAGTGAGCCACCAGAAACACTGGCATTAGAATATTATCAGACTATGGCTGGTGTGCCTGCAATGTTGCCACAAGCCATTTCAGGGCTAAAACAACGAGCTGCATTAATGCCTGATAATAAAGAAACACAAAGAGCGTTAGGGCTGACGCTAACTTATAACGAAGAAACTCGTCGTGAAGGGATAACAATTTTAGGTAATGTTTCAGGCGATGAGTCAGCAAAAAAAGGCCTTCGCCAAGCACTGTTATGGCTGAATGTCCGCCCTGATGATGAGGTGTTATATAAAACCTATTTACAAGCAAATCCGAATGATAAAGCAGTTGCAGAGCATTACCAAGGTGCTATTCAAGGTAATGCACGTCAAGCTGGTTATACCGCTTTAAATAAAGGCAAATTGAAAGAAGCTGAAGGTTATTTTAAACAAGCATTAGCAGCAGATAATAATGATGCGCAAGCATTAGCAGGGTTAGGTTATACCGCATTACGTTCGGGTGATTTAGCAACAGGTCAGCGCTTATTAAATCAAGCAGCAAAATCAGGTGGCGAGCAGGGCAGTAAATGGAAGCAACAAGCGGAAGATGCTGGTTTCTATGCACAACTACGTGATGCGCAACAACGTGCTAAACAAGGAAATATTCAACAGGCACTTGATAAATTAGCCCCTTTAACGGGCGCATCAGGTGAGAAAGGATTATCCGCTAATTTGCTACAAGCTGATTTATTACGTAAACAAGGTAATTTACCTGCTGCGCACCAATTATTAGCCAGTCTTTATCAACAAAATAGTCGTAATGAAAAAGTCATTTCAGCTTACTACTATTTATTGGTTCAGGAAGGACAAAATACGAAAGCAGAGCAATTACTGGCTCAACAATCAGCCTCTTTACGTCAAAAACTTACCGCAAATACAGATCCTTCAGAGACATTACGTCGTGAAGCACAAAAAGCGTTAGAAAATGGTAATCGTGTTCAAGCAAGACAATTGCTGACACAAGCACAACGTAAAAATCCACAAAATAACTGGGTTTATCTTGATTTAGCTCGTTTAATGGCTGCTGATGGTGATAGTACTGGCGCAAAAAATATTATTTCACAATTGCAAAATCGTAAAACAAGAGACACGGATTATGTCGCTTCTCTATTTTATGTTGAGCAAAAAGAGTGGGATAAAGTTTTTAATTTGCTAAGTAGTCATAACCAACAGACAGAAGCTGAAAAAGAGTTATTACAGCGCGCTCGTTTTCATCGTCAACTTGCGCAAGCAGAGCATTATCGCCAAGCTGGTAATCTAGTTGCTGTACGTAATACCTTACGTCCTTTAATTAACCAAGTTGCTGATTATCCAAATGATGTAGGTGAATTAGCGGAACGATTGGTAAGCAGTGGATTAAACGATGAAGCGTTGCAGTTAGTTGAAAATGATATAGCCAAAGGCACTAAAGGATCTGTAGGTAACTATGCAGGTCATATCAATGTTCTCAATGAATTAGGTCGTTATACACAAGCATCTAGCGTGATTAATGATCCGGCATTGCAACAAGAAACACCAATTGTTGAGAAGAAACGCTTAGAGGTAGCTACCAAAGTTGCGCAAGCTGATAACTTACGTGAAAAAGGTGAAATTAAAGCGGCTTATGACACATTGGTTGTCGCGTTAAAATCATCCCCTAATGATCCTGATTTATTAATGGCATTAAGCCGTGTTTATTTAGCGCAATCTATGCCTGAACAGTCGGATAAAATTCTCTCTTATTTGGAAAAAGAGCAAGGAAAAGATACAAAATTAATCCAAGCTCAAATAGAAGTTGCATTAGCGCAACAAGATGGCCGAAAAGCACAGCAGCTATTGCAACAAATTCCGTCTTCTTCACAACCTGCTTATTTATTACAAGCAGCGCAAATAGCGCAATTAAACGGTGAAAACCGTAAAGCTTTAACCTTGTTACGCAGTGCACAATGGCAAAACAATGATGATCGTGTATTGAATACATCTGCGGGTCAATTACGCGCATTAGAGAGCGATAATACAGCCATAGCAGGTTCTATCTATGAACGTAAAGAGATGGCATCTGTTCAACGTTCTATCCGTGAATTAGAAGAAAAAGTTTCACCGTGGGTACAAGGCGGTGTTGCTGTGCGCCATCGTAATGGTGATAAAGGATTATCTAATGTCACTGAAATTTCTGCACCAATCAGTATTTCAAGTGTTCCAGGAGAAGAGTTCCGCTGGGAATTTAATGTAACTCCAGTTTCTATGACGAGTGGCTCAGTTTCTGGTGAGAGAGCAAATCGCTTTGGTACAGGACAGCTTCAACATGCTGAACGCTTTGCTAAGAATAGCGATAATCATGACGAGAAAAACAAAATTAATGCCGACGAAGCCGGTAGCCAACGTGCTTCTGGTGTTGAATTAGGGCTGCGTTTATCTGACAAGGATGTCAGCTTTGATGTTGGCTCAACACCATTAGGCAAAGATACGGCAACGGTTGTCGGTGGTCTCACATATTCACCTAAAATTGGCCAAAATGGGCAATTAACACTGACTGCAGAGCGCAGAGCCATCAAAGATAGTCTACTTTCTTATATGGGACGCACCGATCCTATGACGGGTGAAAGCTGGGGTCGTGTAACACGTAATGGTGCCAAAGCTCAATATGCTTGGGATGATGGCAAAGTTGGTGCTTATGTCGGGGGCGGTTTTTATAACTATGAAGGTAAAAGTGTTGCGAGTAATGATGAAGTGAAAGCATGGATGGGGTCTTACGCTAAGTTCTATAAAGATGACCAACAAGAAGTGAAAGCCGGTGTGCATGTTGATTATATGAACTTTAGAAATAACCAAAATAACTTCTCATTAGGGCATGGTGGTTACTTTAGTCCACAAGATTATATTTCTGTCTCATTACCTGTTGCTTATACCCGTCGTTTTGAAAAAGGTGAGGTGTCCTTAAATGGCGCGATAGGTATACAAAGTTACAAACAAAAAGGCAGTGATTATTTTCCAACACATAGTTATATGCAAGACGCCTTAAATAAACATAACGCGAGCGATCCTCGAATTAAATCTCGTTATGAAGAAAAAGACGAAACAAATATTACTTACAGATTAGGTTTAGACGCGAAATATTATTTAAACAAAGAAACCGAGTTAGGTGTCAGCTTATCGCATGATACATCCGGTGATTATGCTGAAGATAATATGTGGTTACACCTAAAATATACTCCAGACTTTCTGTCTAAATAATTAAGGAAACAAACAATGAATAAGCATGACAGTGATATCTTACAATTACCTTTTGAAAGCGGCTGGCAAGATCTAACTCAATTATTATTTTTTCAAGTATTAAATGACAATGATATTTCAACCGCCGAAAGTAAATTAAGAAATATTGGTAAAGATATTGCCTTACGCTACCCTTTACCAGAAAGTGAAAATATTCAATTACTTGAATCACATATTAATCGCGTATTAACGTTATTCAAATGGGGTTTTGTCACCATATCTCCTGCAATGAGTGAGCTTTTATTAGTGCACTGTGCATGGCCTCATTTTACGCAAAGCCAAGATGACGTTCAGTGGCGTGTTGCAAGTGCTGGTGTATTAGAGGGGTTATATGAGGGGTGGTTAGCTCATCAAGGCGGTAATGCAAAAATGCAAGTACATCGTCAATCTACTGATGCTAAAGATGTCTTTATTTTTCGCTATGCACATAATTCATCAGCTGAATAATAATATATATGCTTTATTGATGAGCATCGGAGGTCAAAAATGAATGAAATGATATTTAATGATGATAATTCTAAATGCTTATTAATAAAGCAGTTTACTAATAATGTTTTTATGATGTTAGTAACTGATATTAATGGCACTATAGTTTATGCTAATGAAAAATATTGTGAATTTAATAACGTTCATTTTGAAAATGTAAAAGATAAAAAATACAACTTATTTTATTTAATTGATAAGAATCAAATCAATTATTGTGTAAACGGTAATAATGATAATAAAGGTGTTTATCGATTAGAAGCAAAGAGAAATAATGAATCTCAACAAGAAGTATGGGAAGATATTAGTATTATTCCTGTATTTGATAAAGATAATTTAATTTCTCATTATGTGTTTATTAGTTTGGATATTACTGATAAAGTAGAGTTAAGAAATGAGTTATTTAGTAAAAGCTATATCGACTCATTAACCGGAATATCAAATCGATTAAGTATTGTTGAAAAAATTGAAAATGAGCGATTAAATATTTCACACCCATCTTCATTTTGTCTTGGTATTATTGATTGTGACAAATTTAAAGCAATTAATGATCAATTTGGGCATCATGCCGGTGATAAAGTATTGTGTGAAATATCAAAGCGATTATCACAATTAGAAAACAGCGAAGTTTATTGTGGCCGACTTGGCGGTGATGAGTTTGCTGTGCTTTTCCCTAAAGGATTACGTTCTTGTTCAGTGATTCTATTAGAAATAATAGAATCACTTTGGAAATCAATGGGAAAGCCAATAAATATTAATTCAGACTATATGTTAACGCCTTCTATTAGCTTAGGTATTGCAGAATATCCTAAAGACGGAAAAACATTATCTGAATTATTAAAATCTGCAGATGAAACACTTTATTCCATAAAAGAAATGGGTGGTAATAAATACGGATTTTATTCTGGGTTTTAAATAGAAAATTTTTAAATAAAGATATAAGAAATAATATTATCTCTTTTTAATTAAAGAGAGGTAACTATATGTTTTAAATGTATCTGGTTTTTATAATGAAATATAAGTGTAATTTAAAATAATACTAAATATTAATTTTAGATAAATATCTATTAGAGGATTTTATTATGATGAAAGCTGTTATCCCTGTTGCTGGATTAGGTACTCGTATGTTACCTGCAACGAAATCAATTCCTAAAGAAATGCTGCCTATCGTTGACCGCCCTTTAATTCAATATATTGTTGAAGAGTGTGCTCAGGCTGGTGTTGAGGAAATTATTTTAGTCACTCACTCTTCTAAAAATTCAATTGCGGATCATTTTGATACCAGCTTTGAATTAGAAAATATGCTTGAACAGCGTATTAAAAATAAATTATTAGAAGAAGTACGTTCAATTTGCCCTGAAAATGTCAAAATTGTACAAATTCGTCAAGGTCATGCATTAGGTTTGGGTCACGCTATTTGCTGTGCGCGTCCTGTAATAGGCGATAATCCATTTATTGTTTTACTGCCAGATGTTTTATTGAATGCACACTATTGTGATCCTAAACATGATAATTTATCAGCAATGATCAAACGTTTTGAAAAAACTGAACGTAGCCAAATTATGGTTGAACCAGTACCAATGAGCCAAGTGCAACAATATGGTGTTGTAGATTGTGAAGGCGTTTTCTGTCCTCAAGGTAATTGGGCACCTATTCGTCGTATCGTGGAAAAACCAAATCCAGAAGATGCACCATCTAATCTTTCTGTAGTAGGTCGTTATGTTTTCTCTTCAGCTATTTGGGAATTATTGGATGGTTTACCAGCAGGCGTTGGTGGTGAAATTCAGTTAACTGATGCGATTGATTTATTATTGAAAAAAGAAACGGCTGAAGCTTATACCTTAGTGGGTAAATCTCATGACTGTGGTAATAAGCTGGGATATATGAAAGCCTTTGTTGAATATGGTTTACATAATTCCGTTTTAAAAGAAGAATTCGCTTCTTGGATGCAGGATTTTTGTGAAAAAACATTGTTACCCAAAACAGAAGTCATAGAAGAAGACGAAATTAATGAAGAACAAAAGATAGTTGCTATCTTTTGAGTTACCTTGAAATAACATGCAATGTGCCGACCGAAATAAGATAACGGTCGGCAATAGCAGGAGAGAAAGGCAATGTCTTTTGGGCACTTATCTCGTTGTAATTATCTATTTTTTACCTTTTTTATTTTAGGTTTGTTGCTTATGGTTTCTCCCTCAATACAGGCAGCAGACACTCAAACCGGATGGCAGCAGTTTAAAGAGCGCTATATTAAGGATGACGGGCGTGTTATAGACAGTGCCAATAACAATATCTCGCACTCAGAAGGTCAAGGCTATGGGATGCTGATGGCGGTAATGAGTGATGATCGTGAGACATTCAATAAGCTGTGGCGTTGGACAGCGACCTCTCTTTATCGAGGTGATTTAGGGTTGTTTAAATGGCGTTATGAGCCTGAAAACAATGAACATACCCCTGATCCTAATAATGCAACTGACGGTGATATTTTAATTGCGTGGGCATTATTAAAAGCGGGTGAAAAATGGAATGATGAAAGTTATCTTTCAGCCTCCGATTCTATTCAGCATGCTATTTTAGAGCATACCTTAGTTAAAACAAAAAACTATACCGTATTACTACCGGGTATTAATGGTTTTAAAACACCGGAAGAAATTATTATTAATCCATCTTATTTTATTTTTCCAGCATGGAAAGATTTTTACCGTACAAGTAATGATGTTCGTTGGAAAGCGTTAATTAATGATAGCCAATCCTTGCTAAGAAATATGCGTTTTGGTGAATATCAATTACCCTCAGACTGGGTGAGTTTATATCCTGATGGAAAGATAGAGCCTAGTGAAAAATGGCCCGCACGATTTAGCTTTGATGCAATACGTATTCCGCTTTATTTAGCTTGGGCACATGATGAATTAGCATTACAACCCTTTGTGCAGTATTGGCAGCAATTTGATCGTTATAAAACCCCTGCTTGGGTCAGTATTGATGCTCAAGAGCGTGCGGAATATAACCTCACACCAGGTATGATGGCGGTGAGGGATTTAACAATGAAAACCCCTATTGAAGATGTTGAGTTAAGTAAAGATACGGATTATTACTCTTCCGCTTTACATTTATTAGCGACATTTGCTCAGAATGGGCAATAAGTCTTTTTAATTAAGATTATAGATAGCTTAAATTACCTTTAGCTAACAGGTTAATTAAGTTATCTATTTTGTTTATGACAATAAGGATAAAAATAAAAAAGATATAACTTGCTGAATTTATTTCTATTAATTTGCGAGGTCGTTATTTATTTTTGCTATTTCTATTTATTTATAACATTATGTTTTTAAATAATAAATAAACTTTAAACTATGATCTAAGAATAATTTATTTAATGGCATTTATGATAAAATTACCTCAATGACTTGATAGTGTTATTTATATAATTTCTCATCAATAATAGAGGTGGATAAATGAAAGTTTCAGCACGCAATCAGTTAGTTGGTAAAGTTATTGATATTATTGAAGGTGCCGTTAATAGCGAAGTTATTTTATCGTTAGCGCATGGTGAAAAACTGGCCACAATTATCACTAAAGAGAGCTGTGATAGTTTAAAGATCAAAAAAGATGGTGAGGCAATCGCCATTATTAAAGCACCATGGGTTGTTTTAGCGCTACCTGATTGTGGTTTGAATTTTTCTGCACGTAATCAGTTTGCAGGAAAAGTGACTCAAATCGCACAAGGCGCTGTAAATTCAACGGTGCATTTAGAAACAGCAAAAGGCTTAGAGCTGACTGCGGTTATTACAAATGAAAGCTTACAAGAAATGAAATTGGCAAAAGGCAGTGATGTTTTAGCATTAGTGAAAGCATCTAGTGTGATTGTTGCAACACGTAAATAATAGTATCCAATATTTTGGATAATCAGTTTTAAGATAAAAAAAGAGGCTAGATAACTAGCCTCTTTTTCGTTGATATTAATCAGATTTATAATCCCGATCATCCATTATTTAAGTGACAAAAATTAATCATCAGCGACACCTGCAACTTTCAATTTGTCGTAAATATAATTTTTATAACTATTAATTAATTTTTCGTCTTCACAGTCATTTAATTTACCTTCACATAAGTGTCGCATTTGAATATTGGCTTTATAGAAAGGTGATAATGGTAAACGTGCGCGCTCCAGTATCATGCCACCTAAGAAGCTAATATCAGTTAACTCACCCGTTGAAAGTGATGCACCTTGCGTTAGGTTGTCTCTCAATGTGAATTGAGTGATATGTGCGGGGTTAGTAAATGGTGACTGGTAATTATTTAACTCAATATTAGGTTGATGATCACCAAAATAAAGAAACATTGTCGGTTTTTCTCTTTGGGCGACAAAATTGGAAAAATCTTTAATTGCCGGATCACTGGTAATTATTTTTTCCATATAGTGGCTAAATTTACCCGGCGCATTACTGCTTTTTGTTTGACCTGTAATTTGATAGTCATCAGTATGAGATTCATCATAAGGGCCATGCTCGTACATCGTTAATGAAAATATAAACAAAGGCTTATCTGTTCGTTTTTTAAGAACTTCTTCGATATAACCTAGCATATCTTGTGTTGATATTTTCCAAAGATTTTCTTCCAAATGTCCAGGATAACCTAACTCTTGAGGTTGGATAATTTCATCAACTCCCATTTGCTCATAAGCATAACCAGCATGATAAGCACTGCGATTAAATGGGGTGAGTAAAACCGTGTAATAGCCTTCAGCTTTGAGTTGGCGAAATAAACTTTCATTCAGATTATCGACAACAAAATAGAATACCGAGTTCTTACGGGCACCAAAATCGTCAGTATTTAATCCTGTTAAGATGGAAAACTCAGAAAGCCAAGTACCACCACCAAAGGTTTGTACTCGTAAAGGGCTTTGAGCACTCACACCTTCATCTTTTTGGAACATAAATAAATCAGGTAATGCGAGATCTTTATCAAATTGATAAATGGAGGGATTAACCGTCGATTCTTGTAATAAAATGATGATATCGGGCTTTATTTCAGTTTGTGTCTCAGGTAATGCCGTTTTATTTGCTTTTTCAAGGAAATAGTCAGCACTTTCTTTAAAATAAGGGGGGTGATATGTAGTTTGGTAACCGGACATAATCAAATTAGTAACGGTACCTCGGCCACCAGGTAATGTACCTTCCCATTCAACTTGCCACTTTTCAACAGTAAAATGGATGGTAATGACACCAACAACCATTAGCAGTAAGCTACTTACACGTAATGTTAGGCGTGATTTTTTGGAAAAACGCCAAGCAATCAACATATTAATAAGAAGCCATATTAGCATTGCAACCAATGCCACACCGGCTTCCCAATAATGTCCTAATGTCCCTAAATTTGAACTGTCAAAGGCTAAATCAAAATCAGAGAACATTAATGTCTCTTTGTAATAATGGACTTTAAGTTGGTTAATAAACTTAGTGATCAGGAAAAGTGTACCAGTTGTAATGATCGAAAATAAAACACGTCCTGATAAAATAAAGAAAAGAGAAAAAAGAATAAAATAAGCACTCACAGAGAGTAGGGCTGTATAAATAAGACTCGTTTTTTCAAAAACAATAAACAGAGAGCCAATAAGAATAAGTGCAAGGTAAGCACTTCCTAATAGTTTTTTCATATCTCTTCCGAGTATAGCCATAAAGAATAGGATTTAAATTTTACTACTATTGTAGGTGATAATATTAATTAGACTGAATAGATGATTCAGTCTAATTATATTCTTTATTTAGAATAGCCCTTTGTCTCGTAAAATATGAAGATCTTTTTTGCGCCGTGTAAAACCTGTACGGTCAAAATATTCTAGGATTTGTACTGCTAATTTACGTCCTACAGATAATTCATCACGAAAATCCGCTGCGGTGACACTGCCATTACTCTCATTATATTTCACAATAATGGAGGCAAATTTCTCTATAGATGCATGGGTATAGTAGCGATCAGCAATAATTGGGATAATTAAACCTAACTGTGCGGCCTTGCGTAATAATGAACGAATTTCTTTTTCATCCTTTTTCATTTCATTTGCAAGATCACGTACCCACCAAGGTTCAGATTGCTCAAAATAGACTTTAGCATATCGCCATAACGACTCTTGTTCTGGCGAAAAAGCAAGGCCATGGGTTGGGAGATGAAGCCAGCCCCGACTTTGGCTAATAGCACCCTCTTTTCGTAATTGATCAATTAGGTGATAAACCAACTCATCATGATAAGTTGGTAGCGCCATTCGTTTTAAACGTGAACGTCCGACTCCCATTTGATCATTATGTTGTTGGTGATATTCCTCAAGTGTATTGAGTAATTTTTGTTTTGCATTATCAGCATTTTCTTTAGAAAGAATAACGCCAGCAACGTTAATTAGGTCAAATGTTTTTAGTAGCTGAGTGAGTGCACTTTCAGTTAATTGCTGAGCCCAAGCAAACTGATTTAGAGATAATTCACCTTTTGGTAAACATAACGCTAAATTGGCACTAACACTATCAGCATTATCAAGTTGATGTAGCCAAGCTAAGAACTCACTTTGTCGTTTACCTCTACGTGGCGAATGCAAATGTAAGACTTTCGCTGCGGCTAATGTACGTTGAGCACTAATATCACGTAAAATAAGTCTGTCGTTATCCACCAGCCAAAGTGGTTCATCAAGAATAAGTTCAGCTAATTGAGGTGTTTCGTTAGTATTATTTAAGAGCGCAACACGGCCTGTAATATGGCGAGTACCATGATGAATATGTACAGGCTGCCAATGCTTTAAAGGTTCATCAGCGATTAAACTGACTAAGACTTTATGAGCTTGATAGTTAGGTTCTTGAGAGAGCAACCAATCGCCACGAGAGACACTATCTTTACTGACATCTCCAGTGATATTAATGGCAATACGATGACCGGCTCCAGCACTTTCTACAGGTTGATTTTGTGCGTGTAACGCTCTGATCCTTACTGGTTTATCAGCACCTGTTAGCCAAAAAGTATCACCAATGGCTATTTGCCCAGCGAGGGCAGTACCCGTAACTACTAACCCAGCCCCTTTAATACTAAAAACGCGGTCTATCGCTAAGCGAAAGCGTTTATGCCATTGAGGGTGTTGTTGCTCTTGTTGATGAAGATTAACAAGATAGTCACGAAGCGCGGGTATCCCTTCATTAGAAGGTGCTGAGGTGACAAAAATAACAGGTTGTTGCCAGCTTAAATTGGCCAATACATCAATTATTTGTGATCGAACTTCTTCAATTCGTTCAGGCGTAACACGATCTGCTTTAGTCAGAATTACGGTAACTTGAGGGCAACCAGCAAGACGTAAAATAGAAATATGTTCAATGGTTTGAGCCATAACACCATCGTCACAAGCCACAATTAACAGTGCATGAGAGATCCCACCAACACCAGCAAGCATGTTAGAAAGAAATTTTTCATGACCGGGCACATCGACAAAACCGATAGACGTTCCGTCATCTTGACGCCAATAGGCATAACCTAAATCTATGGTCATACCTCGTTTTTTCTCTTCGGGTAAATGGGTTGTATCTACCCCAGTGATGGCTTGTATAAGTGTGGTTTTTCCGTGGTCTACGTGACCTGCTGTCGCAAAAATCATAGTAAAAGTGCCTGTGTTAATGCATTTTCATCCTCAAGGCAGCGCAGATCAAGCCACAGGCGACCATCAGTAATTCGACCGATAATGGGCTTTTCTAAATTACGCCAAAGTGCGGCTAATGTATCTAACTGGCTACCTTTTCCATCTTTTGCTTCAAAGGTAAGCGCTGCACTCGGTAAACTTTCAATAGGTAACGAACCACTGCCTATTTGAGACGCACATGAGGATATCGTGATATGGTAATTTTCCCCATAATATGCCTGAAAATGAGGCAATAACCGTTGCGCCATGTCATGAATTTCTGTTTGTGTCCTAGTTAACAAACGTAATGTCGGAATTTCAACTACCATTTTTTCTGGTTGCTGATAAAGGCGCAATGTGGCGCCTAATGCTGCTAATGTCATTTTATCAACACGTAATGCACGCTTTAAAGGGTGGCGCTGAATAGCTTCAATCCATGTTTTTTTACCTAAGATTATTCCCGCCTGAGGGCCACCTAATAATTTATCACCAGAGAAGGTAACAAGATCGATACCTTGTTGTAGATAATCTTGAGGCATGGGCTCTGAAGGTAAACCTAAAGCAGCTAAGTTAGTCATTGAACCGCTGCCTAAATCGATAGCAGTAGGTAAATTCATCTCTTTACCTAAAGCCGCTAATTCTTCACCATGAACTTCTGCGGTAAAACCTTGAATAGCGTAATTGCTGGTATGAACTTTCATCAGCAATCCCGTATTTTCATTAATGGCGTTACGATAATCTTTAAGATGAGTGCGGTTTGTTGTACCCACTTCTTTAAGTGTGCAACCTGCTTGTGTCATCACATCGGGGATACGAAAAGCACCACCAATTTCCACTAATTCACCACGAGAAACCACGACTTCTTTATTTGGTGCTACGGTTGCAAGCATCAATAAAACAGCGGCTGCATTGTTATTAACAATACAGGCATCTTCAGCCCCCGTTAATTCACATAACAAGTCTGCGATAGCGCGATCACGGTGTCCTCTTGAGGCACCATCGAGAGAATATTCTAAGGTTGCAGGAGAGCGCATAACTTGGCTAACGGCTTCGATAGCCGATTCAGCCATTAATGCTCGACCTAAATTGGTGTGTAAAACCGTTCCTGTTAAATTGAAAACAGGTTTAATTAACGATTTTTGTTGTAATGTAATGCGATTTTGTAATTCATTCGCCCACTGGTTATACCATGTAGGTAGGCCATTATCTTGGCGAATAATGATACGCGCTTCTTCTTGTAACTTTCGTAAATGCTCAGTAATAAATGTCTGACCATAAGAAGCAACTAAAATCTGAATTTCTTCTTGATGCAGCAACTTATCAATAGACGGTAGCTGGCTGTAAAGTGAGCGCGTATCATTTGTCATACTAGTACCTAATTATTATTCATTTGGGAACAGGAATGGGTTAATGCTACTACGAGCAAATCCTTCTTCTTCCATTTTTGCATCAAGAACAATAGACGCTAAATCATCAGCGACAGCATCAACATTGGCATCTTTTTCTTGATATAAAATTTTCAGATAGCTTCCACAATCACCACAGCTTTCTGCTTTAACCGGAGCATTTTCACTGTCTAATGACCAGTAATTTAGTTTACCCGTTAACTCACAGTTGGTGCATTTAATACGCACAACATGCCACTCGGTTTCACATAAATTACAATGTAAATAGCGTAAGCCTTGTGTTGTTCCGATTTGTACCATGCTTGTAACTGGCATACTGTTACAAACAGGACAGAATTGGCGATTTTCACCATATTCTGTTTTTGCTTTACCTGGAATATTAGAGGCCAATTGTGCCCAATAAAGGGATAATGCAGACCAAATAAAGACCGATTTATCCGCAGGTACTTTTGAATACTCATCATTAAGTAATGCTGTCGCCATCTCTTCTAATTCAGTTTCAGAAGCTTTAGACAGGTTTTCTAATGTGATAGTGACACTTTCAGGTACAACCGGACGTAATTCAGCAATAATCGAGGCTAATAAAGCATGCCAATGTTTACTACGTTTGAATGTTTTTTTATCTAAAGGTGCAACACCTGCTTGCTGTGTGAGAAGTGGTGCAAGATCAATGATTAATGGATTGTCATGGAGTGCTTTTTCTTGAGCTTTAGCAATTTCAGCTGCAAATTCAAGGTAGTTTGCAAAAGGATTATCTTTTGCAAGTGATTGAAAACGTTCAGCACGACGTTGATAAAGGTTTTTCAGATTAGGGAATAATACTGGTGGAATGAAACTAATACCTTTTTCTGATTGTTCTTTACCTAATTGCTCTTTAGGAACGATGCGAATACTCATAACGTTCTATCTTCCTATTA
The DNA here is from genome assembly GCF_040138965.1 of Proteus sp. fly-1089. Classification (NCBI taxonomy): domain Bacteria; kingdom Pseudomonadati; phylum Pseudomonadota; class Gammaproteobacteria; order Enterobacterales; family Morganellaceae; genus Proteus; species Proteus sp. fly-1089. The sequence goes on from NZ_JBEETS010000008.1 coordinate 48,018, forward strand.
TCTTAAATTTTATAGTGAATACCCACAGGGTTTGGCTTCAGAATAAATCAAATACAGACACGAAGCCATGACAGTGGGTAATAATAGCGTGATTTTATTGTTTTTTTACGCCTTAAAATCAGACGTAAATTGAATAAAAAACGGAGGCTCACAAGCCTCCGTTTGTTCAGAAATACACTTTAGGTCATTATTTCTGTGACTGCTTTTCGGCTTCTTTTTTCTCTTCTTCGAGAATTTCACGATACCAACGAGGGTGGTGCTTTTTAGCCCAACCACGAGTTACCCAGCCTTCAATCATGCTACGAATTGAACCTTTCACCCAGAACGCCGCATAAGCATGAACAAATACGGTGATTATCAGTAAGATTGCTGATAATGAGTGAACTAATAAGGCAATTCGAATCACTGGGATCGAGAAATATTCTGCGAAATAAGGACGCCAAATGATAACACCACTGACTGTTAGTAAGATCAGGCTGATACTTAATGTCCAGTAAATACCCTTCTGACCTAAGTTGTAGTGGCCAATATCGCCAGCTTCTTCATTTTGCAGTACTTTATGAATATTTTTAGCCCAGACTAAGTCATCTTTATCAATAAAGTTGTGCTTCAGATATCTGAAGAACATAAAGAGAAAGAGGAACGCCATCACGCTACCCACGAATGGGTGTAACAAACGCGACAGTTCTGGTGTACCTAAAATATTCATGAACCAGTTCAGAGATGGGAAGAAGAAACCCAATCCGCTGATAGCAGTAAACAGAAATACAATCACTACTAACCAATGGTTAATACGCTCAGAAGCGGTATGGCGAAGAATTTTATCGCCTTTCTTCTTCATCATTTCTGCTCCTCCTTATTCACAGAGGTCTGTGTTTTAGAAGATGCTTCCATCTCTTTGAGCGCTTCTTCTTCATCTTCTTCAGTTGTACGATTTGGACCGACACCTAAATAATGGAAAATTGCACCCGCGAAGGTTGCGGCAAAACCAACTGCGGCTAATGGTTTCCAGATACCTTTCCAGAATTTAACCGTTGAGCTAATTTCTGGGTTTTCTGGTAAACCATGATACAGGTTTGGTTTGTCAGCATGATGGAGAACATACATCACGTGTGTACCACCCACACCTTGTGGATCGTAAAGACCAGCATTGTCGTAACCACGAGTTTGCAGTTCTGAAACGCGTTCGCTTGCAAGATTGATCATGGCTTCTTTCGAGCCAAAATGAATCGCGCCTGTTGGGCACGTTTTCACACATGCAGGCTCTTGGCCGACTTCAACACGGTCAACACATAACGTACATTTGTAAGCACGGTTATCTTCTTCATTAATGCGAGGCACGTCAAAAGGACAACCAGCAATACAATAACCACAACCAATACAGTGTTCTGATTGGAAATCAACAATACCATTAGCGTATTGAATGATGGCACCTTCTGCTGGGCATGCTTTTAAACAGCCCGGGTCAGCACAGTGCATACAACCGTCTTTACGGATCAACCATTCCAGCTTGCCATTCTCTTCAACTTCAGAGAAGCGCATCACTGTCCATGATTTTGCCGTTAAGTCAGTTGGGTTATCGTAAACACCAACGTTAGTGCCAATTTTATCGCGAATATCGTTCCACTCAGAACAAGCCACCTGACAGGCTTTACAGCCGATACAGGTCGTTACGTCGATAAGTTTTGCCACTTCTTCCTTGTAATCCCGCACATGAGGTGCGGGAGTAAGAGAATTGGTGGCAGAGCGACGAATAATGTCTTGGGATTGCAGTGACATAATTTATCTCCTTACACCTTTTCCACATTAACAAGGAACGCTTTAAATTCAGGCGTTTGTGTATTTGCATCACCAACAAATGGCGTTAACGTATTAGCAATAAAGCCTTTGACTGCAACACCTTCAAAGCCCCAGTGGATAGGAATACCAATGGTATCTACTTTGCGTCCATCCACATCAAGGGTTCTAATACGCTTAGTCACCACAGCTTTGGCTTTGATATAACCACGTTTTGAGCTGACTTTTACGGTATCGCCTTGAACAATGCCTTTTTCTGCGGCTAAACGCTCACCAATTTCAATAAATTGTTGTGGCTGAATAATCGCATTCAAGCGCGCGTGTTTAGTCCAGAAGTGGAAATGTTCTGTCAGACGATAAGTTGTACCGACATATGGGAAATCTTCTGCTTTACCCATATCTTTCCAGTCATCTTTAAAAATACGCGCTGCTGGGTTTGAAACCACATTTGGATGCAGTGGATTAGTACCCAATGGTGTTTCAATTGGCTCATAGTGCTCAGGGAATGGACCTTCTGCCATCTTATCGATAGCAAACAGGCGTCCCATACCTTCCGGCTGCATAATAAATGGACCAACATCAGAACCTGGTGCAGCGTTGCTATAGTCAGGTACATCAATACCTGTCCATTTGCTACCATCCCATTCGATTAACTTACGTTTAGGATCCCATGGTTGACCTTGTGGGTCTGCCGATGCTCGGTTATAAATAATGCGACGGTTAAGAGGCCATGCCCATGCCCAACCTAATGTATTACCCAATCCTGATGGATCGGAGTTATCACGGTTAGCCATTTGGTTGCCTTTCTCTGTCCAGCTACCAGCGAAGATCCAACAGCCACTTGCTGTGGTACCATCATCACGTAACTGAGCGAACGAGCTAAGCAGTTGACCTTTTTTCAGAATGATATTGCCATCAGCATCTTTTAAATCGACTAATGCTCTACCATTACTTTCTTGTGCAACTTCTGCGGATGTTGGATTATCAGGATCAAAGTAATCCCAAGTCATATTCAACACCTGCTCTGGCATCGCACCGCCTTCTTCTCTATAGAGTTGGCGTAAACGATGGAAAATACCTGATAAAATCTCAGCATCAGGGATAGCAATACCAGGGGCATCTCCCCCTTTCCAGTGCCACTGTAACCAGCGACCAGAGTTAACGATAGAGCCGTCTTCTTCTGCGAAACAGGTTGTTGGTAAACGGAAGACTTCAGTTTGAATATCTTCTGTTTTAACGTCATTCTCTTCACCGTGGTTCTGCCAGAAACACGAAGTTTCAGTATTTAGCGGATCCATTGTGATAAGGAATTTCAGTTTTGATAATGAACGAATAACCTTGTTCTTATTCGGGAATGAGGCAACTGGGTTAAAGCCTTGGCAGATATAGCCGTTGACTTCACCTTTATCCATCATCTCGAAGTATTGTAGAACGTCGTAAGGTTTGTCCCACTTAGGTAACAGTGAGAAGCCCCAATCATTATCGCGTTGAGCATTATCACCATAGAATGTCTTCATCATACTGACGAAGAATTTAGGATAATTACCCCAGTAGTTAACTTGTCCTGGTACCGTCGCTTTTGGCGTATTCGCAGCTAAGTAGGTTTCTAATGAAGTCTGCTTTTCAGAAGGCAGAGTCATATAGCCTGGTAAGCTTTGAGATAATAGACCGAGGTCAGTTAAGCCTTGAATATTGGAGTGACCACGTAGTGCGTTAACACCGCCACCAGCCATACCCATATTACCTAACAGTAATTGGATCATTGCCATGGTACGAATATTTTGAGCACCAACAGTATGTTGAGTCCAGCCTAATGCATATAGGAAAGATGCTGTTTTATCTTTCGCTGCTGTTTCAGCAATATATTCACAGACTTTTAAGAAATCTTCTTTTGGTGTACCACAAATCTGAGTAACCACATCAGGCGTGTAACGGCTAACGTGTTCTTTTAACAGATTCCAGACACAACGAGGATGTTGTAATGTGGTGTCGCGTTTTGCGAAACCATTTTCATCCATCTCGTAGTTCCAAGTGGTTTTATCATATTGACGTTTTTCTGCATCATATCCGCTGAATAAACCATCATCAAAGTGATAGTCTTCACGGACAATCAAGCTAGCATTGGTATAAGCCTCAACGTATTCTTTTTGATATTTCTTATTTTCGAGCAGATATAAGATAACGCCCGATAAGAACGTAATATCAGTACCAGAACGGATAGGCGTATAGAAATCCGCAACAGCCGCAGTACGGGTGAAGCGAGGATCAATAACAATGAGCTTGGCGTTATTATGGATTTTAGCTTCCATCGCCCAGCGGAATCCCACAGGGTGTGCTTCTGCCGCATTACCGCCCATAACGACGATAAGGTTGGCGTTTTTCATATCAACCCAGTGGTTGGTCATCGCACCGCGACCAAATGTTGGAGCAAGACTTGCTACCGTTGGTCCGTGTCAGACACGCGCTTGGTTATCGACAGCTAGCATCCCAAGAGCTCTTGAGAATTTCTGAGTTAAAAACCCAGTTTCATTGCTTGCTGCAGAGGCGCAAAGCATACCGGTTGTTAACCAACGGTTGACTTCGACACCCTCTTTATTGAGTTTCTGGAAGTTGGCATCGCGGTCTTTTTTGATTAAGCGCGCAATACGATCAAATGTTTCTTCCCATGAAAGTTTTACCCATTTATCCGAGCCGGGTGCACGGTATTCTGGGTGTTTTAAGCGACCTTCACTGTGGATGAAATCCACAAGACCAGCACCTTTAGGGCATAATGCACCGCGGTTTACTGGATGGTCTGAGTCACCTTCAATATGGAATATTGTTTCTTTTGCGTTTTTCGCGCCATCGCCCAGACTATACATTAATAGTCCACAACCGACAGAACAGTACGTACAGGTATTGCGGGTTTCGCGGGCTCTCAGTAATTTATACTGACGCGAGCCTGCTAGCGCAACTGCTGGTGCAAAACCGAGCGCCGCCGCTGTAGTACCTGCCATACCGCCAGCACAGATCTTAAAGAACTGTCTTCTGCTGACCTGCATGGGGTCTCTCCTCATCATACATTGCTTTTACTGACTCTGATTTTCTTCACGAAAATGGAGCTGATTGTTTTTTTATTCCTATTATCCTTAATAGGATCAGGTTCATTGCCTGATAGGTAGTGTAAAATCGTTTTACCCGTATTGTTATTATGTATTAATAAATTTAGGAATTCATCTTATGGATGAAACAAAATCGACAAAATTGTTAACTAAACGTGTAATCATTGGCGTAGATCAAACAATTGTGCAACACAAAGGATCTCTTAACAGACAAGAAGACGATTATATTGCACTCGAAGTTCCTGTTGCATTAGTGTACAACGGAATTTCTCACGTTGTTATGATGGCAAGCCCTAAAAATTTAGAGTTGTTTGCTGTCGGATTTTCTTTATCCGAAGGCATTATAGAGTCTTCTAATGAAATTCGCAGTATCGAAATTGTGGAAAGTTGTCACGGAGGCATTGAAGTTCAAGTTGAATTATCAAGCCGCCGTTTTATGGGCTTAAAAGAACGTCGTCGCAATATGACTGGGCGTACAGGCTGTGGGATTTGTGGGACAGAACAACTTGAAGAGATTTTCCGACCTATTACACCGTTACCTTTTACACAAACATTTTCACTTTCAAATCTTGATAAAGCCTTAGAGCAGATGACAACCGTTCAAGAAATTGGTGAATTAACTGGCTGTACTCATGCGGCTGTTTGGTTATCACCAGAGGGTGAAATGCAAGGTGGCTGTGAAGATGTTGGTCGTCACGTTGCATTGGATAAGCTTTTAGGTATGAAAGCACAAGAGCAGTGGAGTGAAGGTGCGGTATTAGTTTCAAGCCGAGCAAGCTATGAAATGGTACAAAAAGCCGCGATGTGTGGTGCGGAAATTTTATTTGCTGTTTCTGCGGCAACCTCTTTAGCGGTCGAAGTTGCGAATAAATATAATGTGACGCTGGTGGGCTTTTGTCGTCGCGGAAGAGCAACGGTGTTTACTCATCCACAACGACTAACTGACTAATGAACATGAAACACATTAAAATAGGTGTAATAACTATATATTCTTGCATTACACCTATTTGATCTTTCACTTTATTTATGACCACAATGCCCCTAATTTGTAGTCCCACTCTTTAGGTTTGATGGGAATACGTCCTGCATTTGGGGTAAAGGTCATTTCGCTAAAGATGAGCTTATTTTCAGACATTAAAAAATCAACTCGGCAATAATTAAAGCCATTTGCCATTTTAGCGGCTAATTGCAACATGTTTTCAAATTGAGTAGGTTTTTCAACAGGTTCTGGTGTGTTGGGATCTTCTAATGTGATGGGTTGTAACTGCCAATTTGTGTCATACACATTTATATACTCATTTCCTTTGGTGTCAGAGATATCAATCTCGGCATAATGAGGCTGACCATTAAAACAGTGAAGACGACAAGTTGTTGGTATCATTGGATTTTTTGTATCAAATAAATCAATATATTCTTCACAGATGATTTGAGCTTTGATATTTTTATAATGCCATTCACGAGTGACCGGATAGAGGTTACGCTTTAAATGAAAATGAAGTTTTTTCTTTGCTTTTTCAAAATCAAAGGTTGATTTATCAAGGCATATCACTGTGCTTCCACTGTCATGATTGCATTTCAATACAAAGCGTGAAGGAAGTTGAGAAATATCTATTTCATCAGGGTGTGAATAAATTTTAATAATAGGAACAAGATAAGATGGGCCTATTTTATCTATCACATAGTCTCTCACTCTAATCTTATCTGCTAAGCGCGTATAAATTGGATTTCTATCGAATAGCATGCGTGCATTGATTTTTTCATTTAGTGATGTTGGTATTTTAAAATTTGGTTGATAACCTAAGTTACGAATAAACTTATTTTTTAAATACACACGATCTGGCAATGCGATAGTTCTAAACTGTTTGAAATAATATTCTATGATTTTCATAAGCTAACGGTTATTTGAAATAGATAAGTAAAATAAAAAATAACTTTTCTTTGAATTAAACTTCTATATAGAGAAATAATTAAATGTAAATTAAGAGAATAATGTCAGTTATTGATTTTTTTATATTTTTTATTTATATAAATTTAGAATGTATTAACGTGAGTTAATATTTAAAGTCTCTATTTTAATAAAAGAAAGAATAACGACATTAAGAGAGAATTAACAAAATAGAATATTGATTAAGATTATATTAATTTGATGACCATTTAGTTATATGAATAGGTTTGTCCCAGTTATTAAAGCGTAATCCTTTGCCAGTTCTATTTCCGTGAGCATCTAATATTTCATAATATTCTTCAACGATTTGGCTACGCCCGCGTTGCCATTCATTGGTTGTTGCAAAAGGATCGATTAAATAGATATCACCGACAACGGTATATAGTTCACCTAAATAGCGAATTTTTTTTGTACTGCTATTTGAATAATGAGAAAACATAATTTGGTAGGTTTTATAGTGTTCAGGTTGACCATAAGGGCCATATTTCATTGCAATATAACGAATACCTTGATGATCAGAGGGGTTTGTACCACCAGGAACAGGCATATCTGGTGTGATATTAAAAAGAGTATATCGAGAGCTTGCCGTAGGTTGTCTTAATGCTTGTCGATAGCTTTGTGTATCAAGCCCTGTGGCATTCCATGTTCTGTCCACCAGTCCATTTCCTGCAAAACAGGAAAAAGAGGATCCTAATAATGAAAGAATTATAAATAGGAACTTAGCAAACATAAATACTCCTTTATTGCCATTATGATGCCAGAAAATAAGGTATCCATTCCGTGAAAAAGAGATGTAGAACTGGGTTATTTCTTGCTGTAACGCTTATCGATTCTAAATGGTTATCTAAAAGAAAAAATAAGGAATTGTAGCTGGAGCAAAAAATACGTTTTTATAGTGAGGGAATAATCTCAAAGAAAGCTAGAATATTTTATTTATCAGGTTGTTGGTCTTGGTTATTAATTTTATTTATTTATTTTATGATAGGATAATAAAAGTAAAAACTATGTAGGATTAATGATTAATCATGGACACTCGTTTATTGAACGCATTTGCTGTACTGGCTGAAACTGAACATTTTGGTGAAGCATCATTAAAGCTTTGTATTAGTCAGCCTGCACTCACTAAACAAATAAAAACATTAGAATCTCAATTGGGTATTACTCTTTTTCAACGTGGGCGCCAAGGTGCAAAACTTACCCTAGAAGGGCAATATTTACTCAATCAATGTCAATCAGTATTAAGAGAAGTTCGTCTTTTAGAAAAACAGGCTCGCCAATTAATTGAGCCTCAAAAGATCGAGCTTTATGCTGGGTTTGGCTTGTCATCATTAAGCTTTATCACCCCTTTATTGGCTAAATTTAAGCAAGATTATCCAGATATTACGGTTCATATTGATGATATGCCCTCTAATATAATGGAAGATAAAGTACTTTTAGGTGAATTGGATTTAGCTTTTTCACGTTTGCCTATTTCTGAGCCACTAAAAGGCATTCCATTAGTACAAGAGCGATTGATGTTAGCAATTCCCACGCAAACTATTATGGTGTTAGAGGCTGATGATGATCCATTACACTACTTTAATACGCTTGGGCTTATTCAGTTGGCTCCTGAGAAAGGAAAAAAACTATATCAACAAATCCATGCCTTTTTAAAGCATCATCAAATAAAGCCTCGTGTATTACAACAATCACAAGATATTCAAACACAGCTGGCGTTAGTTGCCGCGGGATTAGGAATGGCATTAGTACCTAAAAATGCAGAACTTATTTGTGACAAACAAAAAGTCACTTTGTTGCCACTGTCTGGTTTGTACACACAATGGGAAATAGGTGTTATTTGGAATAATAATATTCAAAATAAAGATCGTGATGTCTTTATAAAAATAATTCCTGAGGAAATAAATAAATTAAAATAAATGAAAAAATTTTTTAATTTAATTAATGATTACATTCTCAATGTATTGCTTATGGTAAATATAAAACACCTAATAAATATTAATTAGTTTTATAACAAAGTAATTTAATTAATTGCGAGATTGTTCACAAAAAACAACATGGAATAATAATGACATTTTAATGTGTTTTAATAAAAAGTTAAATTAAAACATAATATTAAATATATCTCCATGACATAAATAAGGCTAATTAAAATCATTGTTATTAAAAAGAGTTATTTACAATAAAAGAGATTTATTTAATATAGTTCACCGACAACACAGCAAGCTTTATATTCGCAAGTGAAGTTGGAAAGATAAAAATATAAATACCTCTGTAAGTGGTTACTTATTATTTTATTTATAATAAGTAACCACATCCTCACATGAATAATATGGAAATTATTATGAAAAAACTGAATAAAATAACTTATGCGTTATTCGTATTAATGGGTACACATGCGGTACAAGCTGAAATTCACTCTAATCAAAGTGGTGTTTTAACAACGATGGTTGTAGGTGCAAGTGATGCAGTGAATCGAGGTTCTCATCAATCAGCCGGTGGAGAACCTGGTGTTGGGATCAAAAGTATTGGAAATGGTGCAAAACTTAGCTTTGCTTCGTTAACATCACCCATGATGAGTGGTGGAGCAGACAGTAATGGAATTTATACTATTCAACCTAATGCTAACTCCCCTGCAAGCCACAGTAATATGGGCGTTTTTCACTTTGCAAAAGTGACGGACGCGAATGTTTATTATGGTGACTGGGCAAAAACAACATCAGCAACAGATGCGACACATCAAACCTATTATGTCGGTAAAGATGTCACAACCACACTACCGACAGACAGCGCGACTTATACGGTAACAGGTATTAGCCAATACAGTGGTAGTAATCTACTTTCAGGTACGTTTGATGTTAATTTTTCACAAAAGAAAATTGAAGGTTCATTGGCGAATAGTCAACGTACAGTTCAGTTAGAAGGTGGAAATCTTTATACCGCCAATAACCAAGTGACGTTTTCTGCGGATGCCAAAGAGGGCACAACATCAGGGGTTGTTGAAGGTGCCTTCTTTGGTGAAAGCGCAGATGTATTAGCGGGTATTGTCGTGTTCAGTTCAGACCATACAAAAGATATTGGTTTCGGTGGTACGAAAGATAGCAGTGGAAATGAAGAAACGACAGCAAGCACGGATGCTTCTTAATTTTTTCAAAAATAATATTATAAATTTGTTTGGTAATACAATCGGTTAATTCTTTAGAAGTGGTATTAGTGGTCATTATGCTAAATGTTAGCAACAGATAATCAGGTATAGGGTTATCTGTTTTTTTTTATCAAAAATAAATCTACCTTAAGGAATAGGTCGATTTTTATTATAAGGATATACCATGTGTTATTATCAAAAACGAATGGAATTATTTTTTATTATCAGTGTGTTATTCATTCCATTAAAACTAAGCGCCAAAGAAAATAATTCCGTTTTATTCTCCTATTCTTCACCTCAGCATCACGTTGCCCAAATAGGGCAACAACTTTATAGTGCTTTACAGCAACAGCAGTGGAAAAAGGCTGAAGAACTACTACTGGATTATCAACTATTACCTTTACATGAAACACTCTTAATTGATTACGCTAATGCGCTTTTAGCTCAAGCAAAGGGGGACTTTTTAAACGCAGAATTTTATTATCAGCAACAACTTAAACAAAAAGCTGATTTTATCCCAGCGCAAACAGGATTAATTCAGCTTTATTTTTATTTGAGAGAATATAAAAAAGCACAACAGCAACTCAATCAATTAAGTAATATTGTTGATTTACCTAAAAATATTTCCAAATCTATTGAATTTTATAGGGTTAAGTTAGCCTCTTATTTTCAAGGTCAGCGTTTCTATCAATTTAGCTTTTTTTATGATGATAATATTAATCAAGCACCTTACTTAGCAGAACAAATTGTCTCTCAATCTACTCAAAGAAAAATTACGCTAAGAGGTGTCAAACCCATTGCATCAACAGGTTTTGCTCATTATTTTTCTTTTTATCAACCGTTTATTATTTATTCTTACCATACTTTCTCTTCTTATACTTATGTACGATATATTGATTATCACTCTTACCGTAACGCTAATTTTCTTGCGTTATATACACAACTGGGTTATCGCTATCAAAAAAATCAATATCAATGGTCAATGACACCTTATTACGAAATAAAAAAATCACAAGCTCAATATGAATATCAATCATGGGGAAGTGAAACACAATTTTCTTATTTAATTAATAAAAAGCAAACTATTAATTTAAGTTTTGATTATAAAATAAAAAAATATCAAAAAGTTTTAAATAATTTAAATTCTCATCAACTTAGTTATAATGCTAACCATAACTATTATTTTAATAATAGAATGCAGTTAGTTAATCAATTAAATTATCAGTTGGATCGTAAAAAAAACACTTTATTAAATTATCAGCTGTATGGTATAAAAATAGGCGTTTATTATCCATTGTCAGTAAGTTGGAATATCTCTTTTTTTTTACAGTATCAATTTAAATATTTTAATAATTATAATCCTTTATTAAAAAAGAGAAGAAAAGATAATAGCTTTATTTTCACAACCAATATTAAAAATAAATCAAATGTTATTTTAGGGTTTTACCCTGTAATAGAATTCCGTTATACCCGAAGATTAAGCAATGTGGATTGGTTATATCAATATCAGCAACATGAAGTATTATTTAAATTAGAAAAACAATTTTAATTAAATAAGTTACTTCCTTTATTAATTGAATAGGTAAAACAATGCATGTAATGCTTTTTAGAAAGCGGAAAATTGTTTCAATCTTCGTTTCTCTATCGCTAATTTCTCCTTGCTTTTATCTGCAAGCCAAAGAAGATAAAACCGATCTTGGTCATATTCAGATTTCTGATAATAAAGAAAAAGATACCGAAGGTTATTCACAAGTTTATGAGAAAGACGTCTCTAATGTTTATTTAGGCAAAGAGCTATTAGAGCGTTATCAAGGTGTCTCTCCTGCTGATTTACTCAAAAGTGCCATTGGTGTTTACAGTGGTGAAGCGCGTAATGGTGGGGCGCTTGATCCGAATATTCGGGGTATTCAAGGGCAAGGGCGAATTCCTGTTACGGTGGATGGCACAGAGCAGGCAATTACTGTGTATCGTGGTTACAGTGGTGCTTCTAATCGTAACTATATTGATTCTAATCTGATTAGCAGTATCTATATTGAAAAAGGCCCTTCATTAACCCCTGATATGAAAACAGGTATTGGTGGTGGTATTGCAGTAAAAACCTTAGATATCCGAGATATTGTCCCTATTGGTGATTCTTTTGGGATTAATTTTAAAGGAGATATCAGTAATAACGCAACACGGTATAAAGAAGTTTATACAAATATGATTGAAGATTACCGCTATTATCCAACGTTTTACCAGCAACATGCTTACATTATTGATCCTGCTTTAGAAATAACCCCTCAAAAAAGCAAATTAGAAAACTTTAAAGATTATTCATTTCGTCTTGGGTTAGGTTTTGAAGAAGAAAAGTTTAATTTACTATTTGCTTATGCACTGCGAGAAAAAGGAATGCCAAAAAATATAGTGAGGATAATGAAGACTTATTAGAATCGGTTCATGTCAGAGATGGGACAAAAAACTTTGATCCTTATTTACCTTTTATTGCTCATATTTATCGCCCAAATAATGAAGTACCGAATACCTCTAATCGTAGTCGATCTCTTTTAGTCAAAGGAACATTATTTCCTGAATCAACGCACCGTTTTTCGATTAACTATCGATACACTGACTTATTGTTTGGCGATATTATGCCATCACGTTTAAGTTGGGTTCGTTATGATAAAAATTTAGTCAACCAGTGGCCTCTGGGGAATATTACACAACAAGCAGGCATATTAACCTATCAATATAAACCCGAAGATAAAAAAACAGATTTACTGTTACGGTTATGGGGCAATTTAACTACGGGTCATACTAATACGCGAGGAGGAAAACCAAGGGAGCCAAAACAAGTTGACTCGTTTTCTAGTAGAAATACACAATGGAATCTCAGTTATGAAACTGGGTTTATTGATACTTCTTCTCTTTATCAAGAGAATAATCGTTATGGTATTGATATATCCTCGATATTTAAATTATCACCGCAATTTTCTATTGCATTTTCCAGTTATTATCAATTTGAGAAATTAGATAGTGATGAATTGGAATTACCTACAGGTTTTGATTTTGTTACCGCTGGGCGAGCAGGGCAACGTCATGAAATTAATTTAGCTCTTTCCACAGATTGGAAGCCACTGTCTTGGTTAGCCATTACCGCGGGTGGGAAATATCATTATTATCATTTAACAGATACTTTTTTAAATAATAAGCGGCGTAATAACGTAAAAGGTTATGAAAAATCACCGCCAATAAGAGGTTTTATTCTTCCTTATCGACGTACACTAACCGCGGAGGAGTATATATTATATCGAGCCATTAATCGGATAGATGTAGAAACGTTACCTGAAGAGATTAAAAATTATCGACGTTATCCAGAAATATATAAAAAAGTGCGAGAGTTTCAACAGTCTAAATTTATTTATCCTGAATATGAAAAATTATCACCTGAAATAAAAGAAAAGATTATTAATAGTAATGAAGTTAGAAGAATTCAGATTGATATGATGCAAGATGACTTTCTTCATGATGAACAAGGAAATCTCAACATAAAATCGTCTCAAAAACGCCTTATGGTCACGGAACATACCGTCATACTTTATGACGAAAATGGCGAATTATCTAAAAGTAACAATATGTTCTTAAGTGGTTATGCTGATATCAATGAAAAAGTGCCCGATCCTATTACAGGTAAATTAGTTAATAAATATGAAATGGGCGTGACAAAACCAATTTCTATTTATCTTGATGATGATAAAGATAATTTTGAATCTGAACCCAGCTATCAGCATGGGGCATTTTCACCACTCGTGTCTGCAACGGTGTATGCCAGTGATATATTGCGTTTTTATGGGCGTTATACTGAGCAGCTACGATTACCTAATTTATTTGAAGATACTAGCGGGTTTTCAGGCTCTAAAGCCCGTTATTATGGTTTTAAATTAAAACCCGAGCGTGCGAAAAGTACAGAGTTTGGGGTTGTGTTTGATTTGACCGATTGGCTTAATGTCGAGCGCCATGCCGATATTAAAATAAATTATTTTTATACCAATATCGAAAATGTGTTTGATAGAGATGCGAATTGGCAAATTAGGCAATTTGAAAAGCAAATATTAGAGGGGCTAGAAGTTCAAGCGCGCTTTGATAACGGTTTTATTTTTATGGATACCGCGCTTGTTTATAGTCATAAAAATAAGGTATGCGATAAAAATGCTTTTAGTCACTATGATCCCTTTGGTTTCTTGGGTATTAAAGAGTGTATGACGGGCGGTTATCCGGGAGGTTTTTTACGTACTTCTATTCAGCCTAAATATTCGGTTAATTTACATTTAGGAACTCGTTGGTTAGATAATAAATTAGAAATAGGTAGCCGTTGGCTCTATTCATCAGAAGTAGAAAATAAAGATGAAAAATGGCTAAAAGAAAAATTACCAAGAGAAATGTACGGTCAAAATAATAACCCGATGCGTTGGGCAAAAGTCTTTACCGTTGATGCTTATATTAACTATCAATATAGCCCTAATTTATCGTTTGAAATAACGGGCAGTAATTTATTAAACGAATATTATATTGATCCACTAACGCGATCAGGTATGCCTGCACCCGGAAGAACGTTCCGATTAGGTGTGACTGCACAATTTTAATTAAAAGAGAGTAAGGAGCTTTTATTTATGTTGGCACTTTCTGTCAGGCATCCGCTTAATATTTATTACTGGTTAATAGGTATATCGTTAGTTTATATCGCCATATTAAGTTGGGTGTTACGTTCACTTTCTATGACAGAAAGTGCACACCATATTCATCAGCAACAAGAGAATACATTATCTGTTTATCAAGTGGTATTTTCACCCCCCCAGCAATCTACAGTGGTGCCTGAGCCTATTGAAAAAATTGAGCCTCAAGAGAGCGCTATTGTTTTACCGAGTTCAGAAAAAGGGGCGTTTGTTGAGGTACAAAAAAAACCACCTGAAAAAATAAGGGAAAAGCCCATACCTATAAAACCAATTACACCAGTAAAAAAACAGGTGATACAAGAAAAAGTAGAGCCAATAAAACAGCGTGATGTAGAAAGCCAAATAGCGCAAACGGCTTCAGAAGCCTCGGCAGAAAGCTTAACGCAACATACGGCAAGCTCATTAGCGGGAAGGAGTCATGCGTTAAGTGAGAAAGGAATAGGGCAAGGTGAATCTGATAATCACTATATTAGTTCACTGCGTCGAGAGATAGAGCGCCATAAACGTTATCCATCACAAGCTCGTCGCATGCAGCATGAAGGCCAGGTAGTGGTGAGTTTTTCACTAACATCAGAAGGTACAATTTCAAGGGTTGAGATAGAAAGTACTTCAGGTATTTCTTCTCTTGATAATGCGGCCATTGCGGCGGTTAAACGC
The DNA here is from genome assembly GCF_040138965.1 of Proteus sp. fly-1089. Taxonomy (NCBI): domain Bacteria; kingdom Pseudomonadati; phylum Pseudomonadota; class Gammaproteobacteria; order Enterobacterales; family Morganellaceae; genus Proteus; species Proteus sp. fly-1089. The sequence goes on from NZ_JBEETS010000008.1 coordinate 63,372, forward strand.
GTAAAACCCATTGGCCCTAAACCCGAAAGCCTATTGAACCCTTTAATTGTTGCATTAGATTTTCAATTAAATTAATGAGCTAACGAAAACACCTAAGTGTGATTTTGACTTAGGTGTTTTTATTAGAATTGATGGCTAAAACAGCACAGTAATATCCGCTAATACCGTATCAGGTTTAGAAAAGTGTAAATAAAAATAAAGATTGGATTCGTTTTCACGTATGAATAAATAGTCTAATTCAAGCTGATAAGTACGAAAATAGGCTTTGTTATTTGTTACTGGATGATTAGCTAACGAACTATCTTTCATATTTTTATTCACCAAACCAAAGAGCGCGGAGGTGATTTTTGATAATGCACCACCGACAACAGGGATTAAGCCAATAATATGCCCGATGACGGTTTACCCTACAATCATGGGGGCATTTAAAGGATCTTGCTCATTGAATTTATCTACAATGGTGGGTAAGACATTACTGTTGCGGTTAATCATATCCAACATACCTTCTTGGAGTTCTTGGTAGTCGATACAGATTAATGGCTGTGTTGCGGGTAGTGATGAAGGACTAATGGCGACTTTTAATGGGTTTAAATACATAACAAACGCTCCTTGTTTAAAATTAGTTCCATTGTTCGATTAATTGAGGTTGTCCTGATAGTCCGTTATAAACAGCAATAGAGAGTTGTGAGCCATTAACTCCAACAGATAAGTAATCCCCTTTAAATAAAGCGCCACTGTTATAAACGGGAACATCACCAAATATTTCACTACCACCATAACGGTTATCTTGCCCAACATAATGCGTATGGCCGACGAAAACCGCTTTCACGCCATAATGCTCAAGCATATATTTAAAGAATGAGAGTTCTTCTTGTGAGGAGTTTTCAGGAAAATGTTGGTGACCATCATGAAAGTTTAAAATAATAGTTTTATTGCGATTCCGTGCTTGGATTAAATCTTTTTCTAACCAATCAATAGAGTCTGTCACATTAATGGTTGATGCTGCCCAGTGGTCGAGTACGACATGATAAGTGGGATAATTTTGTAATTGGACAAAATGAATATCGCCATATTCCCACGAATACGCTTTACTGCCTGAATATTCGCTACTGTCATATCTAAAATTACCTGAAGTCGAATAACCACGGTATTCTTCAATACGATAATGCATATCAAATACCATGCCTCGTGCACAAGCATTCATACTTAAATCAGAATTATTGGGTTCGGAGCAATCACCCACGTTATTTTGATAATCGTGATTACCAAGACCAACATAAGTAATAAACCCTAAGGGGGAAGGGGCAAAAAAAGAACGAAAACTTTCACGTTGATAACGGCGACCAAACTCCGTCAAATCACCATTAATAATGCCAAAAACAAAAGATTTTTCATGGTGTAATAATTGAATACTATCCCTTACTTTTTTTATCGTTGATTCCCAACGAGATTGATCATCATTAGGATCATTATTATCTAAGTCTAGCCTCCAAGGCTGAGGGTCTGACATCACGATAATATTGTAGTTTGTTGATTGTGTTGCACTCATAATTAATTTCCTTTTAAATGTGTTTTTCTCCCTTTATTTTTTGACGGAAATTTAAAATAAACACAATATTAAATATTGTTAGTTAATTATAATTTTAATAACAAATGTCTTTATTTTTATCATTTTAAATGCCAAATATGTGATTTTTTAAATATAAATTATCTTCTAATTAAATTAATTTAAAATATCAATATTAGCGCTTATGGATATACCTTAGATTGATTTTAGATAATGTCTTTTGAGGAGATAAAAAAGCGGCTTTAGCATGACTAAACACCGCTTTTAGATTTGTGTTAGCATAAATAAATTACGCTGTTTTCGGCCATTTATTGGCAACCCAAAGCCCACTCATTTTCATCGAATAACCAAATAAAACACCAACGATTAATGAAGGGATGGTTTGAGCTAAATCCCCTTGTGCTGCAAATATTGTACATGCCCCAATAAATGTGCCGGGGATATAAGCAAGTAATGCACTTTTAGCTTGAATACACATCACAAAGGCAATAACACCTGTTACTGCATACCCAAAAATAGATATATCACTAAAGACTTGGCTACCATAAATAATCGCTAATGCCCAAATTACACCACTCATAATGGTTGCCATAGTAACGGCTAATCCTTTAATACCCTCTTTAGGATAAGCAAAATAGGCGGTACAACCTAAAAAGCCAGCCCAGCTTAATAAGTCAAATTGATTAGCAACAAATGCCCAAATGGCAGAAAGAATGCCTGTTGTCAGTGCAGTAAAGTAAAGCGTTCTCACGATAGACTCTTAAATATAAGGGGGATATTTACCCAGTTAACTAAAAACGAAGTTTAGCATTATCATTAGTTGATTTACTATATTTAGATCATTAAAAAGCATAATTAAGATGCGTATTTATGCGATATTTAAAATCTATTTTTATTAGAAAAAAATAAAGAAGAGAAAGTAAACGTTTGCGTTATTTAATCTATGATTAAATAGAAAATAATGAGATACATTATTTGATATTTATTGTTAATCGTTTAATTAAAAAGAGTATTAAATAATATAGAAAATAAAAAAAGATAAGTAACTCTTCAGCATATTGGAATGAATGCGCACCTGAACTTTTTTTGGTAAAAATGCCCACATAATATTCATTCATATACACATCAAGGCTCGTCATTTACCACTCCTCTTTCCATTCACTTTTGTGTGCTAAATTATTTTTAGCATCTTTAGGATGAATTTCCATTTCTAAATTGAGTGCGGAGAGCAGTTTGAAAAAGGTTTCTAGCTTGGTGGAATTAGGGTTAAGTTCAAAATTAGACACGGTGTCTTGTCGAATTCCCACTTTTTGGGCAACTTTACCTTGAGAAAGCTTTTTTGTTAATCGGACATCCTTTAGATGTACGCTGAGTTGATAGGCGTTAATTATAATCATCATCTACTACCGGTTATAGGCGTTAATATCTAATATACCGGTTATAGCGTGTAAATCTGATTTTACCTGCTATAGCCGTTAAATTTAAAATTACACGGTATAGCAGGTAAAATTTAGTGGTTACTTCCCAATACAGAAACTTGAGAAAATGCGCCCTAATAAATCATCAGAAGTAAATTCACCAGTGATCTCACTTAATGCTTGTTGAGCGAGCCTCAACTCTTCTGCCAATAACTCACCTGATTTTGCATAAACGAGTTGCTCATGGCCTTGCTGTAAATGTTCTGCTGCGGTATTTAATGCCTGTAAATGACGGCGACGAGCCAAGAAACCACCTTCAGTATTACTATTAAAGCCCATCGCTTCTTTTAGGTGATCGCGCAGTAACTCGATACCCATACCATCACGGGCAGATAAGCGGATCATCGGGTAGTTACCTTGTGCTGTGATCTCGACATTTTCCCCTGTTAAGTCTGATTTGTTACGAATAACAGTAACAGGTAAGGTATTTGGTAAGCGAGCCATAAACTCAGGCCAGATATCTTCAGGTGTTGTTGCATCGGTTGTGGTGCTATCAACCATAAATAGCACTCTGTCTGCTTGCTCAATCTCTTTCCAAGCACGTTCAATACCAATGCGTTCTACTTCATCACTGGCTTCACGTAAGCCTGCTGTATCGATAATATGCAATGGCATACCATCAATATGAATATGCTCACGTAATACATCACGAGTTGTACCGGCAATATCCGTGACAATCGCCGCTTCTCGACCGGCTAATGCATTTAATAGGCTTGATTTACCGGCATTCGGGCGACCAGCGATCACCACTTTCATCCCTTCACGTAACAAGCTACCTTGGCGAGCTTGGGCACGAACATCATCTAATTCAGCAATAACGGCATTAAGTTTTCCTTCAATGATACCGTCAGAAAGAAAATCAATCTCTTCGTCAGGGAAATCAATGGCCGCTTCAACATAGATACGTAAGTGAGTTAATGACTCTACCATCTCGTTAATATGAGAGGAAAAAGCACCTTGTAATGAATTAATTGCTGAACGAGCCGCTTGTTCTGAGCTGGCATCAATTAAATCAGCAATGGCTTCTGCTTGTGCTAAATCGAGTTTGTCATTTAAAAATGCACGTTCAGAAAATTCCCCTGGATTTGCAATACGCACACCGGGAATTTGTAAAATACGTTTTAGTAATAAATCTAGAATAACGGGGCCACCATGGCCTTGTAGTTCTAGAACATCTTCACCTGTAAATGAGTTCGGATTTGGGAAGAAAAGGGCGATACCCTGATCAAGTACTGAGTTGTCATCATTGCGAAATGGCAGGTAATCGGCATAACGAGGTTTAGGCAATTTACCTAAAACGGTTTGCGCCACAAGGGCAGCTTTCGGGCCAGAAACGCGTAGGATACCAACACCGCCTCTTCCCGGAGGTGTGGCCTGAGCGACGATAGTATCAGTGCTATGCATGGTGTACTCGCTTAATCAGAATAATCATATAAATATAAAAAACAGAAGGCGGTCATTGTAGACCGCCTTCGCTATTTTATGTCACTTTCCTTTGAATGTAACCAAGGAAGAGGTTTTTCCTCATGTGACCTTATTTTTTGTCTCTGCTGTGTAAGCCACGTTTTTCCAGACCGCGGTAAATTAACTGCTGCTGGATGATGGTCACTAAGTTACTGACGATATAGTACAGAACCAGACCTGATGGGAACCACAGGAAGAATACAGTAAACACAACCGGCATAAAGGTCATGATTTTTTGTTGCATCGGATCAGTCACTGCTGTTGGAGACAGTTTCTGAATGATGAACATAGTTACACCCATTAATAATGGCAGGATGTAGTATGGGTCTTGTGCAGACAAGTCTTGGATCCATAACATAAATGGAGCATGACGTAATTCAACCGAGCCCATCAGCATGTAATACAACGCAAGGAAGATTGGCATCTGGATAATTAGTGGTAAACAACCACCCAGAGGGTTCACTTTCTCTTGTTTGTATAACGCCATCATTTCTTGGCTCATACGTTGTTTGTCATCACCAATACGTTCACGCAGAGCAGCCAGTTTTGGTTGCAGTAAACGCATTTTCGCCATGGAGGTGTACTGCGCTTTGGTCAGCGGGTACATGATACCACGAACGATAAAGGTGATCATGATGATGGAGAAGCCCCAGTTACCGATAAAGCTGTGAAGAAATTTCAACAGTTTAAACAGTGGTTGAGAGATAAACCATAACCAACCATAGTCTACAGACAGGTCTAAATGTGGCGCGATAGCGGACATTTCAGACTGAATTTCAGGGCCAACCCATAATGTAGAGGTGATGTCAGCCGTACTATTTGGTGCAATAGTAACAGGTGCTGATTTATAACCAATCAGAGCAATGGATTTATTTTCTAAAGTAATTGAGTAGAAGTTATTGTTCTGACTATCTTTAGAAGGAACCCATGCTGTTGCGAAGTATTGTTGTAACATCGCAACCCAACCATTATTCGTGGTTAGAGATAAGTTTTTATCTTCGATATCACCAAAGCTATATTTTTTATAGTTGGTTTCATCTGAGGAATATGCCGCACCACGATAAGTGTGTAGCGCAAAGTTGCTGCTACCCGTATCACGGCTTTCTGGCAATTTAACAGATTGTTTTAACTGACCGTAGAAGTTCATTGTCAGTGTTTTATCTGTTGTATTCTCAATTTTGTATTCAATACCGATATCGTACTGACCTTTTTTCAGAACAAAGGTTTTGACGAATTTTACGCCTTCTTCATTCACAAAAGTCATAGGTACACGTAATTCATCCTGATTTTCACCAAGTACGAATTCATTTTTATCAGCAGTATAAATTGGGCGAGATTTCTGATCTGGACCATCTGGGCCAATTAAGCCGCTTTGAGCCTGATACAGGAATTGAGGTGTAGTTTCCAGTAAACGGAAAGGTGTCTGTGAATTAAGCTCGGCGGGATAGGCTAACAAATCAGCCTCATCGATTGTACCGCCTTGAGTATTGATACTAAGATCAAGTACATCAGTTTTTACGGTAATCAATTTTGCCTGCTCATTGCTGTTACCAGTTACAGCAAGACTATCACTACTTGGCATGTCCGCTTGTTGCGAGATCTGAGTAGTAGTGGTGGTGTTTTGTGAAACTTTATCACCCTCCCACTGCTGCCAGATCAGGAAAGAAACGAACAGCAAAGCGATGAATAGAAGATTGCGTTGCGAATCCATCGTTAATTTTCTCTGTTATCGTCGTTTTTTCTAGGTGGGACAGGATCATCACCACCTTCGTGTAAAGGGTGGCATTTTAATATGCGTTTCACTGTTAACCAACTACCTTTTATCATTCCAAACCTGCGCAATGCCTCAATTCCATAATGAGAGCACGTAGGATTAAAACGACAACGAGGCCCCAACAGAGGACTAATCCCCAGTTGATAGCCCCTAATCAGCAAGATCAGGACTTTTGAGCCAAGCGACAATGACGACGCCATAATTTACCCAACACTTCCGTCAATTGGTGGTTATCAAGTTCAGCAACCCCTTTTCTTACTAATAACACAAAATCCATCGGCGGTAATTCATGCTGATGTAAACGAAAGTATTCACGGGCTAATCGTTTAATACGATTGCGCTCATGAGCACGTTTAACGTTTTTCTTTGCGATTGTTAGACCGATGCGGGGATGCCCCAGCTCATTCTGGCGACCCAAAATAGTAACTTCTGGTGAACTCGCGCGTTGTGGTTGCTGGAAAACAAAATTGAAATGCTTGGGAGTTAACAAACGTAACTCCCTTGGAAAAGCGAGCTTAACCACGGAATGGTTAGCTTTTATTATTTCGAAGAAACGGTCAGACGAGAGCGGCCTTTCGCACGACGGCGAGCCAGAACCTGACGACCATTTTTAGTGGCCATACGAGCGCGGAAGCCGTGGTTACGGTTGCGCTTCAGTACAGACGGTTGAAAAGTGCGTTTCATGGCGATTTCTACCTACTTAATATAATTACTGATTCAGCAAATGCGTTGACAGACAGGCGTGCAATAAATAAACAAACCAGTACTTCAATCGCAGCATCAATGATGGAAAGATGCGGGATTGTAATAAAATCACTCAAATGCGTCAATCAAGATGACGCTTTAAGTACCGATTTTTGTCGTCTTTTTTAGCAAACCCGATAATCAATCCTGACTTATGCGCAACGAGTACGCTTATTAGCGACCTAAAAGAGCGCCTTAATAAGTGACTTTGTTGGTACAAGCACGCAGGGTGCAAGATTATACGGACTCATGGTGAAAGCGCAAGGATCTTTGGTGGATCAAGTGAGAGATATTTGATCACTTACTATAAGAAGAGAAGATTTATACAAAGAGAAAGTTATCCCCAATTGCTATTTATAGGGCGACTCAAGTACACTAGAACGCCTTTGCATATTTCATTTGGTGAATTATCACAAATCATCAAGCCTGTGGATAAAAACCATAAAAACTGTGCAAAAGAAAGAGGATCTTCGTTTCATTTTGCGATATGATCCCCCGTCACGATCAGAATAGCCAGTCTGCGATCGTGAATCACGATGTAAATAAATCGTTGTCACCAAGAGTTGTTCCTTATTAAGAATTGAAGAGGAACGATGTTGTGCACTTTGTGTTTAAGCACGCTGTGTTTAGCTACATTGTAGAACTGCATTTTTCCTGTTTATTTTTTAGTCTTGTTTTTTTAGGGGAGTCCGCCGTGTCACTTTCGCTTTGGCAGCATTGTCTTGCCCGATTGCAGGATGAGTTACCTGCCACTGAATTTAGTATGTGGATACGTCCCTTGCAGGCAGAATTAAGCGATAATACGCTGGCGCTGTATGCACCTAATCGTTTTGTTTTGGATTGGGTAAGAGAAAAATACATTAATAATATCAATGCGTTATTGGTGGATTTTTGTGGCTCTGAAGTCCCTTCTTTACGTTTTGAAGTGGGTAATAAACCTGCATCGACACGTACACCGGAAAGTATTCCTAAAGCTGTTGTACACCCAACAGTAAATACGGCACCTACGTATAGTCAGCCCGTTCGGCCTAGCTGGGATAACCAACCTGCGTCTCAACTACCTGAGCTGAATTATCGCTCTAACGTTAACCCAAAACATAAGTTTGATAACTTTGTTGAAGGTAAATCTAACCAGTTAGCGAGAGCCGCAGCAAGACAAGTTGCTGATAATCCTGGTGGTGCTTATAACCCACTTTTTTTATATGGTGGAACAGGGCTGGGTAAAACGCACTTGTTACATGCAGTGGGTAACAGCATTATGGAACGTAAAGCGAATGCAAAAGTGGTTTATATGCATTCTGAACGTTTCGTACAAGATATGGTAAAAGCGTTACAAAATAATGCGATAGAAGACTTTAAACGTTATTACCGTTCTGTGGATGCACTATTAATTGATGATATTCAATTTTTTGCCAATAAAGAGCGTTCACAAGAAGAATTTTTTCATACCTTTAACGCATTGTTAGAAGGTAATCAGCAAATTATCTTAACCTCAGACCGTTATCCTAAAGAGATTAACGGTGTTGAAGATAGATTAAAATCACGCTTTGGTTGGGGATTAACGGTGGCGATTGAACCACCAGAACTTGAAACCCGAGTGGCGATTTTGATGAAAAAAGCGGATGAAAACCAAATTCAGTTACCTGACGAAGTGGCCTTTTTTATTGCCAAAAGACTTCGTTCTAACGTCCGTGAGCTTGAAGGTGCATTAAACCGAGTGATTGCTAACGCGAATTTTACAGGTCGTGCGATTACTATCGACTTTGTACGTGAAGCATTACGTGATTTACTCGCTTTACAAGAAAAATTAGTCACTATCGATAATATTCAAAAAACAGTTGCTGAATATTATAAAATTAAAGTGGCCGATTTACTGTCGAAGCGGAGATCCCGATCGGTTGCCCGTCCGAGGCAAATGGCAATGGCGCTGGCAAAGGAACTCACAAACCACAGCTTGCCTGAAATCGGGGATGCCTTTGGTGGTCGTGATCATACAACTGTTCTTCATGCATGCCGTAAAATAGAGCAATTGCGTGAAGAAAGTCACGATATCAAAGAAGATTTTTCTAACTTAATCAGAACATTATCATCCTAGCGCTATGAAATTTATCATTGAACGTGAACAGCTTCTTAAGCCGCTACAACAAGTGAGTGGCCCTTTAGGTGGTCGTCCTACCTTACCTATTTTAGGTAACTTATTGCTTAAGGTAACTGAAAACACCTTATCACTAACAGGAACTGACCTTGAAATGGAGATGGTGGCAAGAGTTAACCTCAGTCAGTCTCATGAAATTGGCGCCACAACTGTTCCTGCGCGTAAGTTTTTTGATATTTGGCGTGGGTTACCTGAAGGCGCAGAAATTAGTGTTGAACTTGATGGTGATCGCCTTTTAGTGCGCTCAGGTCGTAGCCGTTTTTCATTATCAACTTTACCCGCATCTGATTTTCCTAACTTAGATGATTGGCAAAGTGATGTTGAATTTATCTTGCCACAAGCAACATTAAAACGCCTTATTGAATCCACGCAGTTTTCAATGGCACATCAAGATGTGCGTTATTACCTCAACGGTATGTTATTTGAAACTGAAAACACAGAATTACGCACAGTTGCAACAGATGGGCACCGTTTAGCCGTATGTTCGATGGATATCGGACAATCTTTACCTGGTCACTCGGTTATTGTTCCTCGTAAAGGTGTTATTGAATTAATGCGCCTACTGGATGGTGGTGGTGAAAGTTCACTGCAACTGCAAATCGGTAGCAACAATATACGCGCGCATGTAGGTGATTTTATTTTTACCTCGAAGTTGGTTGATGGTCGTTTCCCTGACTATCGTCGCGTATTACCGAAAAACCCAACCAAAACAGTGATTGCAGGTTGTGATATTCTTAAGCAGGCATTTTCTCGGGCAGCGATTTTATCTAATGAGAAATTCCGCGGTGTGCGTATTAACCTCACCAGTGGTCAATTAAAAATCACAGCCAACAACCCTGAGCAAGAAGAAGCAGAAGAAATTGTTGATGTTCAGTATCAAGGTGAGGAAATGGAAATTGGCTTTAATGTCAGCTATCTCCTTGATGTATTGAATACCTTGAAATGTGAAGAAGTTAAGCTGTTACTGACTGATGCCGTTTCAAGTGTTCAAGTTGAAAATGTGGCAAGTTCTGCGGCTGCTTATGTTGTTATGCCAATGCGTTTATAATAGTCACTAACATGATTTTATCCCGTTTATTGATCCGCCATTTTAGAAATATCGAACAGGCGGATCTGCCATTAGCGGATGGCTTTAATTTTCTTGTTGGACCAAACGGGAGTGGTAAAACAAGTATACTTGAAGCGATTTACACCTTAGGACATGGACGAGCATTTCGTAGTTCTCAAGCAAATCGCGTGATCCAACATGATGAAAATGAATTTATTCTTCATGGGCGTTTAAGTGGGCTTAATGAAGAGAGCCGTAGCTATGCGATTGGGTTGAGTAAAGATCGCGAAGGTAATAGTACGGTACGCATTGACGGAAGCGATGGTCATAAAATTGCAGAATTAGCCAAATTATTACCCATGCAATTAATTACACCAGAAGGTTTTACTTTACTGAATGGTGGGCCTAAATATCGTCGCGCGTTTATCGATTGGGGTTGTTTTCATAATGAACCTCGATTTTTTGCTGCATGGTCAGATTTAAAACGTGTTTTAAAGCAACGTAACGCAGCACTAAGGCAAGCAACGTCTTATCGACAGCTAATGCCTTGGGATAAAGAACTTATCTTATTAACACAACAGATAAGTGAATGGCGAGCTCAATATACCGAAGATATCGCTAAAGATATTGAAGAAACGTGTCGTCTGTTTTTACCTGAATTTTCGCTGAAAGTCAGTTTTCAGCGGGGCTGGGATAAAGAAACTGATTATGGTGAGTTGCTAGCACGTCAATTTGAACGTGATAAAATGTTAGCCTATACCTCACTTGGTGCTCATAAGGCAGATCTACGCATTAGAGCAAACGGCACGCCAGTAGAAGATATGTTATCACGAGGTCAGCTCAAGCTGTTGATGTGTGCTTTGAGACTGGCACAAGGTGAATATTTCACTCGTAAGAATGGGCAAAGATGCCTGTATCTGCTCGATGATTTTGCTTCCGAATTAGATGCAAGTCGGCGTCAGTTGTTAGCCGAGCGTCTAAAATCTACGCAAGCTCAGGTGTTTGTCAGTGCGATAACACAAGGGCAAGTGAAAGATATGCTAGATGTAAATAGCAGGCTATTTAGCGTAGAACGTGGCAAAATAGAGGTTAAACCATAGGAATAAAGCGAGAAACGTTGATGTCGAATACATATGACTCCTCAAGTATCAAAGTATTAAAAGGGCTGGATGCGGTGCGTAAGCGCCCGGGGATGTATATCGGGGATACAGATGATGGAACCGGTCTGCATCACATGGTCTTCGAGGTGGTCGACAACGCAATCGACGAAGCCCTCGCGGGTTTCTGTGATGAGATTATTGTCACTATCCATTCAGATAACTCCGTCTCTGTTAGAGATGATGGTCGTGGAATTCCAACCGGCATTCACCAAGAAGAGGGTGTTTCAGCAGCAGAAGTTATTATGACGGTTCTGCATGCTGGGGGTAAATTCGATGATAACTCCTATAAAGTCTCTGGTGGACTTCATGGTGTAGGGGTTTCTGTTGTTAATGCGTTGTCTGAAAAACTCGAACTGACTATTCATCGCGATGGAAAAATCCATCAGCAAATTTATCGTCATGGTGTACCTGATGATCGCTTAAAAGTGATTGGTGATACTGAAAAATCAGGAACATTTGTTCGCTTCTGGCCAAGTCTTGAAACCTTTAAAGGTGAGACTGAATTCCAGTATGAAATTTTAGCAAAACGTCTTCGTGAATTGTCATTCTTAAATTCAGGCGTTTCTATCCGTTTAATTGATAAACGTGATAATCGTGAAGATCATTTCCACTACGAAGGTGGTATTAAGGCATTCGTTGAATACTTAAGCCGTAATAAAACACCAATTCACCAAAATGTATTCTATTTCTCCACTGAAAAAGATGGCATTGGTGTTGAAGTTGCGATGCTGTGGAATGATGGTTTCCAAGAGAATGTGTATTGTTTTACCAACAATATTCCACAACGTGATGGTGGTACACACTTAGTTGGTTTCCGTACCGCAATGACTCGTACGTTAAACAACTATATGGATAAAGAAGGATTTAATAAGAAATCAAAAATCAGTGCAACGGGTGATGATGCTCGTGAAGGTCTGATTGCGGTTATTTCTGTTAAAGTCCCAGATCCTAAATTCTCATCACAAACAAAAGACAAACTGGTTTCTTCTGAAGTTAAAACAGCGGTAGAAACGCTGATGAACGAGAAGCTGGTGGAATATCTGTTAGAAAACCCAAATGACGCCAAAATCGTTGTTGGTAAAATTATTGATGCTGCTCGTGCTCGTGAAGCTGCACGTAAAGCGCGCGAGATGACACGTCGTAAAGGTGCTTTAGATTTAGGTGGCTTACCAGGTAAATTAGCAGACTGTTCTGAACGTGATCCTGCTTTCTCTGAACTGTATTTAGTGGAAGGGGACTCTGCGGGTGGCTCTGCAAAACAAGGGCGTAACCGTAAAACGCAGGCTATCTTGCCGTTAAAAGGTAAAATCCTAAACGTTGAGAAAGCGCGTTTTGATAAAATGCTGGCGTCTCAAGAAGTAGCAACATTAATCACAGCATTAGGTTGTGGTATCGGTCGTGATGAATATAACCCAGATAAACTGCGTTATCACAGCATTATCATCATGACGGATGCGGACGTCGATGGCTCTCACATTCGTACTCTGTTACTGACATTCTTCTATCGTCAAATGCCAGAAATTATCGAACGTGGTCATATCTTTATTGCTCAACCACCACTTTACAAAGTGAAGAAAGGCAAACAAGAGCAATACATCAAAGATGATGACGCGATGGACGAATACCTGATGTCGATAGCACTTGATGGTGCAGCTCTTTATATCAGTGAACATGCACCAGCAATGCACGGTGAGCAATTAGAAAAACTGGTTGTTGACTACCATGCTGCACATAAAATTATTCGTCGTATGGAGCGTATTTATCCACTGAGCATGTTAAATAGCTTGGTGTATCACTCAACGCTCACAGAAGAAGATTTATCTGACAAAACCAAAGTTGAAGAGTGGATGAGTGGTTTGGTCAACCGTTTAAATAATGCGGAAGAGCAAAGTAGTACTTATAGCTATACCATCACTCAAAACGATGAAAACCGTTTATTTGAGCCAGTGTTGCGTATCCGTACTTATGGTATTGATACAGACTATAAACTGGATTATGACTTTATCCACAGTAGTGAATATCAACGTATTACCCATTTAGGTGACATTATTGGGAACCTAATTGAAGAGGGAGCGTTTATTGAGCGTGGAGAGCGTCGTCAGGCGATTTCAAGTTTTGAAGAAGCGCTGGAGTGGCTAACAAAAGAATCACGTCGTGGCCTTGCTGTACAGCGTTATAAAGGTCTTGGTGAAATGAACCCAGAACAATTATGGGAAACCACCATGAACCCAGATACACGTCGTATGATGCAAGTGACCGTTAAAGATGCGATTGCAACGGATGAGCTATTTACTACGCTAATGGGTGATGCGGTTGAACCTCGTCGTGCCTTTATCGAAGAAAATGCGTTGAAAGCCGCAAATATTGATATCTAATAGATATCATTCCATCATGTAAAATAAAACCAGCTAATTTATTGATTTTAGCTGGTTTTTTTATAATTACTGTTTACGCTCGGATGAATACGATGTAATTAACGCAAAATATTCAGCATACGGCGTAAAGGCTCAGCAGCACCCCATAACAATTGGTCACCGACAGTAAAAGCTGAAATAAATTCAGGACCCATATTCAGTTTACGAATACGCCCTACAGGTGTGCTTAATGTGCCGGTTACTGCCGCAGGTGTTAATTCGCGTATCGTTAATTCGCGATCATTGGGAATAACTTTTACCCAGTCGTTATGGCTAGCAAGTAATTGTTCAATTTCAGCAACAGGTAAATCTTTTTTCAGTTTTAGAGTAAATGCTTGGCTATGGCAACGTAATGCGCCAATACGAACGCAAAGACCATCAACAGGGATAATATTTGAACCTGTGTTTAAAATCTTATTGGTTTCTGCTTGTCCTTTCCACTCTTCTCGACTTTGGCCATTTTCTAATTGTTTATCAATCCAAGGGATCAAGCTACCAGCTAGAGGAACACCAAATTGCTCAGTTGGCATCGTACCACTGCGCGTAAAGTTAGTGACTTTACGTTCAATATCTAAGATGGCTGAAGCTGGGTTTTCAAGCTCTTTCACTACTTGATTATGTAGAGAGCCCATTTGTGACAGTAGCTCTCTCATATGACGAGCACCAGCCCCAGAAGCTGCTTGATAGGTGGAGACACTTGCCCACTCCACTAAGTTGTTGGTAAATAAACCACCTAATGACATCAGCATTAAACTAACAGTACAGTTACCACCAACAAAAGCTTTAATGCCTTTGTTTAAGCTGTCTTGAATATGTTGACCGTTGACGGGATCGAGAATAATGACTGCATCATCATTCATACGTAACGCAGATGCGGCATCAATCCAGTAACCTTGCCAACCAGCTTGGCGCAGTTTTGGATAGATTTCATTGGTATAGTCACCACCTTGGCAACTAATAATAATATCGAGTGATGCTAGAGTATCAATATCATAAGCATCTTGCAGAGTGCTACGGTGATTACCATAAGCAGGTGCTGCTTCACCTAATTGAGATGTGGTGAAGAAAACAGGGTTTATCCCATCAAAATCACGTTCTTCAACCATTCTTTGCATTAAAACGGAGCCGACCATACCACGCCAGCCCACAAAACCAACATTTTTCATTGTAATTACCCTGTCTTTGTCTGTAGGAATAGTGAGAGACCTCACACTAACCTGACAAAATATAGAGATAGGTGCAAGTGAATTTATTGATTATTTACCAAAGAATTAGAAGTGTTTCTTATAGTCTTTGTAGAGTTAACAAAAGAAAGCCACAGAACGAACAAATATCAATGAGTTGTTAAAAAAGAAAATAGACTCGCCATAAAAATGTAAGAATATTCTGTTATATCTTATTTTGTTTTTTTTGATAAATAAAAATATATTCTTGTTTAAGAAAATAGAGTAAAAATAGAAAAATGTAAAATAGTGTAATATATAAGAAAAACGTATTTACTTAGAGGTCACTCCAAGCTTTATACTAAACGCTATTGTTTAATAGATGATGTATTTTCATAAATAAAAAATAATGATGAAGGTTCTTCATTTTATTTGAATTTTATTTCACCACTTATTAAGTGGCGTTAGGAGGCGAAATGGATATATCAACAGTCATTCCATTATCTACGTACTACTCGTATTTAAAACGGTTTGTGATTTCACCAACCACGATGGGTACTATCGCGCCTTCATCTCGTTGGTTATGTTATGAAATGCTGGATAAACTTAATTGGCAACAGGACATTCAAGTTGCAGAGTTAGGTGCTGGTACAGGGGTTATTACCCAACAAATTTTAAAAAGAATGTCGGTGAATTCCTCATTAGATGTTTTTGAAATAGAACCTAGTTTTGCAACAGAATTAGATAAAATCGATGATAATCGATTAAAGGTTTATACCGCGTCAGCGGAGAAATTAAACAGTCATTATAATATGATTATTTCAGGGTTACCTTTTTTATCTATACCAAAGAAAACAGGTTTAAGAATTTTAAAACGAGTGCATAAAGAGTTATTAAAAACACGAGGTTGTTTTGTGCTATTTCAATATACCACTCGATATGAAAAAACATTATCTCGCTATTTTCATTTAGAAAAAAAATTAGTCATGCTTAATGTTCCCCCTGCTTGGGTTTATTATTGCACGCCTAAAAATAATATAGGGTAAATGCAAGGCTTGCTCGCTTTTTATATTGTAAATAACAAATAAGAATAGATGCTATTTATTTAGATAAAGTTTGAGCAAGCAAGATAATACTCTTTTCAATTTCATTTGGATTATGAGCAGCATACCCTAATAAAACACCTTTCTTTGGATATGTTTGAATACAGTAACGCGCCAAAGGCTGTATGGCTAATCCTATTTTTCGCGCTTTTTTTACAACATATTCTTCTGTATAACCTAATTTTAACCAGCAGACAATATGGATGCCTGAATCTGTGGGCTCAACATGAAAAACATGAGATAAATGTGTTTTTATCGCATTAGTTAACACTTGATAGCGTTCATAGCAGGCTTTTCTTATTCTTCTTACATGGCGGGCGTAATGTCCTTGAGACATAAACAGCGCTAATGTTGCTTGTTCTAGAAAACCTGAATGTGAATCGGTGTAGTATTTAGCGACTTTAAAGGCTTCGATTAAAGCTTGAGGTACGACTAAAAAACCTAAACGAAACCCGGGATACATCATTTTTGAAAATGTTCCAGCATAGATAACTCGCTGATATTTATCTAACCCTTGTAGAGATTGGATGGGTTTAGTGTGATAGCGAAACTCACTGTTATAGTCATCTTCAAAGATCCACACATTATTGGATGATGCCCATTCTAATAATGCAATACGACGTGAAAGTGAGAGTGTATTGCCTAAGGGAAATTGATGAGAAGGAGTTGTAAAAACAAGTTTTGCTTCTGGACACTGCTCTATTCCTTGAGAAATATCCATTCCATCGATATCTGAACTTATTGGATATGGCTTTATACCATAAGAAGTGAAGATACCTCGTGCACTGTCATAACCAGGATCATCTAGCCAAATGGTATCTCCCTCTTGTAATAGTACTCTAGTGGTGAGATTTATAGCTTGCTGCGTACCATTTACAATAATGATTTGCTCAGGCTGACAAGAAAGCCCACGAGTTGATTGAACATATTGGCATATCATCTCTTTTAATGGCGTGTAGCCTGTTGGCGAATTGAATGTTGCGAGTATTTTTTTTGATTGTCGCCAAACCCGTCCTAATAGCCTTCCCCAAAGTTCATGAGGAAAAAGATCTACACAGCCAACGCCGACATGAAATGTAGGACTGCTATTAATATTTGGTTGTGACTGTTGCCAAAAAGCGTGAGCTTTTTGCATATTGGGATTTAGCGTTTCTAATGAATCTTTTATGTGTGATGAAGAAATAGGGTGGATTGTTTTGGTCCACTTATCTGAGATAATGGCATCCGGGATTGTATTTGCAACAAAAGTTCCTGCACCACGGCGAGTAAATAAATAGCCTTCATCAATTAAACGTTCAAAGCCTGCAATAACAGAGTTGCGAGAAATCGACATCATTTCAGCTAATGTGCGACTTGATGGTAGACGGCTACCTGATGTTAAGCGCCCATCTAAAATGGCTTTTCTGATCGCGTGATAAACCTGAGAACCTATAGGCCCTTCTTCTAAAACAAGGTTAGGAAAATAAGCTGTTTTTTTCTGTTTCATAAAGTGGACCCTATAAAAACACAAAAAGTGTACCTTATTGAGAGCCAAAATTAAACGTACCATGACCACGATTAAAGGCAGGTGATACTTTTTTATAGCACTGATGAAAGTAGAAGGAAGTGAAGAGATGAGTACAACACCAATAACTGTTTCAATCCAGTTTGTTGAGCAAGAGCATTATGCTCAATGGTTGCCGCATTGGTTAAGTTATCAAGCATTTTATAAAGTTGAGTTATCAGAAGAAATAACATTAAAAACATGGGCACGTTTTTTTGATGAAAAAGAACCTGTTTATTGTGCCGTAGCAATAGAAGGTGAAAAGGTATTGGGTTTTGTTCATTATCTTTTTCATCGCTCAACATGGGCTGAAAGTAATTTTTGTTATTTAGAAGATTTATTTGTTTCACCAGATACACGTGGCCGCCATGTAGGTAAGCAACTTATTGAGTTTGTTCATCAACAGGCAAAACAGCGTAGTTGTGCTCGTTTATATTGGCATACACAGGAAACTAATTTACGTGGTCAGCGCTTATATAACTGGGTAGCAGAAAAACCCGGTGTTATTGAATACCGTATGGCGCTGTAAAAGTACGTTAGGCATGACAGATAGGGTAGAAAAGAGATGGTAATATTTACCATCTCTTTTGGAGTTAGGGTTATTTATTAGATTTAATTTGGGTTAATTAAACGTTGGTTGGCAATAAAACTCATTGCCAACTTTTTTTGCTTCTTCACACGCTTGTTTCATTAATTCATCAGCTTTTTGTTTGTTTGGCTGGATAATATGATATTGGCCAGAGAACATAAAAGAAGCCATTGCTTGAGCAAATCCTTCAAAAGTCATTTCGTTAGCTTTCGCAAACCACATATTGGCTTTCTCCGTATCTACGGGCATATTGCCAACACCACTATAGATAAGTCCTAACCAAATTGGAGCGTAAACAAGTTCTGGTTGATGAATCGCTGCGACTTCTTCTAATAATACAATCGCTTTTTTGTGATCTGTTTCTCCAGATAATGGCGCAATAAGAGCTGTTGCTAAACTTATTTTACCTCTTATGCTTCCTTTATTTACTGCGAGAGTGGCTAATTTTTTTGCTTCGATATAATTATTTTTAAAATAAGGATCGGCATTAAATAAGTAGATATCAGCAAGCAATGCGTAGGCATCAGCATAATCATTTTTTATTGCTTCATTTGCCCACAGTTGTGCATTAAGAAGGTTTTTTTCTACGCCTGTTCCCATCGAATACATTTCGGCTAACTGATATTGAGCTTGTGCATTATGGTTTAGTGCTTCTTTGCGAGTATCTTCAAATTTTCTTTTATCTTGCTCTTCAAAATTAGCGTGTAAAGAAAACGAGCAAAAAAGGGTAAATAGGCTGATAAGCGTCGAAATATATTTAATAAATGTCATGTAGAGTACCGTTTGTAATGATTTTGAAAATCTTACCAATAATAATGGTATAAAAGCAGTTAATTTCTTCGACTTAATCATATGAATAATATTGGGAGAGCCAAAATGGCTATTGATCTTAGCAATCTGGTCACTGAAAGTAGGAATCATGACAGTGAGAATATCGATACGCTTTCAACATTGGATATGCTAAGTGTCATTAATAATGAAGATAAAAAAGTGCCACTTGCAATAGAAAAAGTGCTACCTGAAATTGCACAACTCGTTGATAAAGTTGCTGTTGCCTTTACACAGGGCGGTCGCCTTATTTATTGTGGTGCGGGTACTTCAGGGCGATTAGGGATTTTAGATGCCAGTGAATGCCCGCCAACCTACGGTACTCCTCATGAAATGGTGATTGGTTTAATTGCGGGTGGGCATAAAGCGATTTTACAAGCAGTAGAGAATGCAGAAGATAATGCACAATTGGGTGAAGAAGATTTACGCCAACTTAATTTTAATGAGCAAGATATTTTAGTGGGTATTGCGGCAAGTGGTAGAACGCCTTATGTGATGGGCGCTTTACAGTATGCAAAATCACTGGGTGCTATTACAGGGGCAATTAGCTGTAATCCTGAAAGCCCGATCGCCAAACTTGCTGATATTGCTATTACACCGGTTGTGGGTGCAGAAGTGATAACTGGATCATCGCGTATGAAAGCGGGTACAGCACAAAAACTTATCTTAAATATGATAACCACAGGTGCGATGATAAAGATTGGCAAGGTATTTGGTAATTTAATGGTGGATGTTGAAGCGACCAATGCCAAATTGATTGAACGTCAAATTCGTATTGTGATGCAAGCAACCGAGTGTGAAAGAGCGATTGCTGAAGAAGCGTTATCACAATGTCAGCGCCACTGTAAAACAGCAATTTTAATGATCCTCGCAAACATAGATGCAAAGCAGGCGATACAGATGCTTAATCAAAATAAAGGGTTTATTAGAAAGGCGTTGGGTGAGTGATTTTCATTTATTAAAGAGAATGTTAAATTTTATTCTTGATAAAAGCCAGCAAATACAAGGTATCGGCTGGCTTAATGATGGGCTGTAAACAGCTAAGAAATCTTACTCGATATTTTGGATCTGCTCGCGCATTTGTTCAATTAAAACTTTTAATTCAATGGCTGAATTGGTGACTTCTGTATTAATTGATTTTGATGCTAACGTATTAGATTCACGATTAAACTCTTGCATCATAAAATCAAGGCGACGGCCTACCGCTTCTTTTTTCACAAGAATTTTGCGTGTTTCTTTAACATGGGCTTCTAATCTATCAAGCTCTTCCGCCACATCTAAACGTTGCGCTAACATCACTAATTCTTGCTCTAAACGATTATTATCAATTTGAACTTGAGCTTCTTCTAATTTGCTGGTTAAGCGCTCACGTTGCCAGAGTAAGATTTCTGGCATTTGAGCTTTCACTTTCACCACTTCTGCACTGACGGCATCTAAACGTTGCTCGATAAGTTCTTTAAGTGCTTGTCCTTCGGCTTCACGACTTGCAATAAAGGCATCAATTGCCAAATCTAATTCCGCTAAAAGCTCTGTACCAATAGCATCTAAATCTTGCTCTTGGGCTGAGATAACGCCAGGCCAACGTAGAATATCAAAAGGACTGATAGTGCCTTCATGGCTGTGGCTTTTTACCCAATTGGCAGAAACAATTAGTTGTTTGGCGAGATTTTCATCAAGGTTAAGTTCACCTTGAAAGCGAGCGTTAAGATCAAATCGTAAATTACATTCAATTTTACCGCGAGTTAAGCGATTACGTAGACGTTCACGAATAACGGGTTCTAAACTACGTAATTGCTCAGGTAAACGAATATAAGTTTCGAGGTAACGTTGGTTTACGGAACGTAGTTCCCATGCGGCGCTACCCCAGTCTTTTTTGATGTCTCGGCGTGCGAAAGCAGTCATGCTACGGATCATAATTGGGTCTCAATAATGTAAAAGATGATACGATTATAACCCTAGGCATCAACACAAGGATAGGCATAAGCCATTTTAGGTCGTATAATGCGCCCCCAATATGTCAGAGAAAGCGGAGATAACACATGCGTCCAGCAGACAGACAAGCAGACCAAGTACGTCCTATTACCATTACTCGCCATTATACAAAACATGCTGAAGGTTCTGTATTAGTTGAGTTTGGTGATACTAAAGTCTTGTGTAACGCCACTGTAGAAGACGGTGTACCTCGTTTTCTTAAAGGACAAGGGCAAGGATGGGTGACCGCAGAATACGGCATGCTTCCTCGCGCAACCAATAGCCGTAATGCACGTGAAGCGGCTCGCGGTAAACAAACCGGCCGTACTATGGAAATTCAGCGTTTAATTGCTCGTTCATTACGTGCAGCGGTTGATTTAAAAGCATTGGGTGAATATACCATTACTGTTGATTGTGATGTTATTCAAGCTGATGGTGGTACACGTACTGCGTCTATCTCTGGTGCTTGCGTAGCATTAGTTGATGCATTAAATAAAATGGTTGAAGAAGGTAAGCTGAAAAAAAGCCCTCTAAAATCAATGGTAGCCGCAGTCTCTGTGGGAATTGTTGATGGTGAACCATTATGCGATCTTGAATATGTTGAAGATTCTGCAGCAGAAACAGATATGAATGTGGTGATGATCGATGATGGCCGTATGATTGAAGTTCAAGGCACGGCAGAAGGCGCACCCTTTAGTCATGAAGAATTACTTGCTTTACTCGCCCTTGCAAAGGGGGGGCTAGAGAAGATATTTGAAGCGCAAAAAGAGGCGCTTAAGCAATAAACTTTATTTTTAAAGGCGACTGAGAAGTCGCCTTTTTTATGTCTAAAATTTGTCATCAAGTAACGTAGAGAGGAGAAAAAAATGAAAGCCTACCAACGCCGCTTTATCGAACTAGCATTAGCAAAAAATGTCCTGAAATTTGGTGAATTTACACTGAAATCAGGACGGGTGAGTCCTTACTTTTTTAATGCCGGTTTATTTAATACGGGGCGTGATTTGGCTTTACTGGGGCAGTTCTATGCGCAAACATTATTAGATAATAATGTGCCTTGTGACGTATTGTTTGGGCCTGCTTATAAGGGTATCCCCATTGCAACTACAACGGCAGTCGCATTAGTTGAACATCATGATATTGATATTCCTTATTGCTTTAATCGTAAGGAAGCGAAAGATCATGGTGAAGGGGGAACATTAGTAGGAAGTCCTTTAAAAGGTAATGTTGTGATTGTTGATGATGTTATCACAGCAGGTACTGCTATTCGTGAATCAATGGAAATTATTAAACAACATGATGCAACGCTTTCTGCTGTGCTATTAAGCTTAGATAGACAAGAAAAAGGGCGAGAAGAACTTTCTGCAATACAAGAGTTAACACGTGATTATCAATGCCGAGTGTATTCGATTATTACTCTGGATGATTTAATTAACTACCTAAGTGATAGTGAAACGCTATCTGAGCATTTACCCGCAGTTAAGGCTTATCGTGAGCGCTATGGCGTTAATTAATAAAGTTAAAATACGATAAATAAATGGTTGATTATAGATAAAAAAAAGCCCTCGCCCAATAATGGGCGGGGTGAGTAGTACAATGAATCTTCTGTGATAACTACCACAGATATTGAAATATAAAAAGGACTTTTACAGCAGGGGCAAAGCGATCCGCTAATGCCACAATGTAGGAACTGCGCAAATGCCATTCCTGATAAATACATTGAGGTACTTATGTACCAGAGGACGCATGTTAACACAAATAAGAAAAAAACGGCATATATGTCAATTTCAAATTCTTGAGTTAAATCACGAGTCCATCATTTCATTGTAATTGTGCCAATATTAATGGCCAGCGAGCTTCAAATTCTTGGGTCGGTTGATAACGAAATTCAGTACGTACAAAACGCGCTAACATACCTTCACAAAAAGCGAGTAGTTGTGAGGCAAGTAAGGCTTCATCATGTAAAAAAGCACTACCTTCACGAATTTTACGCTCTTTGATAACTTGTCGAAGCTGAACTTCAATACGCTCATAAAGTTGATTTATGCGGCCTTGTAATCTGTCTTGCTCAAACATCAAAGCATGGCCCGTTAAAATACGAGACAGTCCTGGGTTTTTTTCAGCAAAACCGAGGATCAAGATAAGAATTAAGCGAATTCTGGCTATCGTTTCTTTTTCGTCTTTTAAGATCAAATTAATACGAGAAACTAAGCTGTCTTCGATAAATTCAATTAAGCTATCAAACATTTTTGTCTTACTTGGGAAATGTCGATAGAGTGCTGCTTCAGATACACCAACAGTGGCAGCTAGTTTTGCCGTTGTAATGCGCTGGCTACCATCACTTGACTCCAACATTTGAGCAAGTGATTGTAAGATTTCATCCCGTCTATTTCTTTTCTTTTTAGTTTCTTTTTCTTCTGCCATGACTGATAAGGCCCCTGCTAAAAGCAAAACAAATCAGTAAACCTTTGCACTTGAATTTTTAGTGCAAAGGGAGTGATATCGTCATTGAAATAATTAATGCAAGACGTCGTTATTATTGGCGGCCGGAATGACCAAAACCGCCACTACCACGTTCCGTTGCGGTAAAATCTTCAACAATATTAAATTCAGCTTGAACGACCGGTACGATAACCATCTGAGCAATACGTTCGCCCGGTTCGATGGTGAACGCTTTTTGCCCACGATTCCAAACTGACACCATCAATTGGCCTTGGTAGTCAGAATCAATCAGTCCAACTAAGTTACCTAATACAACACCGTGTTTATGGCCCAAGCCTGAACGAGGAAGCACCATTGCTGCTAAGCCTTCATCGGCAATATGTACAGCGAGACCTGTCGGTAATAATTCAGTTTGCCCTGGTTCAAGTATCAATGGTGCATCAAGGCAAGCACGTAAATCTAAACCAGCAGAGCCTGTTGTGGCATAAGCAGGAAGTGGATATTCTTGGCCAATACGAGCATCAAGAATTTTAACATCAATTTTTTTCATCATAGTGTTTGGCTATCTCGTCGAGTAGGCGATGGCTAAGTTGTGCTTTACTACTGTGTGGTAAACGCGTTTCTCCATTAGCCCAAATAAGGTGTAATGCATTATTGTCACTGTTAAAGCCTTGATTTTCTAATGAAACATCATTAGCACAGATTAAATCAAGCTGCTTCTGTTCTCGTTTTTTGCGGGCATATTCTTCCACATTCTGGGTTTCGGCTGCAAATCCAACAACAAAAGGACGATGCTCAATCATTTTTCCGACACTGGCAACAATATCGGGGTTTTTTACCATAGTGATGGTGACTTCATCACCTTGTTTTTTAATTTTTTCAGTCGCAATAAGTTTAGCGCGATAATCTGCAACGGCTGCACAACCAATAAAAATATCTTGTGAAGGCGCTAGCATCATCACTTGTTCATACATTTCTTGTGCGCTTTCAACATCGATACGTTTAACACAAGCGGGTGTCGGTAATGTGACAGGGCCAGCGATAAGAGTAACTTCAGCGCCCCTTAATGCAGCCGCTTGTGCAATTGCAAAGCCCATTTTTCCAGAGCTATGATTGCTGATAAAACGTACCGGATCTAGCGCTTCACGAGTAGGCCCTGCGGTGATGGTGATTTTTTTACCCACAAAATCTTGTGATTGTATAGCAAGTTGTTTTTCAGCTAATGTGACGAGCTCTAAAGGATCTAGCATTCGCCCAGGACCCACATCACCACACGCTTGGCTACCTGAATCAGGCCCCCAAATTAAACAACCCCGTTGTTCTAAACCGGATAAATTCTCTTGTGTAATAGCGGCTCGATACATCTGCTGATTCATTGCTGGGGCAATGGCAATAGGCGCACTACTGGCTAAACAGAGTGTGGTGAGTAAATCATTAGCCATGCCTGCACGTAAACGGGCGATAAGATCAGCTGTTGCAGGTGCAAGTAAAATTAAATCAGCCCATTTACCTAATTCAATATGCCCCATTGCTGCTTCTGCAGCGGGATCAAGTAGGTCATCAGCTACAGGAAAGCCAGAAACCGCTTGTAATGATAATGGTGTGACAAAAGCATGTGCCGCGGGTGTCATTACAACACGGACAATAGCACCTTTATCACGTAAACGGCGAACAAGTTCAGGTGCTTTATAGGCCGCAATACCACCACTAATACCAAGAATAATCTTTTTGTTGTGAAGTGTAGTCATGATGAAATGCCTAAGTACATAAATAATTGTCCGCAATTTTACCACAAGGTATCCGTGAATTCGGAATTCTATGTAACTTCATGTTTTATTGATTAAATTTTTGCGGGTCATCTCGCATAATTTTGATATGTGTCTTTTTCATACAATATAAGCAGTTTATAGTAAATTGACTGTATAAAACAACAGTTGTTTTATGATTGGCATTTTATGATGCGCGCTTAAAAAGCAAGATAGCAGAATTAAAGTGAAGAAATAAAATAAGTTACTTATGTCCCAATTTTGCTAATTAAGGAGTCCACGGATGGAAAATCAATCAGTTAGTGCACTTTTACCTAGAGAGAAGTTACTGCTTTATGGCGTGGAGTCGCTTACCGATATTGAGTTACTTGCTCTTTTTTTACGTACAGGAACTTATGAAAAATCAGTATTAGAGCTCGCCGCTTTTTTACTTAAAGAATGTGGCTCTTTATATCATGTCATTAGTGCCGATTATGAAACACTTGGCCGTTTTAAAGGTGTTGGTGTGGGTAAATTTACCCAATTACAGGCAATTAATGAGATGGCACAACGCTTTTCGACTACACAATTTATGTATAAAAATGTGTTATCTTCTTCAGAGGAAACGAAATATTACTTAAAAAAATTACTTAATTGGCAAGAAAGAGAAGTGTTTGTGGTGCTTTTTCTTGATAATCAAAATCAATTAATTGCCTATGAAGAGATGTTTAAAGGAACTATTAATCGAGTAGAAGTTCATCCTAGAGAAATTGTACGTCAATCAATAAAAAAGAATGCAACATCGATTATTCTTGCCCATAATCATCCTTCAGGTATTTGTGAACCTAGCCTTGCAGATAAACAGATCACTAAGAAAATTTTTGCTGCATGCCAATTAGTGGGTGTAAATGTACTCGATCACCTTGTAATAGGGCATGATAACTGTGTTTCTTTTGCTGAACGTGGCTGGTTATAGCAAATATTTTTGTAATTATTGTCAATCTTTATTTGTACGGGTCTTGAGCGTTGAGGCCATTGGGCGTATACTACGCCACCTTTGAGGATCTTGGGTTTGGCGAGAAGAGCCTATCTCAGCAAGTTTTTTCTGAGGTGTTTACACAGTTTTTCAATCGTTAAAAGTTGCTGAGATGGGCTCCAAAGCCTGACGAGGCGGTCAAACCTGATACTAAAGCTCGAGCTGATTAGATTTTTGGAGAATAGACATGTCCCGAGTCTGCCAAGTTACCGGCAAGCGTCCTGTGAGTGGAAACAACCGCTCTCACGCATTAAACGCGACTAAACGCCGTTTTCTGCCAAACCTGCACTCTCACCGTTTCTGGGTTGAGTCTGAGAAACGTTTCGTAACTCTGCGTGTATCTGCTAAAGGTATGCGTGTGATTGATAAGAAAGGCATCGAATCTGTATTAGCAGATTTACGTGCCCGTGGTGAGAAGTTCTAGGAGCTGAAAAATGGCTAAAGGTATTCGCGAGAAAATTAAACTCGTTTCTTCTGCTGGTACAGGTCACTTCTATACCACTACGAAGAACAAACGCACTATGCCAGAAAAACTGGAAATGAAAAAATTCGATCCAGTTGTTCGTCAACATGTGCTTTATAAAGAAGCTAAAATTAAATAATTTTAGTTTTCTTAAAAAACCCGACCTTTGTGTCGGGTTTTTTGTTATCTAAAGCCTGCTAAGTATAACAAAGTAAAGCTATTGTGATCTTCCTTTGCTCTTTAGTTATACTATGGCTCTTTTTGAATCATCAGGTGAATGGATTGCGGATGAGCAAGTCAGTATTATCAATATTACATACAGAATCATCTTGTGGGTGGGGTGGTCAGGAAATTCGTATACTGACGGAATCTCAAGGTATGATCCGCAGAGGGCACCAAGTTGCGCTAGTGTGTTGCCCGACCTCTAAAATTGCCAAAGCTGCGCCTGATTATGGTATTGAAGTTTTTACATTACCGATTGAAAAAAAACGTGTCTCTGCATTAAAAGCACTTCGTCAGTGGCTGAAAATACATCATCACCAATTTGATGTGATTAATACTCATAGTTCTACCGATGCATGGTTAGTTGCAGCCTCTTGTGCCACATTAAGCCATACACCACCGATTGTGCGTACTCGTCATGTTTCTACCGATGTTTCACGCTCACTACCTACTCGCTGGCTCTATCTTTCATCTAGCACGCATATCGTGACAACAGGCGAAAAGCTACGTCAGACATTACATCAGCACAATAAATTCCCATTAGAAAAAATGACATCAGTACCTACCGGTATTGATTTACAACGTTTTTTTCCACAGGATAAACAGCATGCTAGAGCGAAAATAGGTATCCCTAATAAACCAACATTAGGAATAGTGGCAACAATGCGAGTGTGGAAAGGGCATAAATATTTAGTCGAAGCATGGAAATCATTACATCAGCAGTTTCCCGATTGGCAATTAATTTTTGTCGGTGATGGACCTCAGCGTAAAAATTTAGAGCCAATGGTCAAAAATGCGGGATTAGCGCAAAGTATTTTCTTTTTAGGTAATCGTAATGATGTGCCTGATTGTTTAAATGCAATGGATCTCTTTGCATTACCTTCTTTTGGTAATGAAGGTGTGCCTCAAGGCATTATGCAAGCAATGGCCTGTGGTTTACCTATTGTTTCTACAACGGTGGGAGCGATTAGCGAGGCTGTTATTGATGGTAAAACGGGTTTTACATTGGTGCCCCAAGAACAAGAGGCACTGACAAGCCATTTAGCTAAATTAATGGGCTTAGAACAATTACGTGAACAGATGGGAAAAGCTGCACTTGAACATGCTGTTTCACGATTTGGCTTGGATAATATGCTAGATAAGATGGAAAGGATCTTTATTCAGGCAATTAACGATAAAAATAAATCAGTATGATTAATGTTGATAATAAAGTCGTGAAACGATTATCTCTACTCGTCATATTTTAAGTTGTCGTATGGCTGATTGTACTTATTCGTACTAAATACACCTTGAATGACTTAGAGTCTCTATTATCAACTTAGTGTATTCATCTTATTGATGAATATTTGTAATACTTTTTAGTGTATAGTCTGAGAAGTAAATGTATCATTTAAGCCAAATAAAAAGCATATGGATCCAAATAATATATTGGTTATAGCGATAGCCCGTTTCGGTGATACATTACTTATCACACCGGTTATCCATGCATTAAAACAGCGTTGGCCTAATGCTCATATTCATGTGCTTGCACATAAACGTAGCGCATGCATTCTTGAGCATAATCCTGATATTGATTGTATTAGGCATTTTTCTAAAAAAAGAGCGGTTTGGACTGGCTGGCTACCTCATAAGCCTTATGATTTAGCACTAGTATATGGCAATGATAGTGAGTTGGTGAGCTATGCCCGTCGTCAATCTCACCATACTGTGACTTTTTCTGATCAGTCGCAACAGCAAACTGATGTGACTTGGGTTGAACGTCCCAAATCGCCGATGGTTGCACAAAAAGAACGTGCCTTATTAATTAATGCGTTAGGGATTTATCCGAGTTGTTGGCAGCTACGTTACTTTATCAGTGATGAAGAAAAGAGCTTTGCACAACAATTTTTAAAAGATAATTCATTAATTAATAAGAATATTATTGGTTTTCAATTACAGAGTTTTCCGGCTAAAGCCTATAGAGATTGGCCGGTGGAAAATTTTCTACAATTAGCAAAGCAGATAATTACCCATGACGCGAGTACGTATTTCTTGCTATTAGGTAGTAAGGAAAGTGAACAACTCTCCATTGATTTAGCTAAAAGAATAGGTGAAGAGCGTTGTTTAGCCTTAGCCGGTCGAGTTTCAATGCGACAAAATGCGGCAATTATGGCAAATTTATCGCTTTATGTAGGGGTAGATACAGGGCCTACACATTTAGCAGGGGCTTTAGATATCCCAATGGTGGCGTTATACCATAGCTATCACCCAGGGTGCTATTTAGCGCCATTACAACATTCTTGTTGTCAGGTTATCCAACACCCAACCTCGTTGGAAAATGCTCGTCGCGAAGACAATATGGCTGAAATATCAGTTGAAGAAGTGTGGAATGCAGTGCGTAATATCATTGATGGAATGAAGGTGAAAAAGTAATCCATGAAGATCGGTATAATTGATGTCACAATCACCATGTCTTATGGCGGGATCCAAACAGCGGTTTGGGAACTGGCTAAGCAATTGCATGATGCTGGACATGAAGTTCATCTTTATGGTGGCAATGGCGATATTCGACACAATCTGGCAGGACGCCAAATACAGGTTCACACTTATCCTTATACCCCCAGAGATAAAGTGATTGATCTCGGTGGGCGCTTTCGTCGTATTGTTGAGCGTTATACTTTTGCACGACATGCTAAAAAAGAGGTTATCAGCCAACATTTTGATTGGGTAATTTTAACGAAGCCTTTTGATTTTTTTTGGCCCTCTATGATGCCTAAATCATCCTCAACGCGTTTTTGTTATATGAGTGGGGGAACCAGTTTTTTTAAAGGCGATCGCAGGTTAGGTAAAAAAATTTCAGCATGGGTTGCGTGCAGTCACTTTAATGCTTGGCAAATCCAACATCATTTTAAGCAGTTTCCAAACGTAATTTATAATGGTGTGGATATTGAAAAGTTTAAGCCTATGACCACGTCACTGCGTGAGCAATTAGGGATCAATGCGTCTACTTTTTTACTCTCCTTTGCAGGACGGCTAGTAGGTTGGAAAGGTTTGAGTGTCGCAATTGATGCCATAGAGCAATTAAAAGGTGAAGATGTTAAACTTCTGATTATCGGTGCTGGTGATGATCTTGAGCGATTAAAAAAGAAAGCAATTTCTAAAGGGATTGCAGAGCAAGTTATTTTTCATCAACCTGTTGAACATAACGTATTACCTGAATTTTATGCATCAAGTGACGCAGGTATTTTCCCGAGTACAGGAGATGAAGCCTTCGGTATTACGATTGCTGAAGCGATGGCGTGTGCAAAACCTGTCATTGCAAGCCATATCGGGGGTATTCCTGAAGTGGTGGGTAATGAAGGCACCGCTGGGCTTCTTGTCGCACCAGGTAGTGCAGATGAAATTGTGATAGCGATTAATCATCTTCGTGCATTACCGGATAGAGGCAAAAGCATGGGGGAGCAAGCTCGTCTACGCATTGAATCACGTTATACTTGGCAACACTCTGCGCAACGTTTATTACGGGCACTGGCGTCATAATTATGAAAATTGCCTATCTTGATCCTTACCCGGTTCCTGACTTACGTGTGGCTTCATTGCAAATACTGCAAAATGTCGATGCTTTTGCCAGAGCGGGTGCACATGTCACTTTAGTGACACCTAAAGGACAATATCGAGATAGTGATATATTAGGGCGTGCTATTCATCCTAATGCGAGTTTAGTTTCTTTAAGAGATATTCGCCGTAAATGGTATTTTCCGTTTAA
This sequence comes from Proteus sp. fly-1089, assembly GCF_040138965.1. Taxonomy (NCBI): domain Bacteria; kingdom Pseudomonadati; phylum Pseudomonadota; class Gammaproteobacteria; order Enterobacterales; family Morganellaceae; genus Proteus; species Proteus sp. fly-1089. The sequence continues at coordinate 94,023 of NZ_JBEETS010000008.1, forward strand.
TTCACAAAAACTTTTCTCATTACAGATTACTCGCTGGGTAAAGCAAAATAACGTTGATGCGTTGTTTACCCGTAATTTAAAACTAGCTTGTTATCTCTGTGAAAATTACCCAGACATTCCTCTCTTTTTTGAAAGCCATGAAATCTTTGCTCAATCTTTTGCAGAGTCTCATTCATTTGAGAAAAAAAAGAATCGAGCCAAATATCATAAGCTATTAAAAATGGAAAAGTTGGTTTATAGCCAAGCTACGGGTGTTTTTGTTCTTACTTCATTATTAAGAGATGATATTGTTTCGCAGTATCAAGTTACTACACCAATAACAGTGGTTCCTGATGGTGTGGATTTACATGCTGTGGCAGATCATCAGATAGTACCTCCTAAATTAAATCAACCCATTACTGAAGTGCTTTATTTGGGAAGTTTGCATAAATGGAAAGGTATTCCAACCATGATGCGAGCAATGAAATACCTTGATAACGCACGGTTGAATATCGCAGGAGGAACGCCGGAGCAGATTGGGGGATTAACCTTATTAGCTCAAGAAATGGATGTCAAAGATAAAGTGAATTTCTTGGGGTTTATTGATCCGAAAAAACGCTTTGAAGCGATTGCTATGCATGATATCTGTGTACTCCCGCTGACGTTAACGAGCATTGGAAGTCGTTATACTTCACCACTTAAGTTATTTGAATATATGGCTATGGAAAAACCGGTGGTCATTTCAGATTTTCCTTCAATTCGTGATGTTGTGGATGAGAAAGCAGTGAGTTTTGCCGATAGTGGTGATGCACAAAGTTTTGCAAAACAGATAATACAACTAAGAGAAAACCCGCAGAGAACTAAAGAAAAAACAACTCATGCCCGCTCTCTGGTTGAAAACTATTACAACTGGGATAAGCGGGCAGAGACTATTCTAAAAACAATAGAGAAGTTAATTAAGTAATCTATTGTTGTTTATCTGATGGCGTGATTGATTATTGAGTAAAGCATGACGCAATGCCAACATTAATCCCACCAAAATACCCACTTGATTAATATAGGCATTTTCAAATAATCCTCGTAGTACATATACCCCTAAAAATGACATCAATAACACTAAAGCTGCTTGGCGAATAATTCCTGAGTTCTTTCTTATTAGTTGGATACCTTGAGCAATTACTGAAGAGCAAAAATAGAGAATACCAAATAACCCTAAAATACCGCCAGCAAACCAAAAAGCGAGAAAGATATTATGGGGGCCTACGGATTTTTTAAATATCCATTCAGGATGCTCTTTAACATGCTCATTATAGATATTATGGTAAAGCTGATTACCGTAGCCATAACCTTTTATCGGTTGTTTAAAGATAAGATCTAATGCTGAGCCTTGGGTACCATTATCAAAACGTTGACCACTGTTTATTTGAGTTAATTTCTGTTGAAGAAATTTGCTGACAACAGGATTTGTCGGTAAATTTATCGCACCAATAAACAATAAAGCGCAAGTTAGCGCACTTATTATCAGCAGCAACCATTGACGGTTAATACTTAAGATAAGTAATGTACTAATCGCTAATGTGACCCAAGCACCTCGTGCTAATGTACCTAACATTATAAAAATAAATGCTAAACTAACAACAGCTAATAGTAGCCAATTAATAACGGAATTTTGTTTTTTTAAAGCCCATAACGCTAATATAGTGGGAAAGAAAAAAAGAAGAGTGTAAGATATTTCTCTATGAATCAACTGGCTTTTTTTCGTGAAGGCCCAAATACCTCTTTGATACTCCAAATAATACTGCACTAATTCTTTAGCCATAATCACCAGCAACCCTATCGCAAAAGCAACCATCACCATTTTAGCTATATCGGTAGGCTTTTCTTTATATAATACAATCGGAAAGGTCACAGCAAACAGCAGTAAGCCATTTAAAATCGGCTTATTTATCTCTTTTATACTGATGCTAGGTTCAACAGAAATTACGATGGAATAACCAATCGCGAGCAATAAAAACAGGAGTGAAAAAGCGAGATTATTTTTAAATATCTTACAGATAGTCTTAAAGTCACGTACCAGATACCACAGTGCTGTTGCACCAATCAACCCCATCACAATATTTTTATAACGAGTGATATCTGGTAAGTAGATCAATATAATGTAAAGCCCAATAATGGATAAGTTCCACAGGGATTTTTTACTACAATCTTTAAATACCATCATAATAATCTGCTATCGTCCTTTATGCTTTTAGGGAAGCTGATCATACAATAAAAATGATGTTATCGCTGTATCTCTTATCTGATAATTATGGAGTCACCAGTGCCTGAATTGCCAGAAGTCGAAACCAGTCGCCGAGGCATTGAACCTCATCTTGTAGGTAATGTGTTGCACTATGCCATTGTGCGTAATAGTAAATTACGTTGGCCCGTTTCTGAAAAAATAAAAACCTTACTCGATGAGCCTATTTTAAGTGTTAAGCGACGAGCTAAATATCTACTCATAGAACTGAATACTGGATGGATCATTATCCATTTGGGGATGTCAGGGAGTGTGCGTATTTTATTAGAGGAACAGCCTGAAGAAAAACATGATCATATCGATTTGATTTTTCGTGATGGCAAAGTATTGCGTTATACCGATCCTCGACGCTTTGGTGCATGGTTATGGTGTGAAGATTTAACAACCAGCTCAGTATTAGCCCATTTAGGGCCTGAACCCCTTTCTGATGAATTTAATGCACAATATCTATATCAACAGTCAGAAAATAAAAAAACAGCCATCAAACCATGGTTAATGGATAATAAATTAGTTGTGGGTGTCGGCAATATTTATGCTAACGAGGCACTATTTTCATCAGGTATTATGCCAGATAGAAAAGCCAATAGTTTAACGTTAGAAGAGTGTGTGGTACTAGTGACTGCGATAAAACGCGTATTAACACGCTCTATCGAACAAGGTGGGACAACACTAAAAGACTTTTTACAATCAGATGGTAAACCTGGTTATTTTGCACAAGAGCTATTTGTTTATGGGCGTAAAGATAAACCTTGTTTAATTTGTGGACATACAATTGAAAGCATTAAGCAAGGGCAACGTAGCACCTTTTTCTGCCGACATTGCCAACATGGTGAAAATGAGAGTTAAATTTTACCGAGTTTTTTTAGCATGGCGGTGGTGACTACTTCAGGTAAAAACGTAGAGACATCACCGTCATGGCGCGCCACATCTTTAATTAAAGATGAAGAGACAAAAGAAAGATTTTGAGAGGGTAGTAAAAATACGCTATCAAGATCAGGTGCAAAATGGCGGTTCATATTGGCCAGTTGCCATTCATATTCAAAGTCAGAAACGCTACGTACACCACGAATTAAAATAGTCGCTTGTTGTTGTTTGGCAAAATTAGCCATTAGTTCACTAAACCCAACCACTTCAACATTAGGTAAATGACTCGTTACCTGTTTGGCTAGATCAACACGTTCTTCGAGGGTAAACATCGGATTTTTACGGGCGCTATCAGCAATGGCTAATAAAACCGTATCAAACATACCCGCAGCACGGGTTAAAATATCAATATGGCCATAAGTGATTGGATCGAATGTTCCGGGGTAGATAGCTTTATTTTTCATTATTGATAGTCTTCTGGCTGAGTTCCCATAAAGAGGCGTATTTATTAAAGGTATACTGTGCGTTAACAAATGCCAATATCAAACCCTGTTTTCCATCTAAAAACCCCATTCTTAACAACCACGTCTTAAAAAAAGCTCCTAATGTATGACTTAAAATTGAGCTGAAACTGGCTTTTTTACCTTGTTGGTGACGCTCTTTTGCCCATTCGGTGGCATATTTTAGCTGTTTTTGCTGAAACTCCATGAGATCACGGCAAGTAAGATGTAAGAGGTCACCTTGTAAGGTTTTAACGGTTGCACCTTGGGTTTCTAATGATTCATGAACTAAATTATCGTTATATTGATAACGTTCACGAGCATATAAACGTGTCACTTTATCGGGATACCAACCACTGTGCTTCATAAAACGCCCCATAAATAAATTACGGCGAGCACAGTGATAAACCACATTTTCTTCAGGTTGTTGCAATATTGCGAGGATACTGGTTTTTAGCTCAGGAGTGACACGTTCGTCACTATCGATCATAAAAATATAATCACCAGTGGCATATTGTTGTGCTAATTGGCGCTGTTTACCAAAACCTGGCCACTCACTGTTTACAAAGACTTTTGCCCCTTTTTCTGTTGCAATACGGCAGGTATCATCTTGACTCCCCGAATCTAACACAATGATTTCATCCGCCCATTGTACAGAGTCTAAGCATTCACCAATGACATCAGCGACATTTTTACTGATCATCACCACAGAAAGGCGCTTACTCTGGCTCATTAGTGACTCCGGGGAGGAAGATAGGGGGAAAGTAAGGTGAGTAAACGCAGTAATGCCCCTTGATTTTCATGAAGTACTTCAACCGCATGACGACCATAATAACGACGATAGTCTTCATCATTAAGCAGTGAGGCGATCGCTGTTGCCATTGATTGACTGTCCGTGACAGTGATTAACCCTTCAGCTTGATCAAGCTTGGCACAGATATTTTTAAAATTAAAAGTATGAGGCCCCATAATTACAGGGATAGCGTGAGCGGCTGCTTCTAACGGGTTATGACCACCTCGCTCGACTAAACTCCCTCCCACAAAAGCTAAATCAGCAATACCATAGAGCAACATCAGTTCGCCCATAGTATCGCCAATAACCACTTGAGTTTGTGCATCGGGAACAGCATCAGTGCTACGTAATGTGTACTTTAATCCTGCTTCGCGGGTTAATTGCTCAGCTTTAGGAAAACGTTCAGGATGTCGAGGCACTAAAATTAACAAAAGTTGTGGAAATTGTGTCAGAAGCTTTTTATGTGTCTCTAAAATAATGGTCTCTTCACCTTCATGCGTGCTCGTTGCTATCCAAACAGGGCGGTGAGCTGCCCATTGGCGACGTAAAGCAACAGCTCTGGCAGCTAATTCAGGGGTAACAGAAATATCAAATTTCAGGCTGCCTGTTACATGCAAATGTGAGCGTTTAAGGCCTAATTCGATAAAGCGCTCACCATCTTCTTGGTTTTGAGCCGCGATTAAGGTGATCTTTTGGAGCATCGTTTTGACAAAATTACCTAATTTTTGATAACCAGCGGCAGAGCGTTCTGATAAACGTGCATTAGCAATAATCAACGGGATCTTTCGTTGATGCAGTTTTGAAATTAGGTTAGGCCACAATTCTGTTTCCATAATGATAACCAATTTCGGATCGACCGTTTTAAGAAAACGATTAACTGAACCTGGTAAATCATAAGGAAGATAGACATGGTAAACATCATCACCAAATGCAGAACGTACACGTTCTGAACCTGTTGGAGTCATGGTAGTGACTGTTATAGGTAAATCAGGATAGTGATGGCGAAGGGCGCGAACAAGTGGCACTGCGGCGAGAGTCTCACCCACAGATACAGAATGCAATAATATCCCTTGAGGCACGACTTTGCCTTTGCAAAAGCCATAGCGCTCTCCCCACCGTTTTCGGTAGGCGGGTGCTTTACGGCTACGTAATAAAAGACGTAACCAAATCAGAGGTTGAATAAGGTAAAGAAGTACCTGATATAAACGCAACAACATGCTATCAAATTCACTTATCTGGACGAACGCTTATAGTATCACACTGTGCAGTAGAAAGTGTGTAAAAACAAACGTTGTGGCGATAAACAACACGGTATAATGCTTTTTTATTAATTTTAACAGGCTTTATTCAGGAAACTTGATAGAATTTTTTTTATAATCAAATCACATTGCTAGTTATTCAAGTACATTTGGAATGTTATGAGTGAAAAAATGAAGTTAATACAACGGGTTCTTATTATTAAGTTACGACATCATGGTGATACTTTATTGATTACCCCTGTTATTAATACATTAAAAGCTAACTTTCCAAATGCTGAAGTGGATGTTTTAATCAATAAAGAAACCATGCCAATGATTGAGAGTTTTTCCTCCATTCACCATATCTTTGCACTAGATAAAGCATGGAAAAATGAAGGGAAGCTGGCAAGGTTACGTCATGAGTGGCAATTGTTCACTGAATTAAGAAAGAGACACTATGATGTTGTTATAAACTTAGCCGATCAATGGAATAGTGCATTAATAACGCGTTTTACGGGGGCTAAAATTCGTGTTGGATATGATATTTATAAACGTCAAAGCCCTTTTTGGAAAAAATGCTTTACTCATTTGATCCCTTTAGACTCTGTTTATACTCAACATATTGTGGAGCAAAATTTAGCGCTCTTGCAACCATTACAGCTACCTAAAATAGATAATCAAGTATCAATGGCATACAGTGAACAAGATAAACAGTGCGTTATTGATAAGCTAAAATCTCAAGGTGTATTCACATCTTATATTGTTATCCAACCGACATCTCGTTGGTTTTTTAAATGTTGGGATGAAAATAAGTGGTCTGAATTAATCGATGCCTTACAGCATGATGGACACCAAATTATTTTAACATCAGGGCCTGATGTTCGTGAAAAAGAGATGGTAGAGACCATTATTAAAGGGTGTACTTCAAACAGTGTGGTTTCATTATCAGGACAACTTTCTTTACCTCAACTTGCTGCGTTAATTGATCATGCTCGTTTATTTATTGGGGTTGATTCTGTTCCCATGCATATGGCGGCAGCACTTAAAACGCCTCTTATTGCACTCTTTGGGCCATCAAAATTATTTCATTGGTCGCCATGGGAACATATTGGCGAAGTGTTATGGGCAGGCAATTATGGTGAACTCCCTGATCCTGATGATGTCAATACCAACACACAAACGCGTTATCTCAGTTTAATACCTGTCGAAGATGTACTGAATGCCGTAAGGGGACAACTAAAATGAATTCATTCCGATTGGCTATAGTGCGTCAAAAATACCGACCTGATGGGGGAGCAGAACGATTTGTTTCTCGAGCGCTTGAGGCATTAGATAATCAAGCTGTACAACTTAATGTGATCACGCGTTCATGGATTGGTGCAGTACAACCTCAGTGGCATATTCATATTGTCAACCCAATAAAATGGGGGCGAATTAGCCGTGAAAAAGGCTTTGCTCAAGCAGCAAGACAATGTTGGCAAAAAGAAAAGTTCGATTTAGTTCAAAGTCATGAACGTATTGCAGGATGCGATATTTATCGTGCAGGAGACGGTGTTCATCACCGATGGTTATTACAACGTTCACGCGTTTTAAGCCCATTACGTAGTCAATTATTGCTTAATAGTTGTTATCACCGCTATGTAATGAAAGCTGAAAAAGAGATGTATCATTCACCAGAACTAAAACGCGTTATCTGTAATTCAGAAATGGTAAAGCGTGAAGTGATGGAAGATTTTGGTATTGAAAGTGAGCGCATTAGCGTAATTTATAATGCGATTGATAATCAGCGATTTTTCCCTGCGACTGCGCTTTATCGCGAACAATTACGCCAGCAATACCATATTCCTGTTGAAGCAAAATGTTTTATTTATGTGGGCTCTGGATTTGAGCGCAAAGGCTTAAAAGCGGCCATAGAAGCAATTAGTTGTACAAGTGCACATTTGATTGTAGTTGGACAAGATAAAGAGCAGAAAAAATATCAGCAATTTGCTCATCAATTAAAAAGTCATGATCGCGTTCATTTTCTAGGTGTGCAAAAAGACACCTTACCTTTATATCAAATGGCAGATGGTTTATTGTTACCCACTTTATATGATCCTTTTCCTAATGTTGTTTTAGAGGCAATGGCATGTGGTTTACCCGTGATCACTAGTTATACTTGTGGTGGCTCTGAATTTATTGAGCAAGGTGTTAATGGTTTTGTCACTGATGCGCTAGATATTTCGGCAATGGTAAGTGCAATAAAAACAATTTCTGCCGATAATCTTGATAATAGAATGTCTAAAGCTGCCCGAAACAAGATATTGCCTTATACGCCAGAGCATTTATCTCAACAACTGATTGGGCTTTACCAAAAGGTTCTTAGTTTATGAAGGAACATATCCTTTTTATTATTGATGGATTACCGGGTGGTGGTGCTGAAAATGTCACTATCAGGCTCTGTCATGGTTTAAGCCAGCGTGGTTATACCGTTACGTTACTCTCTTTAGCTGAAAAGTGTGATTATTCGATCCCTGCTAATATTGAGTTATTGATTGATGCAGACAGTTACCGTGGATTATTTCATCGACAAACAGAACTGAAACGTCGAGCAAAGTCGATGGATAATACGTTGAAATCACTATTTGCACGTAAAGGTATTCCATCGCTTGTTGTTTCAAATTTGCATAAGACAGATAGAATAGTCGCTTTATCTAAAGAGCTGGCAGATAAAAATACATGGTATTGCATTCATGGCATATTTTCCCAATCTTATTTAGGTAATAAAACAGGTTTTTCTCGTTGGTTAAAACAAAAAAAGATCCAAAAAGTATATCAAGGAAAAAATATTATTACGGTTTCCAATGCGGCTGGGCAGGATTTGATCGAAAATGTGGGAGTATCACCACAACAATTAAAAACAATTTATAATCCGTTTGATATTCAAGAAATTAGAAATTTAGCGTTAGAAAGTAATTCTTATCAAGGGCAAGATTATTTACTACATATTGGTCGTTTTCATGAAGTTAAACGGCATGACAGATTATTAGAAGCATTTGCGTTAGCGGATTTGCCTTGTAAATTATTTATTGCAGGACAAGGCTCTTCTGAAGTGACAACTAAAATTAAAAATAAAATAGCAGAGCTTAATTTAGAAAATAAAGTAAGTTTAATTGGTTTTTTAGCAAATCCATTTGCTGTTATTAATGATGCAAAAGCGGTTATTTTAAGCTCTGATAGCGAAGGTTTAGGCAATGTGTTGGTTGAATCTTTGATTTGTAATACACCGATTGCGAGTACCAATTGTCCCGGTGGTATTGGTGAGATTATGGAAGGTGAGCTTGCTAATTATAAAGCAGATCTAAATGTAACATCGTTAGCAGAAAAGATGCGATTGGTTTATTTTACCCCACCTAAAATCACACCTGAGATGTACCAAAAATTTGATATTAATGAAGTGATTGATCAGTATGTTGAACTTATAGTTACTAGAGTGCACCAATAATGGGAAATAAAAAATTTAGTACGCTTAGGCGATTAAATAGACAGAAAAATTATTTTTTTAAGAGGGTGAAATTTGCTATTGCCAAATTTTTTATTGATTCTATTTATCGTAAGAGTTTTTCTTTAAAAAAAGATCCTAAAGTACTTTTTTTAAGAGATGATAATAAAATTGGTGACATGGTTGTTTCAACATCAATTTTAAGACAACTAAAGAACAATGGGTATTCTGTAGATATTGTTTCTGGAAATAATAATTTTTGTGTTATTGAGTACTCTGATTTATATAATAAAAATTACACATATGAAGAAAAATTTTTTTCTATTATAAAATTAGCGCTCAGTTTAAGGAAAGAAAGTTACGATTTAATTATTGATATGGGAGAGTTACTCCCAATATCTTATTTATTATTTATAAGAATAATTGATGCTAAAAATGTTGTCGGCTTTAATAAAAATAACATTAAAACATATAATTTAAATATAAATTATGATAAGTATCAATCTCATGTTATTGAAAGGTACAAGGAAATGCTTAATGTTCTTAATGTGCCTTTTGATGAACTTAAATATGAGATTATGATCCCTAGTGTGATAGAAAATAAGATAAAAAAATTTATTAATGATCTACCATATAAAAAAACGGTAGTAATAAATCCATTTTCTGCATCTGAAAAAAGAGATATATCAAAAGAACAGCTATTATTTATAATGTCATATTTCAAAAAATATGAAGTAAATATTATCTTTATTGGACGACAGAATGATCTAGAAAATCTTCAATTCGAAAATATTGTGAGCAATCCTATTGGAGACTTTATTAGTGCATCAGCAATTATAAAATATGCTGATTTAGTAATAACACCAGATACATCTATTGTTCATGTTGCTACGGCTTTTGATAAACCTACACTTGCATTGTATGGAAATGATTATCATGGCCAATATGCAAATAATTATTTGTGGTCACCAAATAATCAAAAAGCAATTCAAATAACTCAGGACAAAATAGATAGTAAAGTCAGTGAGATATCAACAGATCTAATTAAATCTAAATTAGATATTCTTGTAGGTGAGTATTTATGTCAATAAAAAAAATAACTATAGTTGGTATTGAGTTGCAAGGTTTAGGAGGTATGGAGGTTGTTTTTAATAAATTAAATAATTTATTAAAAGAATTTTATCCTCAAGTAGAATTATCTATTGTCCTTTTGAAGGAACGAGATATTTGTATTAATGAAAATTGGTATGAAAGTTTAAATGTAAGATTTATTAATTGTAAAATTAGAAATCATAAAGTAAGAAGATTTTTATTTTCATGTAAATTAGCTAATATTTTAAGAAAAGAAAAACCAGATGTTATTATTGGATCAGATGTTATAGGGTGTTATATCGCTAATTTAGCATCTAAGTTCTCACTGAGACATATCCCAGTGTTTTCTTGGATACATACATCATTATGGATAGCATATAAAGCGATATACACTTTAAATACGCAATACCATATACCGATTAGCTCAGGTAATAAAAAATATTTACTTAGTAATAATGTACCTGAATCTCGTATTAATGTAGTTTACAATCCCGTAGATAGAACGGATAAAACGATCCCTCGTCCTCAAGGTAGAACAAAATTTCTCTATGTTGGGCGGTTATTATCCAAGGGAAGTAAAAACCTTGAATTTATGTTTCGTTCATTAAGCAAGTTAGAAGGAAACTGGGAGTTACATCTAGTTGGAGATGGAGAAGACAGAGCAGATTTACTCTCACTTGCAAAAAAGTTAAAAATTGATAAAAAAGTTATTTTTCATGGTTGGCAAAGTAATGCGTGGGATTATGTATTAAGTCATATTAAAGAAGTTACTGCATGTTTATTGACATCAACTCATGAAGGACTTCCTATGGTTTTAATTGAGGCTCAATCTTATGGAATTTACTGTATTAGCTCTGATTGTTTAACTGGACCTTCTGATATTATTAATGGAAGTAATGGGCAATTATTCCCAGTTGATGATGAATCATCATTCTTGAAAATATTAAATGATGTTGTCAATGAAAGATTAAATCTACCTAATCCTTGTGAAATGAAAAAATCTATTGAGCCATTTTATGGCGATGTATATATAAAAAATATGATGGATTTTTTTGAAATGAAGAGTAAAGAATATAATGGCTAAACCTGCATTTATTATCACATTAGATACTGAAGGCGATAATCTTTGGGAAAATGAGGGTAAGATCACCACGCAAAATACGCATTTTCTTCCTCGTTTTCAGCAACTTTGCGAACGTTTCCATTTTAAACCTGTTTGGTTAACAAATTATGAAATGGTAATGGATGAGGCGTATATTGAGTTTGCTCGTGATGTTATTGCCCGTAATACGGGTGAAATTGGTATGCATTTACATGCTTGGAATAGCCCACCATTAACACCTTTAACTGATGATGATTTACGCTATCAGCCTTATTTAATTGAATACCCCAAAGCGCAAATGCGAGATAAAATCGCATTAATGACTGATTTACTTGAAGATAAACTACAAACAAAAATGTTAAGTCATCGTGCGGGGCGTTGGGCATTTAATGAGGTTTATGCACAACTCTTGGTTGAATTTGGTTATCAAGTCGATTGCTCTGTCACGCCTAAAGTAGATTGGCGTTTTACAAAAGGTGATCCAGCACAAGTGGGCGGCACTAATTACACCCATTTTCCAAGCCATGCTTATTTTATGGATCTAGAAGATATTACCAAGTCGGGTAATTCATCATTGCTAGAGGTGCCAATGAGTATTCAATATAAGCATTCGCCTTTAATGAATAAAGTTAAGCAAGGCTACGATAAGTTAAGAGGTAAGCAACGAGCGCCTTCAGTAAATTGGCTTCGTCCTAAAGGCGGAAATGCCCAACAGATGATTGATGTTGCTGAAAAATCGTTGGCTCAAGGCCACTCTCATATTGAGTTTATGTTGCATTCATCTGAATTTATGCCGGGTGGTAGCCCTACATTCCGTACTGAACAGGAAATTGAAGGGCTATATAATGATTTAGAAACGTTATTTAGTTTCTTGTCAGACAAAGTGCAGGGAATGACGTTGGCTGAGTACTATCAAAGTAAGATGCAGGCAAAATAAGATGAAGTTAAAGAAATTAAAATGGGTACATAACTTCCTAAATATTTATAACCCACTTTTAGGAAAGATGAAAAAAACAGATGCATTTTCATCTGATATTCAATTTAATAGTATTCTTATTTTTTCTACGACAGCACTGGGGGATTTTATGTTTAATACTCCCGCGATAAGAGCTATTCGTGCACATTATCCTGATGCACATATCACATTGGTTTCCAGCGAAAAAAATAGATTATTAGTTGAAAACTATGACCAAATAGACAGTGTGGTTTATTGGGATAATAAAATTAGAAATCTACTCCCTATTGCATTACAGGCAAAAAAATATAAACCCGAATTAGCGGTTATTCTTCATTCTCATCTCCCTTATGATGTGTTATTTGCTGTTATGGCAGGTTGTCAGTATATACTACGTAATACATCAGATATTATTCCTAAATGGTTTCAAAAATGGATTATTGCTGATCATTATCCAGCAGGAGGCCATGTTATTCAGAGTAAACTTAATCTTATTCGTTATTTAGGGATCGATAGTACTGATACAAGAATGGAACTTCCGTGTGAAATAAAACCATTAACCAAAAATGAAGGGAATATTGTTGGTTTTCAGATGGGAGCATCAACGCAAGAGCGTCGATGGCCAGTAAAATATTTTGTTGAATTAGCGCAAAAGCTTATTGATAGTAAACCATCAGTACAAATTAAATTAATAGGATCTCCTCGAGAATTAGAATTGCCCGAGGATTTTTTTGCATTATTGCCAGAAAAATATCTTCACAATATTGAAAACCTAGTAGGCAAAACTTCATTACCTGATTTGCTAAGTCAGATAAAAATAATGGATGTATTAGTCACAGGAGATACTGGGCCTCTGCATTTAGCGATCACACTACAACGCCCAACAGTAAGTTTATTTGCGACAGCAAACCCTAAATGGACAGGGCCTTATCAAGATCTTCATTTGCATACCATTATCAATAAGAAACCTAACCCAGATGAGGGAATACAAGCATCAATGGATCTTATTATGGTTGATGAAGTCTTTAGTGCGGTTAATAAAGCCCTAAAAGACTAATAACTTTTAGGGCTTATAAGGCTAAATATTGAGAATATTAATAACTTGTTGTGCACTTATCTCCCCAATATCCCCGCCTTCTGCTTTTATAGCCGTTTGGGCTTTACCATAACCGCCGATTAAACCGGGATCGGTGGGGCCAAATAGGGTGATATTGGGTTTATCTAATGCGGCCGTTAAATGGCTTAATCCGGTATCGACAGACACCACACTTTTAGCACCAGCAATAACCTGAGCCACTTGGGCTAGCGACATTTTTGGCAGCACATCAACGTAGTCAAAATCTTTTGCTAGGCGAATGGCTCGTTGGTGTTCATGCTCTGCACCCCAAGGCAATTTAATGCGTACTCCAGAATCTGCGAGTAAGGCGATTAATTCTCTCCAATGGGATTCTGGCCAATGTTTCTCATCACGCGTAGTTGCATGCAAGAATACCAAATAAGGGCGTTCATCAAAGGATGGAAGTGAGAGAAAATGCTGTGCAATCCCATAATCACCCTGAGATTGTGGGATCGGATAATTTAAGCTTAGTGCAAATAGCTGGCGAATTCGCTCAACGGCATGCATTTTTTTACTGACGTCATGGCGAACGTTGTAAAAAAAGCTAGCTAATGGCTCACGGGCACATTGGCGGGAATAACCATGTTTTATTCCTTTGGCGTATCGAGTCACTAAGAATGCACTTTTCAGTAATCCTTGTGCATCAATAACGGCATCATAATGATGAGCTTGAATAGTGCGACGAAATTGTGCGCGCTCTGCGCGAATAGGCGCACTAAACCAGTTTTTTCGCCAACGGCGTATCGCCACAGGAATAACCGTATCAACGGCTTGGTGCCAGCTAGGGATCTGTGCAAAACCTTCTTCGACTACCCAATCAAAACGAATATCAGGATAAACATTTATTGCATCAGTTAATGCAGGCAACGTATGTAAAACATCCCCCATAGAAGAGGTTTTAACGATTAATACCCGCTTCACGCTGATGGCTCCGTTGACAGTAAATTTTCAAGCTCTGCAAAGACTTTTTCTGGCTGAATATCAATTAAGCTTTGGTGATAGCCTTGTTCTGCATCCCCTTTACGTACTTTGTGATAACCAGTAATTAAACGGATCACGCGCGCTTTATGTGATAACGGTGGCGTAAAATCAGGGCTACTTGGGCCATAAAGCGCTACTAACGGACGTTCTAACGCAGCAGCAATGTGCATTAAACCAGAGTCATTACTGACGACTGCTTTACAAGAGGCAATTAAATTAACCGCCTGTTCAAGACTGGTTTCGCCAGCAAGATTAAAACACGCTTCACGTGCTTCTGGCGTTAAGGTTTGTTTTATCTCTTCGCCTGCTTCTTTATCTTTTTGAGAACCAAATAAGAAGATTTGATAACCTTGCTCAATCAGTTTCTGTGCTAAAGCTGCGTAATGGTAATGAGGCCAACGTTTAGCAGGGCCAAATTCAGCGCCTGGGCAAAAACCAATAGCAGGACGCTGAGTAGATAATGAAAATTGATGCAATGTGGTAGAGATATCACTCTCGGCTACTGATAACTTAGGCCAAAGCAGAGGTTGAGGTAAATCTGTCGCTTTTTGGACTTTTTGCTTGTCATAAGCTAGCGCAACGTAGCGTTCAACCATTAAAGGAAATGCGTCTTTGTCTAAAGGTCGTAAATCATTTAATAACCCATAACGCATTTCCCCACGCCATCCAGTACGTTTAGGAATATCTGCAAAGAAAGGGACTAATGCAGACTTAAACGAGTTGGGTAATACATAAGCGTGAGTATAACCATTCTCTCTTAATTGTTTTCCTAAACGACGACGTTCACCAATGGCTAAAGCACCGTGCCCTAATGGCATTGGGATTGCATTATCAACTTCTGGCATTTTTTCGAGTAATGGACGACACCATGCAGGTGCCATTACATCAATGGTTGCCGCCGGATGTAATGCTTTCAATGTACGATAAAGACTTTGGGACATCATCATATCCCCGACCCATGACGGCCCTACCACAAAGATTTTCATAAACAGTGATTACTTACCTTGATTTAACCATTGCATATAAAGCTCTACACCTTCGGCAACTGTTTTAAAAGGTGCGGAATAACCTGCTTTACGTAAATTTGTTAGATCAGCTTGAGTAAATGCTTGGTAACGACCTTTCAATTTCTCAGGGAATTCAATATGTTCAATAGAGAGATCTTTATCTTTATGATGAGCAATAACGGCATCGGCAACAGCTTGGAATGATTCAGCTCGACCCGTACCACAGTTAAAAATACCGGATACATTATTACGCCAGAACCATAAATTAACCGCTGCCACATCGCCAACATAAATAAAGTCACGTTGGAAGGTTTCACTACCTTCGAATAATTTGGGATTTTGACCGGCATTGACTTGGTTATTTAAATGGAATGCGACACTTGCCATACCGCCTTTATGACCTTCACGTGGGCCATAAACATTAAAATAACGGAAGCCACAAATCATCGAATCTGCTTCAGGTAAAATCTGGCGTACATATTCATCAAATAAGAATTTTGAATAACCGTAGACATTTAAAGGTGCTTCATATTTTCTCTCTTCGATAAAATTATCAGTGCGACCGCCATAAGTTGCAGCAGAAGAGGCATATAAGAAAGGAATTTGGCGCTCAAGACAAAAATGAAGTAGCTCTTTAGAATATTGATAGTTGTTATCCATCATATATTTGCCATCCCACTCAGTGGTAGAAGAGCAAGCACCTTCATGGAAAACAGCATCGATATCACCAAAATCATCACCAGCAACAACACTCGCAATAAAATCTTCCTTATCCATATAATCAGTGATATTGAGATCAACTAAATTAACGAATTTGGTGCCATCTTTGAGGTTATCAACAACCAAAATATCGGTATAACCTTCATCATTTAACGCTTTAACAATATTGCTGCCGATAAAACCTGCACCGCCCGTGACGATAATCATGTGGCTACCCCTTCATATAAAAATCTTAAAATTAGCTCTAGGTCTATAATAACACTGAACAGCGTTAACGGTAGTATTCATCACGGAACAACAGACTGAAATTCTCAAAAAATGCAGTGTGTATTAGTGATCTTAATTACATAAATAACATTATTTATTTACATTTGTCGTTTTTAATAGAACAAAGGCATAGAATAAGAAACAAAGCTGACTATATTATAGTCAAAATATTTATGTTTCGCTTTTCAGCTTGCTGTCTTAGGAGAAAGTATGTCTACTCCCGCATTTTATCAACAAATTAATCAACAACTCGAACAAACTCGTCAAGATGGCCTCTTTAAAAATGAGCGCATCATCACCTCTTCACAAAGTGCTGATATCGCCGTTGCTGACGGAAGCCATGTTATTAACTTCTGTGCTAACAACTATCTAGGTTTAGCAAATCATCCCAAGCTGATTGAAGCCGCAAAAGCAGGTATGGATAGCCACGGGTTTGGTATGGCATCTGTCCGTTTTATTTGTGGTACTCAAGATTCACATAAAACATTAGAAAATAAAATTGCTGAATTTTTGGGTATGGAAGATGCCATTTTGTATTCATCTTGCTTTGATGCCAATGGTGGACTATTTGAAACACTAATGGGCCCAGAAGATGCCATTATTTCTGATGCCTTAAACCATGCGTCTATTATTGATGGTGTGCGTTTATGCAAAGCCAAACGCTATCGCTATGCCAATAACGATATGGCAGAACTGCGCATACAACTCGAAAAAGCCAAAGCAGATAATGCTCGCCATATCATGATCGCAACTGATGGTGTGTTTTCAATGGATGGCGTGATCGCCAATCTCAAATCTATTTGTGATTTAGCAGATGAATTTGGTGCATTAGTGATGGTTGATGATTCTCATGCCGTGGGTTTTGTGGGAGCGCAAGGTCGGGGAACTCATGAATATTGCGATGTAATGGGGAGAGTTGACATTATCACAGGCACTTTAGGTAAAGCGCTAGGTGGTGCCTCTGGTGGTTATACAGCGGCTCGTAAAGAAGTGGTCGAGTGGTTACGTCAACGTTCTCGCCCTTATTTATTCTCCAATTCATTAGCACCTGCCATTGTTTCAGCCTCTATTGCCGTATTAGAGATGTTGAAATCAGGTGATGAAATTCGTGATCGTTTATGGCGCAATGCCTCACTTTTCCGTGAAAAAATGAGTGCCGCAGGTTTTACATTGGCAGGTGCCGATCACGCGATTATTCCAGTGATGTTAGGTGAAGCTAAATTAGCGCAAGAATTTGCAACTCGTTTACTTGATGAAGGAATTTATGTCACAGGGTTCTTCTATCCTGTTGTACCACAAGGGCAAGCACGTATACGTACGCAAATGTCGGCTGCACATACTCCAGAGCAAATTGAACGGGCAGTGGCAGCATTTATTAAAATTGGTAAACAACTTAATGTGATTGCATAAGGCTCCCATATGAAAGCATTGTCAAAATTAAAAGCACAAGAAGGTATTTGGATGACCGATGTTCCAGTACCTGAACTTGGTCATAACGATGTGATGATCAAAATTCGTAAAACAGCGATTTGTGGCACTGATGTTCATATTTATAACTGGGACGAGTGGTCACAAAAAACAATTCCTGTGCCTATGGTCGTTGGCCATGAATATATCGGTGAGATTGTTGCGATAGGGCAAGAAGTTAAAGGCTTTAATATTGGTGATCGTGTCTCGGGTGAAGGGCATATCACTTGTGGGCATTGTCGTAATTGTCGTGGTGGTCGCACTCATTTATGCCGTAATACTATTGGTGTTGGTGTAAACCGTCCAGGCTGCTTCGCTGAATATCTGGTTATTCCAGCTTTTAATGCGTTTAAAATTCCAGACAACATTCCTGATGAATTAGCCGCTATTTTTGATCCTTTTGGTAATGCTGTACATACCGCATTATCTTTTGATTTAGTGGGTGAAGATGTGCTGGTTTCTGGCGCTGGCCCCATTGGAATTATGGCTGCTGCAATTTGTAAACATGTAGGTGCTCGCCATGTGGTGATCACTGATGTTAATGAATATCGTCTTGATCTCGCGAAAAAAATGGGTGTTACCCGAGCTGTTAATGTTAGCAAAGAAAACCTAATCGATGTTATGAAAGAATTAGGCATGACAGAAGGTTTTGATGTGGGATTAGAGATGTCTGGGGCACCTCCAGCGTTTCGTACTATGCTTAACACTATGAATCATGGTGGCCGTATTGCCCTTTTAGGTATTCCACCTTCGGATATGGCAATTGATTGGGGACAAGTTATCTTTAAGGGGCTGTTTATTAAAGGTATCTATGGTCGTGAAATGTTTGAGACGTGGTACAAAATGGCCGCGCTTATCCAGTCTGGTCTTGATCTCTCTCCGATTATTACCCACCAATTCCCAATTGATGAATTCCAAAAAGGCTTTGATATCATGCGTTCAGGTCAATCAGGTAAAGTGATTTTAGATTGGCAGTAATGAGTGCTTATTAAGCCAAAAAAGAGCCTTTCAAGGCTCTTTTTTATTGCATTACTTTTCAATTTCACCCATTGAATTAGGATTAGGTGGGTTGGGTAAATTCTTTTTTTCTGATGAGCCAAATCCATTGGATAACGTATTAATCAGCGTACTTTTCTTCATCGAAATAATCGCATCTTGTGCGGGTTTTAACCATGTGGCAGGTTTTGGCTCTTGCGGTTGTTCTGTAGGTGGTACAACTTTTGGTGGTTCGGGCTGTGCTGGTTTTTCTATTTGTGGTTTTAATAGACTACTTGGTGCGACTAGTTGAATATCCGCTGGGAGTAAAGGCAGTTGTTGTTGCAATGCTCTGACGGTAGAAGGATGAGGGTGTCCAATAGCGATGGCTGAGCCATTTTTTCGCGCTAAAGCAATTGCACGAGCAAGTTGTTGGCGAGTCTCAGCTTCTGTTTGCACGTTATCGAGAAAAACATGACGACGCAAAGAGGGAACACCCGCGGCTTTAGCTGCAATAGCAGCTTGTGTATTACCAATGGTTACGCTATCTAAAAAATAGAGGTTTGAGTGATTAAGCGCTTTAATGACTCTATCCATCGCTTGTCTATCTGATGTCATTGCACTGCCCATATGGTTATTCATACCGACGGCGTAAGGCACATTATTAATAGCATGTTGAATAATGCGATTAATTTCAGCCTGATCCATTGACGGTTTTAGGGTATCACGCTCTAAAGGCTGTTTACTGATAGGAGCCATGGGCATATGGATGAGAATTTCCCGCCCTTGTGCATGGGCTTTATTCGCCACTTCTTTACCATGAGGTGAGTCAGGCAAAATGGCAATAGAAACCGCAGTTGGAAGTTGTAAAATTTGGTTATCTTCTTTTTTACGATAACCAAAATCATCAATCACAATGGCTAATTTGGCCGCAAATGCAGGTGTACTCACAACCAGACTTAGCAACATTAAACTAAGTAAAAAAGCACTCTTGCGTTGTAATGTGCCAAGTAATTTCAAACCTACCTCCCAAGCCAAGGGACAGGGTTCACTGCTTTTCCTTGACGTCTAATTTCAAAATAGAGTGCTGAACGCTCTTGTCCACCACTATTACCGACTAAAGCAATAGATTGGCCTGCTTTTACTTGCTGACCGACATTTACTAAAGCACTTTGGTTATAACCGTAAAGGCTCATATCACCTTTTCCGTGTTCAACCACGACAACCAAACCATAACCTTGAAGCCAATCTGCAAGTAATACACGACCATCAGCAATCGCTTTTACCTCAGTGCCTTGGGCTGCAGGTATAACAATTCCTTTCCAACGCAATTCACCAGAGCCAGAAATAGATTCACCAAAACGGTGTAATAAAGAGCCTCTAATTGGCCAAATTGCTTGTCCTGCGGGTTTGCCTAAACCACCTGTACGTGACATCAATGATTGCTCTTCAGCCGTTGGTTTATAGGTTGAACCTCGCTGTTGGGCTTCACGTTGTTTAGCGGCAATGCGGGCAGCCTCTCGAGCCTCTCGCTCTGCGCGGGCTTTAGCTTCTCGCTCTGCTTGTGCGATTTTATTTCTTAATTGGGCTTCGTTAGCTCGCATAGTGGCTAAGTTTTTCTGATCCGCTTTTAAGGTGGATTCAAGTTGAGTTAGTGTTTTTTGTCGAGCCGCTAATGCGTTATCAAGCTTTTGTTTTTCTTGCTGCTGTTTAGTTAAGACTTGTTTTTGTTCGTTTTGTTTTGCTTGCTGCGCGGTTTTTTCCGCTTCCAGTTCTTTTGATGTTTGAGCCAGTTCGGCCATTGTCTCTTTTCGTGCATCATTGATATAGCTGTAATATGCCAAAATACGCTCTTCACGCTGACCCTCTTCACCACGAAATAAGAGTTCAATACCTTGGTGTTTACCCTGACGATAAGCGGCGTCCATTTGACGGGCTAATAACGCTTGTTGTGAATGATATTGTTTTTGTAGGCGTGCAATATTCGCGGTAATTGTTTTGATCTCTTTACCTAAAGTTTGTAAGCGACTTTGAGTTTCATGCACTGAACGACCTGCATTAGAGATTTGTGTCTCTTGTGTTTTTAATTGATTAAGAAGTGCAGTTCGTTGTTTTTGTTGTTCTTGAACTTGTTTTTCTTTTTCCGCAATCGTGGTTTGTAGATCTTTTAGTTGATTGCGATTATCTGTTAATGAATTGGCAAAAACAGGAGTGGCTGAAAATAGAGTGGTACTAATAAGCAACGTGATTAACGGTAAAGAAAATACACGATAAGACTGATGTGTTTTTTTTTGAAGATCCATTTTCTCTGCCATCTGACCAACGTACCTTTCATAACAGTTTGTAAGATTATTTCATGCCACAAAACAACTGACCAGCTAACATGAAATAAAGCCGAAATTTCAGATAATACCTAACAGGTAATCTATTCAATTAATAAGAGATTATAAAGCAATAATAGAAGGAGAGAGGAAAAAAGAGGCAATCAGTGTGACAGCGCAATAAAATATCACGCTGTTCACGAGAGAAATTATTCGACGATAGTACCCCAAAGGTCATATTCATCTGCGTGTTCAATAAGAACACGAACGATTTGTCCTGGCTCTACATCAAACTGCTCGTTAAGGTAAACTGCACCATCAATTTCAGGTGCATCAGCCATACTTCGACCAATAGCGCCTTCTTCATCGACTTCATCAATCATCACAAGTAGCACTTTGCCAATTTTCTCTTGTAAGCGTTCAGTCGAAATTTGTTGTTGTAGTTTCATAAAACGGTGATAGCGTTCTTCTTTTACTTCTTCAGGTACTTGATCGGCTAATTCATTCGCTTTCGCGCCATCAACAGGGCTGTATTTAAAGCAACCTACACGATCTAAACGTGCTTCGGTGAGAAAATCCAATAACATTTGGAAATCTTCTTCTGTTTCACCCGGAAAACCAACAATAAAAGTAGAACGTAAGGTTAATTCAGGACAAATTTCACGCCAGCGTTTTACACGCTCTAAGGTGCGCTCAACGGAGCCAGGGCGCTTCATTAGTTTTAAAACTTTCGGGCTTGCGTGCTGTAATGGAATATCTAAATAAGGCAAAATTTTGCCTTCAGCCATTAAAGGAATAACATCATCAACATGTGGGTATGGGTAAACATAATGCAAGCGAACCCAAATCCCTAATTTTGCGAGCTGTTCGCATAAACTCACCATACTGGTTTTAACTGGCATTCCATCCCAAAACCCTGTTTGGTGCTTAGTATCAACACCATAAGCAGACGTATCTTGTGAGATAACCAGTAATTCTTTTACCCCTGCGTTGACTAATCTTTTGGCTTCATTTAATACTTCACCAATTGGGCGACTATCTAAATCACCACGCATGGATGGGATGATGCAGAACGTACAACGATGATTACAACCTTCAGAAATTTTCAAATAGGCGTAATGGCGAGGTGTTAACTTGACACCTTGTTCGGGTACAAGGCTGATAAAAGGGTTGTGATCAGGTTTTGGCACATAGTGATGAATATGTGATAAAACTTGTTCATAACTATGAGGCCCTGTGATTTCGAGTACCTTTGGGTGCACTTCACGAATTTGATTCTCTTTTGCACCTAAACAACCGGTAACAATGACTTTACCGTTTTCATCGAGTGCTTCACCAATTGCTTCTAGTGATTCTTGTACTGCGCTGTCAATAAACCCACAGGTGTTGACGATGACTAAATCAGCATCATTATAGGTAGGAACAACTTGATAACCTTCTGTGCGCAGTTCGGTTAGGATACGTTCAGAGTCCACTAAATTTTTAGGACAACCTAATGAAACGAATCCAATTTTAGGCACTTGATTTGTTTGCGACATGCTCGTGTTCTCAATACTTTTAAATAAATAACAGATTGTTGTTTCTCAGACAGGTATGAATTTTACGCAAAGGGCAATTTCTACGTAAATAGCCATTATAAGGGATGCTGATTTATTAATAGCTTGCCTGAAGAGGGATCTTGTAGAGTAAAAAGGGGTGACCTTTTTAATTCATCATTTTTCATAAATCCGGTGCTAATGGTACATAAATCCGTCAATAAAAAAAATGATTGTTGAGAAACTTTCCGCAAAAACTGAAAGAGAAACGCAGGAATAGGCTGTAATTGCGCCATGACAAAGGTATACTTTGGCTCTTTGATACTATTTTTAACTAACGAGAGTGATTGCATCCTATGCTGCAAGAAGTAATGCAATTTTTCAACCGGCACACCCTGTTAAGTTTTGTTTGGGTTGCGCTGCTGGTGGCGGTCATTGTATTGACCTTTAAAGGGCTTTTTTCTAAGACGAAAAATATTTCCCGTACAGAAGCGATTTCTTTGATAAATAAAGAGAATGCGGTATGTGTTGATATCCGTAGCCGTGATGAATTCCGTAAAGGACACATCATTGATTCTATCAATTTAACGCCTTCTGAAATCAAAAATAATAATATTGCTGAGCTGGAGAAATATAAATCACAGCCAGTTATTGTTGTATCACCGTCAGGCATTGAAGGTGCAAAACCTGCTGAAAGCCTAATTAAACTCGGTTTTGAAAAAGTCTTTATCTTAAAAGATGGTCTTTCAGGCTGGAGTGGTGAAAATTTACCACTGGCTAAGGGTAAAAAATAACGAGCGAGCAGATTGAGTTCTATACTTACTGCTATTCAATTAATAAGGATATAAAAAGGTAAGATTATTATGTCAGAACAGCAAAACCAAGAGATGACTTTTCAAATTCAGCGTATTTATACAAAAGATATCTCTTTTGAAGCGCCTAATGCTCCACAAGTTTTCCAAAAAGAGTGGCAACCAGAAGTTAAATTAGATCTAGATACATCTTCTAATACTTTAGCTGAAAACGTGTATGAAGTTATTTTGCGTGTCACAGTAACTGCAACTATGGATAACGAGACTGCATTCCTGTGTGAAGTGCAACAAGCAGGTATCTTCACTGTTGAAGGCATTGAAGGCACTCAATTAGCACATTGCTTAGGTGCATATTGCCCTAACGTTCTGTTCCCTTATGCTCGTGAATGTATCACTAACTTAGTCAGCCGTGGTACTTTCCCACAACTGAACTTAGCACCAGTTAACTTTGATGCGTTGTTTATGAACTATTTACAACAGCAACAAACTGATGCTGCTAATGAAGGGGCTGAAGAAGCTTAATGAACGCTTCTATGACAGTTATCGGTGCCGGTTCATACGGCACCGCTTTAGCGATTACCTTAGCGCGCAATGGCCATGATGTTGTGCTTTGGGGTCATGATCCTGAGCATGTTGCGGCGTTAGAACAAGCACGCTGTAATCAGGCATTTCTGCCCGATGTTTCCTTTCCTGATAGTTTATACATGGAAGCTTCTTTGCAAAAAGCCATTGAAGCCAGCCGTAATATTCTGGTTGTGATCCCAAGCCATGTTTTTGGTGACGTATTACAGCAGATCAAACCCTTTTTACGTCAGGATGCACGTGTTGTTTGGGCGACAAAAGGACTTGAGGCTCATACTGGTCGCTTATTGCAAGATGTAGCGCGTGAAGTATTAGGTAATGAAATCCCGCTTGCAGTTTTATCTGGCCCTACTTTTGCCAAAGAACTTGCTGCAGGTCTGCCTACTGCGATTTCTGTTGCATCAACGGACAACACCTTTTCTGAAGAGTTACAACAGTTGTTCCATTGTGGTAAAAGTTTTCGTGTGTATAAAAATCCTGACTTTATCGGTGTGCAATTAGGTGGCGCGGTAAAAAACGTGATTGCTATTGGCGCAGGTATGTCTGATGGTATGGGGTTTGGTGCGAACGCACGTACAGCACTAATTACTCGTGGCCTTGCTGAAATGAGTCGTTTAGGTAAAGCATTAGGTGCAGATGCCGCAACGTTTATGGGAATGGCGGGGTTGGGGGATTTAGTTTTAACCTGTACCGATAACCAATCTCGTAATCGTCGGTTTGGCATGATGTTAGGTCAAGGGCTTGATGTTGATACGGCACAAGAAAAAATAGGTCAAGTAGTTGAGGGCTATCGCAATACCAAGGAAGTCCGCGCATTAGCAGAACAAGTTGGTGTTGAAATGCCTATTACTGAGCAGATCTACCAAATTTTATATCAACATAAAGACGCGAAAGAAGCGGCATTATCTTTATTAGGTAGAGCCACTAAAGATGAGATAGACAGTAATCTATTCTAAGTCTATTTTAGATAGTTGCTTAAGGCATCAGTTTTGGTTTTAAACATAAGAAGCCTAAGTTTTTACTTAGGCTTCAATGTAAAAGAATGAGAGTGAGCATGTCGCTAGAAGAACTAAAAAAAGTCTGGGATCATATTAAAGGTGAAGCTAAATGTTTGGCGGATTGTGAGCCTATTTTGGCGAGCTTCTTCCATGCGACATTACTCAAGCATGAAAACTTAGGTAGTGCCTTAAGTTATATGCTGGCGAATAAATTAGCGACTCAGACTATGCCTGCGATTGCTGTTCGTGAAATTGTTGAAGAAGCATATCGTAGCGATGCCTCGATGATTGAATGTGCTGCTTATGATATTTCAGCGGTTCGCTTGCGTGATCCGGCTGTTGATAAATACTCAACACCACTGCTTTATTTAAAAGGCTTTCATGCCTTACAAGCTTATCGTATAGCTCACTGGTTGTGGAACCAAGATCGCAAAGCCCTTGCTGTTTATCTGCAAAATCAAATTTCTGTGACCTTTGGTGTCGATATTCACCCTGCTGCGCGCATTGGCCACGGTATTATGCTTGATCACGCAACAGGTATTGTGATTGGTGAAACAGCAGTTGTTGAGAACGATGTCTCAATCCTACAGTCTGTCACTTTAGGCGGGACAGGCAAAACAGGGGGAGATCGTCACCCTAAAGTCCGTGAAGGTGTGATGATTGGTGCGGGTGCTAAAATCCTTGGTAATATTGAGATTGGTCGCGGTGCCAAAATTGGTGCGGGATCAGTCGTTTTACATGAAGTTCCTGCACACACTACCGTTGCTGGCGTTCCTGCTCGCATTGTCGGTAAACCTACCAGTGACAAGCCTTCATTCGATATGGATCAACACTTTAATGGTGTGGTGCCGGGTTTTGAATGTGGTGATGGCATTTAATGGCATTAGCAGAAGTTACACTTTCTGAACTTAAGGCTTGCTTACACGCCGAGTATATTGGCGATAACAAGCCTTTTAGTTGGATACGTCTTTTTCACCGTGTCTTTTTTTGCCAACGTTCACGTTACCTATTTTGGTGGCGTGTCGCCCAATTCTTTTATTTTTCTAAAAATCGTTTTCTTAAAAAATTAGGCATTCGTATTGGTGCTAAAAACAATCGTAAATATTGTAACGATATCTCATTAAGAACTCGCATAGGTAAAGGCCTTTCGTTACCACATCCAATCGGGATTGTACTGACTAATTACTGCCAATTAGGTGAGAACGTAACCTTAATGCAAGGTGTGACCATTGGAGTAAAAGAAAAGGATGGCAAAGCAGATATTCGAGTTGGCAACCATGTTTATATTGGTTGTAATTCTTCGATTATCGGTGGTGAGATAGAGATTGGTGATAATGCAGTAATTGGTGCTCACGCATTAGTATTAAAGGATGTGGGAGAAGAGTGTCGGTATATTACAAAAGTTGTTGCCGAAATCAGACAATTATCAGAGTCATAAATTAAATTTTTAGCTGTTTGAAATAAAAAAAGCGCTAGTCATTATTTATGATCAGCGCTTTTTAATTTCAGTCTCTTAGCAATGCACCAGGATAACCGAGTTGACGCCATGCCTCAAAAACCACAACGGCAACGGTGTTTGATAGGTTCATACTGCGACTATCAGCAAGCATTGGAACTCTGATTTTCTGCTGTGTTGGCATATTATCCAATACATAAGGCGGTAACCCACGGGTTTCAGGTCCAAAAAGGAGATAATCTCCATCTTGATAGCTCACATTGCTATGTGCTGGTGTGCCTTTTGTTGTTAACGCAAATACACGCGCACCTGTCGGTGATTGTGCATTATCTGGGTTTAAACCTTCACTTTCTAAAAAAGCATAGTAATCATGATGCTGTTTAATATCAGCAAATTCACGATAATCAAGCCCTGCACGACGTAGGCGTTTATCATCCCAAGTAAAACCCAAAGGTTGGATCAAATGAAGATGAAAGCCTGTGTTAGCACACAGGCGGATAATATTACCCGTATTCGGTGGAATTTCGGGTTCAAATAAGACGATATTGAGCATAAAAAATAGGTTTAATCGTTACCAAAGAGATCACGAGTATAAACTTTTTCTTCAACATCGTTTAGTGCAGATGCCATTCTGTTTGTAATAATCACATCAGAGATTGATTTAAACTCATTTAAATCACGAACTAATCTTGAGTTAAAGAAAGTTTCTTCTTTCATCTCTGGCTCATAAATTACCACTTCAATCCCTTTGGCCTTAATACGTTTCATAATGCCTTGGATAGAAGAAGAACGGAAATTATCAGAACCCGACTTCATAATTAAACGATACACACCGACGACTTTTGGTGATTTTGCAATAATAGAGTCTGCAATAAAGTCTTTACGTGTGCGGTTAGCTTCTACGATTGCACTAATAATATTATTAGGAACAGAGTCGTAGTTTGCTAAAAGTTGTTTAGTGTCTTTTGGTAAGCAGTAACCGCCATAACCGAATGATGGGTTATTGTAATGATTACCGATACGAGGATCTAAGCAGACACCCTCAATAATTTGTTTTGAGTTCAGACCATAAGATTCGGCATAGCTATCTAATTCATTAAAGTAAGCAACACGTAGCG
This sequence comes from Proteus sp. fly-1089, assembly GCF_040138965.1. Lineage (NCBI taxonomy): Bacteria > Pseudomonadati > Pseudomonadota > Gammaproteobacteria > Enterobacterales > Morganellaceae > Proteus > Proteus sp. fly-1089. Next base: position 121,682 of record NZ_JBEETS010000008.1, read on the forward strand.
CTAAATAAGTGTTTGCGAATAATTTAATTGCTTCTGCTTCTGTTGAGTCTGTAAAAAGAACATCAATATCTTTCTTTAATGCGCCTTGTTGTAAAAGGTCCGCAAATTTTTGTGCTCTTTCTGATTGTTCACCAATCACAATACGAGAAGGGTATAAGTTATCGTAAAGCGCACGACCTTCACGTAAGAATTCAGGAGAAAAGATAATATTATTCGTATTATATTTTTCTCTCATTTCTTTTGTAAAACCAACAGGAATGGTTGATTTAATAATCATTGTCGTGTTTGGATTATATTCTAAAACATCACGGATCACAGACTCTACAGAAGAGGTATTGAAGTAGTTTGTTTTAGGATCGTAATCGGTTGGGGTTGCAATGATAACGAACTCAGCATCTTTATAAGCGAATTCTTTATCTAATGTTGCTGTAAAGTCGAGCTCTTTGGTTGCTAAAAACTCTTCAATTTCTTTGTCTGTAATTGGAGATATTTTTTTGTTCAGTAATTCAACTTTTTCTTTATTGATATCTAACGCAACAACTTTGTTGTTTTGGGAAAGAAGTATTCCGTTAGATAGACCGACATAGCCGGTACCGGAGATGGTGATTTTCATAGTTTCTCTTATCTAAGCCTTTATATAAACATAATATAGATGAGATTTTTTAACTTAATTATATCTTAATCAAATTTATTTTTTATTATATCTACATATTCTTTCGCCATTCGGCTAGATGATAAGTATTTTATAAAGTTGTTATGAATATCTTGACTATCTTTTTTTATACAAGAACTAATTTTTTCATCGAGGTTATTATCTTCATTAAAATTATAAATCTCACCGAAACATTTATTTAAATTAATAATTTCATTATGAGGGGGGATGTCAGATAAAATGCAAGGAATTCCAATAGATAAAGCCTCTAATACTGCCATTGGTAATCCTTCAAAAGTAGATGCAGATATAAAAATATCTGATTCAGATAGAATATCATCTACATGATTACTATAACCTTCAAAGATAATTTTACTATTAAATGAGTATTTTTTTCTTAATATTTCTTCTTCTGGACCTGAGCCTATAATACGCAACTTGAAATTACCATCTAGCATATTAAATGATTTTAAAAGGGCGTTAACATTTTTTCTTTTATCTAAGTTACCTACATAAACTAAGTTGATGGTTTTTTTTTCATTAAATAGATTTATTTTTTTTTCTTTTACGCCATTTCTAATGTACTTTGAAGCTAAATTATACTTTAATTTTATATATTCACTAACACTTTGAGATACAGAAATTACTGTGTCTACTTTTTTTAATGCATAAATATGAAGTAATGACATTATTATCGATTTAACTAATCCGTATTCATATCTGTAGTCAGGATATATATAGTTATGAAGAATAGATATTTTTTTCAGGTTTACTAGTTTAGGTAACGAAATATCAGATCTGAATCCTTGAGAAATAACCACATCGACATTTTTATGTAACATAATGTTTTTGAGTGCGGAATTTATCTTGAAAAAGTTATATCCATCATAATTAAATGATATTAATTCTATATTTAATTTTAGAAAATCATTATATCTTGATCTTTCTTTCTCAAAATTGGATAAGGAAAGTACTATTATATTGAAGTTATTTTCATTTATTTTTGATAGTAGCTCATATAACTGATTTACAGGACCACCCTTTTCTAGAGAGGATATAACAAAGAGAATATTTATTTTATTCAAATTGAGATCTCCACTTAGTAATATTTTCTAATGGGATTTTAATATCAGTAGTATAAGGATTATTAAAGAAATCTATATAGTTAGATATATCCCAATCTCTAGGTATTACATTTAAATTGAAATCTTTCTTTTTTTCTTCAGCTCTGTTATCAACTGAAATTATAGTAGTTCTTTTACCTTTTTGTAAGGCTCTAATTCCGGCATGAAGTCTAGTACCAATAAAATCTAAAGATCTATGATTATCAAGAATATAATCAAAAGATTTTAAATTAGCTGGTATTACATTTATATTATTTATTTCATTATTAAAACTCATAAAATAGTTGTAATCTTGGGAGCCTTGAGCCCAGAAATACACATTTTTGTATGCATTTTTTAATGATTTAATTAAAGTTAGGTCAAATTCTTTATTTTTTCTATAATCTGTTAAAGTAAATACAACATCGTCAGCCTTATTTTTTGGAATTAATTGACAATGCTCTGGAGTTAATGTCCACATAGTTGAGCATGATGTATTTATAACATTGTTTAAACCGATTTGCTTAAATTTTTCCTCTGTATAGCTATCTCTTACTGATAATAAATGTTGATTGGAAAATATTTTCTTTAGTAATGTTTTTGTATAGAAATCTGGAGAATTTTGATAGTTTCCCCAACCTACACCGAGAGATATAACGGGTTTCATTAATATTGAGTTTAAGTATCCAACATTCCATTGTCTATGTAAAAGCATTGATGAATTAAGGCAATTAGTGCCACATAAAAAATTTAATCCGATTTCTTTTTGTCTTTTTAGACCGACTCTAGTTATTCTCTCATGCGTAGGAAAATGAATTTTTTGAGCATTTGGGAATAATTCAGATATCACTTTATAGCATGAATCCATTATAATAAAATCACCAACATTCATAGAGCAAATGCTTGTATCTAAAATACCTATTTTTGTATTAATATGATTTAGGTTTACCATTAAAATTTATCTCAAGTGAAAGTGAAAATGTAATGCTATTTTATATAAAATAGAGGTGGATATTCCAAATGTTAAAACTATAATACTAATTAGAAAATTATTTTTATCCAGAAAAATGCTTGCTAATGTTAATGTTGCCATTGTACAGAATAAGTTTATATAAAATAATGTATTATATTTATTTATAGATTTAAGTAAGTATGCATATATCTTAAATATTCCACTAAAAGTTTGATAAAAACATAGCATTAAAAGAATAAATAATGCAGTATAATTAAAATCATATAATAAAAAATAAGAAATGATAGAAATAAAGGTAAATAAAATAGATATAAGTAATCCATTTTTAAAGTATTTTATTTTTGTTTTTTCTATATTAATAAGATCTTTATTAACAATACTTTTTCTCAATGAAGGCATTAATTTATTTTCTATTGCAGAGAAGAAAATAGCAATAATACTTGAAAAGCTTAAACAAACTTTAGAAATTACAAAGGCTTGATCTGATATATGATTGTTAAAAATAATAAATATACCCTGAGTTGAAATCCAAAAACAAAACATTGATAAAGCTGACCATTTGCCTAAATTGATATAATTTTTTAGCTTTTGAGGAGAGAATAACATTTTTATATGAAAGATTACTTTATATTTAAGTGTTATTTGAATTAATATAAATAAAGATGAAATAAATAAAGATAATATTAAGTAAGATATGTAATATATATATTCTTCTATATTATAGACAAATTTAAGTGCTACATAAGATGATAAAGTGATACATACAAGTAGTAGTGAACTTATTCCTGCTTTTTTCTCGTCTTTTAGGATATATAAAATTCTTCTTAGATAGTCAAATAGGGGGAATAATAAACAGAGAAGTAATATATTGATAGATAAGAATAAGTTTTTTTCATGCATAAGATTACATATAAAAATACTGACTATGATACTAGATAATATTAATAATATTAAATTAAAAGAGTGGTATTCTTTTAATTTTTCAATGTTAGTACAGTAGTACCAAGTTGGTGAAATTATGAATGCAGCATTCACAACTAAAGATAATGATGTAAATGTTGTTATATAAATATATTTACTTGCTTCGTATTCATTTATAAATTTAGATATGAATAATATAGTACCAATATTTATTAAGGCAAATAGAAATTGATCTATGTATTTCCAAAGTTTATATTTCATTTTTTTCTTTTATATATTTACTGTATAAGATACTAAAGCTTATTAAATAGAAAAACATTTGATTATGAAATACACCGATTGTCATATCTGCTAATATATAGATTAAAAATAGATACAAGTGGCTGTTTTTAGTGCTAAATATTTTTAATATCATATAATATGAATAGTATATCAACAATAAATACACGATACCAAATCTAAAAATAGTAAGGAGTGTACCACTATCAAAGATAAATGGTGGCTCGCCACCAATACCAAATAAAATAGATTCGATATTTAGATTTGATATATAATCTAAAACTGATTTCCTATGAGTAACACCATAATCAGAACCGTCAATACTTCTGATAAAATAATTATAAATTCTATCATTTGTAACAAGAAAAAGGAAAAATAATAATAGTGATGTTATCCCACTTGTAATAATTATTAATATTTTTTTAATCGATTTTGTTTTTAATAGGTTAACGACAAAGTTGTAAAGAATATAACTTAAAATGGTTATTTTGCTAAAGCAAAGTAATAACGAGTATCCTATTAAGATTACTTTCTTTTTACTAAAATTCATAATACTCCAAAGAGAAAAAATAACAAGAAAGTAAGTAGCTAAAATGGTCGGCGAACCGATTAAACCAATAGGTCTAAATGCAACTTTTAAGTGAGTATTTATAATGTGATCAATATTTCCACCATAGTAAACATTACTCATCGCATTATAAACAGCATAGTTATAAAATAATCCATTTGAAAATAAAGGAATATTTAGTTTTTGTAATGTGGCTATTATTAGCTGAATTATGACGGAAATTATAATAAATTTAAAAAGAAATTCTTTTTTTAAATATTTCCATAGGATTAAAGAACTAAATAAAAATAGTACCATTTTAATCTGAATAAGAGGTAATAATATATCTTTTAAAAATAGATGTTCATTAAATAAAATCCTATATAATACTATCATTAAGCTAAATAAAATCGGGTATATGAGGATAAATATACCTTTATTTATATATGTCTTTCTTTTTATTAATTCTATGATAGATAAAAATAATGTAAAGCACATTAGAATATCAGGTATTAATATGGGCATTCCTGATATTCTAATTGTCGGTAAAAATATAGCAGAAAAAAACATAAAACAATAAATAAATGTTATGGTCATCTTAAGTATCTATATAAATATCGGACAAAAAAGGTTGGTGAAATTCGGATTAAGAAATAAGAAAAAATAAAAAAAATGTTTCTCATATTGGTCATTTTCAATTTTTTCATATAATAGGTCTTTATTTTTATCTCATTAAAAGCCTTTTTTAATCCCTTTCTTCTTTTTAACATATCATCAGATGTTCGATAATGGATAAGTGGTTTTTCGATATTAGAAAATTCACATCCATTTTCAATTAACAAAAACCAGAAAGCTAGATCTTCTGACAATACAGTATTTATAGGGTATCTAAAACCATTTAAAAAAATAGATTTTCTAAAAATAACACTGGGATGAACGAAAGGACATTTTTTGAAAATATTATCAACTAATTTACGATGCCCTGTTTCCATTTTTTTTATAATAGAAAAATTTGTACCAAATTCTTGACAGCTACTTCCTATAACATCCACAGCCTTGTTTTTTTCTAAGAATAAGACTTGCTTTTCTAATCTATCTGGAAAATTAATATCATCTGCATCCATTCTTGCTATATAAGTTACATCATTGTCATATTCTATAATATAATCAATGAGTTCATTCAATGATTTTGCTAATCCTTTATTCTCATTTCTGTAGAAGAATTTTATATCGTAAGAAGGGTTATTATTTTTATATTTCTCTATTAGCTCAATTATAGATGACTCTACAGGACCATCTATTTTTACCCTTAGTATCCAATTATTATGTGTTTGAATAAGGATGCTATCTAATGATTCTTTCAAAAATGAAATTTGATCATTTTTATAAACACTCATTATGAATGCGACTTTTTTATTTGATGGATGATTAATCATATTTTTCCATAGCTACCGCACTGGGTTTACGGCCCCCAGAGCGCCAGAATTCATCTCAGAAAACCCTTAACTATATGTAATATAAGAGTTTTATTATATAAGCATACTTTAACTATATGCTGAAAACCGCACTGAGAGTAGACTCTTCAAACCAGACGGTCAAGTAATAGCTGGGTATTTTAGCATTGATTGAGGATATATAAATACTGGAATAACGCTCGATTCAGCCAGATCATTCTGAATTGCATCATTAGATGCTAGCAAAAGGAATATGCCACTTATTCCTCAATAGGTGGCAGGATGTTTTGATGCAACAGTTTAATTACTTAATTTTAAAACACTTATACGTTACGTACTATTATTGAATTTATTGTTAAATATCAGTATGTTATTACACGGATGTGGTTTTATGATAGTGTCTGCTTGTTGTGATACAGCTCTATTATAATTTTATCTAGTTATTGGGTTCACATAAGATACTAAGCAGGAAAATCAAAGAGTAGGGGGGTATCAATAGAGCTAGCTGATTAATAATGGATAGTTTTTTAGCTAATACTATTGAATTAATATTGATTTGAAATGGATGCAACAAGCTAGGACTTATGTGAGTTAATAGCATCAGAATTGATCAGATAAAATTATTGTTATATTAGTGAAATGAGTTATTTAATATTTTTATCAATAAATTATCCTTGGTTATGATTTTTTTTACTTTCTAAATATTCTTGTTCTAAATTTAATAAGTCTTTTTTCCTTTCTTTGATTCTTTTTGCTGGATTGCCAAAATATATACCCCATGGTTTTGTGTTTTTTGTAACCATAGATAAAGCGCCAACAGCTGTCCCTTCTGCAATATTAACTCCAGGCATAATAATTGAATTTGTTCCTATAATTGCATGTTTGCCAATTATGATATTTTTTTCCTTTAATCCCTTATACTTCAGCGGTACAGTTGGATTTGTCATTGTTCTACCACTATAGTCATCAGACCCAGTGAATACATGACAACCATATGCTAACCCAGAAAAGTCTTCAAATAAAATACTGCATTTACCTGCGCTTAGGTTACAAAATGCGGCAATATGAATATTGTTTTTTAAATGAATTTTTCCAGATAAAATAACAAAATCATCGATACGACAGTCATTTCCAATTTCGATTTCTTCCGGTCTATATATGGATGTTTTTGTACTTATTTTACAATTTTCACCAATACTTTTAAAACCGATTTCTAATAGTTGTTCTTGAGTATAGAATGACATATTTAGCCTATATAATTTTAAAATTATTGAGTTGATTAATTATTTCATCTTTACTACAGTTCATTAGAATATCAATCATTGATAAATTACCTATAAAGGTAGATGAATTTATTTGTGGATAATTTGTGATTGATGGTTTGATAAATCCTAATTTTATATTTCTTTTTTGAAATTCTTCTTTATCATAGAGATCTATTCCTCCAACTGCATTTATATATTGTTTTGAATTATTTATTTTACATAAATCATATATTTTCTCTTGAGCACTATTTTTTCGATCATAATCAATGCTTGAGGAAAAATTATAGTTGAAATCTAATGAAAGATATTCAAATACTTTAATAATTGATAGTGATGTTATATTTGATACATTTCTTTTTTTATTATTGAATATTGATTCAATTAATGGATAGATGTCATGAAAATATTTTGACTTAGAATATGACATTTCTATTGTTAATAATATTTTTTTTGTTTCTTCAGTGAAATATAGTTCATTGATTAACTTATTTTGAGACGCCTGTTTTATTGGTAGTGAAAATAAAAAAACTCCATTCTTAGTTGCTATATTATTCCTATTTATATATCCTTTTTTTATATAATTAACATCATCATAAAATATAAAAAGATCACTACAGTAAGCTAATTGATAGTATCCTATATACGGGAACAGATAGGGTTGCATAACAGCTAATTTCATTATATTTCTATCCTGATTTTTTTTTGAAATTTATCTTCTTTAATAACATTTTTATTTTTTCTCGTAAAAATAAAATAGGTAAAAAATTTCTATATAAATATAATTTTTTTTGATTTCTATTTATATTTTTATAAAGATCCCAAGATTTTATAATTAATGATTTTGAGCTACACCATTCTTTTTTAAGGAATAACTGATTGGCATTTATCCTCATGAGATCTGCTAATGCAAAATTTATATCTATTTTATCGGCACCAAAATTAATCAATTTATATAAGTATTTCTCGTATTCATTTATTTCTGAAATTAAAAATTCTTTATTAATATTTTTTCTATTTTCGGACCAAGAACCTACTGAATTAATACGGTAGACGCATGTAATATCTGGTAAATATATAGCTCCCTTTCTTATACTACCTAGTATTTGGCAATAATAGTCGCCAATAGAGGCTCTTGAAAAATTATCTTTAAATAATTTGAAAACTTCTCTTCTAAATATAATGGAAGCAGTGGGCATATATGCACCACCCTGACGAATAACAGTGGAAAGAGATGAAATAGAAACTTGATCGTTATAGTTTGCAACAATCTCAATTTTTCCATTGGGTTGTAGTGTATAAGCTGAGCTGAAACATAAATTAATATTTTTTTCTGTTTCTAAAATTTTAACTTGTTTTGTTAGTTTATTTTCATCTATCCAAAAATCATCACCTTCACATAAAGCAATATACTTACCTGTTGTAAATGAAAATGCATTAATTCCAGGTTGTATTCCTTGTGAATAAATATTTTTAGATGGAATGATGTGTTTAATTATAGTGGGGTAGTTGTTTGCATATTTTTTTATTATATTTGATGTTGAATCTGTAGAGCAATCATCATGTATAATAAATTCATATCTATAAGATGTATTTTGGCAAAGCACACCAAGTATAGTGTCTTCTATATATTTTTCTTGATTATACGTACAACATATTACACTAACGATAACCTCTTCAGAGCTCCATCTATCAATTATTTCTTTTTCAGGAAGAGGTGTTTTTAACTTATTTATTGTCATTTTTTTAGCTTTTAATAACATTTATAATTCTGTTTAAATCATCATTACTTAATAAATGATGAATTGGTAGACAAATAACACTTTCAGATATTTTTTTTGCAATTGGTGTTTCTACTTTGTATTGGTTATAAATATTAAAGTCAGTGATTAATGGATAAAAATACCGACGGCTGATTATATTATTATCTTTTAATTTTAGATAAAGCTCATCTCTTTTTTTACTATATTTATTTTCATCGATTATTATAGGATAGTAAGAATAATTCCACATTAAGTTTTCTGGTATATTAGGTAGAGTAATGCCAGGTATATTACTCAAATGAGCATGATAAAACTCAGAGACTTTTCTTCTTTTATCTATTGCTTCATCGATATAGTTTAATGTAGCTAGGCCAAATGCAGCTTGTACTTCATTGAGTTTCGCATTGAAGCCTAACTCATCAATTACTGTTTCATTTGTGTAACCAAAGTTTTTATATCTATCGAGTTTTTCTTTCATTTCTTTGGTGTGACAAATAATTGCTCCCCCTTCGATGGTGGAGTAAGTTTTAGTTGCGTGAAAACTTAAAATAGATAGATCACCATTGTTTAATATTGAGCGGTTATTTTCTTTAACGCCAAAGGCATGAGCTGCATCATAAATGACAGGAATATTATACTTATCTGCAATTTTTTGTATTGCTTCATAATTACATGGGCGACCATAAACATGAACAGGTAAAATAGCACTTGTTTTATCTGTGATTGCAGCTTCTATTTTACTGGGATCGATATTATAGGTATCTGGTTCGATATCAACAAAGACAGGAGAGATATTGCTGTGTAATAGAGCGTGACTTGTTGCAACAAAACTATATGGTGTCGTTATCACCTCACCTTCAAGTTCTAATGCATTGATTGCTGCTATTAAGGCTAATGTTCCATTCGAGTATAAACTGATATAAGGGACATCTAAGTATTCACAAAGCGCGTTTTCAAGGCATTGGTGATAATACCCATTGTTCGTTAGCCATTTTTTATCCCATATATCTTTTAAGTAAGGTTCTAAAGTTTCTAATGGTGGGAACAATGGGCTTGTGACTGTTATTGTATTCATTAACTGATTCTCTGAAAGCTAAAAATATAGCTACCGCACTGGGAAAGTACCCAGAGTTCATGATGTGTATAATTTTGTTATTATACACAATGTAAATATATTAGTCTTAAAGAGAGCTTTATGAAATGCGGTAATGCATTGCTGGGGTAATATTATTAGATAGTCTGTTGGTTAAGTTATAAAAGTGTAATAAGTGATATATTTAGAGATGATTGTTATCTGATTATGTTATTCAGTAAGATATTATTGAAATGAAAAACTATATTTACAGATAACATGAAAATAAAACCACTAATCATAAGATTTGAATGACTAGTGGTTCTTTATGTAATTTAATTAAATTAGGTTTATTTTCCCGCTCTCGGCAACCAAATCTCAACCCTCAGCCCGCCTAATGGGCTATCATCAGCTTTAACATGGCCTCTATGTTGGCTTACTGCTGTTTCAACAATGGCTAATCCTAAGCCTGTGCCACCTGATTCACGATCTCTTGCTTCGTCAGTGCGATAAAATGGTCGGAAGATATGTTCTCTATCTTCAGGGCTAACACCTGGGCCATCATCATCAACAATAATGGTGATACCTTGATTTTGTTCAGTAAAGGCAACTTCAATGCGAGAATTTGAATAACGCAGGGCATTACGAACAATATTTTCAAATGCACTCGCCAGAGAATATGGATTGCAGTAAATAGGCCATGCTCCCGGAGGCGTTGTGACTTGCAGTGTCTTATTACTTTGTTCAGCTTCAAATTTAGCGTTATCTAAAATGTCATCCCATAGCTCGTTGGCTTTTACCGTTTCACGTAATAACTCATTTTTATGTTGATTACGAGAAAGTACCAGCAAGTCATTAATCATACCATCAAGGCGCTGAGTTTCTGTTTCGATACGTTCTAGCTCTTTGCTTTCACCACTACGACGACGCAACAATGCACTCGCTAATTGTAAGCGTGTTAATGGTGTGCGAAGCTCGTGAGAAATATCAGAAATCAATCGTTGTTGTGCCTCAACCATGCGTTCGAGGGCACTTATCATCTGATTAAAGCTGGTGCCTGCTGCTAAAAACTCTTGAGGGCCTGTTTCTAGTTCAGGATGAGGACGTAAATTACCTTTCGCAACATCATCAGCCGCATTCTTAAGTTGTCTTGCTGGTTTTGCTAGGCTCCAAGAAAGCCACACTAATAACGGTGTGCTGATAAGCATGGTAAATATGAGTAGCAATAACGGTTTATCAAATAATAAGTTGATAAAATCAGATTGAGGGCTACTTGATGGACGAACAAGATAAAGCTGGTAATGATCTTCACCATCTCTTACTGAAAATGGCCCTAACATCTCAGAACGGCCATATTTTTTCTTTTTAGGGTGATCGGCGTTATCAGATTGACCAATAAAATTTCTGACAACCTGCATCTCATTACGTTGAGCGCCGATAATGCGTCCTTCACTGGTTACGATAATTAAACGCTGACCAGGAGGTGCCCATTTATCAATAGCGCGAATTAATCGACGCCACCAAAGGAGATCGTTCGCGGGATCTTGTGCTAATTCCGCTTCGATATGTTGTTCTAGCATAACACCTTGACGGTATTCACTCTCTAAAAGAGGTGTAAGCTGGCGCGAGTCCAGCTTTGGAACCATCATAACTAGCATAAGAACTAATGCTAGCGTCAGCCAGAATATTGCAAAAATACGCGCTGACAGACTATTTATCATAAAGAATATTTATCAAGTTATTGAAACCATCAGATAACCACGTCCACGTAAAGTCTTGAACCACGGTTGTCCATCTGTTCTTTCTGGTAATTTACGGCGTAAATTGGAAATATGCATATCAATCGCTCTATCAAAAGGCGTTAAGCGCTTACCAAGCACTTCTTGACTTAGATGTTCGCGTGATACGACTTGTCCCAAATGCTGAGCAAGTAGATAAAGCAAAGTAAACTCAGTTCCTGTTAACTCTAGCGGTTCGTCATCAAAACTCGCTTCTTGTCGGCCTGGGTTAAGTTGTAGTTTATCAACCTGTAATGTTGGAGATGTATTGCTATCAGTCTGTTTTTGTTCGCTCCAGTTAGAACGACGTAAAATAGCTCTGATACGAGCAACCAGTTCTCTATCATTAAAAGGTTTTGGTAAATAGTCATCAGCACCAAGCTCTAAACCAAGTACTCGGTCAAGATCACTGCCTCTTGCCGTTAACATGATGACAGGGGTTTGGAAATTTTGGCGTAACTCTTTGAGTGTCTCAATCCCGTTTTTACGTGGCATCATAATATCCAGTAATAACAAGTCGATAGAAGCATCCAAAAGTTTAAGTGCTTGTTCGCCATCAGAGGCGATTACAACATTAAAGCCTTCCATTTCAAGCAGTTCTTTCAATAGCGATGTTAATTCGCGATCGTCATCCACTAATAAGATTTTATGCATTCGTCAATTCCTCCAAGAGAAAAATACGATAATAAATAGCGCGAATCTATGACTTTACGTTCTTTTACACGCTCTGACGCTAGTTTGCAGCCGCAACTGTATAGTAATCCACATAGCAAAGAATTACACATATTTAGGTAGCATTAATTAGGTCGGTATTAATCACCGAGTTTAGGAGTAAGAGCAATGCGTAAAGTAGCAGTAGTTGCATTAGCATCAATGTTTTTAGCAGCTCCGACGGTGGTATTAGCAGAAACCGCAAATACCAATCCGCCTACTGAGCAACAATATAATGGTAATTATCACTGCGGTTATGGCTATGGTATGCATGGCGACCGTGATTATAGAGGTCACCGCGGACAACGTGGCCATATGATGAATAACGGTGGACATATGATGGATCGCAATTATGGTGGATCTCATATGTTTAACGGCATCACATTAACCGAGCAACAACGTACTCAAATGCGCGATTTAATGCGCCAGCATCATCAAGACAGATATAACGGAAACTACCGTCAACGTCATGAGAATATGCATAAATTAGTTACTGCACCTCAATTTGATGAAGCTGCAGTAAGAGCACAAATGCAGGATATGGATAAACAAGCGATTGAGCGCCATGTTGAAATGGCGAAAGTCCATAATCAGATGTATCAGTTATTAACCCCAGAACAGAAAGCGCAGTTGGAAAAGAATTACCAACAGCAAATGTCAGATTTTGACCAACAAGGTCAACAGAATTAGTAATGAAGTAAGTAAGAGTGTAGTGCAGCAGTACCTAGTTAGAGAGTAAGTAGCAACAACGAAGTTTTTTCCTTGCCATAGACACCATCCCTGTCTTTTGCAGCCCCTCTGGAGAGGGGCTTTTTTTTGCCCGAAATCTACAACAACGCCTCTGGCGATTCAGGTAAAATCTGTCCACCATCGACGATAATTGTCTGGCCTGTAATATATTTTGCTTCATTTGAGGCAAAGAAGGCGGCGGCGTAGCCGATATCTTCTGGCTCACCTAAAGTATGTGTTGGGATAGAAGCCTTCATCTGATTTAAATATGCTTCACCTTGGGCTTGTAAGCCTTCAGTGAGGATATTTCCAGGCATCACGGCATTAATGGTAATACCATGACGAGCATATTCTAATGCTGCGCTACGCATAAAGCCAAGTTGTCCTGCTTTACTTGCGCCGTAGTGGCTCCAACCTGGATAGCCTGTGATTGCTCCTGTAATGGATGAGGTGATAATCACGCGACCTTGTTTTTGTTTCTCCATTACACTAAGTGCTGCTTTCACTAAAAAAAACATACCTTTCAAATTAACTGTATGCATTTTATCCCAATCAGCTTCGGTCATCTCTTTAATCGTTGCTTGAGGGAAAATGCCAGTATTGGAGCAAAGAATATCAAGTTTGCCATACTCTTTTACGACATCATCAACCACTTTTTCACAGGCGGATTGCTGAGTGACATCCAGGTGCATAAAACCGACATTTAATTCTTGTTTTGTTTTATTGCCAGCAACATCATCAATATCCGCAATAATCACCTTAGCTCCACTCTTTTTTAGGGCGATGACAATACCTTTACCAATGCCTTTTGCACCACCTGAAACCAAAGCGATTTTACCCGTTAAATCAAACATAAAACCTCCTATGTAAGTGTGAGTTCTACTGTATCAGTCTAGGTTGAAAAGCGGTAAATCACCCAGAGAACTTTGTTGTGGGTCACAAATGTACCTTAGATAATTATTTTCGTTGAATGAATGTCATCACGAAATAGAGAGATAAACGTTAGATAGAATGCTGTACTAGAGAAAAACTGAATATTTATCAAAATATGCCGATGCTATTTTTTAGCATAAATAGCGTTTTTTTGAGGTGAATGCAAAAAGGCAGTAAAGTGTCTGTATAAAAAGTGTTAACTTATTAGAGAAACACATTTGAGATAAGATAGTCTAAACTTTATACAGACTGTCTGATTAGTTTAATGCGCATCAAGTTTATGAAAAAAAATGTACGATAATGATGAACTGGTAAAAAATATGCGTACAATGGTATTGTTGAATCAATTCAGCATTTGCGATATCGGAAAATAACACCAGATAAGCCGATATTGAAATAAAAAGTTATTCCAACAATTTTGCAATAATTACATCGAATAAGAATCAGAGGTAATCATGGTCAATGGGATCAAAAGAATTGGGGTTTTAACAAGTGGTGGTGATGCACCCGGAATGAATGCCGCGATCCGTGGTGTTGTTCGTGCCGCACTAAGTGAAGGTTTAGAGGTCTATGGGATTTTTGATGGCTATATGGGGCTATATGAAAATCGCATGAAAAAACTCGACCGTTTTAGCGTGTCAGATATGATCAACCGTGGTGGTACATTCCTTGGTTCTGCTCGTTTCCCTGAATTCCGTGAAGACAATGTGCGTGCTGTTGCCATCGATAACATGAAACAAAATGAGCTTGATGCTTTAGTTGTTATTGGCGGTGATGGTTCTTATTTAGGTGCGAAAAAATTAACGGAAGCTGGTTTTCCTTGTATCGGTTTACCCGGCACAATCGATAATGACGTAGCCGGTACTGATTACACCATTGGTTATTTCACGGCGTTAGAAACGGCAGTTGAAGCAATCGACCGTTTACGTGATACTTCAACGTCTCACAAACGTATCTCTATCGTAGAAGTGATGGGCCGTTATTGTGGTGACTTAACCTTGTCTGCGGCAATTGCAGGTGGATGTGAATTTGTTGTTCTACCTGAGGCAGAATTACCGTTTAATCGCGATGAGCTACTGGCGGAAATCAAAGCAGGTATTGAACGTGGTAAACGCCACGCAATCGTCGCAATCACAGAACACGTTTGTGATGTGCATGAATTAGCTCGTTTTATTGAAGCTGAAACTAAACATGAAACACGTGCAACAGTATTAGGTCATATTCAACGTGGTGGTTCCCCTGTTGCTTACGATCGTATTTTAGCCTCACGTATGGGTGCTTATTCTGTACAACTGCTATTAGAAGGTTACGGCGGTCGTTGTGTTGGTATTCAAAATGAAAAACTGGTTCACCATGATATTATTGATGCGGTTATGAATATGAAACGTGTCTTTAAAGCTGATTGGTATGAAACAGCGAAAAAACTCTATTAATCAATAGTGTTATCGTAATACCCTAGCCTTTCTGAGTACTATCCTTATTCGTGAACTACTCTGATACATGTTGTCTCCGTGTCAGAGTAGTTTCTCGAGTGAAAACATTTCATTTAATAATCTTATTCTCCATCAACATTGCCTAACATCCCTTGTATAGATAGTTATATTCCTGTTGTGTATATCAATCGGCTTTTTGTTATTTCATCGTTATAAAACTTTCTGTCAGCCTAGCTAAATATTTAACGATAGGGGATGGAGCGATATGTTTAAACAATGGGGTTTATTATCAACGACTTTAGTTGCATTGCTTTTTTCTAATAATTTATGGGCTAAAGATATTCAGTTATTAAATGTTTCTTATGATCCGACAAGGGAGCTTTATCAACAATATAACCAAGCATTTAGTCAATATTGGGAACAGAAAACGGGAGATAGAGTCACTATTCGTCAATCGCATGGTGGATCAGGAAAACAAGCCACGTCAGTTATTAATGGTATTGAGGCTGATGTTGTGACATTAGCTCTTGCCTATGATATTGATGCAATTGCACAAAGAGGAAGCATTGATAAGCAATGGATAACACGACTACCTGATAACTCCGCACCTTACACTTCAACGATTGTTTTTCTGGTGAGAAAAGGAAATCCTAAGCAGATAACGGATTGGAATTCACTGATAAACCCCGGTGTTTCCATTATTACACCTAACCCTAAAACTTCTGGTGGTGCAAGATGGAACTATCTTGCCGCTTGGGGATATGGGTTAAAAGCTAATCATCAAGATAGCGAAAAAGCAAAAGCATTCGTGAAAGCACTTTATCAGCAAGTTGAAGTGTTAGATTCAGGAGCGCGAGGCGCAACCAATACATTTGTTGAACGGGGTATTGGTGATGTATTGATTGCATGGGAAAACGAGGCATTATTGGCAATTAATGAATTAGGTGCCGATAAGTTTGAGATTATTACACCTTCGGTTTCTATTCTTGCAGAGCCTACGGTATCTGTAGTGGATAAAATTGTTGATAAACGAGGAACACGAGAAATTGCCACAGCATATTTAGACTATCTTTACTCACCACAGGGACAAGAGATTGCAGCAAAAAACTATTATCGCCCTAGAGATAAAGTGATTGCTGAGAAATACCAGAACAGTTTCCCAAAACTCGAACTATTTACGATTGATGAGGTTTTTGGTGATTGGCAATCAGCACAGAAAATACATTTTGCGACAGGTGGTGTGTTTGATGAAATAAGTCGTCGTTGATATGTCATAAAGCAAAAACAAAAAAATCACCTTCTGGTTTTATATTCAGCAAGGTGATTTTCTTTATTTTTTTATCTATTAAAGGCGTAAGCCTGAAAGATAAAAATTATTTTTTCGCTTTTGCTTGTGCTGCTGCTTTAACGATAACGGCAAATGCATCAGCTTTCAGTGAAGCGCCACCGACTAATGCGCCATCAATGTCTGGTTGACCAAACAGTTCAGCTGCATTTTTATCGTTAACAGAGCCACCATATTGGATGATAACTTGTTCAGCGATAGCGGCATCTTTCTTCGCGATATGATCACGAATAAATTTATGAACAGCTTGCGCTTGTGCTGGAGTTGCAGATTTACCGGTACCGATAGCCCAGATTGGTTCATAAGCAATAACCGCATCTTTAAATGCAGCTGCACCATGAGCATTTAAAACAGCATCAATTTGGCGAGCACAGACTTCTTGCGTTTTACCCGCTTCGTTTTCTGCTTCAGTTTCACCAATACATAATACTGGCGTTAAACCTAGCTCTTTTAATACGCCGAATTTTTGAGCGATAAACTCGTCAGATTCTTTATGATAAGTACGACGTTCAGAGTGACCAATGATAACGTATTTAACATCAACGTTTTTCAGCATTTCTGCTGAAGTTTCACCAGTAAAAGCGCCCGATAAGTTAACACCTGTATCTTGAGCACCTAATGCAATACGGCTTCCACCAATCTCATGGCGTGCTTGGCATAGGTAAACTGCGGGTGGTGCGATAGCAACATCACAACCTGCAACACCGCTAACTTCTTTACGTAGTGCAGCAATTAATTCATGAACCATATGAATGCTGCCGTTGAGTTTCCAGTTACCCATGACTAATGGATGGCGCATAACTTTTCCTCCAACCGAGTGGTTTAAATTTAGTTTGCTAATAAACATGAATTCTGTTGATACACAACAGTATAGAGAACAATGAATAGAATAGCTTTGTTTTTTATCACGGAATAGCTGAAACGATCTTGCTGTTTAAAGAAAGCTTAATCGGTTCAATGGCAAAGGTTGTTAATTGTTCACCTTCATGCGCAATAATATAGCGGATTGCGCCAACATTATGGCTTACATAAGCCGGAGTTTTGTTTTTAAATGCAAATAAATCGAGAACTTCTTGAATTTGTGTAGGCGTTATTGAAGGGTCAAATTGAGCGATCAAAGTCATAATATATTGTGTGGTGAACTCACGGTTCATTTTTTCTAATTCAGGTGAGTCTGGTGTGTGGATAAGCGTCAGTTGTAGGCTTTTAATTTTCTCACTACCACGTTCTAATATTGCTGAAGAGTAAAGATAAGGTGTAATACGAGTTGCGGCTCTGACAAGCGGAATGGCAATATCGTGATTAGTGATAATTTTATATTCATTAAGCGAGAGCAATGGATTTTGTTGGTTGAATTTTGCTCGTAGCTCCGGGATCGTTATCTCAAAAACGGGTGCATCCTGTTTAAGATAGGCGATATCATCTTTAGTGGGCTGCTTTTGTGCGACAGATATCCCTGTTGCAAAAACAGTAGTTGGCAAACAAAGAGCAATGCTTATGATTATCAGGTATAACGTAGAAAGTGTACTTTCTTTTATCATCTGTCCTCCGTTTGTCAGTGCTGTTATTGACTAGTCTGTATTATTTGATACTAAATGGACAGTGTAATTCACACATTAAGTAAATTATTGAGAATTTATGACCTTACAACATTGGGCATTTTCATTCAAAGGGCGAATTGGACGCCGTGATTTCTGGGCAGGTTTAGGTGCTTGTTTTGCTCTTTTTTTAGGCCTTTTTATTATCAATGATATGATTTATCCATTACCTGCTATTGTAACGTGGATATTGATCTTCTTTATTCTGTATCCTTTATGTGCGATTTTTACTAAAAGACTCCATGATAGAAATAAAAGAGGAATATGGCTTTTATTGCTTTTACTTGCCGTGATGCTGGGACTGGCTGATACAAGCAGTTTAGAACCTTTTTGGCAATGGGCGATGGGGCGTTTTCTTCCTTCCTTTATTGGGATGATTATGTTGCTTGATTGTGGTGTATTTATTGGCAATCAAAGTGAAAACTACTTTGGTAAACACACAGAGCAAGTGAATTACCGTCGCTGGCGTTAATCCTTTTTATTAAAATAAATCAGATAAGGGCAAAAGAGAAAATTGCCCTTATTTATTCTTCTGTTCATATTACCAATATTGTTCACTGGTGATATGCCCCGGTTTACGTCGTAAGTGTTTACGCATTTCTCGTTGTTCTTTTAATAGTTGCTGGGTATCTCTTACCATTTGTGGGTTACCACATAACATAATATGGCTCTCTTCTGGGGAAATGGTTAAGCCTACCGTTTTTTCTAAGGCGCCACTTTCAATTAATGCAGGGATACGACCTGTTAATGAGCCAATATGATTTTCACGGCTAACAATAGTTTGAATACGTAATTTCCCTTGGTAACGCTCAACGAGTTTTTCCATTAAAGGGAGATAACTTAAGTCATTAGCATATCGAACTGCATGAACAAGAACGATATTTTCAAATCTATCCAGATCTTGGCCTAATTGTAAAATTGATAAAAAAGGCCCTATGGCTGTTCCTGTAGAAAGCATCCAAAGTGTATTGGTGCTAGGAACTTCTTCTAATACAAAAAAGCCACTAGCTTGTTCTGTGACAAGTAATTCATCCCCTATTTCTAGAGCACTTAATTTAGGACTTAATTTTCCTTCGGGTACAGTCACCAGATAAAATTCTAAGTTAGGATCATTCGGCGCATTCACATAAGAATAGGCACGTTGCACTCGTTCGCCATCAATATCTAATGCTAATTTTGCAAATTGCCCCGCTGTAAATTTATCAACAGGGGCATTTACAACAAGACTTATTAACGTGTCAGTCCAGCGATTAACTTGGATAACTTTTCCATTCACCCAATTTGCCATAGAGGTTATCTCCTTACGATAAATGCGTTTATGTCGCTTATTCATTCTAAATAGGAAGCGATTTTTTATTTATCAAGATGATGTGGTGATGTTATTTAACTGAAATTTTGTCAATGAATGACACAATATGTACATTTATATTGACAACTATGGTGTTTTTCTCTGACATTAGGCGGTGTACAAAAATTGCTGACTATCTCGCAAATTTCTACAAATTTGTTAACTTAGTCTCATTCTTAAAAGGTGCATATTTTGCAGAGTTTATTTTTATAAATTCTCTGTAGCGTACGCCTGTCCGTTAATTTATTTATTTGAAATTCCTGAGCAAAGAAAAGAAATGAGAAAGTTAGAGCATGCAAATCTATTATTATTGATAATTGCACTGGTTGCTGTGGGTCAAATGACGCAAACCATCTATGTTCCAGTGATTGCGGATATGGCGGTTTACTTTGGTGAGCCGACAGGTGCTGTACAGCAAGTAATGGGCGCTTATCTTTTTTCTTATGGTTTTTCACAGCTCATTTATGGGCCTATCTCCGATAAAGTAGGGCGTCGTCCTGTTATTTTAGTCGGGATGACGATTTTTTGTTTATCAACACTGGTAGCGATTTTTTCACAAAATTTAACCACGCTGGTTATTGCAAGTACCTTACAAGGGATGGGAACAGGTGTGGCTGGTGTCATGACGCGTACTCAACCTCGTGATTTATATACAGGTACGGCATTACGTTACGCCAATAGTTTGTTAAACATGGGGGTTTTAGTTAGCCCATTATTAGCGCCGATGATTGGTGGTGTTGTCGCTCACTTCTTTGGCTGGCATGCGTGTTATATCTTCTTATTATTATTGGGAAGTAGTGTTCTTTTTTGTATGTATCGTTGGATGCCCGAAACTCGCCCAGTACAAGTTGAGAAACGTAAAATGCTGTCCTCATTTTACTTGCTACTTTCCAATAGTACCTTCAGTGCATTTTTGATTATGCTAATTTGTGCATTATCAGGTATTGCGGTTTTTGAGGCATCAAGCGGTGTCTTAATGGGCGGAGTATTAGGCTTAAATAGTATTACTATCAGTATATTATTTATTTTACCGATCCCTGCCGCATTCTTTGGGGCTTGGTATGCTGGTCGTGAAGGTAAAACCTTTGTGCAATTGATGTGGCACTCTGTTTTTTGTTGTTTATCAGCCGGTATTTTAATGTGGCTCCCCGGTTGGCTAAATATCATTAATATTTGGACTCTTCTGGTACCTGCCGCACTATTTTTCTTTGGTGCTGGTATGTTATTTCCATTAGCAACAACGGGTGCAATGGAGCCATTTCCGTATTTAGCAGGCTCTGCGGGTGCTCTGGTGGGTGGATTACAAAATGTGGGATCAGGTGTTGCAACATGGTTTTCAGCCTTATTACCACAACACAATCAATTTAGCTTAGGTATGATTATGTTTGCTATGTCAGTGGCTATTATGCTTTGTTGGCTTCCTTTGGCTCACCGTTTTAGCCATGAAGAACATACTATTTAGATCATTAGCGTAGTAAATTAAATAAAAAATGCCGAGAATAGAATTTCTCGGCATTTTGGTTTTGTAGCCTAGGCTACATCTCTCTCAACTTTTAAATTATTAACCGCGATCTTCCCATTCTTGTGCTCGGGCAACGGCTTTTTTCCAACCATTGTAACGATAGTTACGTTCAGTGGTTTCAATACCAGGGCGGAATTCTTTATCAATCGCCGCTTTATTTTTAACTTCTTCTAAATCATTCCAGAAACCAATAGCAAGACCCGCAAGGAATGCCGCACCTAATGCTGTACTTTCACGGACAACAGGACGTTCAACACGAGTGCCTAAAATATCAGACTGGAATTGCATCAAGAAGTTATTGGCAACCGCACCACCATCAACACGCAATGATTGTAAACGTGCACCGGAATCGGCTTGCATTGCATCTAAAACATCACGTGTTTGGTAAGCGATAGATTCTAAGGTTGCACGAATAATATGATTACGGTTAGCACCACGGGTTAAACCAAAGATAGCACCGCGGGCATACGGATCCCAATATGGTGCGCCTAAGCCGGTAAAGGCAGGAACAACATAGACACCATTAGTATCGTTAACCTTAGTTGCAAAGTATTCAGAGTCAGTTGCTTCATCAATGAGTTTTAACTCATCACGTAGCCATTGAATGGATGCACCACCAACGAATACGGCACCTTCTAATGCATAGTTCACTTCGCCACGAGGGCCACAGCAGATAGTTGTTAACAAACCATGATTAGAGCGAACAGCTTCTGTACCTGTATTCATCAGTAAGAAGCAGCCTGTACCATAGGTATTTTTCGCCATACCACTTTGTACGCAAAGTTGACCATAAAGTGCAGCTTGTTGGTCACCTGCCATACCCGCGATAGGAATACGAGTACCCCCTTTACCACCAATGTTGGTTTGGCCATAAACTTCTGAAGATGGCACCACTTTTGGTAACATATTGCGAGGAATATCCAGCAGATCGAGGATTTTCTGATCCCAATCTAAAGAGTGGATGTTAAATAACATGGTACGTGAAGCGTTAGTGAAATCGGTAACGTGAACACGACCTTGTGTCATTTTCCAAACTAACCAAGTATCGACAGTACCGAATAACAACTCGCCATTTTCTGCTTTTTCACGCGCACCTTCGACGTTGTCGAGGATCCATTTTAATTTTGTACCAGAGAAATAGGGGTCAACCATTAAACCAGTATTTTGACGAATATATTCTTCAACACCTTCTTTATCTTTTAAGCGGGTACAGAAATCGGCAGTACGACGACATTGCCATACAATTGCGTTATAAACAGGTTTACCCGTTTCTTTATCCCATACAATGGTGGTTTCACGTTGGTTTGTGATACCAATACCCGCTACATGATCAGATGGAATATCTGCTTTTGCTAATACTTCAACTAAGGTTGCACTTTGTGTTGCCCAAATTTCCATTGGATCATGTTCAACCCAGCCTGGCTTAGGATAAATTTGAGTGAATTCGCGTTGTGAGATACTGACGATATTTGCATCGTGATCAATAACTACGGCACGTGAGCTGGTTGTACCCTGATCAAGTGCAACAATGTATTTTTTTTCGCTTGATGTATTTGTTTCTGTTGTCATGTTAGTAACCTGTTCTGATAATCAACAATCTTGCTCTAAGTATTATTTATCGTCTTCAATTTTGCAGGTATCGCAAGGTAAGTGACGGCCAATTAATTTACGGTAAGCCAATGCACCCAAGATACCACCGATAAATGGAGCAATCATTGGAACTAAGAAATAAGGAATATCACGTCCACCAGTCAGTGCAATATCACCCCAGCCAGCAAAGTACGCAACCAGTTTCGGACCAAAGTCACGGGCAGGGTTTAGGGCGAATCCGGTTAATGGACCAAATGCACCACCAATAACAGCGATTAAAATACCGATTAATAGAGGGGCCAAAGGACCTTTAGGAACCCCGTTACCGTCATCAGTAAGTGCTAAAATTAAGCCAACTAAGATAACGGCGATAATAATTTCGACAACAAAGGCTTGTGCAACAGAAATTTGAGCTGCGGGATAAGTAGAGAATACACCGGCAGTGAAGAGACTTTCTTGTGAGCCTCTGACAATGCCATTAACTTGTTCGTAGTCGAGAAAAACGCTGTAGTACATAAAGTAAACAACAGCGGCAGCAAAGAAGCCACCTAGCATTTGTGCAATGATATAAGGAATAACTTTTCTGCGCTCAAAGCAGGCAAACAACCAAAATGCAACGGTAACAGCAGGGTTCAGGTGAGCACCAGATGTGCCCGCGGTAAGATAAACGGCTAAGGCAACACCCAGCCCCCAGATAATACTTATCTCCCAAAGACCTAGCTGAGCACCAGCGATACGTGCTGCTGCAACACAACCAAGGCCGAAGAAGACTAGCAATGCGGTTCCGATAAACTCAGAAAGACATTGACCTGTAAGAGAGGTTTTCGTCTGGCTCATATATTCTATCCTGAAAGAGGGTTATTTATTGTTAGTATTCTTTTCGAATTGAAAAGATAACTGTAAATTTATCGTTAATGAGCGTAAACGAGAATAAGCGAAATTGAAATTTGTGTGTCTCATCAAGAAAATGAGTGAAAACGCTCTTAATTAGTGACTTGTTCGACATTTGTAATGTGATCTGACCAGTGTTTTTGATAAATTGAAAAAAGAATGTAATTCCACGGAAGATGCTAGACAGTTGTTGATAGGCTACTTACAATCGGAAGTATCGATTATATGGGGGATTACAGTATGTCATTTGAAGTTTTCGAAAAGTTAGAATCAAAAGTACAACAAGCTATTGATACCATCACGTTATTACAGATGGAAATTGAAGAGCTAAAAGAAAAAAATGATGCGCTGAACCAAGAAGTTCAAGCAACTAAAGGATCGCAAGAAGCGCTTGTTCGTGAAAACGAAGAATTGAAACAAGAGCAATCAAGCTGGCAAGAGCGTTTACGCGCCTTGTTAGGCAAAATGGAAGATGTACAATAATTGTCTTTGTTTTGTCTCTGAAGCCTAAAAACAAAAGCCACCAGACGGTGGCTTTTGTATCTTAAATCATAAGAAAGCAGATAAAAGTAAAATTATTCTTCAATTAAATCTTCATCTAAGCCTAAAGGCTCTTCTGATAAGATGATCCCTGTGTTATCGGCATAAAGATAATCACCAGAGAAGAATGTAACACCGCCAAAATTGACGCGGATATCACTTTCACCAATACCTTCACTTGGGCAACCTGCGGGTATTGCCGCCATGGCTTGAATACCTAAATCAAGCTCTGATAATGCGTCAACTTGACGCACTGCACCGTAAACCACAATACCTTCCCATTCATTAGAAACGGCAAGTTGTGCGAGTTCAGCATCAATTAAGGCTTTACGTACAGAGCCACCGCCATCGACTAAAAGAATACGGCCTTTGCCATTTTCTTCAAGTAAGTCATAAAGCAGGCCATTATCCTCAAAACATTTCACGGTGATGATTTGCCCACTAAAGGCACTTTGACCACCAAAGTTTGAGAAAAGCGGTTCTACGACATTGATATCTTCTTGATAGATATCACAGAGTTCAGAAGTATCATATTTCATAGGAGATTACGTCAGGTTGCCACAGGAAAAGCCAGTATATCCCTTAACAGGGGCTGTTGGCAAAAGACTCACTGAAAATTCAGTGAGTCAAATCAACAATCGGGCTAAATTATTCTAAAACTAAACCTAAAGAGAAGAGCACGTTAGTGAGTAGTGCTGCTTTTACCATATGTTCAAGTAAAGGGCGCATCGCTTCACCAGAATGATCGGCATTAACACGTTTAATATGCAATAAAAGCATTGGTGTTGCGAGTAAGAATAGCCATGCTGTCCAGCGGTGCATATACAAAAGCGTGAAGATAATTAAGCAAGCAATAGAGAGAAAAATGACACAGGTATGGTAAGTTCGTGAGCCAGCAGGGCCTAAGCGAACGGCTAATGTATTCTTACCCGCTTGGATATCACTTTCTAAATCGCGCATATTGTTAATGTTTAGAACGGCGACAGACAGTAAACCACAGGCTGTAGCTGGAAGTAGGGTGACAATATCGAAGGTGTTAGATTGTAAGTAATAAGTTCCGATGACACTTAGCCAACCAAAGAATATTAAGACAGAAATATCACCTAATCCCATATAGCCATAAGGGCGTCGGCCTACGGTATAGGTAATGGCTGCGACAATGGCGAGTAATCCCATCACTAAGAAGCCAATAGCGTCTTCTGGCTTTTTACAGGCGACAATAATCAGTGCAATACCACAGATACAGGAAATAATAACATTAAGGATCAGCGCTTTTTTCATTTGAGCTGCTGTTATTACGCCTTTTTGCATTCCACGAAGTGGCCCTAAACGCTCTTCTGTATCAGTGCCTTTTACTGCATCACCGTAGTCATTAGCAAGGTTTGATAGAATTTGTAATGTGCCCGCTGTCAAAATAGCAAGCAGTGCAATAGGTAGCTCAAAATGCCCCATCCAATACGCTAATGCGGAACCAGTCACAATGGCAATTAACCCTAAAGGCAGTGTTTTGGGTCGTAAACTTTCAAGCCAGGCTTGAGTCCGGCTAGTGGAATTTAGAGAGCTCATGCTGAAATTCGATACTCATGTTCGTTGTTATTATAAAAATAAGAATGGGAGGCAAGCCTCCCACGTAAATATTGCTGATAAGGATCGCACAAGTTGATTATAAAATAAATCGACTCAGATCTTCATCTGCTACAAGCTCATCCAGATGCTGTTTCACATATTCTGCATCAATCAATATAGATTGGCCTTGTCGTTCGCTTGCATCGTAGGAAATTTCTTCCATTAAGCGTTCTAAAACAGTATGTAAACGACGAGCACCGATATTTTCGGTTGTTTCATTTACACGCCATGCTGATTCAGCAATTTTGCGAATACCGTCTTCAGTAAAGCTAATAGAAACCCCTTCGGTTGCCATTAAAGCTTCATACTGTTTTGTTAACGATGCATTAGGCTCTGTAAGAATACGCTCAAAATCTTCTGCTGTCAGCGCTTGAAGTTCAACGCGAATTGGCAGACGTCCTTGCAACTCAGGAATTAAATCAGAAGGACTGGAAACTTGGAAAGCACCTGACGCAATAAACAGGATATGGTCTGTTTTTACCATACCGTGTTTTGTTGAAACTGTACAACCTTCAACCAGTGGTAAGAGGTCACGTTGTACACCCTCACGAGAAACGTCAGGGCCAGAACTTTGACCGCCACGTTTACAGATTTTGTCTACTTCATCAATAAAGACAATACCGTGTTGTTCTACTGCATCAATAGCTTGTTGTTTAAGCTCTTCAGGATTAACTAATTTAGCGGCTTCTTCTTCAACAATCAGCTTAAACGCATCTTTGATTTTCATCTTACGCGCTTTTTGTTTTTGCCCGGCTAAATTTTGGAACATAGATTGTAATTGATTTGTCATCTCTTCCATTCCTGGAGGAGCCATGATTTCAACACCCATTGGTGTTGCAGATAATTCAATTTCAATCTCTTTATCGTCTAATTGACCTTCGCGTAATTTTTTACGGAAAGATTGACGAGCGGCTGAAGGTTCAGAGGCTTGCTCTGTGACACCCCAGTTATTTTTCGCAGGTGGAATAAGTGCATCAAGAATGCGTTCCTCAGCCATTTCCTCAGCACGGAAACGATTTTTATCAATCGCTTGGCTACGCACCATTTTGACCGCAGAGTCGGTTAAGTCACGGATAATAGAATCAACTTCTTTACCCACATAACCCACTTCTGTGAATTTAGTTGCTTCTACTTTGATGAAAGGTGCATTGGCTAATTTTGCTAAACGACGTGCAATTTCAGTTTTACCCACACCAGTAGGGCCAATCATCAGAATATTTTTAGGTGTTACTTCATGGCGCAGCGCTTCGTCGAGCTGCATACGACGCCAGCGGTTACGTAGGGCAATTGCCACAGCACGTTTCGCTTTGTCTTGACCAATAATAAATCTATCAAGTTCGCTGGCTATTTCGCGAGGAGTCATTTCAGACATGCTCTCAAATCCTTACTCTTTTGAAGAGAGTTCTTCAAAGTTGACATTATGGTTAGTGTAAATACAGATATCTCCAGCGATACTCAGCGCTTTTTCAGCGATTTCGCGTGCAGAAAGTTCAGTATTTTCTAGCATAGCTCTTGCCGCTGCTTGTGCATAAGGGCCACCAGAACCGATAGCAATTAAATCGTTTTCTGGTTGAACAACATCACCATTACCCGTGATGATAAGGGATGTGTTTTCATCCGCAACAGCAAGTAGCGCTTCTAATTTGCGTAGCATTCTGTCTGTACGCCAATCTTTTGCTAGCTCTACCGCAGCTTTGGTTAAATGCCCTTGGTGAAGTTCTAATTTGCGTTCAAACAGTTCAAAAAGAGTAAAAGCATCAGCAGTGCCGCCAGCAAATCCCGCAATGACCTTGTCGTTATAAAGACGGCGTACTTTGCGAACATTGCCTTTCATGACGGTATTACCCATCGTCGCCTGTCCATCACCACCGATTACAACTTGGCCCTTACGGCGAACACTTACGATTGTAGTCATGAGTCAGCCCCTGGTTTAATCAATAAAAATGAGACGGGAAGTAGCTATATTTGAAATACAGCACTGCCCGTAATGTGAATTAGAATTATAGGTGGGGGAGAAAATTTATTTTTCAACCCCCAGAAGAGCGAAGAATACAACCTGATACGCCAGCACCGGCGGCTTGTCTACTTACTGAATTGGCTTGTTCTTTACTGTAAGGGCCTGATAATACGCGTATCCAGCCATCATTGCCTTTTGTTACTCGACTTTCAACGCCAGAAAAAGCCAGTGTTGCTCTTACTGATTCAGCTTGCTCTGTCTTTTTAAATGAGCCACATTGCACTAAAAATTTTGCTTCAATAACAGCAGGTTTAGGCGGTGTAACAACAGTAGGTGCAGGCGCTTGCTCTGGTTGAGCCTGTGTTGGTTGTTGAACAACAGAAGGCTGGGGTGTTGCTGGTGGTGTTACTATCACTTGCGAGCGCGGAACTTCCCCATTGTAAGGGACTTCGGGTAACTGAACAGCAGGTTGACGTTTATCTGCTTCAATTTGTTGTAAAAATCGCAGCTGCTCAGGTGAAAGTGTTGCTTTCGGATTAATCTGGCTACCTGAAGAGGGCGATTCGGGCAATAAAGGTGTGCCCACCTGACGATTTTCCAGTTCTTTAATGTACTGCCAACGCTCTTGCGGTTTAGGCGGTAAACTATTCGCTGGATGCTGCCCAGTGATTGCTGGTTCTGTTTCTACGGCTTCTTTTTTATTATGCGTAATAAAATAGAGGCCGCCGATAAACAGCGCCACAATTGCGATTGCCGTGATAAGTGTTGTTAAAGGCAACCCTTTAGCAGCCTTTTTACTTTTACTTTTCGTTGTTTTTTTGCGACGAGCAGATGTCTGCCCTCGTCCCACATAGTCTCGTTGTGCCACAGTTCGATTCGCTGATAATTAAAGGAATTGGTATCACGAACGATATGTTACTTAACATAGTGTGTTTTGCCTAGCTTTTAAGCTGACAGACACTATCTCTTATAATTAGCTCGCAATCTAATAAACGAGAACCTGGTGCAACAGGTCTACCTTGTAATTGATCGAGCAATAACAACATAGATTGACGTCCAATTTCATAACGAGGTTGTTCCATTGTAGTTAGTGCGGGTTCGCTATAACGTGTGATATCAAGGTTATCAAAACCAATTACAGAGAGATCTCTTGGTAGCTCCAATCCTAATTTTTTAGCCTGCCACATCACACCAATTGCCATAATATCGCTATGGCAAAATACGGCTGTCGGTGGTTCAGGTAAAGAAATTAGCTTTTTCAGACTTTCTGCACCGCTTTCATGGGTAAAATCACCACGAATAATATAATCTTCACGTAAAGGTACACCTGTTCTACGCATTGCTTGAATATAGCCTTGCAAACGATAACGGCATAAAGGCATATCTTCAGGACCTGTAATACAAGCAATACGCTTATGCCCCATTTGTTGTAAATAGTGCGTTGCTCTAAAAGATGCAGTGAGATTATCGATATGAACAGTAGGTAATTCGAGCTCAGGCGCAAATTCATTCGCCATAATCATTGGAGGCAAATTTTTTTGCTCTTCTTTGGAAACATCAAAAGGAATATGTGAACCAAGAAGCAACATACCATCAATTTGTTTGGTGATAATGAGATTAATAAATGCATTTTCGTGTTTTTGCTGATGTTTACAATCACCAATAAGAACGAGATAACCATGTTGTGCCGCAGTTTCTTCAATGCCACACACAACATCAGTAAAAAAAGGATCACTGATGTTAGGGACGATCACAAGGATCGTTTTTGACTCATTGCGCTTAAGATTTTTTGACAGGTTATGTGGGTAATAGCCCACGTCAAGAACAGCCTGTTCAACTTTCTGGCGGGTTTGTGAGGATACTTTTTCCGGATTCATTAAAGTACGTGACACAGTTGCTGTGGACACGCCGGCTGCAAGGGCAACATCTTTCATTGTTGCTTGCGTATTATCTTTATTATTCTGTTGCAAACCCCATACCTCCCTTTTGGATGGTTTAGTTAAACGATTGCTTTTTTATTTGCAAAAAAACCGCCGGTGTTCAAAAAAAGATTTTATCGACGGTTTTAATTCGAGAAATATTCTAAATTGTTATTCTACCCGCTTTTTAAATAGATACTGTTACCTAGTTTGCATAAAAAGTGTGATACCAATCGTTTTTATGAGTTAGTTCGCAAAATTGATAAATAGTCTTGAACTGTAACTAGTATTTAATCAGAATTTTATTATCAACATAAATGTGGCTAAAATATATTCAAATAGATATAAATAGACGATCAACAATCTGTTGGGTCAACATCAATATTCCATTTTACTTTCTTACTTTCAGGTAAAGCCACAATTTGATGATAAGTGACAGACATTAATTTTTGTAAATAACCCCGCGAAGGATGTTGTAGTAATAATTGCCAACGATAGTTCCCTCCACGTTTAGCTTGAATAGCAGGAACAGGCCCCATAACCCATAAATGGGGATCTCGCATTGGGTGCTGTTCAAAAAACTGTTTGAGTTGCCGTAAAAATTGAGGCGCACGTTGGTTATTATGATCTTCTGAACGGATCATTATATGGCTGGAATAAGGCGGTAAGAAGGTGGCTTGTCGCTCTTGTAAGGCTTCTTTGGTAAAAGCATCATAGCCTTTCTCTAATAGCGTTAATAAAAGTGGGTGATCAGGTTGGTGAGTTTGTAAATATACGGCGCCTTGCTTACCTGCTCGGCCAGCACGACCTGATACTTGTGTATAAAGCTGGGCAAAGCGTTCGGCCGCGCGAAAATCACTGGAGAACAGAGCGCCATCAACATCCAATAAAGCCACTAAAGTCACATCCGGAAAATGATGCCCTTTGGCTAGCATTTGTGTACCAATAAGAATGCGGGAGCCACCTTGGTAAATATCTTCAAGTTGTTGCTCTAAGGCCCCTTTACGGCTGGTGGTATCCTTATCAATTCGTGTTACAGGCGTATCAGGAAATAACTCACCAATCCCTTGCTCAAGTTGCTCTGTTCCTAACCCTACAGGCATTAAATTAGTTGAACCACATTGTGGGCATTGCGCTGGAATTCGTCGTTGACTATCACATTGATGGCAACGCAACATGCCATGTTTTTGATGTAGTGTGTAATAGTGATCACAGCGAGGACATTCTGCTATCCACCCGCATTCATGGCATAACAATGCGGGTGAAAATCCGCGACGATTTAAAAAGAGCATGGCTTGGTTTCCTGCATTCAGATGCTCTTTTATCGCTTTAATAAGAATAGGAGACAGCCCTGTTGTAAGTGGTTGTCCTTTTAAGTCAATCAAGTGTTCGGTTGCTGGCTTCGCATTGCCTGCTCGTTGGGTGAGTGTTAATTGCTGATATTTCTTTTGTTCAACATTAAAACTGGTCTCAATTGATGGCGTTGCTGTTCCCATCACAATAGGAATATTTTCTTGTTTTGCACGGAATACCGCTAAATCACGAGCATGGTAACGCCAACCATCTTGTTGTTTATAAGAGCCGTCGTGCTCTTCATCGATAATAATAATACCAAGATGTTGAAAAGGAGTAAGAAGTGCTGAACGTGTGCCAATAATAATTGCATTATCACCACGCTTGGCTCGTAACCAAACGGCTAAACGTTCTGTATCATTTAATCCAGAATGTAAAACATCTACAGGGGCATTAAAACGGGCTTTAAAACGACGAATAGTTTGAGGTGTTAAGCCAATTTCAGGTACTAGAACTAAGGCTTGCTTACCTTGTGCGAGAATTTTTTCTAATACACTTAAATAAACTTCTGTTTTGCCTGAACCAGTGATCCCTAATAATAACCAAGGTGAGAATTGATCAGCTTGAGCCGTAATGGCACCAACCGCGATAGCTTGTTCAGTATTTAATTTAAATCGTTCGCCTTGCACTGCAAAATCATTGTGCCAATGTATGGGGGCCGGTTGTATTGGGCGTAAGTCTGCAAACTCTTTCTTCTTTAGGTTATTGAGTGTTGCCGTGGTGATATCGAATTCATCAAGCTGGTGACGATATAAAGGTGTACGACGAAGTGCTGCTAAGGCTTGTTGTTGTTTTTTCGCCCCTTTTAAACTGTTAAGGTCGAGATTAGCTCCCTCTTCTGTGGCATACCATTGCCATAATGGAGTAAATTCAGCCGGTTTGCCTTGTCGTAATAAAATAGGCATGGCATGAAATAATACTTCTCCTAAAGGGTAGTGATAATATGCGGAAGCCCAATTTAACATATCCCACAGTACACCCGGGAAGAGTGTTTCAGTGTCGAGAATTTCCTCAATAGGTTTTAGCTTTTCGATAGGAAACTCACTATGTGTGCTGAGCCCTTTGACAATGCCAAGAGAACGGCGTTTATTCCCAAAAGGAACAATCACCCGACTGCCAATAACAGGCGCATTGATCTCTTCTGGTAACAGATAATCAAAGGAGGAGAACAGTGGTACAGGTAAAATTACCTGAACTATAGTCATATCAGGGTTTCCGAGTGTTTTAGCGAAAAGGTAGCGTTAAGAATATCACAAAAAGTGTGCAGATTTCATTGCGCGTTTAGTGGATATTCTGTATGATCCGCCCCCTTTGGTAGATAAATTACCAGACACTTAATTTCAATCAACACGACGTGTGGTGTTCGGCTGTGGGCTGAATGGCGACACGGCCTTAGTAGAGGTTTTCCATGCAAAAAGATATCCATCCTAAATACGAAGAAATTACTGCATCTTGTTCTTGCGGTAACGTTATGAAAATCAACTCCACAGCAGGTCACAACCTGAATCTGGACGTTTGTGATAAATGCCACCCATTCTATACTGGTAAACAACGTGATGTTGCAACCGGTGGTCGTGTTGATCTGTTCAACAAACGTTTCAAAATCCCAGGCAGCAAATAAGATATTTGTTGTCACAAGATATCAGCAAAGTCTAATATCTTGCGGACAGTTTGGAATTGAAAAAAAGCCCAAAGTTTTTGCTTTGGGCTTTTTTGTTCGTGTTAATCAAGCAATAAGTCAAAAAATTGACGCTGATTAATACTCCCAAGTATCGGGATCAACCCCGCGCTGGCGCATTATTTCTTTTGCCTCTTCAGGGATTTCATCGTTACGTTCTTTACGTAAGTCTTCATCATTTGGGAGAGGCTGTCCGGTAAATGCGTGCAAAAATGCTTCACACAATAATTCACTATTGGTTGCATGTTTTAGGTTATTAACCTGACGGCGAGTGCGTTCATCAGTCAAAATTTTTAACACTTTCAAAGGAATTGAAACTGTAATTTTTTTTACTTGCTCACTCTTTTTGCCATGCTCAGCGTAAGGGCTGATATATTCACCGTTCCATTCAGCCATGGATTACCTTAATTAATATCATTTAGTTGAAGTCAGAATAGGGGAAAACCCACATTCTGATGGGCGATGCCAGTTTATCATGACTTTTCTAAAACCACCGACTCTTCTGACTGAAGATGAGAGAAAAAGCAATTATCACTGGCGATATCCTTAATTCATGTATTATTCCATTACTTAATCTATCCGTAAAGGAGTTTAGATGTCTAGATGTGTTGACGTCTTGGTGTCTAATTGGATATGCTGTTGTCGACTTTCCCACTTATCTCTGTGACAAGGTGCCTGTATGACGAAGAAAACAGCAACAATTGCTATCCATAATGGGCTAAATGAAGACTCACAATTTGGTTGTGTAGTACCGCCTATCTATCTTTCTAGTACCTATAATTTTTTAGAATTTAATCAGCCTCGCGAACATGATTATTCTCGCCGTGGCAATCCCACTCGCGATATGGTGCAAAAAGCATTAGCTGAGCTAGAAGGTGGTGTAGGCGCAGTTGTCACAAGTAGTGGAATGTCAGCAATTCATTTAATTTGCACGGTTTTTCTTAAACCAGGTGATGTCATTGTTGCACCTCATGACTGTTATGGGGGGAGTTATCGTCTGTTTAATAGTCAACAAGAACGTGGCGCTTATCGTGTCATTTTTGTTGATCAAAATGATGATGTCGCATTACAACAAGCTTTAACTCACAAGCCTAAAATTGTTTTTATTGAGACTCCTAGCAACCCATTACTGAGAATAACGGATATTCGAAAGATCAGCGAATTGGCTCATCATCAAGGAGCTTTAGTGGTGGCGGATAACACTTTTATGAGTCCTATTTTGCAAAAGCCACTAACATTAGGCGCAGATATTGTTGTGCATTCCTGCACAAAATACCTTAACGGGCATTCTGATATTGTGGCAGGTGTTGTTATCTGTCAGAGTCAGAAACTGCTTGAGGAGTTAAGCTGGTGGGCAAATAATATCGGTGTTACATCTGGCGCGTTTGATAGCTATTTATTATTACGAGGTATAAGAACACTCGTGCCGCGAATTCGACTTCAACAAGAAAATGCGCAGACATTAGTGGCATTTTTACAGACACAACCTTTAGTCGAGAAAATATATTACCCCGCACTGGAAAATCATGCAGGCCATCAAATAGCAAAAAAACAGCAGCAAGGTTTCGGTGCGATGTTAAGTTTTGAGTTAAAAGGCGGATTGGCAGTGATTAAACTCTTTTTATCTCAATTAACACTCTTTACACTGGCAGAATCTTTAGGTGGGGTAGAAACCTTAATTTGTCACCCTGCCACGATGACACATGCAGGCATGTCAGAAGAGGCGAAAATAACAGCAGGAATAAGTTCCTCATTACTTCGTATCTCAGTAGGCATTGAAGATAGTCAGGATTTAATTAACGATTTGCAAAGTGCGTTTGATGCAGCAACTAAAAGGTAACCATGGATCATGAGCGTAGTGGCAATTAAACAACAGGCGGAACCGATTTGCCGCCAGTTACATAAATTCGGTGGTAGCAGTCTTGCAGACATAAAATGTTATCAACGTGTCGTGAATATCATGACAAACTATAGCCAACCTAATGATCTTATGGTTGTTTCAGCAGCAGGTTCAACAACTAATCAGCTAATTAGCTGGCTCAAACTAAGTCAAAGTGATCGCATTTCAGCGCATCAAGTTCAGCAAACATTACGACGTTACCAATTATCCTTAATCGAAGGACTTCTTTCAAAAGAGAATGCCGAACTTCTTTCTCAATCCTTTATTGCTGATCTCGAACGTTTGAGTTATTTGCTTGATAAGCCTATTACAGATGCGACTTATGCCGAAGTTGTCGGTCATGGTGAAATTTGGTCTGCGAAATTAATGGCAAAATTACTGACTGAACAAGGTTTACCGAGTGTTTGGTTAGACGCTCGTGAATTTCTGTGTGCAGAAAGAGCCGCACAACCTCAAGTAAACGAAACGTTATCTCGACCATTATTGCAATCACTATTAGCCAAGCATCCTGAAAGCCGTTTTGTAGTAACGGGTTTTATTAGTCGTAACCAACAAGGTGAAACCGTTTTACTGGGTCGTAACGGTAGTGACTACTCAGCGACACAAGTCGGTGCGTTAGCTGATGTCGGAAAAGTAACCATTTGGAGTGATGTTGCAGGGGTATATAGCGCTGATCCACGTAAAGTTAAAGATGCCTGCTTATTACCTTTATTACGCTTAGATGAAGCCAGTGAATTGGCGCGTTTAGCCGCTCCAGTTTTACATACACGGACATTGCAACCCGTGTCAGGTAGTAACATTGATTTGCAACTTCGTTGTAGTTATCAACCAGAGCAGGGTTCTACTCGCATAGAACGTGTCTTAGCATCAGGAACTGGCGCTAAGATAGTCACAAGCCATGACGATGTTTGTTTAATTGAGCTACAACTCTCTTCTCATCAAAATTTTGAGCAAGTAGCAAAAGAAGTTGATGAATTGCTTAAGCGTGCGCAAATTCGTCCTTTAGCAACGGGTGTGGATAAAGATAGCCAACTTTTACAACTTTGTTATACCAGTGAAGTGGCTAACAGTGCGTTAGATGTATTACAAGATGCAGTTTTGCCGGGTAAATTACATTTACGTGAAGGGTTTTCTTTAGTGGCGTTAGTTGGGGCCGGTGTGTGTAAAAATCCACTGCATTGCCACCGTTTTTATCAGCAACTTAAAGATCAACCGGTTGAATTTATTTGGCATGCTGAAGATAACATCAGCTTAGTTGCTGTATTGCGCAATTATACTGAGCATCTATTACAAGGTTTACACCAAACATTATTTAGAGCTGAAAAACAAATTGGTTTAGTGCTGTTTGGTAAAGGCAATATTGGCTCTCGTTGGTTAGAGCTTTTTGCTCGAGAACAAGAGCCGTTATCCGCACGCAGTGATTTTGAATTTATTCTTGCTGGTGTCGTTGATAGCCGCCGTAGTTTACTTGATTATCAAGGCATTGATCCTAGTCGTGCCTTGGCTTTCTTTGATGAAGAAGCAACAGAACATACTGAAGAATCACTTTATCTTTGGATGAGAGCACACCCTTATGATGATTTAGTGATTGTTGATATTACAGCGAATGAGTCCCTTGCTGCATCTTATGAAGATTTTGCCAGCTATGGTTTTCATGTTATTAGCGCTAATAAAATTGCAGGCTCTGCATCAAGTTTGCGCTATCGCACCACACGAGACGCCTTCTCTAAAACTGGCCGTCATTGGTTATATAACGCCACTGTAGGCGCAGGTTTACCAATTAACTATACAGTGCGCGATTTACGTGAAAGTGGCGATTCTATTTTATCAATTAGTGGTATTTTTTCAGGTACATTATCGTGGTTATTCTTACAATTTGATGGCTCTGTGCCATTTAGTGAATTGGTAGAACAAGCATGGCAACAAGGATTAACAGAGCCTGATCCGCGAATTGATTTATCAGGACAAGATGTAATGCGTAAGCTGGTTATTCTTGCTCGTGAAGCGGGTTATGACATTGAGCCAGAGCAAGTACGAGTTGAATCTTTAGTGCCTGTACAAGCTGAAACAGGGTCGCTAGAAGAGTTCTTTGATAACAGCGCGTTGATCAATGAGCAGATGGCACAGCGATTAGCCGCAGCAAATGAAATGGATATGGTATTGAGGTATATCGCGCGTTTTGATGCCAATGGAAAAGCCAAGGTGGGTGTGGAAGCAGTGAGAAAAGATCATCCACTGGCATCATTGTTACCTGGAGATAATTTGTTTGCGATTGAAAGTCGTTGGTATCGTGATAACCCATTAGTCATAAGAGGGCCGGGAGCAGGAAGAGATGTGACCGCTGGCGCAATTCAATCAGATTTAAACCGTCTTTCTCAATTACTATAATTTAATTATTTCTTTTTTATGAAGGTTATCAGCGAATTATTTTATGCTGATAACCTTTTGTCATTTTTGTGTCATATCACTCAATTTTTTTTAATTCTTTGGCTATACTTGAAGTATCTCTAGTCACAAAGGAGCGATTGATGTCAAAAGTAGTAAGACATATTGTCCCACTAAGAAATGAAATGACGGAGGTGAACCATCAAGCTAAAGAGAACTATTGTCAGTAGCTCATGATGTGAAATTTAAGCGTCTTGAGTGGAAGTTGAAGTACAGTTACAACGTATTTGAACGTTATTAAGAGTACAATTCGATTTACCACGTATTTTACAACAGACAATTTAATTTACTGAAAAAATAATTCGTTATTCTTAATTTAAAGCGCTGACTTTTCAGCGCTTTATTCGTTTTTATCTTATGAAAGTTTTAATCGGAAAATTTAATCGAGTAAAAATGTAAAAGATAAGGAAATAAAGAGATGAGATAGCGCTATTGGCTATAACACATCAGAGAAATAAGCTAAAAAGCAAAAACAGACCAGACAAATTATCAATATTAAAAAAAATCATCTAAATTTTTCGCCAGATAAATTTTCATATATTCTCTCCTTTCTAGTAAAAAACTCTTCTTAGTAGATAAGAAACGAAAAAATGTCCTTATTCTTGGCAAAATTGAGCCAAAACAACACGAATATTAGCCATTCTTATAAGACTAAAGTCGTAATTAAATTTCAGAAAAATCCCCCAAAACGATTATTTTCTGATATGAATAGTAGGCTAAGTAAAAAAAGCAGTGTGGCTTATCACAAAAATCAAAATAAAGTCACATTAGAAATGAAAGTTAATTACACAACTGGGAGGACATGACTTTTCTAATAGGAAGATGCATGTTGTTACCGCCACAAAGACAAGGTCAGGAGTCTCATGAATCAACAATATTCTGCTATGCGTAGCAATGTCAGTATGCTTGGCAAGCTACTTGGAGATACAATAAAAGAAGCACTTGGTGAAGAAATTTTAGATAAGGTTGAATCTATTCGAAAATTATCTAAATCATCACGAGCGGGTAATGAAGTACAGCGACAAAAGCTGTTACTCACGTTACAGAATCTCTCTAATGATGAATTATTACCTGTTGCTAGAGCATTCAATCAATTCTTGAACCTGACGAATGTAGCCGAACAATACCATAGCATTTCACCTCATGGTGAAGCTGCGAGTAATCCGGTGGCATTGGCAAAATTAATCTCTCGACTGAAAGATAAGAATTTTACGGACGCACAATTAAAAGAAGCCGTAGAACAAATCTCTATTGAACTGGTATTAACGGCGCATCCAACTGAAATTGCACGTCGTACACTGATCCATAAGCTGGTTGAAGTGAATACTTGTTTATCTCAACTCGACCATGATGATTTAGCCGATTATGAACGCACGAATATTATGCGTCGCTTACGCCAGTTAGTTGCTCAATCATGGCACACAGATGAAATTAGAAAAATCCGTCCAACGCCAATTGATGAAGCAAAATGGGGTTTTGCTGTTGTTGAAAATAGTTTATGGGAAGGCGTGCCCGCTTTCTTACGTGAATTTAATGAACAGCTTAAAGAATCGATAGATTACAACTTACCTGTAGAAGCCTCACCTATTCGTTTTACATCATGGATGGGAGGAGACCGTGATGGTAACCCAAACGTTACAGCTGAGATCACACGCCACGCCTTACTATTAAGCCGTTGGAAAGCCGCTGATTTATTCTTAAATGATATCCAAGTCCTTGTTTCAGAACTTTCGATGACAGAAAGTACACCTGAATTACGTGAATTGGCGGGTGGTGCTGATGTTGCAGAGCCTTATCGTGAAATTGCTAAACAGTTACGCACTCGCTTACAAGTGACTCGTGATTATTTAGAACAACGTATTAAAGGCCAACAATCTTTACCACCTGAAGGGCTATTAATTGATAATGCAGAGCTTTGGGAACCACTGTATGCGTGTTATCAATCGCTGACTCAGTGCGGTATGCGTATTATTGCCAATGGGCAACTGTTGGATACATTACGTCGTATCCGTTGTTTTGGCTTACAACTGGTTAAACTGGATATTCGCCAAGAAAGTACCAATCACACGGAAGCGCTCTCTGAATTAACACAATATTTAGAGTTAGGCGATTATGCAACTTGGTCGGAAGAACAAAAGCAAACATTCTTACTAGAAGAATTAAACTCTAAGCGTCCTCTTATTCCTACAAATTGGCAGCCTAGTGCTCCGACACAAGAAGTATTTGAGACTTGCCGTGTTATTGCACAATCACCAAAAGATTCTATCGCGTCTTATGTTATCTCAATGGCAAAAGTGCCTTCTGATGTATTAGCAGTAAAACTTTTATTAAAAGAAGCGGGTGCGGATATTCGCTTACCTGTTGCTCCGTTATTTGAAACACTTGAAGATTTAAATAACGCTGAAAGCGTGATGACGCGTTTGTTTGATATTCCGTGGTACCGCGATTTAATTGATGATAAGCAAATGGTGATGATTGGCTATTCAGACTCTGCAAAAGATGCAGGTGTGATGGCTGCGTCATGGGCACAATATCGTGCTCAAGATTCGTTGATCAAGCTCTGTGAAAAATCAGGTGTAACATTAACACTATTCCATGGACGTGGCGGTACTATTGGTCGTGGCGGTGCACCAGCTCATGCAGCATTACTTTCTCAACCACCCGGAAGCCTGAAAGGTGGCCTGCGTGTAACTGAGCAAGGTGAAATGATCCGCTTTAAGTTTGGTTTGCCACAAGTGACAATTAGTAGCCTTGCTCACTATGCTGGTGCGATTTTAGAGGCGAATTTACTGCCACCACCAGAGCCCAAAGCCCCTTGGATTGAAGTGATGGATTCATTGTCTGACGTTTCTTGTGCAATGTATCGTGATTATGTTCGAGGGCAAGAAGACTTTGTGCCTTACTTTAGGGCGGCAACCCCAGAAGGGGAATTAGGAAAATTACCTCTTGGCTCACGTCCTGCCAAACGTCGCCCAACGGGCGGCGTTGAAACATTACGTGCTATCCCGTGGATCTTCGCGTGGACACAAAATCGCTTAATGTTACCTGCTTGGTTAGGCGCTGGTGCTGCATTACAGCATGAAATCGATAGCGGAAAACAAACGGTATTAGACGATATGTGTGAGAACTGGCCGTTCTTCAATACACGTATTGCTATGTTGGAAATGGTGTATGCCAAAGCAGATTTATGGTTAGCGGAATATTATGATCAACGTTTAGTTGAAGAGCGTTTATGGCCATTAGGAGCGAAATTACGCCAACAACTTTCTGATGATATTAAGAGTGTCTTGGCAATTTCAAAAGATGAGCATTTAATGGCGGATTTACCATGGGTAGCGGAATCTATTGCACTACGTAATGTGTATACCGATCCATTAAATGTACTTCAGGCTGAGTTATTACAGCGCTCTCGTACTCATAGCGAGTCTGATCCCCGTATTGAACAAGCGCTAATGGTGACGATTGCCGGTATTGCAGCGGGTATGCGTAATACTGGTTAGTGCTGAGCGAATTAAAAATGAAAAACAGCGCTTAATTAGGCGCTGTTTTTTATGCTTATTTATTTTAAAGATGCGATAAATAAAATGCAGTTAACACGAAAAATAAACCAGCGTTGATGCCAATCAGTTACCCCTTTATTGAGAGAGGAAAATAAAGAGTAACTAGAAAATTGTGTTGCAATTATTTTTTGATTTTTTGCATCACAACATTTACGAAAAAGAATAAAAAAACTGCCTAATTCACGAACGGCCTGTTGGCGGAGTGCTTTTGCTAATAACTGATCAGATTGTTTATCGGCTTCTTTTAATAGTTGTAAGATTATCTGCAAATAACTTTGTGTTCGCTTGGCTTCTTTTTGTGGGTCGGGTTTACGTGTAATCGAGTCAGGATTAGCACAGTAATAATAGAGAGGTTGGTTATCAAAACCTATCCGCTCTGCAACAAGCGCTAATTGCGTTGTCCACAAAATATCTTCATGATAAAGCCCCTCAGTAAATTGCAGTTGGTATTTTTTTATTAAGTCATGTCGGATTAATTGCAACCAAACGAAATGAGGCCATTGATGTTGAGCGACGGCATAAATGATCCACTCACTACCTTTTATGACTTTTTGATAAGGCTGTCGTTGATGGATTGGTCTTTGGTGCTTTTTAAGATCACTTGGATTGAATCGTTCGCCATTGCCAATTAAAACATCAACGTGTTGCGTAACGGCTAGTTGATACCAATGTGCGAGTAATTCAGGCTTAATAAAATCATCACTATCAAAAAAAACTATCCATTCACCTTGAGCATATTTTAACCCCGTGTTTCTTGCACTGGATAATCCTTGATTAGTTTGATGATAAAGCTTCACACGTGCATCTTTTTGACAATAAGACGTTGCGATTTCAGCACTATTATCTGTCGAGCCATCATTAATAATAATGACTTCAATATCGGTGAAAGTTTGAGTGATCACACTATCCAATAATCTCGTAATACGAGACGCTTCATTAAACATAGGAATGATGACAGAAATTTGGGGTGTTTTCACAAGATTGAGCCAATTATCAATAAATAAAGTTTTACTATCTTACCCTTTTTTTGCCTCTTCATAAGACTCAATCGCGCTTATTCGTGCTTTGGCGTGATC
Organism: Proteus sp. fly-1089; assembly: GCF_040138965.1. Classification (NCBI taxonomy): domain Bacteria; kingdom Pseudomonadati; phylum Pseudomonadota; class Gammaproteobacteria; order Enterobacterales; family Morganellaceae; genus Proteus; species Proteus sp. fly-1089. The sequence continues at coordinate 163,640 of NZ_JBEETS010000008.1, forward strand.
AACTATCGGTAATGGATAATCAAGAGGATTATTAGTTTTTGCCGCCCACTCATGAGGGGTGTGAATATATCGACTAGGCACATTGGCTAGCTCAGGAAGCCAATGACGAATAAATTCGCCATCGGGATCAAACTTACGACCTTGGGTTGTGGGATTGAAAATTCGAAAATAAGGTACTGCGTCGGTTCCTGTTGATGCGGCCCATTGCCAGCCGCCATTATTTGAAGCGAAATCACCATCAATAAGTTGGGACATAAAGTAACGTTCACCCCACCGCCAATCAATTAACAGATCTTTGACGAGAAAACTGGCGGTGAGCATCCGTAAACGGTTATGCATCCAACCTGTATGATTAAGCTGTCGCATTGCTGCATCAATAATAGGAAATCCGGTTAAACCCTGTGCCCAAGCATTAAATTCCTCTTTATCATTGCGCCAATTAATTTTTTCTGTCCAAAGCTGAAAGGCAATGTGTTTGCATAAATGGGGATTTGCCACCATTAAGTGTTGATAAAACTCTCGCCAAATTAATTCGTTAAACCAGATAAAAGCACCTGATGCACTATTTTCTAGAAAATCAGGCTCTGTTTGATATAGGCGATTAAAACATTGGCGAACAGACAGTAATCCATGAGTGAGATAAGGGGATAATCGACTTGTGCCATCAACTGCAGGAATGTCTCGCCATTTTGCATAGTGTGGGGCGCTTTCATAACAGAATTGTTTTAAGCGTTTAAGTGCTTCTTCTTCAGTGGCGATAAAAGAGGGTGAACTTGTATTTTCAAGTGAAAACAGCGGAGCTTTTAAAGGTGATACTGCTTTTTGATGTGTTCTGATCTCTGGAATAGGTAACGAAGCGTTATCTTGTGAAAAAAAGAGTCGCAAGAATGCATTTCTAAAGGGAGTAAAAACTTTATACATCTCCCCTTGTTGGGTGACTACATTACCCGGTGGAATAAACACATTGTCATGATAGGCATAAACGGTTGTCTTGTTCTCTAGTAATTCTGTCACTTTTTTATCACGGCATTGCTCATTAAAGGCATATTGGTGATTGAAAAAAAGCGCAGTAACTTGATGTTGTTGACAATAGCGCGCGACTTCATTAGCGGCATTTGAATAAGTGTCGCTAATCACTAATGTTAGTGGAATATTAAGTTGTGCCAGTGATATCGAAAGATTAAGTAATGCATCATGAATAAACGCCTGACATGACAAAGCCATATGATGGGCTCTCCATTGTTCAGGCGTAATAGTGAAAAGGGCATGCACCTGTGCGTGTTTATCTTGGCAAGCATTAAAGAGTGCTTTGTTATCCATCACTCTTAAATCATTACGAAACCAAACTAAATGAACAGGGGACGGGTGCATGTAACCTCTCTTAATCTAACTTAGGATGTTGATCGATAAGGGCTTGGCGTTTTTTCTGCAATGCTTCAATTTCCGCTTCGATATCTTCAACACGGTGTTCAATACTATCATAGTGCTCTGACAAAATTTCTTTAGCTTCTGATTTATCAGATGCTGCCGGTGTTGCTCCACGCAACGGTTTATTGGCAGTTTCAATCATCTTAATCCCCGTGATCAAACCGACAACGGCAACAATCATCAGATAATAAGCAGGCATATATAAATCACCGCTCGCTTCAACTAACCATGCAGCTACTGTTGGTGTTGCACCTGCTATTAATACGGAGATATTAAATGCGATTGCTAATGCACTATAACGAATATGAGTCGGGAATATGGCCGGTAAAATAGATGCCATTACTCCCGTAAAACAGTTAAGTAAAACCGCAAGAATTAATAATCCTAAGAAAATTAAACCGATTTCATCACTGTTAATCATCATAAACGCAGGGTAAGCAAGGACAAATAAGCCAATACTACCGCCAATAACAAAGGGTTTACGGCCAATTTTGTCACTCAATAACCCAATTACAGGTTGTACGAACAACATACCTATCATAATCGCGATGATAATCAGCACACCGTGATCTGCCGAATAGTTTAGGTTATGAGATAAATAACTCGGCATATAGGTTAATAACATATAGTAAGTGACATTAGTGGCAATCACTAAACCTACACATACGGTTAAACTTTTCCAATATTTCGATGCGATTTCACGTAATGAAACACGAGGTGGATCTTGAATAGATTTGCGGTCGTCGCTATTCATTGCATCAACATGTTGTTGGAATGCAGGTGTTTCTTCTAAAGCATGACGTAAATATAAGCCAATAAGACCTAACGGTAATGCTAAGAAGAACGGAATACGCCATCCCCATTCATGAAATGCGGCTTCACCCAAAATAGTTGAGATAAGTACAACAACACCCGCACCCATGACAAAGCCTGCGATTGAACCGAAATCTAACCAGCTTCCCATAAATCCACGTTTACGATCTGGTGAGTATTCAGCAACGAAAATTGCAGCTCCTGAATATTCACCACCAATAGAGAAGCCTTGTGCTAGCTTGGCAAGTAATAATAAGACTGGTGCCCAAATACCGATGGTTTCATACGCAGGGATAAGACCGATGGCAAACGTACTGAGTGCCATAATAATGATGGTGACAGATAAAACTTTCTGGCGACCAAATTTATCCCCTAGCATTCCAAATACAACACCGCCTAATGGTCTTATCAAGAATGGTACAGAGAAGGTGGCAAGAGCCGCGATCATCTGTACGCCAGGTGATGCTCCAGGGAAGAAGACTTGACCTAAAACGTAAGCAAGGAAGCCGTAAACACCAAAGTCAAACCATTCCATGGCATTACCTAATGCGGCAGCAGTGATGGCTTTTTTGAGCTTACTATCATCAATAATGGTTATATCATTGATTTGTAGTGGTTTGTTTCTTTTTTTCTTCATTTTCATATTAAGTGACCTTTATTAAGGTATTCGTAATTTCTTGTTATTCAATTAATTAAAAGAAATGAAGTGACTATTTGTTAGCGAGAAGAGTGAGTGATAAAAATTCACTAAAAAACAGCTTACTTCTACCAAAATTAAATAGTGATATTAAGCTAATAGATAAGAGAATATTTATTAAGTATAGATGAGATTGAATAAGATAATAGGAAGTTTTCTTTGTTGTTTTGATATAACAAAACATAGCCTCTAAGTATTAAAATGTGATCGTTATCATAACGTAATTCTGCTTTTCTGTAAAATTTATGGTGTTAGTGATTGTAAATTTAGCTTAGGTGAAATGAAAGTGTTTGCAATAAAATCGTGAAAGTAAAATTAAAATTCTATCTTAATAACATTGAGTTAGGTGGATTTATTGTTTTTTTGATTCAGGCTAACGCATTTGTATGAGTATTGTGCATAATACAAAGGTTGATAGATAAGTAGAAAATAATAACACCTTATTTTGCTTTATTATTCTTTCGAATAGTTAAAGTGAATGTGTGGATAATAGAATAGATCTCGCTATGCTTATTATAAGATTAAATCAAGATAGTATGATGAGATATCAAGACAGAGATATTAAAGATAGTTTCTCTATTACGCATATTTAGAATAAAAATTTATAAAATTAATAATTAACCGCGCATTTGTGCAGATTAACCCAGGTACCTCTATGAACATTAATCAACTGAAAAGCTTTGTTGAAGTCGTAAAAAATAATTTCAACATTACTAATGCGGCTGAAAAACTCTACACCTCTCAACCCACAATTAGTAAACAACTCAAAATATTAGAAGATGAACTCAGTGTATCTCTGTTTGTCCGTAAAAATAATAATTTATTGGCATTAAGCCCAATGGGTAAAGAAGTGCATAAAATTGCCTGTGATATTCTCGGACAAGTTGATCGTATTAAAAGTATTGTGGCTGAAGAAGATCGTAATAAAAAAGTTGATTTGCATATTGCAACAACACATACCCAAATTCGCTATTCATTGCCCAATGTTATTGACCATTTTCGTCGCTATTACCCGAATATTTCTTTGCATTTTCATCAAGGGGCTCCAGCACAGTTGGCTGAGATGGTTAAAAATGGTGATGTTGATTTTGCTATAGCAACAGAGTCTATGCACTTGTATGAAGATTTAATTACCCTACCTTGTTATCGCTGGACACGTAGTTTACTCGTTCCTTATGACCATCCTCTTGCTGAATTACAAGATGATGAACAAGTTACTATTGAACAAATGGCAGAGTATCCATTAATTACTTATGTTTTTGGTTTTACGCGAGGATCGAAGTTAGACAAGGTATTTTATAAAAATAATCTTAAGCCCAAAGTAGCATTAACAGCAACGGATACAGAGATTATTAAATATTACGTTAAGCGTCATTTAGGTATTGGTGTTATTGCAACGGCTTCTTATGATGAAACGGAAGATAGTGGAGCATTAAAATGTATAAATATCGATCATCTTGTACAACCGAGTTATACCCACATTTGTGTCAGTAAACATACTCATATGAAGGATTATATGCATGAGTTTATTTCTCTTTATGCACCACATATTGATAAAAATATTATTCAGATGCCAGAACAGTGGGAAAGCCAATGGCATAGTAAAGAGGTCTACCAAGAATTACCTGATTTACGCTCTGTGAATATCAATAATAGCGTTGCAGAATAGATAACAGAATAGAAAAAGCCCGTTGTGCGGGGGCAATAACGGGCTTTGGGCAGAATAATAAAAGATTAGCGAGTCAGAATGTTAACAAAGATCTGAGCGCCAACTAATAAACAATCATCATCGACAAAATAAGGATTAGCGTGAAGGTAATTATTAATTCCTTTCGCTTGGTTACCACTTCCTAAGAAGAACATGGCTCCGACTTTACCTTTAGTCGCATTAACCATATAGCTAAAGTCTTCACTGCCTGTCATTGGCTTACCGTTTGATTCAATATTCTCTTCAGGTAAGAATTTACGCATTGCATCTAATAAACGCTGATGTGCAGTTGGATGATTCACAACAGCAGGGTATCCGCTATAGCTTAATGTAGTTTTAAATCCACCAGCCGTACTACGAGCCACAATTTCATCAAAACTAGCTTTCAGTACTTGGTCGGTATTTTCATCCATAGAACGGATAGTACCGCGAGCTTGAACGTGGTCAGCTAATGCGTTAGGGATAGTTCCCCCATTGATCATGCCACAACCAAAGACTGCAGGGCTAAATGGATCTGTTTTTTTCGCAACAACATAATCCATATAATCAATTAGGCGAGTTGCTTCGCGAATGGCATCTAAACCTTTGTGTGGTGTTGAACCATGAGCAGAAACGCCATAAACATCTAATGTCCATGCTGAGCCATAAGATGACATCACGCCATCATTAAAGCGTACACAACCCGTTTCAATAGCTGCATCATTATGAAGTGCGTAGGTTTCATCAACGCCTTCCATACAACCCATTTCAACCATTTTTTCAGCACCAGGAACACGCATATCTTCTTCAGCCATTTGGAAAATAAAGCGGACGTTCGCGCTCATCTCTTCTTTATTTTCGGCAAGATATTTTGCACTGGTTAATGCCATGGTCATATGAGTATCGTGACCACAGTTATGCGCACAACCTTGGTGAATTGAGCTATGTTCATTATTGGTTAAGTCTGGCATTTCTAATCCGTCCATATCAGCACGGATGGCAATTAATGGAAATTCAGCATTAACAATTAAGTCAGCAGTAAAGCCGGTATATCCATCAAAAGTTTTAATTTGATAACCAAAACTTTCCATTAATTCACGACAATACTTTGATGTCTTATATTCTTCACCTGATAACTCAGGTATTTTGTGCAAGTCTTGTCGTGTTTTTTTACTAAAGTCATTTAATTGAAAGAGTTTTTCACTGACATTATAAATATTATTCATTAGATAACTCCCTGGATAGTAAATCCAATTTGCGCGACGATTGATGCTCCAAAGAAACAACATGTTGAAACAATCATGAAAATAAGAATAACTTTCCATGACATTTTCTTAAGTTCTTCTAATTGACCACCAACAGATAAACCAGCAAATGCTAATAAAGGTACACAACAAGATAAGAAAGAGACTTTACCAATCGAACTAATAAAGAAATCTCTTACTGGTGTTTCGGGTAAACAAATAAGTATTCCGATAATTGTTGCATAAGCAAATGTTGGTAAAGATGAAGGTAAATAATGTTTTGCAACGAGTGAAATAAATACCACTAATGACATAGCAATAAAGCTATCCCACATTGCATAAAGAGCGATCCCTGATGTTAACGTCTGAGTAAACATTGCCAGTAAAATAGCAACGAATACAAATTTCATATCAATAATTATATTTTTCATGCAGTTTTGCCTCTGGTGAAAATTTTATAAATTTTTTCTGAAAGAGGTAAACCTAAATAGGTTAATGACAGTGCGCCAAGTGCTGATGATAATAAGTTAGATGCAGCAGCAACACTTAATACTTGCTGTGCTAAAGCTTCATCAAGACCATTAATTAATGCACCTGATGCAGCACTTAACATTGAACCAGATCCCACGCCAGAGCCTGCGGCAAGCGCAAGTGGGTGTAACCCTGTTAATGGAGCAATACTACCTAATACACTAAACCACAAAGTACCAATAACAGAACCACATAAATAAATGGCTAATACACCAATATATTCTTGCGAGCCTGTACCAAACTTACCTTGAATAACAGCAATAGAAGGTTCACGGCTAATAGATGAACAAGCACCAATTGCACGACGACCAAATCCAAATTTAATCGCTAATGGAACTGCAATTAACACTGGTAATAAGTTTCCGAGTTCCTGAACAAATAAAGGAATGCCGACACTTAAAATCATTTTAATATTAGGAACAATCATCCCTGCATATTGAGTACCTAAAATAAGTAGGCTAAAACCTACCATTTTACCGCAGAAGCCTTCTTCTTTTTCTGTAAATAATTTACCCCATACTTTAATTTTTTTACGGGTAAATCCAGCAGATATACACATACCAATAATGACAGCAAAGAGCATTGGTAGAATAGGTATTACTGCAATGCCAATCTTAATTTCTTTTTTACCAATCACGTATTGTGAAATAAAAATTAAGAAAAGGACTGCCAGAATACTAATAAAGAAAACCTTTATCGGACTTCTACTTTTGTCCATCCGTTAATCTCCGTTGAAAAATAATCAGGCTTTATTCTAGAGGACAAAAAGCAAAAGGTAGCGTGACCAATGTCATGTTTACTTCATACCTCTTTTTCATGGGGCATGAAATAATACAATGGTGATAAATTTATTAACAAATAGAAAAAAGTTAAATTTTTGAATAAAGACAGTGAGTAAGGCTGAAATGAGTCAGCTTAATTGTTAATAAAAATGTGATGAGGAAAACCATAATTAAAAATTATTTTAATTATTAAAATAATCCTATAAACAATGTTTGTCCATTATTTATTAAATAATAATACGTTATTAATGAGATATATTCTTATTTAATGCGATTATTATAAATTTAATGAATGTATTTGGAAGTGATATTTTATTTTTACATTTTTTACCGAGACTTACTTTATCACGACAGTGACATTATAGTGATAGGTGTTATTCTTTATATTTGAGTTAGTAAAATAAATTTCTCTGTAAGCAGGTAAGGGAAAGAAATCGAAGAACACAAGGAAATAGGCTTAGCGCGCAGAGATATAATTTACCCAAAACTGAGGAAAGAGATCACCATGAGTAAGCAAACAGTTGCAACTTATATTGCTAAAGTACTCCATAATGCAGGTGTAAAACGTATTTGGGGCGTGACAGGTGATTCACTCAATGGATTAAGTGATAGCTTGCGAAAAATGGGAACAATTGAGTGGATGGGAACTCGCCATGAAGAAGTGGCCGCATTTGCTGCAGGTGCCGAAGCTGCAGTCAATGGCGAATTGGCGGTTTGTGCTGGCTCTTGTGGGCCGGGAAATTTACATCTTATCAATGGGCTTTTTGATTGCCATCGTAATCATGTACCAGTGTTAGCCATTGCTGCCCATATTCCTTCTGCTGAAATTGGTAGCAATTATTTTCAGGAGACTCATCCTCAAGAGCTTTTCCGTGAATGCAGTCATTATTGTGAATTAGTTTCGAACCCAGAGCAGATCCCGCAAGTTCTCGCTATCGCTATGCGAACCGCGATTTTGAAAAAAGGGGTGGCGGTTGTGGTTTTACCGGGTGATGTCGCGCTAAAACCCGCTCCAGAAGATGCGCCTGAAAATTGGTATCCGCTGCAGTTCCCACTGATTATGCCTAATCGCTTTGAAATCGAAAAATTATCTGATGCACTGAATAACGCAAAAAATATTACCTTAATGTGTGGTGCAGGGTGCGCTCAGGCACACGATGAAGTGATTAAATTAGCTCAAACTTTAAAAGCACCTGTTGTACATGCATTGCGAGGCAAAGAGCACATTGAGTGGAAAAATCCGTACAGTGTAGGAATGACTGGGTTAATTGGTTTTTCATCAGGTTATCATGCGATGGAAAATGCGGATACGCTGGTGCTATTAGGAACACAATTTCCTTATCGCGCGTTTTATCCATCAAAAGCCAATATTATTCAAATCGATATTAATCCAAGTAGTCTCGGTTCACATTGTCATGTCGATATGGCAATGATTGGTGATATTAAAGCAACGCTAAATGCTATACAGCCTCGTTTAAAAGAGAAAACAGATACCTCTCACCTTGATGCTTCATTGAAACATTACTCGAAAGCACGACAAGATTTGGATGCACTTGCACAACCAAGTGAACGAGAACTTATTCATCCACAATATCTAGCACGTAGATTGAGTGAGTTGGCAAATGATGATGCCATTTTTACCTGTGATGTCGGAACACCAACCGTGTGGGCGGCTCGTTATGTAGGAATGAATGGAAAACGTCGTTTGCTGGGCTCGTTTAATCATGGCTCTATGGCAAATGCGATGGCTCAAGCTATTGGTGCACAAGCATTAGATAGAAAACGCCAAGTTGTTGCAATGTGTGGCGATGGTGGATTTACTATGCTAATGGGTGATTTTATCTCGTTAGCACAAATGAATTTGCCAGTGAAAGTGGTTATTTTTAATAACAGTGTATTAGGTTTTGTGGCTATGGAGATGAAAGCGGGGGGGTATTTAACGGATGGCACAGATTTGCATAACCCTGATTTTGCAGCCATTGCTAATGCATCTGGTATCAAAGGTATTCGCGTCGAAAAAGGGGAAGATCTGGATAAGGCACTGAAAGAAGCTTTTGAACATGATGGTCCTGTGATTGTGGATGTCGTAACTGCAAAACAAGAGCTTTCTATGCCTCCTGAAATTAAGTTTGAACAGGCAAAAGGTTTTAGTTTGTATATGATGAAAGCGATTATTAATGGCCGGGGTGATGAAATTGTTCAACTCGCTAAAACCAATTGGTTACGTTAATCGCCTACCGGCAACTTGGATTATTTAGAATCTAAATTGTAGATAAATAGACCAGACCCTATCAACATAAGCCGATAGGGTTTTTTATTATTTAGCTTTCTCTGTTAAACAGAAGTTTTCAATTAATTGCCCCATTAATTCACGAGTTGGCTCAATAAAAGCCATATCAATAAACTCATCAGGCTGGTGGGCTTGTTCAATCGAACCTGGGCCTAATACTAAGGTAGGGCAGAGATCCTGAATAAATGGCGCTTCAGTACAGTAGTTCACTGTTTGCGCTTTCTCACCTAATAACTTTTCAATGACAGCAACCATTTTATGATCGGTCGGGCACTCATAACCGGGAATAGGATCGTGTAGCGCTTCAACATTTAAGCGACCCGGCCAACGTGCTTTTACGGGCGCTAATGTTTCGTGTAGTAAATCATCTAAATCTTGCAATGTAAGCCCTGGTAATGGGCGAATATCCATATGAAGTTCGCAGCAAGCACAAATTCTATTTGCTGCATCACCGCCATTAATATAACCAAAGTTCATGGTGGGATAAGGGATAACAAATGCAGGGTTGTTATAGCGCGTTTTTAGCGTATCGCGTAGTGTACTAAGATGAGTAATGGATTCATGCATTAGCTCAATCGCATTCACTCCTTTTTCGGGATCGCTAGAATGTCCTGATTGCCCCGTAATACGTATCGCATTTGATAAATGCCCTTTATGTGCACGAATAGGTTTTAGGGATGTCGGTTCGCCAATAATGGCAAAATCAGGGCGGATTGTCGTATTGGCAGCAAAATAACGTGCGCCTGCCATAGAGGTTTCTTCATCTGCGGTGGCGAGAATATAAAGAGGGTGAGTTAACGCCTTAGTGTCTATATTTCGCAATGCATCAAGAATAAAAGCAAAAAAACCTTTCATATCCGCAGTGCCTAAGCCGTATAACTTATTTTCTTTTTCTGTCAGTGTAAAAGGATCTTGTGTCCAACGACCTTCATCAAATGGCACTGTGTCAGTATGACCACAGAGTAATAATCCGCCTTTCCCTGTTCCCAATGTTGCTAAAAGGTTAAATTTTCCTCGAGTTTCAGGTACAGGTTGAATTTCAATTGAAAAACCTAATGTTTCCAACCAATTAGCAAGCAAATTAATCAGCGATTCATTGCTTTGATCGTTCTTAGCATCTGTAGCACTGATAGAGGGCGTTGCAATTAATTGACGATAAATCTCAATAAATGTAGGTAATTTAATATTCACTGTTGACAGCCTTTCTTCATAATAGTATCAATATTCATGCACTTTTTTTGAATAAAAATACATTAATCGGTTTGTGTTCATAGTACAAGGTAAGAATGACATGTTAAATACTCTGATTGTAGGAGCAAGTGGTTACACTGGCGCTGAATTAGCCGCCTATCTTCAGCAGCATCCTCATGTGAATTTGAGCAGACTGATGGTATCAGCTCAAAGTGCAGATGCAGGAAAGTGCTTTTCTGAACTTCATCCTCAATATCGTGGCTTAGTGGATCTTCCTTTAGAGCCAATGGTTGATGTTGTTAAAGCGGCTGAAAATATTGATATCGTTTTTTTAGCAACAGCCCATGAAGTCAGCCATGACATTGCCCCGATTTTTTTAGAACAAGGTTGTGTGGTGTTCGACTTATCGGGTGCTTATCGAGTACAAAACAAGCATTTTTATCAACAATACTATGGATTCGAGCATAAGAATATAGATTGGTTATCACAGGCAGTTTATGGATTAGCTGAATGGAATGCTGACGTTATCAGTCAGGCGCAATTAATTGCTGTGCCGGGCTGTTATCCAACAGTATCTCAGTTGTCTCTAAAACCGCTAGTGGAAGCGGGGCTGTTAGATACTGCGCAATGGCCAGTCATTAATGCCACCAGCGGTGTGAGTGGTGCTGGCAGAAAAGCCTCTTTAACTAGCAGTTTTTGTGAAGTGAGCTTGCAGCCTTATGGTGTGTTTACACACCGCCATCAACCTGAAATTGCAACACATCTGGGTATTGATGTCATTTTTACACCTCATCTGGGTAATTTTGCCAGAGGGATCTTAGCCACTATCACCTGTAAGTTAAAAGTGGGTGTGACACAAGAGGATGTAAGACAAGTCTTTGATGAAGCGTATCAAGACAAGCCATTGGTGCGTGTTTACGACAAAGGATTACCTGCATTAAAAGCCGTGGTAGGAACTGCATTTTGTGATATCGGGTTTGCTCAACAAGGTGAACATCTGATTGTGGTGGGTGTTGAAGATAACTTGTTAAAAGGGGCCGCAGCGCAGGCGGTGCAATGTATGAATATTCGGTTTGGTTTCGCTGAAACCGAATCACTTATTTAAATAATGAGTAGGGAAGTTTCATGGAACCATTAATTATCAAACTGGGTGGTGTACTCCTTGATAACGAAGAAGCGCTAACACGCTTTTTCACAGCATTACAACAATATCGTTCAACACACTCTCGCCCTTTGGTCATCGTACATGGTGGTGGCTGTTTGGTGGATGAATTGATGGGTAAATTGCAATTACCGGTCGTGAAAAAGCAAGGCCTGCGTGTTACACCCGCTGATCAGATAGACATCATTACAGGAGCACTGGCCGGAAGTGCCAATAAGACCTTGTTATCGTGGGCAACTCAATTTGGGCTTAATGGAGTGGGACTTTCTTTGGGTGATGGACAATTAGCGAAAGTCACTCAAATCAATGAAGAGTTAGGTCATGTAGGAAATGCAACTCCCGGCTCTCCTGATTTACTTAATTTATTACTGGGTGCGGGCTATCTACCTATTATCAGCTCTATCGGTATGACTGAGAAGGGAGAGTTGATGAATGTGAATGCAGATCAAGCCGCAACCGCTATCGCAGAAACATTGGGTGCTGATTTAGTGTTGCTTTCAGATGTCAGTGGCATTTTAGATGGTAAGGGCCAAAAGATAGCAGAGATATCAGCCGAAAAAGCACAGACATTAATTGACCAAGGCATTATTACTGACGGCATGATTGTGAAAGTAAATGCAGCGTTAGAAGCGGCAAAAACACTCGGTAAACCCGTTGAAATTGCCAGTTGGCGCCATGCTGAAAAACTAACTGCACTGTTTAATGGTGTTGCAGTAGGAACCCGTATTTTAGCTTAAAAATAACTCTAGAAATCTTATCACTATTTGATAGTTGGCTGAATTTAAACAAATTAGGAATTGAAGGTTATCACTATGACTAAAGGCATTAAGAAAATTGTACTTGCGTACTCAGGTGGATTAGATACTTCGGCGATCATTCCTTGGCTAAAAGAACATTACGATAACTGTGAAGTTGTTGCTTTTGTTGCAGATGTTGGGCAAAGCCGTGATGATTTAGTTGGCGTAGAACAAAAAGCGTTAGCGTCGGGAGCATCTGAGTGTTATGTCGTTGATTTACGTGAAGAGTTTATCAAAGACTATGTTTATCCTGTATTAAAAACAGGTGCTTTATATGAAGGTAGCTACTTATTAGGTACTTCAATGGCACGTCCTGTTATTGCTAAAGCACAGGTTGAGTTGGCATTAAAATTAGGTGCTGATGCTGTTGCTCATGGTGCAACAGGTAAAGGTAACGATCAAGTTCGTTTTGAAAGCACTTATGCGGCACTTGCTCCACAACTTAAAGTCGTCGCACCTTGGAGAGAATGGGATTTACGTTCTCGTGAAGCACTGCTGGATTATCTGAAAGTTCGTAATATTCCCACTACGGCTACACTTGAGAAAATTTATAGTCGTGATGAAAACGCATGGCATATCTCAACGGAAGGTGGTGTGTTAGAAAGTCCATGGAATGCGTCAAATGAAGATTGTTGGGCATGGACCGTCGATCCTAAGAAAGCGCCAGAGACACCAGAATTAGTCACTGTTACAGTGAAAGCAGGTGAAGTTGTCGCGGTAAACGGTAAAACACAATCACCTTTTGAATGTTTAGATACATTAAATACATTAGGTGTTAAGCACGGTATCGGACGTATTGATATTGTTGAAAACCGTTTAGTGGGAATGAAATCTCGTGGCTGCTATGAAACTCCAGGGGGCACTATCATGATGGCTGCTCTGCGTGGTGTTGAGCAACTTGTTCTTGATAGAGATGCGTTTAAATGGCGTCAACAACTTGGTTTAGAAATGTCGTATGTGGCTTATGACGGTCGTTGGTTTACGCCAATCCGAGCTTCACTACAAGCAGCTGCTGAATCGCTGGCAAAAGAGGTGAATGGCGAAGTGGTTTTAGAGCTTTATAAAGGCCATGTGAATGCCATTCAGAAAAAATCAGAAAATAGCCTGTACTCTGAGGAATTTGCAACCTTTGGTGAAGATGAAGTTTACGATCACAGTCATGCTGAAGGTTTTATCCGTTTATATTCTCTGCCATCACGTATTCGTGCGCTGAGCAAGAAATAACATCAGGCAATAGAGTGGTGCTAATAAGCATCACTCTCACTCTTTTTTATTACACAGAATAAATACAGGAAGCGATTATGGCACTCTGGGGTGGACGTTTTAGTCAGGAAGCTGATCAACGGTTTAAACAATTCAATGATTCACTGCGGTTTGATTTTCGACTGGCACAACAGGATATCTTTGGCTCAGTAGCTTGGTCTAAAGCGTTAGTCACAGTGGGCGTATTATCGCAAGATGAACAAGCTCAACTTGAGCAAGCTTTAAATGAATTATCAGAAGAAGTAACAGCAAATCCACAATCAATTTTGCAAAGTGATGCAGAAGATATTCATAGTTGGGTTGAAAGTAAGCTTATTGCTAAAGTTGGCGATTTAGGTAAAAAATTACATACAGGTCGTAGCCGTAATGATCAGGTCGCAACAGACTTAAAATTATGGTGCAAAGAAGAGGTCATTCATCTTCGCCAAGCGATTGTTCAATTACAAAAGGCTTTAGTCATTACGGCAGAACAAAATCAAAATGCGGTGATGCCGGGTTATACCCATTTACAACGCGCTCAACCAGTAACATTCGCACACTGGTGTTTGGCCTACAATGAAATGTTAGCTAGAGATGAAAGTCGTTTAGCTGATGCTTTGAAACGTTTGGATATCAGCCCACTGGGATGCGGTGCATTAGCGGGTACCGCTTATGATATCGATCGTGAACAATTAGCAGAGTGGTTAGGTTTTGCGAGTGCAACTAATAATAGCCTAGACAGTGTATCTGATCGTGATCATGTATTGGAGCTATTATCTTCCGCATCTATTGGGATGGTACATTTATCTCGTTTTGCTGAAGATTTAATTTTCTTTAATAGTGGAGAAGCAGGCTTTATTGAATTATCAGATAAAGTGACTTCAGGCTCATCATTAATGCCTCAAAAGAAAAATCCTGATGCGCTTGAGCTTATCCGTGGAAAATGTGGACGTGTTCAAGGTGCATTAACTGGCATGATGATGACCTTAAAAGGCCTGCCTTTGGCTTACAATAAAGATATGCAAGAAGATAAAGAAGGGTTATTTGATGCTATTGATACATGGTCTGATTGCTTGCATATGGCAACATTAGTTCTTGATGGCATTCAGATCCGTCGTTCTCGCTGTGAAGAAGCCGCTAAACAAGGTTATGCTAACGCTACTGAACTGGCAGATTATCTTGTTGCTAAAGGCGTGCCATTTCGTGAAGCGCACCATATTGTGGGTGAAGTGGTTGTTTGTGCGATTGAGCAAGGTAAAGCGATTGAAGAGCTTCCTCTTTCTGAATTACAGATGTTTAACGATAAAATCACGATTGATGTGTACGATATTTTATCGCTTCAATCATGTTTAGATAAGCGTCTTGCAAAAGGTGGCGTTTCTCAAAAACAGGTCACTTATGCGATAGAAAAGGCAAAAGAAACATTAAGAATGGATAAATAAAAAAGAGTTTATTTAAGACAACTTACTGTTATTCCATAAGAACAGGGGGATTATTGCCCTGTTTTTTTATTTTTAATTGCCGATAATATCTGTGTTCATCTTGAATTCTTTAGAATATAAAGTAATTAGACTTGTTTATTAAAAAATATCAAAAAAGAGAGACAGAATAACATTCGACTGATAGAAAAATTTATCAGTTGCTATATTATCTATAGACATTAACTATCAGCAATAAATGTGGGATCTGCAATGAATATCCGTGATTTGGAATATCTGGTGGCTCTAGCTGAGCATAAACATTTTCGCCGTGCGGCAGATTCTTGCCATGTGAGTCAACCAACATTAAGTGGCCAAATTCGTAAGCTTGAAGATGAACTGGGTGTAATGTTGCTTGAACGAACTAGCCGTAAGGTTCTGTTTACGCAACAAGGTTTGTTGCTGGTGGATCAAGCGAAAACCGTTCTACGTGAAGTAAAAGTGCTACAAGAAATGGCTTCATTGCAAGGTGAAAGTATGGCTGGCCCTTTACATATTGGACTTATTCCTACTGTCGGCCCTTATTTATTGCCTCATATTATTCCTGAATTGCATAAAAACTATCCTAAGTTAGAAATGTACCTTCATGAAGCACAAACTCATAGCTTATTAGCTCAACTAGATAGCGGAAAGCTCGATTGTGCAATTTTAGCAATGGTTAAAGAGAGTGCGCCGTTTATTGAAGTGCCTCTATTTGAAGAGCCAATGAAATTAGCGATTTATGAAGGACATCCGTGGCATGAACGTGAGTCTGTACCAATGGGCGATTTAGCGGGTCAGCGTTTATTGATGCTAGAAGATGGGCACTGTTTACGGGATCAAGCGTTAGGATTTTGCTTCCAGGCGGGTGCAAAAGAAGACACTCATTTTAGAGCAACGAGTTTAGAGACATTACGTAATATGGTCGCTGCGGGTAGTGGAATAACCCTATTGCCTGATTTATCAGTGCCTCAAGAGCAGAAACGTGATGGAGTTTGTTATCTAGAATGTACTGATCCCAATCCATCACGTTCTATTATTTTGGTTTATCGTCCCGGATCGCCTTTGCGTAATCGTTATGAACAGTTAGCAGAGACAATCCGTGAACATATGACCGCATTTTATGCAGAAAAACAGAGTGCATTAAAATAAGCGGTTTAAACCATTAAGTGCAGCAACACGATAGGCTTCTGCCATTGTTGGATAGTTGAAGGTCGTATTAACGAAATATTCGATAGTATTACCTTCACCTTTTTGTTCCATAATTGCTTGGCCAATATGAATAATTTCTGCTGCGCGTTCGCCGAAGCAGTGAATACCTAAAATTTGCTTGGTTTCACGGTGGAAGAGAATTTTCAAACTCCCTACATTCATACCTGCTATTTGTGCTCTTGCCAGATGTTTAAACTGAGAACGGCCCACTTCATAAGGGATTTTCATTGCAGTGAGTTGTTGCTCTGTTTTACCTACAGAACTAATTTCAGGAATGGTGTAGATCCCAGTTGGAATATCCTCAATCAAGTGTGTTTCTGATTTTCCCGCTGTGATTGCCAAAGCCGCAATACGACCTTGATCATAAGCAGCTGAAGCCAGACTTGGATAACCAATGACATCCCCTACGGCATAAATGTGTTCACAACTAGTTTGGTAATGGGCGTTAACAGAAATGAGCCCACGACTATCTGTTTTAATGCCCACATTTTCTAAGCCCAGCAGATCCGTATTTCCTGTTCGGCCATTTGCGTAGAGTAGGCAATCTGCTTTGACTTTTTTACCTGATTTTAGGTGAACAATAACACCATCATCGACGCCTTCAATGCTTTCGTATTCTTCATTATGACGAATAACAATGCCGTTATTCCAGAAGTGATAAGAAAGTGCATCAGACATCTCTTGATCAAGGAAAGACAAGAGGTGATCACGAGTGTTGATTAAGTCTACTTTTACTCTTAATCCTCTAAAGATAGAGGCATATTCACAACCAATGACACCCGCGCCATAAATAATGACATGGTGAGGTTCATGCTCTAAATCAAGTATAGTGTCACTGTTATAAATACGAGAATGAGAGAAATCGACATCAGGTGGGCAGTAAGGGCGAGAGCCCGTTGCAATAATAAAGCTATCAGCAGAGAGAATATCGCAAGTACCATCAGGGTAACGTACGCTGATCCTGTGCTCGTCAATAAATGCTGCTTCACCCGAATACATTGTACAGTTATTACGTTCGTAGAAACCTTGACGCATTTTAGTCTGCTGACTAATCACGGTGCTGGCTTGACGAAGTATTTGAGAAAAAGAGGAGTTAATAAGACGAGATTGGTCGCTATAAAGTGGGTTTTGATTAAACTCGATAATGCGACTTACTGCATGGCGTAGGGCTTTGGAGGGAATAGTGCCCCAATGCGTACAACCACCACCAACTTTGTTATAACGTTCTATAACTGCGACGCGTTTTCCTTGTTTCACAAGCCCCATGGCCGCGCCTTCACCGCCAGGACCTGAACCGATAACAATGGCATCGAAATGAGAATGTTGCATAGGAAGAGACCTGTTTTATACAAACCGACAACGCTATATTAACATTAGAATGAATAATAGCCCAATTGACATTAAGGGCATTAGTCACACTTTGTTGAGTTTTTATGAGAATGTGTCTTTAGAGATGATTGTACGCACTGCTTTTTTAACAAAGTTTGATATATTGAGCATAAACCAAATTAGGATTATCAGGATTTCTGTGAGTAATAATATTGGCATCAGAGCTAAACAAAAAGAAAAAACTCGTCGCTCTTTAATTGAAGCTGCTTTTAGCCAACTGAGTGCTGAACGTAGCTTTACCAGCTTAAGCTTACGAGAAGTAGCTAGAGAAGCCGGTATTGCGCCTACCTCATTTTATCGCCATTTTAAAGATGTGGATGAACTTGGGCTGACAATGGTTGATGAAAGTGGATTGATGTTACGCCAACTGATGCGACAAGCACGTCAACGCATTGCGAAAGGTGGCAGTGTTATCAGAACATCAGTAGCTACTTTTATGGAATTCATTGGCAATAATCCTAATGCATTTCGATTACTATTACGTGAGCGTTCTGGGACTTCGGCGGAATTTCGTGCCGCAGTCGCACGAGAGATCCAACATTTTATTGCAGAACTGGCAGACTACCTTGAGCAAGAAAGTCATATGCCACGTTATTTTACAGAAATGCAATCTGAAGCAATGGTCACTATTGTATTTAGTGCAGGCGCAGAAGCACTGGATATTGATATTGAAAAGCGTCAACAATTAGAAGAAAGATTAGTTTTACAACTGCGTATGATTGCTAAAGGTGCTTATTATTGGTATCGACGCGAGCAAGAGACGCAAACACCTCTACAAGATAACCCAGAAATAAAGAAAAAAACGCATCAGAAAGGAGACAAATGATGGAACAAAATCGCTGTGAAAAAAGCACGCTATTACTTGCCACAGTCATTGGTGTCGCTTTACATGGTACTTATTCGAGTTTTTTTAATCCATTTATTGAGACGTGGTCAGTTTTCCCACTAATCAGTTTAATCTTGGCAGTTTATTGTTTATATCAGCGTTATTTAAATCAGCCTATGACCGATGGTATGCCTAAGCTGATTTTTTCATTCTTTTTATTAGGCCTATTCGGTTATAACGCTTACACCAGAACTGCTAATCCTGAATGGGGTTCAAACTTTTTCTCTTCTGTTTGTATTGTTATTGTTGCGTTGTGGATTTATCGTCAATTTAAACAGCGCCAACGCTTACGTCTACAGGCCGAAGAAGCTGAAAGAGCATCACAAGCAGAACAGTACTAGTCTGTACTAATCTCTTTGTTGTAAACACAGCGAAATTTTGACACCAGCAAGTTATCTTGCTGGTGTTTTTGTTTTTATTCAGGTTATTAAAGGATTTTTTACTCTAAGAAGAGAAATAAACAGTTATCTTTTTTCTAATAACACACCACATTCCATATGATGGGTGTATGGGAATTGATCGAATAAAGCTAATTTACTGATTTTATGTGTTTTTATTAGGGTCTCTAAATTTTGACACAGTGTTTCTGGGTTACAAGAGATGTATAAAATGCTAGGATAAGTTTTAACCAGCTCTACAGTTTTCTCATCTAAACCACTGCGAGGTGGATCGACAAAAATGGTTTCACATTGGTAATCTTTTAAATCAATCCCTTCTAGACGTTTAAATTCTCTTACTCCATTCATTGCTTGCGTAAAATCTTCTGCAGACATACGAATAATTTTTACATTATCAATGTGGTTCATTGCTATGTTGTATTGCGCCGCATGAACAGATGGTTTTGCAATTTCTGTTGCCAGTACACGCTCAAAATTACGTGCGAGCGCTAATGAAAAGTTGCCATTACCACAATATAATTCAAGCAGATCACCTTTCGCGTTTTCTGTTGCCTTTAATGCCCATTCCAACATTTTAATATTGACCTGAGCATTAGGTTGCGTGAAGCTATTTTCAACTTGGCGATAAATCATCTCTTTACCCGCGACAGGTAACACTTCATCAATAAAATCGTTGTCGAGCATAATTTTTGTTTTATATGCACGGCCGATTAACTGCACATCAAAGCCTTGAGCAATTAAGGTCTGGCGTAATGCTTGTGCTTCTTGTTGCCAAGTTTCATCAATTTTCTTGTGATACAGCAAAGAGACAATAATTTTATTACTTAACGTAGAAAGATAATCAATTTGAAATAGTTTCTTTCTGAGTGTTGGCTTGTCTTTTATTTCTGCCAATAAGGCAACCATCATTTTATTAATAAGTTGGCTGGCAACGGGAAATTGGTCAACACGAATACGCTGCTTAGTCTCTTGGTTAAACATAATATGATAGAGAGAATCTTCTTCATGCCAGATACGGAATTCCGCACGCATACGATAATGCTGTTCTGGTGATGAAAAAACCTCTGCTTCAGGCGCATTGAAAGGAGCCATCATCGTTTGTAGGCGTTGTGTTTTTTCATTCAGTTGAGACTGATATGTTTGCGTTGGTAATGAATTCTGCATGGTATCTCGCCTTTTTTTGGCAGTAATAAAGTTAAGCGAGCGAAATTGTAGAGATCCTCATGAAGATGTCCAGTATTCTTCATGTTCAATTTCTGGACTCAGTGAAGTTGAAATCGTAGCATAGCTGTTCGGCCTCCTTTATAGGAGTGAAAAGGGAATCTGGTGCAAAGCCAGAACTGACGCGCAGCGGTAATAGGATCAAGGATAATAAAAGACACTGCAAAGCACTCATAAGTGCGGTGGGAAGTCATTATCTTAAATACACAAAATTGTTTATTTAACCTAGAGTCCGAAGACCTGCCGAAGACCTGTCGCATCTTAAATTAAATACGCGCTTTATTTAATTTTGGCGGCATCCTGCTACTTATTCTGTTGGATGCAGATTTTCATGAATAATAAAAAAGTTTTCTTTATTTCAAGTATAGCTTTGAGTGTAATGGTGAGCAGTTTTAGTGCATTTGCTAATAACAACGATACATTAAGTGTGACTGCAAACCGCTTTCAAGAGCCGAACTCTTCTATTTTAGCGCCTATCACCGTTGTTGAACGTGAACAGATTGATCGCTGGCAGAGTAATAGTGTGATTGATGTATTACGTAGAATGCCGGGTATTGATGTGGGACAAAATGGTGGAATAGGGCAGATGAGCTCTATTTATGTGCGTGGCGCTGAATCTCGACATGTACTTATCTTAGTGGATGGTGTGCGTTTAAATCAGGCTAATGTGTCTGGCAGCTCCGATATTAGCCAAATTCCCCTTTCTCTTGTTCAACGAATTGAATATATAAGAGGGCCTCGTTCTTCTGTTTATGGTTCCGATGCAATTGGTGGTGTGATTAATATCCTCACAGAAAGAAAAACGGAAGGAGGAACGCTTAACGCCACAATGGGTTCTCATGGCTATCAAGAATATGATGGATCTATAAAACAGAAAGTCGGGGATAGAACGACATTAACGGCAGCAGGCAGTTATCTCTATACCAAAGGCTATGATGTAGAAGCAAATGGGAATACAGGTGGGCATCCACAACCTGATCGCGATGGTTTTATGAATAAATCGTTGTGGTTAGGGGCCAATCACGATATTAACGATAATGTTTCTATATATGCACGTGCTTATGGTTTTGATAATCGTACCGCTTATGATGCTTATTATGACAGTTATAATGATATCTTAACGGATACAAGAGCACTATTCAGCCGCACCTATGATGGTGGCGTGAAATTTAATCGCGATAACTACTCTTCTTCTTTAAATACCAGTTATAACTACACCAAAGATTATGATTATGATCCTCGTTATGGTCGTTATGGTAAAGGAAGCCGTTTTACTAACTCTGAACAATATAATGTGCAGTGGGGAAATCACCTTTTATTAGGTAATGGCAGTGTCGGTGGCGGTATAGATTGGCAACGTCAATCTATAAAAGCCGGCTCTAACGGATTCCCTAATAAAGAACACTTTGACAATACCGGCTTATATCTCACAGGACAGCAAAAGTTAGGTACTGTTATCGCTGAAGCGTCTGTGCGTTCTGATAATCACTCAGAATATGGTTGGCATACCACTTGGCAAACGAATTTAGGTTGGGAATTTGTTGAGGGCTATCGTGTCATTGGGGGATATGGTACTGCATTTAAAGCGCCGACCTTGATGCAACTTTATAGTGAGTGGGGAAGTAACCCTGATCTGCAACCTGAAAAGAGCAAACAGTGGGAAGGTGGCTTTGAAGGATTAACGGGGCCGTTAGCATGGCGAGTCACTGTGTATCGCAATGATATTGATTCTTTGATCCAAGGTGAATCTAACTATCCATATCGTAATTACAATGTTGGAAAGGCATTAATTAAAGGTGCCGAATTTACAGGGGAAATGGATACATGGTTTTTCCATCATACCTTTAATTACCAATATATAGATGCAAGAAATAAAGAAACGCACCAACGTCTTGACCGTCGTGCTCGTCAACAGTTGAAATATCAACTTGATTGGCAAGTTGAGAAACTCGATATGGGAGTGACTTACCAATATATTGGTCAGCGCACGGATAAAGATTACGGCACGTATGAGAATGTTTCTTTAGGTGGAGTGAGTCTTTGGGACTTAACTGCGTCATATCCTATTACATCACATCTATCGATTCGTGGTAGAATAGCTAACCTGTTTGATAAAGATTATGAGACAGCTTATGGCTATCACACACCAGGGCGTGAATACTTCCTCACAGGAAGCTACAACTTCTGATGCACAACTTACCGCTAACCCTACTGTATTAGTTTTTGATTCAGGGGTTGGCGGTTTATCTGTTTATCGTGAGATCCGTGAAAAATTACCGGATGCTCACTATATCTATGTTTTCGATAATGAAGCTTTCCCTTATGGGGAAAAATCCCAAGAGTTTATTATTGACCGTGTTGTTCGTATCGTTAGTGTGGTTGCTGAAAAGCATGATCTTGCGGCAATTGTTATTGCCTGTAATACAGCCAGTACTGTAAGCCTTCCTGCTTTGCGCGCTAAGTTTACCGATATTCCTATTGTGGGAGTTGTACCCGCCATCAAGCCCGCTGCAAAATTAACGTGTAATGGTGTAGTTGGATTATTAGCGACGAGAGCAACCGTTAAACGGCCTTATACCCATGAACTGATAGAACGCTTTGCAACTGATTGCAAAGTTCACTCTTTAGGTTCGGCCGAGCTGGTGGAATTAGCTGAAAAGAAATTGCACGGTGAAAAAGTCTCTCTAGATGAGCTACGTAAGATTTTAGCACCTTGGCTAAAAATGAAAGAGCCACCCGATACTGTAGTATTAGGTTGTACGCATTTCCCTTTATTAGCAGAAGAACTACTTTCAGTTTTACCTGATGGTACTCGAATTATTGATTCTGGTGCTGCAATTGCACGAAGAACTGCGTGGTTGGTCGTAAATCAAGCGAAAATTAAGGGGTCAAATGAAATTAGCTTCGCTTATTGTCTAAAAGAAGATGAGAATAGCGAATTACTAAAACCTATTTTAGCGAGCTTTGGCTTTGGATCGCTCAGAAAACTGGCGCTTTAAGTGCAATTTGATGGAAAATTCAACGGTCAGTAAAAAAACTCAAAAAAAGTGTTGCCAGCTTCACAAAACTCCCTATAATGCGCCCTCGTTGTCACGGCAAACCACGCTAAGTGAGTTAGCCGAGAGGACAAAGAAAAAAGTGAAAAGCCTTGAAAATAAACGCTTGACACTGAATGAGGAAGATGTAGAATACGCCTCCTCGCAACAACGCAGAAGACCGGAAACGGCAGCGAATGTTGCACTGCTCTTTAACAAATTATCAGACA
>NZ_JBEETS010000009.1:0-122996 GCF_040138965.1 Proteus sp. fly-1089
TTGATTGTTATAGACACCTAAATCATAGGTGGTGACGGAGGAAAGATTATCAACAGTTGATTTTCCTAACATTTCCGAACGTGCTTTGACTTGTGTGGCAAGACCCGCCTCATTAACATCTAACGACATGATAAAGGTACTTAAATCAAAATTAAGTGTCGCATCCGGGGAAAGCGTTATCTTGTTATTTTGATCAAAAGGCTTATCTTTAAGTTCGTTTAATGATTGAACGAGCTGTTCATTGATAGAAGCCGTTTGTGTTTCACCTTCATCAAGTGTGGGAGTCACGGAGTTAATGGTAATTTTATTATCTTTAAGCACTACCAACGCATCTGCAATTTTATTACGGCTTTGCTCTTCTAAAACGGATTGTTCGGAAAGATTGTAACGTAAATAGACTGGGATCGTCATACCTTCTTCTAATGCTGTGGCAAAGACACTAGGAATAATATAGTTGCCTATCTTTAAATTGGCGGGTTGGCTATATGTATTCTCGGACAATAGGAACATAGCAATGCCTAGTGCCACCACAGATTTACGCACAATAGATCCTTATGAAATTAAAAATTAATTTACAATAATAAAATCGTCGTTATGCCAAATGCCGACAGTTGCTTTTTTACTTTGAACATCGACTTGTTTTAACTTGACGCCAAGACCTGGCATAACGTAGTAGCGTTCACTACAGCGGTTATTTTCATTTTTTGTCACAGCATCTGGCATACAGTCACCGGTGGCGACAGTGCGAAATGAACTATTCCCCGTGTTAAACACGACGCGGGCTTCTTTATCAAATTGGTAATCAAATTTTTCTTGGCGAGGAGCAACCACTAAAATGGTGCTTATCATGGCAGACGTCGTTGCCGTTGCGGCTTTTGCATTTTGCGTTGATCCTGTTTCAGTCACCGGATCGTCACGCCAGACTAAGCGATAGTAACGTTCTTGGTTATCACTAGGGCCTTTATAGAAAATTTTAAAACTTTCTTTGGTTTTACCGGGTAAAATTAGGTTTGCTGGTGAGATCAAAATCTCGTTATTGACTAAAGGGAGCACTTTTCCATCTTCCAACGGTGATGAAATGCGCTCAATAGATAATCCGACTAAACGAGCCTGATCGACATTATTTTCAATTTCTTTGGCAAGAATAGTTTGGTCAGAGGGCATAGTTTCGGTAATAGCACCGACATGAATGGCTGCTGCAAATTGGCTATAAAAAATTAAAGGACTCAAACAGGCTAATATTATTTTTTTCATCATGGATCCTAGAAGGAAGAGCGAAAAATTCGCTCATCCTTTATTATTAAAAGACAATTTTTTGGATCATAGACTATGGTGTAGCAGTGAAGTCGCCTTCCCAAGTTGCAGTAAACTGAACTTTAACGTCGCCATCCCAGTAACCATCTGCTAATTCAGAGAATTTAGTTTCAGCACCAGCAACTTTTGCGGAAGCGATATTGAAGGCAAATTGGCTTTGGCCACTTACACGATCTTTACCGTTGTAAGCACCATCTTGTGCTAAGAAATCAAGACCTGCCGTTGTACCCGCTTTAACATCAACCATTGTGGTTTCTGTAGTGTCAGTTAATGCAGTGCCGTTCCATTTAACACCAACAGTTAATTCGCTATCGTCAGATGCACGCGTTAATTTGTCAGAGATGATTTTTGATGTCAGTTTAAAATCAGTTGCACCTTGTTGACCTTGGATAGTGATGTCAAAAGCACCGTCTTGAGTATTAAACGCTTTAACACCTTCAGCGTAATTGAATGTTAATGATTTTAATGGTGTAACCACTAACATACTTTTAGTATCTTTGTATGCTTTAGCATCCCATGAAGCAACAGCACTTGCTTTACGAGTATCAGCTTGAGCAAGAGTCGTTGCACCCATAATAGCAACTGCAAGAACTGCTAATGTCAGTTTTTTCATATTGAAGTATCCTTTATTGATTATTTTCACAGCATAATGTTTTTAAATAACAGAAAGCCTTTCAACTATATTCAGTTATTTAGGTATTTGATTGTTTATTAGTTAAATGCTTATTTAAAATAAACTCTAAATATACTCATTTTAAATAAAACATATTTTTCTAATGAAACATGTTTTGAAGTTTGTGAATATTTATTTTCTTTGATATCTATTAATTCATATGCAAAAGAAGTTATGAATTAAAAGTCAGAGTGTTCATTCTTTTCTGATTATTTGTTTATTTACAAACTTGATTTAAGGACAATTTTACGAATAAAAATATTAAATTGGATAGGATTAGTCTTATAGGGTTTTATGCTAAAAAAACAACTCATAAGCGTATTTTAACTAAAACTGCGTATTTTTACTCTAAATGGGAGTTTTTTTTGATGATTGGATAAGAAATTTTATATGTTAATGTTCCGTTAGTGTTATATAAAAAAACATTTTTTTACATTTATACACTTTTTTATACTGATGTATTTATTTATTAAGAAATAATTAAATGAAAAGTGTCTTTTCTGGATTTGTTTTGATTGTTCATACGAAAAATTACAGAATAGGAATAAAAAAATTAGAACTATTTTTATTAACTATCTAAAAAAGACTGGTCTATATTGATCTAAGACAATATATAATGGTTTTTACAAATAATTCTTATTTGAATAAAACTAAATTTAATGAAAACATTATTTTGTTTTTATCGGTTTAACGATAAAATAATGTAAATGGAAAGTAAAAAAATAATAAATTATTTGTTTAATTACTTGGTGTGTGTAGTTAAAAATAATCATCATAAGATAATTATGTAATCAAAATATTCTATTATGCAATCCTATACAAATTATAGTATTTATAATGAAGATAGATTATTAACTAAAAATAGCATTTTTTAATAAAGTTAATAGCTAAATTAATGATGTTTGTTATTTTAGTATTAAGGTGCTGAGATAACGGTTTTAGGTGTTGCTTTTCTTTGGTGAAAATAAGCAGTGATAAGCAACAAGGTATAAAATATTGCTCCCATCAACCATAACAAACCATCCCAATAAGCGATGCTATAGCTATAAATAAAGGCAAATAAGAGTGGGCCAATAATCCCTGTGATATTGGTTAAACTGACAAGTGTGCCTTGCAGTTTCCCTTGTGCATTATTATCGACAGATTTTGATAAATAGCCTTGTAAAGCAGGTTGTCCCATTCCTCCTGCCGCCAAGCAGATTAATGCAGGTAATATCACCCATACTTGGTTAACCCACGCTAATAATAAACAGCCCATCATATCAATAGACATACTGATCATAATGGTGGTTTTTTCGCCCCATTTCTGCGCTAATTTTCCAGCAACAACGGCTTGAAAGAAAATATGTAATATACCCAGAACAGCCAAAGACATACCGACCGATGTCGTATTCCAATCAAAACGGTGTTGTGTAAATAACACCCAAATTGTGGCAGGAATTTGACCGATAAGTTGGATGATAAAATAGGCTACCAGCCAAAAATAGAGGCTTTTTTTAATAAATCCCGTGATTGAGTTTGATGATATTTGAGTGCATGTATTTGTAACTCGCGTTTCTCTTTTTTGTGTTTCATAAAAAAACAGTAATGCGAGTATCAATAAGATCGAGTGTGAAATAGCCGCAAATATAAATGGAGTATGGGTAGTTATTTCACCTAATAATCCTCCTAACATTGGACCAATAATAAGACCAACACCGAAAGCACCACCTAAAAAACCAAAATAGCGAGTTCGATTTTTGGTAGGAGTCACATCACTCATGGCTGATGCACATACAGCACCGGTTGCACCAGTGATGCCTGCAATAATACGCCCAATGTAGAGCATCCAAAGAGTCGTTGAGAATGCCATTAAGAGGTAATCGAACGCTGCACCTAAAAGGGAGAATAGCAAGATAGGTTTTCTGCCGTATTTATCAGACAGTCGTCCTAAAATAGGTGAAAAAATAACCTGCATGGTAGCATAGAGCGCTAATAGCACACCGTAATGAGTTGCAAGTGAATTTTCACTGACAAATTCATTTAATAGCGTAGGGAGTACTGGCATGATAAGCCCAATGCCAATGGCATCTAATGCGGTGATCAGCAGTATAATAATTATTGATTTATTCATTGAGATCCTAAAAAATCTATCAGTGATAGAGTGGGTGTAAAATATCTCTATCAGTGATAGATTGTCAAGGCTATTTTATTTTGAGGTAGATAATGGCAAAGCTAGATAAAGAACAAGTTATTGATAATGCATTGATTTTACTTAATGAGGTGGGAATCGAAGGCCTAACAACGCGCAAATTAGCGCAAAAAATAGGAGTAGAGCAACCCACATTGTATTGGCATGTAAAGAATAAACGTGCGTTGTTAGATGCATTAGCAGAAACTATTTTGCAAAAACATCATCATCATGTTTTGCCATTACCTAATGAAACATGGCAGGATTTTTTGCGAAATAACGCGAAAAGCTTTCGCCAAGCCTTATTAATGTATCGAGATGGTGGCAAAATTCATGCAGGAACTCGTCCGTCTGAAAGCCAATTTGAAACATCAGAACAGCAATTACAGTTTTTATGTGATGCTGGATTTAGTTTATCTCAAGCCGTGTATGCGTTGAGTTCTATTGCACATTTTACATTAGGTTCAGTTCTTGAAACTCAAGAGCATCAAGAAAGCCAAAAAGAGCGTGAAAAAACAGAGCTCAATGCTATTCACTATCCGCCATTATTAACTCAGGCTGTTGCTATTATGGACAGTGATAATGGTGATGCTGCGTTTTTATTTGTCCTTGATGTAATGATTTCAGGACTTGAAACCGTGTTAAGCAACGCTCAATAAATCTAAATCCGCTGACGTCCTTTTTGGCTAATTAATTGTCCTTGTATATCAGCGATACCAATATGTGCTATGCAGCCTGCATTAAACTGTAAATAATCATCTTCGATGCCATCAGAAAAAATAACCCCATTTTCTGGCATCAAAGATTCTAATTGTAACGGTGAGTCAGGCTCAATAGTGCCAAAAGTTAATGCGACACCTGTTGTTCTGCTAGGAAATGGCTCTCTGACACTAAATTGTAGCTTTCGAACACCCCAGTCAAAACCTTGTAACAGAGGGTGCGAAGCTTCTCCAGTTATTGCCATTGCACCTGCAAGAATGGATTGAAACCACCCCGTTGATCCCAATCCTGTAGATACAATGATGCCTGATGAGGATTGTGCTTCTTGAGCGCCACTCCATTGCAAAATATACCGTGCAGAGGTGTGACTTTTAGGGCCAATAAATAAGTCATTAACAGCTAATAGTGATTGACCATCATTAGTTGTCGCTTGTGCGAAAGTGACTGTTTTAAATGGCATTTTTTTATTAATGGTATTAATCACCGTCTCTTTTAATTGCCCTATTTCAAAGGGTAATAATTTACCATCCCATCTTGATGGATCAGGGTTTATTGCAATGATAGGCTGCCCGTTGAGATATTTCAGTGTATTAGCTACAAGCCCGTCTTGGCCAATCACCACCACAATATCGTGGGGTGAAAATTGATAACTAGGTAATAAATTTCGTTCTAATAGCTGAAAGCGTCCTAGTGATTTTAAAATTAATTCCGCTTCTGTTAATTGTTTTTGATATAGATTGTGTTCATTGAGGTAATCCTTTACCTCAACATTGTTGTGTTCTAAATAAAACTTGGCTTGTGACCAAGTATTAAAGCGCTCGATCAATTCCTGTAAACGGCTTTTTCTCATTACTAACACGAAGCGAAAATCGTTGTTACGTTGCATTATTTACCGCCTTTTTTCATAAATTGGCTAAATAAGTCAGGAGTAATATTTAGTTCGCCTATTTTTCCTGAATTAAGCGCTAAGGTTTCAAATGCCATTGCCATTAACTGTTGCGAGTCCATTTTTGCTAGCGCCATGGCTTTTAAGTTTTCAACTGGTAATTCACGGTAAGCACGCATGGTGGCTTCGATGGCGTAGGCATCAGCTTCTGATTGTGTTCGCTGATTTTCAGCACTTAATGCGACGAGTTCTTTGCGTTTTGCTTCAGCATTAACTTTGGCTTCAAGGCGCTCTTTTTCAATTTCTGCTTGTTCTCGTAATAATGTACGTTCATTTTCTAAACGCGCCTCTTCAATTTCTTGTCGTTTACGTTGAACGGATAAGTCAGTTTCTAATTCTGCCTCTTTAATGGTGCGCTCTTGTTCAACTGAGAATTTACGACGCGCATAAATTGCATCATCGGCTTCTTTCAGCAAGGATTCTCTTGCCTCGGCTTCTAACGCTTTTAAGGTTTCTGGTGAGGGAGTGATTGCCGCAATAGAAACATCTAAAATGGCAATGCCTAATGATTCTAATGATGAGTGTTCAATCAATTGTTCCATCACTAAGGTCACTAATGATTGGCTAAGTAATAACGCTTCTCTAAGTGGGGTACTTTGGATCTTTGCTTGAATTAAGGTTTGTGCAATACGTACAACGCGATCACTGAGTTTGAGTGGATCTTCAGAGGCATAAGACTTGCCGTTTTTACTTAAGTTAAAATTGAGTACTTCTGCCGCTTTTTCAGGAGTTTTGACCTGAAATGAAATTTGTCCTTGGATGCGTAAACCCTGAAAGTCTGCGGTTTGAAAGTTAAAAATAAATGGCGCTTCTTGTGCATTTAAAGGTAAGGCCGCAATGGAGGTTGTGGCTGAGTTATACCAAAAACTCAAGCCTTTACCTTGTTGGCGGATTTTGCCATTAACGGATTTAATGATGAAGGTTGATGAGTCAGCTTTAAAATAATTTAAGTTAAACATAGTATTTCCTTATTAAGTGTCTTTATGACAATAACTGCATTGTGTCTTATAGACACTATTAATGTCAACTGATTTAGTGTCTTTATGACAAAATTTGATTTTCTGCTGTTTAACCTTAAAATAGCCTTATCATTTCCTAATAAAGTTTACGCCATGAATGAACAAGATTTTTTAGCCAGTTATAACCGCCGTGATTTCCTATCGCCACTGATCACTGTTGATGCTGTACTATTTACTTATCATGAAGAGCAGTTAAAAGTGTTGTTAGTGAAAAGAGGGGAACATCCTGAAAAAGGAAAATGGGGTTTACCCGGTGGATTTGTCGATGAAGTGCAAGATAAATGCCTTGAAGATACGGTGCTAAGAAAATTAAAAGAGAAAACAGGTGTGATCCCCCCTTATATTGAGCAACTCTGTTCAGTGGGAAATGATCAGCGTGATGCTAGAGGTTGGTCAGTAACGGTTTGCTATACCGCGTTAATGGCACATCAAGCGTGCGAGGCTCATATTGATACCGTGGATTCGGTAATGTGGTTACCGATTGATGAGGTTACACAACAAAGCTTAGCTTTTGATCATCAAGAATTAATTACACAAGCAAGAGAGCGTTTAAAGCAAAAATCACTTTATTCAATTGTACCCGGATTTGCATTACCCGAAGTGTTTACCTTGCCGGAGTTACAGCATGTTCATGAAATTTTAATTGGTAAAGAGATCCAGAAAAAATCATTTAGGCGACGCATTGAACAAGCGGATTTATTGATTGATACAGGAGAAAAACGGGCTGAAAGAGGGCGCCCCGCTAGTCTGTATCGACTTAAAGAGGCGTCTGCGGATTATCGGTTTCTTCGTAATCTTGAGTTTTAAAAAGCTACTTGTTTATAAAGCCAATTGTTTTACAAAGCGAGTTGTTTTACAAAATAGTGAGCGCCATCTCGAATGGCGTCATCTGCCACTTTCATCATACGTGAATAATGTAAAAAGGCATGTAATGTGCCGGAATACATTTTATATTCACAAGGTAATTGATGCGCTTCTAAGGTTTTAAATAGTGTCACGCTATCATCTATAAGTGGGTCGTATTGTGCGCTGGCGATAAAGCAAGGTGGAATATCTTGCGTTAAGTCGTTATTAAATAAGCAATAATAAGGTGCGTCACGACTGCCAAGGGCGGTTAAATACGCATTGTCATATTCTTCTAAATCTTGCTGGCGCAATCCATCCCATTCACCCCCATAAAGCCGACGGCTGGTGGAATCGCGTAAGCCATATAATCCATACCAAAGCAAAGCGGCACAGATATTACCACAGTGAATTTGTTTGTCGCGTAGCCATAATACAGTAGCCAGCGATAGCATAGCGCCCGCAGAATCACCTGCAAAACCAATATGTTGTGTATTAATACCATAGTGTTTTGCATTTTGATGATAATACTGACAAACCTGTGCTGATTCATCAATCGCTTGTGGATAATGCGCTTCTGGTGACAGTGAATAATCAATACCAATCACAGTACAACGGGTATAGCAGGCAAGCAGTCGCATTATGCGATCGTGGGTATCTAAATTCCCTAAAATAAAACCACCACCATGAAGATAATAGAGTGTGGCTGGTGTTTTTTCTTTGGGTTGATAAAGACGTGTTAATACCTCGCCATAAGACGTGTTAACGGAAATATCTCGAATACTAAACATCTCTGGTGCATCTGCATTCCAATAACGCCTATCTTTATTATAAGCAAGGCGCATCGATGGATAGCCCTCATTGTCTGGCGCAGGTTGTGGATTATCTGCATAAAATTGCATAACTTGCTTCATCTCTGGCGAAATAAGTTCTAGAACATTGATTTTATTTTTAGTTTTCATTCATGCCTCCAATTATCACTGTGGGGTATTGTAAATAACGGGGCTTAATAAACTGAGATCGTGATATCCAATATTGAACGTTAGAGAAGCATTGAGGGGTTTTATGCTGAAAATGTGATTTTGTGTTGATATCAAATAAAAGGTGAAAGATTGATAGATTGCACAGTTTTTCTTAATTAAATATTATGTTTGAGAATAAAAATGATTATTAGAGGTTTTATTGCATTTAATCTTATTTTGGGAAAGGGAAAGGGAAAGGGAAAGGGAAATGAAAATAAAATTAGCTATTTTAAGTTTACTTTGTAGCACCATTTTATTAAATGGATGTGCTACTCAATCAATACAGCCGGATGCGCAATCTAATTTGTTATTGAAAGCAAAATTAGTCGATGAACCAGAGAAAATAACTCAGAATGAAATAGATAAGTCAAATTTCACGGTTAAAAATCGCCCTAAGAATTTATTGCGAGTATATCCTGATTATCCTGTAAGAGCGTATTATCAAGGTATTGAGGGAACGTTAAATATTAAATTTGATATTGATGAAAATGGATATGTACAAAATATTAGGATGTTAGATTCCCCTTTAGTGGATGTTTTTGGTTTATCGACTATTCATGCTATGGAAAAATGGCGTTATGAGTCAGGAAAACCGGCAAAAGATTTAAATTTAACAATGGAATTTAAACGTTGATTTAAAAAGAACTTTAAGAATAATACTATTAATAAAAATAAAGCTAACAAGGTAGAAAAGAGAATAACCCGCGATAAATTAAACGGATTATTCTCTTACTTTATTAATTTGAGACTAATTGCACCACAACAAGTCGCCCGCCTTCTTCTGTTGATAATACAAATTGCAATCCATCAGTTAGGGCAATTTTATCACCAATCGCTATCTGTTTTTTCTCTGGCAATACCATTAATCCATCAATACGCTCATTAACAAGCCACCATGTTGAATTGTGATAAACAAAATAACCTACGCGTTTTTTTTGTTCATCCGTGGTACGTTCATTGGGGGCAATAAGGCGATTCACATGCCAAGGAAAGAGTGATTGATTACTCCAAACCATTAAACGGTGATCATCAGGTCTAAAACTACCAGCTTTACGTGAAGAATAGAGATTTAAAATCGGTAATTGCCCTTTATATGGCGTATGACAATA
Source organism: Proteus sp. fly-1089 (assembly GCF_040138965.1). Classification (NCBI taxonomy): domain Bacteria; kingdom Pseudomonadati; phylum Pseudomonadota; class Gammaproteobacteria; order Enterobacterales; family Morganellaceae; genus Proteus; species Proteus sp. fly-1089. The sequence continues at coordinate 9,817 of NZ_JBEETS010000009.1, forward strand.
AGGACAAACTGGCTGGGTTTTTCCAGAAAAAACATACCATTGCTGTTCACAATCTTTATTCTGACAAGGCTGAACCAAATCTACCGTTTTGACTAAAGCAGTTTCCCATTCATCTGCGGTAGGTCGTTGTGAAGGTTCGTGTAATCCTGAAATAAAGGCTCTTTCAAAAAGAGGCGTCAGGTAAGGCCCCATAATAGTGTATGGGATTTTTTCAGGATCAGCCCAAGGTAGAGATGACGGTTTTATCTGATTAAGTTTTACCGCATTGCTACGATCTGTTGGGTGTTCAATAAACAGCGCTTTTTCACCCATAGAGAGAGTTTCATCACGCATTTCATCGTCAAGATCGTGAATTTTACCGCCACGTAATGGATGGCGATAAAATAGATACATATAGATTAATACCGCAAGGGCGTGTCTATCAGTCGTGATACTTGGCAAGATACGGTTAGGATCTTCTTTCGGTAAATGGCTGGTTTTTACCACTTCTGGTGCAATAAAATCAGGTGTTCCGACAACATCAGGTGGGTATTTTCCAGGCACTACTAAACCGTCAATGTCAATCACACATGCATGACCTTGCTCAGGATCGATAAGGACGTTTTTATAGCTTAAATCGCTATGACATAAGCCTGCTGCATGCATTCTGCGTACTGCACGAGAGAGCAATAAACAGACTTTTAGATAATTTAATAAATTGCCTCTTTCCCTAGGATCGAGAAATTTATTTTGGTTGTTGGCGCTTGCAAACCATTTACCTTCTTTTTCACGACCTTTTATGGCAAGAAAATCGTTGTTTTTAGAGCCATATTTAAAGAAGAAGTGGGATTGATACGTCGGCACTACAATACCGATTTTGCCTTGATGTTCAACAACATCAGTTGGCCAGCAAAAAAGGTTTTTCCAGTATTCACCACCACTTTGCTCAAAGATATTATGACGATAAGAGCCTGTTATCATATCTATCCTATCTTTGGCTTGTGCGTTTTGTTTTGTCTTATAAAAGGCAACAACATAGGTTTTGTCAGGGGAAAAATAGACATCTTTCATTGAGCCAGAGCCAATAATTTCATTGACGTACTGAACTGTTTTTCCACTTTGCGTTGTACAGGTAATGATATCTGCCATGAAACTCACCTATTTTCTCTTTGATGATCACCAAGCCACAATTAGAGTGCGGTCATCGTGATTGCCTGCTGAAAAGAAATTTAGCCATTCGGCCAGTGTTTGATCAGCGGTTTCCGGTGAGGCTAAACAAGGCGATATTTCATCAATAAGCGCTGCCCATTTATTGGGATCTTGTAAGCCGTTATCTGTTTCAAACTTAGGATCAGACACACCGTCTGTCATTAATATCAGGTGTGAGATCTCACTCCATTTACCAATAATAATACGTCGATTAAATTCAATATCATTAAGCGCATTATCATCAAGAAAACGAGTTTGTCCTGCATATTCACCGCTATCAGGAATACCTAAAACGCGGACTTTTCCAGCTGGTCCATAAGCTGCAATTGCACCATCACCCATCCAAAAGGCAGCTGCAAATAGCTCATCATTGATACGTAGAGTCACTGTTGCTAACAGTGTAGTTGAAAATGATTTTACGGGTTCATTAATGCGAATGGCTTCATTTTTTAGGTGATTAATCGCAAGCTGTGACGCATTGTGAAATAGCTTAGAAAAAAAGTTGCCTACTTGCCTTTTCTCACTCTCATCATCCCATTGGTGAATGGTGTTGAGATAAGGTGCTAATGCTGGATTTTTTTCAATGTTCAATTGTTCTTCAAGGTATTCACTGACAACTTTAGTGACAATGCGTGAACCTTCACGAGAGTAGCGAGCACTACCTGCACCGTCAGCGACAATTAAAATATTCCATTGGCTTTGGCTATTGTGATGAATGTAAAAATCGTCATCACGAAATGTACCTGCATGTTCATGAGAGCGACCGCGACGACTTGCTCCTGCAATACGAATGTCGTCTTTAAGAATAAGTTTGCTATCAATATGTGCTTTAGGATAAAGGCTATTTGCAGGAGGTTCGTTAATTTGCCATAAGCTACGAGGATCTGGATTAATGATTAATAATACATCATTGTGGTAATGCGCTGAATTTACAGACCAGTTTATGGTTAGTGTGAAATTACCACTTTTTGTTGGTGTGCCAACTAAGCAACAACTTTCGGCATCAAAGGTTATGCCGAGATCTTCCTGAATATTCACGGACTCAATTTGTGCAGTATCAAGCGTATCTAATTCAATATTAATCGAAGAATTAAATTCGCTACCTACTTTGGCATTAGAAAGGGTAATTTTGGCTGTAGGGCGGTGAATAATCGGTTTTTCTATTGGCATTGGTGATGAGTGTGTTGGGATTTGCCCCGGTTTTAATGGGCTTTCTTTTGGTAATGATGCTTCGTCAGAGGTTAAATTGCGGGCTGGTGGCAATAACAGAAGAATAGATTGTACTTTATCTTGTGGTGTTATTTTTTTTGCCGTTGTTGCTTTTATTTTATCAATAATAAAATCAATATGTTGAGCGATTTCTGTGTCTTCGTATAACGCAATAATCAGCTCTTCATGTACAGGAATGCGTTGTGAAGTTAGCGTATCATCAATAATCAGTTTTGTGAGTAGGGCTTTTTTATCCATTAGCCTTTACCTCGAGTGACATCAAAGTCAGATTGATTGCTGTTATTTCCAAAGGTGATGCTGTTATCACACCATGGGCAAATAACTGTTTCAGGACCATTTACACAGAGTAATTTTCCACATTGACAAACAGCAAAGGCGGTGGCATTGCCACAATAGGGGCAACCAGGAGTGCCATGAAGTTCACTGGTATTCACTTGATATGCCGTAGCGCTGAGATCGCTCCATGCAAAGTAATCTTCGTTTAAGGTGTAACAGCCCGTTAAATTAAACCCATTAAGGTTTAGATTAAAATCGAGCCCAGAGGCTTTCATTGGTGGGCGTTCATATTTCATTAAATAAGGCGATCGAGTGTGGCTACAACGGCCGACAAATGTGACACAAGATTCATCATAGGCACGAGCTACATCATCTTTGGCAAGGCGAACAATTTGTTCGGTTTTGCTTAAAAGGGGAGGTGTTTCTTCGCCAACACTGCGACTGTGAGAAACTACCGACATCGTTATCCATTTTATAAAACGGGTGAAATCGCCTTCTTGTGCTTCAGTAAATAACAGCACATTTTCAGTTAATTGTGATAGCGCGTGTAAGTCAGCACTTAAGCCTAATCCAATCGCAATTAAGTTAACTTTATTAGCGTAGTGGGCTTTCCAGCGTTTAATTTCTTGTGCGTAATCATCAGTTGGTCTGCCGTCAGTAAGGAGGTAAACAACAGGTTTCCAATCACCTTTTTGCTCAAGCGTGGTTTTTCTAACTTGAGTATCAATTTGGTGAGTAAGTTCTCGTAACGCACTGCCTAGTGATGTGCCACCACCAAGAGGAAGCTGAGGGGGATAAAAAGAGACAACTTCAGTGAGTGGAACAATGGTTTTCGCAACGCCAGCAAAGGCAATGACAGAAACCCAAGCAGTTTCAAGAGCGTGAGGATCTCGTCTGAGATCGCTAATAATAGTCGTAAGACCGTCATTCATCTTTTTTAGGTTTTCACCTATCATCGATTCTGAGCAATCTAAAACAAAGAAAATAGGTAGCCTTCTCATTGTTATACCTTATCACTTTATAGTGGCTGTTATATATTTGTGATGGATAAACCAAAGCCTAAATAAAATAAAAGCAAAGCCTGTTTTAGCGCTTTGCTTTTGTGGATCACAGTACCAACTGAATTTCAGGCGGCGGTGGCGGTAGTGTATCTTTATCAGTATTAATGCCTGCACTGGAACTACCGGATGCTACACTCGCAGAGACCCATTTGAAAAAGCCTGAGAAGGCGTTGGAGTCTAATGTTTCTAATGCTACCACTTGAGATGTGAGCTCTTTAAGGTGATCATGTTTGGCTTTTGGACCAACTGCACAGGCGATGATCGAACCAAATGAGCGTTTTTTCACTTCTTTAATGGCTTCACCATAAGCGTAAGTATCAGAAGGGGTACCATCTGTCATTAAGAAGACCAGCGGACGCCAGTCACCTTTTTGATCACCATCAGAGCGTTTAATATCACGATCAACACACTTGATTAAACATTCAAGAGCCGCACCAGTAAATGTGCCACCAGAGCTAGGAACGGTAATATCAGTGAACTGGAAATCTTCTAATGCCGTTAAAGGAATAAACTCACGTGCTTCATTATCATAAGTGATAATAGAGATATGTACGCTTTCTAATGCGTAGGGATCTTGTCTCAATGCATTTAGCATTGTTTGTATTCCTACGTTAACGGCATGAATAGATTCACCTCTCATTGATCCTGATGTATCAATAAGTAGGTAAACAGGAAGTCTTCTCATTAGGTAAAGTCCTTTAAGTAAGAAACAAAACTATCTGAACTTGAAGGCTCACCAATAGCGTTAAGTTTCCAGCCATTTTCTTCTCTGACTAATTCAGCAAATAACATCGAGCGTTGATTATTGAAGGCTTCGCCTCCTGATAAATCAAAACGAGCCATTTCTACATTTTTGGCATCAACGGCGCGGATAAAGGCATTCTGTACTTTACCAAAGTGTTGTTGTAGCTCACGCCCATTGTAAATCTGAACAATAAAGACGATTTTGGTAAATTTAGGATCTAGGGTATTTAATTTTGCGATGATCTGTTCATCATCTCCATCACCAGCGCCTGTACGGTTATCACCTGTTAACCAAATCTGTCCAGATTTATGTTTAAGGCTATTAAAGAAAATAATATCACCATTAACAAGAGAAGGTTGTCCGCCTTCAATTTTACCCAGATCATTGACCTTGCCGTTTTCACCACATAAAAAGGCGATAACGTCTAAATCGTATTCTTCACTTTTCTTACCAAAAAGTCCGCCCAAAAATCCACGTTTCTCTTCGTTAATATCCCAACCTAAACCGATAGTGACAGAGGAAAGGTCATATTCATTTTTCTTTAAACTAACGCCTTGTCCTTTTTTTAAACTCACTGACATATTCATTCCTTTTTTATTTAAAGTACAACGTTAACCTCAGGAGGAGGTGGTGGTAAGTCATCAAGATCACTAATATCTTTCTTGGTTAAATCGACTTTTTGACTACCGACAGAAATACTGGCTGAAACCCACTTAAAGAATGACTTTATCGTGTTAGAATCCGCCGTATCTAGCCGTAATACAATCTCAGTAATATTTTTTAGTACATCCGTTTGTGCAGATTGTCCTGCTGCGCAGGCAATCACAACACCAGTACGGGCAGCTTTAAATTTCTCAACGCCTTTTTTCCAATCGTCAGTTGGTGCGCCATCAGTCATTACAAAAACAAGCGGGCGCCAATCACCTTTAGTTTCAGCAGTTGTTTTTTGCACTTCATTTTCAATTCGATCAGAAACTAATGTGAGTGCCTCACCTAATGCCGTAGTTCCACTTGCGACTAAATCAGGTACGCTAAAGTTAATTAAATCAGTGAGTGGAACAATTTGTTGTGCGGTTGAATTAAAGGTGATGATAGAAATATAGGCGGTTTCTAATGCGTAAGGATCTTGGCGTAATGTTGATAAGAGCATTTCAACGCCATTCTTTACTGCTGCAATAGGTTCGCCATACATAGAACCCGATGTATCAAGTAAAAGGTAAACTGGCAATCTTCTCATGCATTTATCCTGTTAGTGAGGTAGGAATAAGCGGTTAATATACTAACCGACTGATGAACGTGTTGAATTGAGATTATGCTTAGTTTAATTAAATTAGGAAAAAAACGCAGTGATGATTGTCCAATATTATTAATCTGAAAGAAGATCGCATAAAAAGTAAAATAAAAGAGAAATTAACCCATATTCACCCTTATTTTGAGTGGTTGACGGGCATTTATTATCAAAGATGTTTTTATTGATTACTCTTAATTGGAGTGATGTAAAAAGAAGAGCTAATAAAGAGTAGGTATAAATACTCTTTATTTATATAACATCAAGTAATTAAATAAAAAAATAAGTAAATTCAATTAATTATGTTTTTGTTAATTTGGTTTTTAAATAATTAAAAGTAAAGCTACAATTTATTAAATATATTATTATTGAATAAGTGATTTTATGTATTTAATTCTTTGTTGATTATATAAATAACTTGATACTAATGTATCAAGTTATTTATTAATATATATTATGATTTTTTTAAACCATCTTTTTCTTTTTCTTTTTCAGCTAATTCAGCAAGTGTTGATTGAATTAAATTTTCAATATAATGGTCAACCAATAATTCAACCGCTTCGCTGCGTGTGGAATTATTTAAATAAGATAATCTGTCAATTTTGCGTAATGCTGACATTTTTAATGAAAGTGAAACCGATTTTTTCTTATCTTTATCGAGATAAACTCGGCTTGTCATTCCATTATGGCGAAGATCTTCACTGGCTGATAGTGCCTCACGCATACGGCGTAATGCTTTATTATCAAGTTGACCACGCTCGGTCATTTGATAAGCTCGAGACGCTTTACTGTACTTTATTTCAGCGTCATAAGAATCTCTTATCTCTTTTAAGACGCGAGTTAACGTTGGCTCCGAGCATTCAAGAGCAGAAATAATCTTAATGGTTGGAACCTTTTTTCCCGAGCTTAAAAGGATTGCCAGTGTAAAGACTCTGACCTGACGAGTGCTTAATTGCATGCTTAGTTACCACTTATTCTGTCATTCGTGTGTTAAAATATTCAGCTTTAAATTTTATTATTCTTGTTCTTATACATTATTTACAAGTATCAGAAACATTAAAATTATAAATAAAATAAGCGTCCTATTAAATGTAGTATAAAATAATATTTCAAATGAAAAAAATGACTTTTTAAATAAAAAGTCGGTTTTGTTTTTATAAGTTCTAGCTAAAGATAACATGTTTTAACTAGAAACTTATAAATCAAAATCAAGATAAGATAATTATTTTATCTTATTGAGTTCATCACCTGCTATAGAGTATTTTATGTTGCATTAAAACGTTGAGCATTATTTTGTTGGTTAGGAATAATGCCATAAATTTTAGCTCTGGTTAAAATACTCAATGCCCAGCGACGATGTGTTGCAGGTTCACACATCGCACCTTGTGATTTAAAGACAGCTTGCGTTGAATTTAAGATGCGTAAAGCATCTGAGTGATCTGATTGAGATACCATGAGGGCTTGTTCAATCTTGTGAATTTGCTTTGGATGTATCGCTGTTTTACCCACAAGACCATTGGCAATATCAAGAGCAAGCTCTTTATCCATAATATGGTGATCATCAATATGCTCACAAACGGGGGCTGTAAGTGCAAACTGACGAGCACCAAATACAGCAACTAGCATTTTTATGACATAACCCATTGGGCCATCATAAAGTGTTAATTGGCGATTACGTCTTAGCGAAATCACATTCATTAAGTCATTACCGCCAATACGTAACGCGATAATTCTGTTATGACAAGGGTGAGTCAGTAGGTGGTTTGCAAGCTCTGTCATTTGAATAACATCAAACACCTCTTCGGTTTCAAGAGTTGGCATCATACATAAATGCGTATTCTCAATAATATTCCACCAAATAGGTAAAGAGGCTTGAGTAAATTTAGGTAGCACAAGACCGTCAATAGCACTGACATCAAGCGTTTCTGTGATCCATTGACCCATTTCCGTGTGGCGAGGGCGAATAAATAGCAAAGGCCAATGGCTACAATCATGGTTCTTTTTATGCTCTGCCAACTTAGTTAATAACGTAGCCAAATTTTCTAATGCAACAGGAATATCAGCATCGCTAACCGCATCTTCTAAACAGATAATTAAAGAGCGTAAGCCTTCAATTTTCTGATCGATAATTGTTGTCGCAATATCTGTTCGAGTTGCTGGCATATAAAGGGTTGCCCCTAAATTCCACGGGGATAATCGTTCAATCATTATTTCACCTTTTTAATGATAGTCACTGCACGATATTGACCAAGCGCTTGCCCTGCTTCAATAACAGCAATATTTTTTTCTTGCGCAAGATAAACCAGTAATGCCACATCAGGATCAGTTATCTCTCTCACAAGAACATGGTCAGGTACACGGCGTAAAACAGCGCGTGTGGCTTCGGCAATACCGGGTTTTATACGATTGATATTTGAAATATCATATTTTTTTGCAAGTGAACTAACGACGTTTTCGCTCAGCTTTTTTAAATCTGATTGTTGTTCTTTAAATGTGGCATGTGGGATATCGTTTTTAATCAAGTAATCAATGTTTTTTCCAACAATATCAACAAGATATTGACTGCATTCATATTGTTTTAAATGTTGGCAATCGACAAAACCATGAAAACCTTTTTCTGTCCAAATTGAACGTGAAATTAATCCAGAAACGGGAGCACCCATGATCCCAAAGGGGATAAGCCAATCTTCATCACTGGCACTTAACCATGCGCAACCACAAGGATCTGCAAGGACGACAAGGCGTGGCTGTGGGGGGTAGCCTTCGCGTCCAGTTAATGAGCGAATTAACTCACCTGTAATAGCACCTTTTCCCGTCCAACCATCAACAAAAACAATTCCTTCTGTGCCGTGATGTTGTTCAATCCATGAAAGTGCTTCGCTATCAATACCTCTATCTCGAATAATGCTTATTCCATAGTGATAAGAGGTTTTCCCCATTTTGCGCAATGTTTGTTGCAACATCACACCTAGAGGAACACCCGCACGGACAAGGCTTGTCAGAATAATCGGGGTATCACCAAAGCGTTCAATAAGGGATTTTGCCAGCATAATGACTTCAGTTGCTAAGCGTGTCGCACCGGTTTCTAGCGCTTTTTCAAAGAGATCAAGATGCCATGTTGTAGGTTCTGGCTCTTGGCTTAGCATGTCAGAATAGTGGCGTTTACCTGATTGTATTAGCTCTTCTTTTAACTCAACAGGCGTCATTTCAATATTGACGGGTTGAAGTAGAAAATCGACATCACCTGATACATAAGATCCTGAAAACGGTTTATGATCCATCATGTTTATTCTCCAAAAATTTTTGTGTTGATCGCATCAGCGAATTGGCTTTGGCGAGGAAGCCCATACCAATTGCATAATTTCATAAAGCGATGATCACTTAGGCTATCGCCTAAACCAATAACAGGAAAAACGCCACGTTCTGCTTTTAATTTATTAAGCAAATAGGTGACAGCTTTGCCTTTCTCAATAGGCTCAGGTAACCAAGCAATATTGTTACTGTTGCGATGAATATAAAAACCTTCGGTTGAGAATGTTTTTTCTATCTCATCACCTATGGTGTATAGCTCTTCTAGTCGAGTGCTATCGTTATGCTTCATCACTAAATAAATAGGCAAATCACCATATTCATAGTTAATTCGTGCCCAGCCATCAATATGTCGTTCCGCCATTAATTGCGTAATTGATTGTTGTAGTGTAAGTAAACGTTGTGTATATGGCGTTAAGCTTCGGGTGATATGGTTTTGCCACTGGGTATCAGCTATACCTTCAGGGGTTAATACCACAGCACCATGTGTGGTAATTGCCCATGAATGAAAAGGGATTGTGACTCGGCTTATTTCCTCTGTACCACGTGCAGTAACAGGAATTAAGTCAGCATGTTCTAGCATCCAATCTACCAGCATGGCTTGTTCTTGCGTCATAAAGCTACGAGGCTCTAAACTTCTATCCAATGCCCCGGTTTTATAGGGTTCAAGCGCTAACTCATCGACCATTTTACGACGTGTTTGAAATAAGGTGTCGTCGAGATCAGTTAAAATAACAGGCTTAGTCATAACTGATTACCTCAATAATAGGGGCAACTTTATTGAGGGCTTCAATCAGTTGGTGGTCAATACTTTCGGCTGGTGTTTCACAACAAAGCAAAATGCGATCAAATTGTTGATGAGCCACGTTATAGACGAAGTTAGGAATACCTAAACCATAATTATCAGTAAATGTAATCGCTGATTGAATGGCAAAATTGGTTGAAATAGGTGAACGGGTTGTCGAGCTATATTTTACGATAGCACCTTGTTTTTCAAGACGTTCAGCAAGTAAGAACGGTTCCCAGACAAATTCTCCCGATCCTAAAACAAGGATCTTTTCACCCAAAGAAGCATTGATGGATAAGCCTAGATCACTTGCCGGCGTTGTCATCCCTAATCGACCCCAGCTCTGTTTACCAGTGATCGCAACTTGCCCTGATGCAGTAATATTAACATTAGGCATAACAGGTAAAGGCGCGTTTGGATCGGCGTCCCATAGCCATTCACCTTGAACTAAAGAGAGAGTCTTAATCGGTAATGGGGAGCGCTCAGCAATAGAATCACCACTCCAATCAGTTAAGGTTACAGCGATAACCTGCTGAATATGCGTTAATCCACCTTCTTCACGTAGTGCTGAAAGCAGGTTAATAAAGGTATTACCCGTAGTGGCTTCATCATCAATTAATACAACAGTTCTTGCTTGTTGTACCCACTGGCGTTGCTCTGCTGTTTTAGGCAAATAGAGTAAGTGATCGGTCGCATGGCTGTGATTTTCTTTAAACTCACATAGCAATTCACCTTGATCAACAGGATGACGTGTTGATGTTAAATAAATCGCTTGTTGATAGCGGCTTCTCACCTCATCAAAAATACCAGCTCCTAAACCTACGGCGGTTTCTGCCATACCAATAAACAAAATAGGGCCTTCGAGTGAAGGTGGAAATTGCTTGGCAAGTTTTTGGTAGGTTTCACGCATTTTTTTCGGTGAAACTGGAATATGACGACCTAATACCTTACTGACAAATAAAAATGCACGCTTAGGATTGCGTCTTTCTGCAATATCAAATAATTCATCAAGTAACTCAATAGGGCAATTTGGTGTCACGCTCAATGTGCCACAACTAAGTTGGCGACGATAAACTAAAGAGTCACTCATGCTATTTTTCATTATTAATTATTATCCGTACTGATTAAGTTTGTTAACGCTGAATTGAAAACAATAGAATCGGTGATTGAGCGTATTTTTGTTGGTGCAAAATGGCTATTTTGAGCTTGAGCTTCTTCAATACTCATCAATCCCAATTGGCGTAAAGCAAAAATACCAGCAAGGTGGATACCGCAATGTTTGGTATAACCAATGCCACCCGAAGGGCGCATATTAATTTCAAGTAATAATGGACGGCCTTGATGGTTATTTCGAGTTTGCACATTAACAAGACCATCTGCTTTCATGGCTGTGGCGCAGGCTTTGCCTAATTGATAGGCTTCACCTGAAGTTTCTAGATGCTGGATTGCTCCCTCTTTACGACGAGCGACGCCAGCAATGACATTGCCTTGTTCAACAACCATATCAACAGAGTATTCTGGGCCAGGTAAATAAGGCATGAGCACTAATGGCTCAAAGTGTTCAACTGCTTTTAATGCATCAACATATTGTTGTGGATTAACTTGGCGATTTTCTGGGTGATTAAACAGTGCCATAGGCGAAACTTGATTATCAAAGCGCCAAAAACCCATTCCATAAATGCCTTTTACTGGCTTAATGCATAAAGGGATCTCACCAAAAGGTGGATTTTTAATTTGTTTTTCTAATTCAATGATTGAATCAATGTAAATAGAAGGCACAACAGGAAGACCGCATTGTTCCATAGCTTGTGCAAATGCGACTTTATCATCCGCTAACTGAAGCTGTTTCAGTTCAGTTGCACCTGTGGTTAATTTTACCCCAAATGATTCAATTTCATGACGATGAGATTCAAACCATGCGCTATTACGGCCTGTATGAATAACGCGAACTTGATACTTTTTGACGATATCGGCAATAAAGTTTAAACGTAATGACTCATCTTGAGGCTCATAAAAAGCACCATCAGCAAGCGATAAAATCTCATTTCGAGTATGGCGATGAGAAGCAAGCACGACAATATCTTGTTGTTGCTGTTTTGCAAAGTCTTTAACACTTTGAATTATATCGCGTTGTGATGATAAACCTTCCATAAACCAAATCGTATTGTTCATTACGCTGTATACCGTGAAATAAAAGTGTAGAGTTCAAGTCCTATAATCATGAAGATTTCAAAGAACTGTGTCAATCATAATATGATTTATTTGATTTTAGCTTAAATTAGACTAACCAATAACGTTATTATTATGTTTTTTTTGTATTTTATAATTTATTTTTTATAAAAATATTTTTAATATCAATATGTTGACAAAACTTTAATTTTGGATGGTGAAAATAGTCTTGCTCATGTACTTCATCATGATATGATGATTTTCACAATATGGATTTAATCACAAATGGCATTATTGTTTCACTCTACCTCTGAAGGAATTTAATTATGGTTTCATTAAGCAAGAATCAAACAGTTTCTCTCAGTAAACAAGCACCTACACTGAGCCATTTAATGTTTGGTTTGGGCTGGGATCCAATTAAGAAAAAAGGATTATTAGGTGGTCTTTTTGGTGGTGGTGGTTCTATTGATTTAGATGCAAGTTGCGTTTTACTTGACGCAAATGGCAATCAAATCGATACCATTTGGTTTCGTAAATTAAAATCAAGTTGTCAGTCAGTAGTTCATTCTGGTGATAACTTAACAGGAGACGGTGATGGCGATGATGAAACCATTTTCGTTGATTTAGGCCGTTTACCAACAAATGTTGAATACTTGGTTTTCACTGTAAACAGTTTCCGTGGACAAACATTTAATGAAGTTGAAAATGCATTCTGTCGTGTTGTTGATAAAACAACAAATAAAGAATTAGTGCGTTATACCTTAGCAGAACAGGGTTCTCATACTGGTATTGTGATTGCTTCTTTACAACGTAATCATGGTCAGTGGGATTTCACTGCATTCGGTGCCCCTTGTAAAGGTCGCGTGATTAACGACATGATGCCCGATATCGTGGCTACGGTGGTACGCTAATGAATATGACACCAGGTGGTAATGTTCCTGTTCCTAATCAAACGCTTATTGTTAGGGTTCAATCAGGGGCACCGGTTGATGCCTCCGCTTTTAGACTTTATGCCTCAGGCAAAGTTAATGGCGACGCCGATATGGTGTTTTATGGGCAAGCAGCGAGTGATGATCGCACGGTTATTTATGCAACAGCAGGAAATAGCACTTCTTTTACCGTAGATTTAACACGTTTACGTCCTGATGTTGAAAAAATTGCGTTTACAGCAACCTGTGATGGTCAGCAAACTATCGCTAATTTGCAACGGTTATCCATTCAGGTTGATGCGAATAACGAAGTGGTAGCAAATGGAAATGTTGAAATTAATGGTCGCTCAGAAGCAGCATTAATTTTAGGCGAATTATATCGACGTAATGGTAGTTGGAAATTTCGTTTTATCGCCCAAGGTTTCAATGGGGGGTTAAAACCGTTAGCTGAACATTTTGGTGTTGATATTGCAGATCCTGAACCCACTCCTGTGCCACCTACAATGCCTAAACCCGCGCCAACTCCACCACCTAATACAGTGAATTTAAGTAAGGTTTCTTTAACAAAAGAGAAGCCAGCTATTAGCCTAACGAAGAAAGATGATTTCGGTAAAATTCGAATTAATCTTAATTGGCATCGTGAAAGCAATAATAGTAATTCAGGATTATTAGGTGGATTATTTGGTAGTAAGAAAGGCATTGATTTAGATATTGGTGCTTTTGTTGAACTACAAGATGGTTATAAGTCTGTTATTCAAGCATTAGGAAATGGCTTTGGTGATTTTAACCACGCGCCTTATGTTGAATTACAAGGTGACGATAGAACAGGCGATGTTGCTGGTGGTGAATGGATCTTTGTGAATGGACGCGAGTGGAAATCACTAAAACAAGTGCTGATTTTCGCGTTTATTTATGAGGGCGTACCGAATTGGAGTAAAACAGATGGTGTTGTCACCATTCATGTTCCTGATCAACCCCCTATTGAAACTCGTTTAACTGAAGGTAACAATGGTCGTGGTATGTGTGCGATTGCACGGCTAGTGAATGAGAACGGTTCAATAAAAGTGGAACGTCTCAATGAGTTTTTTAAAGGCCACCGTGATATGGATAATGCCTACGGGTGGGGATTTCGCTGGACAGCGGGTTCTAAGTGATCAAATTGATATAAGGAAAAGTAACATGAGTTTTTTCAATAAATTAAAAGAAGGTTTTAATACGGGCCGTTCTGAGTTAGCAAAGCAAGTTGGTCGCTTTAAAAACAAAAAATTTATGCAAGGAACTGTGGCTGTCTGTGCGCGTATTGCCATCGCCAGTGACGGAGTGAGTTCTGAAGAAAAACAGAAGATGCTGGGTTTTTTAAAGGCATCAGATGAACTTAAAGTATTTGATACCTCAGAGGTGATTGAATTCTTTAATAAGCTAATTACAAGTTTCGACTTTGACGCTGAAATCGGTAAAGGTGAAACGATGAAGTATATTCTGGCAATGAAAGATCAGCCAGAAGCTGCGCAATTAGCTATTCGTGTTGGTATCGCTGTTGCGAAAAGTGATGGTGATTTTGACAATGATGAAAAAGAGGCTGTGCGTGCTATTGCCATTGCATTAGGCTTTGAGCCCGCAGAATTTGGTTTGTAATTAATTTAAGATAGGGAACCGTTCAGGAATTATTATGGTATCCACACATATTGGTTTTCCGACAGAAACTGTCATTGTCTTTGTAGTACTTGCGATTGGCGCTATTTTTATCGACTTATTCATGCATCGCGCTGATAAGCCGATAACGTTAAAGAATGCCATATTTTGGTCTATATTCTGGATTGCTATTGCTATGGCATTCGCAGGATTCCTTTATATTCACCATGGTGCTGAAGTTGCGAGCTTATTCGTAACGGGTTATGCGCTAGAGAAAGTACTTTCCGTTGATAACTTGTTTGTCATGATGGCGATTTTCTCTTGGTTTTCCGTGCCAGACCGCTTCCGCCACCGCGTTCTTTATTGGGGTATTATCGGTGCTATCGTTTTCCGTGGGATCTTTGTTGCCATCGGTACAGGACTGCTAAGTTTAGGACCATATGTTGAGATAGTATTTGCCTTAATCGTTGCTTGGACGGCAGTTATGATGCTGAAAAGCGGTGATGATAGTGAAGAAATCGAAGACTATTCACAACATCTTGCTTATCGCTTAGTTAAACGATTTTTCCCTATATGGCCAAAAATCACAGGACACGCTTTCTTATTAACACAAAAAGAAGTGGATGTTGAATTAGCGAAACCTGAAAACAAAGATGTCACTATCGGTCGTGGTACAAAAGCTGCGTTATATGCAACCCCACTTATGTTGTGTGTTGCTGTTGTAGAGCTTTCTGATGTGATGTTTGCTTTCGACTCTGTTCCCGCTATTATCGCTGTAAGCCGTGAACCCCTGATTGTCTATAGTGCAATGATGTTCGCAATCTTAGGCCTACGTACGCTTTACTTCGTATTAGAAGCGTTAAAACAGTATCTCGTTTACCTTGAAAAAGCGGTTATTGTGTTACTGTTCTTTATTGCCGTAAAACTGGGTCTCAATGCAACAGACCACATTTGGCAGCATGGATACAGTATTTCCGCGACAACTAGCCTATTTGTTGTGCTGGGGGTTCTTGCTCTGGGAATTATTGCAAGCTTTGTGTTTCCTGAGAAAAAAGATAATGAAGGTAAGTCAGAATAATTAATATTCTTGAGAAATCAGAATATCAAAAAACTAAATTAAAGAGGTTAAAAAATGAGCGTTTCTCTTTCTAAAGGTGGTAATGTCTCTCTGAGCAAAGCAGCCCCAACGATGAAAAACGTCCTTGTCGGACTTGGTTGGGATGCCCGTTCTACAGATGGTCAAGATTTTGACTTAGATGCATCTGTATTTTTGTTAGCAGCTAATGGAAAAGTACGTAGCGATGCCGATTTCATTTTTTATAACAACTTAAGATCCGCTGATGGCTCTGTTGTTCATACCGGTGATAATCGTACGGGTGAAGGCGATGGTGATGATGAAGCACTGAAAATCAAATTAGACATGATCCCGAATGATGTCGATAAGGTTATCTTTGTTGTCACTATCCATGATGCTCAAGCACGTCGTCAAAGCTTTGGTCAGGTATCGGGTGCATTTATTCGCCTAGTTAATGATGATAACCAAATTGAAGTTGCTCGTTATGATTTAACGGAAGATGCATCAACTGAAACGGCAATGTTATTTGGCGAGTTATATCGTCATAACGCAGAGTGGAAATTCCGTGCTGTTGGTCAAGGTTATGCTGGTGGCTTAGGTTCTGTTTGTGCTCAGTACGGTATAAATGCCTCTTGATAGATTGTTGTAAAATACTAACCACTGGCATTCATAAAAAGTGATTGCCAGTTTATTCAATAAAGTAGGAGCTTTGATATGGCAGTTTCCCTCGTTAAAGGTGGTAATGTTTCTCTAACTAAAGAAGCACCAACAATGTCGGTTGCTATGGTTGGTTTAGGATGGGATGCCCGCGTGACTGATGGCGCAGAATTTGATTTAGATGCGTCAGTATTCATGGTTGGTGAAGATGGAAAAGTACTTTCAGACGCAAGTTTTATCTTCTTTAATAACAAAGTGAGTCAGTGCGGAAGCGTTGAACACCAAGGAGATAACCGTACTGGGGAAGGCGACGGTGATGATGAACAAGTCAAAATCACCTTATCAAAAGTCCCTGCTGAAGTGAAAAAACTGGTATTTGCAGTCACTATTTATGATGCTGAAAATCGTAAACAAAACTTTGGTATGGTAAGCAACAGTTTTATGCGCGTTTTTAACAACGACAATGGGGCTGAAATTGCACGTTTTGATCTTTCTGAGGATGCCTCTACAGAAACTGCAATGATCTTTGGTGAGTTATATCGCCATGGCGCAGAGTGGAAATTCAAAGCTGTTGGTCAAGGTTTTGCGGGTGGTTTAGGTGCGTTAGCATCACAACACGGTGTAAATATCTAAGGCTTTATTTAGCCCTCGCATTAGCGGGGGCTATTTGTCTCTGTGTTGATAGGGAAACCGTTAGCGACTAAGACTCTTTTTTTACGGTCACTTTAATGGGCGAGTTTTTAGATTTACGACGGCCAGTATGAAAGTGACGCCAATGAGGAGTTTGAGAGGCCAATAGCAACTCATGATCACCACGGGAATCTCCCCATGCTCTCATATGATATTGCGTTAGATCCCCGTAGACATCTTCTAAACGTTTAATTTTCTCGCCACAGCGACAGTTATTGCCGATAATTTTACCTGTCAATTTACCATCAACCACTTCAAGTGTCGTACCTATCAGTTTAATTCCCAACCTATCAGCAAAAGGCTGTAGAACCATTGCTGGTGATGCAGAGCAAATAGTAACTTGGGCATTACTTTTCACTTCTTCTGCTACTGCTAATAAGCCAGTAGGGCGCATTAATTTAGCCCAGTAAAGCTGACAAAATGCTTCCGCTTTTTCTTTTAACCATTGTTCGTCAATGTTTGTTAAAAAAGTTTTGATAAGCACTTCTTTTAATTCATCACGGGTTAATTTGCGTCTAAAACAACGTAATGTTGGTAATACCATCTTAATTAAACGGCGTGAAAATTTACGTTTACCGAAAGCAAACTTTAAAAAAGGAATAAAACTATCGTGGTAAGTTAGCGTGCCATCAAAATCAAACACTGATAACGTTTTTACGGTGTTTTTTGAGTTTTCAAACTGGGGTTGCATAAAAAAGTAAGCTCCGTAAATCATCAGAGTTTTTAAGGTCATTGCACATATTATATCATTGTTCTCAAAATGAGATAGTGTGTCTATTACTTATTGAAAATAAAGTGATTTTTATACTTTCTAATGTAAATAAATAAAGATTATTTATATTATGAATATAAAATAATATTTATCCATCAAATAAAAATACTTATTTTTTTGATAAAAAAGAGACTTTTTATTATTAATAATATTAGTTGGATTATTTTATAAAATAATAATAAATTAAAAAATATTTAAAGTATAGATGATGTTTATTGATAGACTAATATTTTTAAAATAAAAATCATTAACTTATAATCACCTATTTTTATTAAATAAAAGAACAGCTATGTCGATAAGGAAATAAATCGTATCGATATATGTGTATAGGTATTTTTATTATGAGCATTAAACGATCTGCTAAGATAGGTTCGTCTTTATTATTATTAGTTTTTATTTTATCTTCGGCATTATCTATATTTTTTATTGATAAAGTGAAAAATAATTTCACTCAAGTGGAAGTGTTGCTAACACGCTATACAGATGTGCTGATGGCACGTTATCAATTAGTGATCATGCGTTCAAATGTGAATTTTTTGATGCAAGATAAAGACAAACGAAGTGCTAATGATGCTGATATTATTGAGAAAAATAAACAACTTGCTATTAGTGCTAAAAACACAATGAAAGGATGGGTGGACGAAAAAAAAGTCTCAGCAGACGCACAAAAAAGTGTAGAAGATATAGCTGCGTTATTTTATAACTTAATTGATAGATTAGTGATTGCGTCAAATTCAGCTCACAACGCCAATGCTAAAGATGAACATTTTGATCATGATTTTGAAAAACTCAGTGGCTTATTTGATAACTATGTTGCGATTAAAGCGAAAAATAGTGCTTCGCTTCGAAATAATCAAAATACCATGGTTCAACTCTCTATTTTATCAACGTTAATTTCATTATTGCTTTTATCTATTATTTTGTATTTCACTATTCGCTGGGTTAATAAATCATTTCTTATTAACCTTAATACATTGTCTGATATTTTAAAAAAAATAGGCAAAGGCGAATTAGTTTTCTCACTGCCTAAAATAAGAAATGATGAATTTGGTACACTGTTTTCCTGTGTCGGTGATATGCAAAAATCGCTAACATCCACCATTCTTACCGTAAAAAAAGAGACATTAGAAATAAAACGAGGTGCTGCTGAAATTGCATCAGCTCATCAAGAACTGTCTTCTCGAACTGAAGAGCAATCAAGTGCTTTACAACAAACTGCAGCGAGTATGGAAGAAATAAAAACCGCTGTCGCAAATAATACTGAAAATACCATGGAAGCAAATAACATCATTAATCAATCTAATGATGTTGTGACAGATGGCGCCACGGTGATGCAGGAGGCAATTTTGTCAATGAAGAAAATTGAACAGGGTGCCGTTAAAGTGGGTGAAATTAACGAGGTAATTAATAATATTGCCAGTCAAACCAATATCTTGGCACTAAATGCGGCAGTTGAAGCTGCTCGTGCAGGAGAACAAGGACGCGGTTTTAAAGTGGTTGCCGTTGAGGTACGAAATCTTGCTGCAAAAAGTGCAGATGCAGCAAAAGAAATAAGCCAGATACTGAAAGAGTCGATTGAAGATATGGCGAATGGTACGAAATGGGTGAATAAAACCGGTGAGCATATGCAAGAAATAGTCTCTTCTATTACAAAAGTTAACAAGATAATGCAGGGTATAAGTCTTGCTTCAGAAGAGCAACGCATTGGTATTGAACAAATTGCGGTGGCAATTAATCAGATGGATACCGTTGTACAGCAAAATGCTTCTTTAGTGGATCAAGGTGCATCTTCAACGATGGTGTTAGATGAAAAAGCGCAGATGTTAATGGATAATGTGGCCGTTTTTCAAATTGAAGAACAAGCATTATAACGATAAAAAACTCACTCTGAATTAACGTATCAGAGTGGGTTTTTATTCTATTCTGGCAAACAGAATAAAGGATTAATAATATTCAATCATAAAGGTTGCAGCTCCGTTGGCAACACCCGAAGATAAGCGGTCATCCACACGAATATAACGTGCACGTAATGGAATACTTACTGTTCCTGCTTTTTCTGTGATGGGTTGTGCGAAGGCAGTTGGCATATTAAATTTAACAAAATCTTCGCCTGTTGCTCCAAATGCAAGTTGTATCCCGACACCTTTAGCCGCCCCCGGTACATCATTTACTTCAAAAGTGCCTGGGTACTCAATAATGGGTGGGTTTACAGGCTTAATGGTCACTCTTAGTTCGTTCGGATCGCGATCTGGGAATCTTTGACCATCTTCAGTGGTAAGTACCTCTCCTTTGCCACCAGAGTAATAACCTCTAAAGGCAGGACAATTGTATAAATTAATATCAGAATTTATCCATTTGGTTGAACTACCCTTTGCAGGTAAGGCCGATGTCTCATGTTTGCCTAATTCCACAGTGTAGTCTTGTGTTTTACAACTTGTAGCGGTGACACTAACAGAACCTGTAATATTCATGTATGCGGATATAAAAGGAAATTCTTCTGCTAGAACCTTATCTTTTTCGGGATAATTAACATCAAGTTGCATTCTTGCAATATTGCTTAAATCAAATGTACCCGGCTGAATAGGGCCTAATTTAATTAAAGAATAATTGAGTACTGGGCGTGCCCAATAAGTAATAGATTCACGTTGGCCTTCAATAAGTTCACGTTGCCCTTCCCAAGAGAGTTGAGGAATATTAGGACGTAGCGATTTATTTCGATCGTTATTTGTATAAAATACAATACCAAGACCTGGGTTATTGGTTTTATAAACATTAGGAGGAATACCTGCGCCAACAGCGGGTGTTCCAGCTGTACTTAATAATTTTATCTCTTGGCGCTCTAAAAAGTAATAGTATCCTAATCCTGTTGAAGGCACATTAAACCTACAAGAATAGTTGTGTGTAATGTTATTAAAATTAATTCGACCATGATAAACAACCGAACCTACTGGCATATCAGCACCAACATGAATTGCGCTACCAATGGGTATAGTATGATCCAATGGGGCTGCAATAACTTGACACTTGACAGTCTGTTGTGCCATTACCTCCGCAACAGGAAAAAGTAGAAGCATTAAGGCTAATGAGTTTTTAATAATAGGCTTCATACTTTATTCTCCACAGACACTGGTAAGTTGAACAAAACTACTTGGATTATCTTTATCTTGTGCTGGCGCATTATAATTAATGATACATTGCTGTATTTCACCTGGTCCCCATTTCACAATTAAGCGACCTGACGCGTTTTCAACTCGGGCGTAGAGAAGTCCTCCCTGACCTATACTACCCACTTCATTGTTCTGTTCATCGTAGGCGACACTACCAAATGGAATGGCGCCGTTATTACGTTCGATTGTAATTAACAGAGGGATACCTGTATTGGTTTTAAATTCCACCTTCGTGATCGCACCTTCAAATGGTGCAATGCGGGCTTGTGTATTTTGTAATTCAACGTTAGTTGACATCCCTTTCGGGTTAATCGAAATATCATTCATTTGGTACGGTGTTAAATAAGGGACTGCAGCATGACCAAAGCCATCAATTTCAATACCTGGGTAGCCACTGACTCTTGCCCCTTTAGCACCATTTGCTTCAACAATGGCGAAAGTATCACCTTGATAAGGCGATGCAACGACACCACCAGACCAACCAATTAACGAACCACTCATACCGATTGAGGCATTTTGATAATGTTCACCTACGCCATAGTTTGCGGCTAAGCTAGTATAATTTGTTCTCGCATTACCATTAAGGGTCATACTTGAACCAACACCATGGTTGGTATTCATTGCTGTAACACCATAGCTGTAACGATTATCTTCACCCGCAGAGCCAGAAATACCAATACGTTCACCAACATTACCTCGTCCATCACGAGTTAACGCTGCGGTTAAGGTTGGCATATGGTCAACACTTAGATCGTAAAGTGGCAATGTAAAATTCATTTCAACGGATGTCTCTTTTTTGCCATCAGCATTACGTGCTTGACCTACGTTGATACCATAAGAGAGGCGCTTCCAACGGTTGTTATAACCCATTTGATATTGCAAATCGGTCGTATCGTTATTCCAATAGTTTTGTGTAAAACCACTGACGTAGAAATTACCCCAGCCTTCAGGTAACCCCTGATCTATAGTGACGTTAAAACGGCTTTTTGGGCGCCAGATATTATTGATACTTCTCCCATGACGCTCTTCATTGATAGCCTGAACCGCTGACATATAGTCATAGAAGTGTTCAGAGTTAAACTTATAGGCGGCAATAGTCAGGTTACTGTTGGTATCTTGAATATACTTGCTGTAACTGACTTGATAACTTTGGCCACTATTGACAGCAGAATCAGTGCTATTTAAATGCAGACGAGCTTGGGTCACGTCTGCAGAAAAAGCGCCTAATGGTGTACTTAATGCCATACCCACTTGGATAGCATAATAGTCAGCCCCTGTACCTTGTACTCCTGCATATCCGGTGACAAGGTTGGTTAAGCCTCGGCGATAAGTGGCTTGGTATAATGTAGGATCATATTCTACTGAAGTTGAATTTAAATGCCCCGCAGCAACGGTATAGTTGTGTTGACCTGGGCGCAGTAATTGTACCACTGAAGCATAATAGACTCTGAAATGCTGTTCTGAGCCATCCGCTTCTTGTATGGTGACATCTAAGTTACCGCCATAGCCTGAAGGGTAGAGGTCATCAATCTCAAATGCACCCGGTGGTACAACGGTTTCGTGGATGATATGACCATCTTGGCGAATAATAACGCGGGCGTTTGTTTTTGCTACACCACGGATAGTCGGCGCAAAGCCACGTTGAGAATCAGGTAACATTTTATCATCACTAAAAAGCTGAATACCTCTTAATGGTTGAGAATCAAATAGTTGCCCTTTAGTGAGCATATCACCCACTTGTACTACGCCTTGAATAGTGGTGATAATACGTTGTAAATAGTTATAAGTAGAAGTGTAGTCGTGACCCGTTTGTTCATTCCATGAATAGTTACCAGTATGATGATAACTCCAAGCCCCTAAATTTAAGGTTCCGGTGATCCCGGCAAATGCGGATTTGTACTCTTTCCCATTATTACGGGACATAAAATAGTTACCGTTATAGCCTAGTAGCAATGCATTGATACCACGATCCCAAAGTGATGGGCTAACATAACCACGGGGTTTATATCCCACTAATATTTGTGGAACATCAATATTTAAACGTTGTATAGAGTGATCGTACTTAACACTACTTGAAGGAATAAATTTTGCTAATTCAATACACTGATGAAGCTCTAGTGCACTTTTTAATAATGGTGGGGTTTTCTCATCCTTGAGACCGACTAAATCAATGATGTCTTTAGTTAAACACGCTTCGACTTCACGATTTGCCATTTCCCTAAATGTGATAGACTCTAATCCAACAAAGTGTTTATTAACATAGAGTTCGACATTCCATGTGCCGGGTAATATTGCATCAGCTTTGTCAAAACGGCTAATATCAATATCACCTTGAGCGGTGTTCATAAAAATAGGGTTAAATGACGTTGAATTATTACCATTAGATATAGGTGCTGATGGCAGGTCATTATCATTTGGGGATAAAGTTGCAGATAATGAGCTATTACCATTAGACAGCCATTTATTATTTTCGGTGACTGTTATATTTTCTGCATAGGTATAAGGAGCGACTAAAAAAGTCACACCAGCAGATATTATAATAGTTTTTAAAATATAACTGCTCATTTTAATATTCCCGTATTTTTAGAAAACACCTAGAAAACTACAGTGTGGTTTCAACCATTTTCATTGCGCCCCAATCGTTTACATACCTGTAAACAATTTTGCTTCCTGAAGACGCATTGACTCCATTTGGAATTGAAAAGTCATGACTGCCAAGTGGTGGTACTACTTCACCATCAATCGGATTTTTTTCATTATTGGATAGCGTGATAGAAACTAAAGAGACATAATAAGGAGAATTGTTTATCGCCTTTAACTTATTATTAATAACTGAGAATGACAGATTTTCTGCACCTTTTATTGCGTCTGCTTTATCTCTTAATGCATAAGGTCTATAAAATAGTTTTATTCTAGAGCGATAAGCGATTTGTAATTTATTATCTATTTTATCACTTGCATTAGGCGGTATTTCTAATACGTTTAGCCAATAAATAGATTCTCTATCTTTAGGTAATTGCATGCTGCCAGTATAATTAATTCTCAATGTTTGAGATTTAGTCGGTTCAACACGAAATACAGGAGGACTTAAAACAAAAGGAACCTGAATATTTTCAGGTGCGGCATCTACATCACCTGTATCAATCCAGTTTTGAATAAGAACAGGTAATTTCCCTTCATTCGATACTTTAATAGTGACTTCTTTTTCATTTTCAACATAAATAACGCGAGTGCCACTAATAACAACACCGGCATTAACCCATGCGGGAATAATTAATAATATACTAATAAAAAAGCTTTTAATTAATTTAGGGGTTATCATATTTATCTTTATTCCATTAATAAAAAGCAAATAGGGAGGAGAATTCCTCCCTATTTATTTCGATTATTTATATTGCAGAGTATAAACAACGCTACTTGTTACTTTACCAGCCTCTGTTTGACCCATTGCGTAGTATTCTACAGCGTATGGTAGAGTTGCTTTTTCAGCAGTAATTGCATAGTAAGTAGTATCATTTACTTGAGAAGTATTACCTACTTTGATTGCATTGAAGTTAGCACCATCTAACAGTTGTAATTGAACTTGTTTAGCACCTGTTGCCGCGATATCCATATTATTCAGGCGGCCAGAAGCTTGGTCTACAGTCATACCAGTTTCGAAGAATGCAGAAACAGTGCTATGACCCGCAGTGCCTACTTTACAATCAGACAGGTTCATATTAAATGCAGTACGACCAGTTACGTCACCTGCAGCTTGTAAAATATTAGTACTTACTGTTGGTAAAGTAATCGTTGCATCTGCACCTTGGCCTTCGATGTCAACTTTACATGTTGTATCAGTTAATTCACCATTAAAAGTGATAGTACCAGTATTATCAGCAGCGATAGCATTGCCAGCCATTAGACCAAATGCCATAGCTAAAGATGCACCAATGATAGATTTTTTCATTCTAAAGTCCTTTGTTTTATATTAGATAACTACATTTAATAAATAACTAAATATTAAAGTTAATATTTAGAAATTCATTTTATGACTCGCTATTAGAGTAAAATAAATATAAGCATTCCATGGCTGATAAAAGCTTTAATTAAAAAGATTTTTATTTTCCTAATATTATCTATTATTGACTAGTAATAGTTTTGTCATGTGTTAACACCCCTACCTTCATAAAGCTAATAGCTCATGAAAATAAAACATATTTAAATATTTTATTTTCATGCTTAATTATTGGTAGGGATATTTACATAAGTTTTATTTTTTATTAGTTTAGTTGGTTAATAATGTTACCACTAAACTCATAATCTCTTTTTTTTAGTTGTGTGTTGGTTACCTTTTCATTGTAATTACTTATTACTTCACGATTCAAATCATCCCATGATTTATCAAAAATAATAAGCAACTTATTTATTAAACTAAGAGACATACTATTTTTTCCATTTTCATAGCGAGAAATTTGTTGTTGGCTAACAGAGATTATTTTTGCCAGTTCACGACCTGATAATTTTTTCTCTTTTCTAACCTTTTTAAAAAAAAGGCCTACTTTAGTGTCTAGATCGTTCATAAAGTTAATTCCAATAACAGAAGGTCTAATATATAGAAGTCATCACATATTAAAATTAGTCATTTCATTGCGAATAACTATATTACACATAAATTATTGCGTAAAAACGGTTTACCCTATGCGATATCATTATGTAATAGGTGATACCTATCATGAGAGTAATTATTGTAAGGTTATACTTAAGATTTAGTAAGTAATAGATATATCAATATGTTAATAAAATTAATTTAAGTGAAAACTAATTTTGATACTCACTTTATGAGTTAGCGTTAGGTGAAAAATCTTGTTTGATAAGTTATATATTAAATTATATTTCATTTTCAGTCTTTATAGGATGGATTGTACGAAAAGGTTAGGTAATGTAAGGAGATATTTTTTACTCGCAAAGCGGGTATTCATGAGAAAGGTAGAATGTAAGAATTCTCTGAATAAAATCAAAAATTGGGGTATATGATGAAAATAGATTATGTGTATTTATAAATAATTTATGAAAGCCTTCTGTTGGGTAAATAAGAAGGAAAATAAAAATTGATTTAAGTCAATAATTGCTGGGCTAAATATTCATATAAAGAAGAGTCGATTGTTTGATACTAAGAAAATACTTTTTTAAAAGTATTAATTGCAATGATGTTTGAGATGCTTTCTCTAAGGTTCGATTTATTCTTATATATGAAAACTAAAATAACTTGTACATTCTATTTTTCTTTTCTTTCTAAAAATAGCGATTATTTTTCATTAATAATATCCTAAGTATTTATACCTTGCCGCGATTTTTTTAGAAGCTATTTATCTCTAAGTTGTGGATTAGATTGTAAAAATACTTAAGATATTTTAATCATTAGGTGATAATTATCATTTAATCGTGTGTGTGAAATATTTGCTGTATTTTATTTAAATGAAAACATTGTCTAAAAAACAATCACCCAATAACACTGAAATATTATTTCATATTGGTATATCATCTAGATTAAGATGTAAAAAGAAGAAGAAAAAACTAATTGCTATCATTGATTGAGAACCTAATTAAGCATTTGTATTGATAATTCTGATTAATAAGTAAATAAAATCTATTTCGTGCCGATAAATGAGTACATTTGTATTATTTAATTACCGGGGTGGATTATTTCATGAGTATTGAAAGATCAGCTAAAGTAGGTTCTATCATACTATTAGCCATTTTCTTATTATCATCAGTATTGTCGTCATTTTTTATTTATCGTATGCAGGAAAATTTTGCTTCATTGGATTCATTAAATACTAGGTTAAATAGTGTTCAAGAAGCGAGATATGAACTAGCAACTATTCGTTCTCACGTTAACTATTTAATGTTATTGAAAACGATGACGGAAGAGAATAAGCAAGAAACTATAAAATCGATTGTGACTGAAGCGAAAGCGCTTGCAACAAAATCAAAAGCAACGATCACACATTGGGTTGAGGTTAAGAAAATTAGCCCTGATGCTCAACGAAATTCAGAACAGCTATCGGTCTTATTCTATTACTTGCTTGATGAATTAATGGCACCAATTGATACCTTAAATTATACAGAAACAAATCTTTCTGATGATTTCACTCGTCTTTCTGATCTTTTTGAGGAATATTTGATTATCACAAAAGGTGTCAATGACGATATCAAAGCAGAACAAGCTTGGATGGTACAGCTTTCTATTTATACAACGATCATTGCACTTATCGTTATCCTTGTTCTTCTTTATGTAGTTATTCGATGGATAAATAAAACGTTTATCTTTAATTTGAATACTCTATCAGCTATTTTGCAGAAAGTGGGAGAGGGGGATTTAAGTTTCAATCTACCTAAGAAACGAAATGATGAGTTTGGTACATTATTTTCTAATGTTGGAAATATGCAAACAGCACTTACATCGACTATTCAACTTGTTAAAGAAGAAGCGTTAGAGATCAAAAAGGGTTCGGCAGAGATTGCTTCTGGCAACCAAGATCTCTCTTCTCGTACTGAGGAGCAAGCAAGCGCTCTACAACAAACAGCTGCTAGTATGGAAGAGATAAAAATTGCTGTTGTTAATAATACTGATAATGCGATTTTAGCAAACTCTATAACAGCAGAAACTCGTGATTTAGCGATTGATGGTTCTAATATCATGAATGATGCAATTAGTTCGATGAAAAAGATCGAAGTAGGCACATTAAAAGTTGCTGAAATCAATGATGTAGTTAATAACATTGCAAGCCAAACGAATATTCTAGCATTAAACGCCGCGGTTGAAGCAGCACGTGCCGGTGAGCAAGGTCGCGGATTTACTGTTGTTGCAACTGAAGTGAGAAATTTAGCCGCAAGAAGTGCGGATGCTGCGCGTGAAATTAACCAAATCATCAGAGAGTCCGTTGCTGATGTGGCTCATGGCCGTGAATTAGTGAATAAAACGGGTGAGCATATGCAGGACATCGTTTCTTCTATTACTAAAGTCAGTGATATTATGCAGGGTATTAGTATTGCATCAGAAGAGCAAAAAGTGGGCATTGAACAGATAGCTGTAGCCATTAACCAAATGGATTCAGTTGTTCAGCAAAATGCGGCTTTAGTTGAACAGGGTGCGACTTCTACGATGATTTTAGATGAGAAAGCACAAAACTTAACAGATAAAGTGTCAGTCTTTAAAATTAAAGAACAATATTAATCTGTTAGATTAGTCAGTTGATATTATATTTAAAACAAGCTCACTTTAATGACAATATTAAGGTGAGCTTTTATTTTGATAAATGGAAATGAAATAGAATAATTTTATCTAGTTGTTAACTATATTAGTAATTATTTTAAAACTAACTACTGGTGTAATGTATAGATGATTTTAAATATATTTCTTTAGGAGCTCTGGTTTTGAGGATTAAGTAATGAGTTATTACAGTAGTCGGTGGTATAACTCACCACTTAAGTAAAGTGAGTGCATATAAAGCTATTATATTGACACGAGAATTACTGGCTTAAATAGAGTTTTATGTATAGTGAATTTGTTGGTTTGATATGAGATAAAAATATTTGATAGGGCAAAAAAGGGGCCATGATCTATAAAAACAAAAAAGCCACTTGCTAAGAAGTGGCTTAATGCGCTGATTTAACAGCTAAAACTTGGTGGCCCCTACTGGACTTGAACCAGTGACCAAGCGATTATGAGTCGCCTGCTCTAACCAACTGAGCTAAGGGGCCTTAATGGAGTGAGATTATACGTGCCATTTGGCACTAGGTCTAGCCTTTGAATGACTGTATGCGCAATTTATACTCAATCTAAACAATAAAAAGATAAAATAGAGAATAACTGTGATATCAATAACCTAGTGTAAGAATTGAGAGGTAAGCCTAGGTAGATGCGTAATATTATAAATAAATAGGCTATTTTTTATAAATGTACATTGTAAAAAATGGTTGTTGAGAAACTCTGAACAATAACCTTCAAACTAGAGATAGATCCGTGATTGGCCGATAAAAAAACGCCTGTGAATATCACAGGCGTTTGTTATAACGTAAATTGAGAGAAAGCTAATTACTCGTCAAGGAAGCTACGTAATACTTCAGAGCGACTTGGGTGGCGTAATTTACGCAGTGCCTTCGCTTCAATCTGACGAATACGTTCACGGGTAACATCAAACTGTTTACCCACTTCTTCCAAGGTATGGTCTGTATTCATATCGATACCAAAACGCATACGCAGGACTTTCGCTTCACGTAATGTTAAACCAGCTAACACTTCGTGCGTTGCTGAACGTAAGCTTTCTGATGTTGCAGAATCCAAAGGTAGCTCGAGAGTTGTATCCTCGATAAAATCACCTAAATGTGAATCTTCATCGTCACCGATTGGGGTTTCCATGGAGATTGGTTCTTTAGCGATTTTCAGTACCTTACGAATTTTATCTTCAGGCATCAGCATGCGTTCAGCAAGCTCTTCTGGTGAAGGCTCACGTCCCATCTCTTGTAACATTTGGCGAGAGATACGGTTTAGCTTATTAATCGTTTCAATCATGTGAACAGGGATACGAATTGTACGCGCCTGATCAGCGATTGAACGAGTAATTGCTTGGCGGATCCACCATGTTGCGTAAGTTGAGAATTTATAACCACGACGGTATTCAAATTTATCAACCGCTTTCATCAGACCGATATTCCCTTCTTGGATCAAGTCAAGGAACTGTAAGCCACGGTTGGTATATTTTTTCGCGATAGAGATAACTAAACGTAAGTTCGCTTCGACCATCTCTTTTTTCGCACGACGTGCTTTTGCTTCACCGATAGACATACGACGGTTAATGTCTTTAACCTGTTCGATTGTCAGACCAGTTTCAACTTCAATTTGTTGCAGTTTTTGCAAGCTGCGTTGTACTTCTTCTTCAATACCTGCCAGTTTTTCAGACCAAGGCTTATTCATTGCACGAGCAGCAGTGAACCATGTGTCATTGGTTTCGTTACCTGTAAACAGCGTAATGAAGTTTTTCTTAGGCATCTTAACTTGATCAACACAAAGACGCATGATGTGACGTTCTTGAGCACGAACTCTGTCCATCATGTCACGCATGTTGTTAACCAGATAATCAAACTGTTTCGGAACTAAACGGAACTGTTTGAAAATTTCAGATAACAATAAGATCTCAAGTTCTGTATCTTTGTGATTACGACCTTTGGCCTTGATAGTCTGGCGAGTTTTCTCGTATTGTTCACGAAGCTCAGTAAATTTTTGGCGAGCTAATTCAGGATCGATGCTGTTATCATCATCGCTATCGCTGTCATTATCGCCATCTTCATCTTCGTCTTCATCTTCGTCTTCAGCATCGTCAACTTCATCATCACTTTTGCCTAAATTGACCACTTCACTCTCTGCCACTTCTTCGGCATTTGGATCAATAAACGCAGTAATTAAGTCAGAAAGACGTGCTTCACCAGCTTCAACGCGATCGTATTGTTCAAGAAGATAAGTAATTGCTTCTGGATATTCAGCAACAGAGCATTGAACCTGGTTAATACCATCTTCAATACGTTTTGCGATATCAATTTCACCTTCCCGGGTAAGCAATTCAACCGTACCCATTTCACGCATATACATACGCACAGGATCGGTTGTACGGCCAATCTCAGATTCTACACTAGAAAGTACCTGAGCCGCGGCTTCTGCCGCATCATCATCAGTGTCATTTGAATTTTCTGCCAGCATCAGATCATCGGCGTCAGGTGCTTCTTCCATAACCTGAATGCCCATGTCGTTAATCATCTGGATGATGTCTTCGATTTGATCTGAATCGACGATATCTTCCGGCAGATGGTCATTGACCTCAGCATAGGTCAGGTAGCCTTGCTCCTTACCTTTAGTAACAAGTAGCTTCAGCTGTGACTGCGGGTTTTGCTCCATAAGACGGTATCCACACTTCAAAGTAATTTGGGTTGGTGTCGGTCGGCGATAACTGTTCAGCCAACAATAACTACGGAGGGGCATTTTCATTGTCGATTGCTACGGTCCCCTCAGCGTAGCAAATGTAGGTTTTTAGTACCTACCGATAGCGGCAATTAAGCCGTGTTTTTAATCTTAATTCTGTATTTACTTTTTAACGCGTGCCTGTATTATCAACTGGACTTCTTCGCGTTCATTTTGCGTTAGGCCTTCTGTTCTCTCTTTTGCAATAAGGGCGTTTAAACGTTCGTCCATTGCAGTTAAAAAAAGATGATCTAACGTATCTGTAAAGGTTTTCTCTGCAATCTCATCTATATCTATATCGTTCCACATTGCCAGTTTTTCAAGCTGTTTACCGAATTTATTCTCTCTGTAGAGTTCGATAATCTGTCCTGTATTAAGGCCAGGTTGTGCTTGGCAAACGGAAACTAATTCAATAAAAAGCGATAAACCTGCAATTTTTTCAGTATTTAATCCCTCGAGAGGGGGCACTAATTTAGAAAATTCTGGATTTTGTATCAATAGGGCAATTAATACACGCATTGGTGTTGTGCGTAATTTTGTCGGTTGATACGAAGATCCGTGATTCACCGATGCTCTACCAAATAAGCGATCCATTTGCTCAATATCGGGATTTCCCGTTAAGCTACCAAGCTCTCTTAATAAATATAGACGCAAAGTCTCACTTGGGATCTTATCTATTAATGGTCGAGCTAAACTGTATAACTTACCATTGCCTTCTTGAGTACTCAGATCCACCTGAGGAACGAGCGAATCAAATAGAAATTCTGATAATGAATGTGATTGTTCCATACGTTTTTCAAAGGATTCTTTACCTTCACGACGCACCAATGAATCAGGGTCATCACCTTCAGGTAAAAACATAAAACGTAAAGAACGGCCATCATTTAAAAAAGGAAGTGCAGTTTCTAGTGCTCGCCAAGCGGCATCTCGTCCTGCTCTATCTCCATCATAGCAGCAAATAATGTTATCCGTTGTTCTAAAGAGCAACTGAATATGTTCTGCTGTTGTGGAGGTTCCTAATGAGGCAACGGCATAATCAATACCAAACTGCGCTAATGCCACAACATCCATATAACCTTCAACAACTAATAGCTTTGTAACGTTATTATTAGATTGTTGTGCTTCATAAAGACCGTAAAGTTGGCGTCCTTTATGGAAAATTTCTGTTTCTGGTGAGTTTAAGTATTTCGGTAAATCATCACCGAGAACTCGTCCACCGAAGGCAATAACACGACCACGCCTATCTCTAATCGGAAACATAACACGTTGGCGAAAACGGTCATAAGTTCGACCATTATCATTGGTTATTACCATGCCTGCTTCAAGAAGTAGGGCTTTATTATCGGCATTTTGACCAAACCGCTTTAGGACATTATCCCAACCAGTAGGAACAAACCCAATAGAAAAACGACTAATAATATCTTCACTAAGACCACGATGCGCAAGGTAATTTCTAGCTTCATGAGCATCAGGCTTATTGAGAGCACTACTATAATATTGGTTCAATTTCTCCATCACTTGATAGAGATTTTGTCTTATATGTCGTTCAATTGGGCTACTACCCGTTCCTGATTCATAAGGAACTTCTAACCCATGCATTGCTGCTAACTCTTCAATGGTTTCGACAAAATCGAGTCTGTCGTAATTCATTAAAAAATCAATAGCATTGCCATGCGCGCCGCAACCAAAACAGTGATAAAACTGTTTGTCGCTATTTACTGTGAAAGAGGGCGTTTTTTCATTATGAAACGGACAACACGCTGAATGATTTTTGCCTTGTTTTTTTAACGGCACGCGAGCGTCGATAAGATCGATGATATCGGTTCGAGCTAGCAAATCATTAATAAATGAACGTGGAATTCGTCCAGCCATAAGCCCTTTTACGCCTGTTGTTGAACGAGAATAAGCCGCGCTCTCATAAGAAAGCACGGCCTTTAACTGCGACTACAGTGTCTGCATATGTTGCGGGGTAAGCCGCAAAATATTAGTACAGACGAGTACGACGTGCGTTTTCGCGAGCTAATTTTTTAGCGTGACGTTTTACTGCTGATGCTTTAGCGCGTTTACGCTCAGTCGTTGGTTTTTCATAAAACTCACGACGACGTACTTCTGCTAATACGCCTGCTTTTTCACAAGAGCGTTTGAAACGACGAAGAGCAACGTCAAATGGCTCGTTTTCACGTACTTTGATTACCGGCATGTGCCTCTCACCTCAATAGAAATCGGTTTGCGCTGGCGTTGTTTAAGCCAGCCGACATTTAAAATGGTGCGGAATTTTACTTCAAAGCAGGGCACTTTGTAAAGAGATGCACAAAATTGAAACGCAAACTCCCGCTTTTGTGTCTTTTTAATAAGCACAAAAAGCAAAAGTCGCTAACCACACATTTAAATCACTTAAAATAGGTGAATAATTATAGACCAGAAAAAGGAATTTGTCACATGCTGGTATGTAAAAGATGTTGCGAAGGCGTATAAAATCACCGAAATAATGATACAATCGGTTCATTACGCGAGTTAGCGAAGAAGAATTTGGAAGCGTTATGCGAGTTTTAGGTATTGAAACATCTTGCGATGAAACCGGTATCGCAATTTATGATGATAAAGCCGGGCTATTAGCAAATCAACTTTATAGTCAAATTAAGCTGCACGCTGATTATGGTGGAGTCGTGCCTGAGCTTGCTTCACGGGATCATATCCGTAAAACAGTGCCTCTTATCCAAGCCGCACTAAAAGAAGCAAATTTAACGGCAAAAGATATTGATGCTGTTGCTTATACCGCAGGTCCTGGCCTTGTTGGTGCGTTATTGGTGGGAGCGACTATCGGACGTTCACTCGCTTTTGCGTGGGATGTTCCCGCTATTCCAGTGCACCATATGGAAGGTCATTTATTAGCGCCGATGCTTGAAGAAAAAACGCCTGAATTTCCGTTTGTTGCCTTGTTGGTTTCTGGTGGTCATACACAATTAATTAGTGTGACAGGAATTGGTGAATACACCTTATTAGGTGAATCTATTGATGATGCAGCGGGTGAAGCTTTTGATAAAACAGCTAAGTTACTGGGATTAGATTATCCAGGGGGGCCTGTATTATCAAAAATGGCGCAACAAGGTACAGAAGGGCGATTTATTTTCCCTCGCCCAATGACAGACCGGCCTGGGCTTGATTTTAGTTTCTCGGGCTTGAAAACCTTTGCTGCTAACACCATTCGTCAAAATGATGATTCAGACCAAACTCGTGCGGATATTGCTCGTGCTTTTGAAGATGCTGTTGTTGATACTTTGGCGATAAAATGTCGTAGAGCTTTAGAACAAACAGGCTTTAAGCGTTTAGTGATGGCGGGTGGCGTGAGTGCAAATCGTACATTACGAGCTAAAATGGAAGCGGTTATGAAACAATTAGGTGGGGAGGTTTTCTATGCTCGCCCCGAATTGTGTACCGATAATGGTGCAATGATCGCATTAGCGGGCATGATCCGTTTTAAAGGTGGTACAGAAGGCCCATTAAGTGTGACCGTAAGACCTCGCTGGCCATTGGCGGAGTTGCCTGCACTGGAAAATAAATAGTGTATCAGTATCAGTAAAAGAAAAGCCACTGTTGTGAACTGACCCCAGTTTATTGAAGTGGCTTTTTTGTGTCATTTACTTTTAAGACTGAGTGAAATTAATCTTCTTTTTCTTGCTCTTTAGCTTCTTGAATGATCTCTTTTTCTGTTTTCTCAGTTTTTTTCTTCAGTTTATGCCAAATCCGGCTTTCTTGACCACGCCATAAACGTTGAATATTGTCGTGATGACGGTAAAGTACCAGACATGATAGTAAAGCAACGGGATAAGTGAATTCTGGCTTAAACCACCAAACATAAAAAGGGGCGAGCAATGCGCTGATAATGGCGCCAAGCGATGAATAGCCACTGAGTAATACGGTGAGTAACCAAGTTCCAGCAATAAGACCACTTAAATCCCAACCAATAGCGGCGATAGCACCAAAGGCAGTTGCAACACCTTTACCACCCTTAAAGTGGAAGAAGACTGGGTAGATATGCCCAAGGCAAGCCGCTATGGCAACAATGCCGAGGTAAAAAGGAGGCACATTTAAGTAATAGGCGAGCCAAACAGGGATCATCCCTTTTAGGACGTCACAGATAAGAACTGCCGCAGCGGCTGCTTTTCCACCGATACGTAGGACGTTGGTCGCTCCAGGATTGCCAGAGCCAGATTTTCTTGGATCGGGTAATCTTGCCAATCGGCAAATCAATATCGCGCTGGAGATTGAGCCGCACAAGTAGGCGAAGATGATCATTCCAAGTGCGTTAGCACTCATTTGTATTCTCCAATGTTTATGTAAGTTCGTTAGACATGTATGGATAATACGCATATTTCATCGGAAGTGGTATCCGATGAGCAGAAAAAATAAGAGATGACGTGATGGATATCGTATTTATTGAGCAATTATCAGTAATAACCACAATCGGTGTTTATGATTGGGAAAAAAACATAAAACAAAAATTAGTGTTCGATATCGAAATGGAATGGGATAACAAACGCGCATCCCAAACCGATGATGTTGCTCATTGTTTAGATTATGCCAGTGTTAGTCAGGCGATCATTGAGTACGTTGAGACTCGACGTTTTGAGTTAGTTGAACGAGTGGCGGAAGAGGTGGCACAGCTACTGATTACTCAGTTTGCTGTACCTAGAGTCAAAATTAAATTAGCCAAGCCAGGTGCAGTAGCACAAGCAAAAAGTGTGGGTGTGATTATTGAGCGTAAAGCTTAATTATTCGTTCTCTAGAGTAAGTCGCGATTTCCATTTTATAATCGCGACTTCTCGTTGTTTTGTTAACGCCTCTCGTATTGCACTGCCTTTTAATCCACTATCAATTATTGGCTTTATATCTACATTATTTGTTATCGCAAAAGCTTGGCAAAGAAAAGAACGTTGTGGATAAGCTAAGTTTTCTAACCCTAGACGTCCTCTAGCATCCGCTTCACTGACTATCGCTAATTGTTCGACACGTTCAGGTTTTCGCCATGCATCAATGGCATCAAATAAGCGGATAATTTTAGAAGGGCGCATTCTATCGATACGATGGATATGATCGTGATATCTTGCTGTTAAACGAGCCAAATCACGAATGTGATTTGGAATACGATATCGTTGACATAATGCCTCAACTAAAGGTATGCCAGCAGGGCCATGCCCGTGATGATGAGGCCATTTTTCAGGTGGAGTTGTTCCTTTTCCTAGATCATGGCATAAGGCACTAAAACGCACTGCAATATCATCTGTTAATTGACTGGCGATATTAAGCACCATCATGGTGTGAACGCCTGTATCAATTTCGGGATGCCATTTTTCAGGGGCAGGTACGCCAAATAAGGCATCAATTTCGGGGAAAAGAACCTTTAAAGCACCGCACTGGCGTAAAACTTCAAAGTAAACTTGAGGAGCGTGGCTCTCAAGTGCTTTTTCAGTCTCTTTCCAAACGCGTTCTGCCGTTAGTGCGTTTAGTTCTCCACTTTGCGCCATTACTTTCATTAACTGTAACGTTTCTGGTGCTACGCTAAAACCTAAAGGCGCAAATCGAGCGGCAAATCGTGCAACACGTAGAACTCTTAAGGGATCTTCTGAAAATGCGTCAGAGACATGGCGAAGTAATCTTGCATTGATGTCATCTATGCCGTGGTAAGGATCGATATATTCGCTATCGGCAGAATAAGCAATAGCGTTTATGGTGAGATCACGACGGGCTAAATCATCTTCTAAGGTAACATCTGGTGCGGCGTAGCAGGTAAATCCCGTGTAGCCAGAACCTGATTTTCTTTCCGTACGTGCAAGGGCATATTCTTCATGTGTTTCAGGATGAAGAAAAACGGGAAAATCTTTGCCAACTTGTTGATAGCCTTGTTGTAACAGTTCTTCGGGTGTTGCGCCAACAACAACCCAATCTCTATCTTTTACAGGTATCTGTAATAATTGGTCACGCACAGCGCCACCAACAAGGTATATTTCCACGGGATCATGATTCCTTTTGGCTGAATATTAGTTCATCCAACGATCGTTGCGTTTACGACGACGAGGAATGATATGCGGAAGGATCAGACCAAAAATAAGACCCGCACCAGCAACACCACCACCATACATAAACCACTGCAAGATGATGTCACGTTGTCGGTCATCTAACTGTTGATTAGCAAAATCGAGTTTTTTCTCAGCAACAGCAAGTTTTGTTCTCATCTGCTCATTTTCTTTTTTCAAAACATTGATTATGTCATCGCTGTTTGAGACTTTGTTTTGCATATCTATAGTACGTTGATTCCAGCTTTGGTCGATATTCGCTAGTTTATCACGTAGTGTTTGGATCTCTTTTTCCATAGCAGGGATACGAGTGCGCATGCTTGGTTGGGCGCTTAGTTGGTTTTCTGGCAACCAGACAGTACGATCTTTATCGTCTTTAATCTGTACATAACCCGTTGCTGCATTACGAGAAAGTACAGTCACTGTTGAACCTGAATTTAAAGAGCCAACAATTCGGTACTGATTTCCTGGTCCACTATGCACATAAGTGGATAATTCATCGGAAACATAGCGAGTTTCTGCGTGTGAGCTTAGAGAAACACTTAAGCCAAGTAAGGAAATAAAAAGTAAGGGTAATTTTCGCATTATGTTTTCAACTTTTTTATCTATACAAGAGAATATTTTTACTGATACTAAAGAGTAAAGTTTGCGTAAGCAAATAGTAAACCAGAATGAGAACAGTCTTAACTGGTAGAATATAGGGATAATCTGCCTTTTATTCATTATTGTTATTAGGCTATCACTTGCTAAATAAAAATGCGTCAAATATTTTACTAATCAATTGATTTACTTAAGGGAAATAGAATGAGCCAATTAGAAACCGAACTCAAAATGAGTGCCATACCTGCCGCTATTCCTCATATTATTCAGCGCATTCTGACTCTACCACATCAGCATTCCATCCCTAAAAAGCTGACTAATCTTTACTTTGAGACTGCTGATAATCAGATCCGTCGTTGGGATATGGGATTACGTATTCGTGGTGTTGATGATCATTATGAAATGACGATTAAAACGGCAGGAAAAGTTGTTGCTGGCTTACATCAACGCCCAGAATATAACGTTGAACTAACACAACCTAAATTAGATTTAGCTCGCTTTCCTGCGGAAATCTGGCCAGAAAAAACAGATCTAGCTTTATTAGAATCTCAGCTTAATGTGTTGTTTCATACAGATTTTTATCGTGAAATCTGGCTTGTTGAGTATCAAGATAGTCAAATAGAAGTGGTATTAGATCAAGGCGTAATTCGTACTGAGCAATATGAATTACCGATCGAAGAGTTTGAGCTAGAACTTAAAAAAGGTAATGTGTCAGACGTTATTGCATTAGCAACGTATTTAGGTAAAAAAGGCGGATTACGTCTTGCCTCACGCAGTAAAGCTGCGCGTGGTTATTATTTGGCAAAAGATAAGCCTGCGTTATCGTTGAGTGTCGTGAATCTTTCTCCTAGTGATACAACGGCACAACAACTTACGAAATGGTTAAGTGCAATACAGGCATTAGAAGAAGCTATTTTTGCTAATCCCACATCGCCGACAATTACCATGCCTGCAATGTTGGCGTTATTTTCTGATTGGTGTAAAAAACAGTCTAATTTGCCAGAGCCGATGCAATATTCACTGAATGCAATTTCACCGTTAACATTTACAACCGCAACCGATTATTATCATGTTTTATGGTTAAACTTTAAGTTATCTTCTATGTCGTGGTTACTGTCTATTGCTTAATTTCCTGACTACGTGAGAGTCTATTTATGTCTGTTATCAGTGTACTTCAATCATTGTGGGATAAAGCACAGTGTAGTTTTTCTTCTCAACTTAATGCGCTGGCACCTTTTAGTGAGCAAGAACAACAATTTCTTGCATTTAGTCCTTTTGCAACCGAGCATTTTCGGGTTAATCCTCAATGGTTGACTGATATCAGGCAAAATCCACCCACGGGTATCGAATGGCAGAGTTATGAAACTCAATTAGCAGCAATGTTAGTCAATGTTGATAATGAAGATGATGTTATGCGGATCTTGCGTCAATTTCGCCATCAACAATTAGTGCGCATTGCATGGTTACAATTTTTCCAATTAGGCGATATTCCTTGTGCACTAAAACATTTAAGTGTACTTGCTGAAACTCTAATTTGTGTCGCAAGAGACACGCTTTATCAGCAATGTTGCCGACAATGGGGAACACCTTGTGATAGTGAAGGTAAACCACAACCATTTCTGATATTAGGTATGGGAAAATTAGGTGGATTTGAACTTAATTTTTCTTCTGATATCGACTTGATTTTTGCTTATCCTGAAAATGGATTTACCCAAGGTGGACGCCGAGAGCTTGATAATGCTCAATTTTTTACACGATTAGGCCAAAAACTGATTAAAGTACTTGATCAACATACTATTGATGGCTTCGTTTATCGTGTTGATATGCGATTGCGCCCATTTGGAGAAAGTGGGCCTTTGGTGATGAGCTTTGCTGCACTTGAAGATTATTATCAAGAGCAAGGGCGTGATTGGGAACGTTATGCCATGATCAAGGCTCGTGTTTTAGGTGCTGAAAAGAAAGAATACTGCCAAGTATTACGCCAAATGTTGCGTCCTTTTGTGTATCGCCGTTATATCGATTTTAGTGTTATTCAATCACTTCGTAATATGAAGTCGATGATAAGCCGTGAGGTTCGCCGTCGTGGCATGATTGATAACATAAAACTCGGTGCTGGTGGCATTCGTGAAATCGAATTTATTACACAAGTTTTTCAGTTAATTCGCGGTGGCAGAGAGCCTGAACTACAGAGTAACTCACTATTAACAGTATTAAAGGCGATCACAACGCTTGAATTATTAACAGAAAAAGAAACAGCGCAATTATCTGAAAGCTATCTCTTTCTTCGTCGGTTAGAAAACTTATTACAATCCATTGGTGATCAGCAGACGCAAACTTTACCAGATAATGAAGAGGATAAAGCACGACTCACTTTTGCAATGGGATATGATAATTGGGAAACGCTTTATCAAGAAATTAGCCACAAAATGCAGGCTGTTTCTGTTATTTTCACGCAATTAATTGGTGAAGAAGATGAAAATGATGAAGAAGAGGATACCTCAGAGTTTAAACGCCTCTGGTTACTTGGGCGTTTGCCTGAGACTTCGTCATTACTTCATCAATCACTCACGGTTGAGTCATTGAATGCAATTAATCAGACATTACAAATATTTCGCCAAGATATCGGTAAGCGAACGATAGGGCCAAGAGGGCGAGATGTTCTTGATACATTAATGCCAAAATTACTGGCTAAGATTTGCCAGCAACCTCAAACGTTAGTTACGTTACAACGAGTCACACCATTATTATTAAGCATTGTGAGTCGTACAACCTATTTAGAGTTGATGCAAGAGTCTGATGAAGTCCTCACTCATGTTATACGATTATGTGTAGCATCTCCGATGATAGCAGAACAGTTGGCACTTCATCCTTTACTGTTAGATGAATTACTTGATCCTAATTCACTCTATCAGCCACTACCTTTAGATGCGTATCGTGATGAATTACGTCAATATTTATTACGTGTACCAGAAGAAGATGAAGAGCAACGACTAGAAGCACTGCGCCAATTTAAACAAGCTCAACTGTTGCGTATTGCTGCGGAAGATATCACGGGGGTATTACCCGTGATGAAAGTTAGCGATCACTTAACGTATCTAGCGGAAGCCATCATTCATGCTGTTGTTCATCAAGCTTGGTCATATATGGTGAAGCGTTATGGTGAGCCTGAACATTTAGCCAATCGTGATGGCCTAGGTTTTTCGGTGATTGGATACGGCAAATTGGGGGGATGGGAATTAGGCTATAGCTCAGATTTAGACTTAGTGTTTTTATTAGACTGTCCAATGAATATCGTGACAACGGGAGCAAAACAGATTGATGCTCGTCAGTTTTATCTGCGCCTAGCTCAACGCATTATCCATTTATTTAGTACACGAACCTCTTCGGGCGTATTGTATGAAGTTGATGCACGTTTACGCCCTTCCGGTGAGTCAGGAATGTTAGTAAGTACGATCCAAGCTTTCGATGAATATCAGAAAAATGAAGCATGGACATGGGAACATCAAGCCTTAATTCGAGCTAGAATGATTTATGGTGATGAGCAACTACAACAGATGTTTTCTCGTATTCGCCACGAAACATTGTGCCTTTCTCGTGATGCCAACGTATTGCAACATGAAGTACGCGAAATGCGCCAAAAAATGGTGCAACATCTTGCACCAACACAAGCAGACAAGTTTGATTTAAAAACCTCATCGGGGGGGATTACCGATATTGAATTTATCGCTCAATATTTGGTATTGCGTTTTTCTCATCAATATCCTGCATTGACACGTTGGTCTGATAATGTGCGTATTTTTGAGTTAATGGCAAAATATCAAGTGATGGGTGAAGAAGAAGCTCAGGCTTTGACACATGCTTATGTCACATTACGTAATGAGTTACACCATCTTGCTCTACAAGCGTTACCTGCGATTGTGGATAACAATTGTTTTATTGTAGAGCGAGAACACGTATTAAAAAGCAAGCAAAAGTGGCTTGGCGAGCAAGAGTAAGTGTTTGTTAGCAGGAACGCTTATGAGTGTCTCTTTTTGCTTAACAAGTTATGGTATTATTTCGGCTTATTTTGAAAATAAATGTGGAGTATGGGATGAAAGTAACGCTGCCGGATTTTAATAAGGCCAATGTACTGGTTGTCGGTGACGTCATGTTAGACCGCTATTGGTATGGCCCTACAAGCCGTATTTCACCAGAAGCCCCAGTGCCAGTGGTCAAAGTAGATACCACAGAAGAGCGCCCCGGTGGTGCGGCAAACGTGGCAATGAATATTGCTTCTCTCGGTGCTAATTCACGTTTAGTGGGTTTAACGGGTATTGATGAAGCTGCCAAAGCATTGAGTAATACATTAAATCAGGTCAATGTACGCTGTGATTTTGTCTCTGTTGCGACACATCCAACCATTACAAAATTACGAGTGCTTTCACGTAATCAACAATTAATTCGTCTTGATTTTGAAGAAGGGTTTAGCAATGTTGATCCTCAGCCTATCTATGAACGTATTCAACAGGCGTTGCCTTCTATTGGCGCACTGATTTTATCAGATTACGCGAAAGGCGCACTTTCTCATGTTCAAGAAATGATCCAACTTGCAAAGAAAGCGGGTGTTCCTGTATTAATCGACCCTAAAGGGTGTGATTTTGAGCGTTATCGTGGAGCAACGTTATTAACGCCGAATATGTCAGAATTTGAACAAGTTGTCGGTGTTTGTAAAACCGATGATGAGCTAGTGGAAAAAGGTACTCAATTAGTTCGAGATTTAGATCTTGATGCTTTACTGATCACACGGTCTGAACGTGGAATGAGCCTTATTCGAGCGAATGAAGCGCCATTACATTTACCAACACAAGCCCAAGAAGTTTATGATGTTACTGGTGCGGGCGATACAGTAATAGGTGTATTAGCAACCTCTTTAGCAGCAGGTAAACTTTTAGGTGAAGCTTGCTTCCTTGCAAATGCAGCAGCGGGTGTTGTGGTGGGTAAACTAGGGACATCGACAGTATCACCTATTGAATTGGAAAATGCCATTCGTGGCCGTGCCGACAACGGTTTTGGTATAATGGAAGAAGAACAATTAAAACAAGCAGTTGAATTAGCACGTCAGCGCGGTGAGCGCATTGTGATGACTAATGGATGTTTTGATATTCTTCACGCAGGTCATGTCAGTTATTTAGCCAATGCACGTAAGTTAGGTGATCGCCTTATTGTTGCTGTAAATAGTGATGCCTCGACTAAGCGTTTAAAAGGTGAGACACGTCCTGTTAACCCATTAGAGCAGCGTATGACAGTGCTCGGAGCCTTAGGTGCAGTAGACTGGGTTGTTGCATTTGAGGAAGATACACCACAGCGCTTAATTGCCTCTGTCTTACCCGATATTTTAGTCAAGGGCGGGGATTATAAACCTGAAGATATCGCGGGTAGTAAAGAAGTTTGGGCAGCAGGCGGTGAAGTTAAAGTGCTGAATTTCGAAGACGGCATTTCGACAACGAACATTATTAATGCGATTAAAAAGAAATAGTGGCATAAATTAACGACTAAAGGCACTCTTTGGAGTGCTTTTTTTATAATAAAGAATCCAACTATTATAAATTTTTAATGATAATTTTATTAATGGTTATTGTTCTCTTTTTAAATGATACTCAACAATATAATCTTGAGTGTTTCTATACATAATTGAATAATTAATATAATCGCCCTGAGTGCTATATGATAATGTGCTGAGTCTTAATATTGGAATATTAGTTTCTATTTTTAATAATTGACAAATGTTGTTATCAGGCATAATAGGGTGAAAGGTCTCATAACTTCCTGATATCTTTATTTGGCAAACATTTTCAATAAAATCAAATTTAGACCCTTCTAAATGAGTTAAGGTTA
Organism: Proteus sp. fly-1089; assembly: GCF_040138965.1. Taxonomy (NCBI): domain Bacteria; kingdom Pseudomonadati; phylum Pseudomonadota; class Gammaproteobacteria; order Enterobacterales; family Morganellaceae; genus Proteus; species Proteus sp. fly-1089. The sequence continues at coordinate 53,337 of NZ_JBEETS010000009.1, forward strand.
AATTACGAAAATATTTAACAGGCATGTAACTGTCTTCAACAATAAGCGGTTTATTGTCGACGTAACGTATTCGCCTTGAATAAAAAATACGTTCATTTGAATTGATACGTAATTTACTGGCAATAGATAAGGGACAGGGAATAACACGAAATTCTATGACTTCACTTTTTACATTATGACCTGTATTTGCCATTAATTCGACAAAGCCTTTTAGGCTAGCATTTTCATGATGGACATCTTTTTCTTTAATATAAGTCCCAGAGCCATGTTTTCGCTCTAATAATCCTGCGGTCACTAATAAATCTACTGCTTTACGTATTGTCATCCTCGATACGTTGTATTGTTGTGCTAATGATTTTTCTGCTGGTAAAGGGTCACCTATTTGATATCCAGCCGAATTTATTTGAATTCTTAGGCTTTTTGCAATGTCTTTGTAGATCATTTTTATACCTCTTTTTATTCTTAAAATCGGCTCTCCTTATTTAATTTATCTTAATCTAATCTTTTGATATATAGGATAATCATTTATACCTCTAAAATGTGAACGTTATCAAAAAATAAAAAGTGATCTGCTTTTTGACTAAAAATGAGATCACTTTGCCTGAAAGATTAGTATGAATCAGATCACGAATAACTCATTTCAGATGAGAGAATAAAGAGAAAAGAATCTAATCTGAATTTACAGAAAAAAAATGAATTAAATATCACGCCGTTTCAGTAGCAGTAAATAAGAGGATATTTTTATGCTCAGTCAAATACAACGATTTGGTGGAGCCATGTTTACTCCTGTCCTGCTATTTCCATTTGCAGGTATTGTTGTAGGCATTGCCATTTTATTACAGAATCCATTATTTATTAGTGAAGATTTATTAAGACCCGATAGTTTATTTGCCCAAATTGTTCATATTATTGAAGAAGGGGGATGGACTGTTTTTCGTAATATGCCTCTTATTTTTGCAATTGGCTTACCAATCGGTTTAGCTAAAACTGCACAAGCAAGAGCTTGCCTTGCTGTAATGGTGAGTTTTCTCACTTGGAATTATTTTATTAATGCAATGGGAATGGTTTGGGGAAGTTATTTTGGTGTGGACTTTACAAATGAGATTGGTGGAAATAGTGGCTTAACAATGATCGCTGGAATTAAAACATTAGATACCAGTATTATTGGAGCAATTATTATTGCGGGTATAGTTACAGGTATTCATAATCGTTATTTTGATAAACAGCTTCCTGTTTTTTTAGGTATATTTCAAGGGACTTCGTATGTTGTGTTAATTAGTTTCTTTGTTATGTTACCGTTAGCATGGATAACATTATTTTTCTGGCCAAAAGTACAAATTGGTATTCAATCGTTACAAGTATTTATGGTTGAATCTGGCTCTTTAGGTGTTTGGATATATACATTTCTTGAACGTATTTTAATTCCTACTGGCCTACATCACTTTATTTATGGCCCATTTATTTTTGGCCCAGCAGTCACTGAACATGGAATTCAAGTTGATTGGGCTCAAAATATGCAATATTTCAGTCAAAGCACTGAATCTTTAAAAGAGCTATTTCCTGAAGGGGGTTTTGCACTACATGGTAATAGCAAAGTCTTTGGTTCTATTGGTATAGCACTTGCTCTTTATTTTACTGCTGCACCTAAAAATAGAGCCAAAATTGCAGGTTTACTTATACCCTCTGCATTGACCGCTGTATTTGTGGGAATAACAGAACCTTTAGAGTTCACATTCTTATTTATCTCTCCGTTATTGTTTGCCATTCATGCCGTGTTAGCTGCCACATTAGCGACAACACTTTATCACTTTGGGGTTGTCGGAAATATGGGCGGAGGGATCATCGATAATTTTCTTCCTATGAATTGGATCCCAATGTTTCATAACCATTACGGAATGATTATTACACAAATAGTCATAGGGCTTATTTTCACAATGATTTGGTTTGTAGTGTTTAGAACATTAATTATCAAACTTAATTTAAAAACACCAGGTCGTGAAGAGGATGATGAAGAGATCAAGCTTTATAGCAAACAAGATTATAAAAATAAAAAGTCACAAGTTTCAGATAGTTCAAAAACAGCAAAAGAAGACCACAAACTCGCACTTCCTAAAGGCATTCTTGAAGGCTTAGGTGGAGGTGCAAATATCAAATCTTTAAATAACTGTGCAACACGTTTACGCATTGAAGTAATTGATAATGAAGTAGTTGAAACAGATGCCTATTTTAAAGGGCTCGGTGTACATGGTGTAGTGCGTAAAGGCCATGCATTGCAAATCATTATCGGGCTACACGTTTCTCAAGTAAGAGACAAAATTGAACAACTTATGAAAGAAGATCCACAAAAAATCACCTTGTCGGAGGCTATATAATGAAGAAGTTCTCAGTCGTAATTGCAGGTGGCGGTAGTACATTTACACCCGGTATTATTTTGATGCTACTGGAAAATTTAAAACGTTTTCCATTAAGAGCCATCAAATTTTATGACAATGATGCCGAGAGGCAAGAGACCATTGCTAAAGCTTGTGAAATAATTCTTACTGAAAAAGCACCTGAAATTGAATTTTGCTATACCACAGATCCTAAAACTGCCTTTACGGATGTTGATTTTGTTATGGCTCATATTCGTGTTGGTAAATATCCAATGCGTGAAAAAGATGAAAAAATTCCTTTACGCCACGGTGTATTAGGGCAAGAAACCTGTGGGCCTGGTGGCATTGCTTATGGTATGCGTTCTATTGGTGGTGTATTAGAATTGGTTGAATATATGGAAAAATATTCACCAAATGCATGGATGTTAAATTATTCTAACCCAGCAGCCATTGTTGCCGAAGCTACGCGTCGCTTAAAGCCGAATGCAAAAATCTTAAATATTTGTGATATGCCAATTGGTATTGAGTCACGTATGGCGCAAATTGCAGGATTAAAATCACGTAAGGAGATGCGTGTCCGCTATTACGGCTTAAATCACTTTGGTTGGTGGACGCAAGTTGAAGACTTGCAAGGCAATGATTTACTGCCGATTATTCGTAAACATGTTGCTGAGCATGGTTATATTCCTAAAGTAGAAGGAGAGCCTGTTGAAGCAAGCTGGAACGATACTTTTGGTAAGGCAAAAGATGTTTGGGCGCTAGATCCAGCAACTATGCCAAATACTTACTTGAAGTATTATTTGTTCCCTGATTATGTTGTTGCGCATTCTGATCCTCATCATACGCGCGCTAATGAAGTGATGGAACACAGAGAAAAGAACGTTTTTAGTGCTTGTCGAGCTATTACAGCAGCGGGTAAATCATCAGCTGGCCATCTTGAAATAGATGAGCATGCCTCTTACATTGTCGATCTTGCGACGGCTATCGCGTTTAATACTCAAGAAAGAATGTTGCTGATCGTTCCTAACAACGGATCAATTATTAATTTTGATCCTGAAGCAATGGTTGAGATCCCTTGTATTGTCGGAAGCCATGGACCAGAACCTTTAGTCATGGGCAAAATTCCATTGTTCCAAAAAGGGATGATGAGTCAGCAAGTTGCCGTTGAAAAATTAGTGGTAGAAGCCTGGATTGAAAAATCCTATTTGAAACTGTGGCAAGCCATTACGATGTCTAAAACTGTGCCAAGCGCGACTGTCGCAAAAGCAATTTTAGATGATTTAATTGAAGCAAATAAAGACTATTGGCCAGAATTAAAATAGTGAGTAATTAATTTATAGAGCATATAAAAAATAACCCTGTGTCTGGGTAAGATACAGGGTTTTTGCTTTATTAATAAAGAGAATAACTAATAAAGTAAATGGATTAAGCTTTATTTTCTGTTTGAGTTTCTACTGTAATTTCAACGTCTTCAACTTGGATAACTTCAGCTTGAGGTTTTGCAATCAGACCAGCTTCTAGCTCATTTAAACGGTGTTCTAAGCGTGTTAGTTTTTCACGAGTGCGTAATAAGACTTGAGTCTGTACATCAAACTCTTCGCGATTGACTAAATCCAACTTGTTTAATTGAGATTGCAGAACAGTGCGGATTTTTTTATCAATATCATCACCAAAATCTTTGATGCCTTGTGGCAAAACGTTTTGGATTTGGCGCGCGACTTGTTCAAGTTTTTTCGGGTCCAACATGGGAAGTCCTCACAAATAAAATAGAAAGCTGAGGCTAAGTGTAATATGAGGGCTGAGGGAATAAAACCAGATATCAGGATTATTGTTATTTTTTTATTATAAATCGTTAAATAACCGTATGTCATAACGTGATTATGTGATTAAACGAGTATTGTCACGGATTGATTATTGCCACTTATAATTTTAAAGCGTATAGTTTCTTCGTTAATCTCAGGGCGGGGTGAAAGTCCCCACCGGCGGTAGATACTTGAAGATCCAAGTAAAGCCCGCGAGCGCTTTGTGTTGCCATTGCAATGCAAAGGTCAGCAGATCCAGTGTGATTCTGGAGCCGACAGTTAAAGTCTGGATGGGAGAGAATAAAATAGCATCAGTAGGATCATTGTATCCATTCCTGTTGTTTCTGCTTATATTTTTTATTAAGCAGAGATCCACTCCTAAGACTGCCCTGGTTCTGGTAACTTTCATTAATTATTGAGGTTTTTTTTACCATGAATCAGACGCTACTTTCCGAATTCGGTAATCCATTTGAGCGTGTTGAACTTGCTCTTGAAGCCCTTCGTGCTGGTAAAGGCGTGATGGTGCTCGACGACGAGAACCGCGAAAATGAAGGCGATATGGTTTTCGCAGCAGAAACAATGACCACAGAACAAATGGCGATGTCTATTCGTCATGGTAGTGGCATTGTGTGTTTATGCATTACAGAAGAACGCCGTCAGCAACTTGATTTGCCTATGATGGTGGAAAATAACACCAGCCATTTCCATACAGCATTTACAGTAACGATTGAAGCAGCACAAGGTGTAACAACAGGTGTTTCAGCATCTGATCGTTTAACCACAGTACGTGCAGCAGCAGCTGACAATGCAAAACCAAGTGATTTGAATCGCCCAGGTCATGTATTTCCATTACGTGGCCAACCTGGTGGTGTGTTAACTCGTGGTGGGCACACAGAAGCGTCAATTGATTTAGCAACATTAGCCGGTTTTAAACCTGTTGCAGTGTTATGCGAATTAACCAATGACGATGGCACAATGGCAAGAGCACCAGAAGTGATTACTTTTGCTAAAAAGCACAATATGCCTGTGTTAACTATTGAAGACTTAGTGGCTTATCGTCTTCGTGAGGAGAAAAAAGCTGGCTGAAATTAACATGTTATAACCGACACTGAAAACACACACACTTATTCAAGCCGCTTAAGGAAACTTAGGTGGCTTTTTTCATATTTTTTGAATAACTATTTCATACTTCTTTGACTATATTTCAAGTAAGAAGGCGCTATGCTAACGCCATAAGATCACAAGCCATAAGAGGTGATTATGGACACAAAAATGATGCCAGCGCTATTTATTGGACATGGTAGCCCAATGAATGTATTAGAAGACAATACATATACTCGCCTCTGGTCAAAATTAGGGGAAACGCTTCCTCAACCTAAAGCGATTTTAGTGATTTCGGCCCATTGGTATACCGATGGAACTTATGTAACGGCAATGTCTCAACCAAAGACAATTCATGATTTTTATGGTTTCCCAGCAGAATTATATGCAATAAAATACCCAGCGCGAGGTTCAATAGGCTTAGCTGCGCTGATTGAAGATCTTATTGATCCGATTAAATTAAAACTCGATATGGATCAATGGGGATTCGATCATGGTAGTTGGGGGATACTCGAAAAAATGTATCCCAATGCGAATATTCCTGTTGTTCAATTAAGCATTGATGCTAACCAATCAGCGCAATGGCACTATGAATTAGGGCAAAAGCTGGTTGAATTACGTAAAGAAGGTGTTTTAATTATTGGTAGCGGTAATATCGTTCACAATTTAAGAATGATGGACTGGCAAAATAGCGATGCGACACCTTATCCTTGGGCACTTTTATTTAGTGAAACCGTAGAACATAGTCTACAAAGCGATAAAGTGCCAACTGATCTTTTTACGATTTTATCAACGGAAGAAGGGCAATTGTCACACCCAACAGCAGAACATTTTTTACCTGCGTTATACCTATTAGGTTTAAAACAAGAAGGTGAAAAAGTAACATTACTGAATAATGATATTGTTAATAAATCGCTCAGTATGATGACATTTCAAATTGGGTAAGATTGTTCAATAAACCCAATTTATAAAATCTAAAGGTCAAATTCACCTTTGTGGAATTTGACCTTTTTTATATTAAATATAATGTATCGACTCATTATATTTCCCTCGTTGTTGATCTTTCCAATTTTCTATATAGATATAATTAATATATTTAACCTTTTGTTTATATTGGTTTTATTTTTATTTGGCGAAAATTTTGATAAACTTCATAGCTATTAGATGAATGCTTTTTATATTTCTCTAAATAAATTAATTATGTTTTTTGAATATCTCCCAGTTTGATGTTGATAATTATCTGCTCTACACTTTTGCACATAAATGATGCACATAAATGGAGCTTATAATGAAAACATTGACGATGAGTAAAAAAGATAAACGAGGAGTTAATGTGTATCTAACTGTAAAATTGGTGGATGAAGCGCGAGAGCTTGGAATTAATTTATCAGCAACACTCGATCAAATGTTATCTGATGCCATTCGTGAAAAAAAGCGGGAACAGTGGAAAACTGAAAATAAAAATGGCATTCAAGCTCTTAATGAATTCGAACAGGAAATGGGGTTATTTACTGATGATGATGAATATAGGGTTATTTAATGTCTTAATACACAATATATCGTAATAAATCCCTTAAATCGAAAGAACAGTACCCTTATTTTATTGATATTCAAAATGAACTACTAAGTGATATTGATTCTCGGGTCATTATGCCGATTACTCAGTTATCACATAAGAACTCTCAAATAGAGATATTGGCACCCGTTATTGAAATAGATAATCAGAAATATGTTGTTATGACGAAATCTATAACAGCCGTAGCAAAGAGTAAGTTAAGAACAGTTGATATTGTGTGTGTTAGACCTGAGATCCATACAGCAATAGTGCCTGCTATGGATATGATCATTTCTGGAATATAGTCTTATATTGAAATCATCAAAATAGAAAGCTATTTTGAATAAAAAAACACCTTACCGCTAACAAGCAATAAGGTGCTCAATATAATTTTAAGATTTCTATCAATCTAAAATAATATGTGGATAGAATCGTGAGAGATCTTGCGTAATAAGCTCTCTATCTTCTCTGATGCATATACCCGCAGATTGATCGTTTACCAGCCAGCTACCAATTAATGTATAGCTATCACCAAATTTTGGTAGTGGATGGAAATCTTGAACAATAAAGCCTTCTTCACCGTAAGGGCCATCTGCAACAGCAATATCTTTACCATTTTCAACAATACGAATATTCGCACCTTCGCGTGAAAATAGAGGCTTGATAACATAACGAGATAATGAATCAGGCGCTTTACCCTCATAGAAATAAGCAGGTAGCAGGTTAGGGTGATTAGGGAACATTTCCCATAGCATTGGTAATAATGCTTTATTTGAGATAATGCTCTTCCAAGATGGTTCTAACCAACGAATACCCGCATCAGCCAGTTTAGTTGAGAAGTCTTCACGGAACATAAATTCCCAAGGGTAAAGCTTAAACATATTGCTGATTATCTGATCTTGCAGATCAGTTAATTCACCACGCTCACCTAAACCCAGATCTTCAATAAAGACAAAGTCAGTTGTGACGCCGGCTTCTTCAGCACAATCTTGTAAATATTGAACTGTACCGCGATCTTCTTCAGTGTCTTGGCAACAAGACATATGCAGATAACGCATTCCGTATTGATCGCGAAGCTCAGCAAAGCGATCAATTAATTTTTCTTGAATACTATTAAATTGATCGGCATTTTGCGGTAAACGACCGGCATTAACTTGATCTTCAAGCCAGATCCATTGAAAAAAAGCAGATTCATACAGTGAAGTTGGCGTATCAGCATTATTTTCTAACAGTTTTGCCGGACTTTTACCGTCATAGGCTAAATCAAGACGTGAATAGAGTGAAGGTTGAGATGATTTCCAAGAATCACGCACAAAATCCCAGCAGTGACGCGGGATTTGAAAGCGTGTTAGCAACTCTTCACTGTTCGCCACTTTATCAGCGACTTGTAAGCACATCTGATGAAGCTCTTCTGTGGTTTCTTCTAGGGTTTCAACCTCATCCATTGAGAATTGATAATAAGCATCTTCAGACCAATAAGGCTCGCCATACATGGTATGAAAGTTAAAGCCAAATTCAGTCGCTTTTTCACGCCAATCCGGGCGTTCAATAATATTTTCGCGTTTCATGGTGTTAATTAACCACCTGAACGGTAAGAAGATGAACCCGTTGAGCTACGATTATTATTCGTTGCACTGGTACGTTGAGCCGCAGCTTGTCTTGATACTGTATTACCAAAGCCACCACGAGTTACCGTTGAGGTTGTTGATGGTTTTGGAGTCATTGCTGTTTTTGGTACGTTCATTTGACGACCACCAACCGCAGGACCATAGTTACGGCCTGTCGCATCCACAAATTTACCATTTGCAGGGCTGGTTGGATTACGCGAACTAAACAATGGTTGTGCTGGTGCGCCACCACCCATTAGGCGACCCATCATATAGCCCGCCATTAATGGCATAAAGAAGCTACCACCGGAGTTAGCTTGAGCCATTTGCGAGCTGTCTGGGCTTAAATTATTGGCATTTTCCGTACTAACAGGCTGTCCATCTATAGATGCTGTTTGTGTACATTGTGCATCACCAAATTCAGCTACACAGTCTTCTAATGTTGCGTATTTAGGTGCGGTACGTTGCGCTTCTTGCAATGCAGTGCGATAAGAGTCTTCACACTGTGCTGCTTGTGAAGGGTTCGCTTGAGCACATTCTTGTGCGTTCATATACAGTGAAACTGTCTCGTCGCTCTCTTCACATCCTGAAAGCGCAAATACAGCAGTGATGGCGATTGCAACAGGCGCCAGACGATAAGGACGAAATGCTTTACGAAAAGCATCACGATTAATCGATTTGGTACGTTTCATTGACATATTGGTAAGATCCATAAAAGGTAAAACGTTCAAAATAAAAGCTAGGATAGGTTAAATAGTTTAGAAAATAAATAAGAAACACCTAATCATCAAGGATAACCAGAAATTTGTGATCTTTATAAGGTTAAGAGTAATGAAATTAGGTAAATCCTCTCTTTTCAACCTAATTGTGATTAAGGCATTTGTTAATACAAGAATATAGATATTGTTGAGATCTTAATTTAATCCATAACACAATATCTTATGTGAAGATAAAGCATAAAAAAAACCGCTTATCAGTTTATCGCTGAAAGCGGCTTCTTATAAGAAACTAACTTATTAATTCACCATTAAGGTGCAACGTTAAGCACAGGACTTGTTAGCGGGCGAATAATGTTATCTGGTGAAGTTGAAACTTCTTCTCCTAGTGCATTATTAAGCTGAATTAAGTCATTTTCGTTTAATGTACCACGTGCGTATTCAATATTTAATTGGTTGATTAAATAGTCATAACGTGCGTTAGATAATTTCTGTTTGGCATCGTAAAGTGTTGTTGTGGCATTTAACACATCAACAATAGTACGAGTACCCACTTGATAACCAGCTTCAGTTGCATCTAATGAACTTTGTGCAGAAACAACAACTTGTTGATATGCTTTGATGCTACTGATTGATGCAGAAATATTGTTATAAGAAGAACGCGCGATTTGGACAATAGAGCGATAAACCGACTCTAATTGTTCGCTTGCACTAGTAAAGTCATATTGTGCTTGTTCAACTTGTGAGCTTGTTCTGCCACCGGTATATAATGGAATTTTAACAGATAAGCCAATACTATTTTGACCATTGTAACTATTACGGCTACTAACATCTGCTGGTGGTAATGCACTACCATGATTATGGTTATTTGATACGCTTGTTGATGCATTTAAATCGACAGTAGGCAAGTGACCTGATTGTGCTAAACGAATATTTTCGCGTGCTAAATCTTGGCCTAAACGTGCGCTCAATAAACTTAAGTTACGCTCTTCGGCATCTTTTAACAGTTTCTCAATAGAATCTGGTGAGGTTGTTGAAAAACGGCTGATGTTTAGTGATGCCAGATTAATGTAATAGATACCACTGACTTGGCGCAGTTTTTCTAATGAGTTATCTAACTGGTTACGACCCGCCACTTCTTGTGCCAGTACGCTATCATAGTTTGCACGCGCATTTTGTACGTCAGTAATTGCAACTAAACCTACATTAAAACGTTGAGTTGTTTGATCTAACTGGCGGTAAACTTGTTCTTTTTGCGCTTCAATAAATGATAATGAATCAATAGCACGTAAAACATCAAAGTAAGCGGTAGCAGTGTCTAAAATCAGCTTTTGCTGACTTGTTTGGTAAGTGACATCACTCATGCCTGCTGTTTTTTCTTGCAGGTTTAACTGGCGCCATAATGACATGTTAAACACACTTTGAGTTAGCGTTAAACTTGCGCCAATAGAATTGGATTCGGTATCTCTTGCGTCACGGTAACCGCTTTTATAATCTGCGGATGCGCCTAATCCTAATTGTGGTAATAATGAACCACGAACTTCATTGATTTTTTCAAAAGCGCTGTTTCGTTCCGCTAATGACTTGCGTAACTCAGGGTTACTGTCCTTTGCTTTTTGATAAACTTGAAGCAGATCCTCAGCCTGACTTGCAGTGCTGAATCCTGCCAAACTCATCGTGACCAAAAGAGAGAGCAGTTTTTTCATTTTAATTCCTTGTTGCAACAGTTTCGCTGAGTTGCCTCTGTTAATCTTGATTGGGGATAATTCTAGCAGATTGTTTCCCTAAGTAGGGGTAGCCATTTGTGCCATATCCTTTTATTTTAGATTAACTTTACATGAATTGTTGGCAAATTTCTTTAAATCTGTATTAAACGTAAGCAATAAAAAGACTCTTAAATGTAACTTAAGGAACATTGTATGAAAAAAAGGGAAAATATACCATTTTTATACGGTCGTGAAGACGTGAAATTGCTCAATCAAAGAGATTTATATAAAGGCTTTTTCCGTATGACCGAGTACCGCTTTAAACATCGCCTTTTTGAAGGCGGATGGAGTGAAGAAGTCAAACGTGAAGTATTTGAGCGAGGCAATGCGGGTGTTTTGTTAGCTTATGATCCTAAACGTGATGAAGTCGTATTAATTGAGCAAATTCGTATTCCCGCGTATGAAACTAGTGAAACACCTTGGTTACTAGAAGTGATTGCCGGCATGGTTGAACAAGGCGAAAGCCCAGAAGACGTTGTTAGACGTGAAGCCCAAGAAGAAGCGGGCGTTATTGTTGGGCGATGTGAGCCAATTATTAGTTACCTTTCTAGTCCTGGTGGCACCAGTGAAAGAATGCATGTCTATGTTGGCGAAGTTGATGCAACAACGGCAAAAGGTATTCATGGGTTAGCGTGTGAGAACGAAGATATTCGTGTTCATGTAGTGAGCCGAGAACAAGCCTATCGTTGGGTTGAAGAAGGCATTATTGATAATGCGGCCTCTGTTATTGCTCTGCAATGGTTACAACTTCATCATATTGCACTAAGAGAGCGCTGGTCAGCAATTTAATACATGAATAAACGGTTAAAGGGTGTTTTTAACGATATTATCAAGTAGAGTAACTATCTCTAAGTATACGATATCAAATGAATTAAATTGTAAAATGAAGTGAAAAAAACGTGACTGAAAGCGAGAATATTTCTCACTAATCTTTTGAAATGTGTATTAGTTGGCAGATCTTTACTACGAAAATACGTTAACATAACGGCTAATGAGAGTGAAACAAGGAAACCTTTTGGAAAGCCAGCTTGAATTATCGGTGAAACACAAAAACACCGTAAGAATATTACAAATCACAGACACCCACCTCTTCGCTAATGTGGAGGATACTCTGCTGGGTATTAATACCTATCGTAGCTACCATGCGGTATTAAATGCGATTAGAGAGCAGGGGCTTGAGGTAGACTTGATTGTTGCGACAGGTGACTTAGTTCAAGATCAAACCTTTGAAGCTTATCAGCATTTCGCTGATGGCATTGCAACGCTAACACCCCCTTGTGTTTGGTTGCCGGGTAATCATGACTATCAACCTGCGATGATTGATGCTTTAAATCAGGCAGGTATTTTGTCGGCAAAACAAGTGTTGATTGGTGATAGTTGGCAAATGTTGTTATTAGATAGCCAAATTCAAGGTGTTCCTCATGGTGAGTTATCAGATTGTCAGCTAGATTGGCTAACACGTTGTCTTGAAAGTCAAAAACATAGAGATACGATCATTTTGTTACATCATCATCCTATGCCTTCAGGATGCACATGGTTAGATCAACATAGTTTAAGAAATTCTCAAGAATTAGCTGAACGCTTAAAAGGCCATACTCAGGTAAAAATGATGCTTTGTGGTCATATTCATCAAGAAATGGATGAAATGTGGAATGGCATTCGTATGTTGGCAACGCCTTCGACTTGTATTCAGTTTCGCCCTCATTGCACGAATTTTACCTTAGATACGGTTTCTCCAGGTTGGCGCTATTTAGAAATGTCTCTTTCATCGGATGAAAAAGGTAAAGTTGAAACACAGGTATATCGTTTATCAGGCACTGAATTCTGTCCTGATCTTGATGCAGATGGCTATTAATCCATGTCTCGTATTCTCTATTTACATGGTTTTAATAGCTCACCAAAATCAGCAAAAGCCCAAGCTTTTCGTCAATGGTTAGAAGCAACGTATCCTGAAATTGAATTAATAGTGCCTCAATTGCCACCTTACCCAAAAGAAGCAGCTCAGCTAATTGAAACATTAGTGAAAGAAAATGCACAGGACAAGTTAGGGTTGATCGGTTCATCATTAGGTGGCTATTTATCGATCTGGTTATCTCAGCGTTTTAATTTATCTGCTGTTGTTGTTAATCCCGCTATTCGTCCTTTTGATCTTTTGCAGAATTTCTTGGGAGAAAACGAAAATCCCTATACACATCAAAAATATAGATTAGAACCTCACCATATGGATGAGTTACTTGCCTTGCGTATTCCTGTAATTACATCACCCGAACTTATTTGGTTGCTTCAACAAACTGGAGATGAAATACTTGATTATCGTCAAGCTGTCTCATATCTTGGCGCGTGTAGGCAAACCGTAGAATCGGATGGAAATCACGCATTTGTGGGTTTTGAACGTTTTTTTCCAAAAATTATTCAATTTTTAAAGATAATTTAGCCTTTCGGTTAATTAACCTGTAAAACGTAGGTTGATGCATCTACCCGAAAATTAATATCATATTGCCGCAAACACCTGTTATTATAAACAGTATTTTCTAACAGCGAACCGCAGATTAAAACAATGACTCAATCAAGTTATAACGCAAAGGATATTGAGGTTCTTAATGGTCTAGAACCAGTACGTCGTCGTCCTGGCATGTACACTGATACGACTAGACCGAACCATTTGGCACAGGAAGTGATAGATAATAGCGTGGACGAGGCGCTTGCGGGACACGCATCGAAGGTCGATGTCATTTTATATGAAGACCAATCTATCGAAGTTATCGACAATGGGCGAGGAATGCCTGTCGATATTCATCCTGAACTTAAAGTCTCTGCTATCGAGTTAATTCTTGCTCACCTTCACGCCGGAGGAAAATTCTCTAATAAAAACTATCAATTTTCCGGTGGGTTACATGGTGTAGGGATCTCGGTTGTTAATGCACTTTCTAAGCGTATTGAAGTGACAGTTCGTCGTGATGGTAAGATTTATCAAATTGCCTTTGAAAATGGTGATAAAGTCGAAGAGTTGCACGAAATTGGAACTTGTGCAAAGCGAGATACTGGAACAAGTGTGCATTTTTGGCCTGATGGTTCTTATTTTGATGTTCCTCGCTTTTCCTCCAAAAGCTTATCTCACGTATTAAAAGCCAAAGCCGTATTGTGTCCTGGTGTTAATGTCTCTTTTGTTGATAAAGTGAATAAAACACAAGAAAACTGGTGCTATGCTGATGGTTTAACCGATTATTTAAGTGAAGCTGTTGCTGAATTTATTCGCCTTCCTGAAGAGCCTTTTACTGGAAAATTTGAAGGGGATAATGAGGCCGTTGAATGGTCTATGTTATGGCTACCCGAAGGTGGCGATTTACTCACTGAAAGTTATGTTAACTTAATCCCGACTGTTCAGGGGGGGACACACGTTAATGGTTTACGCCAAGGTGTGTTAGATGCAATGCGTGAATTTTGTGAATTCCGTAATTTACTCCCACGAGGAATTAAATTAACTGCTGACGATACATGGGAGCGTTGCGCTTATGTATTATCAGTCAAAATGCAAGATCCTCAATTTGCAGGGCAAACCAAAGAGCGACTCTCTTCAAGACAAACCAGTGCGTTTGTTGCAAGTGCTGTAAAAAATGCCTTTAGCTTATGGTTAAATCAGAATGTTCAAGTTGGTGAATTACTCGCTGAGATGGCTATTAGTAGTGCTCAGCGTCGTATGCGAGCCGCAAAAAAAGTAGTGAGAAAAAAACTCACTTCTGGGCCTGCACTACCTGGAAAATTAGCTGATTGTACTTCTCAAGATTTACGATATACCGAACTGTTTTTAGTTGAAGGGGACTCTGCGGGAGGCTCGGCGAAACAAGCGCGTGATCGTGAATATCAAGCGATTATGCCACTGCGCGGTAAAATTCTAAATACATGGGAAGTCTCTTCTGATGAAGTGCTTGCTTCACAAGAGGTACATGATATCTCTGTGGCAATTGGAATGGACCCTGATAGTGATGATTTAAGCCAATTACGTTACGGTAAAGTTTGTATACTTGCGGATGCGGACTCTGATGGCTTACATATTGCAACTTTATTATGCGCGTTATTTGTGCGTCATTTCCCTGCTCTTGTTAAGCAAGGGCACGTTTATATGGCAATGCCACCGCTTTACCGTATTGATTTAGGTAAAGAAGTCCATTATGCCCTTGATGAATCAGAAAAAAATGCCATTTTACAACGTTTAAGTCGTAAAAAAGGAAAGCCTAACGTACAGCGCTTTAAAGGGTTGGGGGAGATGAACCCGCTTCAATTGCGTGAGACCACGCTTGATCCTAATACGCGCCGTTTAGTGCAATTGGTGATTGATGAAGAAAATTATCAAGAAACCCTAGGCATGATGGATATGTTGTTAGCGAAAAAACGCTCTGAAGATCGCCGAAATTGGTTACAAGAAAAAGGCGATGAAGTTGACATCGAAGTGTAATGGATACCACAAGAGTCTGAGGAAAATATCGAATGAGTGAATTGACTCATGATGGTGTAGAGCGTCAACCGCTCCACTTATTTACAGAGAATGCCTATCTCAACTATTCCATGTACGTCATTATGGATCGTGCATTACCTTTTATTGGAGATGGGCTAAAACCTGTGCAACGTCGTATTGTTTATGCGATGTCAGAGCTAGGCTTAAGCAATAGCGCTAAATTTAAAAAATCAGCTCGTACTGTTGGTGACGTGTTAGGTAAATATCACCCTCATGGTGATAGTGCATGTTATGAAGCAATGGTACTAATGGCTCAGCCTTTCTCTTATCGTTATCCGTTAATTGACGGACAAGGTAACTGGGGGGCACCGGATGATCCGAAATCTTTCGCTGCAATGCGTTATACCGAATCACGCCTTTCAAAATATTCACAAACTTTATTGAGTGAATTAGGGCATGGTACGGTAGATTGGATCCCTAATTTTGACGGCACAATGCAAGAGCCGAAAATGTTGCCTGCACGCTTACCTAATATCGTGCTTAATGGCACAACAGGTATTGCTGTTGGGATGGCAACGGATATTCCACCGCATAATGCACGTGAAATTGGACAAGCCTTAGTGATGCTTTTAGATAATCCTGATGCGGGATTATCTGACGTAATGCAATATGTTCAAGGTCCTGATTATCCGACTGAAGCTGAAATTATTACGGCTCAAGACGATATTAAAAAAATCTATAAAACGGGTCGTGGTTCGGTCAGAATGCGAGCTGTTTGGCATAAAGAAGAGGGATGCGCGGTTATCACAGCGTTACCTCATCAAGTTTCTGGCGCCAAGGTACTTGAGCAAATTGCAGCCTTGATGCGAGCCAAAAAACTGCCTTTAGTTGAAGATTTGCGTGATGAATCTGATCACGAAAATCCAACTAGACTTGTGATTGTTCCTCGTAGTAATCGTGTTGATTTAGAGCAAGTGATGTACTACTTGTTTGTGAATACTGATTTAGAGAAAAGTTATCGCGTTAACCTGAATATGATTGGGTTAGATAACCGCCCAGCAGTAAAAGGATTACTGACGATTTTAAATGAATGGCTGGTATATCGTCGTCAAACAGTCACAAATCGTCTAAATCATCGCTTAGAAAAAGTGTTACGTCGCTTAGAAATTCTCAAAGGTTTATTAATTGCTTATCTTAATATTGATGAAGTGATTGAGATCATTCGTCATGAAGATGAGCCAAAAGCAGAATTAATGCGTCGCTTTGAGTTATCTGATATTCAAGCTGAAGCTATTTTAGAGTTACGTTTACGTCATTTAGCCAAACTTGAAGAGATGAAACTAAAAGGTGAAAGTGATGAGCTTGAAAAAGAACGTGACAGTATTGAGAAATTATTAAGTTCACCACGTCGTTTAAATACGTTATTGAAAAAAGAGATTGAAGCAGACGCAAAAGAATTTGGTGATGACAGGCGTTCTCCTATTCGCCCTCAAGAAGAAGCGAAAGTGGTTAATGAACAAGATATGTTGCCATCAGAGCCTGTGACCATTGTGCTGTCTGAAATGGGCTGGGTACGTAATGCAAAAGGACATGATATTGATCCTAGCGGTATGAGTTATCGTGCTGGGGATAGTTATCACAGTGCGGTCCGTGGGATGAGCAATCAGCCTGTTCTGTTCCTTGATTCTACAGGCCGAAGCTACACTCTAAGTCCGAATGATATGCCTTCTGGGCGAAGCCAGGGTGAACCATTAACAGGAAAATTAACTTTCCCACCTGAGGCTAGTGTGAAATACATGTTAGCTGGTAGTACAGGGCAAGAATATTTGCTGGCAACAAAAGAAGGCTATGGTTCTGTTCTCTCTTATGATGAGATGGAAACAAAAAATAAAACGGGTAAAGGGTTACTGACAGTTTCAGAAGGAACCGAGTTACTTGAGCCTTTCTTAGTTGATCCACAGAAAAAGAATGATCAATATTGGTTTATTATCATCACGGATAAAACACGTATTTTAGCCATTTCAGCAGAACAACTGAATGAAATGAATAAAAAAGGGCGTGGAACGCGCTTAGTTGTGTTAGGCAAAGAGCAAGGTGATGTAATTGAACAAATGCTATTCGCACCTAAAAATGAAGCATTAATCTTTACTGTAGATGGTCAACATGAAGTACTGAAAGCCGAAGAGATTAGCTATTTTAGTGGCAATGCAGGTGATGAACCTATTCCATTAAAACATCTACATCCTGAAGCTGTTACGGTCATTATGTCCGAAAAAGGACTCATTCGTTGCCAGAAAGGTCATAATATTGATGCTCAATCTGTTGGCTTTAAAGCAGGTGATGATTATTTCTCTGCTATTGAAGGAATGAGCAATCAGCCTGTACACTTAATAGATACCACAGGTCAAAGCTATACTGTTGATGTTGATGCCTTGCCTTCAGGCCGTAGTAAAGGCGACGCGCTGACTGAACGATTAAAAATTCAGAAAGGTGCGCAGTTACGCCATATTGTTATGGGCGAAAGCACCGATAAGATCTTAATGGCATCTGATGCTGGTTATGGTTTCATCTGCCAAGTCGATGATTTAACTTCTAAAAATAAAGCAGGAAAATCATTACTAACATTACCTGAAAATGCATTACCTTTACCGCCGCAACGTTTGAATAATGAGCTGACTGATCTCATCATGATCATTACTAAAGGCGGTAGAATGCTGATCTTTGAAGCAGCAGAATTGCCAACGATGGTAAAAGGAAAAGGAAACCAGATGGTTTCTATTCCTGCTTCACAAGCTGCGAGTGGTGAGGATAATGTCGCTTGGTTACGTGTACTACCAGAAAATGCTTCAGTAACACTGCATTTTGGCAAGCGTAAACTGACAATGTCGATGAATGAGTTAGCTAGCTTTAAAGCAAAACGTGGACGCCGAGGAACCTCATTACCTCGCGGTGCTCAAGTTATCGATCATATTGATATTGAAACAAATTAAATTTAATACTTAATTGATATTTAGTGGGTCTATTGACCCACTTCTATTTAGGACGCTAAAACTTATGTTAGCCATTATTCGAGGCATTATTGTCATTCTTTACACCATTATTGTGGTGACGTTTGGAATAATTTATTGCATGTTTTCACCAAGAAATCCCAAACATGTAATGACTTATGGACGAGCATTTGGCAAGTTATCTCGTATTTTTGGGATTAAGCTTGTTGAACGTTTTCCAAAAGATGCAAAAAGCTATGGCCCAAGTATTTATATTGGAAACCATCAAAATAATTTTGATATGGTAACAATGTCGAATGCAGTACAACCTAATACAGTGACTGTGGGCAAAAAAAGCTTAATTTTTATTCCTTTTTTTGGCCAATTATATTGGATCACGGGTAATATTTTGATTGATAGAGCGAATCGCTCTAAAGCTCATGGCACAATTTCACAAGTTGCCGATCAAATTAAATCGAAGAAAATTTCAGTGTGGATGTTTCCTGAAGGAACGCGTAGTCGTGGACGTGGGCTATTACCATTTAAAACAGGGGCGTTTCATGCTGCAATTCAAGCTGGTGTACCTATTATTCCTGTTTGTGTGTCGACAACCCAAGGTAAAATTAAACTCAATCGCTGGAATAATGGTTACGTGATTGTTGAAATGTTGCCTCCGATTGATGTTTCAAAATACACCAAAGATCAAGTTCGGGAATTAGCTGAAGATTGTCGCCAAATTATGAAAGCGAAAATTGAAGAGTTAGATAAAGAAGTTGAAGAGATGAATAATCGTGATTTTCCCGGTAAATTAAATTAATACTTATTTAATTCCTTTGATTGTGCAGATAGCAGATATAAGCCTGATTTTCAGGCTTATATCATTTTTAATTTATGAAAACATACTAGATTATCAACTATTTTTAGGATTTATGTCACATCCGCGCTATTATGCTCCCGTAATTTCATTTAAGTCCTTTTGTCTTTAAATCACAGCAGCTTTTTTCCTGTCCAATATTTTTGATTATGCGGTAGGAATATTTGTATTTTGTTGCGGAGAAAGTATGTCATTTAGTCGTCGCCAGTTTATTCAGGCTTCAGGCTTAGCGGTATGTCTGGGCTCAATATCTTCTTCTGTTCGTGCTGAATCAGTCAATGATAAACAATTACCAATACCGCCATTGCTCGAATCTCGCCATGGTCAGCCTCTCTTTTTGACGTTGCAAAACGTGCATTGGGCATTTAATGGTGCGCAAAAAGCGCAGGTTTGGGGCATCAATGGCTCAACTCCAGGACCAACAATTAAAGTTAGAAGTGGCGATGATATAAAACTTATTTATAGTAACCGTCTTAGTGAAGCTGTATCCATGACGGTAAGTGGTCTATTAGTTCCGGGCACACAAGTCGGGGGTGCCGCCAGATTAATGTCGCCAGGCGCTTATTGGTCGCCAGTATTACCCATTCGCCAAAAAGCGGCAACGTGTTGGTATCACGCCAATACTCCTTTCAAAATGGCGCCTCATGTTTATAACGGGCTGGTGGGAATGTGGATTGTGGAAGATGAAGAGAGCAAATCCCTACCTTTACCCAAAGAGTATGGTGTAAATGATTTTCCGCTAATAATTCAAGATAAACGAATTGATAATTTTGGTACACCGCAATACGATAAAGAAGCTGCAAGTGACGGTTTTTATGGTGATACGTTACTCGTGAATGGGCGTGAAGATCCTTATATCGAAGTTTCTAGAGGTTGGGTCCGTTTACGTTTAGTTAACGCATCTAATGCTCGCCGCTATGAATTAACTGCAAATGATGGTCGATCGCTTTACCTTATCGCCTCAGATCAAGGCTTATTAACTTCTCCCGTTGAATTGAAATCAGTGCCAATGGCACCAGGCGAAAGACGTGAAATACTCGTTGATATGTCTGAAGGCGGAGATGTCATCATTACAGCGGGGCAAAGTGCCGGATTTATGGACAGACTTCGTGGTATTTTTGAGCCTTCCGACTTATTACGTAATGCCAATATATTGACGATTAAACCGACAGGATTAATGTCATTAGTTACTGATAAAGCGCCTCAACAATTAGCACTAGATGACACGCAAATTACGACCTCGATTCAGCCTAGAACTATCCAACTACATAATAGTCCTCCGGGGATTAATAATGCACGTTGGGAGCTTTCAAGAATTGATTTGGTGGGTAAACAAAATGGCTGGGAACGTTGGCTTGTCACTGTACCAACACCTCAATCATTCCATATTGAAGGTGCTCGTTTTAAAGTAATTAATCATAATGGGCAAAAACCTTCACCTGCAGATTTTGGTTGGAAAGATACGGTTTGGATCGAAAGCCAGAGTGAGTTACTAGTAGAGTTAAAGCAGCCTTCTTATACTCACTTTCCTTTCCTGTATTACAGCCAGTTACTAGAAAATGCGGATAAAGGTATGGTAGGACAAATGGAAATCACGCCTGCAGAATAATAGTTTAGCAATAGCACTAAATTAAATTAAAAGAAAAACAGTATTTTTAAAACAAAAATACTGTTTTTTTATATCTAAATAATGCAGATTATATTTTTTCGACTAAAGTTAAATAAAGAATAATATTCTTATGTTTAATTTGTTAATTAATTTAGTGTGATTGTTTTTTTATCTACACTCTCTTTATTAAATTGATTTAAATATTGATATTAATGGAATCAATGTTGATTAAAGTTAGTTTTAACTTTTTGTAATATAATGTATTGCGATCTAAATCTGTTTAATCTATCTGTTAATTTGTGATTGCCTAGTCAATCTATCTATTTTTATGGCATGAAATCATATTTTTGAGATGCTCTTCAAGTAATTATTTTTCTAGAAACAAGAGAATCTTTGCGTCTTTTATTTTTGATCCTTAATAAATGTTATTAATTTAAATATAACTGAAGGTACAGAATGAACAAAGAAATAGCTTTAAGTCACCATCACAAAATGAATAAAAAAAATAGAATAAATAAAAATATATTTCAACTCTCCCTTGTTGCATCCGCGTTACTTTTTTCTGGATATTCCGTTGCATATTCAGAAGCTGGACAATTAGGTGATACAAAAAGTTGGGAAAGCCAAGAATATCAAAAAGATTGGGGCTTGGCGGCCATGAATGCCTCTAGTGCTTATGCACTTGGTTTCCATGGGCAAGGTGCCAAAATCGGTGTAATGGACTCTGGTGCATTATTATCACATCCAGAATTGAATGATGCACGATTTCATGCTGTGAAAGCCAAAGGTCAATATGGTTCAACTGGCATGCGTTACCCTCAGGAAATGGGAGGACATTATGAAAAAGGCCAGGCCTTTGATGTTGATGGCGGTTGGATCAAAGGCGTGAATGATACACACGGAACACATGTTACAGGCACCGTAGGCGCAAGCCGTGATGGCAATGGTATGCATGGTGTGGCGTGGGGAGCTGATGTTTATTTAGGAAATACTGGCGCGACAGATAGCAATAACTACGGTCCTTATCAAGATTACACTTATTTCTACACTGGCTGGAAAGCCATGGTCGATGCTGGAGCTCAAGTTATTAATAACAGTTGGGGTACAAACCCTCGAATTGTTAACACGGTTCCAACTAAAGGTCCTGATGGTGGTAATACAACCGTACACATGCCTGTAGATACCACAGCGCAAACTGAATATGAATATTTCTACTTTAAAAAAGTCTATGGTGATAAACCTTCCTTTGTTGATGCGGCTTATGACGCAGTAAAAGGCACTAGCGTTGTACAAGTATTTACAACCGGTAACCGTGACTTTGCTCAGCCTTATTATCGCCCTCTTTATCCTTACTTTAATCCTGAAGCAGAAAAACATTGGATTGCGGTTGCGGGCCTGAAACAGAATGCGGACAAGTCGGGTTATGAATTAGAAAAAATCTTCAATGAAGCAGGCAATGCAAAGTGGTGGACAGTTGTTGCACCAGGTCGTTACATTTATTCGTCAGTTGTTGATGAAGAAGGAAATGCAGGTTGGGATACTTTTAGTGGTACATCAATGGCAGCTCCTCACGTTACGGGTGCCATGGGTGTATTGATGTCACGTTACGAGTCAATGAATGCGATGCAAATACGTGATGTGATGTTTACAACGGCTAACCACCATAATCCAGATGGTTCTTTATATGATAGTTGGACAGCGGCTGAAGGTACACCTGATGTGCGTTACGGCTGGGGAACACCAGATTTAGATAAGGGAATGTATGGCCCAGGTCAATTCTTAGGTAAATTTGAATATAACTTAAGCATGACACCACTTGATGTTTGGACAAATGATATTTCACAAACTGCGTTAGATTTACGTGAACAAGAAGATCTCGCATGGTTGAAAGAATATACAGATAAAGGAATTGCAGCTGGTGGTGATTACAATCTAGGGACTGATTTTGTTATCAACGATGGCAATCCAGATCCAACTTCTCATATTGTTAGTAAAGAAGATGCTGAAAAATGGCGTAAAGAGTATTACCAAAAACGAGCTGATGCAATTCAAGCTAAAATTGACGCTGGTTTATATGATGGCGCTTTAGTTAAGAAAGGTGAAGGTACCTTAGTGATGACGGGCGATAATACTTATCGTGGTGGTACAACAGTCGAGCAAGGTACTTTATATGGCTTTACTGAATCATTTGGTACAGAAGCAGTTAATGTTAATGGTGGCAAATTAGGTGTTATCGATCGCTATAATGACACTTTCACTCAACAGGGCCAATTAGCATCAAACGAAAGCCACAAAGTCAATATTAATATCAACGATAAAGGCACGTATTTAGTGACTATCGGGCATGATGTTAATGTCGGAGATATGTCCTTAAATAAAGGAGCAAGTTTAGATATCGGTGCTGATAGTGAAGGTCAATTAAAAGATATCTACCTTAATAATACTGTTGCAACAGGTACTGTTAATGCAGACAATTTAGTTGATAATCGTACTAAAACTAAAATGTTAGCGAATAACAATCCAGATAGTGATTATGCATTATTTGATAAAAATGTTTCTGTAAAAGGCAACACCATTACAGGTACATTAAGTAAAAAGGAAAATACGTCTTTAGCGACTTTTGCTAATAATGAAAATGGTCGTTCTATTGCCAATGTTTTAGATAATACAGGTAGTGGTGATCTATTTAATGCAGTATTACCAATGAATGAAAGAGATCTGAATAAGACCTATGGCTCATTAGGTAGTGATATGTATTTAAATGCCAACAGTGCGAGTGTGGTAAATGTGTTAGGGTTAACTCGTACAGTGAAAGATCAAGCCATGGGTATTGGTCAAGGTCGTTATGCTACATTGGATAACAGTAACGCACGTATTTGGATGACAGGTATTGGCCAATGGGGTAATGCTGATTATGGTCACAGCAATATGGATGTTGATTTCTATGTCGGCTTATTAGGCGCAGAAATTGATGTGACTGAAAATACCAAAGCAGGTCTCTTTTTTGGTGCTGGTTCAACCAAATATAAAGGTAATGAGCACGGTAAAATAGACAGTAACGATATCCATATTGGTGCTTATGGTGTGTCTAATTTATATGATGTGGCTTCATTAAACTATGGTTTCACACATACTAACCAAGATAGAGATGCCAAAAGAACACTTTGGGTAGGACAAAATACAGGTTATAACTCAACCAGTTATGATGCGAAAATTACTCAAATTTTCTTAGAAGGTGCTTATACTCAATTTAATACTAATCAGTACTCTATTGAGCCATATGCAGGATTTAGCTGGTTGCGTGTATCAACCGATGATATCAATGAAAATGTCGGTAATATGAAATTTACCACCAAGACTGATTCACAAGATATTCAAGTCGGTACTATCGGTTTACGTGGTGGATATCCATTTATGGCTGGCAGCATTGATATGGCATTAAAAGGCGATATTTCTGCAAGTCATTTATTTGGCGATAACCGTCCTGAATCACGTCTATTCTTATCAAATTCTGGTGATGCAACATTACGCGGTGGCAAACTGGATAATCTGTTTGGTGTTGGTTTAGGTGTTGATGCGCAATTAAGCAAATCAACAACTTTCGGGCTTTCTTACCAAGGCCAATATAATAGTGATGTAAGCTCAAGTGGTATTAATGCAACATTGAAAATTAATTTCTAATCTTATTTGGTTTTTTTCTATTAAAAGCCCTTAGAAATTAGGGCTTTTTTTTTGTATAAAGATGCAGATAAATAAAGGATTGTTTTACTATGAAATAAGGAGCTATTATGAATATAAAAAATAGTATTTTTCCAAATAATTCAATTAATCCAATAAACGATCTCGATATAATTAAAAAAGAAAAATACAAAATAAAAAATGAAATTAATAGTATATTAAACGTTTTTAGTCGTTTTTATGTGGTTGAGAGAAATAAAAAATTTTCATCTAAATTATCTTTTTTTATAAAGAAAATATTTAACTTAAAGACGAGTTTGGTTTTTTTGTTAGATAAAAGTCAGCATGCTAAGTTGAATAATTTATTCACTATTTTTTGTGGTGGTAAAAAAATAGAGTTTAAGAATTGTAATTTAATAAATTCTGACTTTATTAGTATTAAAAGAGAAGTATTAGATTCTTTATTTTTAAGTTTAAATACAGCAATGGAAAATAATTGTCATGATAATGTTGAAAATTTAATAAAAAAATATCTCTATGAAAAATCTAAAACAAAAGGAGATTTCATTGTTATACTCAGCATCTCTTTAGATTTGATTAATCATTATCAAAAAGAAAAATTTGAACAATTGAATAGGCATGGTTCAGAATGTTCTAGTATGTTAGATTATATTAAACCTAGCTATAAAAAGCATATTGATATGGCATTAAATTATGTTTGTAAAGAGATTAATGGAAAAATATCGACTGAAATGTATAATCCAATAATGTATTTGGTTAATACAATGCATAATATTTATTCTATGGAAATGGAGAAGAGGTTTATTATAAATATAGCTAAATGTTTTATTGGTGAAGCGGTGAAGTATAATGTTGGAAATTATAATAATGATAGTTTTAGAAGAATGATAATAAACCTCTTGATAAATAAATTGAAAAATAATGAAGGTGTTAAGGAGTTTGTCGATAATATGCTTGGTTCTGGATTGTTAGACTATGATGATATCATTAAAGAAAAAGAAAAAACAGCAGAGGATGAATGCTATATATCTGATTACAATAAAAAAATAAAGAATGTTTTTAGTGAAAATATAAATAGTGATGAAATGAAAAACAATGTAGCGAAGCTTATCAGAGATAATTATAAGTTTATTTTAAGCCAAATGAAAAATAAGTCTAATTATCTTGAGAACGAAAGGGTTTTACTGAATATTATTGATTGTTTAAAGAGTGATAATGATTGACGTTTAAATTTATTATAAATGAGTTATAGCTCTCTAATAAATCTTATTAAAGAGTTTTTTATTTAACTCAATACCACTTTAATCTCCAAACCAATCAATACTACACCGAGTACTTTATCAATACTTTTTTGGACTTTATTAAGTACCTTTCTGACTGGTGAACTTTGGATTAATAAAACGAGTGAGGGCCAGTAAACGATAGCTAATCCCCAGATGATAAAGGCATACCACAATTTTTCACCAATACTGGAATCAACACTTAGTACTTGTGTGAAAATGGCAAGAAAGAAAAGGGTTGCTTTCGGATTGAGTAATGACTAGTCCTGATATAGATTGACAACTTTTCAGGCATAAAACGCTCGATGAACTTCATCGGGCGTTTTATAGTTTAATGATAAATGCGGTCGTTTTTCATTTCTTTTGTAATAAGCTTGCCGACTGATCTGTATAAAACGACAAGCCATTGTTACGGTAAGGTTTTTGACCGTTTTTTCTTTAATAACTCGGCTTTGCGCTTTTTTGATAAACGAACCCCCGAAGTCTCTATCCATGACTTTGACAACGGCTTCGAAGAAATCAGATTTAAGCCGAGCTTCTTCAAGTTCCTTTTCAAGGGCTTTAATGCGTTGTTCGGGTGTTTGTTGTGCAGAAGATTGGGTCATAGCTGAGCCTCGACAAAAAGTATCAGGGGTACCGTTCGACCAATCTAATCTACCATGCTTACGAAGCCAAACCAAAACAGTAGAGTATCCTTGTATACCATAGTGATCTTGAGCTTGTTTATATATCATTTCGCCTTTTTCAACTTGGTCAACAAGCTGTAATTTAAAAGCGAGAGAATAATCGCGTTGAGTTCGTTTAGTGATTGGTTTCATTACACTCTCCAATTTCAGATTGGAAAAGTGTCAACCTTATTCAGGACGGGTCATTTTTGATATTTAAAGCCCTTAGTAATAAGGGCTTTTTTTTGTATTAAAGTTAATATTAGTATTTTATTTTAAAATGACAAGAGAGGGGAGGGATATGACTACTATTAATGATGCTACTTTAAAAGATATAAAATATATTATTCATTATAAAGGAGGAATGAGTAATGGTAATTATGGTATAAAGGATTTAATTGATAAAATCGATAATGTAAATAGGAGTTTTATTTTCTCATATAACAAGAGTGGTTTTTTTCAAAGAGTCTTTGATTTTATAAAAGAAATAATGAATGTTAAAATAAGTTGTGATTTTATTTTGAATTATGATAAGTATGAGGAAATAAATAACTTCTACTTTTTAAAATCATTGAAAAATAAGGAGGTTATTAATTCTAATAGAATTACAATAGACTATTATAATCTTAATAATGAAATTTCCTCGTTTTTACAACGAAAGATGAAAAATGGTGTGGATGAAAGTGAATTTATTAATATCTTTTTGAAAAATAATGTAAAAACGAAGGGTGACTTCTTGTTGTTATATTCAACTCTAAATAAATTGATGAGTTCAATAGAAAATAAAAAGAATGAAAGAAGATTAAAACAAACTGATGGTGAGGGATGTTTTAAATTCATATCAAGAAATGATCTTTTTTATAAAGAGAGTATTTTTAAGTTGCTCGACTCTATTTATGGTGATGGAGAGAGTGAAGCTAATGAAATTGTAAAAATAAAAAATATAAATGATTTAAAAAGAATTAATACAACAAATAAAGAAGTTCATATTAACAATCTAATTAAATTTATTCATTATTTAAAAGAAAAAGAGATGAGGAGTGAAATATTTCTATTAAAATTAGAAAACACATTGAAAAATATAAAAATGACTCTTAATTCTTTTGAAGATAATAAAAGGATACAGATTATTGGTGATAATTTGAAAGAATTATTGCCATCCTATATGCAAGAAGTAATGATGAATAATAATAAATCAATTAATTTTGATTTTGAGGTGTATGAAAATTTTGATAACAGTAATGATATATATAAAGATAAAATAAAATTAATTTTTGATGAGTACAAAGTGAAGAATAGACAAAAAACATCATACATTAAAAATATTATCGATGAGTTAGAGCTTAATGATGTTAATATTAATAACTATCTACAGTTTAATAAAAATTTATTAAATGATTTATTACATTATTTGAAATAAAATATATCATATAGCTTATGGCTATATGATATTTTATTTTTTAACTCAATACCACTTTAATCCCCAAACCAATCAATACAACACCTAGCACTTTATCAATACTTTTTTGGATTTTATTGAGCACTTTTCTTACTGGAGTACTTTGAATTAATAAAACAAGCAAAGGCCAGTAAACGATAGCTAATCCCCAGATGATAAAGGCATACCACAGTTTTTCACCAATACTGGAATCAACACTTAGCACTTGTGTGAAAACGGCAAGAAAGAAAAGGGTTGCTTTCGGATTGAGTAGGTTACACAAAAAGCCTTGCATAAAGGCTTTTTTAAAGCTGATTTGTGCATGCTGTGTCGCTTTCTCATCAATCGTATGATTAGATTTTGAGAGTAAGCTATGAAAACCAATCCAGAATAAATACACGGCCCCAGCATATTTTAAAATGGAAAAAAGCCAAGGCGTAGTGGTGATAAGTACAGCAATACCGGCAACACAATACGACATATGCACAAGCAATGCAGCTACAATACCCATTGCGGTCATCATTGCAGCAGAGCGTTGATAACGTGCCGCATTTTTTACAACGAGAAAAAAGTCAGGGCCTGGTGAGATCATACCAAGTAAAGCAATTGTAAAAACGGCTAAAGAAGTTTCAAGCATAATAGCGCCTTGTATATAACAATATTATAATGATTGAATCTTATATGATTAAGTTAACACTTCGAGTATAAAGCAATTATTTATTATCTAGGAAGCATAATTTGTATCGACTCAGGTTTTAGCTTTACGTATAGTGTGAGCAGTTTTTTTCCCATCTTTACCCGTAGGTGTGTAAATGAATATTAGTTTAATCGCAGCATTAGCGATGGATCGCATTATTGGTATGGAAAAGGCAATGCCTTGGACATTACCAGGTGACCTCGCATGGTTCAAAAAGAATACGCTAAATAAACCCGTTATTATGGGCCGGGTGACTTATGAATCTATTGGACGCCCTCTACCGAATCGCCTCAATATTGTGTTAAGTAGCCAACCAGGAACAGATAGTGAAGTTGTTTGGGTGAAGTCTGTAGAAGAAGCTTTGCAAGCTGCTGAAAATCATGATGAAATTATGGTTATCGGTGGTGGTAAAGTGTATGAGCAATTTTTACCTATGGCTAATACACTCTATCTAACACACATCGATGCTGAAGTAATTGGTGATACCACATTCCCTGATTATGAGCCTGATGAATGGGACTCTACCTTTATGGAATATCATGAAGCTGATGAAAACAACTCTCATAACTACTGCTTCGAAATATTAAAAAGAAGAAAATAACAAGAATTAAATAAAAAGGGAGATTAAATATCTCCCTTTTTATTATTCCTATATTATTAATATAAGAATAATAAAAAATAAGATTTATTATACCAACTAAGAATTTTATTTATAAAACTTATTATTTAAACATGTTCATTATTTATATTTTAATAAACTCATTTTATAAGAATAATATATGAGATATTAATCAATATATAGATTTTTTATTCTCAATATTGTGGTTTTTTCTGCTTATTTCGTATCGAAAAAAAATAAGGTATTGATTTATAGGTGGTAATTTTTATTGTTTTTTTTGGTGTTCGTTTTTATATAAGAAATGTTCTTTTTAGTATCAAAAAAACAAATTAGGTAAAAATAAGTAGGGTGGAATGAGTAAAGCGCAAAATTGAGCTTTTTACTTTTTGCGCTTGAAATGAAGATAATGACGAGAGTTACTTTGGTGCAGATAGGCTAGCCTGAGTGAAATATTGTTTATCTTCCCAGCGCAAGCAAGTGAGGTTTCCTCCCCAGCAACACCCAGTATCAAGAGCATATACATTATCAGGAGTGCCTTTTCCTTCAAGAGAGGCCCAATGGCCAAAAATAATGCTATAATCTTCCGGAAGTTGACTTGGTAAATCAAACCAAGGTTTTAATGGTGCAGGGGCTTCTAATGGCTTGTCTTTACAAATCATATCCAATTGACCATTAGGAAAACAGTAGCGCATTCGAGTGAATGCATTGGTACTAAAGCGTAATCGTGCTAAACCAGTAAGTTCTGGTGACCAATTATTGGGTAGATCGCCATACATTGAATTAATAAATAAAGGATAGCTATCACTACTTAAAATGGCTTCGACTTCACGGGCACACATTTTTGCAGTTTCTAAATCCCACTGTGGTGTGATCCCTGCATGCGCCATAATAATTTTCTTTTCTTCATCAACTTGAAGCACAGGTTGGCGTCTTAACCAATTAATTAATTCATCGACATCTGGGGCATTGAGTAATTCATTAAGTTTATCTCTTGGTTTATTTCGGCTAATTTTTGCAAATACACCTAATAGATGAAGGTCATGATTACCCAAAACAAGTTTTAGAGAAGAGCCTAAGCTTTTTACAAAACGTAGCACTTCAAGTGAGTCTGGTCCCCGTGCAACAAGATCACCCGTTAACCATAATGTGTCCTGTGTAGGATCAAAACTCACTTTATCAAGAAGGTGGCGCAGTTCATGGTAACAGCCATGAATATCACCAATTAAATAAGTTGCCATAATTAATTTATCAATGTTGGAAGTGCAAGGCGGAAAACAGGGATCTCTATTTGAAATAATCGACCGTCAGTATCAATCATTTCATAATGGCCTTCCATTGTTCCCATCGGTGTTTCAAGAACGGCACCACTGGTATAGCTGTAATGCGTACCGGGTTCAATCAGTGGTTGTTCACCGACAACACCTTCACCTCGAACTTCTGTCGTATTACCTTGTGCATTGGTAATTAACCAGTAACGGCGCAGGAGGCGAATTGCACATTTATTCAAATTATGAATTGATACCGTATAAGCGAATACATAGCGTTCATCTTCAGGAGATGATTGGCTTTCGATGTAAACACTTTGTACTTGTATCGCCACTTTTGATGAGGTGAACATAATGCCTCCTGTCTCTGGCTTTATCTTATGCTTGAGTATCTTGCTTTTGTGATAACCAGTTTGCCACTTTACAGTATTGCTCAACAGAAATATTTTCTGCGCGAGCAGTCGGGTCGATCCCCAGAGCAACCATATCTTCTGCTGTTAGCAATCCACCTAAACTGTTACGCAATGTTTTGCGTCGTTGGTTAAATGCTTGAGCGGTAATACGGCTTAGCATTGCAATATCCGTAACTGGATATGGCTTTTCTTTGTAAGGGATCAAGCGAACAACGGCTGAATCCACTTTTGGTGCTGGTTTAAATGAAGTAGGTGGAACTTCAAGTACAGGAATGATTTGGCAATAATATTGCGCCATCACACTTAAGCGTCCATAAGTTTTGCTACCGTGACCAGCAACAAGGCGATTAACCACTTCTTTTTGCAACATAAAGGTCATATCAGAAATAGCATCAGCAAAACTGAAAAGGTGGAACATAAGTGGAGTGGAAATATTATAAGGCAAGTTACCAAAGACACGCAGAGGCTGCTGACGTTCTTTTGCTAATTGTGCAAAATCAATTGTCATTGCATCTTGCTGAATAATGGTCAGCTTGTCTTTTAATGTAGGATGAACTTCTAAACGAGCAGCTAAATCACGGTCGATTTCAACTACTGTCATTTTATCCATTCTCGCGCCAACGGGTTCTGTGATAGCGCCTAAACCGGGACCAATTTCAACAATGGCCTCACCGGGTTGTGGATAAATAGATTCAACAATACTTTCAATAATATAGCTGTCTGTTAAAAAGTTCTGCCCGAAGCGTTTGCGGGCAAAGTGCCCCTGATGGACTCTATTATTCATTACAATTTTGTATCATATTAATGGCTAAATTTAATGCGGTGCAAAAACTGCCAGCATCTGCGCTTTTTGTACCTGCTAGCTCAAGGGCTGTGCCATGATCAACAGAGGTACGAATAAAGGGAAGACCGAGTGTTATATTCACTGCACGACCGAAACCTTCATATTTTAGCACAGGTAATCCCTGATCGTGATACATCGCTAGTACAGCATCAGCATGCGTTAAATATTTAGGCTGAAAAAGGGTATCAGCAGGATAAGGCCCATGGAGGCTAATGCCTTGCTGACGTAATTGTGTTAATGCAGGCTCAATAATATCAATTTCTTCACGCCCCATATGGCCACTTTCCCCGGCATGAGGATTAAGGCCACAAACATAAATTTGAGGTTCTGCTATGCCAAATTTAGTTTTTAAATCATGATTTAAAATGGTGATAATTTCATGCAGTAGTTCACCTGTAATTGCATCGGCGACATCTCGTAGAGGCAAATGTGTGGTTGCTAGCGCGACTCTTAATGTGTCTGTTGCTAACATCATGACCACACGTTCACAGTGACTACGATCGGCAAAAAACTCGGTGTGTCCTGTGAAATGTACACCCGCATCATTAATAATTCCTTTATGAACGGGGCCAGTTACTAATGCAGAGAATTCGCCATTAAGACAGCCATCACAAGCACGAGCTAATGTTTCTACAACGTATAACCCATTGCGTGCATCTAATGTACTTGGAATAACATTGGTATGAAGTGCAATAGGGAGTACACAAATTTGGCTTGGAGTGTGTGCTTGAGGTGGTGTGGCAGGATCGTATTCAACTAATGAAACAGGCAGGTTTAGTAATTCTGCTCTTGTTTTAAGTAACTGAGGATCAGCACAAACAACCCAAGGTAAATCCCAATTCATTTGTGCTAATGAGATAATCAGGTCAGGACCAACCCCGGCTGGTTCGCCGGGGGTGATAACAAGTGGTTTTATTTGCTTAGTTTGCATTATTCTCGTTCATTATTTTCACATAAGCCCCTACTCGTAGCTCTTGCATCCAGTTTTGTACTTCTTCATTAAACTTACGATTAAAGAGTAAACGGTATGCTTGTTCTTTATTAGCTGCATCTGTTTTATCAACACTACGTGTGTCTTCTAATTCAATTAAATGCCAGCCAAAATTTGAACGAACAGGTTGGCTTAATTCATTTTTATTTAAGCGCATTAACGCATCGCGGAATGCTGGATCGTAAACGTCAGGCATTGACCATCCTAACTCACCACCACGTAATGCTGAACCTGGATCTTCAGAGTATTCTTTTGCTGCATCAGCAAAGCTTATTTTGCCACTGCGAATATCGGCAGAAATTTGCTGTAATTTGGCATAGGCTTGCTCATCATTCATGATTGGAGAGCTTTTCAGCAGAATATGACGACTTTTAACTTCGGTGACAGAGAGTGTATTTGAGCCACCACGAATATCGTTTACTTTAATGATGTGTAAGCCGACACCAGAGTGAAGAGGCCCTACAATTTGCCCTTTCTGTGCATTAGCTAATTCTTTTGCAAACAGTGTTGGTAGTTCATCAATAGATGCCCAACCCATATTACCGCCATTTAAAGCTTGTGGATCAGCCGAATAAGTTGCTGCTAATTTACCAAAATCAGCACCATTTTTAAGTTGATTCATTATGCGAGTAATGACTTGTTTTGCTTTTTCCATTTCTGCTGGAGCTGGGTTTTCTGATAATGGAATTAAAATATGGCTTAAATTCAGATCAACACTTTGGCTTGCTTGGCTTTCAATTTGCTTAGCAAGAGAATCAACTTCTTGAGGCAAAATTGTAATACGGCGACGAACTTCATTGTTACGTACTTCTGCCAGCATCATTTCTTTGCGAATATCTTGGCGATATTCGTTGTAAGAAATGCCATCAGCTAAGAGGCGTTTTTTCATTTGATCAAGTGAAATTTTATTTTCAGCGGCAATACCTTGAATGGTAGATTCTACTGCTGCATCAGGAATATCAATTTGCATTTGCTGTGCCATTTGCAAAATGATGTTATCCATCACCAAACGCTCTAGGATTTGTTGGCGAAGAACTTGCTCATCAGGCATTTCCTGACCCGCACTTTTTGCGTTCATTTTGACAGTCTGTAGCATTCTATTGACGTCACTTTCTAGAACGACACCGTTATTGACGATAGCCGATACACGGTTTAATTCTTGTGCAGCAAACGTTGTTGAGCTGGTAGCTGCACCGACCGTGATCATTAAGCCGATAAACAGCGTTTTCCAATTTTTCATAAGTTTCCCATTATGTGTTTTCCGCATCTTGTTGCGGGATGACATATTTATTCAGCCAATTCCGTAGTCTGATTAAATCAGAATGCTCTTTGATAAGGTAAGATACCGCGTTCAAGCATTTTCTGGCTACCCAAACTATGATTGTTACTTAGGCCTCTGAGTTCCACGTTGATTGACCATTTATTGTCAATATCACTGTGGTCAACTTTCCAGCCAACAATTTTTCGTTCATAACCGACGTTCACAGCCCAGCAACAGGTATTATATTGCACACCAACCATCTGGCTAACAGGTTCAGATTCTTTAGTATCAAAGTAATAAGCACCCACAAGACCCCAGCGTTCTGCTAATGGCCAACTTCCTACAACACCGACTTGAGAAATACCTTTTTGGTATTCAGGAAGTTTATTAATACCACCATCGTAAGGGCGAACACGCGTTGCTTGAATATAATCACGATCAACATAGCGATAACTCAACTGTAGAAGATGATCGCTATCGGCGCGATATTCCATAATCGCATCACCCATTGATACGCTACCTAAACGACGGTCATATTGTAAACCACCACGCATACCCACAGTATCAGTGACCCGCCAGTAGGCATCACCCGCCCAGACCATTGAACCTGTTTCATCTTTACTATTAATGATTTCGTTACCAGTAGAAGAAGGTCCTGTTCTTGGGCGCTCAAAGAAGTAGATTTGACCTACAGAAACGTTAAAACGTTCAACCAATTCGCTATCATAAAAACGCGAAGTTACACCGGTTGTTAATTGGTTTGCAGAAGCAATGCGGTCTAAACCACCATACATTCTATCGCGGAAAAGCCCGCCATAGTTTGACTGTAATAACGCGGAGTCAAAGTTATTGATATTAGACTGATCTTTATAAGGGACATAAAGATATTGTACTCGTGGCTCAAGGGTTTGTGTAATGTCATTAGTCTGATATTGACGCTCGAAAACCACTTTCATATCAGATTTAAACTGTGGTAATACCCGATTAACACTGTCATCTAATTGGTTAGGATATCTTTTCTTATAAGCATCTGGAATGTCCTGATCGTAATGAGTTGCCATTACTTTCAGTTCATTATTAAAGCTTGCCCAACCCGTAGATGCAGGGAGTGAAATCGTTGGCTCAATATGGAAACGATTTGCTTCAGGTGTATTCTCACCCACGCTGGTAAAACGTACAAACTGAGCATAAGTTCGGAAATCAAATGGCCCGACATCATTCTTATAATAATTCAGATCAAGTTGTGGCTCGGCACGATAAGCTCTTGCATCTTTATTATCAGAGAAAATTTGGAACTGTTTAGTGGTTAATGTGGCATTCCAGTTTTGTTGTGCATAACCCGTACTAAATTTTTGAGTGGCATAACCATCGGTGGTATTACCATATTGTGAGGTAAAGTCGGTAAAATATTTATTATCACTCACTTTTGTGTAGTCGGCATTGAATCGCCACACATTATTCATGACACCACTATGGCCCCAGTAGAATAACCAACGTGTGGCGGTATCACGAGGAAGATAGCCTGCTTTATTTTCTTCTTTGTCTTTATTGTATTGGCTATCGTGATTAATCCAATCTACAGCGATGGTACCGCGTCCCGGCGTTGTTAAATAACGAAATTCGTTATCTAATTTTAAACCACGACGGCTAATATAATTAGTTGTAATAGTGGCATCATAATTAGGGGCGATATTCCAATAGTAAGGGAGTTGGAAATCAAATCCGGAACTACGAGAATAGCTTCCGTTTGGAATTAAGAAACCAGAACGACGTTTATCACCGATAGGTAATTGAAGATAAGGGCTGTAAAAAATAGGGACATTAGCAACACGAAAACGTGCATTCCAAATTTCAGCAACTTGTTCTTCACGGTCTAAAATAACCTCAGAGCCGACAACGCTCCAGCTATCATCGCCAGGTAAACAAGAAGTGAACATCCCTTTATCCATAATGGTATAGCGGTTCTCGCCACGCATTTGCATCTTGTCGGCATAACCACGGCCTTGGCGGCCAACCATCTGGTAATCACCTTGCTCAATATCCGTATCTTTATTATTAAGATTAGACCAAGCACGAGGGCCTTTTAAGATAATTTGAGGATCATCATAAGAGACATTTCCTGTCGCGGTCACCATTCTTAATGGCGTCTCTCCCTCAGTTTGTGTCAGTTCAACACTGTCTGCACTTAAGGTTTGGTTTCCCTGTTTAATATCAACATCACCTTTATATTTGATCATGCGAGGATATTCACCTTGCATATCATTTGCAGTGATAGTGACAGGCAAGTTATTAGGATCGCCCTGTACTAATGGTTTGTTATAAACGGGGACTCCCAGTAAACATTGGGAGGCAAGATCAGCATAAGCAGGCTGACCGTATATTGTGGCCCAAACTAAGGTGGCCAGCAGTGTGGGATAACTTTTTTTCATAAGTATTTATGTGCTTCCGTCATCAGTGGCTTCATGCTGATAAACAGCCAGAAACTAACGCAGGGAGTTATGCGACACCAGCCCAACGTTCTGAACATTGTTCTAACGGTAACCGAAAAATAGGCGTAAACCTCATTTTTTCGATGTTTCTGTGTTGAAATAGGGTTATAGCCTTATTAGAAACAAAAAAACACCGCGCTGATGCGGTATTTCGTGCGGTCTAATAACGCTAAAGTTATTCGTTTGGTCACTCATTTTACTTTAACACAATTTAAACGAAAACAGCATTACCTCTGTCCAAAGAGAAACAGTAAATCTCTTCATTTTAAGAAAAAGTCTATTTAGACGTCGCTTGGTGTTAGGTGTGCAAGCAAATGAATAGTATGATAATGCAAAATTGCAGGCAGAGCATTGAAGATTTGAGGAGTCTATGCGCTATTGGGGAAAATTATTAGGCCTTATCATCGGTAGTTTTGCGGGGGTAGGCTTCTGGGGTATTGTTATTGGTGTTTTTCTTGGACACCTCTATGACATGCAACGAGGTAAATTAGGAAGTGGTGGGCGCTATACTCGTGATAGACAAGCTTTTTTCTTTGCTGCGACTTTTCAAGTTTTAGGACACCTAACAAAATCAAAAGGGCGAGTCACTCAAACGGATATCTCACTTGCAAGTGAATTGATGGATAGGATGAATTTACACGGAGTAGGGCGTCAAGCTGCTCAGCAAGCATTTAGAGAAGGCAAATCACCAGATTTTCCCTTAAGAGCTACCTTGCAACGTGTTCGACAAATTTGTGCTGGCCGTCGTGACCTACTTCAGATGTTTCTGGAAATTCAGTTACAAGCGGCTTTTGCCGATGGCCAATTGCATCCGAATGAAAGAAAAATGCTGTTTATTATTATTGATGAGCTGGGTTTTTCGCGTGCGCATTTTGAACATATATTAGCAATGATGCAGGCTGGCCAAAATTTCCATTATCAAAATAGGCAAGGATATCAGCCTCAACCTCAAGGGCCAACACTCTCTGACGCATGTAAGGTACTTGGTGTTAAGGAGAGCGATGATGTTAAAACCATAAAAAGAGCTTATAGAAAATTAATGGGAGAACATCATCCAGATAAACTGGTAGCAAAAGGTTTGCCACCAGAAATGATGGAAATTGCAAAACAAAAAGCACAGTCCATACAAGTTGCTTACGATTTGATTAAAAAAGAAAAAGGATTTCGTTAACATCTTGTAAAAGAAGATGAGAAAAGAGAGAATTATTCCGTGATAGAGATAACTTAGGTTGAGTTGAGTTTATTATTTATCACGGTAAAATATAAGTGAAATTTAATTATTTCATTCTCTCTTCTCTTAAAAAAGGAACTATATCCATGTCAAACGTCCGTGTTCTTGTTGGGGTTATGGGATTAGCGCTTTGCCTGCTCCTTGCTTCATTGAGTTCAGTGACTGTTTTAGTGTCATAAGACATTAAAAATCGGCAAGGCATTCAAAATGTATCGGGGATCGAAAAGCAGGATGCGTAATAAATAATTCCTGAGCATGTAACTGCAGGCGAGGAGCCATCGCTCTTGCCTGCGGATGTGCATAAAAGCGATCCCCTAAAATAGGATGCCCCAACGCTAACATGTGTACCCGCAATTGATGTGAACGCCCCGTAATTGGCGAGAGTTTGACTCTTGTCGCATTCTCTTCATACTCCAGCACCTCATAAAAAGTTTGCGCTGCTTTTCCCGTTTCATGACAGACTTTTTGTTTTGGTCGATTTGGCCAATCACAAATTAATGGTAAATCAACCAATCCTTCTTCTTTTTCGATATGCCCCCATACGCGAGCAATATAGGTTTTTTTCGGTTCACGTTCACGAAATTGACGTTTTAGCTCACGCTCAGCATCTTTATTTAGTGCAACAACAATGACGCCACTGGTTGCCATATCTAAACGATGCACACATTCGGCATTAGGAAAATCAGCTTTAATGCGCGACATAATACTGTCGTTATGCTCTGGCGCTTTGCCCGGCACAGATAGTAATCCACTGGGTTTATTGACGGCAATAATATGCTCATCTTGATATAAAATATGTAACCAAGGATCAGTCGGCGGGTTATAAACTTCCATCATGGTGGATATCTCATCAAAACAACGGGGAGCAAAAGACTCCCCGCTTTAATGGTAATTATTGGTGGGTAACAACAATTAAACGTATTGAATCTAAGCGCCAATTTGCTTCATCTAAATGATTAAGAATATGAGTACGCTCATTTTCAATCGCTTCAACTTCATCATCACGAATATTTGGATTTACAGCGCGTAAAGCCTCTAGGCGTGATAATTCATGTGTTAATACGCGATCAGCTTCTTCTTTCGCTTTTTGAATAAGCCCTTTCGCTTCGACTTCCATTAATGGTTCAGAGGCTTTGAGTACATGGTGTACTTCGCTTTGTACCGCATTGACTAGTTTGCTAGAAGTATGACGGTTAACCGCATTTAATTGGCGGTTAAAACTTTCAAACTCAACTTGAGAGGCTAGGTTATTACCTTTTAGATCAAGTAATAAGCGAACTGGTGTTGCAGGTAAGAAACGACTTAAGTGAAGATGTTTAGGCGCTTGTGCTTCTACGACATAAATCAGTTCAACTAATAGCGTTCCTACTGGTAATGCTTTATTTTTTAATAAAGACACTGCACAGCTACCAGTATCGCCTGATAGGATCAAATCTAAGCCATTACGGATAATGGGGTGTTCCCAACTGATAAATTGGGTATCTTCACGAGATAGCGCTTGCTCTCTATCAAATGTGATAGTGCAACCATCTTGTGGTAAGCCCGGGAAATCAGGCACTAGCATATGATCAGACGGCGTTAAAATAATTAAGCTGTCACTACGATCTTCTTGGTTAATACCAACGATATCAAATAAATTCAACGCAAAGTTAACTAATTCAGGATCATTATCTTGAGCCGCAATTTCACCCGCCAATTCAACGCCCACTTCACCACCATTAGAGTGCATTTCTAATAGGCGGTCACGGCCTTGCTCAAGTTTAAGTTTCATTTCATCATGCTGTTTACGACAAGCCGCAATAAACTCATCAAAGTCAGCTAACTCATTGGGTTGAGCAAGATAATTAACTAACGCATCATATTTACTGTCGTAAATAGTACGGCCAGTTGGGCAAGTATGTTCAAATGCATCTAATCCCTCATGGTACCAACGTAACAATACAGATTGAGCTGTACCTTCCAGATAAGGAATGCTGATATCAATATCACGATTTTGGCCAATACGATCAAGACGACCAATACGTTGTTCTAATAAATCAGGATTAAATGGCAGATCAAACATGACCAGTTGATTTGCAAACTGGAAGTTACGTCCTTCTGAGCCGATTTCAGAACATAATAGAACCTGTGCGCCTTCTTCTTCAGACGCAAAATAAGCTGCAGCGCGATCGCGTTCAAGTAAAGACATTCCTTCATGGAAGACTGCCGCACGAATAGCTTCGCGTTCGCGTAAAACTTGCTCTAGTTGCAATGCAGTTGCCGCTTGCGCACAAATAACCAGAACTTTTTCATTGCGATTTGCAGTTAAGAAACCAAGTAACCATTCAACACGAGGATCAAAGTTCCACCATGTTGCGTTTTCACCTTCGAATTCTTGGTAAATTCGTTCAGGGTAGAGCATCTCTTTTGCACGAACTTCGAGGCTCTTTTTCGCTGCCATAATTTCGGCAACTTTAATCGCTGTTTGATATTGTGTTGGCAGTGGCATTTTAATCGCACGAAGTAAGCGATTAGGGAAACCTTTCACACCAGAGCGTGTATTACGGAATAACAGGCGCCCCGTTCCGTGTCTGTCCATTAACATATGAACAAGTTCTTGGCGAGACTTAGTGCGTTCTTCGCCTTTGGTATTTGCCGCTTTCAGCAATGGTTCAACATCTTGCTCACTAATCATTTCACTGATGATATTTTGTTGTTCGGTATTTAAATCATCTTCTGATAGCAAAATAGTGACAGCATCGGCAACAGGACGGTATTTTTGTTGCTCATTGATAAATTCGTTATAGTCATGGAAACGACTTGGATCAAGCAGACGTAAACGAGCGAAGTGGCTTTCTTGACCTAATTGCTCAGGTGTTGCGGTTAATAGCAACACTGAAGGAATAGATTCAGCCAACTCTTCAATTACTTGATATTCACGGCTTGGTGCGTCTTCACTCCACACAAGGTGATGAGCTTCATCGACAACCAGCATATCCCATGTTGCTTCAACGAGATGTTCAAAACGTTGCTTATTTTTACGCACAAAATCTAAAGAGCAGATGATCATTTGTTCTGTTTCAAATGGGTTATCGCTATCTAACAAGGATTCGCTATAACGGCTATCATCAAACAGTGAAAAACGCAGATTGAAACGGCGTAACATTTCAACTAACCACTGATGTTGTAAGCTTTCAGGCACGATAATTAACACACGCTCAGCCCGACCATCCATTAACTGTTGGTGGATAATCATACCCGCTTCAATGGTTTTACCCAGACCCACTTCATCCGCTAATAAAACGCGAGGGTTATGACGTTTACCCACTTCATTGGCAATGTAAAGCTGATGAGGGATCAGGCTTGCACGAATGCCACGTAAGCCACTTTGTGCTTGTTTAAATTGTTCGCTTAAGAATTTACGTGCGCGATAGCGTAAGGCAAAGCGATCCATACGATCAATTTGGCCTGCAAAAAGGCGATCTTGTGGTTTATTAAAAGTGAGTTTGTTATCTAAGAACACTTCACGTAATTGCGCAGGCTCTTCGGTGTCTAAACGTACACCTTGATAGATAAGAAGGCCATTATCTTCTACAACGTTATCGATGGCGAGTTTCCAGCCTTCGTGACTGGTGACAGTATCTCCCGCATTAAACATCACCCGCGTTATTGGAGCATCATGACGGGAGTAAAGGCGGTTTTCGCCACAGGCAGGAAAAAGTAAGGTCACCATGCGGGCATCAACTGCCACAACAGTACCCAGTCCAAGCTCGCTTTCAGTATCGCTAATCCAACGTTGACCAAGAGTAAAAGGCATATATATAAACTCAGCTCTCAAATATATAATTTAGGAATTATTAATGAATGCAGTATTGCGGTGTTGTCATTAAAATTTGTGGGATAAAAATGCCTGTTCTTGAAACAAGAAAAGTTAATTATCACCAAAGGGGCGTTATGTTAATAGATGCAAAGCAAACCGTCACCTGCAAAATGACACATCTTAAAATGTCAGCGTCAATTGTCCATTTAACAAGGTTGAAAAATCATCTTGTATAAAAGGCAGGATAGCATCTGCAATCGGCATTAACTGCTTATTGATATAGTGTTCGTAATCAGGTGCAGCGGTAATGTGCTCTAATGGTTCAGGTCCCAAGAGGGTAATTATATAACTAATCCAACCGCCTTGCTGATATTGTTGAGGTCTATTTTGGGATAAATTATATTCGTCAGCTTTACGTGCAGCTTTAACATGAGGGGGAACGTGGTGCTGATATTCTGATAATTTTCGACGTAACCGTTTACGATACACTAATCTATCATCATATTTTCCCGCAAGCGTATCTGCGACATAATCACGAATAAACTGCTGGTAAGGTTGTTGATGAAAAATACGAGTATAAAGCTCTTGTTGAAATTTCTGAGCAAGAGGTGTCCAATCTGTTCTGACGGTTTCTAATCCTTTAAACACCATCTTATCATTGCTTAATCCCGCATAACGCTTTTTACTGCCTGTTTCCATACCTCGAACGGTTGGCATTAAAAAACGACGATAGTGTGTTTCATACTCTAGCTCTAATTTGCAATCAAGTTGATAGGTTTCAAAAAGGTGAGTTTTCCACCATTGGTTAACCTCTTGTACTAGATGATGCCCAATTTGTTGTGCTTGTTGCTCAGTATGTGGCGATTTAAGCCAAACAAAAGTAGAGTCAGTATCACCATAAATAACTTGATAACCTTTAGCTTCAATTAATGCTCGCGTTCTTTTCATAATCTCATGGCCACGTAAGGTAATTGAAGACGCCAGACGAGGATCAAAAAAACGACATCCCACTGAGCCTAAAACACCATAAAAAGCATTCATAATAATTTTTAGGGCTTGAGAAAGCGGGGCATTTTTATGTAATTTTGCATTATCTCTTTCGTGCCAAATTTGCGACACAATAGTGGGTAAACAGTGCTTTTCCCGCGAAAACCACGCTTGGCGAAAACCAGGAATAGACAGTTTTTCATTAGGTTGATGTGTTCCTTCAATCATTCCAACAGGGTCGATTAAAAAAGTACGAATAATTGAGGGATAAAGGCTTTTGTAATCAAGCACAACGACTGAATCATATAAACCGGGAGTAGAGTCCATAACAAAGCCACCGGGGCTATGTTCTTCAGGCTTTTCGCCTTGATTAGGGGCAACATATCCAATGCGATGCATAGAAGGGAGATAAAGGTGTGTAAACGCGGCTACGGAGCCTCCACTTCTATCAACAGAAAGTCCTGTGACACATGCTCTTTCTAATAAAAACGCCATAAGAGATGTGGCATCAAAAATGCGGTTTACTAAAACACAGTCTTGCCAGTTATAGTAGGCTAACGCAGGCTTATCTTCGTTAAAACGCCGATTAATCTCATCCATTCTGGCATAAGGTGTATCAATGGCTTTACCTTCCCCTAATAGACTTTGCGCGACTGACTCTAGGCTAAATGAGGGGAAGTTCCATGTGGCCATTTTCAGAGCTTCAATACCGTCAATAATTAAGCGACCTTGTGCTGAGGCAAAGAAATGTCCTTTTTTAAAGCTATGCTCTCGCCACTCCAATGGATTGTTTTGGCGACCTAGTAACAAGCTCACTCCATAACGCTGAGCATGGGTATGTAAAATACGTAAATCGAATTGAATTAAATTCCAGCCAATAATGGCATCGGGATCGTAATGCTGCATCCATTCATTGAGCTTTTCAATTAGACGTAAACGGCTACTGACATAACATAAACGATAGCTTTCAGGCTGTAGGTGTTCACTTTCTGCTGGGGCATTATCTGTCAGCATAAACACAACATTATCGCCACAACCCGCAAGTCCAATAGAGTAAAGTTCACCGAATTCGCTGGTTTCAATATCTAAAGATACTGTTCGCAATGTAGGACGATAATCAGGAGCAGGTTTTAGTGTCACGGTATTATTTTGTTGATAACGAAACCAAATTGGTGCGGTGATAAAACGCTCCATCATATAACGTTCATGAGGGCG
Organism: Proteus sp. fly-1089; assembly: GCF_040138965.1. NCBI lineage: Bacteria > Pseudomonadati > Pseudomonadota > Gammaproteobacteria > Enterobacterales > Morganellaceae > Proteus > Proteus sp. fly-1089. Next base: position 97,072 of record NZ_JBEETS010000009.1, read on the forward strand.
TATATCGGCCTCATAAAGACGTATGTGGTGCTCTTTGAGTTGTAGTTCTAGTTGAACGAGTTGTCGGTACTGTTTGCAGTAGACGCCAAAAACAGGTTGCCTTTCAAAGTCTTTTAAATCGAGAGGGCGAATTTCTATATCAGGGTTTTTATTCACAAGAGAACGTAAAACATTTTCATGCTGACGAGCAACAAAGCCAATAGCTTGTTGCAAAGGAACCGTGACTTTACGAGGTCCATTTTCTGTCGCTAACCAATAGGAGACGACAATACCTTTTGGGGTGTCGCTCCAGTGGCGGGTGAGAATAAAACCTTGTTCAGTATGGTCAACCATAGGCACCTAAAACACACAAAAAATTCGCTAAAGATGTGTTTATTATAGCCAAAGTAGTGGTTATTTATACAGTTAATTTAAGTCGTGTTTAATTAGAGGGAATACCTAAAATAAGTGATTGATCCACTTCACCATTTATTAACGATTGTGTATTACCATCATACACAATTGTTCCGTTATCAATCACAATTGCTCTTGAGGCAATCTTGATAGCATCTTCTAAGCTATGTGAAACCATCAGTAAGGTTAGTTTTTTTTCTTCACAAAGTTGTTCTAGCAAAGCCAACATTTCAATGCGTAAAGCGGGGTCGAGTGCAGAAAAAGGCTCGTCGAGCAATAAGATAGGTTGTTCACGCACAAGGCAACGAGCAATGGCAACACGTTGGCGTTGCCCCCCTGATAATTGTGAAGGTAAGCGATCAAGATATTCATTTAAAGAAACTTGCTTGGCTCTGTTTTCTAACAGTACTTTTTGTGTATCTGTGAGTTTTAAACCAGGATCTAATCCCAAGCCAATATTCTGCCTAACTGTTAAATGAGGAAACAAATTATTATCTTGAAATAACATAGAGATAGGACGTTTTGCGGGTGCGGTTTTAGTGTGATCACAACCATTAAGAAAAAGGGTTCCTTTTTCTGAAGGTAAAAATCCAGCAATTAAACTGAGTAAGGTACTTTTTCCCGCGCCACTTGGGCCTAATACGGCGATACGCTCACCGGTGTTTACCGCTAAATTAAACACAAGGTGTTGGTGTTCATAGGTATAAGCAAGGTGCTCTAATTTAATCATGAGATTTTCCTGCCAATCGTTCTATTAGGCTAAAAAGAGAGAAGCAAAGTAGCAATAAGATCATGGCTGTGACAGCACCATCTTGCGTGTGATAAGCCCCAATTTGCTGATAAAGATAGAAAGGAAGTGTTCTAAATGTTTCATTACCAAATAGAGCAACAATACCAAAATCACCAATAGAAATAACACAAGCAAAAGCAAGTGCTTGTGAAATTGGCTTTCTTAATGCTTGTAACTCTACCCAACGAAGTCTATTGATACCCTGAATATTAAGCGATTGGCATAAAAGGCCATAACGTGAAGCAATATCATTCATTGGATTTTCGAGCACTTTTAAAGCATAAGGAATGGCAATTAATGCGTTGGTTAAAATCACTAATATATATGGTGATTCAGGGAGTCCAGTTGTATTGTTTAATAACAAGAAAAAGCCTGTTGCCAATACAATGCCCGGCATTGCCAGAATAATCAATCCACTCATTTCCATAGCCTGCCCCGCTTTTTTAAAGTGACGTAGGCGAAGTTCTCGGCTACTCCATAGCAACATCATTGTTAATACAACGCAAACAATACCCGCACCAACCGCTATAATGAGAGATGTTGTAAAAGCCTGCCAAAGTATGGGTTGTTGTATCACTCGTATTAATTCGCTGTTAAGACCATCTGTTATCACCGCTAAAATAGGGGGCACTAAAAAAAGGATCGCGAGCGTAATAATTAGAGTATCAGTTATTTTGCTAAAGAGGGGATCATTGGGATCACGCCAATGCTGTTTTTGACTATCTCCGACAAAGAGTGTTCCTTTAAGTTTTTGACTAATTAGCACCAAACCTAAACAGCAAAAAAGCTGAATAAGGGCTAAAAGAGCCGCTCTATGCAAATCGTAGTCATAACTTAATGCTTGATAAATTGCTAGCTCAACGGTTGTTGCCGCTGGGCCTCCACCTAACGCTAGTACAGTGGCGAAGCTTGCAAAGCAGAGCATAAAAATCAGTGACGCTGTGGGAAGTATTTGTCGCCATAAATAGGGAAATTCTAGAAAGCGAAAACGTTGCCAGCCATTCATGCCTAATTGTGAGGCTAATTGGCGTTGTTCTGGCGAGATACTTTCGAGAGCTTGTAATAGCATTCGGGTTGCTAATGGCATATTGAAAAAAACATGTGCCAATAAAATGCCTTGTAAACCATAAGGGGTAAATTGGTAATTAATCCCCAGCCATTCACAAATTTGAGCAATCCAACCGACTCTTCCATAAACAGTTAAAATACCAAAAAGTGCCACTAAAACGGGTAACACAAGGCTCATGGCACATAAACGTAAGAAAAGTGTTCTACCTTTAAATTGGCGTCGATAAAGTGCTTTAGCGAGCCAAATGGCAGGTAATATTGAAAATAAGGCAGATAAAAAGGCTTGCCAGAAAGCAAAGCGCACGACATGCCATAAATAGTCATCAGCAAAAATAGAGGATAATTCACCACTTGGCGCATTAAACCATAATGCACCAAATGACAATAAAGCCACAATAAGCAGTAAACCCGAGGCACATAGCCCCGGGATAAGCCATCTTCCCATTAGCGACTAACCGCAGATTGCCAATTACGCGTCCATGTTTGACGCTCTTTAGCGACAACATCTGCATCAAATTGCAATGATTTTTCTGGTTTAGGCATCACAGAATAGACATCGGGTAACGGCATATCTATTACGGGGTACATCCAATTGGTGGTGGGAATAGTTTCTTGGAAAGCTGGGGTTAGCATAAATTGCATAAATTGCTGAGCTAATTCAGGTTGTTTACTCGATTTGAGTTTTGCAGCAACCTCGACTTGTAAATAGTGTCCGTCAGAGAAAATAGCTGCCGCATAGTTATCTTTTTTATCCGCTAAAATGTGATAACCCGGAGATGAAGTATAACTTAGCACAAAATCACCTTCACCCTTTAAGAATAAGCCATAAGACTCACTCCAACCTTTTGTTACAGTAAGGGTTTTCTCAGATAACTTCTTCCATTGAGAGGCGGTATTTTCAGGATAAAGTGATTGCATCCATAGCATTAAGCCTAAGCCTGGTGTGCTGGTACGAGGGTCTTGATACAGTATTTTCCACTTTTCTTGGCTATTTAGTAGCTCATCCATACTTTTGGGCGGGTTAGCAATACGGTTTTTATCATAAATAAACGCAAAGTAGCCGTAATCATAAGGCACAAAGGTATCGTCAGTCCATTTTTCAGGTAAGGCGAGTTTTGATGTATCGATATTACTTGGCGCAAAAAGCCCGGTTTCTTTAGCCGCGTGTATCAGATTGTTATCTAAACCTAAAATAATGTCAGCTTTACTTTTGCTACCTTCCATACGTAATCGATTAAGCAAAGAAACACCATCAGAAAGGGCAACAAGCTTTAATTCACAATCACACTGTTGCTCAAATGCTTTTTTAATGGCAGGTCCTGGGCCCCAATCTGCGGTAAATGAGTCATAGGTATAAACAGTTAGTGTCGGTTTTTGTGCTTGGGCTTGTGTTGAAAAAGCACTTATTACACCCAGTGCACCCAGTAGGAAAGTAAAACGAAGCGATTTAGTTAACACGTTTAGTTCCTCAGTAAAAAGTCAGGTAGGATCTGAGGAGTGAGGACCGCAAATCATGAAATATTGCATTATCCTGACTCAAATCCCTACGCCAGTATTAGCTGGATCAGGTTCCACGGGTTTTTCTCAGCCTAACAAGGCACCCCGTTGAGACTTTCCCATTGTAGATAAATACACACGTTGTGCAAAGTCTGTTGATAGAGGTTTACCGTTTGTGGGTAGTATGAAACAATGAGTTATCTTTCAAATTTGGTTATTGAGGTAGTCTAGTGATCGATGATGATGGCTACCGCCCGAATGTAGGGATTGTAATTTGTAATCGGCAAGGGCAAGTGCTTTGGGCTCGTCGCTATGGGCAACATTCATGGCAGTTTCCTCAAGGGGGAATTAATCCTGGAGAATCGCCAGAGCAGGCAATGTACCGAGAGTTGTTCGAAGAAGTTGGGTTAAGTCGCAAGGATGTTAAAATTCTTGCCTCCACACGTAACTGGTTACGTTACAAGTTACCGAAACGTTTGGTGCGTTGGGATACAAAACCTGTTTGTATTGGACAAAAACAGCGTTGGTTCCTTTTGCAGTTAACAAGTAATGATAAGGACATTAACGTTCAACAAAGCAAAACGCCAGAATTTGATGGCTGGCGTTGGGTGAGTTACTGGTATCCTGTTCGACAAGTCGTCTCTTTTAAGCGTGATGTTTATCGTCGTGTAATGAAAGAGTTCGCACCAGTAGTCATGCCATTGCAAGAACAAGTGTCTTTACCTCGTCCATCGTATGGATATCGGCGTAAAAGGTATTAGATAACACTATGCTGACACGTTTGCGAGAAATTGTAGAAAAAGTGGCTATGGCAGCAGGACTTCCAGAAGCGCTTGAACTCTTAGTCAAGGAAACGTGTCAGGCAATGCACACGGATGTGTGTTCTATTTATCTTGCTGATAAGCAACGTAGTTGTTTTTATCTAATGGCCACAAAAGGGCTTAAAAAACCCAGAGGACGAGCTGTTAGCCTCTCTTTTGATGAAGGCGTTGTTGGTGAAGTTGGACGCCTTTCTGAGCTTATCAATCTTGCGGATATTCGTGAGCACCCTAGTTTTAAATACCTTCCTCAAGTAAAAGAAGACGATCTGCGCGCTTTCCTTGGTGTGCCTATTGTTTATCGTCGTCAACTTCTTGGTGTTTTAGTTGTTCAACAAAAAGAGCGTCGCTTATTTAACGAGAGCGAGGAGTCTTTTATGGTGACGCTAGCAACACAATTAGGTGCAACGTTATCGCAAGTACAAACGAAAGGACTTTTTGGACAATATCGTCAAAGTCGCATTAAAGCATTATCCATTTCTACGGGCGTGGTTATGGCGTATGGCTGGCAAGAAGTCTCGCAACCTATCCTTGAGAATGTATTTAAAGCCAGTGCTCTGGATATAAAAGCAGAACTCAATCGACTTACCATGGCTTTAGAAGATGCTACAGCAGAATGTCGCCGTTTTAGTAAGCGTTTTATGGCGAATGCACAAAAAGAGAGTGCTGCCATTTTTGATCTCTACTCGCATTTACTTAATGATCCCCAACTTAAACACAAAATGACAGCGATTATCACTCAAGGATATGTCGCAGAATGGGCTGTAAAAGTGGTTGTTGAGAAAGTTTCGGCACAATTTTCTAGCTTGAAAGATGGCTACATGCGAGAAAGAGCCTCTGATCTAAAAGCATTAGGACGGCGTTTATTATTTCATTTAGATGATGAGGTAAGTTCAACCAATATTTGGCCTGAGCGCTTTATTTTGGTGGCAGATGAATTAAGCGCAAGTTTATTGGCTGAATTACCTGAACAACAACTTGCAGGTGTGATTGTGCGAGATGGTGCAACACACTCACATTCTGCGATCCTTGTTAGAGCAATGGGAATTCCTGCGATTATGGGTGCGGATATTCAACCTGAGCTTTTACATAATCGCATGCTTATTCTTGATGGTTATCGTGGCGAGATATTTATTGAACCAGAGCCTTTTATAGCCCAAGAATATAAACAGATTATTGATGAAGAGAGCGTATTAAGTCAGATTGCAGAAGAACAACTAGAGCAGCAAGCTGTTCTCAAAAATGGTGAATCGGTTAGCGTTCAATTGAATGCAGGATTAAATATTAAATACGAGCAACGTATTAGCATGGGAATAGACGGTGTTGGTTTATATCGGACAGAAATTCCTTTTATGCTACAAAGCGGTTTCCCATCAGAAGATGAACAAAAAAACCGCTACCGTGAAATACTCTCTTTTTTCCCCGATAAACCCGTTGTGTTACGTGCATTAGATGTGGGTGCCGATAAACAACTTCCTTATATGCCCATTAATGAGGAAAATCCTTGCTTGGGTTGGCGAGGAGTAAGAATATTACTCGATCAACCTGAAATTTTCCTTATTCAGCTTCGTGCTATGCTAAAAGCAAACCTCGAATTTAAAAATTTGAAAATATTGTTGCCGATGGTGACAAGTATTGATGAAATTGACGAAGCGAGAACATTGCTATTACGTGCATGTGATGAAGTGAGTCGAGAGTTAAAATGTGAATGTGCTCCACCACCGTTAGGTATTATGCTTGAAGTTCCCTCGTTGGTATTTATGTTGTCACAATTAGCTAATCGGGTTGATTTTATTTCTGTTGGAACAAACGATTTAACTCAATACTTGCTTGCAGTCGATCGTAATAATACCCATGTCGCATCACTCTATGATAATTTGCATCCTGCATTATTGCGTTCACTGAATTTGATTGCGACACAATGTCAATATTACCAGTTACCAATCAGTGTTTGTGGCGAAATGGCAGGAACACCTATCGGGGCATTGCTGTTAATAGGGCTTGGTTTTAGGCAGTTAAGCATGAGTGGACGTAGTTTACCTAGGGTAAAATACTTATTACGCCATCTTGATCCTGTGGTGCTACAGCCTTTTATGCAACAAGTGTTGCAAGCTGAAACAGCAACAGAAATCAAAAAATTGTCTTCTGAGTTTATGGAAAAACAAGGATTAGGTGGATTAATTCGCGGAGGTATTTGACATGCCTTTGTATAAGCCTTTTCTGTGTTGGCTATAAAGAGCAAACACAGAAATTATTAATTAAGTGAAGTAGGGAATAATGAGTATAAACTACCTTAAATTTCCAGAGATTGATCCCGTTATGTTTTCTATCGGGCCTGTGTCATTACACTGGTACGGTATGATGTATTTAGTTGGATTTGTCTTTGCCTTATGGCTTGCAAATCGACGAGCCGCAAAACCGAATAGTGGTTGGAATAAAAATGAAGTTGAAACATTACTTTATGTCGGTTTTGTTGGTGTGTTTATCGGTGGTCGCTTAGGTTATGTTTTATTCTATAATCTGCCAGTCTTTTTAAATGACCCTCTTTACCTCTTTAAAGTTTGGGATGGCGGTATGTCGTTCCATGGTGGTTTAATTGGGGTGATTTGTGCCATGATCTGGTTTGCAAAACGCACTAAACGTAGATTTTTCCAAGTGGCTGATTTTGTAGCACCTTTAATCCCATTTGGCTTAGGTTTAGGTCGCATTGGTAACTTTATTAATGGTGAATTATGGGGGCGCGTCACATTAGATACGCCTTGGGCCTTCTTATTTCCAAACTCACGCTCTGAAGATCTTCAGCTTGTTGCTCAAGATCCATCAACGCTGCTACCTATTATTCAAGAGTATGGGGTTTTACCTCGTCACCCTTCACAACTCTATGAAATGTTGTTAGAAGGGATAGTATTATTTATTATTCTTAATATTTTTGTGCGTAAAAATCGTCCAGTAGGCAGTGTTTCGGGTCTATTCCTGATAGGTTATGGTGCATTCCGTATTATTGTTGAATTCTTCCGTCAACCTGATGCGCAATTAGGGCTATTTAGCGGTGTGAGTATGGGACAATTACTCTCAATTCCAATGATTTTGTTGGGTATTATTTTTATGGTATGGGCTTATCGCCAAGATAAAAAAACACCACAAAACCCAACACCAACTCACAAATAGTGTGAGATAAATTTTTATTATTAGCTAATTAACAAGAGAGACAACATGAAGCAGTATCTGGCATTGTGTCAACGCATTATCGATGAAGGGCAATGGATTGATAATAAACGGACAGGAACCCGTTGTTTAACGGTGATTAATGCTGATCTGGAATATGATGTTGCGAATAACCAATTTCCGTTAATAACGACACGAAAAAGTTTTTATAAAGCCGCAATAGCAGAACTATTAGGGTATTTGCGTGGCTATGATAATGCAGCACAATTTCGTGAAATTGGTTGTAATACATGGAATGCCAATGCGAATGAAAATGATGCATGGTTAAATAATCCTCATCGAAAAGGTGAAGACGATATGGGCCGTGTTTATGGTGTCCAAGGACGCCAATGGCAACGCCCTGATGGTTCTCATTTTGATCAACTGCGTAAAGTAGTCGATAACCTTACTAAAGGTATCGATGATCGTGGTGAAATCATCACGTTTTACAATCCAGGTGAAACTGAACTAGGTTGCTTACGCCCTTGTATGCATACGCATACCTTTTCACTTGTTGGTGATACCCTTTATTTAACCTCTTATCAGCGCAGTTGTGATGTGCCACTAGGTTTAAATTTCAACCAAATTCAGTGTTTTGTCTTATTAGCGCTGGTGGCTCAAATTACAGGACATAAACCGGGTAAAGCATTTCATAAGATAATCAATGCACATATCTATGAAAATCAATTGCCTCTAATGCGTGATGTGCAGTTAAAAAGAGAACCTTTACCGTTACCAACGTTGCATATCAATCCAAAAATCAAAACATTGGAAGATATCGAAACATGGGTAACAACAGATGATTTTACTGTTGAAGGCTATCAATGTCATGAAGCAATAAAATATCCATTTACGGTATAATTTCTCCTTTACTTTTAAAGCCCCTGTTTAGTCATAAGCAGGGGTTTTTTATTGATTTTTTTATTTAAAATTTAAAGCGTTGTCAGTATTTATTAATCATAAATACGTTTATTTTGTATTTGCTCTGAAAATATTGTTATTGCGTAACTGTTCGAGAAAAATGCTTATCTTTGTTTACCTTTAAGGCTGTAGTCTGCATGCTCACCACAGGCTAAAAAGGAGAAACAAATGAACAATAATAGAAAATTAAGCCTAAATAGGGAGTTTCAGAAAAAAAGTGAGCAAGGTGTCAGTTTACTCGAAATACTTATCGTGATGCTGATAGTCTCTATTTTAAGTTATCTATCAATTTCTTCTTATCAACATTTTGTTAAGCAACGCCATTTAATACAGAGTGTACGAGAAACCATTGTTTTTCTTTCTTATCAGCAACAGCAGGCGTTGTTGTTTAATGTCAAAATTAAAATATCACTTCATTTATCGCCCAGTAATAAAATAGTCGCTATTCCTTTTTCTCTACGATACTTACCTGAAAAACAAACGATTTATCAATTAGCCCAAGGTATTCAACTTAAGCAATCAACAGTCTCAAATTTTACGTTTGGTAGAATTCGCCAAACATTAAAACCCATGAGTTTTGTGCTTCAAAATGAAGAGGATGAAGTGAAAATTATTATTTCATCTTTAGGTAGGATAAGAGCGTGTAGTCAGAAAATAAAGGTGTTTTCATCATGTTAAAACGATCTGTATTTTCTTTTTCATCAGGAATGGTATTGATGGAATGTCTTTTTGCTATTGCGATAAGTGGGATTTTATTTCTTTGTATCAGCAGAGCTTATCCCCAAATAATGAATACGCTACTCCATTCTTATCAACAATATCAATTAGATATTTTTTTAAGAGAGCGATTATTGGTACTTGAAACGCAATTAAGGCGTACAGGGTATTGTTATGGCGATTGTGTTAATGCGTTGAAGGTAGGTGGCTTGCAAGTGTCACCTTTAAAAATAGGGCAGTATCCTAACCAAGGAAAAAATTCCTGCGTTATTTTTGCTTATGACATAAACAGTAATGGTCGATGGGAGCCTCCTTTGTCAAAAGAGAGTGATTATTTTGGATATCGCCTTAAAAAGGGACAATTAGAGCAATTAAGAGGTGTAAAAGATTGTGCCTCTTCAGGATGGCAACAATTTTTCGAAAATAACGAGATTGAGGTAACGGAGTTTATTTTACAGCCTTATGCTAAAACGTATTCTGTGAAAGAAAACCCGTATTTTTATCTTTCTATTTCTTTAAAATTTCATTTAAAACAAAAGCCTGAAATAAAATCACATTATCAAAATATCATCCGTTTAAGGAATGTGACTGCATTATGAATATTTATTTCACTCACAGGAGCAATGAACAAGGCTTAGCGGGTATATTTGTAGTGATAGGTTTTATTGGCATTAGCTTATCTATGCTCGGAGATTTTTCTTACTATTACAGACAATCTGAACAAGTAGTGATGCAAGAGTTACAAGCAAGACAGGCCTTTTTATTTGCTGAATCTGCTCTGCAATGGGGGATAACACAGGATTGGGAACTTTCATCAATACAATTAAATCAATGGCAATGCCGTTCTTTTTATGCTGATCCCAAAATAAAGAGCTGCTTATTTTTAATCTCAGCAGATAAGGCCTTACTTCAAGGACAAGCAGAAAGCTTATTAGGTTATAAAATATATCATTATCAATGGATTAGTTTTAAAAAAGGGAAAGATAAAGCTATTGTGCCTGATCCAAATGGATGGCTAGATTATTGCCCATTCGTGCATAAGGAGTGTGTATCATAAAAAAGGCTCAAAATAGATCAGAAAATGGTTCTATCTTACTTAATACAATGTTTGTATTACTATTTTTTAATATTAGTTTTGTCGCTATTATAGGGTATAGTCAATCATTAAAAGTCGATTTTCAGCGGTTAATTCAAATACAGCAAACAGGACAGGGGATCTTTGTTTTATTTGAAAAATTGCCTGATAAATCACCTTACTATTTTGCTTATAACCAGAAAATAATGATGCATTCTCTTTCACATTCTGAAGGTTGTCAGCAAATGGAAGGTTATGTTGCTAATAATATTTTACCCACGATAAATTTATACTATTGGTCATGCAATCCATAAGATGGGGATCTGATGTTTCATATATATCACTCAAATCAGTTGTCATTATTAAAGTCACTTATGGTGCACTTTATGCAGACCAGACCACTCTCTTCTCCCTTTGAACAAGAAGTAATTTTAGTACAAAGCCCCGGAATGTCTCAGTGGTTACAAATTCAACTTGCTGAAAGTTTAGGAATTGCCGCAAATATTCGCTATCCATTGCCTGCAACATTCATTTGGGAAATGTTTACGCGGGTGCTATCAGGTATACCTAAAGAAAGTGCTTTTTCTAAAGATGCTATGACATGGAAATTAATGGCATTATTACCTGAATATTTATCTCATGAAGAATTTAAACCACTACTTCATTATCTTGATGATGATGAAGATAAACGTAAATTACACCAATTAGCGGGGCGTGTTGCTGACTTATTTGACCAATATTTGGTGTATCGTTCAGATTGGTTAGCTTCGTGGGAAAAAGATGAATTGATAGAAGGGCTGAGTGAGAATCAGCGTTGGCAGAAAATATTGTGGGTAGCATTACAGCAATACACAAAAGATCTCAATCAGCCTCAATGGCATCGTTCTAATCTTTACCAGCAATTTATTTCGACATTAAATGGTGCAAAAGAAGGAGAACTTCAGCATTGTTTTCCATCTCGTATTTTTATTTGTGGAATTTCGGCATTACCGCAAGTTTATTTGCAGGCGTTACAGGCTATTGGGCGTCATACAGAGATTTATTTACTCTTTACCAATCCTTGCCGTTACTATTGGGGTGATATTCAAGATCCTAAATTTCTTGCTCGGCTTAATAGTAGAAAACCTCGCCATTATCAGCAATTGCATGAATCACCTTGGTTTAAAGATGAAAAAAATGCCTCATCGTTATTTAATGAAGAGGGGGAGCAAAATATTGGTAATCCGCTATTAGCTTCATGGGGAAAATTGGGTAAAGATAATCTCTATTTTCTTTCTGAACTTGAGTATACCGATGTATTGGATGCTTTTGTTGATATTCCAAGAGATAATTTACTTCATCAATTACAAGCAGACATTCTTGATTTAGAAGATTTTTCACAATTAGGCACAACACTTAAAACCTATGAATGTAGTGAAAAAAAACGTGTTATCTCACTAGCTGATCACTCGTTGACCTTTCATGCAAGCCATAGCCCACAACGCGAAGTAGAAGTATTACAAGATCAATTACTGCATTTACTTGAGCAAGATCCCGAATTGCTACCAAGGGATATTATTGTGATGGTTGCTGATATTGATAATTATACACCTTATATTCAGGCTGTTTTTGGTAATGCACCTGCTGAACGTTATCTCCCTTTTGCTATTTCTGATAGAAAAGCACGTCAAGCACACCCAGTATTACAAGCCTTTATTACGCTATTAGAGCTTCCCCAAAGTCGTTTTACAGCAGAACAAGTCTTAGCTTTACTTGAAGTGCCTGCGTTAGCTGGGCATTTTTCTATTTTTGAAAGTGAATTAAAACTACTACGCCGATGGGTGGATGAATCAGGCATACGTTGGGGATTGGATGATGAAAACGTAGCTTCATTTTTACTCCCTATCACCGGTAAAAATACATGGGAGTTTGGTTTACTTCGTATGCTACTTGGTTATGCGATGGAAAGCGAAAATGGCCCTTGGAAAGGAGTACTTCCTTATGATGAATCTAGTGGGCTAGTCGCAGAGCTTGCAGGGCATCTTGCTGATTTTCTTTACACATTAAGTGAATGGCGTACACGGTTAAGTGAAACTCGCTCCTTAGAATCGTGGTTAGAGATTGGGCAGCAATTAGTTGATGCCTTTTTTGAAGCTGATGAAGAGACAGAGTTAGTTTTAGCGTTGATCACACAACAGTGGCAAAAAGTGATTGAAAACGGATTGAAAGCACAATATCAAAATGAAATCCCATTAGTGCTTATTCGAGATGAATTAACGGTACGATTTGATGATGAAAAAATCAGTCAGCGCTTTTTGGCGGGAAGCCTGAACTTTTGTACGCTGATGCCTATGCGCTCAATCCCTTTTAAAGCAGTGTGCTTATTAGGAATGAATGATGGCATTTATCCTCGTAATATTCAGCCATTAGGTTTTGATTTAATGGCTGAAAAGCGACGTCGTGGTGATAGAAAACGTCGAGATGATGACCGTTATTTATTCCTTGAGGCACTGAGTTCGGCCGAAAAATACCTTTATATCAGTTATATCGGTAAATCGATACGTGATGATCGAGAATGTAATCCATCAGTATTAATCAAAGAGTTACAAGACTATATTGGTCAAAACTTCCGTTTACCTGATGACGGAAAACTTAATGTTGATGATAGTGCGACTCGCATTAATCAGCATTTATTAACACAGCATAGTCGTGTTCCTTTTGCTCAAGAAAACTTCCACATTGAGGCACTCACTCGTTCTTATGCCTCAGAATGGTTACCGGCTGCCAGTGGGCAAGGGGAGGCTCATCAAGGTTTTACGGAGTCATTAGATGATGATATATCAATAGATAAAGTCTCCGTTGATGCACTTTCTCGTTTTTATCGTCATCCGGTCCGTGCATTTTTCCAACAAAGATTAAAAACAAACTTTGTTATTGAAGAGACAGAATTGCCCGAAGAAGAGCCTTTTGTGATAAATGCACTTCAGCGCTATCTATTAAATCAATGGCTATTGAAAGCATTGATTGATGAAACATCAACAGGATCACTCTTTGAACGTATTAAAGCAGCAGGGCAACTTCCAGCAAGTGCATTTGGTCAAATTTATTGGGAACAACAAATAGAAGAGTTACTCCCTTTAGCTGAAAAAGTGAGAAGTGAACGATTAGCTTCGTATTCTGTCACATTAGAGCAAAGCTTTAGTGCTATGCCATTAATTGGGCGTTTAAATGAAGTACAAGCCGATGGTTTATTACGTTGGCGACCTGCAAGTTTAACGGCTAATGACTTATTGCAACTATGGATTGAACATCTGGTTTATTGTTTGAAAGAGGGAACTGGCGAAAGTCGGTTTTACGGCAGAAAGGAAACGCAATGGTGTTTATTGCCAGTTGATCCTGAATTTGCTTATTCAACTTTAGATAATTTAATTCACGATTATAAACAAGGGTTAAATAGCCCATTAGCATTATTTTCGAAGAGTGGCTGGGCTTGGTTACAAGCTTGCTATGATAAAAAAACACAAGAATTTTTACTTGATGATGAAGAGACACTCGCAAAAGCAGAGTTAGTGCTGCTGCAACATTTAACGGATAGCTATAATCGAGATGGCGAAATGAGTGATATGTATGTTCAGCGTGCATTCTCTCAATTAGACGAGCATTTTTTACAAACTGTAAAACAGACGACATTAACGATATTTAAACCAATAATTCCATTTTTAAAAAAATAAGGGAGCTCATATCAGATGAGAAAATACTTATCGCAACTATGGATCATGTTGCTATTGATGCTAGTGAGTATCAACAGCTTTGCTGCTGATCCACTTTGGCGAGTATTGCCAGATAGCATTGAAAAAAGTGAAAGCGATCCACGGCAATATCAAGCGATTAAATTGCCTAATGATATGACTGTATTACTGGTTTCTGACGAAAAAGCGGTTAAATCATTAACGGCGGTTGCGTTACCTGTTGGCGCATTAGAAGATCCAGATAGTCAGCAAGGGCTTGCACACTATTTAGAACATATGGTGCTAATGGGATCGGCTAAATATCCTCAATCTGGCAGTATGTCAGAGTTCTTACAAAAGAACGGGGGATCTCATAATGCAAGCACCACTACATATCGTACAGCTTTCTACTTAGAAGTAGAAAATAGCGCCATTAATGAAGCGGTCGATCGTCTTGCAGATGCTTTAGCTGAACCTTTACTTGATCCTAAAAATGCAGATCGTGAGCGCAATGCCGTTAATGCCGAATTAACTATGGCGCGTGCGCGTGATGGTATGCGTTTTTGGCAGGTTAGAGCAGAAACCTTAAACCCAGCACATCCAAGCTCTCGTTTTATGGGCGGAAATTTAGAAACGCTAAGTGATAAGCCAAATAGCAAACTTCAAGATGAACTCATTAAGTTTTATCAAACACACTATTCTGGCAACTTAATGAATGGGGTGATTTATAGTAATAAATCACTTGATGAATTATCTAAATTAGCCGCAGAAACCTTTGCCCGTATTCCAAATAAAAAAGCAGATATTCCAGTAACCACAGTGCCTGCGATGACGGATAAAGAAAAAGGGTTAATGATCCATCTAGTACCGGCTTTACCGCAAAAAACCTTACAGATTGAATTTGGTATTGATAATAATGTTGCCGATTTTCGTAGCAAATCTGATGCATATATCGGTTATTTAATCGGTAATCGTAGTTCTGGAACACTTGCAACATGGTTACAAGATCAAGGTTTAGCTGAAAGTATTAGTGCATTTTCAGAGCCGTATATCGATCGTAACCAAGGCTCTTTTACAATTTATGTCGCATTAACAGATAAAGGTTTAGCGCAAAAAGATAAAGTTATCTCAGCTATCTTTTCATATCTTCGCTTAATTGAGTCACAAGGTATTAGCCAGCGCTATTTTAATGAAATTGCGAATGTTTTAGATCTCTCATTTCGTTATGGCTCTATTGTAAGAGATATGAATTACATAGAAGGCATTTCAGATATGATGTTGCGTTATCCAATCAAAAATATCCTGAATGCTGATTATATTGCCGATAATTATGAGCCTTCAGCAATTCTTGCTCGCCTTGAGTCACTCACACCAGAGAAAGCACGAATTTGGGTAATAAGCCCTAATGAGCCATCAAACAAACAAGCTTATTTTGTTAATGCGCCTTATCAGGTTGATAAAATTACAACTAAACAATTAGAAACATGGCAGATGTTGTCGGATGATATTTCATTATCCTTACCGACACTTAACCCATACATTCCTAATAATCTGTCGTTGATTGATGCTGATAGTAAAATCACTAAGCCACAATTATTGTGGCAAGATAAAAGCGCTCGCTTGTTCTATATGCCATCACACTATTTTTCTGATGAGCCAAAAGCCAGCGTGACATTAAGTTTGGTAAACAAGAAATCAGACATTACTGTTAAACAGCAAGTTACGCAAACTTTAACTGATTATCTTGCTGGTTTAGCACTCAGTGAATTATCTTACCAAGCATCTGTTGCAGGCATGAATATCTCATCCTCATCAGGACAAGGTATCGATTTTTCAATGAATGGTTACACACAACATTTACCAGAATTAGTTAATGCCACACTAAAAAGTTATATGAGTTTTGAATCAACACAAGAAGAGCTTGAACAGGCTAAATCTTGGTATCGCGAACAACTTGAAGTAACTCATAACCTAAAAGCGTTTGAAGCAGCGATGTTGCCAGCTCGCCGATTAAATACTATTCCGTATTATGAAGAAGCTGACAAACTCAAAGCATTAGAGTCAATTACACTGCAAGATATTGTTGATAACCGTCGTGAAGTGATTAAAAACGCAGCTCTTCAAGCACTGATTATTGGTAACTTAACGCCAGAGCAAAGCCGTGATATAGCGAAGTCTGCACATGAGTTATTAGGTAATCAAGGAACAGAATACTGGATTGGTGAAACATTAGTATTCAATAAATTAGATGCTGTTGAATTTCAAAATAAATCAAACAGTACCGATAATGCCTTAGGCGAACTTTATATTCCTACTGGGTATAGCCGCCTTGAAGGTCAGGCTATTTCTTCTGTGTTAGCTTCGGTTATTAAACCTTGGTTTTATGATCAATTAAGAACAGAAGAGCAACTTGGTTATGCTGTATTTGCTTATCAAGGCACTATGGGTGAACAGTCTGGTCTAGGTTTCTTATTACAAAGTAATGCTAAACCGCCAGTTTACTTAAATGAGCGTTATAACGCATTTTATCAGCAAGCCTATGAACGCTTGAAAAAAATGAATGAGGCTGATTTTAATCAGTATAAGAAAGCAATTATTACTGAAGTTAAACAACCACCTCAAACTTTCTATGAAGAAGTTTCTCTTTATCGAAATGATTTCCATCGTAATAATTTAAAATATGATGGACGAGAGAAATTCTTAGCTGAGCTTAATAAAGTGACGTTAAAGCAAGCTATTGAGTTTTATGAAAAAGCAGTAATAAAACCAAACGGTTTTGTGTTTGTTTCTCAAATAATTGGCAAAGATGGTAAAGAAGCTGATTACGCGCAAAATAAACAATGGAAACGTTATACAACAGTTAGCGAATTACAAAGAACGTTACCAGTTGAGGAAATTAAAGAGTGAGTGAAGTGATACAGGCGCAGCCATTAAATCCTTATACACTTCCTTTGTACCAAAGACGCCTTATTGAGGCGTCTGCGGGTACAGGTAAAACCTATACCATTGGATTACTGTATTTGCGATTACTTCTTGGTTTAGGGGGGGATTCTGCGTTTTATCGACCTCTAAGTGTTGAAGAGATCTTGGTTGTGACATTTACAGATGCTGCAACTGATGAATTACGTGCACGTATTCGTAAAAACATCCATGAACTAAGGCTTGCCTGTATCCGTCATGGTGTTGATAATGTTGACAAAACATACCAAGAATTACTCAAACAAATTCCTAATAAAGAGTTAGCTGCGCAGTGGTTATTAGAAGCTGAGCGTCAAATGGATGAAGCGGCTATTTACACTATTCATGGATTTTGCCAGCGTATGCTGGCAAACAATGCATTTGAGTCAGGTGTGTTGTTTGAACAAGTCTTGATCCAAGATGAATATGAGTTGAAAAAACGTGTTTGTGCTGATTTTTGGCGTCGCCACTGTTATCCCCTTTCTTATGATGTTGCTAATGCGGTTAGCCAAATTTGGTCTGGTCCTGAGCAACTACTTTATGAAATACAGCCTTATTTACAAGGTGAAATGCCAGAAATTGAAGGCGTGGCATTAGACAATGAAAATGAATCAGTAAAAGAGCGTCATCAAGCTGTTATTGAAGCTATTAACAAGGTGAAAGCGCGTTGGAATGAACATCATCATGAAGTTGAAGCGTGGATAACGGCCTCAGGAGTAGATAAACGAAGTTATAGTAGCCGTTTTTTACCTAAATGGATTGAAGAAATCACGTTATGGGCCGCAACGCTTGAAACAAAAAGTTATCAGTTACCTGATTGCTTGGTTCGTTTTTCTCAAGAAACTTTAAATGAGAAAGCGACCAAGGGCCCTGCTCCAGAGCATATTCTTTTTGTTGAAATTGAGCGTCTAACAAAACAAAGCTTAACACTGCGTGATGTTATCTTAGTGAATGCTATTCCTGAAATACGCCAAGGTATTGAAAATGAAAAAATGCGTCGAGGGGAAATGGGGTTTGATGATCTCTTAACACGTTTAGACAGAGCATTAAAACGTGAAGGGGGAGAAGCATTAGCACAAGCTATTCGTGAGCGTTATCCCGTTGCAATGATTGATGAATTTCAAGATACCGACCCTCAACAATACCGTATTTTTGATGCTATTTATGGTGAGCATGAAAACAGTGGGTTACTTTTTATCGGTGATCCTAAACAGGCAATTTATGCTTTCCGTGGTGCTGATATTTTCACTTATATTCAAGCGCGAAAACAAACGGCACACCATTACACTTTAAATACTAACTGGCGTTCTGCACCAGGGATGGTGAATGCGGTTAATAAGCTTTTTATGCGTTCTAGTGCTCCGTTTTTATTTGAGCATATCCCTTTTATTGATGTGAGTTCTGCTGAAAAAAACCAAGATATGGCTTTTATTTACCATGGTAAATCGATCTCGCCTTTTAATTTTTGGCTTGCTGAAGGTGAAAGTCTATCAACGGGAAATTATGAGCAAATTATGGCAACACAATGTGCCGCTCAAATTCGTGATTGGCTATCAGCAGGCGATCAACAGCAAGCATGGCTTCTAGAACAAGGTGAAAAAAAATCACTGACATCGGCTGATATTATGGTGCTGGTTCGTAGTCGTAGAGAAGCATTACTTATTCGTGATGCACTAAATTTACTCTCTATACAATCTGTATTCTTATCAAACCGCGAAAGTGTATTTGAAACGAACGAAGCTAAAGATTTGCTTTGGTTACTGCAAGCAGTTGTAACGCCAGAGAAAGAGCGTGTTTTAAGAGCCTCTTTAGCTAGTCGGTTATTTGGTTTTAGTGCAAGACAAATTGATAGCCTAAATCATGATGAACAGCGCTGGAATAGTTATGTAGAGAAATTTGCTGACTATTATGTATTATGGCAAAAACGTGGCGTTTTGCCGATGTTGCGTAAAATTATGATGGATAATCAGATTGCCGAGGATCTACTTGCCAGTGTTGATGGTGAACGCAGACTCACCGATATCATGCATATTGGTGAATTATTGCAGGAAACCTCGTTACAGCTTGATAGCGAACATGCGCTTATTCGTTGGTTAGCACAACAAATTTCTCACCCTGATGCGCAATCAGAAAGCCAACAAATGCGTTTGGAAAGTGACCGAAATCTTGTGCGAATTTGTACTATTCATAAATCCAAAGGCCTTGAATATCCTATTGTTTGCTTACCTTTTGCTTGTAACTATCAAGAGCAAAAAGGGGCGCTTTATCATGACAGAGAAAAATTTTACGCTAAGTTAGATATTTTTAGCAGACCTGAAAGCTTGCGTTTAGCTGATGAGGAGCGTTTAGCAGAAGATTTACGCCTGCTTTATGTAGCATTAACACGTTCTAAATTTTGTTGTTATGTGGGTGTTGCGCCATTGGTGAAAGGGAATAAACGTAAATCGGGACTCACTGATCTTCATAAAAATGCTTTAGGGTATTTATTACAGCAAGGTGAAGAAGGGAATAGCGAATTATTACATCAATCAATTCATGCATTACTCGATGAAAATATTAGTGTGATCACGCTTGATGAAGTTTCAGCTCACCGTTACCAACCTCAGTTAGTCAGTGAGGCAAAATTAGAGGCTGCGGTATTTAAACGTAAAATTCATGATAAGTGGCGTATAACCAGTTATTCAGGACTAACTTATCAACATTCAAATCGCGGGTACCATTTCGATTTAGGTGATATTGAGGCTTTAGTGCAGTCTATTGCCCCAGGATTGGATACTGATGCCAAAGGTGAGAAGCAACGAGAAGAAACCAATGAAAATTCGATTCATCATTTTCCTCGAGGCGCGGTTGCGGGAACATTTTTACATGGTTTGCTTGAAGTCTTGGATTTTTCTCAACCCATTGATGAACAATGGATGCAAGAGCAATTAACAGCTCAAGGCTTTGATGAAAAGTGGGCGCCATTATTAGTAACATGGATGGAAACACTGTTTTATACCCCTCTTAATACTGATGGGTTATGCCTTGCTGATATCCCTAAAACACAACAACTGGATGAATTGCAATTTTATTTGCCGATTGAACAAGAAATAACATCATCTCAGTTGACTCAATTAATAAGTCAATTTGATCCCTTATCAAAACGTTGTACTGCTTTACAATTCCAGCAAGTGGAAGGCATGTTAAAAGGCTTTATTGACTTAGTGTTTTGCTGGGAAGGGAAATACTATGTGGTGGATTACAAATCAAATTGGTTAGGTGAATCGAGTGAAGATTACACTCAAGAAGCGATGGTCAATGCAATGATAGATCACCGTTACGATTTGCAGTACCAACTCTATACATTAGCGTTACATCGCTTTTTACAGCAACGCATTCCAGATTATGATTACAAAAGCCATTTTGGGGGAATCTATTACCTTTTCTTACGCGGTATAGATAAAGCACACCCTGGAAATGGAGTTTATGCTTATTTACCTGATGAGGCGTTTGTTTTGGCGCTAGATGCTTTATTTACAGGTAAAAGAATGAAAAGTAGCACTCCTGATGTAGTCGATGAGAAATAAAAATGATCAAACTATTAGAACAAGCGATTACACAAAATGTATTACGACCATTAGATCTTCGATTTGCACAAATGCTGGTAGAAGATGAAAATCCGATTTTACTGTTTATATTTGCTTATTTAAGTGCTCAAACAGGAGCTGGACATGTTTGTTTGCCATTAAATATTATCAAAGAAAATCAATTATTTGATAGTAGGCAAGACGAACTTGCTCGTGATATTTGGCAAAGAATGGGAGAGCCTTCTACTAATCAAATAATTGAAGCGTTAATACAAAGTCATTGTGTTAATCAAAGTGGTGATAATTCCCCATCACCTATCATTTTAGATAATGGACTTCTTTATCTGCAAAGAATGTGGAGCTACGAAGAAAAAGTGGCTCAATTTTTTAGGCAAGAACATCCGGTGGTTGAAATTGATGAAAATGCATTAATTAAAGCACTCAATCAACTTTTTCCAATAATAAAAGACAATAAAGAAACTAATTGGCAGAAAGTAGCTGCCAGTGTTGCTATCACTAGCCCTATCTCTATTATTTCTGGGGGCCCTGGAACAGGAAAAACCACAACAGTGGCAAAAATCTTGGCTACTTTTGTGATGCTTACTTCGAATGAAAAGCCCATTATTCAATTAGCAGCACCAACCGGAAAAGCCGCTGCTCGATTAACTGAATCCTTAGGTAAAGCACTTGCCCAACTCGCTTTAAGTGAAGAAGAATATAAGTGGATGCCAAAGCAAGCACAAACTATTCATCGTTTGTTAGGGGCTCAGCCTGAAAGCCAGCAAGTGCGTTACCATAAAGATAACCCATTACAACTTGATATTTTAGTAGTTGATGAAGCATCGATGGTTGATTTGCCTATGATGGCTCGCTTAATTGATGCACTTCCGCCACAATGTCACGTTATTTTCTTGGGAGATAAAGACCAACTCGCTTCTGTTGAAGCCGGAGCCGTATTAGGGGATATTTGTCGTTTTGCTGATGATGGTTTGAGCCAAAAGCGATTTGATAAAATTGATTATTTAACACAAGGTGAATTATCAAAATCTGCAGCGATTATCTCTGTTTCTAACACACCTGTTTCAGTTGTTAGTGATTCACTTTGCCTATTACGAAAAAGTTATCGATTCGGCTCGAATTCAGGTATTGGTCAACTTGCTTTTGCTGTAAACCAAGGACAGACCAAAACAGCACTGACATTACTGAAGAAGGCAGTAATTACGCCTCAACAAATTGAAATGGCACTAGATACTCAAGATGTGAATTTTATCCCATTAGAAAGTGATGAAAACTATTTGCTGATGATACAAGATGCGGCGCAAGCCTATCGTCAGTATCTCTCATTGATAGCAGAAAACGCCACTCCTGATGCTATTCTTAATGCATTTAACCAATATCGTTTATTGTGTGCATTAAGAGAAGGGCCATTTGGTGTAAGTGGATTAAATGATCGAATTGAAATGCTATTGCATCGTCAACGATTAATTCGTCGCCCTACAAATAGCTACCAGAGTGACTATATTGGACGTCCAATTATGATCCAGCGAAATGACAGTACACTTGGGCTGTTTAATGGTGATATTGGTATTATGCTCAATAATGATGAAGGCGAAATGAAAGCCTTTTTCCAATTACCGGATGGTACTTTAAAAGCAATTCAACCTAGCCGGTTGCCTCAACACGAAACTGCGTATGTTATGACAGTGCATAAATCACAGGGATCTGAATTTACGCATACAGCATTAGTATTGCCTGAAAAATTTTCGCCAGTGGTCAGCCGTGAATTACTGTACACCGCCTTAACACGCGCTAAACAAAAACTTTCTCTTTATGCCAGCGAGTATATGGTGAAAATGGCTATTCAAACACGTATTCAGCGTCGAAGTGGTTTAGTCGATAAGTTACGTTATTAATTTCTGTCGGATAAGATAAAAACAATAAAAGACAGGCTTGAGAGGGATGCCTGTCTTTTTATTTATGTTTGATAGTTACTCTTTATGTAAATCTAAAATCAAAATTTTGGATCGACGCTGATAATTGTAGAGTGCCTGCTTTTCAATGGGTAATTTATCAATTTCAGCAGGTTCAAATCCTTTTTCTTGAAACCAGTGAATACTACGTGTTGTTAAAACAAATAGTTTTTCTAATCCTAATTGCTTAGCATGGGTAGAAATACGTTGTAGTAATACCTCACCACGACAAGAGCTACGATAATCAGGATGAACAGCAACACAAGCCATTTCACCAATTTTTTCTGATTGATAAGGGTAAAGTGCGGCACAGGCTATAGTCATATTATCGCGTTCAATAATAGTGAATTGATCTATCTCTATTTCTAATTGTTCTCTTGAACGTCTGACTAAAATACCTTGTTGCTCTAATGGGCGAATAAGTTCGAGTATGCCACCAATATCATTGATATTGGCTCTACGAACTTTTTCAGCACTTTCCATCACGATTTGAGTTCCTATACCATCGCGAGAGAATAGCTCTTGAATAAGCGCACCATCAGATTGATAACTTAATAGGTGGCTGCGTTCCACACCTCGACGACAGGCTTTAACGGCACCTCGCAAAAATCTGACTGTACCTGAGTGGTAATCGCCTTCGGTTTGTAGCTCTTGGATTTTATCTTCGGCTTGATTAGGTAGTAATTCAGAGACAATGTGTCCATCTTCATCGACAACACCTTGGAAAGAGCAAAAACCAATAATTTTTTGCGCTTTAAGTTTTATAGCAAGTTGTGTTGCCACTTCTTCAGATGTGAGATTAAAACTTTCACCAGTAACAGACACTGCAACAGGGCCAATTAATACAATGGCGTTACTGTCTAATTGGCGGTGAATAGCTTCTTCATCAATACGGCGAATTTTTCCGCTGTGACAATAATCCACGCCATCATCAACTCCCAAGGGTTGTGCAATGACAAAATTGCCACTAACGACATTAATATGCGCACCTTGTAATGGTGTATTACTTAAACTCATTGATAAACGGGCTGTAATGTCGAGCTGTAATGTACCCGCAGCTTGTTTAACAATTTCTAAGGTTTCACTATCAGTAATACGAGTATATTTATGATAAATTGGTGAGACTTTTTGTACTTCAAGCGCCATATCAATTTGTGGTCTTGCGCCATAAACAACCACTAAACGGATACCTAAACTGTGTAGTAATCCAATATCGTTAATGATTGATGGAAAATTTTCATGTGCGATAGCTTCGCCACCCAACATAATGACAAACGTTTTGCCTCTATGTGCATTAATATACGGAACCGAATGGCGGAATCCATCGACCAATTCGGTGCTGCGCTCTTTCATAAAACCCTCTCAAGTGAATTTTTATTCGCATTTAATGTATTTTTATTCTTTTTGATGAGAAATGGCAAGCAAAATCCTATCTTATTGTTTTGCATGAGGGCAGAATATTCGTGTAAATGTGAGTAATTGTGCTGTTTTTAAGTGACAGTGAAGTGTGGATTGGGTAAAGTTTTTCGTTCTTAACTTTTTTTATCTCTTTTTAGAGTTTATTGACGTTAATCGTTTTTTTGGAATATTTTCATGAGTCATTCTGAGCACAATCAAACTCGTCGTCGTCTTGTTAAAGGAATTGGCGCGTTATTATTGTTAAGTGTTAGTCCTGTTGGCTTTGCTGCGACAGCATCTATTGTTGCTGTCAGGGTTTGGCCTGCTTCGACTTATACTCGCGTGACTATAGAATCAAGAACACCACTGAAATATCGTCAGTTTGCATTATCAAACCCAGAACGTATTGTGGTAGATTTAGAAGGTATTCAACTTAATAGCGTATTAAAGGGGGTTGCTAATCAAGTTCAGACTAGCGATCCTTATTTAAAGTTGATCCGGGTTGGTCAAAACACGCCTAAAACAGTGCGATTAGTGTTTGAAGTAAAAACACCCGTACAACCACAAATGTTTACACTCAAACCTGTTGCTGAATTTAAAAACCGTTTAGTGCTAGATTTTTATCCTAGTCATGGCGCTGATACGGAAGATGATCCTCTCTTAGCGCTGTTGCGTGAATATAATGATGGTGATTTACAACAAGCCGTTCCTGCACAGACAGATACACGTAAACCGGGTAGAGCAGGGCGAGATAGACCTATCATTATCATGATCGATCCTGGTCATGGCGGTGAAGATCCCGGTGCCATTGGTAAATATAAAACCCGTGAAAAAGATGTCGTTTTACAAATTGCACGCCGTTTAAGAACACTTATTGATAAAGACGCCAAAATGAAGGCGTATATGACACGTAATGAAGATGTGTTTATTCCATTAACAGTACGTGTTGCTAAAGCACGAAAAATGCAAGCTGACTTGTTTGTTTCTATTCATGCAGATGCATTTACGAATCGTTCTGCCAGAGGTTCATCTGTTTTTGCGTTATCAAAAACAGGTGCGACCAGTAATACTGCACGCTATCTTGCACAAACACAAAATGAGTCTGATTTAATCGGTGGTGTGAGCAAAAGTGGTGACCGTTATGTTGATCATGCGATGCTTGATCTTGTACAAACGGCGACTATCAATGACAGCCTGAAATTTGGTAGTGAAGTGCTTAAATTGATGGGGGGAATTAATAAACTGCATAAGAATAAGGTTGATCAAGCCGGATTTGCAGTATTAAAAGCACCTGAAATCCCTTCTATCTTAGTTGAGACTGCTTTTATCAGTAATATCGAAGAAGAGAAAAAACTAAAAACAGCAAAATTCCAACAACAAATCGCAGAGTCTATCTTTAAAGGTATCAAAGCCTATTTTGCCAACGGTGGCGAGTTAACCTTAGCTGATCGTAGCTAATCTCTTCCTATACCCTTTTCTTATATTCCAGTAGAAAGCTAAGATTATGTGCTTTCTATTGGAGCTTCTTATTGTATTTTCAGCACAATAAATTTATCCAATATAATGGTTATTGAAATGAAAGAAATTGATGTAGTAAATTTATGCTTGATGCGATTAATTTTGTGAATTAAAAGAGAAAGTAAAAAGAAGAGGGAATCTTGAAGAAAAATTGGTTGCGGGAGCTGGATTTGAACCAACGACCTTCGGGTTATGAGCCCGACGAGCTACCATGCTGCTCCATCCCGCGACTGAATTGTTGTTTATAGAATTGGTTGCGGGAGCTGGATTTGAACCAACGACCTTCGGGTTATGAGCCCGACGAGCTACCATGCTGCTCCATCCC
>NZ_JBEETS010000009.1:123096-175995 GCF_040138965.1 Proteus sp. fly-1089
GCGACTGATACTATAACTTACTGCTTTGTGAATTGGTTGCGGGGGCCAGATTTGAACTGACGACCTTCGGGTTATGAGCCCGACGAGCTACCAAGCTGCTCCACCCCGCGTCTCCACAGAGGGGCACTATACTCAGGATCTGCTGAGTTGCAAGTTTTTTATGAAATTTTTATCGTTTTCTTTTAAAAACGGTCAGAAATAATACATGAGGATGCAATTTTAGGCAGTTATACTCGTTATGCTTAAGGTTGTAGAAGCTAATTATGCTCAGTGGAGTCCCATCGTTTATCTATGTTTCCCTATCTATTTTCACTTGTTGTGACTTAATGTTTAAAAGTTATATTGATTAGGGGATAATAGAAAAACCTTAACTATCGGTATATCCATATTCATATCTTTATTGATTTGGCTTTGGTATCTTTCTAATTCAAAATCAACACTCAAATTTAGTCATTAAGCGGGCAAAAAATGGTTACTTGGCGAAAATCGTTAATTTTAGGCATGTTAGCGCTTGCCTTGACAGGATGTCATCGTCCAACAGAGCAAGGTCAGCAATATAAAGATGGAAAGCTTAAACAGGACTTGATCGAAGTCAGCTCGCCAAATACACAAGGTACACCGATTAATGGCCCAGATTATCTGCAACAAGTTAATCAGATCAATCAAACATCATCTCGTTTGTATAATAGTAACAAAGAGACTTATCAAGCAGTTGAAAACTGGCTACGTTCAGGGGCTGATACTCGCCAATTACGTCAATTTAATCTTTCTGCATTTCAAATGGAAGGTGTTGATAACTATGGTAACGTTCAATTTACTGGTTATTATACGCCAGTTCTTGAAGCTCGTTTAACACGACAAGGTGAATTCCAATATCCTCTTTATAAAATGCCTGCCAATAGTCGCTCGAAACTCCCTTCACGTGCGGCTATCTATAATGGTGCATTAAGCCAATCTTTAATTGCGGCTTACAGCAATTCCATTATGGATAATTTTATGATGGAAGTTCAGGGAAGTGGTTACGTTGATTTTGGTGATGGAAAACCGCTTACATTTTTCGGTTATGCAGGGAAAAATGGGCATGCTTATCGAAGTATAGGTAAAGTGCTAATCGATAATGGTGAAGTAGAAAGAAAAGATATGTCGATGCTCGCTATTAGAGAATGGGCTGATAAACATAACGATACTGAAGTGAGAAAATTATTAGAAGAAAATCCTTCATTTGTTTTTTTTAAACCAGAGCCCTTTACACCAGTAAGAGGTGCTAGTGCTATTCCATTAATTGCACTAGCATCAGTGGCTTCTGATAGAAGTATTATTCCCGCGGGAACCGTACTACTGGCTGAAATTCCTGTGCTTGATAATTCAGGTAAGTTTACAGGTGAATATCAAATGCGTTTAATGGTGGCATTAGATGTAGGTGGCGCAATTAAAGGGCATCATTTCGATATTTATCATGGGATTGGTAAAGATGCGGGTCATATGGCAGGTTTTTATAATCATTATGGGCGTGTTTGGGTATTAAAAAAATCACAGCTTAACTTGCTAAATCCTTCGTCGTAAACGATTTACTATTTATCAGGTTATTATTAACGGCAAAATCAAGTAAACGACATGGCTATTGATATCAATAACCATAATTATTTCTGTTATTTAGGTTGTTATCGCATCATGCAAAATTCATTATCAGATTCATATTTACAACGCTTTTCTGGAATAGGACGACTTTATGGGCAAAAAGCGTTGTCTTATTTTGCTCAGGCTCATATTTGTGTCGTGGGTATAGGTGGGGTAGGTAGTTGGGCTGCAGAAGCACTGGCACGCAGTGGCATTGGTGCGATCACCTTAATTGATATGGATGATGTTTGCGTAACTAATACGAATAGGCAAATACATGCATTAAAAGAAAATGTGGGGCAGCCTAAATGTGACGCCATGAAACAGCGTATTTTGGAAATCAACCCAGAATGTAATGTCACTAGTATTGATGATTTTGTCACGGTTGATAATGTCGCTGAGATGATGAATAACAATTTTGATTATGTGATTGATGCGATTGATAGTGTTAGACCAAAAGCAGCATTATTAGCCTATTGTCGCCGTTATAAAATTCCTGTGATCACAACTGGAGGGGCTGGTGGGCAAATTGATCCAACTCAAATACAAGTGGTTGATTTAGCAAAAACAATTCAAGATCCTTTAGCAGCAAAATTAAGAGAACGTTTAAAATCTGATTTTAATGTTGTGAAAAATAGCAAAGGTAAGCTAGGTATAGACTGTGTTTTTTCTACTGAACAACTGGTTTACCCACAGAGTGATGGTACAGTTTGTGCAGCGAAAAGCACTGCTGATGGTGTAAAGCGAATGGATTGTTCTGCGGGATTTGGCGCAGTAACGATGGTAACAGCTTCTTTTGGCTTTATTGCGGTGTCTCATGCATTGAAGAAGATGCTAGCGAAAGCACAGCGTGCTCGTGATACTCGTCATACTTCAAACCACAGCGTTGTTGACAGTGTTCATTCGCACTAGTCACATACTTATGTATGCTCCTAGCGGCTTATTCACTTGTCGCCTAGCTGTGACTTGAATTATTTAGAGTATATATTTGTAGCATTATATATTGAGATTTTGAGCTTAAGTTGAGGCTAAGATTGAGAAGTGAGTGATTTTAATCGTGCGATAATCGCATTCACTCCGTCAGTGCGAGATTGGCTAATTTGATTAGCCAATCCTAATTGATCAAAAATCGCTAATATATCGATATCAGCTATTTCCTGTGCCGTTTTATTTTCAACTACCGTTAAGATAATAGTGAGTAAGCCTTTTACGATCCGTCCATCACTATCACCATAGACGTGATATTTACCATCATTGTTTAATTCAACTCCTAACCAGACTCGATTTTCACAACCCTTGATCTCTTTTTCTGTTGTTTTTAATGCATCAGGTAATGTTGGCAATTTTCGTGAGAGTTGAATTAATTGACGATATTTATCTTCCCATGCTTTTGATTTTTGAAAATCATTAAGCAAAACGTCTAGGGTAATTTCATTGCCAAAAGGGTGTTGTGTTGTGATATTAGTCATTATGATTATTCGTCTTTTAAAAGTGTTAGCGCAAAATTAACTGCATCAATTAAAGCATCAATATCTGCACGCTGATTATAAGGCATAAAAGAGATACGTAGGCAGCCTGAAATATTCAATGAATCAATAAGAGGCTGTGCACAATGTTGCCCTGAACGTAATGCTATGCCTTTCTCTGTGATTAATGTTGCTAAATCACTATGGTGGATGCCTGCAAAATTAAAAGAGATGACGGATGAGTTTGGTGCGCGATAGCTGATAAATCCATCTAACTCACGCAGGCGTCTTTCAGCTTCATCAGCAAGCTCTAATGTATATTGATTAGCCTGATACATATCTTGTGTTTCTAACCATGCTAATGTCGCTGAGAAAGCGATAACACCAGCGACATTAGGTGTTCCCGCTTCAAAACAGTGAGGAATAGTTGCAGGTGTAAAACTGTTAAAGGTTGCATTAGTTAGCATTTTCCCACCACCATGCCAAGGTGCCATCTCGTCTAAAAGCTCACGTTTACCATAACAAACACCTAATCCATTAGGACCATAAAGCTTGTGTGCGGAGAAAACATAAAAATCAATATCAAGTGCGCTCACATCCGTTGAGTGGTGTGCAATACCTTGCGCACCATCAACAACCAATAAGCAATTATGATATTGGCGTACACATTGAGACACTTTATCTAATGCGATTTGAGCACCAGTTACATTCGACATTTGGCTGATTGCCACAACACGAGTCCGCTCACTGAGCAAGCGATTAAGGTTCTCAATTGAAGGCAGAAAATCACCTTCAATAGCCCAAGGGATCACCTGTGCACCTGTCTGTTGTGCCAGCATTAACCAAGGAATAAGGTTGGCATGATGTTCTTGCTCACTCACTATTATTTCATCACCGGCTTGTAAGCGTGGGCGAAAATAACCTTGAGCAACAAGGTTAATCGATTCTGTCGTGCCCTTTGTCCAAATAATGGTGTCACTATCAGCACTATTGATTAATTCAGCAACTTGTTGACGAGTCATTTCAAACTGTTGTGTGGTTTCTTTCGCCTGTTGATATTGGCTACGATGCACCGTCGCAAGGTTATGGCGATAAAATGTATCAGAGGCTTCTATCATTGCAAGAGGCTTCAATGCAGTCGCTGCACTATCAAGATAAATCGTTTTTTCTTCAAGTGCAGGAAATTGTTGTCGAAATAAATCAGATGAAAATGCGTTCATAATTAGGCTGTATTAGTAGACGAATAATGTTTGATGATAATCGTTAAAAATAGGGCGTATTGATTATACGGTTAATTATATTTATTTATAACGGAAAACTAAAAATATCCGTTTGTTGTAGGCTATTAACGCTATAGTAACACGATAAATCGGATGAAAGTTCACTCAATAAAAATCACTCACATTAGATTGATATCCTGTTTTTGCTGATTAAAAATTATTTGAAAAAAGATCAGATGTATTTTTTCAGCATAATGACAATAAATTTAGCGTAAGAAATGGATGAAAACATCAAAACTGAATAGGTGAGTGGAGAAAAAAGAGAGAAAAATAGGGGATAAAAAAAGCACCGCCTTGGCGGTGCACTATAAAATCACTATGGACAGACAGGGTAAATGTACAGGAAGTGAAAAAAAACAGTAGCATAAGCTACTAAGTCTGGAATTTCCAGACAACTTGCAAACACAACATCACAACCACAAAGCCAAAAGTTTTGCAGTATTGCTACTACACAACTTTTCGTTCCGGCTTAGGAAGTGCGCCTACTATAGGTATTTACTGGCTAATCATCAAGGGACAATTTATAATGCTTCGCATAAAAAAAACTAATGATGAAAGTTAGGATCTACTAATAGCCAAAATAGGGGTTTGAGAACCGATTATGTCTAAACGTTTACCGCCATTAAATGCACTTAGGGTTTTTGATTCAGCGGCACGTCATTTAAGTTTTACTAAAGCCGCTGAAGAATTATTTGTGACACAAGCAGCAGTCAGCCATCAAATAAAAACATTAGAAGAATTCCTTGGACTAAAATTATTTAGAAGGCGCAATCGCTCTCTTTTGTTAACAGAAGAAGGGCAGAGTTATTACCTCGATATCAAGGAGATTTTTTCATCAATTAACGAGGCAACTCGCAAATTATTAGCAAGAAGCGCGAAAGGTGCACTAACAGTTAGCTTATCTCCAAGTTTTGCTATTCAATGGTTAGTTCCAAGATTATCAGGATTTAATCAGGCTTATCCGGGAATAGATGTAAGAATTCAGGCGGTTGATAGAGAAGAAGATAAGCTTGCTGATGATGTTGATGTGGCTATTTTTTATGGTCGAGGTAATTGGACGGGGCTACGTACAGATCGCCTCTATGCGGAATATTTGATCCCTGTTTGTGCACCATCTTTACTTACAGGTGAAAAACCACTAAAAACCTCATCCGATCTGATTTATCATACACTGCTACATGATACATCTCGCCGAGACTGGCAAGCTTATGTTCGCCAGTTAGAGATACAAAATCAGATAAATGTGCAACAAGGACCTATTTTTAGCCATAGCTCAATGGTGATACAGGCTGCTGTACACGGACAAGGCGTTGCATTAGTGAATAATGTTATGGCACGTAGTGAAATAGAATCAGGTCGATTAGTTAGACCTTTCCCAGATGTCCTTGTCAGTAAAAATGCATTTTATTTAGTTTGCCAAGATAGTCAGGCTGAATTGGGTAAAATTGCGGCTTTTCGCCAATGGATTTTATCACAAGCAGCGAACGAACAAGAAAAGCTGGGTTTACTGACATCATCTTAATATTATGATTGGCAAAATATCTCCTAAATTAGGAAGGAATAAACAGTGAATAGTCGTACATTGCTTATGTTTTCCGCGATTAGTGGCTTTTTTTATGTCGCTTTTGGTGCATTTGCAACACATAAGCTAGCACCTCATTTATCGCCACAACATTGGGAATACATCCAGTTAGCGATGCGCTACCAGATTGTACATACCTTGATACTTGTCGGGATCGCAACAATATTAATGCGAAAAACTATTTTATGGTTTTATTGGGCTGGTATTTTCTTTAGTGTTGGTATTCTACTTTTCAGTGGTAGCCTTTATTGTATGGCGCTAACACAAGTTAGATTGTTATCTTATTTTACGCCAATTGGTGGTTTTAGCTTTCTTATTGGTTGGACTTTAATTTTTATTGGCGCTTTGCGTCTAAGGGCACCGGCGTCTCGCCATGAATAAAGTTGCATTATATTGTCGCCAAGGTTTTGAAAAAGAGTGCGCGGCTGAGATTACGGATAAAGCAGGCCAAATCGGCGTTTATGGCTTTCCTCGTGTTAAAGAAGGAAGTGGCTACGTGATTTTTGAATGCTACCAAGAAGGTGAAGCAGACAAGATCGCGCGTGAAGTAAATTTCCGTGAATTAATTTTTGCTCGCCAGATGTTTGTGACAAGTGAATTACTTAAAGATTTACCGCCAGAAGATAGAATTACACCTATTGTCGGAATGTTAAAAGGTGCTGTTGAAAAAGCGGGTGAACTTCGAGTTGAAGTTGCTGATACAAACGAAAGTAAAGAGTTATTAAAATTTTGCCGTAAATTTACGGTGCCATTACGTAATCATTTACGTAATGAAAAAATTTTACTGAAAGTAGAGAATTTTAGCCGTCCTATTATCCATGTATTTTTCATTGCGCCTGGATGTTGTTATGTTGGCTATTCTTATAGCTTCAATAATTCCGCATTCTATATGGGTATTCCTCGATTAAAATTCCCTTCAGATGCACCAAGTCGTTCTACGCTGAAACTTGAAGAAGCATTTCATATTTTCATTCCTTATGACGAGTGGGAAGAGCGTTTAGCAAGCGGAATGAAAGCTGTTGACTTAGGTGCCTGTCCCGGTGGTTGGACTTATCAATTAGTGAAACGCAGTATGATGGTACATGCAGTCGATAATGGTCCAATGGCACAATCTTTAATGGATACAGGACAAGTTCGTCATCACCAAGTTGATGGTTTTAAATTCGAACCTACCTCTAAAAATATCACATGGCTTGTCTGCGATATGGTTGAAAAACCTGCCAAAGTGGCTGCGTTAATGACAACATGGATAGCTAATGAATGGTGTCGTGAGGCTATTTTTAACCTAAAACTACCAATGAAAAAGCGTTATGAGGAAGTTTCTCATATTCTTGAAAAAATAAAGACGGAGTTAGCTGAAAAAGGGATTAACGTTAAAATCCAAGCAAAACATCTTTATCATGATAGAGAAGAAATAACTGTTCATATTCAAAATATTTGGGCTGCATATCGCCCAGATCGTGAATTTTAAATATGATAAGGATCCATCAATATATTATTGATGACAATAAAAAAGCTAAGCTTCTATTTATAGGCTTAGCTTTTTTACTTTATATCATTATATTAAAATTATCAGCTGACTGAGTCTTAATTGCTTAGAGTTTAACTATTTAAACGTAATTGTTGTAGATTACCGTTTAATTGAATATCAGTGTGTAATGTTGTGATTTTCCGACTAATAAATGCAGACTCTTTGTGAGTAATAAGCTTGTTCTGCCATTTTGTAGGGATGTCATCAATATGCTGATAAAGTGACTCTAAATTAGGATGAATTTGCAAAAGCTCTGTAGCGCTTTTAGGGCCAATGCCGGGAACTCCAGCAACTTTGCTGCTACTGACTCCTGTTAATCCCCAATAATCAGTAAGCTGAGATGGCTCGACACCAAATTCTGCTTTGATAAATTCTAAATCTAACCAGCGCCGCTGAAAATAATCTCGAATACGAATAGAAGGTGAAAGTAACTGGCAATACCCTTTATCGGTTGAAATAATAGTGACACGAAAACCAGCATTTGCTACTTTCGTTGCTAATGTTGCGGCAACGTCATCAGCTTCATCTCCACCAGAATGCCAGCTTTGTATTCCTAAATTGAGTAACATTGCTTTAATTTCTGGCAATTGTTGTCGCAACTCATCAGGCATTGGTGTCCGCCCAGCTTTATAATCAGGGAGGAGTTGATGTCGCCAACTACCATCTCTGTCATCTTCATCAAAGACTGCTACGGCATGAGTAGGTTGTGTGTGACCAAGCAGTTGGTTGACACTCTGTTCACACACAGTTAGACAAGAAGAACCTGACGCCGCATGAATGCGGCGGATCAGATTTAAAGCATCAATAATCAGCAAATGTATCATAATAAATTAGCTGATAATCTCGTAACATGGTTGGTAAGCTGTACCACCCGGAAGTTTCATACGATGTTGCTCAACAAAGCCTGCTAATAAAATATCCATGCGACGCATGATTTCACGATCACCATGGATTTTATAAGGGCCGTAAGCTTCAATTGCTTTCATACCCACTTCTTTTACGTTACCCGCCACAATACCAGAGAATGCGCGACGTAAGTCAGCTGCTAATTTTTCAGGTGATTGGTCGGTACTTAGGTTAAGTGATGCCATATTTTCATGTGTTGGTTCAAAAGGAAGCTGTAAATCAGCATTGATCTTCATTGACCAGTTAAAGCTATAAGCATCCCCTGTACTACGACGATTATCTTTTACCAAAGGCATATATTTTTTCATAATGCGAGCCACTTCTGGTGCATCATCAATAATGATTTGGTAATGGCGTCGAGCCTCGTCACCTAATGTATTTGCGATAAAATCGTCGAGTACATTAAAGTAATCGGCACTCTCTTTTGGGCCAGTTAAAATCAGTGGCAATACTTGATCTTGGTTTTCTGGAGACATAAGAATACCAAGTAGATACAGTAATTCTTCGGCTGTTCCCACACCACCAGGAAAAATAATAATACCATGTCCAATACGAACAAAAGACTCCAGGCGTTTTTCAATATCTGGCATGATAATGAGTTCGTTAACTAATGGATTTGGTGGCTCAGCCGCAATGATAGAAGGTTCTGTCATACCAATGAAACGGCTATTTTTATAACGTTGTTGAGCATGGCCGACCGCGGCACCTTTCATTGGTGCTTCCATCGCTCCTGGGCCACAACCTGTACAAATATTAAGTTCTCGCAGCCCTAATTCATTACCCACTTTTCGGCCATAAAGGTACTCAGTTTCATTGATAGAGTGACCACCCCAGCATACAATCATATTAGGATCTTCATCAATATGAAGAGCCCTAGCATTACGCAAAATAGAGAAAATAGTGTTAGTGATGTGAGTGCTATTTTCTAAATTAAGGTGCAGATCACGTTTGGCTGTTGTGATTTGTCCATGAACAAACAAAATGTCACGAAGTACAGCAAATAAGTTAGCTTGCAGTGAACGAATAATTTTTCCATCAACAAAGGCGTCTTCAGGAGGATTGACTAACTCTAATTTCACGCCACGTTCACGGCGCAGTACGTTAATATCAAAATCTTGGTATTTAGATAACAGCTCTTTACTACTATCAGTAAGGCTACCAGAGTTGAGGACAGCAAGAGAACAATTACGAAACAGTTGGTAAAGATCACTGCTTGCGGTTCTCTTTAGCATATCAACTTCTAGCTGTGAAAGCAGATCCATGGAACCTAATGGGCTGACATGAGTTATCACGTAGGACTCCTTTTTCTCCTGAAATAACAAACTGAAGTGCAACTGATCTTGGTATAACACAGATCATATTAACATACAGGCATTATTCCTGTTATTGTCTGGCTAATCGACTGATTTTTGGAACAAACTCACAATTACTACGCCAAGGATTGATATCTAATCCACCACGTCGTGTATATCTTGCGTATACAGTTAATGTTTCTGGTGCACAAAATTGCATGATGTCGTGAAAAATTCGCTCAACACATTGTTCATGAAATTCATTATGTTGTCTAAATGAGACTAAATAGCGCAGCAATTTTTCACGATCAATTTTTTTGCCTTTATATTGGATAGCGACCGATCCCCAATCTGGTTGATTGGTAATAAGGCAGTTTGATTTTAACAGATGACTGACTAGAGTTTCCTCAATCAATGTATCGGTTGTCGATCCGTTTAACCATTGTGCATCAAACTGATAATTATCGATTTCAATGTCTTGTTCATCAATACACTCTCCAGCAAAATCAACAATAGGTTGTGATGTAAAATGCGAAAGTGGGTAAATAGCCAGACTCACTTTGCCTTTAGCACAAGAGGTTAAATCTTTAAGTAAGGTTTTTTCAACGATATCCCAGCTTTCAAAGCGAGTTTGGTTAAAACTGTTGAGATATAGCTTAAAGCTTTTAGACTCAATGAGGTTTTCAGTCTTTGCATCTAATTCAACATGACCAATTGCAACTTGTGGCAACCCTTTGCTATTAAGCCAAGAGAGTTCATACATAGTCCAAATATCACCACCATGAAATGGCAAATTTTCAGCAGTTAAAGAAAGTGAGTCTCGGTTTAGGCTACGAGGAACGCCTTGTAATAATTCGGCATTATAGTGATCATGATATTGAGTCTTTTTGCCTAAAGATAATGTTTCAAGAGATTTATCACCTTGATATAAAGACATAATTTACATCCTAACTTTAACTGAAAATAAAAGAAGACTAATTATACTATTGAAACATCAATAGTATACGAATGCTTTATTTTTGATGCTCTGAATTAACAACATAATCAGGTAACATAAAGGCTAATTTTTATTTAACAGATAAAGCTGATAACCATGATTGAAAACATTTCCTCTGAATTAAAAGCCTTCACCCAAAAATATGTTGAGTTATGGCAAGAAAAATCAGGTTTACCTCCTGCGAGTGCAGATCTCTACGGTGTTCCTTCTGTTTGTATATCAAGAACCGGTGATGAAGTCGTTTATTGGCTACCTCAGCCTTTTGTGGGAACGGATAAACTAGAAAAAGTTGAAAAAGCGATGGGGATCATTATCCGCCCTGAATTGCATAATTATTTTACCACTCAGTATGCGGGAGATATGCAAGTTCGCTTTAGAGATACACACTTGAGCTTAATCCAAGTTTGGAGCGAAGAAGATTTTATCCGCCTACAAGAAAATATTATTGGGCATTTGGTAACACAAAAGCGACTGAAATTAACACCAACTTTATTTATTGGCACAACCGATTCAGAAAACGACATAATTTCTGTATGTAATGTTTCTGGTGAAGTCATTCTTGAAACTTTTGGTCAAAAGAAAAGAGAAGTCCTAGCAGAAAATTTATCTGTTTTTTTATCAGAATTAGTCGTGGTATATAGTGAATGATGTAGTCCTAAAACTACTCTCTGTGTGAGATATATCTTACAAAAAAAGAGTCTGTTTTTTTTAGACAATGGGCTCTTGTATAAGAGTAGATTTGATTTATTTAAGTAGAGCAATAACTTAATAACTTATTGTTTTTATTTATGGTTATTTTTATTTAATTGCTTTTGTTTTGTGGGTTGTTTAACTAATCAATTATTGGCATTCTACGTTCACCAACTAAAGGACTGCTTGGTGGCCGAAATAATGTTAAGTAATCAAGGGCACAGGAAATAGGATATTTCCATTAATGTGGATACAGACTTAATCACAGGGATAGATAAAACGGTCTTGCTTGGATGCATGTGTTGTACAGACAGTTATTTTTCTTGTCTAAAAGGAGTTTCGGCTCCTTTTATTTTTTTATTTGTTTTCTGCTATTCCATCCCAATGTTATCCTTATTCGTAAGTTTTATATAAGGAACACATGATGACACCAGAACAACGCATTTTAGCGAAATTGCTCTTAATCGAAGAAGAGATGAAGAACATTGAGCTATGGCAATTAGGATCACCTGCTGAGCAAGCATTTGAAAGTATTGAACCTTTTTGTATTGATACAATGAGTGCTCACGAATGGTTACAGTGGGTATTGATTCCGCGATTGTCATCAATGATTGAAAATGAGATGCCATTACCTAATTCATTTGCAATAGCACCGTATTACGAAGAAGCATTTAAAGATGATGAAAGTCGCGACTTTACGGATTTACTTAATCATTTGCGTGAACTCGACGCAATGTTTAAATCATAAGGCCGACAATGTTAGATATTATTTATCAAGATGAATATCTTGTTGCGGTGAATAAACCTGCTGGTTGGCTTGTTCACCGCAGTTGGCTCGATAGACATGAAACTGTGTTTGTGATGCAAACATTGAGAGATCAAATAGGGCAACACGTTTTTCCTGTACACCGCTTAGATAGACCTACATCTGGTGTTCTATTAATGGCGCTTTCTTCTGATGTTGCTAGGGCTCTTTCTCAATCTTTTGAACAACATAAAACAGAAAAAATTTATCATGCTGTTGTCAGAGGGTATGTTGAAGAAGCGTTAGTCATTGATAGCCCTTTAGTGGAGGAGTTAGATAAAATTGCAGACAAATTTGCAACTCAGCCACCACAAATTCAAGAATGTGTAACACATTGCCAGCCATTAGCAACCGTTGAAAAAGAGGTTGCGATTGGGCGCTATCCTACGTCTCGATTTAGTTTATTAGAATTGTGTCCTGAAACAGGCCGTAAGCATCAATTACGTCGCCATATGTCTCACATTCGCCACCCAATTATCGGCGATACGGCTCATGGTGATTTACGTCAAAACCGTGGTGTTGTAAATCATTTTCAATCTCATCGCTTGATGTTACATGCAAGCCATCTAAACTTAATTCATCCAATCACATTGCAACCGCTAAATTTAACGGCGAAATGGGATCTCCCTTGGCAACACCTTATTAATCAATTTGGTTGGCGTGGATTAAGACCTGAATTAGAGCAGTATGGTAAAGATTTAGCTCATCACTTCTAATTCCTTTCTTATCCCCAATATTTATTTCATTACGTTACTATCAAGGCTTTTTCACTTAAGTCTTGATAGTTTGCGCAAACTATCAAGCTCTATTAACTATTTGTAAAATATATAATTCTACAATTAGTTATGATTACATGTATTGAAACGTGACAGCTATCATGTATTCATTAAGCGATTTATTTTATGATGTGAAATAAATAAGGCTTATCATTAGATAAGTTTATGAAATAGAACCCACACTACTTTAAACAAATAAAAAACTTACAACATATAAAACCCACATTCCGGGAGTCTGCTTGATGTTTAAAAACCTATTTGTTGTTTTACAAAAAATCGGAAAGTCCTTGATGTTACCGGTATCTGTACTGCCTATTGCCGGTATTTTATTAGGGGTTGGTTCCGCAGATCTATCATGGATACCTTCTTCTGTTTCTCAAGTTATGGCAGAAGCGGGTGGTTCAGTTTTCTCTAATATGCCACTTATATTTGCCATTGGTGTTGCGTTAGGCTTTACCAATAATGACGGAGTATCAGCGCTAGCTTCTGTAGTGGCTTACGGCATTATGTCTAAAACCATGATAGTGGTTGCTCCTTGGGTTTTAGGGCTTACTCCAGCTGAAATTGAGGCTCAGCATCTTACTGATACTGGTGTGTTAGGGGGCATTATTGCTGGTATTATTGCCGCCTCCATGTTTAACCGCTTTTATCGCATCAAATTACCTGAGTATTTAGGATTCTTTGCAGGTAAGCGCTTTGTTCCTATTATTTCAGGATTAATTGCTATTTTTGTTGGGATTATCTTAGCTTTTATTTGGCCTCCTATCGGTACAGCTATCCAACGTTTCTCTGAATGGGCAGCCTATCAAAATCCTGCTGTTGCTTTTGGTATTTACGGTATTGTAGAACGTGGATTAGTGCCATTTGGTTTACACCACATCTGGAATGTACCGTTCCAAATGCAAGTGGGTGAATATGTAAATAGTGCAGGACAAGTATTCCACGGTGATATTCCTCGTTATATGGCCGGTGACCCAACTGCTGGTATGTTGTCAGGTGGCTTCTTATTTAAGATGTTTGGTTTACCTGCTGCTGCTATTGCGATTTGGCATTCAGCACGCCCTGAGAATCGTGTAAAAGTTGGTGGTATCATGATTTCTGCGGCATTAACTGCCTTCTTGACAGGGATCACTGAGCCTATTGAATTCTCATTTATGTTCGTTGCTCCAATCCTTTATGTTATTCATGCTATTTTGGCTGGTTTAGCGTTTGTCATTTGTATCTTGTTAGGTATGCGTGATGGAACTAGTTTCTCTCATGGCTTGATCGACTTTATTGTATTAAGTGGTAATAGTAGCAAGCTGTATCTGTTCCCAATTATTGGCATACTTTATGCCATAACTTATTACTCTATTTTCCGTTTCTTAATCGTGAAACTAAACCTGAAAACACCAGGTCGAGAAGTTGAAGATAAAAACGCAAAACAAGCGGATAAAAGCGCGATGGGACAATCTTTAGTTACTGCTTTTGGTGGTAAAG
The DNA here is from genome assembly GCF_040138965.1 of Proteus sp. fly-1089. NCBI lineage: Bacteria > Pseudomonadati > Pseudomonadota > Gammaproteobacteria > Enterobacterales > Morganellaceae > Proteus > Proteus sp. fly-1089. The sequence continues at coordinate 137,518 of NZ_JBEETS010000009.1, forward strand.
ATAATATAAGTAGTTTAGATGCATGTATCACACGCTTACGCATTGGTGTAAAAGAGATCGATAAGGTTGATCGTGATGAATTGAAAAGATTGGGTGCTGCAGGTGTAGTCGTTGTCGGCTCTGGTATTCAAGCAATTTTTGGTCCTAAGTCAGATAATTTAAAAACTGAAATGGATGAATATATCCGGTCTTTGGACACGACAGAAAAAGAATAAATTGCTTTTGATTGAATTATAAAAACACTCTTATGTGTAGACAGGGAGTGTTTTTTTATTGAAATAATATAGATGTTGGTTATGCCATTCTGTTAAGCATTAAATAGAGTGGAGAATTATCATGCCAACCGTTATAGATAGTCATAGAAGTTTTATATTATCCATTACAGACATAAAAGATAAAGCAAATAGAAAAAGTATTGAATTCAATAAAAATGATATTTCACTTTTTTTCAAAAAAGGAAATGATGATATTTTTATTTTCAATGATGATAAAAAAATTTTATTAAATAAAATAAAAGAAGAATTAAATAGTTCAATAAATAAATATATTAATCAGGGTGAAAATAAGAAACACATACAAAAACTAGAAAATAGGATTAACTCAGGCGGTATTCATGATTTTTTTAATTGTACAGGTAAAATAGTTAGCGTGAAGAATATTAATGAGATTGGTGATATTGAAAGGATATTTACCGGATTGCTTTCTTATAAAAAAAATGACAGTTTATTCACTAAAGTGGGTAAGCGTATTTATAATACTAGTTCTCTTGAGAAAGTTATTTTTAATGATAAAAATAAAATTATAAATAGTTTTATAAATAATGATGGTAAGTTTTATAAAATAGATAATATTAATGAAAAGTTAGATGATAAGAGTAAGGGGGGGAATAAGTTTTTGAATTTATTTTCGGCTAAAAGTAATAAAGTTGGTTTTTATGGTTTTAATTTATCCATTATGAAAGTAGAAGAAGGGAAAAATGTTGATCATGGTGATAACATTTTGGTTGATAAAGATAATTTACCAATAGATGATTTTTTTTCAACTGAAATAAAAAGAAATAAATATGAAATTAATTTAATTAAAGATGAATTTTCCTTTCAATTCATTAGTAATAAAAAAATAGCTGATATAACTTTTGCAATAAATAAGATTGTTGATTTTTTAGCTCTTAAAGAGCTATCTAAAATAGAAGTTGATATGTTAACTAGAAGTACAACAGAACTTAAGAATAAAATTGATATTATTTATGAGCTAGATTCCAATGAGAAAATAGAAGATAAAAATAAGTTGGATAAATATCAATCTAGTTTGATCGAAATAAAACGTATAAAAAATGAGAATTGTTGTTGTCGTAACTTAATCTATAATAAAGGAATTTTATTGTTAATGGATGTGGATGAAAAATTGAAAAAGTACCCTGCTAAGATAAATAGTAGTATTTCAAAAGAAAACATTTTATTGCATATTAATGAAATGGCAGTCGCACTTTTTATTAATAATAGCCATAGAGAAGATAATAGTAGTTTTTTTTCAAAAGTATATAAAGCGTTATTTCCTAAATCATATCAGAAAAAATTAGATGTTAATAGTAAAATGCATAGTAATATAATGAATATTCATGAAAGTCTAAATACCATACTAAATAGTGATGATTTCAAAAATGGAGATTTACCCGAATGGGCTAATAGACTAATAACTAAAGTGCTAAAAGATTCAAAACCTAAAAATGATATATTTTGGTTTTTTTCAAAAGAAAGAAAGGAATGGAATAAACTTTATAATATGCTTTTTATTAAATAAGTATATGCATGATTTATGTGATGTTTTTATTATTATCTTTGATAACTTCAAAGAGTAGAACAATAAAGTAAAAGAGGTGTTTCATTTATTCTATTGAACTCGAATAGGATATGAAGTCATTAAAGACACAGAAGCTTGAGATAAAGTTTAATATTCTATATGTTAGGCAAGCTAAGTTTATTAAATTTTAAACTGTAATAAATAGGTAGTTACTATGGCTAAAATCGGTATTTTTGTAGGTACTGTTTATGGTAATGCATTAGCGGTTGCTGAAGAGGCTCAACGTATTTTACTTGAGCATAAACACCAAGCTAATGTTTATGAAGAAGGAACTCTTGCGGATTGGCAAAAATATTCAACTGTGTTAGTGATAACATCGAGCACAGGGCAAGGGGATCTACCTGATACTATCGCACCTTTATTTCATGAACTGCGTGATAATGTAGGATATCAGCCGGATCTACGCTATGGCTTGATTGCTTTAGGTGACAGTAGTTATGACCATTTTTGTGGTGCAGGGATACAGTTTGAAGAACTATTACAAGAGCATCAAGCAACGCGTATTGGTGACATACTGAAAATAGATGGTATGGATGTTGCTGAACCAGAAATATTTGCAATAGATTGGATAGAGAACTGGGTTAGTCAATTGGGTTAAATGAGAAAATAATTTGGTAAATCTCATTGGTCAATACAGAAAATTGAGTAAAGTGTCATATTTTAAATACCGCTTATTTCCATTTTATCAGCAAATAAGCGGTACTTTATGCAAAACTAATGTCTTAAATTGACTAAAATTAATTAGTCTTTGTATCATATTATCAACGACGGGTTAGTTTTTCTAAATCAGCTTCAATTTCAGCAATTTTGTTTGCGACAACATGCTCAAGATGGCGTAAATCGTCCAGAATTTTATGTTTTAAATCGACTTCTACTTGGTCTTGTTGGCAAATTTGATCTAATTCTTCGATCACATAACGTAAGTTAGTATTGATTTCATTTACTTCTTTAAAACCTTGCCCTGATTGACCATCAGAAATCGTTTTACGTTGACGCGGATATTTAAATTTTACGCTTTTTGCAAAGAATTCACCTTTGTCTTTGCGAAAATAGATTTTTAAAATATCGTTGTTAGCTTCTTGGCGTAGGGTATAGCGGTCAATATCTTCAGGATGCGGGATCCCTAAATTTTTTAAATTATCGTACATATATTGGCACCTGATAGAAAAATGGGTGAAAGAATAGCGAACAGAATTAATTCTATCCGCTGTTCTTATATTAGTCGATAGTTCTTAACAATTCATTAATACCAACTTTTCCACGCGTTTTAGCATCCACTTTTTTCACAATAACCGCGCAATAAAGGCTATAGCTGCCATCTTTAGATGGTAAATTGCCTGAAACGACGACAGAGCCGGCGGGTACTCGGCCATAATGTACTTCGCCCGTTTCTCTGTCATAAATCTTGGTACTTTGACCAATATAAACGCCCATTGAAATAACCGCGCCTTCTTCAACAATAACGCCTTCAACAATTTCAGAACGTGCGCCAATAAAACAATTATCTTCAATAATGGTTGGATTTGCTTGTAGTGGCTCTAAGACACCGCCAATTCCTACACCGCCAGAAAGGTGAACATTTTTACCAATTTGGGCACATGAACCTACTGTAGCCCATGTATCAACCATGCTACCTTCATCAACGTAAGCACCAATATTAACGTAAGAAGGCATTAAAACAGTATTGCGAGCGATATAAGCACCTTGTCTAACGGCTGCTGGGGGGACAACACGAAAACCTTCTTTTTCAAAACGTGCTTGGTCATAATTAGCAAATTTCATAGGTACTTTGTCAAAATAGCGACTTTCACTGCCGTCTATCACTTGATTGTGATTAATACGAAAAGAGAGTAGAACCGCTTTTTTTAACCATTGATGAGTCACCCACTGACCGTCAATTTTTTCCGCCACTCGCAGTTTTCCGCTGTCTAACTGTGTAATAACGTTATTAATTGCATCACGAATATGAGGCTCAACGTTGTTTGGAGTGATATCTGCACGATGTTCAAAGGCGTTATCAATAATAGATTGTAATGCTTGCATCAATAGTATTTCCTATATGTATTGTCGTGGGTTCCTATATTTTATCCTTTGAAACTAGTGCTTTTGTCAACCTTTCTACGACTTCATTCTTCATTTTTTGGTTTAACGCTTTATTTTCACTATCGGTTAATACGAAGAAATCCTCAACACGTTCACCTATTGTGGTGATCCTTGCGCCATGTAATGACAATGAAAGATCAGCAAAAACTTTACCAATAATTGCTAATAAACCAGGGCGATCTCGTGCAAATAATTCCATATAAGTGCGTTTATTATGATTAGACTCGACAAAATTAATTTTTGTTGGAACATCAAAATGGCGTAATTTTGCAGGTAGTGAACGTGTTTTCGCATTGGTGTTATAAGGAGCTGATACAACTTGGATCAAAGCGTTGCGGATAGCATTATATCTATCAATGGCAAGAGGCTTACCATTAGGCTCTAACACAATAAAGGTATCCATAGCCATATTATCGCGGTTAGTAAATATTTGTGCGTTATGGATGTTTAAATTACGTCTATCAAGTTCACCTGCAACGGAGGCAAAAAGAGAGGGTCTATCTGCGCACCAAATAAATATTTCCGTGCCACCATGTTCTGTTTGCTGGCTAATTAATACCATGGGAGTAGCACTATTATGTTCAATTAAAGCAAGGGCATGCCAAGCAATCTGTTCTGGTGTGTGCCGTAAAAAATAATCGGCGTGACAACGCCCCCAAATTGCTTGTAATTTTTCTTCATCAACATGCTCTGTACGTAAAATAGTTAGTGCTTGCAAACGATGATGACGGATGCGTTCACGTAAATCAGGAATAGAATGCATACCTTGGCGTAATTGCGCTTCTGTCGATAGAAAAAGCTCACGTAATAAGCTCTGTTTCCAACTATTCCATAAGCTACTGTTGGTCGCGCAGATATCAGCAACAGTTAAACATAAAAGGTAACGTAATCGACTTTCATTTTTTACTTCTGATGCAAACTGAAAAATGATGTCAGGATCTTGAATATCACGTCTTTGTGCTGTGATAGACATAAGTAAGTGATGACTAACTAACCATTCAACTAATGCTGACTCCCTTTGATTTAGGCCATGTTGTTGGGCAAAGTGGGCAACATCTTGAGCACCTAACATAGAGTGATCACCATGCCGGCCTTTAGCTATATCATGAAAAAGTGCAGCTAAACGAAGCAATTCAAGTTGTGGCAGTTGTGGGTAAATATCAACACAGAGTGGGTGTTTTTCATGGTTTTCTAGAGAACCAAAGCTTTCGAGTTTTTGTAAAACACGGATCGTGTGTTCATCAACAGTATAGGCATGGAATAAATCAAACTGCATTTGCCCTACAATGTTATTCCATTGTGGAAAGTAAGCTGCGAGTACACTGTGTTTGTGCATAGGAACAAATGCGCCAGAAACGGCATGAGGATGACGCAAGATCTGCATAAAAACTTGACGTGCTAGTGGGTACTCACATAAAGGTTGGACTAAATGACGACGCGCATAACGTAAATGGCGTAGTGTTGTAGAATAAATTCCCGTGATCTCTTTATGCTCTGCCATACGCAAAAATAGGCGCATAATGGCGATAGGATCATCAAGAAAACAGCTATCATCGATAACATCAATGAGAGAGCCCCTTAGCTGGAATTCATGATCTAATGGTCGTGGTTTTACATTGGGTTGTAAAGCAAGGATGGCTTCATCAAATAACTGAAGTAACATATCGTTTAACTCACTAACACGGCGAGTAACGCGATAATAATCCTTCATCATTTTTTCAACTGGCTGATTGCCTTCTCCTTGATAATTTAAGTATTGAGCAACGTTAAGTTGTCTATCAAATAGTAGGCGATTGTCGTAGCGAGAAAGTACCAAGTGTAATGCAAAGCGAATTTTCCACAAAGTGTATTGGCATTCTAGTAGTTCTTGTCCTTCGGCGGGAGTTAAAAAGCCAAAGTTCACCATTTCTGAGATAGAGGTTGCACCAAAATGTCGATGAGCAACCCAAATTAGCGTGTGAATATCGCGAAGACCGCCGGGACTACTTTTAATATCTGGTTCTAGGTTATAACTGGTACTATGAAATCGGTTATGTCTTTGTTTTTGTTCTTCTATTTTTGCCGCAAAAAAATCAGGTGATGGCCAAAATCCTTGGCTGAAAATATGATTAATTAACTGTTGATAAAGTGATTGATTACCACAAACAAGGCGAGCTTCTAGTAAATTTGTCGCTACCGTTAAATCAGAGAGACCTTCTAAAAGACACTCTTCCATTGTTCTAACGCTGACACCGATTTCAAGACGAACATCCCAAAGTAAGGTAATTAATTTACTGATTTTGTCGGCTATTTCTGGTGATAAAGGTGAATCACTTAAAAACAGAAGGTCAATATCAGAAAGAGGGTGTAACTCTTGCCTACCATAACCACCAACAGCAATAATACTAAGGTCAGGATAATCAGATAATTGAGTATAACGCCATAATTGTGTTAAGAGTTGGTCAATAAAATGGCTACGGGCTTGAAGCAATAAAGTTACATCGACATTGTGGTGAAAAGCATCAGCTAACCAAGACTGAAATTGTTCGATAGATTGTTTTAGCTCAGTGTGATTTTGTGTGTTTTTCGTCAGCAAAAAAGGGGAAGGGGGTTGTGTTTGAAATACGTTTTTAGTGGTCATCATTCGTCTTCTTACTCAATGTTTGCCTATGGCATTAAGACTAATGTTAAAATGATAACCTGACTAGCAATTCTGCTATTCCATTACAAATAAAATAAAAAAAGCGACACATCTCGAAAAAATATGTCGCCTTTACACGGTAAACTGAAGAGTGTTATTCGTTAATTAAAACAGCAGAAATAAACGGCTCTTCTTCTTTGCGTAATGTCATGATTTCACAGCCGTTATCAGTAACGACTAAGGTGTGTTCATATTGTGCAGACCAGCCTCTGTCTTTGGTTTTAACAGTCCAACCATCTTTCATTGTACGAATACGGTAATCACCAGTATTAACCATAGGTTCAATGGTAAATGCCATCCCTTTTTGTAACACAACACCACTATCATCTGCATCATAGTGGAGAACTTGTGGCTCTTCATGGAATCCTTCTCCGATACCATGACCACAGTATTCACGAACAACCGAAAAATCATGCCCTTCAACAAATTTTTGAATAGCTTTACCCAGTTCACGTAAACGAATACCCGGTTTTACCATTTTAATTGCTAAATATAGGCTTTCTTGGGTGATACGACATAAACGCTCACCTTGAATGGTTGGTTTTCCTACGATAAACATTTTTGAGGTATCGCCATGAAAACCGTCTTTAATAACAGTGACGTCAATATTAACAATATCACCATCTTTAAGGATTTTTTCTTCGCTAGGAATACCGTGGCAAATAACATCGTTAACAGAAATACAAACTGATTTAGGGAAACCATGGTAGTTCAGACAAGCAGGGATTGCCTGTTGTACATTAACAATATGTTCATGACAAATACGGTCTAATTCAGCAGTATTTACGCCTGGTTTTACGAAAGGTGCGATAATTTCAAGAACTTCTGCCGCAAGACGACCTGCGACGCGCATTTTTTGAATATCTTCTTCTGTCTTGATTACAATAGCCATTTGAGTTCTTCGTTTAGATTAAGGCCACAATACTCATGACATAACACAAGTTGGTTGTTTCATATTTTGTATTGCGGGTTAAATGAATGATGATGAGAAATAATTCTGATTACCATTTATGATATCAGCAGAAAGTGGGCATGCCAATAAAGAGGATGTGTGTAATCTGTCTGATATCGAGAATAATTACAAACATTACGCCTTCTGAATCTGATTGTCTTTACATATCGCGCTTTTCTCTTTGGCATTTTTTATAGTGATTTGATATTAGAGCAATATTCACAGCAATCGCTTTAATAATCTCTTTTTTCACTGTTTAATATCTCCAATTTTATGTCAAATACGCCGTTATCAAATACAAGTAATAGTGGTTTCTTAAGGTTATTTATGGTATAAAGCGCGCCGGAGTTCTGTTATTGCATCACATCCAGAGTAGTAACAGTAAATCTGAACATTCAATTGTGTTAATTACACACACAAATCGGCACATAACGCCGGGGTGCTCTTATGTAAAGGTTAAACCTTTACAGCTGATGAGTCGGTCGTATGGGATTTGTGGACGAAATAACCCCAAATTTAAATTTATAGAGGTCTAAAATGGCAACTGTTTCAATGCGCGATATGCTGCAAGCCGGTGTTCACTTCGGTCACCAAACTCGTTACTGGAATCCAAAAATGAAACCATTCATCTTTGGTGCGCGTAACAAAGTTCATATCATTAACTTGGAAAAAACTGTTCCAATGTTCAATGAAGCTCTGGTTGAACTGAACAAAATTGCTTCTCGTAAAGGCAAAATCCTGTTTGTTGGTACTAAGCGCTCTGCCGTTGAAGCTGTTAAAGAAGCAGCAGAAAGCTGTGACCAGTTTTTTGTAAACCACCGCTGGTTAGGCGGTATGCTGACTAACTGGAAAACTGTTCGTCAGTCAATCAAACGCCTGAAAGATTTAGAATCTCAGTCTCAGGACGGTACTTTTGACAAACTGACCAAGAAAGAAGCGTTAATGCGTTCTCGTGAACTTGGTAAGTTAGAAAACAGCCTGGGTGGTATCAAAGACATGGGCGGTTTACCTGACGCTCTGTTTGTTATCGATGCTGAACACGAACACATTGCTATCAAAGAAGCAAACAACCTGGGTATCCCAGTATTTGCTATCGTTGATACTAACTCTGATCCAGATGGTATCGACTTCATTATCCCTGGTAATGACGATGCAATCCGTGCGGTTAAATTATATCTGACCGCTGCAGCTACAGCTGTTCGTGAAGGTCGTTCTCAAGATCTGGCTGTTCAGGCTGAAGAAGGCTTAGTCGAAGCTGAATAATAAGGCATGCTCGTAAGAGCCCTTATTTAACCAGGTATTGCTATATATTGGTTAGGGGGCCTCAATAGGCCCCCTTTACACATCTGCTATGAGAACATCTATGGCTAGCCCATAGAAAAGTCGAGGAAGAAACAAATGTCTGGAATTACCGCTGCATTGGTAAAAGAACTGCGTGAACGTACTGGCGCAGGCATGATGGAATGTAAAAAAGCGTTGGTTGAAGCTAATGGTGATATCGAATTAGCAATCGACAACATGCGTAAATCAGGTCAAGCAAAAGCAGCTAAAAAAGCAGGCCGTGTTGCAGCTGAAGGTATCATCCTTGCAGAAGTTGCTGCTGATGGTAAATTCGGTGCGCTGGTTGAACTGAACTGTGAAACAGACTTCGTTGCTAAAGATGCTGGTTTCATCGCTTTCGGTAAAGAAGTTATGGCTACTGTATTAGCAGACAAAACTGATGATATCGAAGCTCTGAAAGCTAAATTCGAAGAAGCACGTACTGCATTAGTTGCTAAAATTGGTGAGAACATCAATATTCGTCGCGTTGCTGTATTAGAAGCTGAAGAATTAGGTACTTACCTGCACGGTGCTCGTATCGGTGTTTTAGTTTCAGCTAAAGGCGCTAACGAAGAACTGATCAAACACATTGCTATGCACGTTGCTGCAAGCAAACCAGAATATGTTCGTCCTGAAGATGTTCCTGCTGATGTTGTTGAGCATGAACACCAAATTCAGATGGATATCGCAATGCAATCAGGTAAACCACGCGAAATCGCAGAAAAAATGGTTATTGGTCGCATGAACAAATTCACCGGTGAGATTTCTCTGACTGGTCAGCACTTCGTAATGGATCCAAGCAAAACTGTTGGTGAACTGCTGAAAGAAAACAATGCTGATGTTATCAACTTCGTTCGTTTCGAAGTAGGTGAAGGTATTGAGAAAGTTGAAGCTGATTTCGCAGCAGAAGTTGCTGCAATGAGCAAATAATAACGCTTAGCGTTAACAGAGCCGCCTAATGGCGGTTCTGTTTTGTTACAATCTCCACTGACTGTTTATTTTCTTTATTAAAAGAGAAGCTATCTAAAACCTCCAATTGACTAATCTGCTTAGGACAGAACACCATGGCAACCAATGCAAAACCCGTATATCAGCGAATTTTATTAAAACTGAGTGGTGAAGCTCTGCAAGGCGCAGAAGGCTTTGGTATTGATGCGAGCGTACTTGATCGCATGGCTCAGGAAATCAAAGAACTCGTTGAATTGGGTATACAAGTCGGTGTTGTAATTGGCGGTGGTAACTTGTTCCGTGGCGCCGGTCTTGCAGCAGCAGGTATGAACCGTGTTGTCGGTGACCACATGGGAATGCTTGCAACAGTAATGAATGGCTTAGCAATGCGTGACTCATTGCATCGTGCTTATGTGAACGCACGCCTTATGTCTGCATTTCCACTGAATGGTGTCTGCGATAACTACAGTTGGGCAGAAGCAATTAGCTTATTACGCCATGGTCGAGTTGTTATTTTCTCGGCTGGTACAGGTAACCCATTCTTTACTACCGATTCTGCTGCGTGTTTACGCGGTATCGAAATTGAAGCTGACGTTGTGCTAAAAGCAACGAAAGTGGACGGCGTGTATTCAGCCGATCCAACCAAAGATCCTGATGCAGTACTTTATGAAACACTGACTTATCAGGATGTATTAGAACGTGAATTGAAAGTCATGGATCTTGCTGCATTCACATTAGCCCGAGATCATAATTTGCCTATCCGCGTATTCAATATGAATAAACCAGGTGCATTACGTCGGGTTGTAATGGGTGAAAGTGAAGGAACTTTGATTTCTCACGCTTAATACACAGAGACAACGGTATAATTTGGCGTTAACATCAATAGTACGCCAATTCATTTATGTCGATAGAGTTTGATATCGACTGGAAGATAACCAGTTCCCAAGGGTTTATAACGTGATTAATGAAATCAAAAAAGATGCTCAAGAACGCATGGATAAAAGCGTTGAAGCACTAAAAAGCCAGATTAATAAAGTTCGTACTGGTCGTGCGTCTCCAAGCCTTTTAGACGGTATTGTAGTGGAATACTACGGAGCGCCAACCCCATTAAACCAAGTGGCTAACGTTGTTGCAGAAGATGGCCGTACACTGGCAATTACGGTTTTCGACCGTACTTTAGCACCCGCTGTCGAAAAAGCGATTATGGCATCAGATTTAGGTTTAAATCCTTCATCTGCTGGTACGATTATTCGTGTTCCACTCCCACCATTAACTGAAGAACGTCGTAAGGACTTAATCAAAGTTGTTCGTGGTGATGCAGAACAAGGTCGTGTATCTGTTCGTAATATCCGCCGTGATGCTAATGATAAAGTAAAAGCATTACTGAAAGATAAAGAAATCAGCGAAGATGATGAGCGCCGTTCGCAAGATGACATTCAGAAATTAACTGATATGTTCATTAAAAAAATTGATGAAGCATTAGCGCTGAAAGAAGCAGAGCTAATGGAATTCTAATTTTATATCTTTTTTTGATAATGCCGCTTTTAGCGGCATTATTTTTGGTTATTTATTTGAAATTTCGTGCTTAATACCTTCTTTTTGTCACATTATTTATTAAAGTTTTCATCTTTCTCCCTCATTTACCTTGTCATACTGATATAATTCTCTTTAATTAAAACGTTGTAGACATACTGATTGATTAATAAATGAAACAAATAACTATATTAGGCTCAACAGGGTCTATCGGAACGAGTACACTTTCCGTTATTGAAAATAATCCTGACGAGTATCAGGTTCTTGCCTTAGTTGCAGGAAAAAATGCAAATAAAATGGCGCAACAATGTGTCACCTTTAAACCTAAATATGCAGTGATGTCTGATGAACAAAGCGCAAATCAGCTTAGACAGTTACTCGCCAATACATCCTGTAAAACAGAGATTTTATCTGGTTCCCATGCAATTAATGAGATAGCAGCACTTGATGAAGCTGATCAAGTTATGTCTGCGATAACTGGTGTTGCTGGACTAAAACCAACACTTGCAGCCATAGAGAAAGGTAAAAGAATTTTATTAGCCAATAAAGAATCACTGATAACCAGTGGGCGTCTTTTTTTTGATGCGGTGGCTAAATATGGCGCAACTGTCTTGCCGATTGACAGTGAACATAACGCGATTTATCAAAGTTTACCTAAAGCTATCCAAGAAAATTTAGGCCACGCATCTTTAGCTGATGAAGGCGTGACCAGTATTTTACTAACGGGATCAGGTGGACCCTTTCGTTATACCCCGTTAGAAGAACTTGAGGCAATGACGCCAGATCAAGCTTGTGCACATCCAAATTGGTCGATGGGACGTAAAATCTCAGTTGATTCAGCAACAATGATGAATAAAGGATTGGAATATATAGAAGCTTGCTATTTTTTTAATGCATCAGAAGAAGAAATGGAAGTAATTATTCACCCTCAATCTGTTATTCACTCAATGGTTCGCTACCGTGATGGCAGTATTATTGCTCAAATTGGTGAACCTGATATGAGAACACCAATTGCGTACTCAATGGCTTATCCTCATCGTACTCAATCAGGTGCAAAAGCATTAGATTTTTTTGAGATTCAATCGCTAGAATTTATTCGTCCAGATTACCAACGTTATCCTTGTTTAGCACTTGCTATTGAAGCGTCTAAGCGTGGACAAGCGGCAACAACAGTGTTAAATGCGGCTAATGAAGTCGTTGTTGATGCTTTTTTACACGAAAAAGTGAAGTTTACTGATATTGCTAAAATTAATCGCAAAGTTGTTGAACATTTTGACCTATCAGAGCCTCAAAGTATTAATGATGTTCTAGAAATTGATAAATTAGCCAGATTAGAAACTCATCAGATAATCACTCAATTTGTATAATGGCGATTATATTTAATATAGGGTGTTTGTTCGTCTTTCTGGCTAATGGTATAGTTGCCGAATCACTAAAGACAATAATGAAAATTAACAGTTCATTACTAAAGCTACTGCTTTAGCAACTTTGAGGCTTTGCCAAAGGCCGTGGATGACACGGTTTTTTTGTGCATGGGTTATCCGAAGAGGACTGTCTGTATCAGTATCAGATTAGCAAAGGGTTAAATTGAGTGAACTTATCCAGTGACGATTCATCCGCATCAAAACCAAAGCATGTTGCTATCATTATGGATGGCAATGGACGCTGGGCTAAAAAGCAAGGGAAACTCCGAGTAACGGGGCATCGCGCGGGAATTAAAGCAGTTCGGGATGCGGTTAGCTTTTCCGTAAAACACAAAATTGAATCACTAACGTTATACGCATTTAGTAGCGAAAACTGGAATAGGCCTGAGCAAGAAGTCAGTTCTCTCATGGAATTATTTGTCTTCGCCTTAGACAACGAAGTGAAAAGCCTACATAAACACAATGTTAAACTTACGGTTATTGGCGACATCAGTCGTTTTAGCCGCCGTCTACAAGACAGAATTAAAAATTCTGTTGCACTAACTGCGAATAATACAGGGCTTAATTTGAATATTGCTGCTAATTACGGTGGACGATGGGATATTACTCAAAGTGTAAAACAATTAGCGACCTCTCTCTCAAAAGGAGAAATTAATCTCGAAGATATTAATGAAAATGCCATATCTTCACATCTTTGCTTGCATAATCAACCTTGTGTCGATCTTGTGATCCGTACAGGTGGTGAGCATCGCATAAGTAATTTTCTTATTTGGCAGATAGCTTATGCTGAGCTTTATTTTACACAGGTTTTATGGCCTGATTTTGATGAACAAGTTTTTCAGAATGCACTAGATGCTTTTGCTAAACGGGAAAGACGTTTCGGTGGTACTACATCAGAAACAGATACTATAAATCTGGGAGGATAACTTGCTTAAGTATCGTGTCATCACCGCATTAATTTTAATCCCTATTGTTATTGCAGCACTATTTCTACTGCCTCCGGCAGGTTTTGGGTTAGTAATTATTGCAATATCAGGCTTAGCAGGTTGGGAATGGGCGCAATTTATTGGCTGGCATTCTCAAGGCAAACGTATTGCAACAGGGATAGGCTTTGCTGCATTGTTATTAATTATGCAGTTATCTTTACCCAATTTTGACCACTTACTCGACACCCCAATGATAAAAAATGGTTTGTGGGCTGGTTTAATTTGGTGGGTAGCCGCAATTTTATTAGTTGTAAGTTATCCGAATTCAGCCAATATGTGGAAAAATTCAGTTTTTATTAAGCTATTGTTCGGTATATTGACGATTGTTCCTTTTTATTGTGGCATGATGGCATTGCGCATGTTGGGGTATAACACTGATACTTACACAGGCGCATGGTGGTTATTGTATGTCATGATATTAGTTTGGGCTGCTGACTCTGGTGCTTATGCATTTGGACGCTTAATGGGGAAACATAAAATGGCTCCAAAAGTGTCTCCAGGAAAAACCCTTGAAGGGTTAGTCGGTGGATTGATTACTGCTGTTGTAGCTTCAGGGTTATTTACCCATTTTGCACCAGTAATCGAAGTTCCCGATAATTTATTATTAATATCAGGTGTTGTTGTCATTGTATCGGTATTTGGTGATCTGGCTGAAAGTATGTTTAAACGTGTTTCGGGCATAAAAGACAGTAGCCAATTAATACCTGGGCATGGTGGTGTGCTTGATAGAATTGATAGTTTGACTGCAGCTATCCCAGTTTTTGCAGGATTAGTCTTCCTGATTTCTTCTGGCTTTAAACTATAAAGGTAAGTAATGGGTATCCTGTGGAATCTTGCCGCATTTATTATCGTTTTAGGTATTTTGATTACGGTACATGAGTTTGGGCATTTTTGGGTAGCTAGGCGTTGTGGGATCTATGTTGAGCGTTTTTCTATAGGTTTCGGAAAAGCTATTTGGCGAAAGGTAGATAAACACGGCACTGAATTTGTTATCGCATGGATACCTTTGGGTGGCTATGTAAAAATGTTAGATGAACGTGTTGGTGAAGTTCCACCTGAACGACGTCATCTAGCATTTAATAATAAAACGGTAGGGCAACGAGCCGCCGTTGTTGCTGCAGGACCTATTGCCAACTTCTTGTTAGCAATCGTCGCCTATTGGATTGTTTTTATGATAGGTGTTCCTGCATTAAAACCTGTAATTGCAGACATTCGTCCGAATTCTATCGCAGAACAAGCAAAATTAACGCCTGGAATGGAACTAAAATCCGTTGCAGGTATCGAAACGCCTGATCAGAATTCAGTTCGTTTAGCATTAGTCAGTAAAATTGGTGCCAAAGAGGTTTCATTCGTTGTATCAGATCCAAATTCTCTCTCTGAGAGTGAGAATATACTGAATTTACAGCAGTGGAATTTTGATCCTGAAAAACAAGATCCCATCTTATCTTTAGGGATTATGCCTGTTGGCGCGAGATTGGACTCGAAAATTGTTGAAGTAACGGTAGGCTCTGTTGCTGAAAAAGCAGGTTTACAGGCAGGGGATCGTATCGTTACAGTTGATGGTCAGCCAATAGATACATGGCATCCATTTACTTATTTTGTTCGACAAAGCCCAAATAAAACATTGGCTCTTCTTGTTGAACGCAATGGCTCGTCATTGGAATTAATGATTACACCGACAGCTATTGCACTGAAAGACGGCACTGAAGTAGGGCAAGTTGGTGCGCAATTACAAGTATTACCTCCTGATGAGCAATACTTGATAATGCAACAATACAACCCATTTTCAGCACTGTATGAAGCTTCTGATAAAACATGGCAGTTGATGGGTTTAACTGTCAAAATGATTGGCAAGTTAGTGGTTGGTGACGTCAAATTAACTAACCTTAGTGGACCTGTTTCTATCGCGAAAGGCGCAGGAATGTCCGCTGATTCTGGGGTTGTTTATTTTTTGATGTTTATGGCGCTTATTAGTGTCAATTTGGGGATCATTAACTTGTTTCCCCTGCCTGTCTTAGATGGCGGGCACCTGCTTTTCCTGGTTATCGAAAAGATAAAGGGAGGGCCGGTATCTGAGCGTGTACAAGACTTCTGTTATCGTATTGGTATTATGGCACTGATGCTTTTAACGGGACTTGCACTTTTCAATGATTTCTCTCGCTTATAATTGGTAAGCAGGGACCGGTTAGGAAAACACAAAACAACGATGGCGATGAAAAAGTTGCTTATAGCGTCGCTGCTGCTGGGCAGCGCCACTGCATACGGTTCAGACGGATTCGTAGTTCAGGACATTCAATTTGAAGGTCTTCAACGCGTCGCCGTTGGTGCAGCATTACTGAACATGCCTGTCCGGGTTGGAGACTCGGTTAGCAATGATGATATCAGTCGAACAATCCGTTCGTTATTTGCGACAGGAAATTTTGATGATGTCCGTGTTCTACGTGACGGAAGTACACTAATTGTTCAAGTAAAAGAGCGCCCAACAATTGCCAGCATTACTTTCTCTGGTAACAAAGCAATCAAAGAAGATATGCTAAAACAGAATCTTGAGGCTTCTAATATTCGTATTGGCGAGACACTCGACCGTACAATGTTAGCGAACATCGAAAAAGGGCTTGAAGATTTCTATTATAGTGTTGGTAAATATAATGCAACTGTAAAAGTAGTTGTTACACCTCTTCCTCGTAATCGTGTTGATTTAAAACTCGTATTTGCAGAAGGTGTATCAGCAACAATTCAGCAAATCAACATTGTTGGTAATAAAGCGTTTTCTACCGCTGAGCTCGTTAACCGCTTCCAATTACGTGATGATGTGCCTTGGTGGAACTTAGCTGCGGATGAAAAATATCAAAAACAAAAACTAGCTGGTGACTTAGAAACATTAAGAAGTTTCTATCTCGATCGTGGTTATGCTCGCTTTGATATTGAATCAACTAATGTCAGCTTAACACCAGACAAAAAAGGAATTTACATTACCATTAACCTGAAAGAAGGTGATAAATACACGGTAGAAAATACCGAAATCAATGGTAATACGGCAGGCTATACCAAAGATATTGAAGAGCTTATCCAAATTGCTCCCGGCTCTCTTTATAATGGCGCGCAAGTGACTAAAACAGAAAATGATATTAAAAATCTGTTAGGTCGTTATGGATATGCTTATCCTCGTGTTATGACTAATCCTGAAATTAATGATGAAAATAAAACCGTTAAACTGCATGTAAACGTAGATGCAGGAAACCGTTTCTATGTTCGTCAAGTACGTTTCGCAGGTAATGACATCACGAAGGACTCTGTTTTACGCCGTGAAATGCGTCAAATGGAAGGTGCATGGTTAGGTAGCGATTTAGTTGAACAAGGTAAAGAGCGTTTAAATCGTTTGGGGTATTTCGAAACGGTTGAAACAGAAACGCAACGTATTCCAGGTTCACCTGATCAAGTTGATATTGTTTATCGCGTAAAAGAGCGTAACACGGGTTCTCTTAACTTTGGTGTCGGTTTCGGTACTGAAAGTGGTGTGAGTTTCCAAGTGGGTGTTACCCAAGATAACTGGTTAGGTACAGGTAACGCAGTTGCGATTAATGCGAGTAAAAATGATTACTCAACTTATGCTGAATTGTCTGTTACTGACCCGTATTTTACCGTTAATGGTGTAAGCTTAGGTGGTCGTATCTTCTATAACGACTTCCGTGCAAATGACGCTGATTTATCAGGTTATACCAATAAATCTTATGGTGTTGATGGAACTTTAGGTTTCCCAATTAATGAATATAACTCAGCACGTCTTGGCTTAGGCTATACTCACAATGGTCTGTCACGTATGGAACCGCAGGTTGCAATGTGGCGTTACCTAGAAAGTATGGGTGAAAATCCTGGCTTTGATAAACGTGAATCGTTTAACGCTGATGACTATACTGTCAGTTTGGGTTGGACCTTCAATAACTTAAACCGTGGTTTCTTCCCAACATCTGGTGTGAGAAGTAACTTAAGTGGGCGTGTGACTGTACCTGGCTCTGACAACAAGTACTATAAAGTGACTTGGGACGGTATGGCTTATTACCCAATTAATGAAAAAGAATCTTGGGTAACGCTATTTAAAGGCCGTTTAGGCTACGGTGATGGTTTAGGTGGTAAAGAATTACCATTCTATGAAAACTTCTACGCCGGTGGTTCTGGTACTGTTCGTGGTTTCCGTTCAAATAACATCGGTCCTAAAGCGATTTATCTTGATGCAAATGGCAAGCCAAAACCAGGTGAACCATCAAGTGATGCAATCGGTGGTAATGCCATGGCAGTGGCAAGCTTTGAGCTGATCACACCAACACCATTTGTCGATGATAAATATTCATCTTCAGTTAGAACATCGGTGTTTGTTGATGCGGGTACAGTGTGGGATACCAATTGGAGTAGCACAAACTCTGCTTGGACCGCAGGTATGCCTGATTATAGCCGAGCAAGTGATATACGTGTTTCAACTGGTGTTGCGTTACAATGGTTATCACCTTTAGGTCCGTTAGTATTCTCTTATGCTAAACCAATAAAAGATTATGAAGGCGATAAATCAGAGCAATTCCAGTTTAATATTGGTAGAACGTGGTAGCGATGTAAGTAAAGTTGATGCCTAATTTAATATTTAATTAGGCATCCGATTTCTGACAAAAAATTATTTTTGGTTTTAAGGAGTTTAATCGTGAAAAAATTGTTATGTGCCGCTGCCCTAGGAATGGCATTGACCATGTCAGCTGGTGTTCAAGCCGCAGATAAAGTAGGTGTTGTGAACATCGGTCAAGTTCTCCAACAAATTCCTAACCGTGATGCGGTAGAGAAACAATTGGAAAATGAATTCAAATCACGTGATACTGAATTGCAGAACTTAGGTAAAGCATTACAGACAGCTGTTGAGAAATATCAAAAAGATGCACCAACCATGAATGCAACACAACGTGCAAATACAGAGAAAGATCTGGTTGCTAAACGTGAAGCATATGCACAAAAAGCACAAGCTTTTGAGCAAGACTTTAGCCGTCGTCAAGCTGAAGAACGTAACAAAATCATGAAACGTGTATTAGATGCTGTTGATGCAGTAGCGAAGAAAGAAGGCTATGATGTTATTTTAGATGCTAACACTGTACCTTATTTCGCAGATGGTAAAGATATTACTGCTCAGGTTCAAAAACAGGTTAAATAATAGATGTTTTCAATTCGATTAGCTGATCTTGCTCAGCAATTGAATGCACAGTTACACGGCGATGGTGATATCACTATCGCCGGTCTTGCTTCAATGAGCCTAGCAAATAGCGAACAAATTACATTTCTTTCTGATAGTCGCTATCGTGAGAAATTAACTGAATGTCAAGCAGCTGCTGTTGTATTAACAGAAGCTGATCTTCCATTCTGTCCGGTTGCCGCACTTGTGGTAAAAAATCCGTATACTGCCTATGCTCAAATGGCGCAGATTATGGATACAACCCCACAACCAGCACAAGATATTCACCCAAGCGCTGTGATTTCTCCTGATGTTAAATTAGGGAAAAATGTGTCAGTGGGTGCAAATGCCGTTATCGAGTCAGATGTTATCCTTGGTGATAATGTTGTGATTGGCGCAGGTTGTTTTGTTGGTAAAAAAGCTCATATCGGCGATAATAGCCGTTTATGGGCAAATGTATCGATTTATCATGAAGTTATTATTGGTAAAGATTGCTTAGTTCAATCAGGAACAGTTATTGGCTCTGATGGTTTTGGTTATGCCAATGAACGTGGTAATTGGATCAAAATTCCACAATTAGGTTCTGTTGTTATTGGCGATCGTGTAGAAATCGGTGCATGTACAACAATTGACCGAGGCGCATTAGATAACACAGTTATCGGTAATGGTGTTATCATTGATAACCAGTGCCAAATCGCACATAACGTCATTATAGGTGACAATACCGCTGTTGCGGGGGGTGTCATCATGGCGGGCAGCCTGAAAATAGGCCGTTACTGTATGATTGGTGGAGCAAGTGTTATCAATGGTCACATGGAAATCTGTGATAAAGTAACGGTAACAGGAATGGGTATGGTAATGCGTCCTATCACTGAGCCGGGAGTTTATTCTTCAGGTATTCCGCTACAGCCGAACAAAGCATGGCGTAAAACCGCAGCACTTGTGTTGCGAATTGATGAAATGCAAAAAAGACTTAAGTCGCTTGAACGTCAAGTAGAAAGTAGCGACAAGTAACAAAGTACGTCATCGACGGTTGTTACCTATTTTGCGACCTGCGGGTTAACTCACTTTTTTGAGTCACAGCAGGTCGTGTTATTATTAATTAGACGCAGTTTTATTAGACAGGAAGAGTATTGCAATGAGTGAGAATCATACTCTGCAAATCGAAGAAATTTTAGATTTACTTCCACACCGTTACCCATTCTTATTGGTTGATCGTGTCCTTGATTTTGAAGAAAAGAAATTTCTAAGAGCAGTAAAAAATGTATCTTTTAATGAGCCTTTCTTTCAAGGTCACTTCCCAGGAAAACCTATTTTCCCAGGCGTATTGATCCTAGAAGCCATGGCACAAGCAACGGGTATTTTAGCATTCAAAAGTGTAGGAAAGCTGGAACCTGGTGAGCTCTACTATTTTGCTGCTATTGATGGTGCTCGCTTTAAACGTCCTGTCTTACCTGGGGATCAAATGATCCTAGAGGTAGAATTTATTAAAGAACGTCGTGGTGTTGCTCGCTTTAAAGGCGTCGCTAAAGTTGATGGGGAAATTGCTTGCGAAGCTGAAATGATGTGTGCTCGCCGCCGTGAGGTCTAGCCTATGATAGATAAATCCGCAGTCATTCACCCTTCCTCGATTATTGAAGAGGGCGCAGTAATTGGTGCTAATGTTCGCATTGGCCCTTTTTGCGTTATTGGTGCAAACGTTGAAATTGGTGAAGGTACTGATATCAAATCTCACGTTGTTATCAATGGGCATACGCGTATTGGTCGAGAAAATCAGATTTATCAATTTGCCTCTATTGGTGAAGCAAATCAGGATCTGAAATATCGTGGTGAGCCAACACAAGTTATTATTGGTGATCGTAACCTTATTCGTGAAAGTGTGACTATCCATCGTGGAACAACCCAAGGTGGCAATATCACAAAAATCGGCAATGACAACTTACTGATGATTAATACGCATGTCGCACATGATTGTATTATTGGTGACCGCTGTATTATTGCTAATAACGGAACACTTGGTGGTCACGTCACTTTAGGTGATTTTGTGATTATCGGTGGTATGAGTGCAGTTCATCAGTTTTGTCAAATTGGCTCTCACGTTATGGTGGGCGGATGTTCAGGTGTGGCACAAGATGTTCCTCCTTTTGTTATTGCACAAGGAAACCACGCAACCCCTTATGGGCTGAATATTGAAGGATTAAAACGCCGAGGTTTTGCTAAAGAAGATCTTCATGCAATTCGCAATGCTTATAAAGTTCTTTACCGTAATGGTAAAACACTGGAGGAAGCACGTGAAGAAATTGGACAACTGGTTGCAGATAATAATAATCCGTATGTTAAGTTGTTCAGTGATTTTCTGGAAAACTCAGCAAAATCTAACCGTGGCATCATTCGCTAATTAGGATATGACCTTGTCAGGCCAATTATCTACTGTTCAGCGTCCGTTAGTTATCGGCTTAGTCGCTGGTGAAACGTCCGGTGATATCTTGGGCGCGGGATTAATCCGCGCTCTTAAACAAAAGCATCCTAATATCCGTTTTGTCGGCGTCGCGGGGCCTCTTATGCAAGCTGAAGGTTGTGAAGCTTGGTATGAGATGGAAGAGCTTGCCGTCATGGGGATCGTTGAAGTTCTTGAACGCTTACCGAGATTATTAAAGATCAGAAAAGATCTCACTCGACGATTCTCAGAATTAAAGCCTGATGTTTTCGTGGGGATCGACGCACCTGATTTTAATATCACCCTTGAAGGTCGTTTAAAGCAAAAAGGGATCAAAACTATTCACTATGTCAGTCCATCTGTGTGGGCTTGGCGCCAAAAACGTGTTTTCAAAATTGGTAAAGCGACAGATCTTGTCTTAGCTTTTTTGCCTTTTGAAAAAGCGTTTTATGATAAATATCAGGTTCCTTGTCGTTTTATTGGTCATACAATGGCGGATGCAATCGCTTTAAATCCGGATAAAAAAGTAGCTCGTAAACATCTCGGAATACCTGAAAAAGTCTCTTGTTTAGCTCTCCTTCCTGGTAGTCGTCATGCAGAAGTTGAGATGCTGAGCGCTGATTTTATAAAAACAGCACAGTTACTAAAACAACAAATACCAACACTTCATATTGTTGTGCCATTGGTGAATGCTAAACGACGTATTCAATTCGAGCAGATCCACCAAGATATTGCTCCCGAACTCGACATTCAGTTACTTGATGGGCAAGCAAGAGAAGCAATGACAGCAAGTGATGCAACATTGTTAGCATCAGGTACGGCTGCATTAGAGTGTATGCTTACGAAATGCCCAATGGTTGTTGGCTATCGCATGAAACCATTTACTTTTTGGTTAGCAAAAAGGTTAGTGAAAACACCTTATGTTTCATTACCCAATTTATTAGCTGGTAGAGAAATAATTAAAGAGTTGTTACAAGAAGAGTGTGAGCCAAGGGCGTTGGCAGAACAACTTTTACCTCTTTTAACAGATAAAGAAAAAGCACATCAATTAAAAGAGATATTTTTACAACTTCATAGTGCTATTCGCTGTAATGCGGATGAGCAAGCAGCAAATGCAGTATTAGAATTGGCAGAGAAATAATGGAATTTGTATATCCAAAAGCAAATCTTATTGCTGGAGTTGATGAAGTAGGCCGAGGACCTCTGGTTGGCGCTGTAGTGACGGCTGCTGTTATTCTTGATCCGGCAAACCCGATTGAAGGATTAACAGACTCTAAAAAGCTAACAGAAAAAAAACGTAATGCTCTGTATGACGAAATAAAAGAAAAAGCATTATGTTGGGCAATCGGTCGTGCAGAGCCTGAAGAAATTGATGAATTAAATATTCTTTGGGCAACGATGAAAGCAATGGAGCGCGCGGTTGCAGGATTATCTATTACGCCTGATATGGTTTTGATTGACGGTAATCGCTGTCCTAAATTGCCAATGGCTTCTCAAGCAGTCATAAAAGGTGATAGTTTAGTTCAAGAAATCAGTGCGGCTTCTATACTTGCTAAAGTCACTCGTGATAGAGAAATGGAAGAGTTAGATAAGCTTTACCCTGATTATGGTTTTGCTAAACATAAAGGGTATCCAACAGTTTTCCATATGGAAAAACTGGCCTTATTAGGGGCAACCCCTTATCATCGAAAAAGTTTTGCGCCTGTAAAACGAGCATTAAATTTAAAGTAATCCACAGAGTAATTAAATATTATGGCAGATCCTCGTTTTATCCATCTTAGGGTACACAGCGATTATTCAATGATCGATGGATTGGCAAAAACAGGGCCTCTTGTGAAGAAAGTGGCTTCGCTGGGAATGCCTGCTTTTGCGATTACTGATTTCACTAACTTATGTGGGCTAGTGAAGTTTTATGGTGCCGCACATAGTGCGGGTATTAAACCTATAATTGGTGCCGATGTTTACCTCGAAACAGAATTATTAGGCGATGAATATGCCCACCTCACCATTCTTGCTCGCAATAATGTAGGTTATCAAAATCTTACCTTACTGATTTCTGAAGCTTACAAACATGGTTATGGCGCCGCAGGGCCGATTATTAAACAAGAGTGGCTAACAACCTATAAAGAAGGACTCTTGTTGCTTTCGGGTGGAAGAATGGGCGATGTAGGTAAGTTCTTGCTCCGAGGAAATCGTGCCTTAGTTGATCAATGTCTTGAGTATTATCAAACTCACTTTCCTGATAGTTATTATTTAGAACTTATTCGAACTGGTCGCCCTGACGAAGAAAGCTATTTGCATGAAGCTGTAGCACTCGCTTCTGAAAAAGGCTTACCAGTTGTTGCAACGAATGACGTCTGTTTTCTGGATAGTGATGATTTTGATGCACATGAAATTCGCGTTGCAATCCATGATGGTTTTACACTCTCAGATCCCAAGCGTCCAAAAAATTATAGTCCTCAGCAATATATGCGCACAGAGGAAGAGATGTGTGAGTTATTTGCTGATATACCTGAAGCATTAGAAAACAGCGTTGAAATCGCCAAACGTTGTAATGTTACCATTCGTTTAGGGGAATACTTTCTTCCTCAATTCCCAACTGGGGATATGAGTACCGAAGATTTCCTCGTTAAAAAATCTAAAGACGGTTTGGAAGAGCGTTTAGCTTTTCTGTTTCCAGATCCCGAAGAACGACAAAAAAGACGCCCTGAATACGATGAACGTCTTGATATAGAGCTAAAAGTAATCAATCAGATGGGATTCCCTGGTTACTTCCTTATCGTGATGGAGTTTATTCAGTGGTCTAAAGATAATGGTGTTCCTGTGGGGCCGGGACGAGGTTCGGGTGCAGGATCATTAGTCGCTTATTCACTCAAAATCACTGACCTTGATCCTTTAGAATTTGATTTACTTTTCGAACGCTTTCTTAACCCTGAACGTGTTTCAATGCCTGACTTTGACGTCGATTTCTGTATGGAAAAACGCGATAGGGTAATTGATCACGTTGCTGATATGTACGGTCGTGATGCGGTATCTCAGATTATTACATTTGGTACGATGGCGGCAAAAGCGGTTATCCGAGATGTTGGGCGTGTTTTAGGGCATCCTTACGGTTTTGTTGATAGAATTTCGAAGCTTGTACCGCCAGATCCTGGAATGACGCTAGAAAAAGCGTTTGCCGCAGAACCTCAGTTACCTGAAATTTATGAAGCCGATGAAGAGGTTAAATCTCTTATTGATATGGCTCGTAAATTAGAAGGGGTGACACGTAATGCGGGTAAACATGCGGGTGGTGTGGTTATATCACCAACGAAAATTACTGATTTTGCACCGCTTTATTGTGATGCAGAAGGAAATAACCCAGTTACACAATTTGATAAGAATGACGTTGAATATGCAGGTCTTGTTAAATTCGACTTCTTAGGATTAAGAACACTCACTATCATTAACTGGGCATTAGAAATGATTAATGCCCGATGTGAAAAAAAATCACTGGAACCAGTTGATATCTCTGCGATCCCATTAACGGATCAGCGTAGTTTCGATATGTTGCAGCGTTCTGAAACGACCGCGGTATTTCAGTTAGAATCTCGTGGTATGAAAGATCTTATCAAGCGTCTACGTCCCGACTGCTTTGAAGATATGATTGCATTAGTGGCCTTATTTCGCCCTGGTCCATTGCAATCAGGTATGGTGGATAACTTCATTGACCGTAAACACGGTGTTGAAGAGATCTCTTATCCTGATGTTAAATGGCAACATGAGAGCTTACAGCCTGTTTTAGAGCCTACCTATGGCGTTATCTTATATCAAGAACAGGTTATGCAAATCGCGCAGGTTCTTGCTGGATATACGCTGGGTGGCGCGGATATGTTACGACGCGCAATGGGTAAGAAAAAACCTGAAGAGATGGCAAAGCAGCGTTCTGTATTTGAAGAAGGAGCTATCAAAAACGGTGTTGATGGCGAACTTGCCATGCGGATCTTTGACTTGGTGGAGAAATTTGCTGGTTATGGATTTAATAAATCGCACTCAGCTGCTTATGCTTTAGTTTCATATCAAACGTTATGGCTAAAAGCCCACTATCCTGCTGAATTTATGGCTGCTGTAATGACGGCAGATATGGATAACACAGAAAAAGTGGTGGGGTTAGTTGATGAATGTTGGAGAATGGGATTAAAAGTTCTTCCTCCTGATATTAATAGTGGTTTATATCATTTTCACGTAAATGATGAAGGTGAAATCGTTTACGGTATTGGTGCGATAAAAGGAGTGGGTGAAGGCCCAATTGAGGCAATAGTAGAAGCGCGTCAGCAAGGCGGTCACTTTAAAGATATTTTTGATCTCTGTGCTAGAACAGAAACGAAAAAATTGAATCGCCGAGTGATGGAAAAACTGATAATGTCAGGCGCATTCGATAAGTTAGGGCCTCATCGTGCCGCATTGATGTCTTCATTAGAAGATGCATTAAAAGCGGCAGATCAACATGCCAAAGCTGAAGCAATAGGGCAATCGGATATGTTTGGCGTGTTAGCAGAAGCTCCTGAACAAGTTGAGCGTTCTTATGCCAATATACCTAAATGGCCGGAACAAGTTGTTTTAGAAGGTGAGCGAGAGACATTAGGTTTATATTTAACAGGTCATCCGATCACTCGTTATTTAAAAGAAATTGAACGATATGCCGCAGGAACGCGTCTAAAAGATTTAGTACCAACGCCACGTGGCCAAATGGTGAAAGTCGCGGGTTTAGTGTTAGCGTCTAAAGTATTTACGACAAAACGAGGAAACCGAATTGGCGTGTGTACCTTAGATGATCGTTCAGGTCGCTTAGAAATTATGTTATTTTCTGATGCATTGGATAAATACCAACATTTATTAGAACAAGACAAGATTTTAATTGCTACCGGGCAGGTCAGCTTTGATGATTTCAATGGTGGGCTTAAAATGACAGTCCGCGAACTTATGGATATCAACGAAGCCCGTGAAAAATATGCACGAGGACTTGCTATCTCGTTATCAGACAGGCAAATTAATGAGCAATTATTAAATCGTCTTCGCGGCGTTTTAGAACCTCATCGTTCAGGCACGATACCGGTTCATCTTTATTTTGAAAAGCATGATGCCTGCGCACGCTTACGATTTGGTGCGACTTGGCGCGTAACGCCAACAGATATGCTTTTAACGGATCTGCGAACTCTGCTGGGTAATGAGCAGGTAGAATTAGAATTTGACTAAAATAGGAATGTTATGAGTCTTAATTTTCTGGATTTTGAACAGCCAATTGCCGAGTTAGAAGCGAAAATTGATTCGCTAACCGCAGTTAGCCAACATGATGAAAAAATTGATATTAATATCGATGAAGAAGTTTCACGCTTAAGAGAAAAAAGCCTAGAGCTAACGCGTAAGATTTTTTCTGATCTTGGTGCATGGCAAGTTGCACAACTTGCACGTCATCCATTAAGACCTTACACACTGGATTATATTCATCGTATCTTTACTGATTTCCAAGAATTAGCAGGCGATCGTGCTTATGCTGATGATAAAGCGATTGTCGGTGGTATTGCGCGCTTAGACGGCCGTCCTGTTATGGTTATTGGTCATCAAAAAGGGCGTGAAACAAAAGAGAAAATTCGCCGAAACTTCGGTATGCCAGCGCCAGAAGGCTATCGCAAAGCGCTTCGTTTAATGGAAATGGCACAACGTTTTAATCTTCCTATTATCACCTTTATCGATACTCCTGGTGCTTATCCAGGCGTTGGTGCAGAAGAACGAGGCCAATCAGAAGCGATCGCACGTAACTTACGTGAAATGTCACGTTTTGGTGTGCCAATCATCTGTACTGTCATTGGTGAAGGTGGTTCTGGTGGTGCATTAGCTATTGGTGTGGGTGATAAAGTGAACATGTTGCAATACAGCACCTATTCCGTTATTTCACCAGAGGGTTGTGCTTCTATTCTTTGGAAAAGCGCAGACAAAGCACCATTAGCGGCAGAGGCAATGGGAATTACTGCAAACCGCTTAAAAGAGCTTAAACTGATTGATAACGTTATTTCTGAGCCTTTAGGTGGCGCTCATCGTCACTATGACGAAATTGCTGCTTCATTAAAAGCACAAATCCAATCTGATTTAGAAGAATTAGATGCATTTGATTCAGAAGAGCTAACTAATCGTCGTTACCAACGTTTAATGGAATACGGCTACTGCTGATCTCGAGATATTTGAATAAATTCAGATAAGCCTCATGTTGATGACATGGGGCTTTTTATTGATCTATTTTAAACTATCTTTATCGAAACAATTAGAATCTGTGATATTAACTATAATATATTATATATCAATATGTTAACTTGATCTCAAAATTAATATTAATTCGCATTTTTTCTAAAAAAATAATAATGCCCGCCTATCATTTTATAAGATTTATTAAATGAGGGATCGGTGATGATTACATTTAGTGGCAAAGTGGGAATTATTACAGGTGGTAATAGCGGTATTGGTTTAGCTTCTGCGGAAAAATTTTTATCCCTAGGTGCATCAGTGGTTATTACTGGTAGTAATTTAGCACGAGGACAAAAAGCAGAAAAATACCTAAAAGAGAAGGGATTTGTCGGTGAATTCGTGCAAATGGATGTGAAGAGTGAAAAAGAAAATGAACAACTTGTTGATTATGTTGTAAATAAGTATGGAAGAATGGATTTCTTGTTTGCTAATGCGGGTGTTTTAACAGATAACATTGTTGATAAATTAGAGTATGAAAAATGGAAGGGCGTTTTAGATGTTAATCTAAATGGACTCTTTTTGATTAATCGAGCAGCAATTCAATATTGGCTAAAAAACAAAATGTCAGGTGCGATTGTGAATTGCAGTTCAATTTGTTCTTTTGTTGGGCAGCATGAATTTCCTGCCTATTGTGCATCAAAAGGCGGAGTTAAATTACTGACACAAACATTGGCTATTGATTACGCAAACAAAGGTATTCGTGTTAATGCGGTTTGCCCTGGTTATATTGATACACCTTTGCTGGATGGCCGTGAATTAGATAAACAAAAGTTAGCGACATTGCATCCTATTGGGCGCCTCGGTACACCAGAGGAAGTGGCTAATGTTGTCGCATTTTTGGCCAGCGATGCGGCTTCGTTTGTTACTGGAGCTTCTTATTTGGTTGATGGCGGTTTTACAGCTTAATTCTGTTTTCAATAGAAAGCAGAATAATCGTTATTCTGCTTTTTACTTCTTTAATTTCTTTATAACCTCGTATTTATCTTATTTCTATTTCTCTTAATGTTTGTGTAATAGCGTTACACTTTGTTTTATTTATAGGAATACTTTGTACTCGTGCAAAATCAGCGAGAAAAGATTAACATAATCACCTGAATTCACTGATAAATGACAAAGCGATGAAACAGGAATACGGCTCACTTCTTAAAGAAATCAAACAGCGCATTGATCCTCACATCAAAATTTTGGTGGGCTTTAGTGGCGGAGTAGATTCCACTGTTTTACTGCAGGGGCTTGTGCGTTTACGTGATGAATTCCAATTACCTTTAGAATTAACTGCCATCTATATTCATCATGGATTAAATATCAAAGCAGATGATTGGCTTACTCATTGTGAACAATTTTGTCAGCAATGGCAGGTAAATTTTATTAGTGAAAAAGTTCGTGTCGATCCTAAAGATGGAGGGCTTGAGAATGGTGCTAGAGAAGCGCGTTATCAAGCTTTTCGTCGGAATTTACAACCACAACAAGTGTTAGTGACGGCTCAACATCAAGATGATCAAGCCGAAACTTTTTTACTGGCGTTAAAGCGAGGTAGTGGCCCATCAGGGCTTTCTTCAATGCCAGCTAAAATGGTATTTGAGCATAGCTATTTGCTTCGGCCATTACTTAATATTACTCGTGAAGAGATTGAATATTATGCTACTGAGCAAGGGCTAACATGGATTGAAGACGATAGTAATCAAGACGATAGCTATGATCGCAATTTTTTACGTTTACGAGTTATGCCATTATTAACGCAGCGATGGCCCCATTTTTCACAATCGGTAACTCGTAGTGCAGCACTGTGTGGTGAACAAGAGGCACTATTGGATGAGCTGTTGGAGCCAGAACTTAATGCTTTAATGGATAGAGAGCACAGTTTAGACATCAAGCAACTTGCTCTTTGTAGTGTGATAAAGCGTAATGCGCTATTAAGGCGTTGGTTTGCTCAACATAATAAAATCATGCCTTCTAGACAACAAATTTTACGATTATGGAAGGAAGTTGCTTTAGCCAAAGCCGATGCTGAGCCTAAATTACAATTTTATCAAGATGAAGTGAGGCGTTATAAACAACGCCTTTATCTTGTACCAATGATTGATGATCCTGTTAATAAAATTATTGAATGGTCACTTACTCAATCACTGTCTTTACCTAGTGGATTAGGCGTTTTATCACTAACAACGGCAACAGGAAAAAATACTGTTAGAGCACCTTCAAAGGATGAAAAGGTCACCGTTCGTTTTGGTTTGACACAAGCGTCTTTGCGTATTGTTGGACGAGAACATGCTCGGCATAGTAAAAAGATTTGGCAAGAGCTTGACGTTGCGCCTTGGCGTAGGACGCGAATTCCTTTGATTTATTATAATGATACGTTAATTGCTGCTATTAATACATTTGTGACTTTTGAGGGAAAAGCAACATCAGAATATGCAATTACTATTGAGTGGCAAGAGGCTCATTAATGAACAACCGCCTGCTGGCGGCTGTTCTTTATTCGGTTATTCCGATTTTATAACAATAGTCCCAAGTTCGGGATTAGAAAAACTGGCAATGATATCCAGTCGTAAATCTTTAGAGCCTTCAGACGTCTTTATCTTTAGGTATTCAACCTTTTTGCTTAAGAAAAGATCATCAGCAATGCCTTCAATAAGCTCACCATTATGTAATTCAATATGGAGCGCTAAACCACGTTGGCATGCTAACTCCAGATACTCGTAATCATCACAGTTAATTGGTTGATATTCTGTATTTGTTGACATATTCCCTCACCACTTTTTCGTGGCGGTATAGCCGCCAGTGAATAATTCAGAATAAAATCATTATGCTGTTATTCGATGTGAGCACAATAGTTATTATAATAATTTTCTGAAATAGTTCTTTATTCGAAGTGATTTGAGAAATAACTGACAATTATGGGTGCATTTATCTTAAAGCGTATTTATTACCCCCTTTTTATTTTAAAAAATGTTAGAATCATATTGAGAATGATTTATTAAAAAGTACCCAGAATGTAGGGAGTCGATGATGGGGAAAAAATTTTTATTTGCAGCCGTTGCTGCCGGGTTATTTGTACTATCAGGTTGCCAAAATAATATTGGCTTATCACTTGATGGAAAAATTGTAGACCAAACTTACAACAGTATTCTGCCGTGTGCCGATTGTTCTGGTATCGACACCACAATTCTTGTCAATCAAGATGGCTCTTATGTAATGGAGCAAAGCTACCAAGGCTCACCTGATGATAAACGTAGTTTCTTTGAATCAGGAACTTGGGTATTAGGTAAAGATAAGCTGACACTGACTAATAGTTATGGTGAGAAAAGCTATTATTTACCTCGTGAAGATAAATTAGTTATGCTTGATATTGACGGTAACGTCATTAATTCAGAGCTAAATTATACTTTAGCTAAAGTTCAGCCTAAGCTGCTTGCTGGCGAGTTTACCTATTTTGCTGATGCTGGAACATTTAAAGATTGTCAATCAGGACGTGTTTACGCAGCAAATGGCATTGAATTAGAAAAAGGTTATTTCTCAACAGGTGTTGATGGTGGAACACCGGTTTACCTTGAAGTGAATGGTTATTACAGTATTCGCCCTTCAATGGAAGATGGTAAATATGATAGAGCATTAGTTGTTACTGATGAAAAACCGCGTTTTAATCGTCATGGCTCTTGTGGAAACCATCGCGGTAGCAGAAGCTAAGTTTTAGTTATTCTATTCCTAATAAAAAACCCGCTTTTGCGGGTTTTTTATTGCTCAATGAAGCCTCTCTTATCGTCAAGAGGCTTAATGATTATGCGAGTTGCTCTTTGATAAAGGCAACAACGTCATCAACATTAATCAGTGATTTATCATCACTACGACGTGCTTTATATTCGATTTGGTTGTTATCGAGGTTACGATCGCCAATAACGATAGTGTGTGGAATGCCAATTAATTCCATATCAGCAAACATCACACCCGGACGTTCTTTACGATCATCAAAAAGAACATCAATGCCTTGGGCTCGTAATTCGTCATAAAGTCTGTCAGCAACTTCTTTAACACGATAAGAACGGTGCATGTTCATTGGTAAGATTGCAACCTGGAAAGGTGCTATCGCATCAGGCCAAATAATACCACGTGCATCGTGATTTTGTTCAATAGCCGCAGCAACAATACGAGTTACACCGATACCATAACAACCCATAGTAACGATTTGGTTATGACCTTCTTCGTTTTGTACCGTTGCTTTTAATGCTTCTGAATATTTAGTACCAAGCTGGAAAATATGACCAACTTCAATACCTCGTTTGATAAGTAATGTGCCTTTTCCATCAGGACTTGGGTCGCCTTCGACCACATTACGGATATCAGCAATTTCAGCAACCGGTAAATCACGTTCCCAGTTAATACCAAAATAGTGCTTACCATCAACGTTTGCACCTGCACCAAAATCACTCATCACAGAAACAGAGCGATCCATAATAACTGGAAGTGGCAGATTAACTGGGCCTAATGAACCTGGGCCTGCATTTACTGCTTGGCGAATTTCAGCTTCTGTAGCAAAAGTTAAAGGAGCTGCAACAATAGCGCATTTTTCTGCTTTTACTTCATTAAGCTCGTGATCACCACGGATTAATAAAGCAACGAGTTTATGACCACTTTCTTTTGTGCCATGAACAATCAATGTTTTGACTGTTTTTTCTATTGGCAGGTTGAATTGTTCCACTAACTCAGCAATGGTTTTTGCGTTTGGTGTATCCACTAAACGTAATTCTTCAGTCGCTGCTGCACGTGGTGTAGATGGCATTACGGCTTCTGCTAACTCAATGTTTGCCGCATAGTCAGAACCTGTAGAGAAAACAATATCGTCTTCACCGCTGTCTGCTAATACTTGGAATTCGTGAGATGCATTACCACCAATCGAACCTGTATCTGCCAACACTGGACGGAAATCCAGACCAATACGTGAGAATATTTTGCTATAAGCTTCATACATTCTGTCGTAAGTCTCTTGTAAAGACTCTTGAGAGATATGGAAAGAGTAAGCATCTTTCATGATAAATTCACGAGAACGCATCACGCCGAAACGAGGGCGTACTTCATCGCGGAATTTAGTTTGAATTTGATATAAATTCAGAGGAAGTTGTTTGTAAGAGGTAATTTCATTACGAACAATATCAGTGACAACTTCTTCATGAGTTGGGCCTAAAACAAATGGACGCTCGCCTCTGTCTGCGAAACGCAGTAATTCAGGACCGTATTGTTCCCAACGACCACTTTCTAGCCATAAATCAGCGGGTTGAACAACGGGCATTGAAATTTCAAGTGATCCTGCATTGTCCATCTCTTCACGAACAATTTTTTCAATTTTTCTCAGAACACGAACCCCTGTCGGCATCCAATCATAAAGACCAGAAGCGAGTTTACGGATCATGCCTGCGCGAAGCATAAGTTGATGGCTGACAATTTCTGCATCAGCAGGTGTCTCTTTTAAAGTAGAGAGCAAATAGTGGCTAGTACGCATTATTAGGTTCCATTAGAACAAAAATACTTAGGCTGACTGTCACGCCAGTCTACATCAATATAATTAGAGAAAGACTCTAGAGCGTGTTGATCTTTGCTGCTTATTTTTACAGCAAAAGAAATTTATAAAACAAGCAACATATTCAACTATTTTGAGTTTGGGCATTGATTGACATTAACAATGACCACTTAAAAATAAAAACAGCCCTATGGGTTCGATTAAAAGGCGTTTCACTCATTTTATTCTGCGTTGAGAGGCGCTAGCCTAGTTCACTAGGCGGCGAGCCCCTCTCCTTGCCTAAAATGCTTTTAATTCGAATAAAAATCGACCATCAAAGGTCAACACGCTCTAGTCTACCAGTGACTTAGGTCTGCCAAAAGGGGCAAAGCATTTTTTTCAATCTGATTTGTTTAAAGACAACGAGAATGACGTTCAGATTGGAGTATTCATGATAGCAATATCAATGAAGATAGTAGCAAGTTACCGCGGTTCTATATCAAGAACAAGTGTCTGTTGCCCACTGACTTGCCAGCGAACATTAAATTCAAGTAAATGTACCGCATAGATCCTATCACTTTGCTCGTTTTTTTTATAAGCAGGGCGAGGATCTTGTTGTAATACTTGAGTAATAAAACGCGAAAGATGAGGATATTCGTTCGCATAATGTTGCAGCTGTTCTAAAGCGAGTTGTGAAAAGAAAACAGACATTTCATTATCTGGTGCTTCTTGTGCAAAACCAGCAATCGCATTTGGTCGAGACTCTGCAAAGGGTAAATAAGGCTTAATATCCAGAATAGGAGTTCCATCAACTAAATCAAGGCTGCCTAAGTCTAAAACAACGGACTGGTTTTGTGTGTTTACTTTTTTTAACTCGACTAAAGACATGCCGATGGGATTTGGACGAAAAGTTGAGCGAGTTGCAAAAATACCCATTTTAGTATTCCCACCAAGCCTTGGGGGGCGAACTAAAGGATGCCAACCCAGTTGTGCTGTTTGATGAAAAACAAAAATCAGCCAAAGGTGACTAAATTGTTCTAAGCCTCGAACTGCATCTGGGTGATTGTAAGGTGTATGTAGAATAAGTTGGCCACCGCCATCCTGGATTAACCCAGGTTGGCGTGGAACGGCAAATTTTTCTTTATAAGGACTTGATATATGCCCTATAGGATTCATTTGGTAGGTATTCATTTTGTAATGAGTAATGCTGTGCCTTCACAAATGGCAGATTGGTAGCAACCTAAACCAGTGACAATTTGGCATTCATGCAATAAAACAGCATTGGCATTTTTGTAAGCTGCTTTTGTAGCCATTCTTTTTTTTGCGATAGGCAAACTTGCTGGTGGATCTTGTAATGTTTGACGGCAAGATTCACCGGCAACAATGCCGAGATCTTTAAACGGAGCACCTAAAAGGTCTTCTGTTTTTTCAACAATACGCACAGAAGGTAACGTCTGTGATTTGGGTTTTTGTGGTTGTCCTGGTTTATTTAAACGCATATCCGTAAATTTAGACTGATCAACATCAGATGATTTTTGCATTGAACAGCCTGTCATAAACAGCGCCATGATGCCAAGAAGTAGCAAGCGCATGTGCATGGGTAATATCCTCTTTATTATTATTTATACAAAAATTAAACGGCTCTAATTTAATGCAATTTAGCCAAGTAAAAAAGAGAAAGGCGAACAAATGTCCGCCTTTTTTATAATTAAGTTAAATATTAATGTATTACCAGCCTTTTACTGCACCACCGTTAAAAATTTTATTGGCAGCACTATCCACTTCATCAGTTTGATAAGCTTGAATAAATTTCTTCACATTCTCACTGTCTTTATTATCTTCACGAGCAACAATGATGTTTACATATGGTGAGTCTTTATCTTCAACAAAAATACCGTCTTTTGCTGGTGTTAAATTGACTTGGCTTGCATAAGTAGTGTTAATTACTGCTAAGTAGATTTTTTGATCATCTAATGAGCGAGGTAACTGTGGTGCTTCTAATTCAACTAATTGTAATTTTTTAGGGTTTTCAATAATATCAAGCTTGGTAGGTAACAGACCTACGCCATCTTTTAATTTAATTAATCCAACTTTTTCTAATAACAGCAGTGAGCGACCTAAGTTTGTTGGATCATTAGGAATAGCCACTTGTGCTTCATCAGGTAAATCGGCTAAATCAGTAATCTTTTTAGAATAACCCGCGATAGGATAAATAAAAGTATTTCCTACAGCTGTTATTTTGTAATTACGATCTTTAATTTGTTGGTCTAAATAAGGTTTATGTTGGAATGCATTAATATCGATATCACCACGACTTAATGATTCATTAGGCATAACGAAGTCATTGAAAGTAACGAGTTCTACATCAAGACCATATTTATCTTTAGCAACTTGTTTCGCAACTTCAGCGACTTGTTGTTCAGAGCCTGAAATAACACCGACACGAATATGGTTTGGATCTTTTTCTTTTTCACCACAACCAGCTAATGCCAATGCACCAACTAAAGCACTTACAACTGCGAGCGATTTAAATTTCAATGACATACATTTACCCTTATTTGATCTGTTAATTAAAAGGTTTCCTTATTAATAATAGAAACCTTCAATCTATTTATTTATGTGTTGTCAGCTTCACTAAGCGATCGCCGAAAAACTGAATGATAAAAACAAGAATAACGAGTAGAACAATGACTGTATTCATTACTGTTGCATTATAGCCAACGTAACCATATTGGTAGCCAATTTGACCTAAACCACCGGCACCAACAGCACCTCCCATTGCGGAGTAACCCACTAATGTAATTAAAGTAATGGTTGCCGCATTAATCAAGCCTGGTAAAGATTCGGGTAATAAAATCTTCTTAATAATTTGCATTGGCGTTGCACCCATAGATCGGGATGCTTCAATCAATCCTTGAGGGATTTCTAATAGTGTATTTTCTACCATACGAGCAATAAATGGTGCTGCTCCAACAGTTAATGGCACGATGGCTGCTTGCAAGCCAATTGAAGTCCCTACCACCATACGTGTAAAAGGGATCATCCATACTAATAAGATAATAAAAGGGATTGCCCTAAAAATATTAACGAGTGCTGAAATAATGCGGTAGGCAGGTGGGTTTGCCATGATTTGTTCAGGACGCGTAACATAAAGTAAAACACCCAGAGGTAATCCGATAACAAAACCAAAGAAGCCTGAAACAAAGGTCATGACTAAGGTTTCCCAGATCCCACTAATTAATAAATAAATCATTCCTTCAGACATAACCGAGAACCTCTACCTTTACATGATGCTCTTCTAAAAACGCAATCGACTTTTCAGTGTTACCATTCTTACCGTGTAGTTCAGCTAACATCACACCAAATTTCACACCACCGGCATAGTCTATTTGAGAACTTAAAATATTAATATCAGCGTCAAAACGACGTGCAACGATAGACATTAATGGTGCATCTACAGATTGACCGTTAAACTCAAGTCTCAATAATGGGAATAAACCTTCCTCCCACTCTGGTTTCATGTGTTCTTTATAGTCTTCAGGGATATCTAATTGCAGTGTTGATTGAATAAAAGCTTGAGAAACAGGCGTTTTAGGGTGAGAGAAAACCTCACTGACGGCATCACTTTCAACTAACTCACCACCACTAATAACCGCAACCTGGTCACAAATACGTTTTACAACGTCCATTTCATGAGTAATTAATAAAATGGTGAGGCCTAAGCGACGATTAATATCTTTCAGTAATTCTAAAATAGAACGTGTTGTTGCTGGATCTAGTGCGCTGGTGGCTTCATCACACAATAAAACATTAGGCGAATTTGCTAATGCGCGTGCAATTGCAACACGTTGTTTTTGTCCACCAGATAAGTTAGCTGGGTAATACTCTTTCTTATCAGACAGACCAACTAATTCTAGCAATTCATTAACACGCTTATTAATTTCAGTTCGTGGCGTATTATCAAGTTCTAATGGCAATGCGACATTATCAAATACGGTACGAGAGGACAGTAAGTTGAAATGCTGGAAAATCATGCCAATACCGCGACGCGCTTTTGTTAATTCTTTATCTGATAATTTTGTGAGATCTCGTCCATCAACCAATACTTCACCTGAAGTTGGTTTCTCTAACATATTTACGCAACGTATAAGTGTACTTTTACCCGCTCCTGACGATCCGATAACACCAAAAATCTGCCCTTGTGGCACATGCAGGTTTATATTTGATAGCGCTTGTATAGAACGCTCTCCCTGCTTAAATACTTTGTTTATATTCGTCAGTTTAATCATGTTTTTCTTTATATAAGTAGATATGGGACATAGAGACTATTCTGCCCGAGTTAAAATAGATGTTAAGGCGTCTAGACGTCTAAGTCAATAAAAAAGAGTAGAAGGCTAATAAAGAAAGAAAGCCGTGGATATCATTCTCTATATAAGAAAAAACATGCGATACTAATAAAAATATCTAAATGGAGTAATGTGCTGTGAGTAAGGGGATTTCAGCGATTTTCTTAGATCGCGATGGAACTATTAATATAGACCACGGGTATGTATCTGAAATTGATAACTTTGAGTTTATTGATGGCGTCATTGAGGCAATGGCTGAATTAAAAGCAATGGGCTATGCCTTAGTTCTTGTGACTAACCAATCCGGTATTGGCCGAGGTTACTATAGTGAAGATCAATTTTTACACTTAACTGAGTGGATGGATTGGTCTTTAGCGGATAGAGGTGTTGATTTAGACGGTATCTATTATTGTCCTCATCATCCTGACGCTGATATAGAAGAATATAGAAAAGCATGTGACTGTCGTAAACCAGCAGCAGGAATGTTTATGGATGCAAAAGCACAATTAAACATCGATATGGCTTCTTCTTATATGGTTGGTGATAAAAAAGAAGATATGTTGGCAGCAAAAAATGCAGGTGTTGGTCATAAAATTCTAGTTCGTACAGGAAAAGAGATAACAGAAGAGGCACAAAAGTGTGCGGATTTTGTCCTTGATAGCCTTGCAGACTTGCCAAAATGGTTAAAAAGCCACAAAAAATAAGCACTTCGTTTAATTTACCAACAAACAATCATTTTTTTTAAAAAAACTATTGCCAGCCTCAGAAAACTCCCTATAATGCGTCCTCGTTGTCACGGAACAGGGCGCTAAGCGAACTGACTGAGAGAACAAAGAAAAAAAGTGAAAAGCCTTGAAAATAAACGCTTGACACTGAATGAGGAAGATGTAGAATACGCCTCCTCGCAACAACG
>NZ_JBEETS010000010.1:0-135284 GCF_040138965.1 Proteus sp. fly-1089
GTGAAACGTTGTAGCGCCGATGGTAGTGTGGGGTCTCCCCATGTGAGAGTAGGGAACTGCCAGGCATTAAATAAGACAAGAAAGCCAACCCAATGGGTTGGCTTTTTTGCGTTTGGGTGTTTATTTTCTGTGTGAATTTCCATTTTAAATGTGAATAAAACGCATTTTTATTCTACTTAATTTTTTTAATTATCCCCTTTTTTATATCCCATCATTTCGTTTATTAATTTTCTATTGTATTAAAAAGTTAATAACTCTCTAATTTTATTTGATGTTTTATTTCCAATGAAATTCCCCATAATAAAAGTTGAAGATAAAAAAGGTTAAATTACATGGTTTGTTAATCAAAAGTATATCTCTTTTATAAGAAGGATTAATTATGGCTGATGTATCAACAAGCGGCTGGGATGTAGTCAGTGTTACAGATATTGAAACACTGAATAAAGTTATTAATGAGGGTGATAACCATCCTAAATCATTTTCAGACTATATAACGGTGGTTGGTAATGATTTAAAAGTAGAAGGGGAATGGGGGGATTGGTCTATCGCGAATGAAGCCAGCGGTAAAAATATTTACATGCAGTGCAGCATTAAAAATGCCACTGTGACTTATATAGGAAAATCTTATCCTATAAATGATGATAAAAATGCCTCACAATCCACATTAAATATAGAAATTTCACTGGATGGTATTGAGACCGATCCTACTGAATGGATAGGTGATGATGAAACGTCTGAAATATCGAAAGATACAAAATGTTATAAGTTAATGGTGGATAGCAAAGCGGTGATTGTAGTTACGGGATCTAATTACACCAATAAAGAGCTTTATTCGCCCGAAAATGGTTTAGCATCACTTGTAGATATCGTTTTAAAAAATTGGTTTAATCGAAATGTAGGAACTTTCAAACAAGTATTTTCCGTCGTATTAATAGGATTAAAAGCAAATAAAGGTGATTTTCAATGGCTCAAACCATCGGCCTATAGTTATTCAGCAAATAGCTCTATAGATCAAAAATCTGCTGCTTTTGCTGCCTTAACATTAGTCGATGGAAAAACTGACATTGGTGATCTACAGCAAACAGTTGATATAGCAGCGTTGCAGGTTGTTAAGGAATATGGTGCTAATGCAGCGCTGATCATAAGTAAATCAATGTTTGTTAAGCATATTCTGTTAGAAGCGGCAGTTGCCCTTGTTAAGGGCTCTACAAAAGCTGATTTTGAAATAGACAAAAATGGATTATCACTTACCAATATTAAAGATACTGTTTGGCAGGATTTTGTCGGTCCTGACGATGAAATCATGTCTCCCACCATTCCCGCACAAAGTTTTATTTTGACTCTTCAATCTGATTTTATTCATATAAGTATTAGTGGCGCTCATTATCGTCCTCGATGGGGGGTAACTGTATATATGGGAATAGAACAGAACTTTCGATATAAAGTAGAAAAAAATAAAGATGGGGAACCTGTTTTTGTGCCAGATGAAAAAGGTTTAGGTGATGCGGTTGTTAGTTGTTCTGTTAAATTTGATGATTGGTTAGATTGGCTAAATATTGTGACTGGAATAGTGACATCAATTGCTTCAGTTATTGCATTGGGAACAAGTCTAGCTGGGGTTATTGCTGAGACTGGAATGGCGACATTAGTCCCTAATGCAGGTGCAAAAGTTGCCTCTTTCTCATTTAAATTATTTAATTTTACTATCAACTTGGAAAAGTTAGCGCCTATTGCTGCTGCAATTCAACGAGGTGTGGCTTCAAATCCTTCTGTATTTAATGTTGTAAAAATTGGTTCAGCAGTGACTGCAGCAACGACAGGTATTATATGGGGAGCAACGACACTATCAGAAGCGATATATCATCAGATCTTTGATGATGTACCTAGTTTTAAAATATTTGCACGTAATTTTACTGGCGCAGTGAAATGGCCTGGTATTGAAAATATGGAATTAAAATCGGCAACATTAGTCGATAGTTTTGTTATCGGATTAAAAATGAGTTAAAAGAAAAAGGATATTCATATGGATATGTATAATTGGGATATGGTTTGTGCTGCAAAGTGTTCATCAATTAATGATAAAATTGCAAATAACAGAGAATTATTTATTAAGGAATTTACTTTTAAAAGTGAAAATAATAGTTTAATTGAAGGAGAATTTGATAGTTGGCAAATTGTATCGGGAGGAAGCTCTCAAAGAATTCATTTTATAACACCAATTAAAAAAGGAAAATTAACAACAACAATTGTAGGTGAAAAACTAGATATTGTTGTTGATGGAATATGTCCTAAGATAGAAATTGAATTAGAGTTTGTGGGAAATGATGTTAATCATACTATATTAAAAATAAACTGTAAAAAGTTAGAGAAAAAACAAATAAATGTCCTTTCAGGTGATGGCAGTATTGTTATATTAGATGATGATATAAATAATATTTTTCCTAACGATGAAAAATTCGTATCAGAATTATTCTCTGATTTAATGGCTAAAATGATTATTGAAAATAAAGAAAAATTACAATTTATTTTTTCTGAGTTAATTAGTTTACCTGATGGTAATAATACATGGATGAAAAGTCATATAATTCAATATTCTTACAATGAGAGTATTAATGGTGAATTAGGTGTTCTTGGTGTATTAACTATTTTGGAGGCTAATCCAAATCCACCAAAATTAACAGATCTACAATTGCAATTTGATCATAACTTGGTTAGAAAAGAAGATAAATCAGGTTTTCTTATCGCTAAATGGGCGTTTATAAAATATGTCCTTCTTGAAGGATTACCCCATATTTTTCAAGGTTCTCATAAAGAACATTTTAAAATTGGGGAGAATAATATTATTCACAATAATGGACGGATCCCATTAAATAAAATGAATGGTTATACGCCTTATTTTGATAATGCACTTATTGAAATAATTAGTGATAAAATCATTATAAATAATGCAACAGGAACTTGTGATGTTGTTTCGTATAGTAGTTATGTTTCTTTTAGCTTATCAAGTCAATACAAAATATCATTAGAATATAGTAATAATAGACCACGAGTGAAACTCATTTCCTCTTCTTCTCCATTATTTACTTCTCAAGCTCATGATGATGTTGCTTTAATCTTTTGGATCTTTGGAGGATGGGTTGTTGATGCCTTAATTCAAGGGATCCGTAGTCAAATGAGTTATCTTCTTTGGAGCTTTGGTAATTATGGTATGGAATTCGATGTTTTCCCTATTAGTATGAATATTGATGCTAAATATAAAGAATGTGGATTATCTGAAAACTTTTTCATGCGCAGTTAATTAAATGGAATTTAAATTATGAAAGAAATTGCAACTTATGGTTGGGATGTTGTTTATGCTACAAATTATAAAATAATTAATAAATATATCGATAAAAATAAACATTATCCTCAAAAATTCTCAGCTTCGAAAAAAATTATAACTTCATTATTTAAAATATCAGGTGAATGGACTAATTGGTCGTTAAAAAAGGGGGGAACCGGAAAAAATATTTTAATTGAGTGTATTGTTTCTTCTGGTGGGTTATATGATGAAAAAGATACGTTAATAGGATCATTAGAAGGGAGTTCAATAACGATTCAAATTACATTACAAAAAAAAATTGATACTTCAAAAACAATTGAAGATCCCTCTTCTTTAAATAATGGAGTACCGTGGATACTACAAGTTAATGATAAATCTATTGATATGTCAAATGCAGTTATTATAGTCGAAAGTCATTATACGAATATTGTAGAGGGAATGAAAGAGGTTTTAGATCTTTTATTTTTATCCTATTTTAATGAAAATATTAAAGAATTTGATTATATATTTTCAATTGTTATGTTAGACCTTGACTCTATAAATGAGGATCTTCAATGGATTAAACCGACGGCATTTAGCTATGCTGTTGCACATACAAAAAGCGACGAAAGTTCAGATATATTTTCATGCTTGAATCTTATTGATAGCAATAAAAATATTGGAGATAGACAACAATCTATTGATAATAGAATATCTCATTTTTTTACGAATAATGTTGATGCTTTAGTTATTTTTAGTAAAGAAATATACACTAAATATTTTTTACTTCCAGCTGCTGTTAACTTTATTAGTGGAAGTAAAGAGGATGATTTTGAAATAAGTGAATATGGTTTATCTGTTTATAATAAAAAAGAACTCATATGGGGGGAATTTGTTATTGGCTCAAAAACAGAAAATGAAGTTATAAAGCCTTTAATACCTGCGAATGGATTAAATATTAATCTTCAACAAGATCGTATTCATATTAATATTAATGGTGCAACGTTTAGACCTAAAAAAGGACATGTCACTTCAACAATTAATATCAATCAATCTTTAACATTTGAAATGGTGAGGAATGATAAAAATGAACTAATATTTATTCCTGATTTGAAAAATATCAATGATATAAATATTAATATCACTAATAAAGTCGATAAAGGTATTATTATTACTGACATTATTTTAGGTGTTATCACCATTATGGCATCACTCGTTTACGGTGTCGCTGCATGGAGAGATATTAGTTTAATTGCTAAGATTGGACAGGAAACAGAAACAGGCTATGAGTTGATTTCACTTTCTAGAACGTTTGCTGGAGTTGAAGAAGCTGAATTGGCTGAAATGATGTGGGATACCGTAGATATTGGTACTAATCCGGTTTATAGACCAACATCTATTCCGATTAAAAATAGCCTCTCTGTTGCTCAATCAATTTCTTCAACCTTTGTTGAAGGAGAGGTCAGTTCTGCTAATTTGGTTAGAGCTGCATTTAGTGAGCTTTATGACGATCTTGAGTCTTTAAATTCATTTGCATCGAATTATACAGGGACAAGCGCATTATCTGGTCTTAAAGCTTCAGAGGTTCAAACTGCACAATTTGCTGATAGTTTGGTTATTGGTATCAGCCTAGATGATACCTTAAAATAAATTGTATTATATTATAAGGATATATTATGGAACCATATTCATTGAATGAAATCGCTGAATTTGAAAGAATTGAATTACTAGAAGAGAATTTAAATGCATTTTCTTATCGTAATGATCCTGAACATATTGCAAAGTTTTATTTATTTTTTGTCGCGAGGAAATCTGACGATAGTTATTATTTACTTGATGAAAATAAATTAACATCTGCCATTAAAAATAAAGAAATAAAATTTGTAAATTTTTTTACAGGGGAAGAATATACGGTTAGTGCTTCATATCCTGATCCTGATAATAATTCTTTTTTTGTAAGTAAGTTTTTTATTAGAAATAATGTGAATATTATTGAGGTAACTGCTGGGGCATTTAAAGGTTATGCCCCGATTAGTGTTATTTTTAAAACGGATGCCACTAAAGCCATTTCAACAGAATTTATGGCCATGTCTGGATTTGAAAGTAGAGTATTAATTTATCAAGAAAAATAAAATAAAAAATTATTTTTACATAAAAAATTAAATTTATATAAGGTGAAAATATGGAACAATTTCATCAATCTCAAGCTTTTAATTTTACGAGTGCGCTAACAGGTCATGTTGATCCTCGTACAGGTGTTTTCTGTACTAATATTACTATTGCCCATTTGATTGGCAATCAACATATGGGACCGGAATTATCACTAACACTTTCTTATTCTCCATTAAATTTTTATAATCTTCTTTATGTTTTTGGTATTGTTGATAACTTAACTAGCTATAATAAGAATTCTAAAATATTAACTTTATCAACAGGGCAAGTCTATAAAGTTAAAGAAGAAAAACAAGAAAGCACATTTATCCATGCTAAACCAAAAAATTTTAAATTTTCTAAAAAAGGAAATGAACTTTGGGTTTTATATAAGTCAGGAGTCAGTGAAAAATTAACTTCTTATAATACTGCTGATGATGTAAAAGTTGTTCGTGAGATATACAGCCCTTCAGGCAATAAACTTACCTTAGAGTGGGAAGCATTTGGTGATAGTTTTCGTTTAAAATCGGTAAGAGATAACAGTAGCGAGTTATTCAAAGCGACTTATTCAGAAACACTGGGAAGAATACAATTTGATATTTGGCCAGAAACGAATGAAAG
Source organism: Proteus sp. fly-1089 (assembly GCF_040138965.1). Taxonomy (NCBI): domain Bacteria; kingdom Pseudomonadati; phylum Pseudomonadota; class Gammaproteobacteria; order Enterobacterales; family Morganellaceae; genus Proteus; species Proteus sp. fly-1089. The sequence continues at coordinate 6,074 of NZ_JBEETS010000010.1, forward strand.
TTATTCAATCATCTTATATAAACAAGATATTTTTCTTTCAACAGTGACGATCCGCGCGCTAAATACCGATTTAGTTTGGCAATTATTTTATACTCGTTATGGTCGTAGTAATATTCATAAGTATTTAACTAAAATTATTACTCCAACAGGATTAGTTGAGCATGTTGAATATCAAACTAATGGACATCGATTACCAGAAGGCAATCAAAGTTATCAAGTTAATTCTCGAAGCCCAATTCGAGTTATAAATAAGATCCCTTATATCGCTTATGTGAAAAAACACTTTGTTTCACCTGGTTTAGGCACGAAAAAGCAAATAGTTGAATATGATTTTTCAGAGAAAAATTTTCTTGGTTACGGTGGTGCTAGCGCCAGAATAACGACCAATGGACAAGATTATTTATATAATGTCGAAAACAATTATCAATATGATTCAATAGAAAAAAGAAAAGATACTGATAAAAATATTACTTTTGCAACGAAGCGAATATATAATAGTTTTCATTTAGTTATCGAAGAAAGAGAACAAACAATTTCTCATACTAATGAGATATTATGTGAAAAAATCACTCAGATAACATATTACGCTGATATAAATAAAAGCTTTGAACAGCAGTTACCTCAATATCAAATGCCAAAAGAATACCTGATAATTTGGAAGCAAGGTGATAATTATCGCCGAGAAAAAAGTATAACTGAGTATGATAATGAATGTAATATTATTTCAATGGTTGCTTTTGATTCAACCAAATCTGAATTTACTTATTATGATCCCAGTGGTGAATCAGGAAAATGTCCAGCAGAACCAAATGGTTTTAAAAAATTTATAAAAGAAGAAACGATTACACCTGCTACAACTGAATTTGAAACACCGACGAGAAAAAAACAATATCTCTATGACAGTTTTTCCATAAAAAATAGCCAGTTATTACCTGTTAATAATATGGTATTACTTACATCAGAAATAATTTTATCTAATAATAACCAAATAAGAAAGCAAAGTATCTCTTATTATAATGATGTTTCATCTGATAATTTGGGACGAGTTTTAGAAAAAAAAGTAACAATAACAGAACAACAAGTAGAGACGTTATCTCTTAAGGAAGAATATGAATGGAGTTATTCAAATAGTGATTATATTTCCTGTATTAAGAAACTAACAGGAATTAAAGATAATATCGTTGTTTCTACAGAAAAACGTTGGACGCCTATTTCTTATCGATTAATTATGGAAAAAGATACACAAGGAAATATTTCAGAGTATCAATATGATAAATTAGGGCAACTGATATCAAATATCCTATCGCCTAAGACCCCATATGAAAATAAAATTGAATATGAATTAAATATTGCTTTATCTAATGTACCAATTGAATTTTCGGTTAAAGATGCGTTAGGGAATAAATATTTAAGTAAAATGGATGGAGAAGGTCGGATTGTTGAGAAATTTTATTTTACTGAAGAAATTCCTAATGGATTTAGAATAGAAAAATATGATTATAATTCATTAGGAAAAGTCATTAGTGTAACACATTACGATTTGCATAATATAGATAATCCTAATGAGCAGCCTAAGGAAAATTTAATATTATATAAATATAACGATTGGGGTGACTTGATTGGTGAAGATTATAGTAATGGTTTTTCAAATAGAAAAATATTTGATCCAATAAAAAATCAGTTCAGATCTCAATCGATATCACTTCGCGATGTGAATAAGAAATCAGGTATTATTCAAAAAGAGTTTAATCAATCAGGAAAAATTAACAAGATCGTTCAACTTAAATCAGATGGTGTGACTGAAGAGTATTACTGGCAATTTTTTACTGATGGTTTAGGGCGAATACGTAAAACTATCGATAAATCAAATAATGTGACTACATTTGAATATGATGACTTTGACCAACTGATAGAAAAAAAATTACCAGATGGATCTATTATTAAGAAAAAATATAAAGATAGCCTACCTATTCAAATTTCATTAAAACCAAATGATAGTAATGAAATGATACTCGGAACACAAGAATTTGACAGTTTTGGAAGGCTAACACGTTATCAATGTGGCGGGCGTAATTTAACAATGAGTTATCAAGGTGCTTCACCAGATCCTCATCAGGTTACAACAGCCGATAATAGCGTTATTTCTTATGAATATATTTCAGAATTAGATAATGCGATATCTTCGATAAAATTTAATGGAGAAATACAACAATATGAATATGAGCCATTAACTGGAAGATTAATAAAATACTCTGAAAATAATGGTTTCAATCATCTTTTTTCATATACGAAATCAGGTCAGTTAAAAAATGAAAAAATAACTTTACAGGGGAAATCAGAACGTAGAGTAAGTTATTCTTATTCGCTAAGAAATTTACTCGTTAGCTATACTGGCGTTGATAATGAAACTCAGATGTATGTTTATGATAAGAACAATCAAATAACACAAATTGTTGATAGAGCTGTTACTACTACTGTTAATTACAATGAGTTAGGAAATTATATTGGTCATAAGGCAATATATAACGTTAACAATAGCACGTTAGAAACTAAATTAACGTTAGATGATTTTGGAAGAGAAACTAAAAGAGAATTAATTGAAATAAGAAATAATAAAACAAAAAATATAGATGTTGAACAAACATTTTTAATGACAAATAAATTATCCAATAAGAAATTATTTTTAAATAAGAGAGAAATTAAAAATGAAACTTATTCTTATGATAATATGGGACGATTATTAAATTATTTATGTAAAGGTGAAATGTTTTCTAAAGATAGCGAGGGGCGGAATATTAAACAGCAAAGTTATGTATGGGATGCATTAGGTAATATTAAAAAATCCACAACTATCTTTGATAATGGTAATGAAGTTGTTGACTACCATTACCAAAATTCGAATGATCCTTGTCAATTAACCCATCTTTCATATTCAAATAATAAACCTTCCATTACCTTAAACTATGATTTGAATGGGCGGATGATTGAGGATATATTCGGCTATAAATTAACTTATGATAAATTAGGTCGATTAAAAACAGTTATTAATAACAAAGATACAATTAGTTATGGTTATGACGGTTTAAATCGCTTATTAACAAAAGAATATAAAGGTGGAGTAGGAGAGCTCTATTATCGCAATGATGCTATAGCAAATGAAATCTATCCTAATGTTAATGTGCGCTATAATTTGTTGGGTAAATATTGTGTTGGTTTTAAGTACGATATTAAATCCAATAATGATAATACTGAGCTTTATACTGAAGTTGCAACAGATATGATGGGATCTGCTTTTGCCTTTTTCAATACTCCAGATGATCCCGCTTCTTTTCTTTCTTATTCACCTTGGGGAGATGGTGCAGGAGCGTTCAGCGCTGGACCTCGTTTTACAGGTGAATTATGGGATAGTTTCAGTCAAAGTTATCTTTTAGGTAATGGCTATCGCGCTTATCAACCTCGCTTAATGCGCTTTACCTGCCCTGATAGTTTAAGTCCATTTGGAGCTGGCGGGTTAAATGCATATGCTTATTGTGATGGTGATCCTGTTAATTTAAGTGATCCTAGTGGGCATATTAGTGGATGGGGATGGGCTAGTATTATATTAGGCGGTGTTGGGCTATTGCTTGCACCATTAACATTTGGCGCGTCTTTAGAATTTGGTTTAGGTGTTGCACTAGCATTAACGGCATTAGAAGTTGCTAGCGGTGCAACCGCAATTGCCGCTGGTGCGCTAGAAGAAAAGGATCCAAAATCCTCAGAAATTCTAGGATGGGTATCATTAGGTTTAGCCACCCCTTCTATTGGTTTGGGGATCTACTCGTTAGGAAAAGGGATCAGTAAAACGGCGTCAATCTTTAAAAATAAACCCATAACGTTGGGTGGAACGATGAGGAAAATAGATTTGTTGGATCAGGGATTTTATACTTTTGAAGACACTTATAAAAATGCCAGCCGATTAAATATTGTTTCTCATGGTGAGCCGGTTGGTAAAGGCTCTTTACTGACCGTATTAACCGAAGGTGGATTGCGTAATATGGATGCTGATGAATTATATAGTATATTGAAAACACGTTATAATTTAGATGATTATGCTAGTTTGCGTACTCTTGCGTGTCATTCTGGTGTAGGAGGGATCCATTCTATAGGCTATAAATTAGGGCAATTAGCACAAAAAGATGTTAAGAGTTTTATTGGGCCTATGACGGGTAACTTTGTTTTAGAAGACGTTTTTGAACTTTTTGCTGAAGCCGTAAAAATAGCCGGTCCAGCGGGTCATGCTAAAATGGCGAAAACATTTTCAGAACGACATGTTTTTAAAATTCATAAAACAAATCCATATTCAATATTTGATGTTTTTAATTATTATTCCTGGACTTATCAACCCACAATGTTTAGATATTAATATTATGTTGCTGACTCATAATATCTTAAAGAAATACAGAATAGTTGTTCTATCATGAACACTATTTTGTGTTACTTTAATTGCTGATAAAGCAATGAACCCGCGGCTGCTCCTGCAACATCATAAGCAAAATCATGCCAACTCCAGCCTGTGCCTTCAGGGCGGCTATCGTAAAGTTCTTTAGCTAGACCTAAGCTAATAGAAAATGACAATCCAATAAGTAATCCTTCTCTGTGACCATAATGTTGGTGATCTGCGTAGGCGTTTGCTCCTGCTGATGCCGCCATAGAAAATAAAAAGTGCTGGGCTTTATCCTTTCCTTTCCAATTATCATTAGCAAAATGAAATGACTGACAACCCGTTAATGCTGTTGATAATAAAATAACCAAAAAATAGTTTTTGAGCTTTAGTTTCATAAAAATAAAAGCCTTCTCACGAAGAATTTATGATCATAAATAAGATACGTAAAGTATAGAAGATGATTGTTAAGACAAAAAAGCCTTACTGATATTAAGTAAGGCTTCGAAGCAGGAAGTGTTAGCGTTAAAGTATACGGCTAATTAATCTATCAACACGAATACGTCGTAACCGTTTGATCAATTTTTTCACTTTAAGTGGGTAAAGCTTAATACTTTCTAGCTCTTGGTAATGTTTTACAATACGTGTTTTTTGGCGAATACAGGCTAGCTCTTTATGTCGTTGTTCATACAATTCATGTTTAGGATCATGAATTAATATCGCATTTTCTAAATCTAATCCCCATGCTCGTGGGTTAAGATTATTACCTGTAATTAATTGCCAATTATCATCAACCCACATACCTTTTAAGTGATAGGTATTATCACTGTCTTTCCAAAGCCTTACTGTTAATTGGTCATTATCAATAAATCGTTGGAAACGCTGGGTAAATTTACGCAGATTGATCTCATAGAGATAAGGCAGGGCACCAATAATTTTAAATGGCTCTTCAGGTGGAATATAAAAGTCATTTGCCGTTTTATCACCAATAATAATTTCGACTTGTTTGCCATTTCTTAATAAATGGCTGATTTGACGAACAAGGATCGCAGGTAAATTAAAATAAGGTGTGCAAATAACCAATTTTTCTTCTGTAGAAGCCATTAGGTGAGAAATAGTCTTATTTAAGATATTTTTCTTACCTAAACCGACTAAAGGTGTTACTGCTAATTCATGATTAGAAGCATTGGATTTAATATCATAGCCATCACGCGTGCGTAAATTAAAACGAAATTGACGTATGCAATTTTTTATTTCGGCACAACGAACCCTATCTTTAATATCAAGACGTTGAATAGCTTCAGATTGTAGAAGATCACCCACAATAAACTGTTTCATTGTGGTCGCTAATTCACTATTTTGAATAATGTGATATCGGTCATAGCGATATTTATCTAGCTTATGCAAATACACATTATTAATGCTTGCACCACTATAAATAACCGTATCATCAAAGATAAAACCTTTTAGGTGTAATACACCTAGCGCTTCACGAGTATTAACAGGGAGCCCATAGATAGGGAGCTCTATACCAGGATGTTGCTGTGCAACATGGTAATACCAATCTGCATTTGTCGCATCAGCCGAGACACCAATACGCCCACGTTGAGCACGGTGCCAGTCAACAATAACGGTAATGGATAATTCAGGACGTTGTTGTTTTGCAGTGTAAAGCGCATCAAGGATCTCTTCACCAGCCTCATCGTGCTCTAAATAAAGAGCTGTAATAAAGATCTCTTTTTTTGCTTGAGCAATATATTTCAATAAGGTGCTGCGAAACGCGGACGTCTGATAAAGCGTTTCAACATCAGCAACTGACTGAGCTAATTTAGGCAGTTGTGCAAGGTGTTGTTGATGCTTAGCAAGTTTTAGTTTAGACAACATCACAGTGCTTAGTTCTCTTGTTTATGATGGCAGATGGAGCCATCGTCCATGTAGATTTTCTTTAACCGATCTTCTGATCATAACATTAGTTATATGGGATGTACGCATAAAATCATCATATATAGCTAATTTATCAAAGGTTGCGTGAATAATCACATAACAAAACTTTCTCTTATGATTATCGTACTTACACATTTTTTGAGGATCAAAGAAGCAAGTCAAGATTCACTATTCCTTCATCAAACTGAACTTCAACCGAAAAACCTAATTTTTTCGCTAAACTTATCATATTGCGATTTTCAGGCATGGTTATTGCGGTTAAACGTTTAATACCGTGTACTCTAGTATAGTTGATAAGTTTAGTCATAAGTTGATGACCTAGAGTATTTCCTTTTAAATCAGATCGCACAAGGATAGCAAATTCGGCATGTTGATTATCCGGATCTGCCATTGCGCGTGCGACACCAATGATTTCAGGTTGATCTTCTGGATTTCGAATTGCGACAAATGCCATTTCTCGATCGTAATCAATTTGAGTCATATTCGCGAGATCGTCATGAGTAAACTCACTTATCTCACTAAAATAACGATAGTAAAGATCTTCTTTTGTCACTTGGTTAATAAATGTTTTTAGTAGAGGTTCGTCCTCAGGTAAAATAGGGCGAATAAAACAAGGATTACTATCTCTTAGATAAAATGTTTCTTCTAATTCATTAGGATAAGGGCGGATAGAGAGTCTTTGGTGGGGATCACCTTGCAGTGGAGATAACTCCATTGCAACATCTAATAATGTAAAATCATTGCCAGAAGCCAGTAATGGGTGAATATCTAGCCTAACAATTTGCGGACAATCTAAAAGTAGATGAGAAACCTGTACCAAAAAATGACTTAAGCTTAAAATATTTAGAGGTTGTAAAGCACTTCTTGGCTGTATTTTTCCACTTTTAATTGCATTAATTACCAGATAACGAGCAAGTGCCATGTTCAGAGGCGGTAATGCAACGGCAGCCTTAGTTTCAATTTGCCACTCAACTCCCCCTTCACCCAATAGAATTAATGGGCCAAAAATAGGATCTTGCTCTATTGCCACTCGCAGTTCTTGAGAGCCTGCTCGATTTGCCATACTTTGCACTAACAAACCCTGAATTTTAGCCTGAGGGTAGAGTTCTGTTACTCGTTCAATAATGGCATGGGCCGCTGATGAAACTTCAGTGCTGTCACGTAGGTAAAGCATGACACCTTGAACTTCAGATTTATGAGGAATATCAGGAGAACGCAATTTTAGTGCAACAGGATAGCCAATTTTTTCTGCTATATTGACGGCTTCTTGTGCATTATGAGCAATCCAGGTAGGCAGTGTATTGAAACCATAAGCTTCCATAATAGGCTGGACTTGGTGTGTATCTAATCGATACTGCTTATTCTGTAATGCTTCTTCAATACAATGATGCGCTTGTTGCGTATTCATTTTGATATCTAAAGGCAATGCGGGTGTTTCTTTTAATTGTTTTTGATTCCGACGATATTCCACCATATGCATAAATGCAGTAACAGCGCCTTCTGGGGTGCGATAAGTAGGAATACCGGCTTCACTAAATAATTTACGTGATTGCTGAGATGAATATTCTCCGCCCCAGTTAGTAAAAACGGTGAGCCATTTTCGTCTAGGATGCTGATTAATTGCTGCTATGACGCGTTGTGCTGTTTCAATACTGGGTGCTATAGCACTTGGGGTATGAATAAGTAATAAAGCATCATGATCATGACTATCTAATAAGCAATTAAGCGTCGCAATATAGCGTTCAACAGTTGTATCATCACCTAAGTTTAATGGATTGCGGATGGTGCTTTTTTCTTGAATAACACTTTGTAGTTTTTGCGTTGTTTCATCTGTCAGTTTTGCCAGCTTTCCTGAATGCAAAAATAGCTCATCTATCGCCATGGCAGCAGGTGCAGAGCCATTGCTCATAATCATCAATCTTTCGCCTTTTAGGGGCGTCATATAGCTAAGAGTTTCAACAGCAGAAAACATTTCATGAGTATCTTGTACGCGTAATAAACCTGCGCGTTGAAATGCAGCATCATAAGCGATGTCATAACTTGGTGTATCACCTAATAACAGCTGGGCTTTTTGGGTACGACCACTTTTTATGACCAAAATAGGTTTATTGCGTGAAGCACTTCGAGAGGCAGACATAAAACGGCGAGCATCTTTAATATGCTCTAAATGTAATAAAATAGCACTAGTTTTACTGTCTCTTGCTAGAAAATCCAGTAAGTCATCGACTTGTATGTCTTGGTTATCCCCTAAGGCAATAAAGTAAGAAAACCCAATATTACGATAATAAGCCCAATCTAAAATAGTATTGGCAACAGCCGCTGACTGTGAAATAAATGCGAGTTTTCCTTTTTTAACAGGGAGAGGTGAAAAACTGGCATTTAACCCTTGCCACGGTGCTAAAAGACCCAGACTATTGGGGCCTAGTAAACGGACATGATATTGCTGGCAGAGTAACTTTATTGTCTGGAACTGTTCAGGCTGTGCTGAAAGGACAATAACAGCCTTACAGCCTGATTCACCTAATTGTTTTAGCAACTCAAGATTACGGTGATGATGGGTACAGATAATTGCTAGATCAGGAACTTGGGGTAATTTATCAATAGACGGATAAGTAAAAACACCAGAGACAGAGCCACGAGAGGGATTAATTGGGAATACAGGGCCGTTAAATCCACCACTGAGTAGATTTTTCATCATAGTGGTTCCAGCACGACCTAATTTTTCAGAGGCACCAATTACCGCAATAGATTTAGGACGCAATAGTGCTTCAAGACCTCGTTGGCTCATATCCACTCCAGAGTTTGATTATCAACTTTTATTCAATGTAGCTGATTTACTCTTCTTTTGCCTGACGGCGGTCTGGTTTTCCGATTAAATATTGTTGACGAAAGTAACTAAAATGAGAAAAGAGTTGTTGTGATGCACTTATATCACCCACATTTTCTAAAATAGACGCAGCTACTTCAGCAGTACAATGTTGATCTTCTCTTGTGGCTTGGCGAAGAACGTAATCACATTTACTGGCTTCATTAAGTGAAAAAATAGGCAATGAATCGAGGTAAGGGCTTTTACGAAACATTTTACGAGCTTCACTCCATGTTCCATCTAAAAGGATAAACAGAGGGGGTTTGCTATTAACAGGAAGCTGGTTGTATACAACACGTTCACTTGAAGCATAGCTTTCAGGGAAGACAACATAAGCTTGCTTATCCGGTGTATTGATGAGATCAAGCAAGGCCGGTTCAGGAGTAGTACGGGACCATAAAAAAGCCTGCGTGTCTGGTAATACATCGGCAATTAGTTTTCCTGTATTACTTGGTTTCATTACTTCGGTATCATACATCAATAAACAAAATTGGCTTTTTGCTGGTTGGCTGACAATTGTGTCACAAAGGCACTGTTTTTCGGGTAATAAGCAAAAAGAACAACGTTTTGTACGAAAACCACGCGCTTTAAAAGGACGAGTAGAAATCGAAAGTCGATATTGACGAATTCGAGAGACTGCATTGTCATGCATAGCAAATAAACCAACACTAATAAAAAAGGAACGGATTTTATCATGATACCCAAAAGTCTACTATCAGTTGTTTTTTTTATGAAAGTAAATTTACGGGATGGCAATAGGATTATTATTATTATTTAATAACTTATGGTGATTTATGAAAACAATACCAATCTCTTTTTCTTCTAATCAACAGTGTAATAATGATAATAAAATTAAAAATCTAGTTGATGTTTTTGATATTCAATTTTTTAATAATGATAGTTTGAGTTTTAATCTTGATATTGCTAAAAGTCAAATAAATGAACTTGCTGATTTAGTAAGGAATGGAAATTTAAAAGATTTAGATCATTTAATAAATATCATGTTTCATGATGATATAAAAATAAGCCTACATGCAACAAATCAACTCTACTTAATTTATTCAAAATTAAGTGATTCAATAAGAGGATATATTAAGGAATTAATTAAATCACTCTATGAAGTAAAAGTAAAAGGTGATAGAGAATATTTCAAAGAACGACCTTTATTAAGTGCTATGGCTTGTGGGAATGAGATTGCTGAACAACAGGGAAAAAGGGATAATGTTTTTATCTCTGCGATTGATAACTATTTAAATATAAAATGTAATGATAGTGTGTTGAGCAATAGTACTGAAAGCGTAAGTAGTAATAATCGTTATATCTCTTCATCAGAATTACAATCTTGGGCTTCATTTCAACCCTATCAATGTGATATTGGTCATTATGAAACAATACTTAAAAAAATAGAAAATGACAAAAAATCCGATGAATTAAAAAATTACGTAATTTTAGTCAACAATAATCATTGGGTTGCATTATTTACTTATAAAGATAGCTGTTTTTTATGTGACTCATTACCTTCACTCCAAAAAAGAAATGATGAACGTCATAAATTATTAACTAGACTAGAAGAAAAGAAATTTAATACTTTCAATATAGAATATAATTTACAAAAAAATGTACCTAATGGATGTGGTCTTTTTGTGCTTAATTATATTAGTAGTTTACAAAATGAATTGAATAAATTAAATGATAAAAAAACAGCTGATTTAACATCCACAATAAAAACAGTATTACAAAATACAGGAAAAAATTTTCTTGACCAGACTGATGAAGGCCAAGTTGTATTTAATCATGATTTTAGGAAAAAATTGATCATGGATACACTTTTTAATTTTGTTAAATCTAGTTATGAATAGCTCTCTTACATATTGATATACTGGTTTTTTTTTATTAAAAAAAAGTTAAATCTAATCTTATTTTTAAAGAGAGAGTTTTTTGATATAGATTTATCTCTTACTCTGCGTGATTCTCTCGGTGACAGTTGCTAAACTATCATGTAATCTGCGCCCCTATTGCAGTTGGAGAGACAAATGAACGATTCTTATGAAGGTAAAAACGGCAAAGTAAAAGTGATGTATGTCCGTAGTGAGGACAATGCCGATAATAAACCTAAAAAACCATCCCGTCGTCCTGAAAATGGTCGTGGTGACAGTCGTGACAACAGACGCGGTGATAACCGTGACGACAAAAATCGCGATAACAGACGTGGTGATAACAAATTTTCTCGTCGTGATGACCGCGGTGCAGGTAAGCCTTCAGGGCGTGGCGCATCACGTAATGAATCAAAGCCTTCTCGCGATAGCGAAGGCGGAGGTTTTTCTCCATGGAAAACCGTTTCTCGCCCTGCTGGTGAAGAGGCAATAAAAGAGCACGATGGCATTACTGGTAAGAGCCAAATCGATCCTGAACAACTTCGTCGTCAGCGCTTAGAAGAAACGCGTATTTATGGTGAAAATGCCTGTCAGGCAATGTTTAAAAATCGTCCTGATGCGATTGTTCGAGCTTGGTTTTTACAAGACGTTACACCACGTTTTCGTGATGCATTAAAATGGATGGCTGCAAATCGCAAAGCCTATCACGTTGTTGAAGAAGAAGAGATGGTCAAAGCCGCCCGTACCGATCACCATGGTGGCGTATGCTTCTTAATTAAAAAGCGTGTTGGTCATGATGCAGAAACTTACCTGAAAGATGCGCCTGAGAGTGATTGTGTATTAGCACTGGAAGATGTAGGTAATCCACATAACGTAGGTGCAATTATGCGTAGTTGCGCGCACTTTGGCGTAAAAGGGGTTATCTCTCCTGATTCTGCTGTATTAGAATCTGGTGCGGCTGTTCGTACCGCAGAAGGTGGTGCTGAATATATCCAAGGTATTGATGCTGATAACTTTGCTCAAACTTTAGATAAATTTAAAAAAGCGGGTTATACGTTGGTGGCAACATCAAGTCATAAAGGCAGTGTGCCATTATCAAAAGCACAATTACCAGCAAAAATGGTGCTTATCCTAGGTCAAGAGAAAGATGGCTTAAGTGAAAGCACTTTAAATCAAGGTGATATGAGTATTTACATCGGCGGAACAGGACACGTAGAGAGCTTAAATGTTTCTGTTGCTTCAGGTGTATTATTAGCAGAATGGTGGCGTCAGCACCAAGGCTAATTGCTTTATAGTTTTAAATAAAGAATGATAAAAAACCGCTTAGTTATTGTGATTTAAGCGGTTTTTTTATATATAAGCTCTACATGAATCGCATTATTTTCCTGGAGAGAATGGTGGTTTAGCAAACCAAACCACAATCATCATGATAAGGAAAATGCCCGCTGCTAACCAGAAAATCTCATTGGCTGAAATAATTAATCCTTGTTCTGTAATGGTTTTCGCTAAATAGGCAGATGCTTGTTCATTTGAAAGACCAAGATCATTCATTTGCTGGAATGCCATTTGTGAATCAGGATCAAGTGGATTAATTTTTTCTACAAAGGTTTCATGGTGAAGTGATTCTCTTTGTGTCCAAATTGTAGTAGTTAACGATGCACCAATTGCCCCTGCTAATGTTCTTAAGAAATTCGAAAGGCTTGACGCTGATGCCATTTTTTCTGGGGGTAACCCAGATAATGTCATTGTTGTTAATGGCATAAAGAAACACGCAACGGCTAAACCTTGCCAGAATTGAGGCCATGCCACAGTGGCAAAATCCATTCCTGGTTCGAAGGTATAAGCTCGCCAATAAAAACACACAGAAAACATAATAAAGCTAAAGCTGATGATATAGCGTAAATCCACTTTACCACCAAACTTACCTATAATCGGTGTGATAATTAAAGGTAATAAACCTACCGATGCTGATGCTAATCCCGCCCATGTTGCTGTATAGCCAAAGACTTCTTGTAAAAGCAGTGGCAGTAAAACGATGGTACCGAAATAGATCATATAAGCGAGGCTGAGTGTGACACACCCAATGGTAAAGTTTCGACTTTTAAAGAGTGAAAGATCTATTACTGGATGATCGTCTGTAAGCTCCCACACAATTAAAAAGCTAAGGGCAACAACCGCCACAATGGTGAGTACAATAATTTCTGTTGAGTTAAACCAATCAAGCTCTTTACCTTGATCGAGCATGATTTGTAAAGCACCTATACCAACAACAAGCAAAACAAGACCAATGGTATCAATTGGTTTAATTTCGGTTTTTGTTTCTCGCCCAGCTAAGGTGTTTGATATACACATAATAATCAACACACCAAATGGAACGTTAATAAAGAATATCCATCCCCAATGGTAGTTATCACTAATATAGCCACCTAAAATGGGGCCTAAAATTGGCGCTACAACAATGGTCACTGACCATAGCGCAAGTGCCATATTTCGCTTAGCTGGTGGATAGTTATTCAATAATAAACTTTGTGATAAAGGAATTAGTGGCCCAGCGACCAACCCTTGAAGCACACGAAAGAAAATCAGCATTTCAAGACTTTGTGAAATACCACAAAGCCAAGATGTTAATGCAAAAAGTGCCGTTGACCACATAAAGAGTCGAACTTCACCAATGCGTTTTGCTAACCAACCTGTAATTGGGATAGAAATGGCATTTGCTACACCAAAAGAGGTAATAACCCAAGTACCTTGTGAGTTAGAGGCACCTAAGTTTCCTGCAATTGTTGGAATAGCAACGTTAGCGATTGTAGAATCGAGAACTTGCATAAAGGTAGCCAACGCAAGGGCGATGGTCATTAAGGCAAGTTTTCCTCCTTGTAATGGCTCTTTAATCACCTTTACACCTCGCCTTTATTGTCCCGCATTCTGTTCAATAATTTCATTGATCAGTTCATTAATCGCTGACATATCAATAGTTAATGCATCAGTATGATACGCAGGTACTTGGCGTTCGCTGTGTGATAATACTTTTCCATCGAGGTTAATCGTATCAACGGTAACTTCAGAAGAAAGACCAATACGCAGTGGTTTTTCTGCTAATTCTTTTTCATCTAACGAAATACGAACAGGTAAGCGCTGAACAACTTTTATCCAGTTACCACTAGCATTTTGAGCTGGTAATAATGAAAAAGCACTTCCGGTTCCCATATCTAAACCTAATACAGTGCCATGATAAATCACTTTTTTACCATAAAAGTCAGTTGTGATTTTTGCTGGTTGGCCGATACGCATATTAGCGAGCTGGGTTTCTTTAAAATTGGCATCAATCCACATACCTGTTACGGGAACAATAGCCATTAAAGGTTTACCCGGTGCGACTTGTGCACCTACTTGAACGCTACGACGTGAAACATAACCATCTGTTGGACTTAAAATTTTAGTGCGTTCTAAAGCGAGCCATGCATTACGAACATCGGTTGATGCTTGTAAAACAGAAGGTTGCTGTGTAATTGGTGTATTTAAGATAATCGCTTGATTAGCATTGTATTGTTCTTTAGCAACTTCTAAAGCAGCCCTTGCAGTGGAAACAGCTTCTCTGGCGTGTTGAAGTTCTTCTTTACCAATCACATTGCGTTCGCCTAAAACTTCACGGCGGCGAAGGTCATTTTGTAATTTAGTCAGCTCGGTTTCGCGCAAAACGATGTTTGCTTTTAATTGGCGACCATTAATGATTTGTTGATGCATTTGACGAACACTATTCGCTAATGCGGTTTTTGCTTTTTCTAAAGCCAGTTTTTCATCACTTGAATCTAATAAAACTAAAGGGTCACCCGCTTTCACAAAATCGGTGTTATCAACATAAACGGTGGTAACAGAACCAGAAATTTGCGGCATAATCATGATTTGATTGCCTGTGACATAAGCATTATCAGTTGTTTCATGATGTCTTAACACAATAAACCAATAAGCGGCGTAAGCCACCCCAGCAAAAATAAATAGAATAGTTAGCAACAGTAGAACATTTCGGCGAGTTCGTTTTTTATTGCGAATGGGAGCCTGAGGGGGGGTATTTTCCTCATTAACACTCATTTAGAAGATCTCCATAAAACCAGAAAAACATCATTAGATATGTTTCCAGTATTGAAACTGGAAACATAATTATAAAGTCAATCTTAGAATAATTATTAGCGTGAAGGTAAATTATAAATGCTAATGGGTAAGTATGTTTGCCGATTTATGGCGTAAATAGGATTAGATCAATAAAACTATTTATTATATGACTTATTCACACCCTTTTTCAGCCAAAGTATCCAGTTGTAATAACAACTTACGCATTAGCGTTTCAAGTTGCTTTTGTTCCTGTTGATCTAAAACAGACCAGATTTGTTTTAAACATTGATGCTGTGGAGGTAACAAACTATTTAAAAATTCTTCACCAGCATCTGTTAAGTGAAGATGCAAACAACGACGGTCATTATGACTTTCACGGCGCTCAATCCAACCTTGTTTTTCAAGTTCATCAGCAATACGTGTTGCATTTGTTCTTGAAGAGCCCAGTGCAGCACTTAGCTCTGAAGGTTGAATACTTCGATTTTCTGTTGTATCTAAAATCATTAGTGCCATAAATAACGTCTCGTTAATACCCTGAGACTTCAACATATTATTACGACTTTCAAGAAGTTTGCTTTGAACATGCATAGAAAGACGAGTTAACAAAATTTCTTGATAAGGGATATCTTTGTTAAGCGATTTCTGTTGTGTAGCGCGAGTGTTTAGTAATTCTTCTGTTGGCGTAAATGAGCTTTCCATTTTTAGACACCTTGTTAGTTTCGAAAATTAGGATAATGCTGTTATCAACATGTTAAATGGTATATTAAACACACAATTTAGCAATTTTTATTATTTATAGTCACTATGTTTTTTTGATTATGTTACCTGATTCATAAATTTTTTGAATGATAACACAAAAAAAAGGATAGGTACTTATCTCTTTGCAATAAGTTAATAAAATCAATTTATCACTTATCTGACAATGAATAGTAGTCTATTTGCGAAAAAACGGATCGTTTTTTACGATAAAACACGTAATAAATTTATTTTAATCACTAATGGTTACTATATGGATAATACCTTGTTGAAATTATTCATACAGTGCTTTATTGATAAGATTGATATAATTTTCTTAATAAAGAATGGGATGATGATATACATCAATAGTAATCACGCTGTTAAAACATTCACATTTTATTCTGATTAGAGTGGGATTGTAGGAATAATATAACCCATCCTTGGGTCTGAAAATTATTCAGCATGGATTATTGGATCATTTTTATAACCTAATAACCAAACAATAAGACCGATAATGCCAATGGCCAGTCCAGCAATAGAAACGCCCATCCACCCATATTGATGATAGGCATAACCTGATAATAAAGAGCCTAATGCCCCACCAATAAAATAGCTTGTCATATATGCTGCAGTTAGGCGGTTTCTAGCATCAGGTAAAATACGATAAATGGTGCTTTGATTCGTGACATGTACACCCTGAACAGCTAAGTCTAGCAGGACAACGCCAATAATAAAGCTGATGAGCCCAACCCAGTGATAATAAGGCGCGATAATAATAAAACCCCAAGACAAAAGGAGGATAATTAACCCTATTGTGGTGGTTTTCTTGCCTTTCCCTTTATCGACTAATACGCCTGCTTTTCCTGCCATTAATGCGCCTGCAGCACCTACAAGACCAAACAATCCAATAACTGCATCAGAGTAGTTAAACGGATCTGCTGCCAGCAAAAAGGCCATCGATGTCCACAATAAGCCAAAGTGGGCAAAAATCAGTGCACCAATTAATGAACGAGTTCGAAGTACAGGGGTTGTAACAAATAATTTGAAGATAGAACCTAATAACTGAAAGTAATTTAAATCTGTTTGGCTTTTATAAGTGGGTAAACAACGCCATAACGTAATAGCTAAGATTGTTAGAAAAACACTTGCAACCCAGAAAATACCTTGCCAATTTGTAAATGACGCCATCAGCCCAGACACTGTTCTAGCCAGTAAAATACCCAACAAAAGGCCACTCATAATCGTGCCAACGGCTTTTCCTCGTTGGTGTGGTGCGGCTAGAGTGGCTGCAAAAGGAACCAGAATTTGAGCGACAACAGAGAACATACCAGAGAGTGCGGTACCTATTAACATCACCCAAATATTTGTTGCCATCGCCGTAATTAATAGCCCACTGGCAGAAATTAATGTCATGGTAATAATGAGTGAACGGCGTTCAAAAATATCGCCTAAAGGTACTAATAACATCAGTCCTACGGCATAACTGAGTTGCGCCGTGGTGACAATAAATCCGGCTAAAGTCGCTGATATATGAAAATAATTTGCGATAGAATCAAGTAGAGGTTGTGCGTAGTAGTTACTGGCGACAACCATGCCTGTGGCAACGGCCATTAGCAAAATAAGGCCTTTACTAAGTGACGTTTGTGGTGCGGTGTTTTCCATAATACTCATAACAAATAATTTGTAAGGTAAATGATAGTAACATGAGTCATTTTTTTGAGAAAAGAATTACTGTGATAGAAATATTCAATTAATTTGATATAAATCCTTATGCTTAATTGTTATAACATATTGTTTTATATACTAAATAAAGTTATCACTTAAGCCTTTTAATTACTAAAAAGCGTAAAAAAGAGCATTGCCAAACACCATATCCATTGAATTGAAATTCCAATTATTGCAAAAGAGAATAGACGCTTAGTCCCTAGCCAACGGGTTTCCATTGTCTGTTTTTGGGGGCGTTTAGGAAATAGTGTAGAAAGGCTTTTATCAAAGCTAACATCATCTTGATAGCGATACAGTGCTTGAAAAAAGTGATTATCAAGCCATAAACGAAAAAGAAAGTATTGGGTAAATAAAAATAAAAAAGAAGCAACAAAAAAAGTCAGTTGATGATGAAAGTGGAGGCTAAATATAGGCCATGTACTCAAATAAGGAAAAAGCGATAAAAACAGCAAATAACGCCAACTTTGTGTTAAAGAGATAATGACTTTACCGCTAGTTTTAGTGGTTAACATGGTTTTCTCGTTATTTAATGTGCTGAAAATGTGAATACCAAATTTGTAGCGCCTCTCGTGTTTCGGGATTTAAAATAACTTGAGGACGAGCTTGAGAGACTTTTTTTATCGCCTCTTCTAACGTTGCTACTGTGCCATTATAAACCAACCAAGCAACAACAACGGTAGCACTACGCGAATAGCCTAGCTTGCAATGAATATAAACAGTACCCGCTTGATTTAGTTGCTCCATTGATAACATTGCTTTGTTAATATCATCTGGAGATAAAGGCAATAAATCGATTTGAGGCTGTGCTAAATAAAGCTTATTTTGACTAAATTTATTTCTTGGCCATTCACAAGTTAAATCAAATACCGCATTGGCGTTGAGTTCATAAAGAGGGCGCCCACCTAATAAAATGCCTTCAGTGACTAAACTCGGTGTTTGGCACCGCTTTAAATAATAACGATAAGTACACCATGCAAAGAAGCGATAAGGTAATAGAATTATCTGTGCAGAAAGTGGAATTTTACCTTGTATATTTTTTTGAAAAATAGAAGCACCAGCGCCTAAATAGCCCAAAGCCACAAAAGTTAATGTAATTGCTGGCCATAGAAAGATCCAAAAGAACCCTTGCAGACCAAAAGATAATAAGTAAAACACCATTGCAGATAACGCATAGTTTTTACTAATACGTAAACTGCGTTTACTGCCAGTAAAATGCCATTTCCAACGCGAATTTATTGGTAATAAATAGCAAATAAATACGCCAACACCAAAGCCGGTAATAATATCAATAAAATGATGTTGCCATGTTGTGAGTACGGAAATAGCGATTAACAATGACCATAAATTTAAAAACCATTGCCATGATTTAGGCGTATGGGCACGGAAACGTAACCAAATAATCCACAATAAAATAATGTGTAAAGAAGGAGCTTGGTTATAAGGTAAATCGAAGCCTTCTAATTGAGTAAATAACCAACCAGAAAATCCTTCTGTTGTTGGGCGAATAAAGCTAAATTTTAAAGGGAATAATAAAAAACCTGAGCAAGCTATAAGAGAGGCAACAATTAAACGTAATCCATGTATAAATTGCTCTCTTAATGTTGTACATATAAGTAGAGAAATACCATAGGCAATATTTACACTCCAATAAGGAATGATTGTCCACGGTAAAAAGGGAATAGCGTTTTCCCACGAATAAACAAAAGAAGGAACATCAGATAAAGTAGAAGTGTAAGTATTGACTTGCATATAAGTTAAATAGAAAAAAGGGGCTAGAAATAACAGCCATACAATTCCAGCAAGCCAGATACTTTTTCTTGATGATGTTATTTGAGAGCGTTGAGTTCCCTCCATACTAAATTCCTTTCTTTGTTTATTGTTTTTCTATTTTTGTAGTTTGCTTAAAATTATCGCTATATGTTGCCATATAGCGATAGTTCATTTGTCCATAGCGTACTTTATTAGCGGCGTTTTGCTATCGATACACTAAAAATACCCCAATGATCAATTTGTTGATCGAGCTTTTCAAAACCCGCTTCATCCACTAATGCATCCATTTCACCTTGACTGCGACAACGCATGATCCACGGTTGACCATCTTGGTGGCTAGGTAATACACGGGCAATCATTTCAAGTTGAGGGTGCCAAGGTTGGCAGGTGTAAATCAGTAACCCTCCACTTGGGATCGCTTGTGATAACCCTTTTAAAGATGCTTTTAGTAGATGATTTTCAGGAAATAATTCATAAAGCCCGCTTACTATCCCTAACGTTGGTGAAGGTGATACAGTACTCAAGCTTTCGGTATCAAAAGCGTTACCTTCTTCAAAACGTACTTTGTCTTCTAAATGGCGTTCTTTAATGGCAATTCGGCCCTGTTCAACATTAATCGGGCTATAGTCACGCATTAAAATTGAATCAACCTTACCATAGTCATTAACCGCATCAAAAAGATAGCGACCTTGCCCCGCAGCAATATCCATAATATGTACTGGCATATTATTTTGTGTTAATTGGCGAATAGCATATCGAATTGTATTTTCAAGATTAATTTTACGTTGGCGAATACCTTGCCAACCAATACTATTCAAATATTGTTTATCAACGATACGACCAAATAAGCCTTTTCCTTGTGGTTGATTGCGATAGACATAATCAAGTGTCGATCCAGAATCAAAACCTTTATCGTAACCGAGTGCTACACCTTCAGATGCTTTACCTAACGTGCTCATCGAACGACTGAGTACTTTGTAATAGAGTCTTTTGGGGCAAAATTTGGGAAGTGGTGTCTGTAATGCACGATAAACATCAGCACTATGGCTCCATATATCTTCATTTTGATAATCATGTTGATAAAGTGGTTGTGCAAACAACGTTTCAATAAAGTGACGCATTTTATTGATAGGAATTGCTCTGTCTTTCTCGCCCAAGGTGTCGTGGTAAAAACCGGGTAAAACATGCTTTTCTTTAATAGAGGTATTTAAACGCTCATAGAAAAGATGCTGGGGTTTTGCGTGAACAACATGATCATTACCCGAAATAAATAATTGTGTTGGTAAGGTAATAGCATTTGCATCTTCAACCACGCGATCGGCCGTTTTATAAAGTTCTAATAAAATATTAACGGCAATAGGACGAGTGATTAGCGAGTCTTGATTAAAAGAGTCGATACGGCTTTGATCATGGGTTAAATATTTAGCTTTTACATAGGAATTGACATAAAAAAGTCCGCGAATTTTTTGCATCAAGGCAAGGCCTGTGCGTGCAAAAGGAACATATAATTTTACTTTAAATGCAGGGGAAGCTAATACCATACCGCGAATTTTTGGCGCGTAATCATGTACCCAACCTGAAACTAAAACAGCGCCTACACTTTGGCCAACAACAAGAATGTTCGCCATCGGAATATTACAGTTAGATGCAACATAGCGGACGAACTCATCGATATCTTTTATTGATGTTCCCATTGAGGGGCTATAACCGCGAGCACCTTCATTCTTACCATGCCCTCGAGCATCCCAAGCAAACATTGAGAAATCAGGAAGATCTAATTCATCAACTAGATGAGAAACTCGGCCTGAGTGTTCGTGACCCCGATGAAATAAAATAATTGCTTTGGGCTCAGTGGTAATTTGAGCTGGCCAATGGCGATAATACAAAGGTGTTTTATCGCTGGTGGTAAATTCAGACTCAATCATACTCCTTTGAGTTTGATATTGCGGTTGTTGATTCATAACGATGTATCCTTATCTTTATCTGTCATCGTTGCTTCTTTTAGTGCGCGATGAATTCGGTGATAACAAGTCAACAAAAGTAATAAATTAATAATAATAAAAAGATAATGCGTGTTTTCTGATGATGTCAGTGAGGGGAATAATCCGATAAAAAAGGCAATAGTACCGAAAATAAAGGCTCTATCACTTTTTCCCATTGGGCCATCATAACGACGAGTAGCATCAATTGTTTGGGCAAGAACCCCTAAGAACTCAGTCATTATCATTAAAAAAAGTGCCAGCATGATCCACCAGTAGGCTTGTGGAAAAATAAGGACAAAAGGGAGATAAAGCGCAATATCAGAAATAACATCACTGGCTTCATTTAATATCGCGCCAAGCGCACTTTTTTGATTATGTTCTCGTGCCAGCATGCCATCGATAGCATTAAGCGCCATACGAAAAAAGAGGACAATAGGGAGTAATAAAAATAAATGAGGATAAGGATAAAGCGAAAGTAATCCACCAACGACAATGGATAATAGTAAGGCTGAAAGCGTGACCTGATTTGCAGTGATCCCTTTTGCGAATAATCGTTCTACATAAGGGCGCAATAGAGATTGAAATTTGGGTTTTAGGTCATAAATTGTCATGACGCATCCTTGTGTTCAAAAGTGCGTATGTTACCTCATAATATAATTTTATTATTAGCTGATTTTTATCTCGTTGAATATCTTTATTTCAATGGTTTAATTTATTTACGATTTAAATATAAAACTAATACCTAAAATTTACTTGAGTTAATAATTATTTAGCTTTCAAAATAAAGAGAAAGTTAGAGATGCAAAATTGTAATTATCAGACTGTTCCGTGTCTGTTTTATTCTTTTTTTCAAAAATGATTAAATTTTCTTTAGTGACATATACGTAGTTACAATTAGAGAATGATATGAGTGGAATGAAAATAAGGGGTATTAAATACCCAATAATAACTAATGAAATTAGTTTAATTTATTGTAAATATTATTTTAGATAAGATTTAAATCTAACAAGAATGTATCAATAGTGTAGTTATCTGTATTGAGTGATAAGTGCAAAAAAACTAGATAATGATAATTATTATCATTATCATAATTAGCGCTGTTAGTTACAGCTCTCATTATCTATCAAACTTATAACCATACGAAAGATACTACTATTATGATCCATTTCTTAGCAAAAAATGATGTTTATCGTCAGGGAATTGGGATATTTTCATTTTCATCATCAGCGATTGCATTATTATTGACTTCACTCACTTCGTTAAATAGCCATGCTGCTGAAAGTGTTAAACCAGAAATAACGGTATCCATAAAATCAGAGAGCCCTGCGCAACCCAAATCGCGTGAAAAAATTATTATTGAACCTATCTACGTATCAGGTGAACTCAATTCGAGTGTTGATGCAGGAAGTACGGTTTTGACATTAAAAGACATCGACCGAATTCAGCCTAATAATATTGCAGAGCTGGTGGATAAATTACCGGGAATTTCATCATCTGGATCACCAAGACCTGGCGGTCAAACATTAAATATCTGGGGGATGGGTAATCCTGAAGATATTAAAATCACACTTGATGGTACACCCAAAA
Source organism: Proteus sp. fly-1089 (assembly GCF_040138965.1). NCBI lineage: Bacteria > Pseudomonadati > Pseudomonadota > Gammaproteobacteria > Enterobacterales > Morganellaceae > Proteus > Proteus sp. fly-1089. The sequence continues at coordinate 29,090 of NZ_JBEETS010000010.1, forward strand.
CCTTTGAAAAATATCGCCAAGGTTCAATTTTTATTGATCCCGAATTAATACGTCGTCTTGATGTCGATAAAGGCCCTCATAATATTACTCAAGGTAATGGTGGATTTGGTGGCTCGGTAAGAATTGAAACTAAAGATCCTGATGACTTATTATTACCCGATCAGAATATTGGGATGTTTTTAAAATATGGTCACCATACGAATGATAGACAAAATCGTTATAGTGGTGCGGTATACGGTAAATTACTTGATGGGCAAGCAGACGGGTTATTCTATTTTAACCGCCGTGAAAGTGATGATTTGCGACGTCCTGATGGAACTAAATTTGGCTATTCACAATCCGATCAAGATTCTTTTTTAATCAAAACCAATATCTATCTAACTGAAGCGCAAACATTAACGTTATCAGCATCACGATCAGAAAGTGATGGCTGGACACCTTGGGCTGCCAAACGTGATGAATTAGCTAAGCCTAGTCAAGCTGACGTAGATAAGTATGGCTTTGATGCTGCGATGAAACGCAAATTAGTTTATCGTGACCAAAAAGATGATACCTTCAGTGTGAAATGGAATATTCAGCCGGTTGATTCCGATTTAATCAATTTAACGCTGACTTACGGTTATTCAAAAACCAAACAAAACGATAGTCGTCCAGAGACAGCTAGCTCCTATTTTAGTAGCAGTATGGGAAATCAGAGTTGGGTAGATTATCGAAATCATCAAATTGAAATTAAAAATGAAAGCACTGTTATGCAAGGTGCTTTAGAGCATAAGGTATTAGTGGGAACACGTTGGCATCGTAATGATCGCGATGTCTTAATGTTTACACGCGATAAAGCTAAAAATCCAAATTATAACTATGGATATTATGCACCCCCTTATATGCCAGAAGGTACGCAAACGACAACCAGTTTCTATCTTCAAGACTCGATGAGTTATAGAAATCTGACGATAACACCGGGTGTTCGTTACGATATTGTTAAAAATCAAGGTAAGGGAAGCAGAGCTATTACCTATCAAGATCCTGATCCTTATTATGGTCATGATTATTCGGATGTGACTTATAGCGGGGCAACACCTCATTTAGGTTTATTATGGAAAATGAACAAGAATTTCAGATTCTTTGGTGATTTAACCTATACATGGCGAGCACCATTGATTGATGAGCAATATGAAGTACAAGGAAGTATTTCTAGTTTAACAGGCACGAGCCGCCATCTAGATAAAGAAACGGTAAGAGCGGCACGAATTGGCGCAATTGCAGACTTTGAAAGTGTTATTCAACAAGAAGATCAACTACAGTTAAGAACAACACTGTTTGATACTCGTGGTAAAGACGAAATCTTCCGTCGTCGAGGTGTTTATTGTGAAAGCCAAAAGGTGGATGGACATAATGGAAATTGTCCACCATCAATCGGTAACTACCGTAATTTACCTGGCTATCATATACAAGGGCTGGAAATTGAAGCCTTTTATGATAGCCCTAATGTATTCGGTCGTTTAGCGTATTCCACAATGAAAGGAAAACGTGACCAATCACCGCGTGATCCGTGGTTTGGTCAAAAAACATGGATTGCGGAGATCCAGCCTGACGCTTTACATGTCACCCTCGGTGTAAAAGTACCAAGTATTAATGTCAATATGGGATGGACGGGTGATTTTATTGGTGCTCAACGCCGTTCACCAATGGATGCCGATCCTGATGCTACCTATTGGTCATTACCAAAAAGTAAAGGCTATGCAATCCACGGTTTATTTGCGAATTGGGAACCTTCTTTTATAGATAATACTGAGGTTCGTTTTACTGTCGCAAATTTATTTAACCGTGATTACTACCCTTATTTAGGTGAATCAGTTTCAGGTGTAGGGCGTGATTATCGATTTACTGTGGTAAAACGTTTCTAATATTACTGAAAATAAAAAATGCGGTTTTTGGTCGCTTAAACAAATAAACCCCATAGATATTATGGGGTTTATTGTCATTAAGAGTTCAATACTCAATATATTGAATTAATAACCGTATGATGCAGAAGTTGCGATCATTGCCATCATGGTGGTGAAGAAGAAAATAAAGAAAAGAACTGCCATAATGATGCTAATAATAAAGTAAATAAATCCGGCTCTATTCCATGTTTCTTGCACTTTCATAAAGGTTTCAACAGAATCGTAATCACCATTTTTCCAAGCCCATTCATTTCCTTTAATACCACAGACAAAGAGCCAAACAAGATTAAGTAAAGGAACAAGTACTAATAATGGAAGATAGGATTTATTACCAAAACCCCAAATAATATTAAACATGAAAGCACCCCAGTTCCAACGTTTAATTTCTTCAGGTACTGGTTTGTTAGTGTAAGACACAGTTTATTCCTTATTTAAAAATAATAAATATCAAAATGAGAATGCCAAAATGGCAACTGGAGAAAGGAATAATCATAATTGAACAAATGAGAGAATGAAAGACAGGGATATCTCTACCATTAATAAAAAGAATAATCTTAATAATAAAGTTGTATTAGGATCTCTTAATTTTTATATAAACTTATTTTGCTTAATTACATATAAATTTAGTTTTTTATAAACAAAAACAGGCACACAAGAGTGTGACCTGTTTTGTGATAATCTTAAATTAAGATTATTTATTGATTATTTTGCAGCTGCTTGAGCTTGTTCAATCCAACCATCAAAAGTTTTTTGATGGGCTTTGATCCACGCATTTGCATGACGTTCAATATCTGCTTGTGATTTTTGGCCATTATGCATACGTAAGTTTTGCGCATTGATATCGGCAACAGATACTTTCATGACTTCAAAGAGTTTTGCAGCCGCAGGATTTTCTTCAGCCCACTTTTTATTTGCTGCAATATGCATGGTACTTGGTGGGAAACCATAGTTTTTACCATTTGCTAATGTGGTGTCTGTTTTATCATCACCAGGTAAAGATGAAAATGGCACTTGTAACCAAACAACATCTTTACCCGGTTTTAACACATCACTTATCCAATATGGTGTCCATGTGTAATAAAAAATAGGTTTACCTTCTTTGTAGCGAGTAATGGTATCTGCCATCATAGCCGCGTAGTTACCTTGGTTATGTGTAACCGATTTTTCTAAATCATAGGCTTTTAAGTGATTATTGATAGCTTCTTCACATCCCCAGCCAGGGTTACAACCTGTTAAATCGGCTGTACCATCACCATTGGCATCAAAGAGTTTGGCGATTTTAGGATCTTTAAATTGCTCAATATTGGTGATGTTATATTTTTCAGCGGTTTTCTTATCGATTAAATAACCTTGAGCAGCATTAACCACATAATCACCTTTGCGATAAAAGGTGTTGTCGCCGCCCGCAGCTTCATATTGTGAGTTATGAAGTGGAACCCAACTTACTGCCATAAAAGTGGCATCACCGTTGGCGATAGAGGAATAAGCAACGTTGTAATCGACTTCTTTGATCGGTTGAACTGTGTAGCCTAATTGTTCGAGTGCTTTGTTGACGATTAAGGTTTGAAACGTTTCTTCCGAAATCGTACTTTGCACAGGTTGAACCGAAATCCCTTTTCCGGGTAAATCAGCAGCGGATAACTGGGTGCTTATCAGTGTGGCGGACAATACGGTTGCCCAGATAACTGGATTACGCATAGTTTTTCCTTCTGTTGTGATGGTAAGAGATAAATAACGACAGCGAACTGTCGCCTCTATTTCTTATATTGATTGAACGTGATGTTCTTTATAGATTTTTAATTAATGTTAAAAATAGTTATTACGATGCTTTTTTGCCAAATAGTCGGCAAATTAAACCAATAGGCCCTGTCATATACCAGCATCGGTTGCCTTTATGGCGGCTATTCTGACCTAATGATTGCGTTAATCGGTCAAGAATAATCGCGAGAATAACAATACCGGCACCCCCTACAGCAGCAAGTCCCATATCAAGGCGACCAATACCACGCAATACCATTTGACCTAACCCACCAACGGCTATCATTGACGCAATAACAACCATTGAAAGTGCTAACATCAAGGTTTGGTTTACACCAGCCATAATCGTTGGCATGGCGAGAGGTAATTGCACTTTAAATAACATTTGTCGTGGGTTTGCCCCAAACGATTGGGCTGCTTCAATTAAATCTTCAGGAACTTGTTTGATCCCTAAAATGGTCAGTCTCACAATAGGTGGCAAAGCAAAAATAATAGTGACTACAACACCTGGCACATTACCAATCCCAAATAGCATTACGATAGGCACTAAGTAAACAAATGCAGGGGTTGTCTGCATGGCATCCAGCAAAGGTCGTACAATTTTTGATGCTTTATCACTATTCGCAAGCCATATTCCTAAGGGAAGGCCGATAATTAAACAGAACAGTAAAGAGGTCAGCACTAACGCAAGCGTAACCATTGCTTCAGACCAAGCGCCAATCGCACCAATCAATATCAATGAAATAAACGAGGTGATGCCCATCACTTTGCCTGAAAGTTGCCATGCAATCAGTGAAAATAGAATAATGGCAACTGGTGCTGGCATTGAGGTTAAGAAATTTTCAAAGCCACTTAACACAAAATCAACGGGGACACGAATACCTTGGAACACAGGACGAAAGTGCAACACTATCCAGTCAATTGCATCGGTAACCCACGAATCCAAAGGGATCAGTGTATTGTGAAAGGGATCCATAAGATTAAAAGTATCTGGCGTAACATCAGTAGGTGTTGCATCTAACCAATCACTTCCTGCGGATGATGTATCAATATTATCACTACCACTGCCAGCTCCCCATGGATCGGCATCTGCTGATGAACTGTCAGCACTACTCCAAGGATCACTTTCTGTTGTACTGGTATCGGTTGTAGCCCAAGGATCATCATTTACGCTATGGGTTGTCTCTTGTGTAGTCTCGCTTGTTGCGGTTTCTTGGATCGTTGTATCCAAAACCGTATCTTGATTTTTTGTATTACTCATTTGGCGTCTCCTTATCCAGTGCTTGTAGTAACATTCCTTTAGAAATTAAACCTATATAACGGTTTTTTTCATCAATAACAGGAATAGCACAGGGAGATTGTGCAACAGTAGAAATCAGCTCATTTAATGGTGTATCACCATTAATAGCGCAAGGTTCCGATAAAATGGCTGATTCAATAGGTTGTTTATTTTTTAGAGCTTCTTCGAGAGAATTCACAGAAACAATACCGATAAACTTCCTACCACGTTCAATGAGATAACCAAAATTTCTATCTTCATCTTCAAGCACTTTTAATGCTGAGCGAGGACCGAAACCAGGAGCAACATGCAATAAGGTTTCAGGGCGACGTTTGGCTATATCTTTTGCACTAAATACATGACTAATATCAACTCCACGGAAGAATGTGCGTACATAATCATTAGCCGGATTATTTAGTATTTCATCGGGTGTGCCGATTTGAACGACGACCCCGCCTTGCATAATGGCAATGCGATCACCTATACGCATGGCTTCATCGAGGTCATGAGAAATAAACACAATAGTACGTTGTTTATCGCCTTGTAAGCTCAATAATTCATCTTGCATTTCAGTGCGAATTAATGGATCAAGTGCCGAAAAAGCCTCATCCATTAACAAGATATCGGGATCATTGGCAAGTGCGCGAGCAAGGCCAATACGTTGACGCATCCCACCAGAAAGCTCATCAGGCCATGAGTTTGCATAACTACCAAGGTTGACTTGCTCTAACGCATCCATTGCTTTTTTATAGCGTTCGTCTTTGCTTAATCCCGCGAGATCCATTCCGAAAGCTGTGTTATCAAGCACATTCATATGTGGCATTAAGGCGAATGACTGAAACACCATACTGATTTTTTTACGTCGAACTTGCCGTAATTCTTTATCAGACATGGTGGCAATATTTTCACCATCAATAAGCACCTCTCCCTTTGTAGGAGAGATCAGACGATTGAGAAGGCGGACTAGGGTGGATTTACCTGAACCAGATAATCCCATGATGACAAATATTTCGCCTTCTTCAATTGCCAGATTTGCATTTTGAACACCTACGGTTAAACCTGTTTTATCAAAAATCTGATCTTTATTCATACCAGATTTTAATAATTCAAAGGCTCGTTTTGGGTGCTCGCCAAATACTTTATAGAGATTTTTTACTTCGAGTTTAATTGCCATGCAATATATTATTTCCTATTTAAATAATGAAAGGAATAAATTAAATTTAATTAAATAAGTATTGTTATTTTCCTAAATAAGATTTTTAGTAAGGGAATTACCCTACCACAATGATTGCATCTGACAACCCTATGTTAATTATAATTAACTAAAAAATTAAGGTGTTTTTCCTTTATTTTTATAATGATTAATAATTAAATAAAGTGAAATAAAACTTTTTTACTAAAAGATAATTTTTCTTTTAACTTACTGAAATACAATTATTTTTAAAGATATTATTATTTTGATTAGGATATCAATAAAAAGGGACATTAAATAACTGAATTGAGGAAAAAGTAAGGAAAAAATAAATGAAAAAAAATCAATATACATTAGAAAATGTAATGATTTTTAGCTTATTATTGGCTTGGATATTTTAAATAAGCTAAAACCATTCGTAAAAAATTGATTATTTGAATAAATCAAACGGTAAAAATCAATCAATTAGATTATTTATTAAGCAAATAAAAGCACACTGAAAATTAATGTTTATTTTTCAGTGTGTTACGTAAAAATTTAAATATATAATTAAATTGAATGTATTGTGTTGTCTTTAATACATTTAATCGTGTTATTTCGTATTAAAAATCCCAATCATCATCTTCAGTATTAATGGTTTTTCCAATAACATAAGATGAACCAGAGCCAGAAAAGAAATCGTGATTTTCATTAGCATCTGGTGACAATGATGAAAGGATCGCAGCACTAACATTTGTTATTTCATCAGGGAATAATGCTTCATAACCTAAATTCATTAATGCTTTATTTGCATTATAATGAAGGAATTTTTTTACATCCTCAGTCCAACCAACAGTATCATAAAGATCTTCAGTATATTTAACTTCATTGTCATATAAATCTAATAATAATGAGAATGCAAAATCTTTAATATCTTGCTTCTCTAATTCGGATTTATTTAATAACTGATTTTGAAATTTATAACCAATATAATAACCATGAACGGCTTCATCACGAATAATGAGCCGAATTAAATCAGCTGTATTGGTTAGTTTTCCTCGGCTTGACCAATACATTGGTAAATAGAATCCTGAATAAAATAAAAAGGATTCTAAAAATACGCTGGCGATTTTTTTCTTTAAAGGATCTTCATCTTGATAATAACGCAAAATAATTTCTGCTTTCTTTTGTAAGTAAGGATTTTCCTCACTCCAACGGTATGCTTCATCGACATCGGTTGTTAAGCAGAGTGTAGAAAATATCGAGCTGTAAGAGCGAGCATGAACCGCTTCCATAAAACAGATATTAGATAACACGGCTTCTTCATGAGGCGTGAGTGCATCAGGCATCAATGTTGGCGCACCTACTGTATTTTGGATAGTGTCCAGTAACGTTAACCCAGTAAAAACACGAATAGTGAGCTGTTTTTCGGCTTGAGTTAATGTGTTCCATGAAGGAATATCATTAGAGAGTGGAATTTTTTCAGGTAACCAAAAATTCATGGTTAAACGGTTCCAAACCTCTAAATCTTTTTCATCTTCAATACGATTCCAGTTAATCGCATTAACATGACTTAATAAAGGTGATGGCATGCTATGTTCTCCTTATTGTAATTATTAAAGTGCGCACGAAACACAGCCTTTTATTTCAGTGCCTGCTAATGCGGATTGTCGGATACGAATGTAATACAAGGTTTTAATTCCCTTACGCCAGGCATAGATTTGTGCTTTATTAATATCTCTTGTTGTGGCTTCATCCGAAAAAAATAATGTTAGTGATAAGCCTTGATCGATATGTTGTGAAGCTTCTGCATAGGTGTCGATAATCTTTTCTGCACCAATTTCATACGCATCTTGATAATAGTGGCGATTTTCATTAGTCATAAATGGGGCCGGGTAATAAACTCGTCCAATCTTGCCTTCTTTCCTAATTTCTATTGGGGCAGCAATAGGGTGAATGCTTGATGTGGAATGATTTATATAGGAAATGGACCCAGTAGGTGGTATCGCTTGTAAGTTTTGGTTGTAGATCCCATGCGTCATAATAGACTGCTTGAGTGTTTGCCAATCTTCTTGTGTAGGAATATGAATATTCGATTGACTAAACAACTGGTGGACTTTTTGTGTTTTTGGTAGCCATTGTTGTGATACATACTTATTAAAGTATTCACCTGTTGCGTATTTTGAGTTCTCAAAACCTTTAAAGTGTTGTTTCTTTTCAATGGCTAATTGGTTTGAAGCTAATAACGCATAATAAGTGACGGTATAAAAATAGATATTAGTGAAATCTAATGCTTCTTCGGAGCCGTAATAAATACCTTCACGCGCTAAATAGCCATGTAAATTCATTTGCCCTAAACCAATCGCATGAGAAGCGAGATTACCTTTTTCAATAGAAGGAACAGACTCAATTTTCGTCATTTCAGAGACATTGCTTAATGCCCTAATTGCAGTGCTAACGGTATGCGCAAAGTTAGGAGAGTCCATTGCCATAGCAATATTCATAGAGCCTAAGTTACAACTGATATCATGACCGATATGGCGATAGCTTAAGTCTGGGTGATATTCGCTCGCGCTGTTGACTTGTAAAATTTCAGAGCAGAGATTGCTCATATTAATTCTACCCGCGATAGGATTTGCACGGTTTACCGCATCTTCAAACATGATATAAGGATAGCCTGACTCGAATTGAATTTCGGCTAATGTTTGAAAGAACTCTCTCGCTTTTATTTTCTTTTTACGTATTTGTGCATTATTTACCATCTCACTGTATTTTTCGCTAACACTGATTTCTGACATAGGTACGCCATAAACACGTTCTACATCATAAGGTGAGAATAGATACATATCTTCATTGCGTTTCGCTAATTCAAATGTGATATCTGGGATCACTACACCTAAAGAGAGGGTTTTGATCCTAACTTTTTCGTCTGCATTTTCTCTTTTGGTGTCAAGAAAATGATAAATATCAGGATGGTGAGCATGAAGATAAACAGCACCGGCACCTTGTCTTGCTCCTAATTGGTTTGCATAGGAAAACGCATCTTCAAGCATTTTCATAACCGGAACGACGCCAGAGGATTGATTTTCTATACGTTTAATGGGTGCGCCTGCTTCACGTAAATTAGTGAGTAGAAATGCGACACCACCTCCACGTTTAGAGAGCTGTAATGCGGAATTGACCGATCGGCCGATAGATTCCATATTATCTTCTATACGCAATAGAAAGCAGGAAACCAATTCACCACGCTGTTGTTTTCCACAATTTAGGAAAGTTGGTGTTGCGGGTTGGAAACGACCACTAATAATTTCATCAACGAGATGAATGGCTAGGTCGGTATTACCCTGTGCAAGAGTAAGCGCTACCATACAGACGCGATCTTCATAGCGTTCAAGGTAACGTTCTCCATCAAAGGTTTTTAAGGTGTAACTGGTATAGTATTTAAAAGCGCCTAAAAAAGATTGAAAGCGAAATTTTTTGCTATAAGCATGTTTGAATAACTGTTTGATAAAGGCAAATTCATATTGTTCTAATACTTGCGCTTCGTAATAGTGTTGCTGTACTAAAAACTCGAGTTTTTCTTTTAGATCATGAAAAAATACCGTGTTTTGATTTACATGTTGGCGAAAAAAGTGATGTGTCGCTAATTTGTCTTTATCAAACTGAATATTACCTTGCTCATCATACAGATTTAGCATGGCGTTTAAGGCATGGTAATCAAGTTGTTCTATTGGTTGTGTCATATTAATTATCTCGTAACGCAGTGGTCTGCTAGGTTTGACCAAAACGTACTTAAACCAGTCTTTACACGTTTTACATCTTCTGGTGTGCCTAATAGCTCAAATCGATATAAAAAAGGGATTCGGCATTTTTGTGCAATGATGTTGCCAGCCAATCCATAAGCTGCACCAAAATTTGTATTTCCAGAAGCAATAACACCGCGTATTAATTGGCGGTTTTCAGGAATATTTAAAAACTGAATAACCGCTTTAGGAACTGCACCTTTAGTACCGCCGCCGCCATAAGTAGGGCAAAGCAACACGAATGGTTGTGTTGCAAGTAATATTTCATCTTCAATAATCCTAGTCGCTTGTAAATTAAGCTTTTGCACAAAGCGATGGCAGTTTTCTGAGCGACTTGAAAAATAGATCAAAGGTGCAGTTTGCATGAAAAGCTCCTTTAGAGCGTAATCTGTCTTATCTTATCAGGGCAGAAACCTGACCAGTGTTGGTCACCATGAACAACAACGGGAACTTGGCGATATCCCATAGAAACTATTTGAGCTAAGGCTTGTGTATCTTGTGTGAGATCAACAGCAACAAACGGAATATTTTTCTGTTTTAATGCGCGTTCTGTGGCACTACATTGAACACAATTCGGTTTGGTATAGAGGATAACAGACATAAAAATAACCCTTATAAAAATATGGATGCGTCTGTTTTCACATCCATAATGAGAAGTACTTAAATACTATATATAGAGTTATTTATTTTCAACCACACAATATATGGTGTTTTTGTGTTTTGATAATGATTATCATTAAAATTAAACAGTTAGCGCACTAATTTTATTTTTTGACCGCGTTATTGATCCATTTTTATTAGATATACAAGTAATTAGATGATTGCTTTATCAATCAAGCATGATTTACTCTTAGTGTTACAGACAAATCAATAGAGAAAATATTATGTACCAAGACTATCTCGATACACCTGTTGGCTTCCCAAAACCTTATATCTCTATTACAGCCAATGAAAAAGGGATCACCAGCCTCTATTTTGTAAATGACAAAGATGTTGCTGTGAATTCAAGCCCCGTAATTAATCAATGCATAAAACAACTAAAAGAGTATTTTGCGGGTAAACGTACCGCCTTTTCTGTGCCACTGACGCCAAAAGGAACAGAATTTCAAAGTCGAGTTTGGAAATCATTACAAACGATCCCTTATGGTGAAATTTGGAGTTATAAAAAATTGGCACTTACATTAGGTTCAGTCAATTATTGCAGGGCGGTCGGAATGGCAAATTCACGAAATCCGATTTCTTTAATTATTCCTTGTCATCGTGTTATTGGTCATAACGGTAAGTTAGTCGGTTACACTGGTGGATTAGATATTAAGCGTTGGCTACTTCGATATGAAAAAGTAGAGATTGATGAATAGTTCAGATTGTAAGTATTAAGTATTGTTTCTTAAGTGAACTATGCGTTAAGTCATGGGATTTGTCTGAATATTAATCATTTGGCAGAAAAAAAATGTGAGTTTCGTGATCTAGACTGTGGACAGGGAATCATCATTTTTGTTTTACTATAGCCAACGCAAAACGCTTGCGTTTATTTTCTATTTTAAAGGTAAACTTGATGTCTAAATTAAAAGGTAACGTTAAGTGGTTTAACGAAACTAAAGGTTTTGGTTTTATCACTCCAGAAGATGGCAGCAAAGATGTATTTGTACACTTTTCCGCTATTACATCAGAAGGCTTTAAAACCCTTGCTGAAGGTCAAAAAGTAGAGTTTGAAGTTACTGACGGCGCGAAAGGGCCATCTGCTGCAAACGTTGTCGCTATCTAATTAACGACTTCTTTGAGACAGTAAAAACCCGTTATTAACGGGTTTTTATATTTTATATAGCAAACTCGTTTTTAATGGGGTTTATATTTCTAGAACTAAACCTATTATTTAATAGGCTATTATGGCTCTAATATTACATTTCACGTAATAACCAAAATGCAAATGCTGTCATTAAAAATGAACCCGCTAAGTTAGCCCCCATAGTGCTTAATGCCCATCCAATTTTCCCTTCGGTTAAGAGAGCAACCACTTCAACCGAAAAGGTTGAAAAAGTTGTCAGACCGCCACAAAAGCCTGTTGTCAGCATAATTTTCCAAATAGGATCAATATGTGGTGCTTTGCTAAACCAAGCGATACCAAAGGCAATAATAAATGCACCAATGCAGTTAGCAACAAAGGTGCCTGTGGCAAAATGAGGAAAAATAGAATTTAGGCGGTAGCTAATTAGCCAGCGTAATACGCTACCTAAGCCACCACCTATAAATACAGCAATTGCAATGTTAAGCATAAGAGATTAATTGTTATTTAACCTCAATCCCCTGAGCTTGAAGGTCGGCATGATAAGATGAGCGAACAAAAGGCCCACAAGCCGCATGGGTAAAGCCCATTGCAAGTGCTTGTTCTTTCATATATTCAAACTCGTCAGGACTGACGTAGCGTTGAACAGGAAGATGGTGACGACTTGGTTGTAAATATTGCCCTAATGTCAGCATCGTTACCCCATGTTTGCGCAGATCACGCATAACGTCAATAATTTCTTCGTTGGTTTCCCCAAGACCTACCATCAGGCCTGATTTTGTTGGAATTTCAGGGTGTGCTTGTTTAAAGCGTTCTAATAGCGTTAATGACCATTGATAGTTAGCACCAGGGCGTACTTGACGATAAACGCGAGGTACATTCTCTAAGTTATGGTTAAAGACATCTGGTGGAGTGTCTGTAAGGATCTCAAGTGCTTTATCCATACGACCACGGAAATCAGGTACTAGTGTTTCAATACGAATAGTAGGATTCTTTGCACGAATAGCGGAGATACAATCTGCAAAATGCTGAGCACCGCCATCACGCAAGTCATCACGGTCTACTGAGGTGATAACGACATAGCGTAATCCCATATCTTTAATAGTTTGTGCGAGTTTCTCTGGCTCTTGTGGGTCAGGAGCATTTGGTCGGCCATGTGCTACATCACAAAATGGGCAACGGCGTGTACAGATTGCGCCCAAGATCATAAAGGTTGCTGTTCCATGATTAAAACACTCTGCGAGGTTAGGACAAGATGCCTCTTCGCATACAGAATGAAGACCATTTTTACGCATTGCCGCTTTGATGCCCTGAATTTTACTTGAATCAGCGGGCAGCTTTATTTTCATCCAATCAGGTTTGCGTAGCAGTTGTTCACGTTCTGTAGCGACTGTTTTAACAGGAATAAGTGCCATTTTATCGGCGTCGCGATATTTAACTCCGCGTTCCATCTGAATAGGTTTACTCATAATTGTGCCAGTTCCAGTTATCTAGAGTGATTAACACGATGTGACTGAGGTAATCAGGGTTTTAAAAAAAAATGACAAATGTTAAAAAAATTATAGCATTTTTATTACTGTGGTTGGAATCCTAGTTGTGTACAAAAATGCTTAACTAATAATGGTGCTACCTGTATCGTTGTCGTATTAGGAGCAAAATCAATTAACTGTGTCATTTTCAGATCAGAATAACCACAAGGATTTATTCGTGAAAAAGGTGATAAATCCATATCGATATTGAGGGCTAAACCATGAAAGGAGCAACCTTTACGAATACGTAGCCCTAATGAACAGATTTTATCGCCTTTCACATATACGCCCGGTGCATCAGCGCGAGCATAGGCCTCTACATTAAATTCCGCTAGCGTATCAATAACGGTATTTTCAAGTGCTGTGACTAGTTGTCGAACACCAATATGGTTACGTTTTAAATCCACTAAAACATACATGATTTGTTGACCAGGGCCATGATAAGTCACCTGACCACCACGATCAGATTGAATAACAGGAATAGTTCCTGTGTTTAATAAGTGTTCAGCTTTACCTGCTTGGCCTTGAGTAAAAACTTGTTCATGCTGAACGAGCCATATTTCATCAGGCGTGTGACTTTCCCGTTTCTCCGTAAACTGATGCATAGAATCAGAAACCGGTAAGTAGGGTTTCACACCTAATTGGCGAATAATGATTGTTTTGTCTTGCACCGTGAAAATCTTCATTTGTAGCGTAATTGTGAAGAGCAGTATAACGCCCCAGTAAATGAACTACCAGATTGAGATGTTTTTTTTCCGAAGAGGAGAGGAAAATGAACGTAATTAAGATAAGAAAAAGCGCCTGAGTGAAAGGCGCTTTTGAAAAATTCATCATTTTAAATGAAGAGATTATAGAACCATACGAACGAGTTCAAGCTCGCCTAACTCTTTATACAGTGTTTCTACTTGATCGATATGGGTTGCATTGATCGTAATAGAAACTGAATGGTAATTGCCTTTACTGCTTGGTTTTACAGAAGGAGTATAATCACCGGGTGCGTGGCGTTGAATAACTTCAACGACTTGATCCACTAATTCTGGTTTTGCATGACCCATCACTTTATAAGTGAAAGAACATGGGAACTCTAACAGTTCATTTAATTTTGTTTTCATCATAATGTAATTCCTTAAGACAACAGACACTGTTGTTTTAATTATCTATATCTACACCTAATCTTGACAAATAAAAAGCGCATTCCCTAATAATTAAGGAATGCGATACTGGTAATTAGGGTAAATAGGGGAATGGTAAGTGTGTTTATGCCAATATCCATATATAAGTTATATGTGGCCACATTTACCTTTTTCAAGTCTTAGCCAAACCAGTGTGAGAATAATAATTTGATGTAATCGATAATGCGGCTAAAGAAGCCACCTTCTTTTACTTCATTCATCACCACGAGTGGACGTTGCTCAATAATTTGCCCATCAAGTTGGAAATTAATGGTTCCAACAACTTGGTTTTTAGTGACTGGGGCATGTAATTCTACATTATCAAGGACATAGCTTGCTTTTAAATCTTTTAATCGACCACGAGGAATAGTTAAATAAACATCTTTATCTACGCCTAATTGTACTTTATCTGTTTCACCGTACCAAATTGGTTCAGCTGCGAACTCTTTACCTACTTGTAGTGGTTTTACTGTTTCAAAAAAGCGAAAACCCCAAGTCAGCAGTTTTTTACTTTCAGCATCACGACCTTTAGATGAATGACCACCCATTACAGCTGAAATTAAGCGCATATTACCTTCAGTTGCAGAGGCAACTAAGTTATAACCTGCTGAGGAAGTGTGACCTGTTTTAATACCATCCACATTTAAACTGCTATCCCATAACAATCCATTTCGGTTTGTTTGGCGGATATTGTTATAGGTATACTCTTTCTCTTTGTAGATGGCATATTCGTCAGGTACATCACGAATTAATGCTGCACCAATTAACGCCATATCACGAGCAGAGCTATATTGCCCAGGAGCATCAAGTCCATGAACTGTTTGAAATTGGGTGTTTTTTAAACCAAGACGTTTAACGTAATCATTCATCATGGTGACAAATGTATCTTGGCTACCGGCGACATAAGAGGCCATTGCCACACAAGCATCATTACCTGATTGCAAATTAATGCCACGGGTTAATTGTGCGACAGTAACTTGGTCGCCAGGTTTTAAAAACATTAAAGAGGAGCCACGAAAAATAGGATTGCCCGTTGCCCATGCTTCTTCACCAATTGGCACGATATCGTTATTAGTAATTTTGCCTGCACGAATAGATTGCCCAATAACATAACTGGTCATCATTTTGGTTAAACTCGCAGGATCACGACGAACATCGGCATTCATTTCAGCCAGCACTTTCCCAGAATTATAATCAATAAGAATATAAGATTCGGCTTCGATATTAGGAACAGCGGGTATCATTGTTTTTAGTGAATCATCAGCCAAGCTTTGATGCGTTACTGTCAATAAAGCAAAAGTGGCACTTAATAGGCTCGTTCTTAGTAATTTAGCTGGGAGTGTCTGTTTCATTCTGTTGTTTAATCCGAAAATTCAGGGGAAAATAGGGGCTAATAAATAAAATATCAGCAAAACCAGGCGATTCTACGCTTGAATTTGCTGATATAAAAAGGATTTTACGTCATCTTACCTTTATTGGGTAATAATAAACCCAGAGATATCTTTAACTTGTTTCAGCTTATTTTTTATTGCTTCGGCTTGATCTTTTGAGGAATAAGGGCCGAGTTGTACCTTATATAGTCCATCTGTTTTATTAATCACGCCTTGAGTACCAAATGATGACAATAAATCATTGAGCCAAAACTGAGCATTATTTTCATTACTAAGTGCGCCAACTTGCACATAAAAGCCTTGTGCTATGGAGTTTGATAGTAATACTGGAGCTGGAGCTGGAGCTGGAGCTGGAGCTGGAGCTGGAGCTGTAATTTTTGCTTCCGGTTGTGCTGGTGGCTCAATAGGCATATTAGCAGGTGTTGATGTTGTTAATGGCGTAGATGTTGTTGATTGAGCATTAAAATTAGGGCGTTCGGGTAAAGCTGTTGTTTTCTTCTCAATTTGAGCCCCATGTGTACCAATACCACTCATATAGCCATTTTGATCGACAACAATTCCTTCAATTTGCAATGGTGTTGTTGGCATTAAACGCAAACTATCAGAAACAGCGGGAGTGACTTGGATTTGTTTACCGTTGACGTAAGGGCCACGGTCATTGATCCTGACAACCATTGTGCGCCCATTGAGTAAGTTTGTGATTTTTACATAACTTGGTATGGGTAATGTAGGATGTGCGGCTGCAAATTCATAAGGATTGACACGTTCACCAATAGTCGTTAAACGACTCATAGCTAAGCTATCATAAACAATAGCTTCTCCTCGCTCACTAAAGTTTGCAGGATCAGTCACAATACGATAGATCATACCATTTTTTCGGTAATCTTGATTTGCTGTTGGGTGATAAGGCTCATAACGAGGTTCAGCACCAAGAACACGTTGAGCTGGCACATTGGGTAATGGTGCAGGCTGTTTATTTGTGTTCTGCTTATCAACAACACATCCTGAAAGTAGCAATGCACTGATACCTACCAAAACCCATTGCAGACGCATAGAAACCTCATTATAAACTTTTCGATAATAGTTTTCGGTGTGTATGAATAGACATAACAATGCCAAATCCTGCCATTAAGACAATTAGGGCAGAGCCTCCATAACTCATTAGCGGTAACGGAACACCAACAACAGGAAGAATACCACTCACCATTCCTATGTTGACAAAGACATAGACAAAGAAGATTAACATTAATCCGCCAATCATTACTCTACCAAATGTATTTTGTGCTTTCGTTGCAAGGTAAAGGCCTCGCGCAATTAAGAGTATGTAAAGAGCTAGCAGTATCAAAACACCAATTAATCCGAGTTCTTCAGCCAATACAGCAAAAATAAAGTCTGTATGGCGCTCTGGTAAGAATTCTAATTGAGATTGCGTGCCTTGTAACCATCCTTTTCCATGTAATCCGCCAGAACCAATGGCAATTTTAGATTGGATGATATGATATCCTGCGCCGAGTGGATCAGATTCAGGGTCAAGTAGCATCATTACCCTAGCTTGTTGGTAATCATGCATAAGGAAAAACCAGAGTATAGGGATAAAAGCAGCAACAAGAACTATGGCTACAGTGATAAGGCGCCAACTCATTCCCGCGAGAAAAAGAACAAATAAACCGGATGCAGCGACAAGAATGGATGTTCCTAAATCTGGCTGTGCTGCGACTAATAACGTTGGTACAAAAATGAGTACCAAAGCAATAGCAGTATTACGCAACGTAGGCGGGCAGATATCGCGGTTCATAAATCGTGCGACCATTAATGGCACGGCAATTTTAGCAATTTCTGAAGGTTGAAAACGTACAATACCTAAATCTAGCCAACGTTGAGCACCTTTACTTATTTGACCAAAGACATCAACAAGAATAAGCAAAATAACGCAAAAGAAATAGAGATGTGGAGCCCAGCTTTCATAGACCCGTGGTGGGATTTGAGCCATGACTATCATGATCATAAAACCCATACCAATCTGACCTAATTTGCGTTGCATCATTTCTGGATCTTGGCCACTTGCACTCCACATAATAAATGCGCTGTATCCCAATAAAGCAATAATACAGAGCAAGAATAAAGGGTCGATATGGACTCGAGTCCAGAAGGATTTTTTCTTATTATTTTCAGTCATAATGATTATTCCTCTGAACCGCGTGGAGCAGGTGGCGAATCAGGTAACACTGTGTTGTTATCACCTAGGAGAATGTGGTCAAGAATTTGTCTTGTAATATCACCGACAGAAGGGCCAGCACCACCATTTTCTAAAATAATTGCTATAGCAACAGTCGGCTTATCATAAGGCGCAAAGGCAATCATCAGTTTGTGGTCACGAAGATGTTCAGCCAATTGGCTAGCATTGTATGTTTCATAACTAAACACCTGCGCAGTTCCTGATTTAGCTGCTACTTTATAAGGAGCATCAGCAAAACTTCGGCGACCTGTACCATTAGGGAAGTTAGCCACGCCATACATACCATGTTTTGCTAATTCCCAATAGCCAGAGTTAATATCACCAATTTGACGGGTTTCGGTATCAATATAAGGCAACATTTCATTACCAAGTTTCGTACCGTAAAGTAGGTGAGGAGTTTTAACTTGACCATCATTAATCAATGTCATTAAAGCTTTTGCCATTTGAATTGGCGTTGCGGTCCAATAACCTTGACCAATCCCTACAGGGATCGTGTCACCTTGATACCAAGGTTTTTTATAACGTTGCTGTTTCCACTCACGCGTTGGCATGATGCCATTACGCTCTTCGGATAGATCGATTCCGGTGTATTCGCCATAGCCAAATCGGCCCATCCAAGTTGATATACGATCGATTCCCATATCATAAGCAACTTGATAGAAAAATGTATCTGCAGACTCAACAATGGACTTGGTAACGTTGAGTTTACCATGCCCCCAGCGTTTCCAGTCACGATAGCGTTTTTCAGAGCCAGGAAGTTGCCACCAGCCAGGATCGTGAATAGTTGTATTCGCGGTGATAACCCCTTCACTTAATGCAGCAACAGACATAAAGGGTTTAACCGTTGAGGCTGGAGGATAGAGGCCTTGCGTTGTTCGATTTATTAGTGGTCTATCAGGATTATTTAGTAATCCTTGATAATCAGTATTAGAAATACCGCCCACAAATAAGTTCGGATCATAACTTGGGTTTGATACAAGGGCTAAAATTTCACCATTGCGAGGATCAGTCACTACAACAGCAGCCCGGCTTGTGGTAAGTAATGTTTCAATATAGGTCTGTAATTCAAGATCAACGGTAAGGTAAATATCTTTACCTGCTTGTGGTGGTTGTTCATGTAATTGGCGAATAACGCGACCACGGCTATTGACTTCAACTTCTTCATAGCCCGTTGTTCCGTGTAATACAGACTCATAATAACGTTCAATACCTAATTTACCGATATCATGAGTAGCGGCGTAGTTAGGTGACAAACCTTCTTTATCAAGTCGTTCAACATCTTTATCGTTAATTTTTGCAACATAACCAATTACATGTGTTAATGCTGAACCATAAGGATAATAACGGCGTTGATAACCTTTGATTTCTAAGCCCGGATAACGATATTGATTGATAGCAAAACGCGCAACTTGCACTTGGCTAAGTGTGGTTTTTAAGGGAATAGAGCTAAATCGACGAGAGCGCTTACGTTCTTTTTCAAAAGCTGCGATATCTTCATCAGTTAAGTCAACAACCTCTCTCAAACTTTCAAGTGTTTCTTGTAAGTTTGTTACCTTTTCAGGTACGACTTCTAACTGGTAGATAGTCCGATTGAGCGCAAGAGGGATCCCTTTGCGATCATAAATAATGCCACGACTAGGTGCAATTGGGACGAGTTTAATTCGGTTATCATTTGAACGTGTTTGATAATCGTCATGGCGAGCGATTTGTAAGTGATTGAGGTTAAAAACCAAAATACCACTTAATATGATAATTACTGAAAATGCGACGATCACACGGCGGATAAATAATTTTGATTCCGCAGTATAATCTCGAAACGGGGTACGTTTTTTTCTCTTCATCCCATTTGACTTCACTTACTGACCCGCCAATTTATTGATTATTCACGATGATAAGGATGGTTTGTCGTAATACTCCATGCTCGATAAAGGCTTTCTGCAACCACGACACGAACAAGGGGGTGTGGCATTGTTAAAGGAGATAAAGACCAGCTTTGCTCAGCTGCAGCTTTACAAGCAGGTGCTAATCCTTCAGGGCCACCAATTAATAAGCTGACATTTCTACCATCAAGCTTCCATCGATCAAGTTGTTCTGCAAGTTTTGGCGTATCCCAGCGAGCGCCAGGAATATCAAGAGTGACAATACGATTTCCTTTACCCACAGTCGCTAACATTTGTTCGCCTTCTTTTTCGAGAATGCGCTTAATATCGGCATTCTTTCCGCGTTTACCTGCGGGTATCTCAATAAGTTCTAAAGGCATGTCTTTGGGAAATCGATTAAGATAATCCATAAAGCCGGTCTGTATCCAGTCCGGCATTTTTGTACCAACGGCAATGAGCTGTAATTTCAAACTCAGCTCCAGAGTTTTTCAAGTTCGTACATACGACGGCTATCTTCTTGCATTACGTGTACCATGGCTTCACCAAGATCGACGACAATCCAATCAGAAACACCTTGTCCTTCCACACCTAAAGGTTGTAATCCCGCTTCGCGACAATCATCAACGAGATTATCTGCAACAGACATAAGATGTCTGCTTGATGTACCTGTGCAAATAATCATGTAATCCGTTACACTTGATTTTCCACGGACATCTAATGCAATGATGTCTTGAGCTTTAGAATCTTCAAGTTTATCAATAATAAATTGTTGTAATTCAGAACCTTGCAAAAGGATCACCTTTAATCTAATGAGTTAATTCAATCGAAAAATACTATACTCGTTATACATCAGTTTGCAGTATTGTTGACTAGGTTTATTTGTACTAGTTGCAGATTTTTGTCTGCCTTTAGTGACCATTTACTTGTCGTTTTACTGTACTTCGAATTATTTAGAGTATGAACGCTATTTTAAAGGAATTTATACCAATAAATCTATTTTACTCGATGAGTAATTCCAGTTAGCGATAACAAGAACATAAACCTCATTCTTTTGTTTTTCGACGTTTGATTTAGAAAAATTCATGTATGCCCATTAACTGCGTCATAATCAATAATAAAAAGAAGGCATATAAGGACTTTTCAGTTAGACGACAGTTTTACCTTACAGTTCCCTTAAGGGAACAGAGGGTGAGAATAACAGCTAAACATCGTCTGTCAATGCTCATCAAGCACCTAATTAGATGTGTTTTTACTTTGTTAGCTTCAGATTATACCGTGTAATGCTCAGACTTTTTAATTGGAGAGAAAAAGAATGGAAAGAAAAGTGAATTATCTCGGGATATCTTCAGAAATTATGAGTAACTCCAATCACCAATTGCAAGAAAAGTTAGCATTGCTTTGTGACACGGTTCAGGCGGAAAAGATAAGCATTATGCAGATAGATGCTCAAAATAGAGATAATCTGTTGCCACTTTATGGTTATGTTGGAAAAAAAGGAGACAGCCTTTCCTCACCCCCGAATTTTACTTTACCTCAATTAAATATTGATCAACTTTTACAGCCTATTGTTCTTGACCATTTTCTGACCCGATTTTTCACACTGTTTGATTACCAAAAACAGGTTAATCAATCATTAACTAAAGGGGCTTTAGTTAAATTTCATAGCCGATATAAATATTTAATTATGGCTTATTCACTAGTGGCTTATCGAGAATTGGGACGTGACATTGCTAATTTTTCTGATGCTATTCCCCTTGAACAAGTTGCATCGAAATATCAGGAAAAGCTAATGAAGGCATTTAGTGTTGCTGCAAATAGAGAAGGGCAAACTAATGCGTTAATGCATATGGCAGGGTATTTTAAGCGAAATCTAAGCTCACAACAAAAACAAGAGATGGCGCAGACAATTTTACAATATCGTCAAGGTATCGTGCCTTTATCTAAACCTTATGATTTACTCAAATATTGGTTAGCCATTTATCCTAATGAGTATTTGAGCCATCAACGCTATTTTTCACCTTATCCGTTCGCTTTTAATTATTTAAGAGAGCAACTTTAGCTTTAATTATTTATAGAGTTGTTGCTGGCGAATATAGTCTTCGACAGAACTTGGTAGCAAATCGTGACAATCTAATCCTGCTTTATGGCGAGCACGAATATCTGTTGCTGAAATATTATAAAGAGGCGTATCAGCCAGAAAAATTTTGCCAGAAGGTAGGCAATGAATATCTTCTTGTTGATTGGTTTGATGTTTTTTTAGCCACTCCTGCATTTGGGCTGACTCGAAATGAGTTTGATAACCCGGGCGAGCGCAAACTAACAAATGGCATACATCTAATAGCTTTTCCCATTGATGCCACGTATTAATCGAAAGTAATGAATCCTGACCAATAATAAATGCTAAAGGTTGTTTATTACCAATTTCTTGTCTGAAGTCTCTTAATGTCTCAATAGTATAAGAAGGTGTTGGCTTCTCAAGCTCACGAGTATCCACTTTAAATGAAGAATATGTCTCAAGAGCAAGACGTACCATATCAAGGCGTTGCTGAGAAGATGCTTCAGGCTGTGGGCGATGAGGAGGAATATTATTGGGTAGCCACACCACTTCTTTTAAACCAATTAATCCTGAAAGTGCTTCAACAGGGCGTAAATGCCCATAATGAATTGGATCAAATGTGCCACCATATAAGGCGATAGCTTGATTAATTAAAGGTGTAGGATCATTATTTTTAGGCATAATTTACAAATCCTTCTGGTAATGCTTTCCCACAAAGCAATAAGCCTAATGCGCTAAGAGATGGCCAAACAGTTTGACCATAATCTTGTTTAATAGTCATTTCAATACTGGCTAATAACCGTATTGCAGTTAGCAGTTGATGCTCAGATAAACGTTGTAATGCTGCTATAAAAATTGGACGTCGGTTTTGCCAAATTCGATGTTTATCAAAAATAGTTTTTAACGCGGCAGTTTTAGATTCTCGGTGCAGCGTAATTAATTGCATTAACTCACGTTGTAACGTTCTGAGCAAAATAACAGGTTCGCTATCTTCTCTTTTGAGTTGTTGTAAAATATGCCATGCGCGTTGTGTTTTACCTGCAAGCAATGCATCAACCCAGTGATAAGGGGTAAAATGTGAAGCGTCATTAACAGCAGCTTCTACTCTAGGTAATGTCAATTTACCATCAGGATAAAGTAGGGAAAGACGCTCTATCGCCTGTGCTAATGCGAGCAAATTACCTTCATAGCAGTAGCAAAGTAGTTGGTTACCTTGTTCATCCAGCACTAATCCTTTTTGTTTTGCTCGACGAGAAACCCAATTAGGCAATTTATCAAGTTCAGGTGTGAGACAAGAAACATATGTTCCATTCTGGCTTAATGTTTTAAACCATTCACTGTTTTCTTGAGCCTTGGTTAGTTTATTGCCACGTAAAATCAATAATAAATCTTGATGCAACTCTTGAGATAACCTTGTGAGTTTCTCTGACATAGCTGCATTAGGACCACTATCAGGTAAATGAAGCAAAATAGATTGTCTTTGAGAAAAAAGGCTTAGCGATTGACAGAGGGAGTAAATTTCATTCCAGTCCGTATTATTATCAAGAGTAAATTGATAGTGTTCAATAAATCCTTGGGCTTTAGCAACGGATTGGATGGTATCTTGAGACTCTTGGAGCAATAGAGGTTCATTGCCCCAGAGTAGATAACTTTGGCGCAGCCCCTCTTGGAGCTGCGCATTCAGTTGTTCTGGATATAAGCGGATCATTTGGCCGGAGATATTATCTGTTTTGCTTGCTCAGCTTGTGCGGCTTTTTGGCGTTCAGCATTATGAACAACCAATAGTTTACGCACTAATATTGCTGTTGCTTGTTCACGCATTTCTTGCTTGATAATGTCATTCTCAGCATCTTTTGCTAATGCCTCTAATGGGTTATCGAAGAATGGGCGTGAAACCTGTGATGAAATAGGGTAAATCGTTCCATCTGGCATAATCACTTGCGCATCTAGCACAAATGTTAGCTGACGTTCTGCTGATTTACCGTCTTGATACACAGAAACGGTCTCTTTACTCTCTGACGAACCCACAATTTTGAGAATAGGGATATCGGCTGTTGGATTTTCAACAAGCTGAACATCACTAAGTCTGAGTTGTTGACGCATTACACGAGATAATGGGCCATAAGGGTCACCAGAGCTAAGATAAAGCGTTTTTAATTCTGCTGGAACCTGAGTTTTCCCTTGTAAGTGAAAACCGCAGCCAGCGGTGATTAACACCGCTAAACCGAAAAATAGCGAAAATAGATATCGCACTAGGCCTCCTTATCAGCCAACAACGATGTTCAGTAATTTTCCTGGAACATAAATGACTTTACGAATAGTCACATCGTCCAAGTATTTAGCAACACTGTACTCTTTTGTCGCCATTTCCTGAACATATTCTTTTTCTGAATTAGCTGGAACAGTGACACGGCCACGAACTTTACCATTCACTTGAACAATAATCAGTTTAGTGTCATCAATCATGGCTTCTTCATCAGCAACAGGCCATGGCGCAACATCAACATCTTCTTTTCCACCTAATGCCTGCCACATCACAAAACAAGCGTGAGGAATGATTGGAGAAAGCATACGAACGATGGCTTCTAATGCTTCTTGCATTAATGCACGATCTTGCTCTGTTTCTTGACTTGCACGAGTTAATTTATTCATTAACTCCATGATGGCTGCAATTGCGGTATTGAAAGCTAATCGGCGACCTATATCATCAGATACTTTTGCGATAGTTTTATGTAAGTCACGGCGTAAATCTTTTTGTTCTTCTGTTAGTGCAGACAGATCAAGTGATTGCGCTGTTCCTTTTTGAGTGTGTTCATGAACTAAACGCCACAAACGACGTAAGAAACGGTTAGCACCTTCAACACTAGACTCTTGCCATTCAAGTGTTAATTCTGGTGGAGCTGCAAACATCATAAATAAACGGACGGTGTCTGCGCCATAACGTTCAACCATTGTTTGCGGGTCGATACCGTTGTTTTTAGATTTAGACATTTTGCTCATGCCAGCATAAGTCAGTTCATGACCAGCACTGTCAGTCGCTTTTATGATGCGGTTTTTCTCATCACGTTCAACAATGGCTTCAGCAGGAGATACCCAATGACGAGCACCGTCTTCACCTGTGTGATAGAACGCATCAGCTAACACCATTCCTTGGCATAGTAAACGTTTTGCCGGTTCATCAGAGTTAACTAAACCTGCATCACGCATCAGTTTATGGAAGAAGCGGAAATACATTAAGTGCATGATGGCGTGTTCAATACCACCAATATACCAGTCAACAGGTAACCAATAGTTAGCTGCTTTTGGATCTAACATACCTTTATCGTAATCAGGACAGGTATAACGAGCGTAATACCAAGATGATTCCATAAAGGTGTCAAACGTATCTGTTTCACGCAGTGCTGGCTGACCATTAATGGTGGTTTTTGCCCACTCAGGATCGGCTTTAATTGGACTGGTGATCCCGTCCATTTTAACATCTTCTGGCAGGATAACGGGAAGTTGATCTTCAGGAACAGGAACAACAGTGCCGTCTTCTAAGGTTGCCATTGGAATTGGTGCACCCCAGTAACGTTGGCGAGAAACACCCCAGTCACGTAAACGGTAGTTAACTTTGCGTTCACCAACACCCATTTGTGCAAGTTTGTCTGCAATAGCATTAAAGCCTGCTTGATTATCTAAACCAGAGAATTCACCAGAGTTGATCAGGCTATTTTTCTCGGTTAATGCACCTTCAGATAAGTCAGGTTGGTTACCTTCAGCATCAGCAATAACAGCTTTAATAGGTAAGTTATATTTGGTTGCAAATTCCCAGTCACGTTCATCATGACCTGGAACAGCCATCACGGCACCAGTGCCGTATTCCATTAAGACAAAGTTAGCGACCCAAATAGCCACTTTTTCTTTAGTTAATGGGTGAATGGCATAAAGACCAGTGGCAATCCCTTTTTTCTCCATCGTTGCCATATCGGCTTCTGCCATTTTCATGTTACGGCATTCATCAACGAAGTGTTGAATTTCAGGATTGTTTTGAGCTGCTTTTTGCGCTAATGGATGACCTGCTGCAACGGCGACATAAGTAACACCCATAAAGGTATCAGGACGTGTTGTATAAACTGTCATTTTGTCGTCGCTATCTGCAACATCAAATGTGATTTCGACGCCTTCTGAACGGCCAATCCAGTTACGTTGCATGGTTTTAACTTGTTCAGGCCATTCATCTAACGTATCTAAATCGTTTAACAGTTCTTCTGCGTAATCGGTAATTTTGATAAACCACTGTGGAATTTCTTTACGTTCTACAGGGGTATCACAACGCCAGCAACAGCCGTCAATAACTTGTTCGTTAGCTAATACGGTTAAATCATGTGGGCACCAGTTAACAGCAGAGGTTTTTTTATACACTAAGCCTTTCTCATATAACTTAGTAAAGAACCACTGTTCCCAACGATAATATTCTGGTGTACACGTTGTGACTTCACGATCCCAATCGTAACCAAAACCCAGTTTCTTTAACTGGTTTTTCATATAATCGATGTTTTCATAAGTCCACGGTGCAGGCGCGGTGTTATTTTTTACTGCGGCACCTTCAGCAGGTAGGCCAAACGCATCCCAACCGATAGGTTGTAAGACGTTTTTACCTTGCATACGTTGATAACGGGAAATCACGTCACCAATGGTGTAGTTGCGGACGTGTCCCATGTGTAGTCGGCCAGAAGGATAAGGTAGCATTGACAGGCAGTAATATTTTTCTTTGTTATTATCTTCTGTCACTTTAAATGTATTGTTCTTTTCCCAGTATTCCTGGATAGTTTGCTCTATATCTTCGGGACGATATTGTTCTTGCATGGCACCGATAATCCTATGGTGAATTAATGGCTACCGGAGGGTAACCGCTATTATGAAATTAAGACTTGCATAGCATAGCTGATTTTGTCTAATAGCCACAACTATTGATCTTAATGAAAGCCACTGTTTGCATAACTTTTTCAAGACAATTGCGAGATATCTTGGAAAGCGTTAAAACAAAAAGAGAATAAATGCGTGTTTTCTAGAAAAATAATGGTGATATTGCGAGAAAATAAGATTACTTGGTATTTGGTTGCGAGGTTATTCAAAATTATTATTTGAGGCTGACGTGCTAAGAAAGCACGTCAGCAGAGGAGATATGAAGTATTAATGTAAGATTTTAGCTAAGAAATCTTTTGCGCGATCTGATTTTGGATTATCAAAAAAGTCATTTTTAGGTCTATCTTCTACAATACGACCTTCATCCATAAAGATAATACGGTCAGCTACTTTTTTGGCAAAACCCATTTCATGAGTTACTACCATCATTGTCATTCCTTCATTCGCTAGCTCAACCATAACATCTAGTACTTCATTAATCATTTCGGGATCAAGTGCAGATGTAGGTTCATCAAATAACATTGCGATAGGATCCATACATAAAGCACGAGCAATGGCGACACGCTGTTGTTGACCACCAGAAAGTTGGGCAGGGTATTTGTTCGCATGACTGGATAAACCAACGCGTTCTAATAATTTTAAGCCTTTTTCTTTTGCAGCGATTTTCTCTCTATTAAGCACTTTAACTTGTGCGAGTGTAAGATTTTCAATAATAGAAAGATGAGGGAAAAGTTCAAAATGCTGGAATACCATACCTACTTTTGCTCGTAATTTAGCAAGATCGGTGTGTTTATCATTTACTTTGATTTCATTAACAAGGATCTCACCTTGCTGTATAGGCTCTAGGCCATTCACTGTTTTAATCAGTGTCGATTTACCTGAACCAGAAGGCCCACAGACAACAACAACTTCCCCCTTTTTAACTTCAGTGGAACATTCAGTCAGTACTTGAAATTGACCATACCATTTGGATACGTTTTCTAGGGAAATCATCTAGGTAGTCCTTTTTTTAAGAAAGTTCACTAACATTGAAGCTGCGAAGCTAATGACAAAATAAACAAAACCAGCAAAGAGGATCATCTCAACTTGTGTGCCATCGCGTTCACCAATATTTGCCGCTGTTCTGAAAAAATCAGTGAGGCTTAATACATAAACTAAGGACGTATCTTGGAACAAGACAATTCCTTGAGTGAGTAAAAGTGGAACCATAGCTCTAAATGCTTGAGGTAAAATCACTAAGCGCATCGTTTGTGATTTGGTCATACCTAATGCAAGTGAGGCAGAAAATTGCCCTTTACTCACACTTTGAATACCAGCCCTTATAATTTCAGAGTAGTACGCAGCTTCAAATAATGAGAACGCTATCATTGCTGAAATTAAACGGATATCACTTTTCGGTGAAAGTCCTAGAACATTTTGTAATATGTTAGGCACAATTAAATAAAACCACAGTAATACCATGACTAATGGGATAGAACGAAAGGTATTAACGTAAGCGGCCGCAAACCAACTAATAGGTTTAAATGCAGACAGGCGCATAACAGCAAGCACCGTTCCCCATAAAATACCAACTACAATAGCGGTGATGGTGATTTTTAAAGTGATAGCCATACCATCGACTAAAAATGGTAGGCTTGGAACAACAGAACTCCAGTCAAATTCATACATTATTGACCTCCTGTTGTGCCAGGTAAACGCACACGTTTTTCAAGCCAACTCATGATTAACATAATAATGACGTTGATAAAAACATAGGCGAGAGTAATTGCAGTGAATGACTCATATGCTTTCGCTGAATAATCGAGTAGCTTGTTTGCTTGTGCAGCCATATCAATTAACCCGATAGTGGAGGCAATCGCTGAGTTTTTTACGAGATTAAGCATTTCGGAGGTCATTGGTGGAATAATGACACGATAAGCATTGGGTAATAAAACATAACGATAGGTTTGAGGTAAGGTTAAACCCAAGGCAAGTCCAGCAGCTTTTTGCCCACGGGGTAATGAGTTAATTGCTGCTCTGACTTGTTCACACATACGTGCCGCGGTAAATAAACCTAAACAGAGAGCTGAAGAGACAAAAAATTGTACATTTGGCGCTAAGTCCATTTTAAACCAGTCGCCAATAGATTGAGGTAATAGTTCAGGAATAACTAAATACCACGTAAAGAATTGAACAATAAGTGGTACGTTACGGAATAACTCAACATAAACTGTACCTAAACTTGAAAGCCAACGATTAGGTACAGTACGCAAAATTCCGAATAAAGAACCAACAAGAAAGGCAATAACCCAAGCGCATAAAGATAAGGCGATGGTGACTTGAAAGCCTGAAATCAGCCATCCTAAGTATGTGGTGTTTCCGAAAGGGGCTTCTTGGAAGAATATCCCCCAATCCCAATCAATCGACATGATTTCACCTCCGGTGAAAAATAGGGGCAGGGAACGACTGCCCCAAACTTCACTGATCTGTCTGTCCAACAGATACTTTATAATTATTTGTTTGCATCAACGGCGTATGTATTTTTAATTCAATGCTTTATCATTTGGTGATGCAAATAAGGCTTTCATTTCATCAGAGATAGTGAATTCTAGGTTAAGATTTTTAGGTGGAATCGGGGCATTAAACCAGCGATTGAAGGATTTTTCTGCTTCACCTGATTTTTGTGCGTTAGCGATAGTTTCATCGATTAATGCTTTGAATTGAACATCGTCTTTACGCAACATACAGCCATAGGCTTCTTCAGATTGTGGTGTTCCTACAATTTCCCACAGACCTGGTTTTTTCGCTTTCGCGCGTTCACCAGCAAGTAATGCATCATCCATCATAAAGGCGACAGCACGACCTGATTCGAGTGTACGGAATGAGTCACCATGATCTTTTGCGCTGATAATGCGCATATTCATTTTTTTCTCATCGTTAAGTTTGTTAAGTAACATTTCAGATGTTGTTCCTGATGTTACAACTACGTTTTTACCGGACAGATCAGAGAAGTCTTTTATTCCACCGTCTTTTTTCGCCAGTAAACGTGTACCTACGATAAAAATAGTATTAGAGAAACTAGCTTGTTGCTGACGAGCTTCATTATTGGTTGTTGAGCCACATTCAAAATCAAATGTACCATTTTGTAATAATGGAATGCGATTCTGAGACGTAATAGGGATCAGGCGAACTTGCAGGTTAGGTTTGCCTATTTTGTCTTTTACTGCTTGTACAATCAGATTGGAATAGTCTTGAGAATAGCCAACCACTTTTTGTTGATTATCATAGTAAGAGAAAGGAACGGAGGATTCCCGATGTCCAACAATAATAATATCGTTGTCGTTGATTTTTTTTAAGGTTCCAGTGAGTTCTTCTGCTTGCACAGCTCCTGCAGCCCCTAAAATCATTAATGATAATGCTAGTTTACGCATGCGCATAATAACTCCTGTCGTGGTGATAAATGATATTTGTGATTTGCTTCGTGTTGCTTTTTTGTTTTAATTTGTTTTGATAATGTTAATAGATAGAACAAATAATATACTGTTGGGAAGTGTAATTTGTGAAATACGAGAGGTATCTCTCAATAAAAGAATGAAATCAAATATGGTTGATTATTTTTTTGGAAGTTGTTTTCAATATTTAAAACTATTGTAGTAGAAACCTTATGGAAATAAAGGTTAAAGATGAAAAATTGAGATAATAGGAAAAATAAAATAAGTAGGGATTTGTAAAGTTTGTCTTAAGGAGTTGTTTGTCTGTGGATTACCGTTAAGATAACGGGTCATATTGATGAGGAACATCTATGAGTAATTGGCGGTCAGGTCGCTGGCTAGTGGTAATAACAGTTTTGCTGATCTTGTGTTGCATTGTTCAGCGTTCATTAGGTGCCCACGTCATTAGTGAGCGCTTAGCGACGGCTGTTTCTCAAACTCAATACCCACTATCAACACCGATTGCTGATGAGAATAGCGCAACAGAACATACTTATTCACTCTCTACCTGTGAATTAAGCGCTAAATCATTATTATCTGTTCCTCCGCTAACAATAGAGCCTTTTTTCCATTCATGGGCTGTACTATTACTGTTAAGCATGGCCGCTATCTATGTCTCTCGCCAGCGTAGCCAAAAAAAACATCACCATCCACCCCCACCGATAAGACTTCACCTTCATTATTGTATTTTGAGGGATTAGAAATTTCCTTTTAGCTAAAAAATTGCACGTCTATCTTTGGGCGTAGCTTTGTGTGTAGCGTTGTAGGAATTTTTAGGGAGTTGTTATGTTTCGTTCTTTTGTTATGGCGTTGGTATTAACGCTATTTACGTTATCTACATCTCAAGCAGCAGATACAGGCTGGTTAACCATGCCTGATAATTCTCACGCACAAGTTAGGGCGACAGCACAAAAGTCACCAACGGGCGATGTGAAAATGTTACTTGAAGTGCAACTTGAGTCTGGGTGGAAAACTTATTGGCGCTCACCAGGGGAAGGTGGTGTTGCACCTGAAATTAATTGGCCACAAGATGTGAGTGCAATGATATGGCATTGGCCATCACCTTCTGCTTTTGATGTCGCAGGTATTCACACTCAAGGCTATGACAAACAAGTTGTTTTTCCGATTGAATTAACCTCTGCTAATGCTGATCGTTTAACTGGAGTTTTAACGTTATCAACATGCAGTAATGTCTGTATTTTAACGGACTACACTTTAGATTTAGATCTTACAGAGCCAGCACCTGCTGATTTTGAATGGCAATATAGTCAGGCGATGGCAAAAATTCCAGTTGGTACAGGACTCGTCTCCTCGGTTTCTTCTGATTATAACAATAGCCAGCTCACTATCTCTTTACTAAGAGAGCAAGGAGCGTGGGTTAAACCTAATATTTATCTCGATCCTCCCGAAGGTATGCTTTATGGAGTTCCACATTTAAATCAAAAAGATAATAATTTATTTGTCACTGTTGATGTAACTGATGACTGGGGGGATGCTGCGGGTGATATTTCGGGTAAAGCACTCTCATTTGTTATTACTGACCAAGATTTTTCTCGCCAAGTTAATGACACAATAGGACAGGGGGAAACAGGTATTGCTCCTCCATCTAATTCAAGTGTTGGATTATGGGGCATTCTAGCTTTTGCGCTATTAGGTGGATTGATCTTAAATTTAATGCCTTGCGTATTGCCTGTACTCGCGATGAAATTGGGTTCGATTTTACATCTTGAGAATCGCGATAAAGGGGTTATTCGTAAGCAATTTTCGGTATCTGTTTTAGGTATTTTAGTTTCTTTTTGGGCATTAGCTCTATTTATGACGGGTTTACGTTATAGCCAAGAAGCCTTAGGTTGGGGAATACAGTTTCAAAGCCCTTGGTTTATTGGATTTATGGTGTTAGTGACGGCTATTTTTACTGCTAATTTATTTGGTCTATTTGAGTTACGTTTAAGTAGCAATATGAATACTAAAATGGCAACGGCAGGTGGACAGGGGTATGGCCGCCATTTTTGGGAAGGTGCTTTTGCTACTTTACTTGCCACTCCATGTTCCGCACCATTTTTAGGTACTGCAGTCGCTTATGCTCTGATTGCTCCATTAAGTGAATTATGGCTTATTTTTACTGCATTAGGGATAGGAATGAGTTTGCCTTGGATCTTAGTGGCAATATTCCCATCTGTTGCAAAAGTGCTACCAAAACCCGGTAAATGGATGAATCGCCTAAGAGTTGTTTTAGGTTTTATGATGCTGTTGTCTAGCATTTGGCTTATTACACTTTTAATTCCTCATTTTGGCATGACAATTGTTGCCGGCATTTTTATTGTTATTACTTTACTTTTATTACTCGCAATTGTACGGCACTATGGCAAAAAAACGGCTCTTATTTCTACTGTGATAGCCCTATTTTTAACGGGAAGTACTTATTTATTTGTTGCTCAACCAGAAAGCCATACACTTGCAGGCCAAGACACGGTAAATTGGCAACCTTTATCTGAAGAAGCAATACATCAAGCCTTGGCTGATAATAAACGCGTGTTTGTTGATGTCACGGCAGATTGGTGTGTGACCTGCAAAGCAAACAAATACAATGTATTATTGAGAGAAGATATTCAGGCTGCTTTGTCAGCCCCTGATGTCGTTGCATTAAGAGGGGATTGGACTAAACCCTCTGATAAGATCACCCAGTTTTTAAAACAACGAGGTCAAGTAGCTGTACCTTTTAACCAAGTTTATGGACCTTGCCATAAAGATGGCGTGGTTTTACCCCCTCTTTTAAATAAAGATTCAACATTGACTGTTCTTTCAGAGGCTAAAGGAGCCCAATAATGAAAAAAACACTTTCTGCACTGGTTATTTCGTCATTACTTTTTGGTGCAAATGTGCAAGCAGCGGCATTAAGTGCTGATCAGGAAAAAGAAGTTCGTGCACTGGTTCGTGATACATTAATCAAAAATCCAGAAATTTTGGAAGAAGCTATCACTGCATTACAAGCACAAAAAGCCGATGAGCAACAAGCACAATTTCGTACCGCATTAAAGGCAGAACATGATGCATTATATAACGATGCAGCAAGTCCTCGTATTGGTGCAAAAGACGCTAAATTAGTGTTAGTTTCTTTTACTGATTATAACTGCCCTTATTGCAAACGTTTTGATCCGTTATTAGAACAAATCACAAAAGATTATCCAGAAGTAGCTGTGATCATTAAACCATTACCATTTAAAGGCGAAAGTTCTGCTAAAGCATCTCAAGCTGTGCTTTCTGTATGGAAAGAAGATCCAAAAGCGTTCTTAGCGTTACACCAACGTTTAATGCAGAAGAAAACAATGCTAGATAATGCAAGTATTGATGATGCAATGAAAACAACCAATACAAGCAAAGTAAAATTAACGGATGACAGTTTAAAAGTGTTACAAAATAACCTAGATCTTTCTCGTAAATTAGGTATTCAAGGTACGCCTGCAACTGTTGTTGGTGAAATGGTTATCCCTGGTGCCGTTGATTATGCTCAGCTAGAAGTGATTGTGAAAGAGCAACTGGCTAAAGTGAAAAAATAATGCGTAGTCGCTTACGAAAGTGGAGTAAAGAACTTATTGTTCTGGTTGTCATTTTCGTTGTAGCCTCTTTCGCGATGGATTGGTGGCGACAACCTACGCCACCATCTTTAACGAATTTACCTGAGCTTTATACTGTTGATAATAAAGTTGTTTCATTAACAGAATTGAGTGCTGAAAAGCCCTTATTAATCTATTTTTGGGCAACATGGTGTGGTGTTTGTAAACTAACAACACCTGCGGTGAATTCATTAGCGCAAGATGGGTATAATGTGACATCAGTTGCGATCCGTTCGGGTGATAACGCAAAGCTAGAGCGCGGGATCCAATCTAAAGGGCTGGTTTTTCCTGTAATAAATGATAGCCGAGGAGATATTTCTCAGCAGTGGGAAATTAGTGCAACACCTTCATTCGTTATTATTTATAAAGGGGAGATGGTGGGCTTTACGAGTGGTTGGTCATCTTCGTGGGGATTAAAACTACGTTTATGGTGGGCTTCTGTTTAAATCGGTTATCAGAATTTTAGTAAAGAAAAAAGGGTACCGGGTAAGCTGACAATAAAATAGATTATTTCATAAATAATATTTTTGCGTCTACGCTCAATTTTGGCTTCTTCGGTATTTTGGGCAATTAATGACTTTTCATCGGCAATACGTTTTGCAGTATTAATATGTATTGGCACAATATTAATAGGAATAACGGTATGATTATTTTTATTCACAGGGGTTAATTGGGCTAATGTCCAACCATATTGATGCTGTTTATCTCCGAACGCATTTTGCTGAATAACATAACCATAATAATCTTTACGAAAACCTTTTTCTTCGTTATCGCTTGAAATCTTATGAGCACATTGCCAATAAGATTGAATATCTGCTGAATGAATTAATTGAGATAGTGCTGGTGGCTCAAGTAGGGTGACATTAACGCGTTTAGACTCAGCCTCTTGTTTTTGTTTAACTTTAATCACAGTTTTCCAATGTACAGGTACAATGGTTTTATCTTCAATAAGTTGATTAATTGACTCTGGCTGTTTTGATAAAACCCAGCCAAATTCATGTTGTTGCCGATTGAACATCTGGCGCTGGATCCATTTATTTTCTTTATCCGTACGGAAACCCTTTGTTTCATTATCTGTTGATATTTTTTTAGCTCGTTGCCAAATAATATCGAGAATATGTTCAGGGTAATGTTCCATAAAAAAGCCCTCTTATTAGAAAAAGCCCAACCTAATTAATAGTAACTTAATAGAGTTGGGCTTTATTCATTTTAATTACGGCGTTTAATAAAGGCGATAATAAAAAATAATCCAACCAGTATCCACAATGGTGTATTACCCCATTTGTAATAAGGAGTTAATCCTGTTGTTGGTGTGATTTTTTCTACTAAGGCACCTTTTTCAAATTGAGGAAGCTGAGAAATAACATCACCGTTGGCTGCAATAAAGGCTGTAATACCGTTATTTGTCGAACGTAATAATGGTCTTCCTAACTCTAGAGAACGCATTCTCGCCATTTGGAAATGTTGCCAAGGGCCTATTGAATTACCAAACCACGCATCATTAGAAATCGTTAATAAGAATCGTGTATCAGGTTTGAAATTAGCACGAACTTGCTCACCTAAAATAATTTCATAGCAGATAGCCGCGGTAATTTTGGCATCATTGACAGTCAGTTGAGGCTGTACATATTCGCCTTGGCTTAATGATGACATTGGTAAATTAAAGAAAGGCGCCAGTGGGCGTAATAGCGATTCTAATGGCACATATTCACCAAAAGGAACAAGGTGATGTTTATTATAGCGATCTGTTGCTGGGTATTGATAAGCATAGTGTTCACCTAATGTGATGACACTATTGTAGAAACGGTAACCTTCTAATGTCGGCCGAGCATCAATAATTCCTGTCATTAAATGAGTATCTTGCTCTCTCAGTTGCTTATCAAGCTCAGCTAAAAAGCCTTGTTGTTGAATTTCAACATCAGGGATCGCCGATTCAGGCCAAATAATAAGATTTGCATTACCGATAAAAGGGCGGCTTAAGGTGAGATAGGTTTTTAGCGTGTTTTCTAATGTACCTGGTTCCCATTTTAATGACTGCGCAATATTTCCTTGAACAAGTGCTATCTCTTGTGTTTCATCCGGTAATGGTTGATACCACTGATAAGATTTAAAGCTGATAGGCAGTACCAATAAAAGGAGTGCTACAACAAGACTATAAATTGATTTTCGAAAGAGAGCAAATGCGATAAGACCACTGATAACAGTAAGTAGCAACGTTATCATTGTGACACCAAAAATAGGTGCAATTCCTTTTAATGGGCCATCAATTTGGCTATAACCAAATTGTAACCATGGGAAACCAGATAATACCCAACCTCTCAAGAATTCTGTAATTTGCCATAGTGCGGGTGCAGCAAAAACAAATCGCCATAGAGTCGGATTTGGGAAAAACTTATTTAATAAGCCGGCAAAAAGTAGGGTATAGAGTGATAAATAAAGAGCCAATAAAATCACTAAAAAGATATTTATCGCAAATGGCATACCGCCAAAATCAGCAATGCTGACATAAACCCAATTTACACCAGTACCAAATAATCCAAAGCCCCAGGCAAAGCCAAGAAATGCACCTTGTCGAGTTGTACGTTGCGTAATTATCAGTAATAGGCCCAGCAGTGAAACTAAGGCAGCAGGCCAAAAGTCAAAAGGCGAAAACGCGAAGGTGCCGATAGCACCTAAAAAAACCGCCAGGAGGGCACGGACCCACTGGCGGTTTAAGAAAGAGGTCTTATTCATTTAGATCCTATGCATCATTACCTAGTTCAGGAATGGGCGCATCATCTGGGATATGCACATAAACCTGAATGATCTTACGGCTATCTGCCATAACAACTTTAAATTGGTAATTATCAATGGTAATAGTTTCACCACGAGCAGGAAGGTGACCAAAGGCTTGCATTACTAAGCCGCCAATAGTATCAACTTCTTCATCGCTGAAATGTGTACCGAACGCTTCATTGAAATCTTCTATCTGGGTTAAAGCTCGAACTGAGTAAGCGTGGCGACTCAGTGGACGAATATCAATATCATCCTCATCGTCATACTCATCTTCAATTTCGCCTACGATAAGTTCTAGAATATCTTCAATTGTGACAAGCCCTGATACACCTCCGAATTCATCAATCACAATTGCCATATGATAGCGTTGTGAGCGGAATTCTTTTAATAGGCGATCGACCCGTTTACTTTCAGGTACAACAACCGCTGAACGTAAGACTTTATCCATACTAAATGGCTCTGCGTCAGTACGCATAAATGGCAGTAAATCTTTTGCCATCAATAAGCCTTCAATATGATCTTTGTCTTCGCTTATGACTGGGAAACGAGAATGTGCTGAATCAATAATTACATCTAAACATTCATCAAGAGTTTGATTACGTTTTAGTGTAACGATTTGGGAGCGTGGGATCATAATATCCCGAACACGCTGTTCAGCAATATCCATTACCCCTTCAAGCATGTCGCGGGTATCAGGATCAATTAATTCTTTCTGTTCAGAATCGCGGATAAGCTCCATCAGATCATCACGGTTTTTAGGTTCACCGTGGAACCACTGATTAAGCAGTGTGAGAAACCCTTTCTTAGGACCTGGGTTATCGTTACTCGAAGATTGGTCGTCGCTCATGGCGTTTTAACTATTTTTCCTCATTGAATGGTTAATTAGATATAATATTTATCATAAAAATAAGAGAACTGTTACTCTTTTTCAATTAAATAGGGATCTGTATAACCTAAATTTTGTAAGATTTCTGTCTCTAAACCTTCCATTTCTTCGGCTTCATCATCTTCAATATGATCATAACCTAAAAGATGTAGACAACCATGAATAACCATGTGTGCCCAATGTTCTTCGACGGTCTTACTCTGTTCAACGGCTTCTTTTTCTACCACTTGTCGACAAATAATCAAATCACCTAATAAAGGCAGTTCAATTTCAGGTGGCGCTTCAAAAGGAAAAGAAAGCACGTTAGTGGGTCTATCTTTACCGCGATAAGTGAGATTAAGCTCGTGACTTTCTGCTTCATCAACAATGCGGATGGTGACTTCACTGACTGGTTGAAACTGTGGTAATACCGCTTCAAGCCATGCCATAAATTGGGCTTCACTCGGAAGCCCTTGCGTATTTTCACTTGCAACTTGTAAATCAAGGATAACTTCACTCATGATTTTCTCTCTGAAGCTTCTCTTTTTCTGCTTTGATAGCTTGGCGACGTTTTTGGTCTTCAGTTTCCCAAGCTTCATAGGCGATAACAATTTTGGCAACCACAGGGTGACGAACAACGTCTTCACTGTGGAAAAAGTTAAAACTTAAGTCATTCACATCGGACAAAACTTCGATGGCATGACGTAAGCCTGATTTATTGCCTCTTGGCAGGTCAATCTGAGTTATATCCCCAGTGACAACAGCTTTAGAGTTAAAGCCAATACGCGTTAAGAACATTTTCATTTGTTCAATGGTGGTATTTTGGCTTTCATCAAGAATAATAAAGGCATCATTGAGTGTACGTCCACGCATATAAGCGAGGGGAGCGACTTCAATAACGTTACGCTCTATTAGTTTCTCAACTTTTTCAAAACCCAACATCTCAAATAACGCATCATAAAGCGGTCGTAAATAAGGATCGACTTTTTGACTAAGGTCGCCAGGTAAAAATCCCAGTTTTTCACCCGCTTCAACCGCAGGGCGCGTTAACAAAATACGACGCACTTCTTGACGTTCAAGGGCATCAACAGCGGCAGCAACAGCCAGATATGTCTTCCCTGTACCAGCAGGCCCAATACCAAACGTAATATCATGGGTTTGAATATTGGCAATATATTGTGCCTGATTCGGTGTGCGAGGTTTTATCACGCCTCGTTTAGTCCGAATATTGGTTGATTTCCCAAATTCAGGAACATGCTCATCACTTTGCTCAAGCACACGGCTTTCTTTGATAGCAAGATGAATTTGTTCTGGGTCGATATCGGGGATCACGCCTTTAATTGGCGAGGTTTCCACATACAAGCGACGTAAAATTCCTGCTGCTGCATTGACACATAATGATTTACCCGTGAGTTTAAAACGGTTATCACGATGATTAATCTCGATACCTAAACGGCGCTCAAGTTGCTTAATATTATCGTCAAATGGACCACATAGGCTCATTAAACGGGCATTGTCAGCTGGCTCTAAGAAAATTTCTTGGGTCGCTACTTGTGCATGTGCTATTACTGTCACTGATTATCCTTTTGTTAAATCTGATTAATTAAGGTTGGTAAACACCTACCCCTAATTCATCTTCTTTACGAGTACGTGCAATGACGGATTCTGGTGATTCATGGATACGTAAATCCATTTGATCTTCCGTTCTAACCACTTTACCACGTAGGGAGTTGGCATAAACGTCCACAATCTCAACATCAACGAACTTACCAATCATATCGGGTGTACCTTCAAAGTTAACCACACGGTTAGTTTCAGTACGACCAGAAAGCTCCATCACATTTTTACGTGAAGGACCTTCAACAAGAATACGCTGTACACTGTTTAGCATGGCTCGGCTAAAGTTCATAGCTTGTTGATTGATACGTTGTTGTAGCAGATATAAACGCTGTTTCTTTTCATCTTCGCTAACGTCATCAGGTAAATCAGCGGCTGGAGTACCAGGACGTGCAGAATAGATAAAACTAAAGCTCATATCAAAATTTACATCTGCAATTAATTGCATCGTTTTTTCAAAGTCGTCTTGTGTTTCACCAGGGAAACCGATGATAAAATCTGAGCTGATCAGAATACCAGGACGCGCTTTGCGTAATTTGCGAATGATGCTTTTATATTCAAGTGCCGTATGGTTACGCTTCATTAATGTTAGAATGCGGTCAGAACCACTTTGTACTGGCAAATGCAAATAGCTGACTAACTCTGGTGTATCTTCATAAACGGCAACGATATCATCAGTAAATTCTATTGGATGACTAGTTGTAAAGCGAACGCGGTCAATACCATCAATCGCGGCAACTAAGCGGATTAACTCCGCAAAACTGCAAATTTGCCCATCAAAGGTTGCTCCACGATAGGCATTCACGTTTTGACCTAATAGGTTAACTTCGCGTACACCTTGAGCCGCTAATTGTGCGATTTCAAATAACACATCATCACAAGGGCGACTGACTTCTTCACCTCGAGTGTAGGGTACAACGCAGAAAGAGCAGTATTTATTACAGCCTTCCATGATGGAAACGAAAGCAGAAGGGCCTTCTGCACGAGGTTCTGGCAGACGGTCAAATTTTTCGATTTCAGGGAAACTGATATCAACAACTGGGCTTTTAGTGCCTTTAACCTGATTAATCATTTCAGGTAAGCGGTGTAAGGTTTGTGGTCCGAAGATAATATCGACACACTGCGCACGTTGACGAATGTATTCACCTTCTTGAGAGGCAACACAACCGCCGACGCCAATGATAATATCGGGTTTATTATCTTTAAAATATTTCCAACGTCCTAACTGATGAAAGACTTTTTCTTGTGCTTTCTCACGGATAGAACAGGTATTTAGCAGTAGAATGTCCGCATCTTCGGCGACATCGGTTAACTGATAACCGTGGGTGCTTTCGAGTAGGTCTGCCATTTTGGATGAATCGTACTCATTCATCTGACAGCCCCAAGTTTTAATGTACAGTTTTTTTATCGTCGACATTGTGTAAATCCGGTATTTTCAGTGAGACAATAGCTAATCACTGGAAAACGTTGCGTGTAATAAGCCAATAAGGCGGTTATTGTAGTCATTTGTGTGGTCAGTGACTAGAGTAAGTCGGCGCTAATTCTTTATGGCGTTTAGTTTAATCAAAATAAACTGAAACAGCGCTTACCTATTATTTAAAGTAATGAGTTATGGCATAACAATGATGAGTAATGTAAAAAACGATTTTGATGCAATCATCGCGGGTGGCGGGATGATTGGCGCTGCTGTTGCAATTGGACTGGCGCAAGAAGGATTGCGTGTCGCAATGATTGAACGACAGTCCCCAGCACCTTTTGATGCGTCATCTCATCCTGATATCCGTATTTCTGCGATTAGCTGTGCGTCCGTTAGTCTATTAAAACAACTAGGTGCATGGCAACATGTTTTGGCTATGCGTTCTGCGCCTTATCTTACTCTTGAAACATGGGAAGAAGAAAATGCTCATGTTATTTTTGATGCAAAAAGCTTAGGGTTGCCCGAATTGGGGTATATGGTTGAAAACCGTATTTTGCAATTAGCACTTTGGCAAGAAGCTGAACGTTATAGCAATATCACTTTATTATGCCCAAACAGTCTAAGTAAAATGACCTATTTAGATGATAAGTGGAAAGTAACACTTACTGATGGCAGTGAAGTGACCACAAATTTAGTGGTAGGTGCGGATGGTGCGAATTCTCAAGTACGCCAATTTGCTGGTATTGGTAGCAATGGTTGGCAATATCGCCAATCTTGTATGTTGATTACAGTAAAAACAGAATTACCACCAGAAAAGGGAACATGGCAACGGTTTTATCCTTCTGGGCCTCGGGCTTATTTACCACTTTTTGATAACTGGGCTTGTTTGGTTTGGTATGACTCGCCTGACAGAATTAGAAAACTGCAAAACATGTCGATGATGCAGTTAGAAAAAGAAATTCAACATGCTTTTCCTGAGCGATTAGGTAAAGCAACGCCTATTGCTGCGGGTTCATTTCCATTAACGCGTCAACATGCAAGCCGTTACGTTGATAAAGGGATTATTTTGTTGGGAGATGCGGCTCATACCATCAATCCTTTAGCGGGGCAGGGCGTCAATTTAGGTTATCGTGATGTAGATTGTTTCTTAGACTTAGTGGCTGAAGCTAAAAAGCATTATGAGCCTTGGGATTCAATGGTGTTATTGAAAAAATATCAGCGCCGACGTATGCCTGATAACTTAGTGATGCAAGCGGGAATGGATGTTTTTTATCATGCCTTTAGTCACCAATTACCGGGGTTAAAAGTCATTAGAAATATCGGTCTTTTAGCAGCTCAACATGCAGGTAAGGCTAAAGAAGCGGCGCTACGTTATGCTTTAGGCATTAAGTAATTTAAGTAATAAAGTAATGCGATGATCTCCCCAAAGAGATCACCGCATTATTGCTAAGTGTTTAAGTGTTTAGCATGAAAGGCAATATGTTCGCCAATAAAACTCGCCACAAAATAGTAACTGTGATCGTACCCTTGATGTAAATTCAATTGATAAGGGAAATGTTTTTTGTCACAAACTTGTGCAAATAATTCAGGCTTAAGTTGCTCTTGATAGAAGGGATCGCCCGATCCTACATCAACACGCATGGGTAAGATATGTTCTGCGTTATTAAGTAAAGCAATCGCATCATACTGCTCCCATTGCTTAGTATCCTCTCCTAAATACGTGTTAAACGCCTTTTTCCCCCAAGGAACTATAGATGGTGCCACTATAGGAGAAAATGCTGATACGCTGCTATAGCGTGTCGAATTTCGCAATGCAATGGTTAATGCACCATGCCCTCCCATTGAATGCCCGCTAATTGCGCGCTTATCCGTGACAGGAAAGTGTGTTTCAATCAGTGTCGGCAGCTCATCAACAATATAGTCATACATGTGATAATGCGCATTCCATGGCGATTGTGTTGCGTTTAAATAGAATCCAGCACCTTGACCTAAATCATAAGCACTATCATCAGCGACATTTTCACCGCGGGGACTGGTATCTGGTACAACTAAAATAATGCTATGTTGTGCCGCAAATTGTTGAGCACCAGCTTTGGTAATAAAATTTTGTTCGTTACAAGTTAAGCCTGATAACCAATATAAAACAGGGTATTTTTGCCCTTCTTCCATAGGAGGAAGATAGATGGCAAATTTCATCTCACAATTTAACACCTTTGATGTATGCTGATAAACTTCTTGCCAGCCACCAAAACAGGCATGATGTTCAATCCTTTCCATTTTGACTCCTTTAAAAACAAAGACAAACCTATGAGGCATAGGCTTGTGGATGATTAATCGAAATGAATAACAGTTCGGATTGATTTACCTTCGTGCATTAAATCAAAAGCTTCATTAATTTTTTCTAATGGAAGTTTATGGGTAACAAAAGGTTTAAGTTCGATATTACCTTTCATTGCATCTTCAACCATACCGGGTAATTGACTACGGCCTTTTACCCCCCCAAAAGCAGTACCTTTCCATGAACGACCCGTAACCAATTGGAAAGGACGTGTTGAGATCTCTTGCCCAGCGCCAGCCACACCAATGATGACTGATTGCCCCCAACCACGATGCGCACTTTCTAATGCGGCTCTCATCACATTGACGTTCCCAATACATTCAAAAGTATGATCAACACCCCATTGGGTCATTTCGACAAGAACTTGCTGGATAGGTTTATCGTAATCATTAGGATTTAGACAATCTGTCGCACCAAATTGACGTGCCAATTCAAATTTCTCAGGATTAGTATCAATGGCAAAAATACGGCCCGCTTTGGCTTGTCTTGCACCTTGCAGAACAGCAAGGCCAATACCACCCAAACCAAAGACAGCGACTGAATCACCTTCTTGTACTTTTGCCGTATTGTGAACAGCACCAATACCGGTTGTGACGCCACACCCTAATAAACAGACTTCTTCGTGATTAGCTTCAGGATTAATTTTTGCTAATGAAACTTCAGCAACAACGCTGTATTCGCTAAAGGTAGAACATCCCATGTAGTGATAAATAGGCTGTCCATTATAGGAAAAGCGTGTGGTGCCATCGGGCATTAAGCCTTTCCCTTGCGTTGCTCTGACTGCAACACATAAGTTTGTTTTGCCTGATTTACAAAATAGACATTCACCGCATTCTGCTGTGTACAGTGGAATAACATGATCGCCAGGTTTTACGCTAGTGACGCCTTCACCTACTTCAACAACAACACCTGCGCCTTCATGGCCCAGAATAGCAGGGAAGACACCTTCAGGATCATCACCTGAGAGCGTAAAGGCATCTGTATGGCAAACGCCAGTGTGGCTAATTTTAATAAGCACTTCGCCGGCTTTTGGTGGCATAACATCAACTTCAACAATTTTTAAAGGCTCTCCAGGTCCAAATGCGACCGCAGCACGAGATTTCATGGTGTATCCTTTTTTTGTTATTAACGCAGGTAAGTGCGGATAAGTGAAATGGCATCATCAACGGAATTTTTTTGATCTTCAGGAGAAGCGACAGCATCCATAAGACCTTCACGTAAATGACTTTCGAGTACACCTGCCATTAGGCCATTGATAGCGCCTCGAATGGCAGCAATTTGTTGTAATACCTGACCGCATTCATTTTCATT
This sequence comes from Proteus sp. fly-1089, assembly GCF_040138965.1. Taxonomy (NCBI): domain Bacteria; kingdom Pseudomonadati; phylum Pseudomonadota; class Gammaproteobacteria; order Enterobacterales; family Morganellaceae; genus Proteus; species Proteus sp. fly-1089. Next base: position 73,406 of record NZ_JBEETS010000010.1, read on the forward strand.
TTCAAGGGCTGTTTCTAAAGCAAGAAGTTGCCCTTTTATTTTTCTTACGCGAGTTAACGCGGCTTTTTTTTCTGCTGGTGAGTGTGGCATACATAATCCTTAAATATACTATAGGGGAGTATAGTATTTGAGTGAATGTATGTACAGAGAGATCAAAAAGGCTTGGAAAAATAAAAATGGAATTAAAAAATTGTTTTGAATGCAGGAAAGCAAAGAGAAGTACAAATGGCAGAAGTCTTGTTTGGGGGAAAATAGAAGCGCAGAAACAAAAAAGACTCGCTATTGCGAGTCTTAATCGTTGATTTCGTGATAAACACGTTAGTAATCAATGGTGCGGGAGGCGAGACTTGAACTCGCACACCTTGCGGCGCCAGAACCTAAATCTGGTGCGTCTACCAATTTCGCCACTCCCGCAACAACTTGGAGAAAAAAAGACTCGCTTTGCGAGTCTCTCTTTCAAAATATGGCTGGGATACCAGGATTCGAACCTGGGAATGCCAGGATCAAAACCTGGTGCCTTACCGCTTGGCGATATCCCAAAAATGGTGGCTATGACGGGATTCGAACCTGTGACCCCAACATTATGAGTGTTGTGCTCTAACCAGCTGAGCTACATAGCCATATTGAATCTAGCGAAAGATGGCTGGGATACCAGGATTCGAACCTGGGAATGCCAGGATCAAAACCTGGTGCCTTACCGCTTGGCGATATCCCATCCGCTAATTCAATTGTCAACACACTTATTTATCAGAAATATGGCTGGGATACCAGGATTCGAACCTGGGAATGCCAGGATCAAAACCTGGTGCCTTACCGCTTGGCGATATCCCAACTGATAAATTCTTGACGAGGTTAAAATGGTGCGGGAGGCGAGACTTGAACTCGCACACCTTGCGGCGCCAGAACCTAAATCTGGTGCGTCTACCAATTTCGCCACTCCCGCAAAAAAGATGGTGGCTATGACGGGATTCGAACCTGTGACCCCAACATTATGAGTGTTGTGCTCTAACCAGCTGAGCTACATAGCCATCTTTTTTTGCATAACCTTCGTCGGCGTTGCGGGGCGCATTATGCGTATTACAGACAAATCCGTCAACTGCTTTTTGCATTAATTTTCGAGAAACGTGTCCGTTTGCTCGATGGTTAATCATTTTGTCGAAAAAAGATCCAAAAAACAACCTTATTGATAAAAAATATACTCAAAAAGAAGAGAGTGTAAAGTGTGAATAAAAAGAAAAAACAAAGCAGTAAGAAGAGAGAGGTGAATAAATATCATTAAAATGTAGGGACAAAAAGGCATAAAAAAAGAAATGTAGTGAAAAAATCATGCAACATTTCTTTTTCTTAGTCTATTACTGTTTGAATTTTAGACCATTTTCCTATTTAACTAAGAAAAAGTATTTATTTAACTCAAAAAGTATAATTTATCAGCAATAACTTACTTTTCTAATAGCTGTTGAAGCAATTCTCCGTTAAGCATTGCTCGTTTAGTTAATGCAAAAGCCCCTATTGCAGAACGATGATCAAGCTCTGATGTGACCACAGGGAGTTCTTCTCTAAATTCTTTTAATACTTGCGTATTAATACAACTTTGAATGGATGGTAGCAAAATTTCAGCAGCTTCGGTTAATTCTCCCGCTAAGACAACTTTTTGTGGGTTAAATAAGTTAATTGCGATCGCAATGGCTTTACCCAAATGTAGGCCAACCTGTTTAATTGTTTCCACTGCTAATGGATCATTTTTAACCGCAGCATGACAGATATCTTGGATTTGACACTGTGTCGATGATAAATATTGGCTTGGGTAGCCTTGCTCTAATTGATAGCGCACTTTGGCTTCAATTGCCGTATTTGATGCAATTGTTTCTAAACAGCCAAAATTACCACAATGACAACGCTCACCCAGAGGGTCTATTTGAATATGGCCAATTTCCCCAAGGTTACCGCGCTGATTGAGGAGAATTTTATTATTAATAATAACCCCTGCACCCGCACCGCGGTGAATTCGCACTAATAGCGAATCTTCACAATCTCTTGTGGCACCAAAATAGTTTTCAGCTAATGCGAGGCTTCGAATATCATGACCAGCATAACATGGGAGGCTAAAGCGTTTTTCAAGACTGTTTACTAAAGCCCAATTATCCACTTTCATATGAGGCATATAGCGAACAACGCCTTTATTGGGATCAACAAGGCCGGGTAAGATCACGGAAATTGAAATAAGCTCACGAATACGACGTTGATTTTGTTTAATAAAATCATCAATTGCGTTAATAAGCAGAGTCTCAACTTCATTTTGTGTGCTTTGTTCTATGGGATAGTGTTGCTCAATAATGACCTTACCACTCAGATCATAGAGTGCGACAGTCGCATCATTGCGCCCCAGCCGCACACTGACGGTATTAAAATTACGGTGTTCAACAATGATGGAAATAGCACGGCGCCCACCTGTTGATGCTTGTTGGTCAACTTCTTTAATCAGCCCACGTTCAAGCAACTGACGAGTAATTTTAGTCACACTGGCCGGTGCTAACTGGCTTTGTTCGGCTATTTGGATACGGGAAATGGGCCCGTGTTGATCAATCAGTCGATACACAATCGCACTGTTAAGTTGTTTAACAAGATCGATATTGCCAATTTGCGTTTCAGTGTTGTTATGACTCATCAGCATAGACATCCATTAGTTATCAGTTATTTCAATACCATTGACAAATGTTGTGCAAAGGTTGAAGTCCTTGTCAAAAGAAGCAAGATTAGCAATTTTTCCAGCTTCAATTGTACCGAGTTCTTTTTCTACCCCAATCGCACGAGCGGGATAAAGTGTAGCCATTCGTAATGTTTCATCTAATGGAATACCTACATGGATCACGCTATTTTTAATCGCGCCAATCATGGTAAGTGATGATCCACTTAATGTGCCATCAGCATCGACACACAATCCATTACGATAATATATGGTTTTTCCTGCAAAAACGAAGCTATCCATCTCATTTTTATTAGGATCAAGCCCCGCAGGCGCAGTTGCATCTGTGACTAAAAGTAATTTATCGCCTTTTAAACGCTTACTATTGCGAATATTAGCCCATGAAACATGCATACCATCAGCAATAATACCTGCATAAACCTCTGGTGTATCATAAATAGCGCCAACAAGGCCAGGGCCTCTGCCTGTAATATAAGGCATTGCATTATAAAGATGGGTCGATAATGAAATTCCATTACGGAACCCTTTACGTGCTTCTTCATAAGTCGAATTGGAATGGCCTGCCGAGACAATGATACCTGCTTTGATTAATTGACGAACATACTTTTCATCAACCATTTCTGGTGCAAGGGTGATTTTTGCGATGACATCAGCATTATCGCACAAATAGTCAATCATCTGAGCACTTGGTTGACGAATAAATTGCGGATCATGCGTCCCTTTTTTAATCACATTGATGTAAGGGCCTTCTAAATGTAATCCCAGTACTTTATTTTTATGTTTTTTCATATAGGCGCGAGTTGCTTCGATGCCTATTTTCATCAATTCATCAGAACAGGTAATTAGTGTTGGTAAATAACTGGTACAGCCTAAACGCTCATTTGCTTTTTGCATGATTTCTAGCGTTTCAATGGTGACATTTTCTGGTATGTCATTAAATTGCACGCCACCACAACCATTAACTTGTAAATCGATAAAACCAGGAGAAACAATTGCACCTTTCATATCACGAACAGAGATATCTTTTGGCAGTTGATCCTGTGGACAAACCTGCTCAATACGGGAGCCGTTAATAATAATGGCGTGATTTTCTAAACGGTCGTAACCTGTATAAATAACAGCATTTGTTAAGGCAAACATACCTTTGTCTCCTGATAAGGGAAGTTAATCTAAAAAGCCGATATCAGCCAGTAAATTCTGGCTGATAAGTAAGAGAGCTTAGCCTTTTCCACTACTTAATCAGTAGGTACTTATTTTACTAAACTTAGTCTTGGTATTTTTGACACTCTTGTGCTTCAATCTGTTGGAAATAACGCAATGTTTTAACGCGTAATTCCATTGTGGCAGGATCATCACACACTATAATTGCTTTCGGATGAAGCTGGACACAGGAAATTGTCCATAAATGGTTAACAGCACCTTCTGTGGCAGCATGTACAGCCTGTGCTTTATTAAAGCCTGTTGCCAAAATCATTAACTCTTCAGCATCTAATAAAGTACCCACACCAACTGTCAGTGCGTATTTAGGAACATGATTTACATTATTGTCGAAGAAACGTGAATTCGCTAAACGGGTGTCTTCGGTGAGTGTTTTCATGCGAGTGCGTGAAGAGAGTGATGACGCAGGTTCATTAAAAGCAATGTGACCGTCATTACCAACGCCCCCCATAAACAGATTGATTTTGCCATAAGACTTTATTTTAGCCTCATAACGTGCACATTCTGCTTGTGGATCTTCTGCATTGCCGTTTAATAAATTGATATTTTCATCTTTAATATCAATATGATTAAAGAAATTTTCATACATAAATGTACGATAACTTTGTGAATGATCTGATGGAATACCAACATATTCATCCATATTGAATGTCACAACGTGTTGAAAACTGATTTTTCCAGCTCGGTGTAATTCAATTAACTCTTTATATGTCGCCAATGGCGTGCCACCAGTTGGTAAACCAAGCACGAAAGGGCGATCTGCGGTTGGATTAAATTCGTTGATCTTTTCAACGATGTAATTTGCAGACCACTTACCAACTTGTTTTGCCGTGGATAGGGGGATTAACCTCATAGTAACCTCATAGAAAAAAGACAAATCTGATAATTCAGGAACATGTTATTTCATTGTGTGATTATCAGTGGCTCATCTATAACACGAATTTCTTTTCATTTTTAGTCGATGACCCAATTGTCCCGCCAAAAGATATTTTTAATCATAAAATAAGCTTTCTGACTTAGCCAGCATTTCAGCTAAAAAATATACGATATTGGTGACTTCAATCACAAATTATGACTAATTAATTTGCGATACGAAATAATTTTTTTAGACTGAAAATGGAATTAAATAATTAGCTCATCAATTTTTTTATAAAATATGAATGAGTATGAATAAGATCCCGTATAGGGGCTATCCAAGGGGGAGTTTGTGAATATTTTAAGTTATCTGCAGAAGATAGGACGGGCACTAATGGTGCCTGTTGCTACATTACCTGCAGCTGCAATTCTGATGGGGATTGGCTACTGGATTGATCCAGTAGGCTGGGGTAGCGATAACGCGCTTGCAGCCTTACTGATTAAATCAGGCTCCGCAATCATCGATAATATGTCAGTTTTGTTTGCTATAGGTGTTGCTTATGGTATGTCGAAAGACAAAGATGGTGCAGCGGCATTAACTGGATTTGTCGGGTTTTTAGTCGTAACCACACTTTGTTCGCCAGCGGCCGTTTCTATGATCAAAGGTATCCCATTAGAGGAAGTACCAGCCGCATTTGGTAAAATAGAGAACCAATTTGTGGGGATTTTAGTGGGTGTGCTTTCAGCGGAACTTTATAACCGTTTTAGCCAAGTTGAATTGCCTCTCGCACTCTCTTTCTTTAGTGGTCGACGTTTAGTTCCTATTTTAGCGTCATTCCTCATGATCATCGTTGCCTTTATTTTGATGTATATCTGGCCTGTTATTTATGGTGGATTAGTGAGCTTCGGTGAAAGTATTAAAGATATGGGGGCATTGGGTGCTGGTATTTACGCATTCTTTAACCGTCTATTAATTCCTGTTGGTCTACACCACGCATTGAACTCTGTATTCTGGTTTGACGTTGCCGGTATCAATGATATTCCTAATTTCCTTGCTGGTCAGAAATCTATTGATTCAGGCTTAGCGACAGTGGGTATAACGGGTCGTTACCAAGCTGGTTTCTTCCCTGTAATGATGTTTGGTTTGCCAGGTGCTGCACTGGCGATTTATCACTGTGCACGTAAAGAAAATAAAGCAAAAGTTGCTGGTATTATGATGGCGGGTGCATTTGCTGCATTCTTCACTGGTATCACAGAACCGCTTGAATTCTCATTTATGTTTGTTGCACCAGTGCTTTATGTTATTCACGCATTCTTAATGGCAATTTCCGTTTATATCGCTGCAAGTATGGAGTGGATTTCAGGATTTGGCTTTAGTGCAGGCTTAGTGGATATGTTCTTATCCTCACGTAACCCACTTGCTGTACACTGGTACATGCTTATTGTTCAAGGTATTGTGTTCTTCTTCATTTACTACGGTATTTTCCGTTTCACTATCACGAAATTCAACCTAAAAACACCAGGTCGTGAAGATGAAGTATCTGGTGATGAAACTGCCGATGGTTATGATGAAGATATCACAACAGCCCCTGCAAATAGCAAAGAAGGCATCCAGCAAGAAGCCCGTCAATATATCGCTGCAATTGGTGGTTCTGACAACTTAACGGGTATCGACGCTTGTATTACGCGTTTACGTTTAAATGTAAAAGATGCAACCATTGTTAATGATAGCTATGCAAAACGCTTAGGTGCATCAGGGGTTATTCGCTTAAACAAGCAAAGTGTTCAAGTGATTGTGGGTACACGTGCAGAGCTTGTGGCTAACGCAATGCGTGATGTATTAACACAGGGTCCAGTTGCTGCTTATGAAGGCTCATCGGCTTCAACCGTGTCTACTGAAAAAACACCTGTAAAACAAGCTAATGCTAATGCAAAAGTATTACTTGAAATGGTTGCGCCTTTTGATGGTGAAGTTGTGGCATTAAAAGATGTGCCGGATGAAGCTTTCTCAAGTGGTGTTGTAGGGGATGGGCTTGCAATTAAACCAACCTCTAATATTGTATTGGCACCTGCAACAGGCTCGGTTGTTAAGATTTTTGATACTAACCACGCATTTTGTATTGAAACCGATAATGGCGTTGAAATCATCGTTCATATGGGGATTGATACGGTTGCATTAGGCGGTAAAGGCTTTAAGCGTTTAGTTGAAGAAGGAGTAGACGTTAAAGTCGGTCAACCTATCTTAGAATTAGATCTTGAATATCTAAACGCTAATGCTAAATCGATGATAAGTCCTGTGATTGTAAGTAATATTGATGATTTTGATCAAATTGCTGAACAAGTTACAGGTGAAGTGGTTGGAAATAAAACCGTTATCTACAAAGTATTAAAATAAATTCTATACAGATATTTAATCCTCTATAAAGAGATGGTTAAATAAGACGATAAAACGGGGAGTCTTTCAAACTTCCCGTTTTTTTATCTCTATTTTGATAAATATCTCAGGGGTGTATTTAGCTAAGGTATTTATGAAACCTGCTTATTGGATTATAGTGGGTTAATTATGCGTTTTGCTTTGAGGAAAAAATGACCATGAATGAGGCAGATGCCCGCCCAACTAACTTTATTCGTCAAATAATTGATGAAGATCTGGCAACAGGGAAACATGATAGCGTGCATACGCGTTTCCCACCTGAACCTAATGGCTATCTTCATATCGGCCATGCGAAATCAATTTGTCTGAATTTTGGTATTGCTAAAGATTACCAGGGTAAATGTAATTTACGTTTTGATGATACCAATCCAGTAAAAGAAGATATTGAGTACATCAACTCAATTCAAAAAGATGTTCAGTGGTTAGGTTTCCAATGGGAAGGTAGCGTTCATTACTCCTCAGATTATTTTGATCAACTCTATCAATATGCGATTGAGTTGATTAATAAAGGCTTAGCTTATGTTGATGAGCTGAGCGCTGAAGAAATTCGTGAATATCGCGGTACATTAAAAGAGCCAGGTAAAAACAGTCCTTATCGCTCACGTAGCGTAGAAGAGAACTTAGCGCTGTTTGAAAAAATGCGTGCGGGTGGCTTTGAAGAAGGTAAAGCGTGCTTACGTGCGAAAATTGATATGGCATCACCTTTTATTGTTATGCGTGATCCGGTGCTTTATCGTATTAAATTCGCCGAACACCACCAAACTGGAAATAAATGGTGCATTTATCCAATGTATGATTTTACCCACTGTATCTCAGATGCACTGGAAAATATCACTCATTCTTTATGTACGTTAGAATTCCAAGATAACCGTCGTTTATATGATTGGGTGCTGGATAATATCACTATCCCTTGCCATCCTCGTCAATATGAATTCTCTCGTCTTAACCTTGAATATACTGTGATGTCAAAGCGTAAGTTGAATCAGCTTGTGACAGAAAATATCGTCAATGGTTGGGATGATCCTCGTATGCCAACGATTTCAGGCTTACGTCGTCGTGGTTATACCGCTGACTCTATTCGTGAATTCTGTTTACGTATTGGTGTAACGAAACAAGAAAATAATGTTGAAATGGCGGCATTAGAATCTTGTATTCGTGATGATTTAAACGAAAATGCACCTCGTGCAATGGCTGTTATCGATCCAGTTCGTTTGGTTATTGAAAATATGCCAGAAGGCGAAGAGATTTTAACTGCGCCAAATCACCCAAATAAACCAGAAATGGGTACGCGTGAAGTACCATTTAGCCGTGAAATTTATATTGATCGCGCTGACTTTAAAGAAGAAGCAAATCGTCAATATAAACGTCTGGTACTAGGTAAAGAAGTTCGTTTACGTAATGCTTATGTTATTAAAGCTGAGCGTGTTGAAAAAGACGAGCAAGGTGAAATCACAACCATTTACTGTACTTATGATGCAGAAACATTAAATAAAGATCCTGCTGATGGACGTAAAGTAAAAGGTGTTATTCATTGGGTAAGCATTCCACATGCTGTTCCTGCTGAAATTCGTCTTTATGACCGTCTATTTAGTGTACCAAACCCAGCGGCAGAAGATGATTTCTTATCAACAATTAACCCTGAGTCTTTAGTTATTCGTGAAGGTTTTGTTGAACGTAGTTTAAAAGATGCGGCGGTTGAAAAAGCGTATCAATTTGAGCGTGAAGGCTACTTCTGTGCTGATAAGCTATCAACAGCAGATAAGTTAGTATTTAACCGTACAGTAGGCTTACGTGACACTTGGGCTAAGATTTCTCAACAAGGTTAATTTGAACCTTATTTTGAGTTACATTAAGTATAGTTAGCGCCAAAATTAATAGAATGCTCGGTAATTATTTATCGAGCATTTTTTTATCTATTTTTCTTTTTAATGTCGTACAATTTTTCATCTATTTATATCCAGTATTTATTCTTTAGGGATTAATTAATCTTAATTTTTTCATTTTAAATGATAATTTTTTATTTGTTTCATTTGAAATAATTAACTTGTTATCACTTTATTCTTCTGTTTTTTCATAACATCTCATTAAATAAGACTGTAGTAAGAAAAGTGTGATTTAATGCACATATTTCACATCGTTAAAAAAGTTTATTTATAAGCGCTACTTATTATTCTTTTTAATAAAAACGAAATCTAATATTGTTTAAAGATTGATATAAAAAACAAATAAAATCAATTTGTTATATTTGTTTTTAACGAGGGATTATAAAAGAAAGAAAATGAAACGATTATTTAGTTATGTGCCCTTGGTCATATTTTGATAAAAATTCTTTTTTTTTGGTTGATAATTCGCGTCGCGAAAAATATGCTGTTTCTAACCTAATTTAGGTTTTTCCCCACTTGGGGTTTTATATTTGGAAATAGGCATTGTGCTTATTTCTTTTTTAGTCAAAGTCAAAGAGGAAACAATGCTATGGTTATGCAACATGCTAAACCAGGCAGGGTGGCACTTGTCGTTATGGGCGCATTGCTTGTAACTGCACTACCTGCAAAAATGTCTCATGCTGAAGGATTTATTGATGACTCAACCTTAACGGGTGGTCTTTTTTATTGGCAACGTGACCGTGATAGAAAAGAGTTAACACCAAATAGTCCTGATTACGGCAAATACAAAGCTAACTTACACCATTCTACTTTTAACGCTAATCTAGACTTCTCATCAGGTTACCTTGGTGATTTTATTGGTATTGATTTAGCCGCCTTTGGTGCTGCTGAATTGAATAACAGTGGCCCTGCGGCACCTAATGAAATCGGTTTTAGTGATGCAAAAAGTCGCTGGGATGAAAAATGGACAGGCGATCGCAGTGGTATGAGCGTGTATAAAGCCGCTGCAAAATTCAAATTAGGTAATTTCTGGGCACAAGGTGGATATATTCAACCTAAAGGCCAAAGTTTATTACGCCCGCACTGGAGCTTCTTACCGGGAACTTATCGTGGGGCGGAAGCTGGAGCAGTTTTCGATTTCGATAAAAGTGGTGAATTATCTTTCTCCTATATGTGGACAGATGAATACAAAGCACCATGGTATCGGAATATGTATAACTTTCGCAAAGCTGATCTAGAAACGAATATTAGCTATCTTCACTCTTTCGGCGCCAAATATGATTTTAAAAACAGCCTAGTGTTAGAAGCTGCATTTGGTCAGGCCGATGGTTATATCGATCAGTATTTTGGTAAAGTTTCTTATGATTTCCCAATTGCTGACAATGCATTAAGAACGTCTTACCAATTCTACGGTGCTAAAGATAAAGTGACCGGTGGTGGCGTTAATGATGTTTATGATGGGCTGGCATGGTTACAAGCACTGACTTTTGGTTATACCTACAATGTATTTGACTTCAAAGTAGAAGGAACGTGGGTTAAAGCTGAAGGTAATCAAGGTTATTTTTTACAGCGTATGACTCCGGGTTGGGCAACATCTAATGGTCGTCTTGATGTCTGGTGGGATGGTCGTTCTGACTTTAACGCTAATGGTGAAAAAGCACTTTATGCGGGTGTAATGTACGATCTGAAAAACTGGGATCTATCTGGCTGGGCGGTAGGTACTTCTTATGTTTACGCATGGGATGCTAAGCCAAGTGGTAAAGCCATTTATGATCAAGGTCAGCGTATTAGAGAAAGCGCATGGAATGCGGATATTATGTATACGGTTCAAGAAGGTCGAGCTAAAGGCACTCTCTTTAAACTTCACTATACCCGTTATGATAACCACTCCGATATTCCAAGTTATGAAGGTGGTTTTGGTAATATTTTCCAAGATGAAAAAGACGTTAAATTTAACGTGATAATGCCATTTACTATTTTCTAATATCAGCATAAGGATAAAGTGTATTCATTACACTTTATCCTGAATAAAACTAAAAAAGCTAAATACGATTACGATAAGTAAAAACAAACCTCATTAATGAAGTGAAATTGTCAGTAGTAGTAAGAAGTAGAAGAGTCGAAGTAAAAAGTAGTAAAGAGTCGTTTTAAAATCGCAGTATATAGTAAAAGTAATGAAGTAAAGTCGTCATGTCATGTCGTCTGAGATAAATGTGAGTGGGTTATGTTTATCTCTTGTGTTTCAGTTATTTCGCAAAATTTGCGTAAGGTATTTACCCTAAGTAAAGGCAGTCAGAGTGGGTATCGTAGTGGGGGGTAAATACCTTTATTTTTTTCATTCCTTCCTTTTTCGTCCTTTTCATCCTTGTAGGTTTTTTTATTCTATGGCAAATTTCTTGCCATTCATTTTATCTCATCTTATTTATTATTCTGCATTGAATGTAGTTCGATAATGCACGTTTTCAGGAAGAAGCATGTTAAAGCGATTGGATGATTTTTTATTAGAACCACCATTGAAGCCCTTTAAAGGTATAAAACGATTTATTGTTGAATTTCTTTTTTTTGGTGTGAAAGAGGCGCGTTCTTGTTTATTTGCGGGATTTTTCTTTTTTATTTTATTTGCAACACCAAGTAAAGGAATATTAGGGATACCTCGTTATGACGTTTTACTTATTCTCGCTATTGCTTTCCAATTATGGATGGTATGGGGAAAACTTGAAACATGGGATGAATTAAAAGCGATCTGTTTTTTCCACATCGTTGGTTTTGTGATGGAATTATTTAAAACATCAGCAGCAATTGGATCGTGGAAATACCCTGATTTTGCTTACACTAAATTGTGGGAAGTGCCTTTATTTACAGGATTTATGTACTCCGCGGTAGGAAGTTATTTAATTCAAGCATGGCGTTTTTTAAAAGTACGAATTGAACATTATCCACCTTATTGGATGGCAACTTTAGTTGCACTCGCTATCTATATTAATTTCTTTTCTCATCACTTTATCGGTGATTATCGCTGGTATTTAACTGCTTTTATTTTAGGTCTTTATGCTCGTAGTGTGGTTTATTTTACGCCTTATGATACAGAGCGAAAAATGCCACTATTATTGGCTTTTGTTCTGATAGGTTTCTTTATTTGGCTTGCTGAGAATTTCGGTACATTTTTTGGTGTTTGGCAATATCCTAACCAGATTGGTGCTTGGTCTGCTGTGCATGCAGGGAAATGGGGCTCTTGGTCACTGTTAGTCATTGTTACATTTACTATCGTGGTTCATTTAAAACATATTAAACACAGTATCAGTGTGCCTAAGTAGAGTTATTTTATCCTCAAATTTAAGGTAATAAAAAAGGAACTGTGAACAGTTCCTTTTTTTTACTGAGAGATTATCCAGAATGAATTATTTCTCATCATGTGCGTGGCTATCTTCTTTACAATTGCCTTCAGCGCAGTGGCCATATAAATAAAGGCTATGATTGGAAAGCTTGATACCATGACGTTCAGCGATGTTTCTTTGGCGCACTTCAATCGCATCATCTGTAAACTCGATAACTTTGCCACAATCAAGACAAATTAAATGATCGTGATGGTGTTGTTGAGTTAATTCAAATACTGATTTACCACCTTCAAAATTATGTCGGGTAACAATACCAGCATCGTCAAATTGGTTTAAGACGCGATACACGGTTGCCAGACCAATCTCTTCACCGATATCGATGAGTTTTTTATAGAGATCTTCAGCACTGACATGATGGCACTCAGGATCCTGGAGCACTTCCAAGATCTTTAAGCGAGGAAGTGTAACTTTTAACCCAGCATTTTTTAACGCTTTATTATTGTCGGTCATGCGGATTTAATCCTGTTGCTAATGGTGAATTTAATTTTTGTGCTCACTAATAGGGTTGATTCATTAACACTCGGGTGAATAAATAACCTTATTGATTATAGGCATGATATTTAAAAATAAACACCCCTACCTATCACACTATCTTAGCACACCATTGAATAATTATCATTCTCAATATTGAGTATTTATTTATCCCAGAATTTCATCTAGGCTCATTTCTTCTTTGATTTGAGCAACCCAAGCATCAACACGCTCTTCGGTTAATTCTGGTTGACGGTCTTCATCAATCGCAAGGCCGATAAAGTGATTATCATCTGCAAGCCCTTTAGAGGCTTCAAAATGGTAACCTTCTGTTGGCCAGTGACCCACAATGACAGCACCACGAGGTTCGATAATATCGCGAATTGTGCCCATTGCATCACAGAAGTATTCTGCATAGTCTTCTTGGTCGCCACAACCGAACAGTGCAACCAACTTACCTTCAAAATTAATATCTTCTAGTGTTGGGAAAAAGTCATCCCAATCGCATTGTGCTTCACCATAATACCAAGTAGGAATACCTAGTAACAGAATATCAAATGCTTCGATATCTTCTTTACTGGATTTTGCGATATCATGAACTTCGGCATTATCAGCGCCCAGTCTTTCTTGAAGCATTTTGGCAATATTTTCAGTGTTGCCGGTATCACTGCCGAAGAATATACCTATGATTGCCATAAAGTGAGATAACCTCTTTTATTCTATATTCGTTATACTTCAAATTGTCGCGTTGTTGACTACGTTGATTCGTACTGATTACATACTTTGTATGTAACAGTAACGCCTTTACTTGCCAATTAGCCACACTTCGAAATAGTTAGAGTATATTTGTCTGTGTTTGAACAATTACTAGTGAAAAATAAACATCTTGTTTTCATAATAGAAAACTAAAAAACGTATTTTGACGAAAATAGCAGGGTAATTCTGTCAAATTTGTGTGGTTTAGCTACTAGCTATTCTCATTTTGATGTATTTTCAAGGCGTGATTTTGCGCCAATTGTTCTAGTAATATTTCTTCAATAAGTTCGCTACGGCTAACATTTCTTGCAGTCGCCAACTCATTAAGTGCATTCACAGCATCTTCATTTAATTTCAATTCAACTCGACGTAAACCATTGACTCTGTCTCGTCTTAATTGATTGCGTTTATTAATTCTAAGCTGTTCATCCCGAGAAAGCGGGTTTGTTTTAGGTCGCCCAGGTCTGCGTTCATCTGCGAACAAATCCAGTGTGGTGCGATCAGTTTGTTCTTTTGCCATAAATTTTGCTGTGAAAGGGCGTATACCAATGACTAAATTGCGAAACGCCCAATAATACCCCACATAGTGACGTCCTGCCACTGCTTCCTGAGTTTAACCTATTGTCATTTGGTGTTTTTATCGACAGACTGTGTGATTAAGTACAATAATTATACATTCAGATAAATTATTACTTCCTTAATTACGCCACTTTCAGTAATAAATTATGCTTTTGATAAAAAACGACGAATAGCGTTAATAACAGTGTTAGGTTTTTCTGAATGTACCCAATGTCCAGTGTTTGCTACGACAAAAGCGCTAGCTTGCGGAAATTGGCGTGCAATATCATTACGATATTCATCTAATATGTAAGGCGACAAACCACCACGAATAAATAGCACCGGATAATTCCAAGTAGGGACTTCTTGCCAACCAATAATCTCTGAATAGGCATTTTTGATTGCAGATAAATTAAATAGCCATTCACCACTTTTAAATGATTTAAGTAAAAACTGAATAACTCCCTCTTCTTTAATAAAGGGACTCATGATTTCTACTGCATCTTGACGTCGTGTAACTTGAGCTTTAGTGACGGCTTCGAGTGCCGCAAAAATGTTATCGTGGCGGCGAACATTGTAAGCTACAGGTGACATATCTATTACGACAATGCGAGCAATTCGCTCAGGCGCTAATGCTGTCATTGCCATTGCAATTTTGCCCCCCATGGAGTGCCCGATAATGATGGCTTTTGAGATATGTAAACTATCAAGTAATGTAAGTACATCTTGTGCCATATCTTGATAGCTCATACTTTCACTATGAGGGGAATGTCCATGATTACGCACATCAATTTGGATCACTGTGTGGTCTTGGCGTAGATCACGCCCTAAGACGCCTAAATTATTTAAGTCACCAAAAAGGCCGTGGATCAAAACAATAGGTAAATTGGATGCAGGTGCTGTTTCAGGCTGATGTAATTGATAATTTAATAATGTATTGAGTTTCATGTTAATGACCAAAAAATAATTACGATTTTTCTATGATGACATGCACAAGATACTAAGCCAACTTATCGTAATAATATGCGTGAGTGATTAAGAGTAGAAATAATTGATAAGGGGAATTTATAAAAAACCACATAATTGACATTATTTGGATGTTTATTCCAAACTTATTTAAAAAGTTGAAATATTGACATTGCTCAAAAATAAATATTTAGAATTTTATATTATTTGATGGCTGGTGTGGCGTAAGAAGGCGGTATTTGAAGTAGACTTTGTTTGAATAAGTTCAAAGAATAGAAGATGATACCGAGATAAACAATAGGATAAATACCAAGCTTAGCCATTGAAATGGCTGGATCTTGTATAGATCTTCTTTAAGTTATTGAAATTTTACCTATTTTGTTTTTAAAGATTATATCTTATAATCCTAATTACTTTTTTTTGAAAACAGTACTGGGTAGCAATGAAAAAGATAGAAATTGATGACGAACTTTACCGCTATATTGCTAGCGAAACTAGACATATCGGTGAAAGCGCTTCAGATATTTTAAGGCGTCTACTGAAGCTTGATGCCAAACAGCCCGTACAGCCAGTCGTTGTCACTGAGTCAGTACAAGCACCTGTTATTAAACAGGAAGCTGAACCTAAATCGATTACACCAGCAAAAAATCCGGTCCGTGAAATGCGAGAACTGTTGTTATCTGACAGTTATGCAGAAAAAACAAAATCAGTTGATCGTTTTTTACAGATCCTTTCTACGTTATATAGCCTAGATAGCGCTACTTTTACTCAATCTGCTGAAACAGTACATGGACGAACACGCATCTATTTTGCTGGTGATGAACAAACATTACTCGATAGTGGACGTCATACAAAACCGCGCCATATTTCAGGCACGCCATTTTGGGTTATTACTAACTCCAATACAGAGCGTAAAAGAACAATGGTACAAAGCATCATGCAGGATATGCAATTTCCTGCGAATGAGATTGATAAGGTGTGTGGAACTATCTAACCACTATTGTTAATTGATGCATTGCAAAGGCTTTTGTTTAAAGCGTGCTTGTGATGTCAAATAGGAGAAGATTTGTGGCAATTCATCCAAGAGCAGGGCAGCATACTCGTCAAAGTGATCTGATTAATGTGGCGCAATTAACGTCGCAATATTATTCACTTAAACCACAAGCTAGCATTAATGCTCATCGTGTGAAGTTCGGTACATCTGGCCATCGCGGAAGTGCAAATCGCCATAGTTTCAATGAAGCCCATATTTTGGCAATTGCACAAGCTATTGCTGAAGTACGCGCAAAAAATGGAGTAACAGGCCCATGTTACGTGGGTAAAGATACCCATGGACTGTCAGAGCCTGCATTTATTTCTGTTTTAGAAGTACTCGCTGCTAATAAAGTGAAAGTGATTATCCAAGAAAATAATGGTTATACACCGACGCCAGCGGTCTCTTTTTCTATTTTGACTTACAACGATGCGCATCAAGATATTGCTGATGGTATTGTGATCACTCCATCACATAACCCCCCTGAAGATGGCGGTATTAAATATAACCCATCAAACGGTGGACCTGCTGATACCGATTTAACTTCTGTTATTGAAAAACGCGCTAATGAACTGCTTGAAAATAATTTAGCAGGGATCAAACGTCTTTCTTATGATGAAGCATTGGTGAGTGGTTATATTGAAGCTCAAGACTTAATTATGCCTTATGTCAAAGCGTTAGGTGACGTTGTTGATATGGAAGCCATTAAGAAAGCAGGCTTAAAATTAGGTGTTGACCCATTAGGTGGTTCCGGTATCGAGTACTGGAAACGCATTGGTGAATATTATGGTCTTGATCTTGAATTGGTTAACGATCAAGTCGATCAGACATTCCGTTTTATGACTCTCGATCATGATGGCGTTATTCGTATGGACTGTTCATCACCATGGGCAATGGAAGGTTTATTACAATTGCGTGATAAATTTGACTTAGCATTTGCCAACGATCCTGATTATGACCGTCATGGTATTGTGACGCCGTCAGGTTTAATGAACCCAAACCACTATTTAGCGGCTGCGATTAACTATCTTTTCCGTCATCGTCCGCAATGGGCTAACGATGTAAAAGTAGGTAAAACACTGGTTTCAAGTGCAATGATTGACCGTGTTGTAGCTGACTTAGGTCGTGAGCTAGTTGAAGTGCCAGTTGGTTTTAAATGGTTTGTTCAAGGCTTATTTAGTGGTGAATTTGGCTTTGGTGGTGAAGAGAGTGCAGGAGCATCTTTCTTGCGTTTTAACGGTAAACCATGGTCAACCGATAAAGATGGTATCATTTTATGTTTGTTAGCTGCTGAAATGAAAGCAGTCACAGGCAAAGATCCACAAGAGCATTACAATGAACTAGCGCAGCGTTTTGGTTCACCAAGCTATAACCGTATTCAAGCATCAGCAACTCATGAACAAAAAGCATTGCTGTCACGTTTATCACCCGAAATGGTAACAGCAAGCACCTTAGCGGGCGACCCAATTACGGCTCGTTTAACACATGCTTCAGGTAATGGTGCCTCTATTGGTGGTTTAAAAGTGATGACAGATTATGGCTGGTTTGCGGCTCGTCCATCAGGCACTGAAGAAGCGTATAAAATTTACTGCGAAAGCTTCCGTGGTCCTGAGCATCGTGAGTTAATTGAAAAAGAAGCCATTGAAATAGTAAATAATGTCTTTGCTAACAAATAAGTTAGTGTAATAAGCTATTTATATAGAATACACTCTACCAAAAGGTAGAGTGTATTTTTTTAATCATTAAATATTTTTAGATCACAGCATTGATATCCATCATTGAGGTTGATTTAGAATTAAAAATAGAGTGGATAATCAATGCAAAATAATTTTGTTTTACGCAGTGTACGTTACATGCTGGATCTCAGTGATGCACATATGGTTGAGATCATGAAGCTAGCTGATTACACCGTTACGAAAGAATTAGTTAATAGTTGGTTGAAAAAAGATGATGAACCTGAATTTGTCGAGTGTGACGATAATGCAATGGGGCATTTTTTGAATGGTCTTATTTTTTATCGTCGCGGAAAAGATGAAAACTTCCCAGCACCTGAAGTTGAAAAGCGTATTACAAATAACATTATCTTGAAAAAATTACGCGTCGCTTTTGAACTCAAAGATGTGGATATTCTAAAAATTTATGAGCTTGCTGACTTCCGTGTTTCTAAGCCAGAACTTAGTGCTGTATTTCGTAAACCAGGACATAAAAACTACCGTAATTGCGGTGATCAGCTGGTAAGGTATTTTCTGAAAGGCTTAACCGAAACTCTACGTGGCAAAGGTAAAGCAGTTAAGAAATAAACAAATCTTAATTAATAATTATTCCCTCTTTAATGAACTGACCCCAGTTTATTAATAGAGGGATTTTTTTAAAACGCTCTGTAGTACGAGAACCCGTATTTAATCTTGAACTTTTATAGTGTACATTGTACACTTCTTGGTGACGGATTAGAAAGGGAACTTAATGAGTCATGCAATAGAATTTATTGAAACGTCAGTGTTTACTCAGCAAATCAAGTTATTAGCTACAGATGAAGAAATACGAACACTTCAAAATGAACTGATAGGTAGACCTGATAAAGGCGATCTAATTCAAGGAACTGGCGGGTTACGTAAAATAAGAATGGCGGTAGGTAACCAAGGAAAGAGCGCAAGTGCTAGAGTTATTTATTTTCTAGCAACTAAAAAAGTTATCTATTTAGTTATGGCATACCCAAAAAGAGTAAAAGTGAGTTTAACTGATCTAGAAAAGATGGAGTTAAAAAAGCTCACAAAACGACTTAAAGGCGAAATGTGATATGAGTTTCTTCAATGATTTAAAAGCCTCTTTAGAAGAAGCCGTAGAAATTAAAAATGGCGATAAAAAGGCATCGAAAGTTACTCGTTTTGAAGTTGCTGATGTAAAAGCAATTAGAAAACAACTTAACGTTTCACAAAGCGAGTTTGCAAATGCGCTGGGGACTAGTGTTGATACAGTCAAAAGTTGGGAACTGAAAAGACGTAATCCAACAGGGCTTACCGCAAAAGTGCTTATCGCAATTCATAACAATCCTAGCTTATTTAAAGAGTTAGCTAGTATCTAATTCCTTTAACTTTTTTACTGCTAAATTTGTCTTATTTGGCAGTAAACCCCTATTTTAGAATATTGCATATCTCCTCACTGATTTGATTTTTTTCTTTTTTGATAATTTATCCTCGAAATTATTTACTATTCACTCAGTTAAGTAAAAACACTGATCTTATTTTGTTAACAATTATGTTATTTATGTTTATATTCTGAAATTTAATTACATATCAAGCAAAATAAAGGTGATTTTTCGCACGAATTGAGTGGTCTGATCAGTAGTAAAATTTCATCAAATGAGGTAAAATTTCAACATCAAATTAATCTCTATACAGGAGAGCACTATGCCAGCTTATAACGAATATACAAAAAAACATGTTTTAGCCCGTCGTACTGGTGCTGTTGCGCTAGGTGTTGCGGCATTTCCTGTTATGGTTTTTCATCCTAAACGCGCACAATTTTATAGCTATATACATCGTGTATGGTCTAAAACAAGTGATAAACCAGTTTGGCTGGCAAAATCAGAAGTGGCATTAAATAGCCACAAATAACAGAACATTAAAATAACGCCTACATATGTAGGCGTTATTTTTATCCTCTCTTTCTTAAGCATTTTAGCAATGCTATCTTCTCGTTTTTTCTTAACTTCAAATAATTCGCAAATTTTACGTTACAATAAAGAATAATAGTTTACTTAAACGGGTGCTTTAACCTATTGCTATTTATTAGATTGTTATATAAATAGTGGCATTCGTGATAACAGGGAGATGAAT
Source organism: Proteus sp. fly-1089 (assembly GCF_040138965.1). Lineage (NCBI taxonomy): Bacteria > Pseudomonadati > Pseudomonadota > Gammaproteobacteria > Enterobacterales > Morganellaceae > Proteus > Proteus sp. fly-1089. Next base: position 93,515 of record NZ_JBEETS010000010.1, read on the forward strand.
GAAATGAAAAACACTGATCTGGAACGAGTGATTAATGAGAAACTAAGCATTGAAAACTTTCAAGATTATGCACCTAATGGCCTTCAAGTCGAAGGGCGCCCTCATATTCAAAAAATAATCACAGGGGTGACCGCTAGCCAAGCATTACTTGATGAAGCGGTACGATTAAATGCGGATGCGATTTTAGTTCACCATGGCTATTTTTGGAAAAATGAGCCGGTTGTAATTCGTTCAATGAAGCGTAACCGCTTAAAGACATTACTTTGCAATGACATTAATCTTTTTGGTTATCACTTGCCATTAGATGCGCACCCAATCTTAGGTAACAATGCTCAATTAGCATTAAAAATGGGCATTAAAGTTGAAGGTGAAATCATGCCTTTAGTTCCTAAAGGCGTATTTGATTTACCTTTAGCACCGCTTGAATTAAAAGCACGTTTAGAAAAATCATTACAACGCAATGTATTACATTGCGGTGATAATGCACCTGATACTATTCGTACTATTGCTTGGTGTACAGGAGGCGGACAAGGCTTTATTCAAGATGCAGCAGAGCATGGTGTAGATGCTTTTGTGACAGGCGAAGTCTCAGAACAGACCATTCATATCGCAAGAGAAATGGGGGTTCATTTCTTTGCTGCGGGGCACCATGCAACAGAGCGCTATGGCATTAAAGCATTAGGTGAATGGCTGACTCAAACACATCATTTAGATGTGACATTTGTTGATATTGATAATCCAGCGTAAACCCATTTATTGTTATCTTAAAAGCTATCTCTCTTTAATTTGAGAGATAGCTTTTTTTGTTAATACCAATTACTCGTTAAATTGAATAGGTAATGGACTTTGCAATTGTTGCAGATTATCGCATAGCCAAATTAACTGTAATAACGCCCGTGAGTCACGGGAAGTTAATGTCAAATAATAAGCTAATTGATCAGCAATTAATGTCATTCCTAAATCATCTGCGGTGTGTTTGCTTATTTCTAATTGCTCTTTTTGCATTTCAGAGAGTAACTCCCGCCCAGTACATGCTTGGGCTTCTAATACTGACAAAATAGGGCGACAGAATTTTTGTGCCAAGGTCGGCTCACTGTGATGCATTGCTGTTTGTTGCTTACGTTTAGCCATATATTCTTGAATACGGCTAATAAAGCCTGACTGTTTTTTCTTACGTGGAAATTGGTCAAAATCGAGATAAAACAGTTCAATGCCTTTTTCTGTTTTGATCCAAATGGTCGTTGGTAATAAGTCTAAATTGAGATCACGTCGAACGGGTTGTACTGTGACTGCGACAATTTCTAACTCTTTTTTGGTAATAAAGCGCAACTCTTCTAGATTATTTTGTGTTGTTCCTTCCCAATAAAGGCGCAAGAATGCTGAGTTTTCATGATTATCGGATACTTCCCAAATTACACATTGCTCTACCTCATACCAAATTAAAGGTTTGTAGTTTTTGATATGCAGAACAAGAGGGGAGAGAAATCCTTCTGTTTGATGGGCGAAGTAATCGGGTAAATCTTGCCAATTATTGATGCCTAGCTCAGTTTGTAAATTGTTATAGTCCGTAATACCAAGAAAATCCGCTTGATTTTGAGCAAAACTATCACCAATGGTGGCAAGTTTCCCTTCATCAGAAATACGAGGCTCTTGTAATAAAAAAGGACGGCGCATTAATTTATCCGCAGTTTGTTTCCATAATGACAAACTGTTCCAAACACCATAACGATTAAACAAGGTATCTAACTGATTAGGGCGAGCTTGTGTTGCTTGTAATAGCTGTTTTTCTTCACTATCCCAAAAGGTAAATGTTGCTCCTAATGCGCCACTTTGTGCTGTCCACCAATTTGCACCAATTGGAATAAGCGAGAGACTCGTTTTTTTATCGTCATATTGACGACGAAGTTGTCCTCGTAACACTTTTAGCTGTTCTGGTGTTGCATTAGATAATTGGAATAGATAGGCAGAAATATGGGCTAATAAACGCAAGACACGGCTTTCATCCATGGTGAAATGTCTTTCTGCTAACAGTTTAACTTGAGTACTTAATGTTCGTAAATAAGACGCTAAACGAGGTAAACCTTCTGCTCGAGCCGACATATTCAATAAGTGCAACTGTGTGGCACTGCTTAAGCTGATATGTGATAACCCTTGGCGTAAGAGATCATAAATAAACTGTTCAATGGTTGTTATTAACGCTGACTCTTCATCATTAAGAGGGCGTTTTGAAGATTGCACAATGATTAAATCTTCAGGCCAAACCCAAGGTTGAGCATGTTGTTCAAATATTTTAGCCACAATAGCAAGGTGGAATGCTTTTTTCTGTGAGTCAGAAAAAGGCGATAACATGCCATCGTAACCACTGCCTTGTAAGAAAATAACAGGCTCTTCAACATCAGGGAGTTGAATTTTTAACTGTGTCCCTGTGTCTTCTAAATTTAATGTTGTCGTTTCCCACTGCTCAACTAATTTAATGGCCGCACGACAGGCTGGTTTTCCGGCTCTTTTGATTAAGGCTTCCGGCTCAAGAGCAAATAGCGTGGGTAACAGAGGGGCGATTTCAACAGATTCATTAATAGTTTCTGATGATGTTTCAATACTATTATCGCTGTTTGAATGATCGACATTACTAGCTTGGAGCCATAAAACAGCAGCTAAAATATGCTTACAGCAACCAGAAGCAGAACAATCGCAACTTGCTTGTTGAATACCCGCTTCGTGTAAAAAAACATGTTGTCCATCACTACTAAACTGCCCTGTATTGGGATCAGTGAGTGAAACTTTTTCGTTATCAACATCTTTTTTTGCGCGTCTTAACAATCCAGCATTTGCAAAGACCGTTAGCGCATCTTCATCGTAATGAAAGTAAACTGTTTGCCAACTCATTGCATTACCTCTGCTAGCCATTGCGCGAAATGTTCTGGTGTTAAGGCTGCAACTTGCATACCTCTATCCGCGAGTTTTTGTGCAATCGCAGAGTCATAAACAGGTTGAGCCTCATCATCAAGTGCCGCAAGCCCTAATAATTTAACTTGTTGGCTATTAAGGCGTTGTGTGCAATCTAATAAGCGGTTTAATGAGCCACCTTCTTCAAAGTCGCTGATCAGTGAAATAACTGTACGTTTAGGGTTTTTGATCAAACTTTCACAGTATTGCATTGCACCAGCAATATCAGTACCGCCTCCTAATTGTACGGTCATTAAAACCTCAACAGGATCATCTGCTAAATGAGATAAATCGACAACTTGAGTATCAAAAACGACTAAAGAGACATTTACGGCAGGCAATGAAGCTAAAATACTGGCACAAACAGCCGCATACATAATGGAACTAGACATTGATGCACTTTGGTCAACGCAGAGAATAACATCCCAGGGAAAATGCTGTTGCATCCGTGAGTTAAAATAAGGCGTTTCAATGACTAAGCGACGATTTTGGGTATCGTAATGTTTTAAATTTGCGGCAATCGTTGCACGCCAATCAAAGTTACGACTATTAGGCACCAAAGAGCGTCTAAAGCGATTACGACGTCCCGTTAATGATTGGCGAAAATTATTACGAATCTGACGTAAAATGTCTTCAACTACTTTGCGAATAATAGTTTTAACAGCATCTCGTGTTTCTTCGCTCATTCGCCCACGCAAGCTTAATAGTGTTTTGGCTAACGCTTTTGTAGGCTCCATTGCTTTTAACGTATTGGGATCTTTAAGAAAACTACTGATTTGATAACGCTCAATAGCTTGTGATTGCATACGTTCAAAGGTGCTATTAGGGAATAGCTTACGTGCTTGATTTAGCCAGTTTACCGCAGTAAGTTGCGATGCATCGAGTGAACCATGACGTCCTCGCTCTTGGCGAAGCCCTCGGCGCTGATATTCTCGGCGATAGAGAAAGTCGAGTGTACGTTCAACTTTTAAATCATCAGCATTAAAAGTCGCTTGCCCCAGAGCATCATCCGCATATTGACCTAAAATCAGGCGCCAGCGCTTTGCTTGTTGTATTTTATCTTCTGGCATATCGTCATTATGCTGACTCATGGACATTGTCTCCTTTCTCTGCTTTCTTAGTATCAAACCAAGAAATCATGCCTTGTTCCGTTATACGCTGTTGCAGTTTTTGATTGAGTTTTGTGGCTTCAATCATTTGTTTAGCACTAAATTCTGACTGCCATAATGATAGCGCTTGTGTGTCTAAACCAATATCGTTGGCAATATATTGTGCAAGCTCTGCATTTTGCTTGGGATTAAGTTGGCTAAAGGCAAAACGCAGATCAGGTAAGATCTGAATAAAACGTTCTTCATCCCATTGTTGTAACAAGGTATTTAAGTGATCAACCAATAAAGGTAAGCGGATCACAAGCTCTGGTGCTGTTCGCATAATTCCGACAAAATAGCCAATAGCCTGCTCAGGAGAACTTCCGGTACTAAACGTGGCATTTAATGCGTTTGTTAGAGTGGTTTCATCAATATATGAGCCTAAATAACGCAATGCATCAACAGCACCTTTTAATAAAGGCACTGCATCTAGTTGACCATCAAGGCGATTGAGCTGCTGATAGAAATCACTTTTGTAATCATGTGGATTATTAAGTGATGGCATAAATTCAATCAGTTCACGTAAAGAGAGCAAGGCTTGTAAATTGCTTTCTTGTTGTTGTTCATCACCTTGAGCGAGTTGTTCTAAGCAAAAAAATGCTTGAGGGATAACTTGATGTAGTCGATTTTCCAGTGCCAGTTCATCGGTAATATCAAGGTATTGACGACCTCGCCATAAATGGATCAATTTATGTCCACATTGAGTTAATGACTCAAGACGAAAATCTTGCTGAATATAGTTATCTAATAGTTTAAAGAGTGATGGAATACGCTGGTGGAGGCCAATTAATGCTGCTTGGATTAATAACGTGACCGCACTCTGGCTTGAACGGCTTTGCCCTTGTTCTTCAAGCTGTTTTTCCATTGATAACAGCTTACTTAGGGCGATAGCTTCAAGTTGTGAGCCTTTCTCTGATAATGAAATCAGCTCACCTTCTACATTGGGTGTCCAAGCGTATTGCCACTCTTCAAATAACAGATCTAGTTGATGACCAGAAAGAAAATCAGGGCCATTTACACGGTGTGCAAAATGAATTTCTAAGAAGGCCAGTAAATGTAAAAAACGACTTCTTAAGCGATGTTGAGGATTGCGGTACACATCACATTTAGTGGTTTTTGCTAATGTATCATCAAGTTTAAAACGAAAACCTCTAGCACGTTCATAGGTTTCATTTACCAACGGTGGGGTTGCCGTGCCTAATGGAATTTTGCCTAATAGATAGCCGGAAAAACAGGTTTTAATTTCTGTCCACAACTCGTTTTGACTATCATCTAAACTGCCTTTAATAAAGGCACTTTGTAAACCATCAAGCAAATCATAGCGACCCATACCAGCGTGATCTCTAAGTAAAGCGAGACGTAAACTCTGTTCAGCCGCCAGTTTTACAGCTAAATAGCTAGGCGGATTATCAAATTGTTTTTCTCTGATCGCCTGAGCTACCGAGCTTAGAAAAGCAATCCCCATTTTATTGCGATAAATTTGAGTTGGTTGTTTTGCAGCATCATTATTCTCTAATTTATCATGATGTTGTTGCATCAAACTTTGCCAAACTTGTTGATAAAAAGCCGGAGATGGCATACCAGAAGAATAGCCATTAAGTGCATCTAATCTGTCAAAACTGTAGCGAATAAGCCAAGCTTGTTCATTTTCACCCATTTTTTGCATTTTAGTGAATTGCTTTTGTTCTGTGCTAGAAATGGCGAAAGATTGAGATTGTGGATCGGCTAGACCTTCAATTAATGCAAGGGTATGGAATCCCCCTGTGACGATTAAAATTTTGGCATTGGGCTCTTGTTGTTTGATGGTTTGAATATGAGTGAGCATATGTGCTTCACGTTGCGAAGAGCCTTCAGATTCAAGCACTTCAGGTTCATAATCAAGACGCGCAAGTGCACACCAAATAAAGGTATCATTAAAGAGTGCTTGCCAATCTGCTAAAGCTTCAATATTGCGTAGCTCAAAAAGATGCTCCCAAACATCATCATGATCACGGCAATGACATTTTTTGGCTAATTGTGCAATAAATTGGCTATGGGCTAAATAACGTTCTTTTTGTAAGCTACGACTTTGTGAATCACTATATTCTTCGTTATTAACTTGAGCGCCCCAAGGCAAATCGATAAAGCGTGTTTTTGCATTGATGCGTAAACCACCTCGCAATGCTTGCCATTCAGGTGAGTATTCACAAAATGGAAAATAGGCAGAGTGCAGTGATTTTTCTCGTTCTTCTTGGTTACCATCATTATGCAAATATTCTGCTTGCCCCATAATAGCCACCGGAGGCAGGGTATCTTTATCAATTAGGCTTGGAATAAGAGAATTAAAGGTATCAGGGCCTTCAATTAAAATATAGTCAGGCTTTACCGAATCAATTAGTGATAAGACGGCATAAGCACAAGCGGGGCTGTGATGGCGTACAGGGGCAAAATAGAGATGTTGTTGCTGTAACGACGTCCATTTCAGTCGTGCTTGGTCAATTCTTTCTGGCAAAGGTATTGAAGGTAGCGTCACCGTGTCGATCCCTTTTCTGGGTGAAAAGGCAGAGTCAGTGAACTCTGCCTTTAATTGATAAATAACGTATTTATTTTGTAGCAATTAATCTCAGCGTGTTATTGCCAAAACTCTTTTGATGCATCAAAGAACGCTTTCCACTCTTTACTATTTCTTGCGCGTTCTCTAGCTACATTGTCCATGTAATAACGAATACGTTTAATATCATCAGCATTATCTTTTAAAACAACCCCGATTAATTGGCGCGCAATCGCACCCGCATTCATTACGCCATCACCTAAGTAATGTGCTTCTAATGCACAAGCATAAGCAATATTGACCGCTTCTGCGGTAGACATAACCGCATCAGGGGTTTTGATATTACCGCCATCTTTTGTATTACCTGAACGCAATTCTTGGAAGGTGGTTACCAGCAATTCCACTACATCAGCAGGTACAGTCACTTCATTGGCTAAAGAGCCTAATTCATTTTCTAACTGTGATTGAATTAAGCTGATTTCAAATGCCGGATCACGAATGGGTTTTACAGTTTCGAAATTAAAACGACGTTTTAATGCAGCAGACATCTCGTGGACACCGCGATCACGTAAGTTTGCTGTACCGATAAGGTTAAACCCAGGTTTTGCACTAATACGCGCACCGTCACCCATTTCGGGGATCATTAACTGTTTTTCTGACATCAAAGAAACCAGTACGTCCTGAATTTCTGGAGGACAACGGGTTATCTCTTCAAAGCGAACAATTTTACCTTGTAACATACCTTGATAAAGCGGCGATCCCACTAAAGCGCGTTCTGTTGGGCCTTCTGCTAATAACAACGCATAGTTCCATGAGTACTTGATGTGATCTTCTGTTGTGCCCGCAGTACCCTGAATAGTTAGTCCTGAATCACCACTGATGGCGGCTGCAAAAAGCTCTGAGAGCATTGATTTTGCTGTACCTGGCTCACCAACTAGCATTAAACCTTGCTTGCCTAATAATGTGACAATTGCGCGATCAACCAAGGCATCGTCGCCGAAAAATTTAGGCGTGATACCTAACACATCATCACCTAAAATAAATTGGCGTACAGCACGAGGAGAGCGAAGCCATCCTTGTGGTTTAGGATTATTAACATCTGCTTTTGTTAAACGCTCTAGCTCTTGAGCAAATCGAACCTCAGCACTTTCCCTGATTGCTTGTTGTTCCGTGGGTGCTTTTTTAGCCATATTCTTTCCTAGTTATCCCTAATTATTACCAAGGTGTTTTCTTTTCCCATTCAGGATCGAATCCTGCACAAGCTTCAGCGATTTTTAGATAATCAGCATAGCTTTCTGCTAATAAAATTGGCGGAACTTCTTTTAGCTCAATATTATTGCGATCCCAGTAATCTTGCTGATTTTTCTCAAAACTTAAATCAAATAAGACCGCAGGGATGTTTTCTTCTGGTACATAGCTACCACTGAAACCGATATTTACATAGTAGTTTAAACTAGAGAAGAATTTGTAATAGTGAGAGAACGAACCACCATCTTCAGCTGGCCCACGTTGATAGCCCATTTTGGTTAAAATGCCACGTAGTGTGAAGGTATCAGTGATCCAACCTTTTCTATCTTCAATCTCAGTCAGTTTTAGATCTAACTCAGGGATTTTATGTTCCATTTGTGAGAATAAGAACTTCACTTTGTAATCTTTAAAGTGAGCAATCCATGCTTTACGTTCATCTTCATTAACTAATGCCGCGTGGGCTAATTGAATAAATGAGTCGTTTTGTAAAGTGACTTCGTCATCTTCAAGGTTAAGTAATGCGCCATCATCAGAAGGGCGGAACGTATTGATCACTTCGCCATCTTTTACTTCCTGCCAAACTAATTGTTCAATTAATTTATGCATAATTGGGTGAGCTAAAATATATTCCTGCCAATCTGCGCTTAACCATTGACGTTGAGCACACATGGCTTCATATAAACGCACACTTTGTAATTCAATAACTTGTTTAAGTTCTTTTTTACTTGAAGTGAAAAGTTTTTTCGCTTCTTTAATCAACTCTGCATCATCATTTTTGCGCGCGGCAGGTAATGCTTTAACTTCTTTACCTTCTGGATTAAATAGAACAAGCTTTTGTTTTGCATCCATTTTTGCGGTAAAGATACGCTCACCATATTCCAGCACTAATGTTCCGGTATCATCAAAACCTGCGGTTGGAATAGTTCTATCGGCTAATTCATCAGCACTCCAGCCATTACGCTCTGCGATTTGCGTAACTAAATTACGGGCCTTTTCCTGAACAGATGCAGTGCGATAGCGACGAGATAACGAAAGAAGAAGCTGAATGATAATAGGATCATTGCTTGAAGCAACCGCATCAATCATCGCTTCAATTTGAGCACGGCGCTGATAATGATCGCGCATATAGTTGCGCAATACAGATACCGCAACATGGCCTTCAATTCCGCAGATAAGCGCAAGCATACCTTTATCACTGATTGCTGAGCCTAAATAACGACGTAATACCTCGTTTTTAATCTCTTCAACCACTTGTTCTAAAGTGAAATTTTCATATTTAGCATAATATTCAGGATAACGTTTAGCCCAGTTTTGATAATTACTTAAACGCCCCGGCGCTTCACGTTGTGCTTCTACCATCGCTTCTTCCAGTGATGGCCCTTTAATATCCTGAGCAACGAAGGTATGTAGAATAAAACTTGAAAGTTTATGTTGGCTATCGGTAGAAAGCAGTCCGATATAACGTTGCAATAACGCGTTGCCTCCTGGCATTTTTAATTTTACTGCCAGAATAATCCACCAACGGATAATCGCGGGATCAACCGCTTTTTTATTTTCCCATGTGAGTGCTGGGATTGCCTCAAAGTTAAACCAAGCAAGGCTTGCTGGTGCTTTGGCTTTAAGGCCTTTTTCAGCTTCTGCTAATAACGTTTTTGGCGATAAGTAGCCTGAAATGTCTTCACCTAATTGCTCTAATGCAGTGAGTAAAGAGGCTCGAACTACTTCGCGTTTCTCTTTTTTCAATAAGGCATTAAGTGCAGGTAAGGAATCCGGATTATTTAAGCGAGCTAACCATTCAATGGCTGTAACACGGATCTCTTGTTTACTAGAGGTTAATCCTTCTTGTGCACTTAAATGAATATTAGGTAGTGTTTCTAATAATTTTTGTGCAGAAACGCGGTGTGTTTTATTTTCACCTAATGCCAATTCCATGATACGTGGAACAAATTGTGCCGGAATTGTTGGGAAACGACCTAATACTTCAATACCTTGTGATGTTTCAAATTGGCGATAGCGATGTTCACTTTGGTTTGGCATTAAGTTTAGTGCTTCTGCAATATAATCAGTATGTTGAGAGAAAAAAGGCCAAACTTGTTCTGGTTTACGAAAACGACGTAAGCCATCTTGATAAGATTCTAAGCATAGTGCGGCGGTGATACGGGCTGCGCGTTTGAAGCTACATCTTTCTAATGCATTTTCAACTTGTCGTAATTCAATATCACTAAATAAACGCTCAGGAATATCGCCATTAAAGTAGTGAGAAGAAAAGTGATCGGCATGTTGGCGGTTGTTGGTTATCACACGCACAGCATGGAAGAATGTGTATTCTGGTAAATTAGGAATACGATTTTTGTGTTTAATAATTAGGATTTCATTCGACTGAATAGTACCTTGCCCGCTGTTGAGTTTATCAACTAATGCACGACATTGTTTTTCATCGATTTTAGATAAATCTTTATAATGACGTTGTGCCCAATTATAAGAGTGCTTCGATGTTTTATTTTCTTCAATTTCGCGTTCAGCATTTTCTTTCGCTTTAGCTAACATCTCATTGAAGTTACTGACCATAATATCACGGGCACTATCGGGTAATGGAGTATCTTCTAATGGCGTAAAATCAGGCGCTTCGATGGCATCAACGGTGTTTGCGTTATCAGCAACGCTAAAACGTTGTAGGGCACTTTCAATGCTCTTGATGACTGCTTTTGAGGTTTCATGTTTTAATGCTTCTTCAAGTGCATCACGGTTTTCACCTTGGCGAGCAAATAAATCAGCTGCTTGTGTACGTTGTTTTGGCGTACCATTCATTAAAACATGGGTTAAATTTTCTTTTACAATTTTAGCCGGTAAGGTATTCAAAATAGGTTCTGCGGCTTTTTTCACTGTTTTTAAACTGCTGGTGGCAAGTAAAACAATAATATCTGCAAAGGTATCGCGTAATATCGTATTTTTATTTAGATAGTTAATTAGCTCAACTAAACCATTTGCTGAAAGTTTTTCAATTAATTCTGTTCTAATAAACTCTTGATGTGAAAGCAGATAATCTTTTAAATCATGGAGTTCATAAATACGCTTAAGATTAGAAGCATAATATTCAGAGATATCTTTTCTATCGAATACCGCGAATAATGCATTTTCGCCTGCAATATTGGCCTCTGCTTCGGCCATTTTGGCGATAAATTCCATACTCCAATGTTTACGATGCTCTAAATTAAGATTACGTGCATTATCATAAGTGGTGTAAAACGCATCAACTAACAGGTAAATAACCCAAGTTGGCACTTCAGTTGTTGTTACTTTGATATTGATATCTTGGCATGCGGCTGCAATGACTTTCGCATAACGAGCAACTTGTTCTAAGGAAAAGCTTTCGCCAACTTTAGAGTAGAGTTTATGGCGGGCATTAAGACCTTGGGTGATAACTTTACTATATTTTCCTGTATCAATATTACTGGCATACCACCATTCTAATGTTCCTGCACGATGAAAATAAACGGCTGCTTTTGCTGCATCTAGTTTATTTAATTCAAAAAGAATTTCAGGGTTTTTACCTGTAAGTACATAATCTAATGCACGTTTAGGTAATCCTTCATCAAATATAGCAAGCAGTACAAGAGATTCTTGGAGATATTTCTCAGTAATATCGACGTCTTTTTTCCCAAAAATAGGAAAAATGTCTAAGATTTTTTTTATCACGCCAGTTCCTTAAGCTATGTATGGATAAACAGTTTTTTTTACCATGAAATAGCGAAACGAACAATTTGATTATTACAGTTGGGATCGTGGGCAAGATATATCATTTGTTAAATTTATAGATATAAACGCTAAAAAAGCTAACCTAGCTTTATTAATATTCAATTCTGCAATATATAAAACACTATATCAGGAAAAAGTGCTGAAAATGAAGAAGTGATAATAAAGGCATTTTTTGTGGTATTTAAAAAATTTAAGAATTGTCTGTTTAATAAAGTAAGCGTTAACCCTTAGCTAAACTGATTGAAAATTAACAGCAAAAAATGAAGCTTAATTCTGCTGGAAAAAATCCCGTACTTTTTATTTAGTACGGGATAAGAAAATCATCAGTGAATAGTGTTTACCAAGGTAGCTTCTTTTCCCAATCAGAAGAAAAACCCGCGCAAGCATCTGCGATTTTTAAGTATTCCGCATAGCTTTCTGCTAATAAAATAGGTGGAATATTTTTGATAGCTAATTGATGCCTATCTAATCCACTTTGGCGACCTTTTTCAAAAACTAACTCTAATAATGCGACAGTGACATTTTCTTCAGGTACGCAGTTACCACTAAAGTTGATAATGACACTGAGATCTAAGCCAGAAAAATATTTGTGATAACAGTTATAAAATCCAGCATCTTCTACTGAGCCACGTTGATAGCCTAATTTTGTCATTGCGCTTCTTAATGTATAGGCATCTGTTAACCAACCTTTTTTCTCTGCGATCTGAGTTTGTTTATCTTCTAATATTGGCATGTCATGTTCTAATTGGGTGAATAAAAACCTTACTTTGTAATCTTGAAAATGTGCTAACCATGTGTGTTTTTCTTCTTTATTTAAAAATACGCAATGTGCTAAACGAAGAGATGAATCACTTTGTAATGTAATTTCTTCATCTTCAATATTTAATAAAGCACCATCATTTGAAGGACGAAATGTATTAATGATTTTATCATTCTTAATTTCTTGCCAAATTAATCGCTCCATTAATTTATGCATAATCGGATTAGCTTGAAGAAATTCTTGCCAGTCAGTGCTTAGCCATTGGCGTTGAACGCACATTGCTTCGTATAAACGTAATGTCTGTGATTCGATAATCTGCTTTAACTCTTTTTTACTTGATGTGAAGTGTTTTTTTGTCTCTTTAATTAGTGTGCTGTCATCACTAACGCGAGGAGCTGGTAATGCTTTTATCACTTTGCCTTCGGTGTTAAATAGGACAAATTGCAGTTTGTCGTTAATTTTTGCAGTAAATGTGCGTTCACCATAATCTAAAGTCAGTACACCTGAGTCATCAAGTCCGGCAGTTGGTATGGTTCTATCTGCCAGTTCATCTTCAGTCCAATTATTGCGTTGGGCTATTTGGGAGATTAACTGTCGTGCTTTAGTTTGAATAGATGCTGCACGATAACGGCGAGAAATAGAAAGTAAAAATTGAATAATAATTGGGTCATTACTTCCACCAATAGCGTCAATCATCGCTTCTATTTGTGCTCGGCGTTCATAATGGTCACGCATATAATTTCGCAATAAAGGTACAGCAATATGCCCTTCAATTGGAAAAATAAGTCCTAACATCCCTTTTTCTTTAATTGCTGACATAGATGCTGAATAAGACACTCCTGAGCTTAAGTAAATTCTCTCTTCTGATGGCGTATCAACATCTTGAGTAATAAAGGCAATTAATAAGAATTGAGCCAGTGTTTGTTGGCTTTTCAAAGAAAGCAAATTGATATAATGGTGTAATAATGAGTTACTCGCAGGGAGCTTTAATTTTACTGCCAATACTATCCACCACTGAATAATTCTTGGTTCAACAGTTTTATTATTTTTCCATGTCAGTTGAGGGAGGGCGTTAAAATTAAACCACGCTAAATTATCAGGAATCTTATTTTTCAGGCCAATTTCAGCTTCTGCCAATAACATTAATTGATCGAGATAATCTGATATATCTTCGCCAAAATGTTCGAGTGCAGTAATTAACAGAGTCCGAACGACCTCATCATTTTCTGTTTTTAATAAAGTGGCTAAAGCGGGTACGGCATCATGATTATTGAGTGCAATTAACCAATTTATTGCAATAATTCGAGAGTTTTTTTTCTTTGAAATTAGACCTTCTTGAATAAATAAGTGAGGCTCTGGGAGTTTTTCAATAAGTTTTTGTGCATCAAAGCGATAAATTTGTGTATCACCTAAAGCCAATTGTAATATTTTAGGAACAAATTGCGATGGAATAATAGGATAGGTTTCTAGCACACGAAGGGCATTATCAAGGCTAAATTGATCGCTCTCACTACTGCCTTGATTTGGGATAAGCTTTAATGCTTCAGCAATATATTCTGGGTGTTGGTAATAAAATGGCCAGATTTGTTCAGGTCGTAAGAACTCTTCTATGCCGTATTGCCCAAGGAAAAAATCAGCAACAATACGTGAAGCATTAGGGTAATTTCGTTGGATCAGAACTTCTTCAATATGACGTAATTCAATATGTTCAAAAATATGGGCTGAACCATAATCATTAATAGTATAACTGGAAATATATTTCGATGAAGGATCGTTATCTAATGAGCGAATAAGATGAAAAAGGGTGAACTCAGGTGAGCTTGGAATGCCATTCTTATAGGTAATGATCTGACAGTCAAACTTATTTAAAATACCGTTACTTGAATTAATCTGAATAAGAATGTTTTTTAAGCTACTTTCATTATATTGAGAAAAAGCATCATAATTTTCTTGAGCCTCTTTATAAACAAATGAAGAGTGTTTATTCCATTTTTTCTCCTCAATTGCTTTTTGCTTCATTTCTTTTAATAGTGCTTGATATGAGGTGATAATTATCTCATATACCCTATCAGGCAAAGGTGTGTCTTCTAATTGAATTAATGCTGGTATCTCAATGGAATAAAGATTATTTTCGTTACTAAATTGTGCTAGTTTTTTGTCTAAATTCTTTTGTGCCACGCTTATTCCATTTGCCATTTTTTATCCTTCTTCATTTTTAATTTGTTGATGTTGCTCCTTTTGAGTTTATATAAATATCACAAAATAAAAAGAACCTCTTATGGATATAAGAAGTTCTTTCGAATTTATTATTTTGTCGTTTGATGAGAAAAAGAGAGTAGCAATGAACCTAGACTACAAATTAGTAAGGTGATGGCTAGATCTTGTCCCCACCCTGCAAGTGCAAGTCCACCACCAATTAACAAATAGTAGAACAAGCCTAATAATGCCCCCGCAGTGCCTAAACGATCTTTATACTGTGCTAATGCTGTGGCTAAGATATTTGGAATAGCAATGCCATAAGCAATAACGCTCGTCATCATTGGAATAATAAAGCTAATGTGGTCATGTAAAAAATAAACACCCACAGCACTGACTAATGCAATAAAGCTAGCAAGTAAAACTAATTTTCCACATGACCAATGACGATTTAATAATACTTTATTAATATAAGAGCCAATACCGACACCTATTGCTAATACAATGCCACTATATCCAAAGGCGCTTGCACTATAACCTTGTTTATCAAACATAAAAGGTGCTAACTGATAATAAGCAAAAAGGCTGATATTAAAAAAGGCAATTAATAATACTGTTTTAGCAATTTGCTTATCCTTAAGCATTTTTATTGCAGTTTCTCCTAATTGAGCTGTTTTTATTGTTTCAGGGCGACTTTCAGGTAAAGCAAAAGTACTCCATAACAGTAAAATCACAGCTAGGAGAGCTAGACCACTAAATACGCCTTGGTAACCTGCATAGCTGACTAATAATGAACCACTTAACATACCTATTGCTGGACTTAATGCGATAGCGGCTCCCATAACTGAGAATACTTTTGCTAACTCATCACCACTATAAACATCACGCATAATGGTTTGTGTGCCTACTGAGCCTACCGCAGCACCAAAAGCGGAAAGCATGCGCAATCCAAGTAATACTGAAAAATCTTGTGTCATGAAAACACTAAGACAAGCAATAGCATAAATAAACAATCCAGCTAACATTGTCGGACGACGACCAATGACATCGCATAACCGACCCCATATAATGACCCCTAATGCAAACGCAAAGAAATAGAGCGAAAGTGTTTGTCCAGCCTCGTTTGCACTGACATGAAAGCCGTTTGCAATATCAGTAAGTGCTGGGCTATAAATGGTCTCTGCAATTTGTGGAAACATCATTAACGCAATTGCTAACCATAAAGAGAGTTTTTTGTTCATCTTCTTATCCTACATCCTTAAATCTTGATGAGCAGAATACAGAGATAATGAATGTCTTGTTATAAACATAAAGACATATTATATTTCAAATAGGACAAGTAATGGCTTGGCTTAATCAATACGACCACTTTGTGCCGGAAGAGCATCTTGCATCAGTTGTGGGTATTGCAGCAGAAATGGGAAAGCACGATTCAGGATTTCATTCTCATGATAGAGGACAATTATTATTTACGCAGTCAGGATGTATGCGAATTACTTTAGCCTCTCGAGTTTCTGTTTTACCTCCCATGAGAATTGCGTGGATCCCCGCAAAGTTAGAACATCGAGTCGAAATGTATGCCTCTGTGGGATATCGCTCTGTTTATATTTCCGATAAATATCATGATAAATTTCCCAGTGAGAGTGAGATATTTACGCTTTCTCCTCTTTTGCGAGAAATTCTTGAACGTATTTCTGTGGCTGATTTTGATACACAATGGGAAGAAGGGCGTTATGCGAATCTATTAGCTGTTTTCTTTGATGAAATTACGCAGGCTCAACGACAACCCAATCATTTATTTATGCCGAAAGATAGGCGATTAAAGCGTTTATCATTTGATGATTTGCCTCCAGCATTACAAGATATGGCGAAATATGTGGGAGCGAGTGAAAAAACGATCACACGTTTATTTTATAAAGAAACAGGTTTAAGTTACCAGCAATGGCGTCAACAATGGCGATTAATGAAAGCCATTGAATTATTAGCAACTCATCATCGTTATATAGATATTAGTCAGATTTTAGGATTTGCCAGTGACAGTGCCTTTATTACATTTTTTAAGAAAATGACAGGTCAGACACCACAAGAATATTTAAAAAGCTGATTAATTTTTAGTAAATAAAATTATAAAGCCCCGATTTAAACGGGGCTTATCAAGATAAATAATTAATAGAATTCAATTATTTCTTTTTAATTTCACTTTTGAAATCGCGCTCATCATAACCAGTATAAAGCTGACGAGGTCGCGCAATTTTCAGTCCATCTTCGTGCATTTCATTCCAGTGAGCAATCCAGCCAATTGTACGTGCAATCGCAAAAATAACAGTAAACATATTGGATGGAATACCTAACGCTTTAAGGATAATACCAGAGTAGAAGTCTACGTTAGGGTACAGTTTTTTCTCAATAAAGTACGGGTCGTTTAATGCGATGCGTTCTAATTCCATTGCCACTTCAAGTAAGCTGTCATTGAGATTTAATTCTTTTAACACTTCATGACAGGTTTCACGCATAACTGTTGCACGAGGATCGTAGTTCTTGTAAACACGATGACCAAAGCCCATTAAACGGAAGGAGTCATTTTTGTCTTTTGCACGTTTAATGAACTCAGGAATGTGTTCAACTGTTTTGATCTCTTCTAGCATACGTAAACATGCTTCGTTCGCACCGCCATGAGCAGGTCCCCAAAGTGACGCGATACCCGCGGCGATACAGGCAAATGGATTTGCACCTGAAGAGCCTGCGGTACGTACTGTAGATGTTGACGCGTTTTGTTCGTGATCAGCATGAAGGATGAAAATTCTATCCATAGCACGCTCAAGTACTGGATTGACAACATATTCTTCGCATGGTGTTGCAAACATCATATGCAAGAAGTTACCCGCATAAGAAAGGTCATTCTTTGGATATACAAAAGGTTGACCAATAGAATATTTGTAACACATTGCTGCCACTGTTGGCATTTTGGATAATAGGCGATAAGCCGTGATATCGCGGTGAACCGGATTACTGACATCCAATGCATCATGATAGAACGCCGCTAAAGCCCCTGTTACACCACACAATACAGCCATTGGGTGAGAGTCACGACGGAAACCATTGAACAGGCGGGTGATTTGTTCATGGATCATCGTGTGACGGGTGACAGTTGTTTTAAAATTATCGTATTGCTCTTGGGTCGGTGCTTCACCGTACAGCAGGATGTAACAAACTTCTAAGTATGTTGATTCAGTCGCTAATTGCCCGATAGGGAAACCACGGTGAAGTAAGATACCGTTATCACCATCAATAAAGGTGATTTTTGACTCACAAGAGGCGGTTGAGGTAAAGCCGGGATCATAGGTGTAATAACCTTTGGAGCCGAGAGTACGAATATCAATAACTTTGGAACCGAGTGTAGGGGATAGAACGTCCAAGTCTACAGATGTTTCATCAATCGTTAGCTTAGCTTTGTTATCAGCCATTTATAATCTCCTTAGCGCTTATATGTCTCCTAACAAAGTCGAGGGTATCTCCATAAAGAATAAAGATGCACTTCGATAGTGAAACTATAGTTGATGTAAGGTACCCAGTCGGGTTTTATTTTATGCCCGTCATATCTAGGTCTATAGTGTGTCACTTATGTTAAGGAGCTTTTGATGTTATGTTTTTTTAGGTGCTTTTTTATGCAATGCACTTAGAATTAGTACTGACAACACTTTTACATAAGTTTGAGGTTTCTGGAAGCGTGTTTGCGCACAAAAAAAACATAAACATTAAAATTATGCATTAAATGTAATAAAAATGTTGTACGTGTGTCAAAAATGATAATCATTTTTGCATCAGATATATTAAATAGTGATCCCTCTCACTGTTCGAGGCAAATGTCTGGCACACAAGTTGTGTGGTAATTGTAATAAGTTTGTGAAGCACTTATACTGCGCGCAGGTCTCCGGAACCTTTGTTGTATGGAGAACCAGCGTAACGAATCCACAATTTTTGTAAAATAGACGGATTTAACATTTTACTTAAAATGTGCCTTTGTACCCCATTCGCTGTTTGATTTCCATCCAGGTCCGGAGGAAGGAAAAATTATAAAAGCTGTGTGGGCATAAATTGTGAAAAAACAAAGACCTGTCAATCTGGATTTACAGACGATACAGTTTCCACTCCCTGCTATCGCATCGATCTTGCATCGTGTCTCTGGGGTTATCATGTTAGTCGCAGTTGGCATTTTACTGTGGTTACTTGGCACCTCTCTCTCTTCTCCTGAAGGTTTTCAGCAAGCTGCTGAAATAATGACTGGCTTCTTCGCGAAATTTATTTTGTGGGGCATCCTGACGGCATTGGCATACCATATTTGTGGTGGTATTCGTCACATGCTAATGGACTTCGGCTTTATTGATGAAACCTTGATTGTGGGTCGCAATTCAGCGGCTGCATCTATGGTTATTACAGTAATCTTATCAATATTGGCGGGGGTATTAGTATGGTAAGTAATTCTTCTACTTTAGGCCGTACTGGTATACAGGATTGGTTATTTCTGCGTGCCTCAGCCATCATCATCGTTTTATATGTTCTTTATCTTGTGGGTTTTATTGCAACCACAGAAATTACCTATGAAGTATGGCGTGGGTTCTTTAGCTCATCCCTAACCAAAGTGTTCACCATATTGACGTTGCTTTCTATTCTTATCCACGCGTGGATAGGCATGTGGCAAGTGTTAACGGACTATATTAAACCGCTGGCATTACGCCTGACTTTACAACTGATTATTGTTGTTGCGCTGTTGGTTTATCTTATTTATGGAACAATTGTGGTGTGGGGTGTGTAATGAATCTGCCAGTAAGAGAGTTTGATGCCGTTGTTATTGGTGCTGGTGGCGCGGGTATGCGTGCTGCTTTACAGATTTCCCAAATGGGCTTGTCTTGTGCGCTAATTTCTAAAGTTTTCCCTACTCGTTCTCATACTGTTTCAGCTCAAGGCGGTATTACTGTTGCGCTAGGTAATACTCATGAGGATAACTGGGAATGGCACATGTACGATACAGTAAAAGGTTCCGACTATATCGGAGACCAAGATGCAATCGAATATATGTGTAAAACTGGCCCTGAAGCAATTTTAGAGCTGGAACATATGGGACTTCCATTTTCTCGTCTAGACGATGGCCGTATTTATCAACGTCCGTTTGGTGGTCAGTCTAAGAACTTCGGTGGCGAACAAGCTGCGCGTACTGCAGCGGCTGCTGACCGCACTGGGCACGCACTGTTGCATACCCTGTATCAGCAAAATTTAAAAAATCATACAACTATCTTTTCAGAGTGGTATTCACTGGATCTCGTGAAAAACCAAGATGGCGATATTGTTGGTTGTACTGCAATTTGCATCGAAACAGGTGAAGTTGTCTATTTCAAAGCTAATGCCACTATTTTAGCCACAGGTGGTGCAGGCCGTATTTATCAATCTACGACAAATGCACATATCAACACAGGTGACGGGGTTGGTATGGCGGTTCGTGCAGGTGTTCCACTGCAAGATATGGAAATGTGGCAATTCCACCCAACGGGTATTGCAGGCGCGGGTGTGTTAGTGACCGAAGGTTGTCGTGGTGAAGGCGGATATCTGTTGAATAAAGACGGTGAACGCTTTATGGAACGTTATGCACCAAACGCTAAAGACCTTGCTGGTCGTGACGTAGTGGCTCGTTCAATCATGATTGAAATTCGTGAAGGCCGTGGTTGTGATGGCCCTTGGGGTCCTCATGCGAAATTGAAACTCGACCATCTTGGTAAAGAAGTCCTTGAATCACGTTTACCGGGTATTCTTGATTTGTCTCGTACATTTGCACACGTTGATCCTATCAAAGAGCCAATTCCAGTTATTCCGACTTGTCACTATATGATGGGGGGTATTCCAACAAAAGTGACAGGCCAAGCCATTCGTGTAAATGAGAAGGGCGAAGATGTTGTTATTCCTGGACTGTTTGCTGTCGGTGAAATTGCTTGTGTATCTGTTCATGGTGCCAACCGCTTAGGCGGTAACTCACTGTTAGACCTCGTTGTATTTGGTCGTTCAGCAGGGGTTCACTTAAAAGAGTCTCTGATGGAACAAGGCACGATGCGTGATGCAAGCGAGTCGGATGTTGATGCAGCATTAACACGCTTAAATCGCTGGGAAAACAATCGCTCTGGTGAAGATCCTGTTGAGATCCGTAAAGCACTGCAATCTTGTATGCAACATAACTTCTCAGTATTCCGTGAAGGCGATGCAATGGCAAAAGGCTTAGAAGAACTAAAAGTTATTCGTGAGCGCTTACAAAATGCACGACTGGATGATAATTCAAGCGAGTTTAATACTCAGCGTATTGAATGCTTAGAATTAGATAACCTGATGGAAACAGCTTATGCCACAGCGGTATCTGCAAACTTCCGTACAGAAAGCCGTGGTGCTCATAGCCGTTTCGATTTCCCAGAACGTGATGATGCGAACTGGTTATGCCATACATTATATCAACCGCAAACCGAAACAATGACACGCCGTGAAGTCAATATGCAGCCAAAACTGCGTGAAGCCTTTCCACCAAAAGTGCGTACATATTAATTAGCGGTGTTATTGAAGTTGCGGAGACTTAAATATGAAACTTGAATTTTCGATTTATCGTTACAATCCCGACGTTGATAATGCGCCGCATATGCAAGATTACACCCTCGAAGTTCCAGAAGGGCGTGACATGATGCTGTTGGATGCATTAATTCAATTAAAGGAAAAAGATCCTACCTTATCGTTCCGTCGTTCTTGTCGTGAAGGTGTTTGTGGCTCTGATGGCGTGAACATGAATGGTAAAAATGGTTTGGCTTGTATCACACCTATTTCATCTTTACAGAAAGGAAGTAAGAAAATTGTGATCAGACCGTTACCCGGTTTACCAGTAATTCGTGATTTAATAGTGGATATGACTCAGTTCTATACACAGTATGAGAAAATTCGTCCGTATTTAATTAATAATGGCAAAAATCCTCCTGCTCGTGAGAACTTACAGTCACCAGAACAACGTGAAAAGCTTGATGGGCTTTACGATTGTATCCTTTGTGCTTGTTGTTCAACATCTTGCCCGTCATTCTGGTGGAATCCAGATAAGTTTATCGGGCCAGCTGGATTGTTAGCTGCATATCGTTTCTTGATTGATAGTCGCGATACAGAAACAGAATCTCGCCTTGATGATCTTAACGATGCGTTCAGCGTATTCCGTTGTCATGGCATTATGAACTGTGTCAGCGTATGTCCTAAAGGACTCAATCCAACAAAAGCGATTGGCCATATTAAGTCGATGTTGTTAAAACGTAGTGCATAAAATAATAACCGCCCTAAAATAGTTAGGGCGGTTAATGGAAAAACTAAGTTAGACGTTTGCGGTAAATAGTAAGGCACCTTTAAACACTGTTAGACAGTGCTTAAAGGTTCCTTGAGAGCTAAAGCTCCATATTTAAAGAACCTGCGAGATAGCGGGTCATGAGAGAACCTTGCAATCGACACCGTTTAATCACGGTATTAGTTATCCACGGCGAACTAAAGCTGTATAGCTTAAGGGATCATAATGCAGAACGGCGCAATGAAGGACTGGCTAGAATCAACATTTCTAGCAGGAGAGAATCAGTCTTACATAGAAGATATCTATGAAGATTACCTAACTGACCCAAACTCTGTTGACGAAAGTTGGAGAGAGATTTTTCAACAACTGCCCGCAAGTCAAGGCATAGAGCAGTCGCATTCTCAGACCCGCGACTACTTCAGACGCCTCGCAAAAGAATCCACTCGATATCATACCTCGGTAAGCGATCCGGCAACGGACTCAAAACAAGTCAAAGTTTTGCAGCTCATCAATGCCTTTCGTTTCCGTGGCCATCAAAATGCGAACCTCGACCCACTTGGTTTATGGAAACAAGAACCTGTTCCAGATTTAGATCCAGCTTTCCATAATCTGACTAAAGAAGATTTTGAAGAAACTTTCAACGTCGGTTCTTTTGCTATCGGCAAAGAAACCATGAAATTAAGTGATTTATATGAGGCCCTGAAACGCATTTATTGTGGTTCAATCGGTGCTGAATATATGCATATCACTAATACTGAAGAAAAACGCTGGATCCAACAACGTTTAGAATCAGTTAATGTTGCAGACCAATTTACAAAAGAAGAAAAGTTACGCTTCCTGACAGAGCTAACAGCTGCTGAAGGCTTAGAACGTTATTTAGGTGCGAAATTCCCAGGTGCGAAACGCTTCTCTTTAGAAGGTGGTGATGCATTAGTACCTATGTTGAAAGATTTAATCCGTCATGCCGGTAAACAAGACACTCGTGAAGTAGTTCTCGGTATGGCACACCGCGGACGTTTAAACGTTTTGGTTAATATCCTCGGTAAAAAACCTGCTGATTTATTTGATGAATTTGCGGGGATCCATAAAGAGCATTTGGGAACTGGTGACGTTAAATATCACCAAGGTTTTTCATCCGATTTTGCAACGGAAGGGGCTCAAGTTCACTTAGCATTAGCCTTTAACCCTTCTCACTTAGAGATTGTTAGCCCAGTTGTTATCGGTTCTGTTCGTGCTCGTCGTGATCGTTTAGATGAAGCGCGTAGTAATATGGTTCTTCCTATTACAATTCATGGTGATGCGGCGGTAACTGGTCAAGGTGTTGTTCAAGAAACCTTGAATATGTCGCAAGCGCGTGGTTATGAAGTTGGCGGTACAGTTCGTATCGTTATCAATAACCAAGTTGGTTTCACCACATCAAATCCAAAAGATGCTCGTTCAACACAATACTGTACTGATATTGTGAAAATGGTTCAGGCACCAATTTTCCACGTTAATGCCGATGATCCGGAAGCCGTTGCTTTTGTAACTCGTCTTGCATTGGATTTCCGTAATACTTTTAAACGTGACGTAATGATTGATTTGGTGTGTTATCGCCGTCATGGCCATAACGAAGCGGATGAGCCAAATGCGACTCAGCCTCTGATGTATCAAAAAATCAAGAAACACCCAACACCACGTAAAATTTATGCAGATAAACTGGTTGCTCAATCACTGCTTGATGCCAATGATGTGACTGAACTGGTTAATCTCTATCGTGATGCACTAGATCGTGGAGATTGTGTTGTTGAAGAATACCGCCCAATGGGGCTGCATTCTTACACATGGGAGCCGTATTTAAATCACGAATGGAATGAAGAGTATCCACATAAAGTAGAGCAAACACGTTTACAAGATTTAGCGCGTCGTGTGAGTACTGTCCCGTCAGAAATCGTGATGCAATCTCGTGTTGAGAAAATTTACGCTGACCGTGCTGTCATGGCAGAAGGTGAGAAATTGCTCGACTGGGGTGCTGCGGAAACATTAGCGTATGCAACTTTAGTTGACCAAGGTATTACGATCCGCCTTTCTGGTGAAGATGCCGGTCGTGGTACATTCTTCCACCGTCACGCCGTTATTCATAATCAAACTAATGGTTCTGTTTATGTTCCATTGGCTAATATCCATAATGCTCAAGGGCAATTTAATGTCTGGGACTCTGTATTAACAGAAGAAGCTGTTCTTGCATTTGAATATGGTTATGCAACAACAGAGCCTCGTGGATTGACGATTTGGGAAGCGCAATTTGGTGACTTTGCAAACGTTGCTCAAGTCGTTATCGACCAATTTATTAGCTCTGGTGAGCAAAAATGGGGTCGTATGTGTGGTTTAGTGATGCTGTTACCACACGGCTATGAAGGCCAAGGCCCTGAACACTCTTCTGCACGTTTAGAGCGTTATCTGCAACTGTGTGCAGAGCAAAATATGCAGGTTTGTGTGCCATCAACGCCTGCTCAGGTTTACCATATGTTACGCCGTCAAGCATTACGTGGTATGCGTCGCCCACTTATCGTAATGTCACCAAAATCACTGTTACGTCACCCATTAGCAGTTTCTGCATTGGATGAATTAGCCAATGGTAAATTCTTACCTGTAATTGGTGAAATGGATGATTTAAAACCGGCTGATGTAAAACGTGTTGTGATGTGTTCAGGTAAGGTTTACTACGATTTATTAGAACAACGTCGTGCTAATGAGCAAAACAACGTTGCCATTATTCGTATTGAACAACTGTATCCATTCCCACACGAAGATATTGCACAAATTCTAGCATCTTACTCCCATGTGAAAGATTTTGTTTGGTGCCAAGAAGAGCCTTTAAATCAGGGGGCTTGGTATTGCAGCCAGCATAATTTCCGTGATGCGATCCCTACGGGCGCAACATTACGTTATGCAGGACGTCCTGCATCAGCCTCTCCAGCAGTTGGTTATACCTCTGTTCATCAGGAGCAACAAAAAGCTCTGGTTGAAGACGCACTGAAAGTTGAATAAATAAGGATAGAAAATGAGTAGTGTAGACATTCTAGTACCGGATCTCCCTGAATCAGTTGCTGACGCATCGGTCGCAACTTGGCATAAAAAACCTGGTGATAGCATTCAACGCGATGAAGTGCTGGTTGAAATCGAAACAGATAAAGTTGTTTTAGAAGTTCCTGCAAGTGAAGCGGGCGTATTAGAAAGTATCCTTGAAGATGAAGGCGCTACTGTTGGCTCACGCCAATTACTCGGACGCATTCGTTTAGGTGATAGCACCGGTATTCCTGCTGATGTGAAACCAGCTCAAGATAGCACACCTGCACAACGTCAAAGTGCTGACATTGCTGAAAAAGGCAATAACGATGCATTAAGCCCAACAGCGCGTCGTTTAGTGGCAGAGCACGATGTTAATCCTGCTGATGTGAAAGGTAGCGGTGTAGGTGGTCGTTTAACTCGCCAAGATATCGAAGGTCATGTTGCAAATAAAACGGCAACGAAACCTGTTGAAGAAGCGTCTCAAGCGCTGTTATCTCATCGTAGTGAAAAACGTGTTCCAATGACACGTTTACGCAAACGTGTTGCAGAACGTTTATTAGAAGCGAAAAACACTACCGCAATGTTGACAACGTTTAACGAAATCAACATGCAACCAATCAAAGATTTACGTGCTCAATATGGCGAAGCTTTCGAAAAACGCCACGGTGTCCGTTTAGGCTTTATGTCTTTCTATATTAAAGCGGTTGTTGAAGCACTGAAACGCTACCCAGAAGTGAATGCTTCTATTGATGGCACAGATGTGGTTTATCACAACTATTTCGATATCAGTATTGCGGTATCAACGCCTCGTGGCCTGGTAACACCAGTATTACGTGATGCGGATGCAATGAGCATGGCGGATATTGAGAAAAACATCAAAGCATTAGCAGTAAAAGGTCGTGATGGTAAGTTAACCGTTGAAGACTTAACGGGTGGTAACTTTACTATTACAAATGGTGGTGTTTTCGGCTCATTAATGTCAACGCCTATTATCAACCCACCACAAAGTGCCATTTTAGGGATGCATGCTATTAAAGATCGTCCAATGGCCGTTGATGGTCAGGTTGTTATTCTACCAATGATGTATCTAGCTCTATCTTATGACCACCGTTTAATTGACGGTCGTGAGTCTGTCGGTTTCTTAGTAACCGTCAAAGAGATGCTAGAAGATCCAGCCCGTTTATTACTTGATGTATAGGTAATAAATATCGCTTTTAGGCAGGAGATGCTCCTCCTGCCTACTTAGCAACAGACACAAGCATCAAAGAAGTACAGTGTGTTCGTGAAGTCAGATTTCTCTGGCTTATAGTCAAAAAAATAAGAAAGCCCGACTTTCAACAAGATTATGGATAGAACATCATGAATTTACACGAGTATCAGGCAAAACAGCTTTTCACACGGTATGGATTACCAGCTCCTGCTGGTTTCGCCTGCTCCACGCCGCGCGAGGCAGAAGAAGCTGCATCAAAAATCGGTCAAGGCCCTTGGGTCGTGAAATGTCAGGTTCACGCGGGTGGACGTGGTAAAGCGGGCGGCGTAAAAGTCGTTAAATCTAAAGAAGAGATCCGCGCATTTGCTGAACAATGGTTAGGCAAACGTTTAGTGACTTATCAAACAGACGCTAACGGTCAGCCTGTTACACAGATTTTGGTTGAAGCTGCAACTGATATCGCTAAAGAGCTTTATCTTGGTGCGGTTATTGACCGTGGTACCCGTCGCGTTGTCTTTATGGCTTCAACTGAAGGCGGCGTAGAAATTGAAAAAGTAGCGGAAGAAACGCCAGAACTTATTCATCGCGCAATTATTGATCCACTGACAGGCCCAATGCCTTATCAGGGAAGAGAACTGGCTTTTAAACTAGGTTTAAAAGGTAAGCAAGTCAGTCAATTTGCTAAGATCTTTATGGGATTAGCTACTATCTTCTTAGAGCGTGATCTTGCGCTAATTGAAATTAACCCTTTGGTTATCACTAAAGAAGATGATCTGATTTGTCTAGATGGCAAATTAGGCGTAGATAGCAATGCATTATATCGCCAGCCTGAAATGCGTGAACTGCACGATCCATCGCAAGAAGATCCGCGAGAAGCGCAAGCTGCACAATGGGAACTGAACTACGTTGCATTAGATGGCAACATTGGTTGCATGGTTAATGGTGCTGGTTTAGCAATGGGTACTATGGATATTGTTAAACTTCACGGTGGTGAACCAGCTAACTTCCTCGATGTGGGTGGTGGTGCAACAAAAGAACGTGTAACAGAAGCATTTAAAATTATTTTGTCAGATGAAAATGTCAGTGCTGTATTAGTCAACATTTTTGGCGGTATTGTTCGTTGTGACTTAATCGCAGACGGTATTATTGGCGCGGTTGAAGAAGTTGGCGTTAATGTTCCTGTGGTTGTTCGTCTGGAAGGAAACAATGCAGAGTTAGGCACCAAGAAATTAGCAGATAGTGGATTAAATATTATCGCAGCTAAAAGCTTAACTGATGCCGCAAAACAAGTTGTTGCAGCAGCGGAGGCAAAATAATGTCTATTTTAATCGATAAAAACACCAAAGTAATTTGCCAAGGTTTTACTGGTAGCCAAGGAACATTCCACTCTGAGCAAGCAATTGCTTATGGTACACAAATGGTTGGAGGTGTTACGCCAGGTAAAGGTGGCACTACGCATTTAGGACTTCCAGTATTTAATACTGTACGCGAAGCTGTTGAGGCAACGGGGGCAACTGCGACAGTTATTTATGTACCTGCGCCATTTTGTAAAGATTCAATCTTAGAAGCGATTGAGGCAGGCATTAAACTCATCATTACTATTACAGAAGGCATCCCTACTTTGGATATGCTAACAGTAAAAGTAAAATTAGATGAAGCAGGCGTACGTATGATTGGCCCTAACTGCCCAGGTGTAATCACTCCGGGTGAATGTAAGATTGGTATTATGCCTGGCCATATTCATTTACCAGGCAAAGTTGGCATTGTATCTCGATCAGGTACATTAACGTATGAAGCAGTTAAACAGACAACAGATGTTGGTTTAGGCCAATCAACGTGTGTTGGTATTGGTGGTGACCCAATCCCAGGTTCTAACTTTATTGATATTCTGAAGCTATTCCAAGAAGATCCACAAACAGAAGCAATTGTGATGATCGGTGAAATTGGTGGTACAGCAGAAGAAGAAGCAGCTGCTTATATCAAAGATCATGTGACTAAACCAGTTGTAGGTTACATTGCTGGTGTGACAGCCCCTAAAGGTAAACGCATGGGACATGCGGGAGCTATTATTGCAGGCGGTAAAGGCACAGCAGATGAGAAATTTGCTGCTCTTGAAGCTGCGGGTGTTAAAACTGTGCGTAGCTTGGCCGATATTGGTGAAGCTATTAAATCAATGATCAAGTAAGTAACGATACTGTTAATAATTTCATATTGATACTATCTTAAATGCCAGTTTCTTAATAGGAAGCTGGCATTTTTATATCTAGCTTCATTTAAATATTTATATCTATATCGAGTATTATGATTAACATATCAAATATCTATATGAATTAAGGCTAATCATTTGTTTTAAATCGATTTTTTTAAATTTTAATCTCTATGCGTAATCGCTCTTTTTTCTTTTTCTAAGTTTTTTGCATAAACTGGAAATAACGATAAATATTGTTTGTATCCATTCTTCGTTGTTAAAAATAATATTTTAAATGCATGTTTTTAGGTGAAAAATGGACTAGAAAAAGAAAATAAATAGTTATTTTATGTTGTGAACATCATGCTCTTTTCTATAAACATCGTAACAATAGTCCCTAAATTTCCGCTTCAACATCGCTGTAAGGCAGGTTTTTACTGCGAAGATGTTTTTTTAAACATGTTAATGGATAAGTGAAAAGGGGGGCTGGTAAAGAAGCTTGTCTGAGAAAATATTCTTTTATTATGATAGGGCATCAAAAAGAGGATTAAAGCCGAAACTAGGCTCTTTTATACCTATCAAGTGTAATGATGAAACACTTATGATTGTTGTAAGAAATGTTCTACAAAAATAATAAAATACAATAAAGAAAGATTATTTTCTTTTTCATTTGGCTGAGTTAGTGTTTTTTTATTCTATTGATTTAAAAGATTATTTTCAATTTTATTGAATTGTTGATTTATATTTTAGATATATAATATAAATTAGTTACAGTTTACTTATCTGAAATAAAAAACAAAATAAGCAGTCATTAATATTAAAAATAGACAATCACTATTAGATTTTATTTTTATTTTTATTTGGCGAATTAACTAGATGTCATTTTCTGTATTTACACTTTTGTAAATTTCAACCCATTAATTAATAGATTATTTTTTTTAAATATTTATTTTTTACCTGCAAAAAAATGATTTTGATATTAAAATTAATAAAACACAACTAAAAGTGTTTATTTTTAGGGCTTTTATGAAAATAAAAAGTTAATTTTATTATGGAAAATATAAGGAGATAAATTACACTTAAAAATAAAAACAACATTGCGTTAACACAATAGTAACTATTGGGTAATTTATTCGCAACTAGTTAACATTAAAGTGTTTTTTTGATGTGGGTCAAGTTATTAATTGTGGCAAAATTTTCTGAATATGCTTAAATTGGCACACGATCAAATATGCTGTTACAAACCTAAAAGTCGTATTGTTGACCTAAGCTCAGAATTCAAATCTGGGTCACGCAAAATATATTTATTATATGTAAATATAAGCGTACTATTTGTAAGGTATTGTGTTTTTGGTCTTTAATATTCGTTGTTGTTTTTAGAGGCATTTATTGTTGGTAGTTATGAGGCTTTATAATTTAATAAAGTCGGGTTGCCGCAAGTCGGTGTCTTCCTGCTAGGAGCAAGGAGTCAAGATGTTTGATATTGTCGAACTGTCACGGTTACAGTTTGCCTTAACAGCGATGTATCACTTCCTGTTTGTCCCGTTAACGTTAGGTATGGCGTTTATGCTGGCAATCATGGAAACGATATATGTTCTGTCGGGTAAACAAGTTTACAAAGATATGACAAAGTTCTGGGGTAAGTTATTCGGTATTAACTTTGCTCTGGGTGTCGCAACTGGGTTGACCATGGAGTTCCAATTTGGTACTAACTGGTCATATTTCTCTCATTACGTCGGTGATATCTTCGGTGCGCCTTTAGCAATCGAAGGTCTGATGGCGTTCTTCTTAGAATCAACTTTCGTCGGATTGTTCTTCTTTGGCTGGGATCGCTTAGGTAAGAAGCAGCACTTGATGGTAACTTGGTTAGTTGCTTTCGGTTCTAACTTCTCTGCACTGTGGATACTTGTTGCGAATGGTTGGATGCAAAACCCTGTCGCTGCAGACTTCAACTTTGAAACCATGCGAATGGAAATGTTGAGTTTTGCTGATCTGGTTTTAAACCCTGTCGCTCAAGTTAAATTTGTTCACACCGTCGCTGCTGGTTACTGTACTGGTGCATTCTTTGTTCTGGGTATCAGCTCTTACTACCTGCTCAAAGGTCGTGACATCGGTTTTGCAAAACGTTCTTTCGCAGTTGCCGCTACTTTTGGTATCGCAGCTGTATTATCTGTTATCGTGCTGGGTGATGAATCTGGTTACGAAATGGGTGACGTACAAAAAACCAAACTGGCTGCAATTGAAGGTGAATGGCATACAGAAGCGGCTCCAGCTGCATTTAATCTGATTGCATTCCCTAATCAAGAAAAAATGGAAAACTCGTTTGCATTACAAATTCCTTATGTGATGGGGATTATTGCAACGCGTTCTTTCGATACGCCTGTATTAGGTCTTAATGATCTGATGAGTCAGCATGAAGTTCGTATTCGTAACGGTATGAAAGCTTACGAATTATTAAGCGAACTGCGTTCAGGTAATACTGATCCTGCTATTCGTGCTGCATTTAATGACGCTAAACAAGATTTAGGCTATGGCTTATTACTGAAGCGTTATACTGATAAGGTTGTTGATGCAACAGAAGAGCAAATCAAATCTGCTGCAAAAGATACTATTCCTAATGTCGCGCCACTGTTCTGGTCATTCCGTATCATGGTTGCCGCTGGCTTCTTGATGTTACTGGTTGTTGCGATTTCCTTCTGGACTGTTCTGTCTAACCGTATTGGTAACTACAAATGGTTACTGCGTGCTGCACTGTTTAGTATTCCATTACCATGGATCGCAGTTGAAGCAGGTTGGTTTGTTGCAGAATATGGACGTCAACCATGGGCGATTGGTGAAATCCTGCCTACGGCTGTAGCAACTTCTTCACTGACACAGGCTGATATCCTAGTATCTATGGGTCTTATCTGTGGTCTGTATACTCTGTTCTTAGTTGCCGAAATGTTCCTGATGTTCAAATTTGGTCGCCTTGGGCCTAGTAGCCTGAAGACGGGTCGCTATCACTTTGAACAGAAGAACGCTTCTTCTGCACAAAGTAAGTAACACAGGAGTCCACTATGTTTGATTATGAAGTATTGCGATTTGTTTGGTGGCTACTGATTGGTATCTTACTGATTGGCTTTGCAGTCACTGACGGTTTTGATATGGGTGTCGGTGTGTTATTGCGCGTTATCGCGAAAGATGACACTGAACGCCGTATTTTGATTAACTCTGTTGCACCTCACTGGGATGGTAACCAAGTCTGGTTAATCACAGCAGGTGGTGCATTATTCGCTGCATGGCCAATGGTTTATGCTGCGGCATTCTCTGGTTTCTATTTTGGTATGATCTTCGTATTGGCGGCATTATTCTTCCGTCCAGTCGGTTTTGACTACCGTTCTAAACTAGAATCTCCAAAATGGCGTGGTATGTGGGATTGGGGTATCTTTATTGGTAGCTTCGTTCCACCATTAGTTATCGGTGTTGCTTTTGGTAACCTGTTACAAGGTGTTCCATTAGAAGTCGATAGCATGCAACGTGTATCTTATAACGGCACGACTAATGCGCTGATTAACCTGTTAAGTCTGTTAAACCCATATGGTTTACTAGCAGGTGTGGTTAGCTTAATGATGATTGTTGCACATGGTGCAAGTTATCTTCAAATGCGTACTACTGGTGAATTACATGAGCGTACTCGTAAAACAACTTACATTACCTCATTAATTACTTTCATCGCATTCGCATTAGCAGGTGTGTGGTTAATCTATGGTATCGATGGCTTTATTATTACAAGCGCTATTGATACAGCAGGTCCATCATCTCCACTACTGAAAACCGTTTCTCATGAAGCGGGTGCTTGGATGACTAATTACAACAATTATCCAGTATTGTGGGCATTGCCTGCATTAGGTCTGTTATCTCCTTTACTGGCGATTGTTGCAACTAAAGCAAATAAAGGTGGTTGGGCATTCCTGTTCACTTCACTGACTATTGCTTGTGTTATCCTGACTTGTGGTGTGACTATGTTCCCATTTGTGATGCCTTCAAGCACGTTCCCAGATGTGAGCTTAACAATGTGGGATGCAACTTCTAGCTTGTTTACTCTGCAAGTCATGACAGTTGTTGCGATTATCTTTGTACCTATCGTTCTCCTTTACACTATCTGGTGTTACTGGAAAATGCATGGTCGCCTCGATAAGAAATTTATCGAAGGTAATAATCATACTCTTTACTAAGGAGCATAGAGAATGTGGTATTTTGCATGGCTTCTCGGCACACTCTTCGCTTGTAGTATTGCGGTGATCGCAGGACTGGCTTACGAGCATGCTGAAGCGAAAAAAACTTCAGAAAGTGAAGAATAATGTTGGATAAAAGTTACCAACTACTAGACAAGGGCCCTATTAGGGCTCTTGTTTTAATCATGGCGTTGGTGATGGCATTTTGTGTTATGTGGGATCCTAGCCGATTTGCGGCGAACACCAGTTCATTGGCAATTTGGCAAGGTATCCTTCTTATTTGGTCGGTTTGTGCGGGGGCGACTTTTGGCCTAGCATTTCGTCCTAAACATGTAATTGCAAAATGTTTATTGCACCCAATCCCTGCAATTATTGTTTTAGTTGTAGGGCTAAGTTATTTCTTCTTTTAAAAAATACCTTATTTCTGCTCATTATATGAAAAAGAAATAAGGTATTTTCTTATCTAAGGATCCTATCAATATTATCTATCTTTTTGTTTTTATAAATGAATATTCTCTTTTAAGTAATCAATAAATAAACGTGCTTTTCTGGGTATGTGTTCACTATAAGGAAAAATAATATTCACGGACTGCGTTAACAATGAGTATTCAGGAAACAGTACGACTAATTGGCCTTCTAATAATTCTTGATGAATATACCAATGTGGCAAAATAGTCATCCCAGAATGTGCAAGAGCCATCTTTTTTAATGCGGCAATAGTATTAGTTTCAAAATAGGCATCTTGCGCTAATTGAGAGAGCAGGGCACTAAACTGTGCAGAAGTTGAAAGTTTACTTTGACGTAAATTACTGTTTGCTAAATAGGGAATAGCACTTAAGTCGTTGATAGTTTTTATCGAGAATTTCTGCAACAAATCAGGTGAAATAACCAAATTTATCTCGTAATTAGCTAATTTGGTTGAGCGATAATTACTGTCTTTTAATGTACCTAAACGAATAGCTAAATCTAATTTATGATTTATTAAATCCTCAATGGAAGAATTAAAGGTGTACTGTACTTTCAACTTTGAGTGTAATTGCATAAATTGACTAAGTAACGGTAAAATATAATATTCACCAAATTCAGCCGTTGAACTTAATCGCAACGATCCCTGTAGTTCCTGCTGACCCAATCTCGCTTTATCTAATGTTTGCTCTAACTGAATTAACACTTGGCGGAAATCTTGATAAAGCATCTCGCCAGTCTCTGTCAGCGTAAATCGACGAGTATTGCGATTAAGTAATGAGACATTTAACTCTGTTTCTAATGCTTTGATATGAATACTCACCATTGATTTACTCAAGCGCAAATATTTCGCTGCTTGAGTAAATGATCCGGTATCAACAACAGCAATAAAAGAGCGAATTCGATCAATTTGATTTTGCATGATTGTTTACTCTGATTAAACAATAAGTTCTATTTTGTCAGATAGACGAAATTCGTCAATCTTCCGTACTCTATGCACGGAGGATTTTTATGACTTACCGCTATCAAATTGCAGCTATATTTCTACTCGGTTTCTTTATAGATTGTATTAATATTTTTATGTCAGCAATTGCATTACCTGCACTCGCTGATGATATGCAAATTTCCATTGTTTCAGTGACTTGGGTTTCAAATAGCTATATCTTGGGGTTGACGTTAATCATTCCATTAAGTCATTGGTTATCACAGCGTTTTGGAATTAGAGCATTGATGGTGACATCGATGCTGATGTTTAGTTTGTCTGTGGAGCTAGTGGGAAGCTCAGATTCATTTAGTGAGCTTATTTTGTGGCGTTTTATTCAAGGTGTTAGTGGTGGATTATTGATCCCAATTGGACAAGCACTAACTTTTCAATATTTTCAAGGACATGAAAGAAGCAAAATATCTACGATCATTATGGCGATAGCTTTAATTGCTCCTGCAATATCGCCTACGTTAGGTGGATTTATTGTTGATATGGCTTCTTGGCGTTGGGTATTTTATAGCAATATTCCTTTCTCATTGCTAACCGCATTTTTAGCCTTTATTTGGGTAAAAGAGCCATTACCTAAAGAAAATGCTACACCGGATATTAAAGGTATCATTCTTATTAGTTTGCTCATTGTATCAGGGTTGTTTGCTCTATCGGCTTATGGGGAGTATCACTCAACATTACTTGCATTAGTCATAGCTGTATTATCGGTATGTTTTGCAGTACTTTATTATTATCATTATCGACGCCATACATCTCCAGTTATTAATTTAGCACTATTAAAAAATAGAAACTTATCGATCTCTATTTTTATTTATTACTGTATTCCTGGTGTTTTTACAGGTGTAAATATTCTTGCGATTTTTTATTTACAACAATATTTAAAATTTACTGCTCAAGGCACAGGTGTTTTCATGTTGTTATATGCACTTGGGGCTTTTATTTCAATGACAATAAGTGGCGTATTTTATAATAAATTGGGCATGAAACGTTTATTTATTTTTGCTCTATTATTACACAGTGCAGGTATTGCTTTATTAATATTTGTAAATAGTAATACTGATATATTTTTATTAATCATTGCTTATCTAGTTATCGGAATTGGTGGCGGAATTGGTGCTAATACTGCGCAAACAACGGCTTTATATGATTTTAACTCACAGAAATTAGTTCAAGCCAGTGTTATTTGGAATATTAATAGACAGGTCGTTTTTAGTGTCGGAGCAACCGTTGTTGCTATGTTATTTAATATTTTTTCTCTTTTTTGTTTACCACAAACTGCTTATAACATGACATTTTTAATATGCGCTTTAATTGGCATATTGCCTCTCACACTATTATTTACATTAAAGAAAAAAAGTATTGCACAGGAAATAAAAGATGAAAATTAATACCGGTTTAATTATAGAAAGCATTAAATCTTTGCATGATGAGATTGAAGCTGTTTTTACACAATTTCCACTTTCTGTTGATGCAATAACTAAGATAGAAAATCTTTTATCTAGTGAGTTTTCGATGGTTGGGATCAACGGAAAAGCAGTGAGTTATGATGATGTTATTGTGATGTTCAGAGAAAATGCAGGGAAAAGAAGAGGTCTGAAAATAAAAACGGATGATTATAAAATAATTTATCAATCAGATTGTTTGGCGATTGTCAGATATCAAGAAATACACAGTGAAAATAAGAAAATTCTTATGCGAGAGTCAGTGGCGTTATTGAGACGCAATTCTCATGAAATGAGTTGGCAGTGGCACTACCTCCATGAGACACCAATCATAAATAATTAATTGATTTATATAAAAAACCGGTTTTAAAACTGGTTTTTTTATGCCATTAAAAATAATACTAATAAATAAGACAATCTATGAATTTCTAATTAGCAAGCATTTTTATGCTGTCTTAATGAAAATATTTTTTCTATTCAGAGCACAAAGCATATTGCGTGTTGCAAAGAAGAGTTTATGATTGGCGCCTGAAAACTGTGTTTTCTATTCTTTACGTTACTATGATTCCCTTAGAGCTACCTCTTAAGTATAGTTAAGTGACTTATAGCTTAATTATTTATGGACTTAACTCGGAAAATGTAAGGAAGATATTATGCAGTTTCTTTGGCCTGTTCGTGTTTATTATGAAGATACTGATGCCGGTGGTGTAGTCTATCACGCCAGCTATCTAAAATATTTTGAACGCGCCCGAACAGAACTACTCAGAGAAAAAGGTTTTCATCAGCATGATTTACGGGAGTATGATCATGTTGTATTTGTTGTACGTAAATTATCAATAGAATATATTGCACCAGCTCGACTTGATGAGCTTTTACAAGTAGAAAGTGAAATTACCACATTACGTGGCGCCTCAATGACATTTTCTCAAAAGCTTATTAATCAAGATGGTTATGTTTTGTGTAGCGCAGATGTGCTTGTTGTCTGCGTAGATTCATTAAAAATGAAGCCTGTAGCGCTTCCTAAGTCCATTATCGCGGAGTTTAAGTAGTGGCTGACATGAATGTTATCGATCTCTTTCTAAAAGCAGGGCTTTTAGTTAAGTTGATCATGTTGATTTTAATCGGATTTTCTATTGCATCTTGGGCGATTATTATTCAGCGAACTAAAGTTCTGAATGCCGCTGATCGTGAAGCTGCAGATTTTGAAGATAAATTCTGGTCAGGTACTGACTTGGCTCGTTTATATAAAGATAGCCAAGCTCGTCGTGATGAGTTATCAGGCTCAGAGCAAATTTTTCATTCCGGTTTTAAAGAGTTTGCACGTTTACATCAAGCAAGCGTTCATGCCCCTGATGCAGTTGTAAATGGTGCATCAAGAGCAATGCGAGTCTCTTTCAATCGTGAATTAGAATCACTAGAAACTCATATTCCTTTCCTTGGTACTGTTGGTTCTATCAGCCCATATATTGGCCTGTTTGGTACCGTATGGGGGATTATGCATGCATTTATTGCATTAGGTAGTGTTAAACAAGCAACATTACAAATGGTCGCACCCGGCATTGCTGAAGCGTTGATTGCAACAGCTATCGGTTTATTTGCGGCGATCCCCGCAGTTATGGCTTATAACCGGTTTACGCAGCGTGTAACTAAACTGGAACAAAGTTACGATAACTTTATGGAAGAGTTCCTGACGATTTTACATCGCCAAGCTTTTGCCTCAGCAGAAAAGAAATAGTTAACGCAGAAGGAGATAACTGATGGCACGAGGTCGCAGTAACCGCCGAGGCGTAAAATCAGAGATTAACATTGTTCCTTTGCTTGACGTATTGTTAGTGCTTTTGCTTATTTTTATGGCAACAGCGCCTATCATTTCGCAAAGTGTTGAAGTTGATCTTCCTGAAGCAACAGATACACAAACAGTTTCAACCAGTGATAATCCCCCGGTGATTGTCGAGGTTGCAGGAATTGGGCAATATAATATTCGTGTTGATCAAGAAGTATTAGAATTATTGCCTCAAGAACAGATTATGGCTGAAGCTAAACGACAATTGGAAAAAAATCCGAAAGTTATATTTCTGATTGGCGGTGCTAAAGATGTTCCTTATGATGAGATAATTAAAGCGCTCAACATGTTACGTCAAGCAGGTGTTAAATCTGTAGGTTTAATGACTCAGCCTATGTAATAGGTTGAAATAAGTTTGGATAATAGCGTGGGAAAGAAGACGAAGCCAATCCGAAGTAAATTGAGCCGTTCAGTTATCTTGTCTACTGCCTTACATTTGCTTGTTATCGCATTGCTTATCTGGGGGTCATTAACTCAGAAGTGGGATTTAGGTGGTGGCGGTGGTGAAGGCGGGCAAGTTATTGATGCTATTATGGTCGATCCTAATGCTGTAGTACAACAGTATAACCAGCAAAAAGCGCAACAGGCTAACGTCCAAAAAGCAGAACAAGAACGTAAAGCGCGTGCAGAGCAACAAGAAGAAGAGTTGCGTCAGCAGCAAATGAAAGAACAAGAACGTTTGAAAACGTTAGAAGTTGAACGTTTACAAGCAAAAGAGGCAGCAGAGGCTCAAAAACGTGAAGCTGCGTTAGCTGCCGCCAAAGCGAAAGAAGAACAAAAAGTTGCTGAAGAAGCGGCCGCACAAGCGAAAGCAGAACGTGATCGCATCTTAAAAGAACAAGCAGATGCGAAAAAACAAGCAGAAGCTGAAGCGAAAAAACAAGCAGAATTAGCAGCAAAACAAAAAGCAGAAGAAGCTAAGGCGAAAGCCGAAGCTGATGCGAAAGCAAAAGCTGAAGCAGATGCTAAAGCAAAGGCCGAAGCCGATGCTAAAGCCAAAGCTGCAGCTGAGGCAAAAGCAAAAGCCGCTGCAGAAGCTAAAGCAAAAGCAGCAGCTCAACAGCAAAGTAAAGCAGTAGATAGTCTGCTTGATGGTTTAGTGGCTGATGGTAGCAAACAAAGCGGAGCTTCAGCTGCGGGTCAAGGTGGTGGAAATCGCACTGGTGCAAATGGTGAAGGTGTCGATCGCTATAAAGGTCAGCTCAAAGTTGCAATAGAACAGAAGTTTATCGATCCTGAGTTGTATAAAGGACGTACTTGTGAGTTGAGAATTAGTATTGCACCTGATGGGATGTTAATTAATGCGAATATTGTAGGTGGTGATGCGGCATTATGCCAAGTGGCATTGCGAGCCGCAAATACAGCGAAATTACCGAAGCCACCAAAAGATGTCTATGAACAAGTAAAATCATCAGTAATTGAGTTTAAACCCTAAAACTGTCTGATTGTAGGAAAACATACACTAATTTATAGCTATTTTAGAATGTTATTGATGTGTTGTATGGTGTTGTTGAAAAGCGTTTGTTACTATTCTGTGCGTTATTGCGTAATAACCGCAATAATAAAAGGGAGACATGATGAAGCAGGCATTAAATGTTATCTTCGGACTTTTAATTTTATGCGTAACCACTCTGGCTAACGCTGAAGTTCGAATTGAAATTACGCAAGGGGTGAATACTGCACGCCCTATCGGTGTTGTTCCTTTTAAATGGGAAGGCACAGGTCAAATGCCAGAAGATATCGCTGGTGTTATCGCAGCTGATTTACGCAATAGTGGAAAATTTAATCCTATTGATGTATCCCGTTTACCTCAACAGCCAGTCACAGCTTCTGAAGTCCAACCTGCACTTTGGACTGCATTAGGGATTGATTCTGTTGTTGTTGGACGCGTACAACCGTCAGCGGATGGCCAATATTTAGTAAGCTATCAATTAGTTGATGTTGCTGGCTCTCCAGGCGCGGTTTTATCTCAAAGTGAGTTTAAAGTTCCATCAAAATGGCTACGTTATTCTGCTCACACTGCCAGTGATGAAGTGTTTGAAAAACTGACTGGTATTCGTGGTGCATTCCGTACACGTATTGCTTATGTTGTTGTGACTAATGGTGGCGCATATCCTTATGAATTGCGTGTTTCTGACTATGATGGTTTTAACCAAGATCGTGTTTATCGCTCATCACAGCCATTAATGTCACCAGCATGGTCACCAGATGGTGCTAAACTTGCTTATGTTACATTTGAAAGTGGTCAATCCGCTTTAGTTGTACAAACATTAGCGACAGGCGAAATTCGCCAAATAGCATCATTCCCAAGACATAATGGTGCACCTTCGTTTTCACCAGATGGCTCTAAGCTAGCATTTGCGCTTTCAAAGAGTGGTAGCTTAAATCTGTATGTTATGGATTTAGCAAGTGGGAATATGACACAGGTAACCAATGGCAGAAGCAACAATACTGAGCCAAATTGGATGCCAGATGGACAAACCTTAGTCTATACTTCAGATCAAGGTGGACGTCCACAAATATACAAAGTGAATATTAACGGTGGAACACCAGAGCGTATTACGTGGGAAGGTAAGCAAAACCAAAATCCTGCGGTAAGCCCAGATGGTAGTTTCTTAGTTATGGTGAGTTCTGAAAGCGGTAGGCAACATATCGCTAAGCAGGATCTGGAAACGAATTCCGTACAATATCTAACAGATACGTTTCTGGATGAAACGCCAAGCATCGCGCCTAACGGCACAATGGTTATTTATAGCTCTACACAAGGCTTAGGCACCATTTTGCAGCTAGTATCGACTGATGGACGTTTCAAAGCGCGTCTTCCGGCGACTGATGGTCAGGTTAAATCACCTGCCTGGTCACCGTTTATGTGATGCATAAAAATTATGTATGGCAAACAAAATAAAGGAACAAATAGAGATGCAATTAAACAAAGTGTTTAAAGGGTTGATGTTAGCATTACCACTCGTTGCTGTTGCAGCATGTAGCTCAAACAAAAACGAAGATCAAACTGATACAAACAATGTACCAGTTGTTGAACAAGGTCCTACTGCTGAAGAATTAGCACGTCAGCAATTAGAACAACTGAAACAACAAAACATCGTTTACTTCGGTTTTGACAAATATGACATTAGCTCAGACTACGCTAACCTGTTAGATGCACACGCTGCATTCCTGCGTGCTAATCCTTCAGTACGTATCACTGTAGAAGGTCATGCTGACGAACGCGGTACTCCAGAATACAACATCGCTCTGGGCGAACGTCGTGCTAACGCTGTGAAAATGTACCTACAAGGTAAAGGCGTATCTGCTGATCAACTGTCAATCGTATCTTACGGTAAAGAAAAACCAGCTGTACTGGGTCATGACGAAGCCGCTTATGCGAAAAACCGTCGTGCAGTACTGGATTACTAAGAGAACGGCATGAACAACAGTAACTTCAGACCTTTCTTGATGAGTCTGTTGTTACTGGTTGGCGTAGCGGCTCCTGTAGCCGCTATTGCCCAAGCGCCAATCAGTAATATCGGTTCAGGTTCGACCGATGAACGACTCGCCCAACTTGAGCGTTTTTCAAATGCTCACAGCCAGCTTTTGACCCAATTACAGCAACAACTTGCTGATTCTCAGCGTGATATTGATATGTTGCGTGGTCAAATTCAGGAAAATCAATATCAGTTAAATCAAGTTGTCGAACGCCAACGCAATATCTATCAACAATTAGATAGCCTTGGTGGCGGTGCATCTACATCGACTACATCGACGGAAGCCACACAACCTGATAATACTGCTTCTTCAACACCTTCTGCTACAACTAATTCTGGGCAAGGTGATGAGAAGGCCGATTATAATGCAGCAATTGATATCGTATTGAATTCAAAAGATTACGATAAGGCAATTGTTGAATTAAACAACTTTATCAATAACTATCCTAAATCTAGCTATCAATCAAATGCACATTTTTGGTTGGGTCAGATGTATTACTTAAAAGGTAATAAGGATCAGGCAGCAAGTACATTTGCTATTGTTGTTAAAAACTATCCGAAATCTCAAAAAGCAAGTGAAGCCTTTTATAAAATTGGTCTGATCATGCAAGAGAAAGGGCAAAAGGATAATGCTAAAGCTATTTATCAACAAGTGATTAAGCAATATCCAAATAGTGCTGGCGCTAAATTAGCACAAAAGCAGTTAGCAGCACTCTAATTATTGACCCCGTAATGTAAAATATTGCATTTTCGGGGTTAAATGATTGTTTTTTAAGCTATTGATTGTTTTTTTGAAAAAAAACATTGCACAAAAACATTAAATCAGTATTATTACCCGCCGTTGCCACAGAGAATGTGGCGGATTCGAAAAAGGGTCGTTAGCTCAGTCGGTAGAGCAGTTGACTTTTAATCAATTGGTCGGGCGTTCGAATCGCCCACGACCCACCAT
>NZ_JBEETS010000011.1:0-29819 GCF_040138965.1 Proteus sp. fly-1089
CGACGGTTTACGTTTCGCTATCCGCGAAGGTGGCCGTACAGTAGGTGCGGGCGTTGTTGCTAAAGTATTAGGTTAATTACTCGCGTAATTTTCCTAGAGAAGGGCATCAATCGATGCCCTTTTTATGCGTTGTTTGAAAAAGAACCTATCTCATCACTAGTTTGATGTAAATTATTGGTGAGATAGGCTCTGATACAACGAATCGAGTCCAGTATCTTGCAGATACGAATGTCATAGAGATATGACACTGTGTCAGATGCAATCATAGTTGATTTTATGGTTAGTCTGATTTGTTTTGCTCTTGCGAGGCAAGCTGGCTATTTATTTACATCATATGACAGGTTAATTTATGAGTGCGAATAGCGGAGCTCAAGATAGCAAACGCGGTGGTGATATCGCTAAATGGATCATTACCGTTTTATTGCTGGCAGTAGCAGTGGGTGGCAACTATCTTTACCGTGAATTTAACCTAGCGTTACGAGCTTTAGCTGTTGTTGCTTTGTTCGTAGCAGCGGGTGGGATCGCGTTGTGGACAACACAAGGTAAAGCAACATTAGTATTTGCTCGCGAAGCGCGCATTGAAATGCGTAAAGTAGTATGGCCAACACGTCAAGAAACATTGCAAACGACCCTGATTGTTGCTGCAGTGACGGCTATTGTGTCATTAGTTCTTTGGGGACTGGATGGCATTCTGGTTCGTTTTGTTTCATTTATTACTGGCCTGTGAGGTGTTCATGACTGATTCTCCAAAAAAACGCTGGTATGTCATTCAGGCATTTTCGGGCTTTGAAGGCCGTGTTGCACAGTCTCTGCGTGAACATATCAAATTAAACGAAATGGAAGACTCATTCGGCGAAGTTATGGTTCCAACCGAAGAAGTGGTTGAGATCCGTAGCGGTCAACGTCGCAAAAGTGAGCGTAAATTTTTCCCAGGTTATGTTCTTGTCCAAATGGTCATGAACGATGCAACTTGGCACTTAGTACGTAATGTACCTCGTGTTATGGGATTTATTGGTGGAACCTCAGACAGACCTGCACCAATTAGTGATAAAGAAGTTGATGCGATTATGAATCGCTTACAACAAGTTGGTGATAAGCCACGTCCTAAAACACTGTTTGAACCAGGTGAAATGGTTCGTGTTAGCGATGGTCCATTCGCTGACTTTAATGGTGTGGTTGAAGAAGTTGATTATGAAAAAAGCCGCTTAAAAGTTTCTGTTTCAATCTTTGGTCGTGCGACACCAGTTGAATTAGACTTTAGTCAGGTTGAAAAAGGTTAAACCTTTTTACGTTGCTTTCTTGCAAAAGGTGGAAAAGTTATCTACAATTTTCCACCTTTCGTTTTGAGTTGTTTTGTCATAAGACAGAACAAAGTAAAATCGGGGAGCCCTAGCCGGGCGATATACCCAAATTGAGGAATTAATTAATGGCTAAGAAAGTCCAAGCCTATATCAAACTGCAAGTTTCTGCAGGTATGGCTAATCCAAGTCCACCAGTTGGTCCAGCTCTGGGTCAACAAGGTGTTAACATCATGGAATTCTGTAAAGCATTCAACGCTAAAACTGAAAGCGTAGAAAAAGGCTTACCAATTCCTGTTGTTATTACAGTTTACGCTGACCGTTCTTTCACTTTCGTTACCAAAACTCCTCCAGCAGCAGTTTTGCTGAAGAAAGCTGCGGGCGTGAAATCAGGTTCTGGTAAACCGAACAAAGAGAAAGTAGGTAAAATTACTTCTGCTCAAGTTCGTGAAATCGCAGAAACTAAAGCTGCGGACCTGACTGGTGCTGACGTTGAAGCTATGATGCGTTCAATTGCTGGTACTGCTCGTTCCATGGGCCTGGTAGTGGAGGATTAATCTGATGGCTAAACTAACCAAGCGCATGCGCAATATCCGTGAAAAAGTTGAAGTAACTAAACAGTACGAAATCGCTGAAGCTGTTGCTTTACTGAAAGAACTGGCTACTGCTAAATTCGTTGAAAGCGTTGACGTTGCTGTTAACCTTGGCATCGATGCACGTAAATCAGATCAAAACGTTCGTGGTGCAACTGTACTTCCACACGGTACTGGCCGTTCAGTTCGCGTTGCTGTATTCGCACAAGGTGCAAATGCAGAAGCTGCTAAAGAAGCAGGCGCTGAATTAGTCGGTATGGACGACTTAGCTGCTAAAGTTAAAGCTGGCGAAATGGACTTTGACGTTGTTATCGCATCTCCAGATGCAATGCGCGTTGTAGGTCAATTAGGTCAAATCCTTGGCCCACGTGGCTTAATGCCAAACCCGAAAGTGGGTACTGTAACTCCTAACGTTGCTGAAGCAGTTAAAAATGCTAAAGCTGGTCAGGTTCGTTACCGTAACGACAAAAATGGTATTATCCATACCACTATCGGTAAAGTTGATTTCAACGAAGAACAGTTGAAAGAAAACTTAGAAGCTCTGCTGGTTGCGCTGAAAAAAGCAAAACCATCTGCAGCGAAAGGCGTTTATATCAAGAAAGTAAGCCTGTCTACCACTATGGGTGCAGGTGTTGCTATTGATCAAGCTAGCTTGAGCGCGACAGTTTAATCTTAGATTAGACTAAAGTCATAAAAGACTTTACCTTGGCGTCAAATTTGTATAGAATTTGACGCCTTGAGTTTAGCTATGTGGTATTTTATTTAAGTCTACATAACTAAATTCTCTGAATTTCGGTTGGAGTCTGGCCTATCCAGACCCCGT
Source organism: Proteus sp. fly-1089 (assembly GCF_040138965.1). Classification (NCBI taxonomy): domain Bacteria; kingdom Pseudomonadati; phylum Pseudomonadota; class Gammaproteobacteria; order Enterobacterales; family Morganellaceae; genus Proteus; species Proteus sp. fly-1089. The sequence continues at coordinate 2,715 of NZ_JBEETS010000011.1, forward strand.
CCAAGACCGCAGGTGTAAGTAATTACTTAATTTTCCTGCGTAGACGGTGAGAGAGCCAATAAAGAATTATATATTCTGGATTCTACTCACCGTGTTTTAGCGCTTATACCATTGTGGTAATAAGTGATGTGAGTCCCGAGTTTTTACTCGGTTAATCCAGGAGCAAGAAGCTAATGGCACTAAATCTTCAAGACAAACAAGCGATTGTTGCTGAAGTCAGCGAAGTTGCCAAAGGTGCGCTTTCTGCAGTTGTTGCGGATTCCCGTGGCGTTACTGTAGCTAAAATGACCGAACTGCGTAAAGCATGTCGTGAAGCTGGCGTTACTGTACGTGTAGTACGTAACACACTTCTGCGTCGTGCTGTTGAAGGTACTTCTTATGAAGTACTGAAAGATGCATTTGTTGGTCCAACCTTGATTGCATTTTCTGCTGAACATCCGGGCGCTGCAGCTCGTCTGTTCAAAGATTTCGCGAAAGCGAACCCAGCATTCGAGATTAAAGCGGCTGCCTTTGAAGGTGAGTTTATCCCAGGTTCGAACATCGATCGTCTGGCTACACTCCCAACTTACGATGAAGCAATCGCACGCCTGATGGCAACCATGAAAGAAGCCTCTGCAGGCAAATTGGTTCGCACTCTGGCTGCTCTGCGCGATCAGAAAGAAGCTGCTTAATAGCCAATTTCTTCGTTGCTTTATTTACGTATAAACTTTTTCTGAATTTTAGGAACACTTGTTATGTCTATTTCTAAAGACGATATCTTAAACGCAGTTGCTGAAATGTCTGTAATGGACGTTGTTGAACTGATCTCTATGATGGAAGAAAAATTCGGTGTATCTGCTGCTGCAGCTGTTGCTGTTGCTGCGGGTCCAGCAGAAGCTGCTGAAGAGAAAACTGAATTTGACGTTATCCTGAAAGCTATCGGCGGTAACAAAGTAGCAGTAATCAAAGCAGTACGTGGCGCTACCGGTCTTGGCCTGAAAGAAGCTAAAGACTTAGTAGAATCTGCACCAGCAGCTCTGAAAGAAGGCGTAAGCAAAGATGATGCTGAAGCTCTGAAGAAAGCTCTGGAAGAAGCAGGCGCTGAGGTTGAAGTTAAATAATTTAACTTCCCAGAGTGCAGCCTAACGGCTGATGGCTGGTGATTTTTTGGTCACCAGCCTTTTTGCGCTGTAAGGTAAGAGTAGCTTTTTCACACTTTTTGGCTTTCTCTCTACCTCAATATTTTTTGCTATTGACGACTTAATATACTGTATTACTCACTACGATCCACGTTGTCCAAAAGCTCGGTAGTGAACTCAATGCAATGAAATGATTTAAGAGTAATAGCAATAAGTATTATGGAAAATTACATTTTCCTACCTACAAAAAATAGTGTTAGCAGAATGTCGTGTCGCCCTTAATAACTAAGGGTAGGCAGAGTGGGTCACTTTTCAGCGAGCTGAGGAACCCTATGGTTTACTCCTATACCGAGAAAAAACGTATTCGTAAGGATTTTGGTAAACGTCCACAAGTTCTGGATGTTCCCTATCTCCTTTCTATCCAACTTGACTCGTTCCAGAAGTTTATCGAGCAAGATCCTGATGGTCAAAACGGTCTGGAAGCAGCTTTCCGTTCCGTATTCCCTATCCAAAGCTATAGTGGCAATGCTGAATTACAGTATGTCAGCTACCGCTTAGGCGAGCCTGTTTTTGATGTTAAAGAATGTCAGATCCGCGGTGTAACTTATTCTGCACCTCTGCGTGTAAAACTGCGTCTGGTCATTTATGAACGTGAAGCCCCAGAAGGCACCGTTAAAGACATTAAAGAACAAGAAGTCTATATGGGTGAAATCCCATTAATGACCGATAATGGTACCTTTGTAATCAATGGTACTGAGCGTGTTATCGTTTCCCAGTTACACCGTAGCCCTGGTGTGTTCTTTGATAGTGACAAAGGTAAAACACACTCATCTGGTAAGGTACTGTATAACGCACGTATTATCCCTTATCGTGGCTCATGGTTAGACTTCGAATTCGACCCTAAAGATAACCTTTTTGTCCGTATTGACCGTCGCCGTAAATTACCTGCGACTATCATTTTACGCGCAATGAACTACAGCACTGAAGAAATCTTAGGTTTATTCTTCGAAAAAACATTGTTTGAAATCAGCAACAACAAGCTGATGATGACATTAGTGCCTGAACGTCTGCGTGGTGAAACTGCTTCATTTGATATTGAAGCAAACGGCAAAGTATATGTTGAAAAAGGCCGTCGTATTACTGCTCGCCATATTCGTCAATTAGAAAAAGAACAAGTTGACCGCATTGAAGTACCTGTTGAATATATTGCAGGTAAAGTGGTTGCTCGTGATTATATTGATGAAGCAACAGGTGAACTGATTTGTGCTGCTAACATGGAAATCTCTTTAGATGTGTTAGCTCGCTTAAGTCAAGCTGGTCATAAAACGATTGAAACTCTGTTTACCAATGACTTAGATCATGGTGCTTATATTTCAGAAACTGTTCGCGTCGATCCTACAAACGATCGCTTAAGCGCGTTAGTTGAAATCTATCGCATGATGCGTCCTGGTGAGCCACCTACACGCGAAGCTGCAGAAAACTTATTTGAGAACTTATTCTTCTCTGAAGATCGTTATGATCTTTCTGCTGTGGGTCGTATGAAGTTCAACCGTTCGTTAAGCCGTGACGAAGTTGAAGGTTCTGGCATCCTGAGCCAAGAAGATATCATTGAAGTAATGAAAAAACTGATTGATATCCGTAATGGTAAAGGTGAAGTGGATGATATCGACCACTTAGGTAACCGTCGTATTCGTTCTGTTGGCGAAATGGCTGAAAACCAATTCCGTGTTGGTCTGGTGCGTGTTGAGCGTGCAGTTAAAGAACGTCTGTCTTTAGGCGATCTTGATGCATTAATGCCACAAGATATGATCAATGCAAAACCGATTTCTGCTGCTGTCAAAGAGTTCTTTGGCTCTAGCCAGTTATCACAGTTTATGGATCAGAATAACCCGCTATCAGAAATTACGCATAAACGTCGTATTTCTGCATTAGGCCCAGGTGGTTTGACCCGTGAACGTGCAGGCTTCGAAGTTCGAGACGTACACCCAACTCACTACGGTCGTGTGTGCCCAATCGAAACGCCTGAAGGTCCAAACATCGGTCTTATCAACTCATTATCTGTTTATGCACAGACTAACGAGTACGGTTTCCTTGAAACGCCTTACCGTGTTGTTGAAAACAACGCTGTAACAGATGAAATTCATTATCTGTCTGCAATTGAAGAAGGTAACTTCATCATTGCTCAGGCTAACTCCGTATTAGACGATGACAATCACTTCGTTGAAGAATTAGTTACTTGCCGTCATAAAGGTGAGTCAAGCTTATTTAGTCGTGACCAAGTTCAGTACATGGACGTTTCAACCCAACAGGTTGTTTCTGTCGGTGCTTCACTGATCCCATTCCTTGAACACGATGACGCCAACCGTGCATTGATGGGTGCGAACATGCAACGTCAGGCTGTTCCTACACTTCGTGGTGATAAACCACTAGTAGGTACAGGTATGGAACGTGCTGTAGCGGTTGACTCCGGTGTTACTGCAGTTGCTAAACGTGGTGGTGTTGTTCAGTATGTTGATGCTTCTCGTATCGTTATCAAAGTTAACGAAGAAGAGACTTACGCTGGTGAAGCGGGCATTGATATCTATAGCTTGACTAAATACACCCGTTCTAACCAGAACACATGTATTAACCAAACACCTTGCGTATCTTTAGGTGAACCTGTTGATCGCGGTGATGTGTTAGCTGATGGTCCTTCAACAGACCTTGGTGAGTTAGCATTAGGCCAAAACATGCGCGTGGCATTTATGCCATGGAATGGTTATAACTACGAGGACTCCATCCTTGTATCTGAGCGTGTTGTTCAAGAAGATCGTTTCACAACTATCCATATTCAAGAACTGGCTTGTGTCTCTCGTGATACTAAGTTAGGGCCTGAAGAGATCACAGCTGATATCCCGAACGTTGGTGAAGCCGCGTTATCTAAACTGGATGAATCAGGTATCGTTTATATCGGTGCTGAAGTGAAAGGCGGTGACATTCTGGTTGGTAAAGTAACACCTAAAGGTGAAACTCAACTGACTCCAGAAGAGAAACTGTTGCGTGCTATCTTCGGTGAAAAAGCATCTGATGTTAAAGATTCTTCTCTACGTGTTCCTAATGGTGTGTCTGGTACAGTTATCGATGTACAAGTCTTCACCCGTGATGGCGTAGAAAAAGATAAACGTGCATTAGAAATTGAAGAATCACAGTTACGTGAAGTTAAGAAAGACTTAACTGAAGAACTGCGTATCTTTGAAGCTGGTCTATTCGCTCGTATCCGTGGTGTTCTGATTGCTGGCGGTATTGAAGCTGAGAAATTAGATAAATTACCTCGTGAACGTTGGTTAGAACTGGGTATTGCGGATGAAGAGAAGCAAAACCAGTTAGAACAATTAGCAGAACAGTATGATGAACTGAAAGCTGAGTTCGCGAAGAAACTGGAAGCTAAACGTCGTAAAATCACTCAAGGTGATGATTTAGCACCAGGTGTGCTGAAAATCGTTAAGGTTTATCTGGCTGTTAAACGTCAGATCCAACCTGGTGATAAGATGGCGGGTCGTCATGGTAACAAGGGTGTTATCTCTAAGATTAACCCTATTGAAGACATGCCATACGATGAAAACGGCAATCCAGTTGACCTCGTACTGAACCCACTGGGTGTACCATCACGTATGAACATCGGTCAGATCCTTGAAACTCACTTGGGTATGGCTGCTAAAGGTATCGGTGATAAGATCAACGCGATGCTGAAACAGCAACAAGAAGTTGCTAAATTACGTGAATTTATCCAGAAAGCTTACGATCTGGGTATGGCACCTCGTCAGAAAGTTGATCTGGACACCTTCAGCGATGAAGAAGTGTTACGTCTGGCTGAAAACCTGAAAAAAGGTATGCCAACCGCAACACCAGTGTTCGATGGTGCAGAAGAAATGGAAATTAAAGAGATGCTTAAATTAGCTGATCTTCCAACTTCTGGTCAGATTACACTTTTCGATGGTCGTACAGGTGAGCAATTTGAGCGTCCAGTAACTGTTGGTTACATGTACATGCTGAAACTGAACCACTTAGTTGATGATAAGATGCACGCCCGTTCTACTGGTTCGTACAGCTTAGTTACTCAGCAACCTCTTGGTGGTAAAGCTCAGTTTGGTGGACAGCGTTTCGGGGAGATGGAAGTGTGGGCACTGGAAGCATACGGTGCAGCTTATACTCTTCAAGAAATGCTTACTGTTAAGTCGGATGACGTTAACGGTCGTACCAAAATGTACAAAAACATCGTTGATGGTAATCATCAGATGGAACCAGGTATGCCAGAGTCGTTCAACGTATTGTTGAAAGAGATCCGTTCACTGGGTATCAACATCGAATTGGAAGACGAATAACGGATTCCATAGAGACAGACTGCTAGAGATGGCAGTCTGTCAAACAGTGACTACACTGGTTTAAAGGGGTGAATGACAGGGGTCATTTGCCTGGCAGGTCTAACTCCGACAGGAGCCATTTCGTGAAAGACTTATTAAAGTTTCTGAAAGCGCAAACCAAGACCGAAGAGTTTGATGCGATCAAAATTGCTCTGGCATCACCTGATATGATCCGTTCATGGTCATTTGGTGAAGTTAAAAAGCCAGAAACAATTAACTACCGTACGTTCAAACCAGAACGTGACGGTCTTTTCTGTGCCCGTATTTTCGGACCAGTAAAAGATTACGAATGTTTGTGTGGTAAATACAAACGTTTAAAACACCGTGGTGTTATCTGTGAGAAGTGTGGCGTTGAAGTTACACAAACTAAAGTTCGTCGTGAACGCATGGGTCACATCGAATTAGCTTCTCCAGTTGCTCACATTTGGTTCTTGAAATCATTACCGTCCCGTATCGGTTTGCTGCTGGATATGCCACTGCGCGATATTGAACGTGTATTGTATTTTGAATCTTACGTTGTTGTTGAAGGCGGGATGACTAGCCTTGAACGTGGTCAAATCTTAACAGAAGAGCAATACCTCGATGCATTAGAAGAATTCGGTGACGAATTTGATGCGAAGATGGGTGCAGAAGCTGTTCAGAACCTCTTACAGAGCATGGATCTGGAACAAGAGTGTGAAACGTTACGTGAAGAGTTAAACGAAACTAACTCTGAAACTAAACGTAAGAAACTGACTAAACGTATCAAGTTACTTGAAGCGTTCATGCAATCAGGCAATAAACCTGAGTGGATGATCTTAACTGTACTGCCTGTGTTACCACCAGACTTACGTCCACTGGTTCCACTTGATGGCGGTCGTTTTGCGACATCTGACCTGAACGATTTATATCGTCGTGTGATCAACCGTAACAACCGTTTAAAACGCCTGCTTGATTTAGCAGCTCCAGACATTATCGTACGTAATGAAAAACGTATGTTGCAAGAGTCTGTGGATGCGTTATTAGATAACGGTCGTCGTGGTCGTGCGATCACAGGTTCGAACAAACGTCCTCTGAAATCTTTGGCTGATATGATCAAAGGTAAACAAGGTCGTTTCCGTCAAAACCTGTTAGGTAAACGTGTTGACTATTCTGGTCGTTCTGTAATCACCGTTGGTCCATACCTGCGTCTGCATCAGTGTGGTCTACCGAAAAAAATGGCTCTTGAGTTATTCAAACCATTTATTTACGGAAAACTGGAAACCCGTGGTTTAGCGACAACAATTAAAGCCGCTAAAAAAATGGTTGAGCGCGAAGAAGCGGTTGTTTGGGATATCTTAGATGAAGTTATCCGCGAACACCCAGTGATGCTAAACCGTGCACCAACACTTCACCGTTTAGGTATTCAGGCATTTGAACCAATCCTTATCGAAGGTAAAGCTATTCAGTTACACCCACTCGTTTGTGCGGCATACAACGCCGACTTCGATGGTGACCAAATGGCGGTTCACGTACCATTGACATTAGAAGCGCAACTAGAAGCTCGTGCGCTGATGATGTCAACAAATAACATCCTGTCTCCAGCAAGTGGTGACCCAATCATCGTTCCTTCACAGGACGTTGTATTAGGTCTTTACTACATGACTCGTGACTGCATCAATGCCAAAGGTGAAGGCATGGTGCTAAGTGGTCCTAAAGAAGCTGAACGCGTTTATCGCGCTGGTTTAGCCTCTTTACACGCACGTGTTAAAGTACGTATCACTGAAGAGATCAAAGATGGCGAAGGTAACATCACTACTGAAACTAGCTTAAAAGACACTACTGTCGGCCGAGCTATTTTATGGATGATCGTACCAAAAGGCCTACCTTACGCGCTGGTTAACCAACCATTAGGTAAGAAAGCAATCTCTAAAATGCTTAATACCTGTTATCGCGTCATGGGCTTGAAGCCAACAGTTATTTTTGCTGACCAAATCATGTATACCGGTTTTGCTTACGCAGCACGTTCAGGTGCTTCAGTAGGTATCGATGACATGGTTATCCCTGCGAAAAAAGCAGAGATCATTGCAGAAGCAGAAGCTGAAGTTGCAGAAATTCAGGAACAGTTCCAATCCGGTCTGGTAACAGCGGGCGAACGTTACAACAAAGTCATCGATATTTGGGCTGCGGCGAATGAGCGCGTAGCGAAAGCGATGATGGAAAACCTGTCTACTGAAACCGTTATTAACCGTAATGGTGAAGAAGAACAACAAGTATCTTTCAACAGCATCTTTATGATGGCTGACTCCGGTGCTCGTGGTTCTGCAGCTCAGATCCGTCAGTTAGCAGGTATGCGTGGTCTGATGGCTAAGCCAGATGGCTCAATCATCGAGACACCAATCACAGCGAACTTCCGTGAAGGTCTGAACGTACTCCAGTACTTCATCTCAACCCACGGTGCTCGTAAAGGTCTTGCGGATACAGCACTGAAAACAGCAAACTCCGGTTACTTGACTCGTCGTTTAGTTGACGTTGCACAAGACTTAGTTGTCACAGAAGACGACTGTGGTACAACCGAAGGTGTTATGATGACTCCGGTTATCGAAGGTGGAGATGTTAAAGAGCCACTGCGTGAACGTGTATTAGGTCGTGTAGCTGCAGAAGATATTCTGAAACCAGGTACTGCCGATATTCTTGTTCCACGTAACACCCTGTTAAACGAAAAACTGTGTGACTTGTTAGAAGAAAACTCAGTTGACAGCGTAAAAGTACGTTCAGTTGTAACCTGTAACACAGACTTCGGTGTATGTGCTAAATGTTATGGTCGTGACCTTGCTCGTGGTCATATCATCAACAAAGGTGAAGCTATCGGTGTTATCGCGGCACAGTCAATCGGTGAACCAGGTACACAGTTAACGATGCGTACGTTCCACATCGGTGGTGCGGCATCTCGTGCGGCAGCAGAATCTAGCATTCAAGTACGTAATAAAGGTACTCTGAAGCTGTTCAATGCGAAGTTCATTACCAATACTGCGGGTAAATTAGTTATCACTTCTCGTAACACAGAATTACGTTTAATTGACGAATTCGGTCGTACGAAAGAAAGCTACAAAGTGCCTTACGGTGCTCAATTAGCGAAAGGTGATGGCGAAGCGGTTAATGGTGGCGAAACTGTTGCTAACTGGGATCCACATACAATGCCAGTTGTGAGTGAAGTATCTGGTATCATTCGTTTTGCTGACATGGTTGATGGTCAAACCATCACACGTCAAACAGATGAATTAACAGGTCTTTCTTCACTGGTTGTTCTGGATTCAGCAGAGCGTACAGGTAGCGGTAAAGATTTACGTCCAGCACTGCGCATCACTGATGCACAAGGCAAAGATGTATTGATCCCGAATACTGATATGCCAGCACAGTACTTCCTGCCAGGTAAAGCAATTGTTCAGTTAGACGATGGCATTACAATTAACGCAGGTGACACTTTAGCGCGTATTCCACAAGAATCTGGCGGTACTAAAGATATCACCGGTGGTCTGCCACGCGTAGCTGACCTGTTTGAAGCTCGTCGTCCGAAAGAGCCCGCAATCCTTGCTGAAATCAGCGGTATTGTATCGTTCGGTAAAGAGACTAAAGGTAAACGTCGTCTAGTTATTTCTCCATTAGACGGTAGCGATGCATACGAAGAGATGATCCCTAAATGGCGTCAGCTTAACGTATTCGAGGGTGAGGTTGTGGAACGCGGTGATGTTATCTCCGATGGTCCAGAGTCACCACACGACATTCTGCGCTTACGTGGTGTTCATGCGGTTACTCGCTATATCACTAACGAAGTACAGGAAGTTTACCGTTTACAAGGCGTTAAGATTAACGATAAACACATCGAAGTTATCGTTCGTCAGATGCTACGTAAAGTTACCATTGAGAACGCAGGAAGCTCTGAGTTCCTCGAAGGTGAACAGGTTGAATACGCTCGCGTTAAAGTATCAAACCGTGTTCTGGAAGATGATGGTAAAGTACCAGCAACGTATGCTCGTGACCTGTTAGGTATCACGAAAGCATCTCTGGCAACTGAATCCTTCATCTCTGCTGCATCATTCCAAGAAACAACGCGTGTTCTGACTGAAGCAGCGGTAGCAGGTAAACGTGACGAATTACGTGGCTTGAAAGAGAACGTTATTGTTGGTCGCTTGATCCCAGCAGGTACAGGGTATGCGTATCACCAAGATCGTATGAAGCGTCGTCAATCACAATTGCCAGCAGATGAAACTGAAACAACAATCAGTGCTGATGAAGCATCTGCTAACTTAGCAGAATTACTGAATGCTGGTTTTGGTGGATTAAAAGACTAAAATCTAATTTAGATTAGATTGAAATGCCCTCCATTGTGAGGGCATTTTTTGTTTCTGTTCTACAATAAGTAGGCGAAATGATGAGAATAATAACTAACGGATTGATTATCCTATTTTTTATTTTTACTGGTCTTGCTTTTGCAACCCCTTTAGAAAAGGAAATACCAACAGAAACACAATGGAATTTAGAAACTTCGATCACAACATTGATGCAGCTTCGGCAACAAAAAACTTTATATGCTTTTATTGGTAATAAACTAAGACCTGTTGCTGAGCTATATCCTAATCGGGGATTTTATGTTTCAGATGCGATAAATAATTACCATAAAATACAATTTGGAAATGCCCAAGGTTATTTGGAAGCTGGTTATTTAGAAGATGGTTACATTGAAGATATTGCTTCTATTTCGGTCGATAGGAAAATACGTTTCTTATCATATAGTACGAAGAAAACCGATTATCCTATCTATGAATATCTGATCACAACAAAAAATACCCCCATCTATAGTGATAAAGATATTGCGAGCCCACAAATAGCGATACTCTTATCCAATTTACGCTATCCTGTGCTATCACGCACAATAAAAGAAGATGCTAATGGAAGTAAAATCAATTGGTTTGAGATCTCTTTAGGTGACCGCTTAGGTTATATTTCATCAAGGGATGTAAAACCTGATTTAGGGATACCGGTGCTTACTTATCATCATATTCTCAAAGCAACGGAAAATCATAATTTTCGTCATACATCAACAACAACATCATTAACCGCCTTTACAGAGCAGATGAATTATTTAAAAGAAGCCGGGTATGAAACGCTTTCACTAAACCAAGTTGCAGGCTATTTAAATAAAAATATTAATTTGCCGGGACGAGCCGTCGCATTAACATTTGATGATGGTTTACAATCTGTTTATCGCTATGCCTATCCACTTTTAAAAGAAAATGGCCAAAGAGCAACATTATTTGTTATTTCATCACGTATAAAATCTAAAATACCTAAATGGGCACCCAATTCATTACAATTTATGAGTTGGCAGGCACTGAAATCAAGCCGAGATGTTTTTGATATTCAGTCACATTCTCATTTTTTACATCGTTTAGATAATAATAAAAAACCCATTATATTTAGTCGCCAATCTCATACTATCGTATTAGATTTACAGCACTCACAGCGTGTTTTGCGATTATTAAACCCACATCAATATGCTTTTGCATACCCTTTTGGTGGATATAATCAAAGAGCAATCAATGCAGTCAAAGCGTCGGGTATGACATTGGCGGTGACGACTCAGCAAGGAAAAGTTCGTTTAGGTGATCCACCTTTCGCTCTAAAACGGCTATATGCGTTAAGTACAGATCCCATTGAGAAATTTGCGAGGATGGTGGGTAATGATGAATATGAAGTGGTGAATAAAAATATCGTTGTTGATAAATAAAAATTATAATATTAGAAAAATACCTTTGATATTTATTGAAGGTATTTTTTTATTTCTCCCCATTACTCACTCAGTTAAGATCAATAAATAACTTATATTTTTCAGATAATTATGATGATTTTCTAGTGATAAAAATTCATTTTTTTCTGTAAGCTGGCAATCCAAATTCAGCATGGAGCTAGTTATGAAAAAATCTATATCCATATCTTCTTATGATTCTGCATTTAAACGTTTTATGATGAATGTCAGTAATGCGAAAGACTTTTTCTTTGTCCATTTACCAGAGGACTTAAAAAGTCATTGTGATTTTTCAACGTTGCAATTACAAAATTCTTCTTTCATCGATATTAACTTACGTTCTCGTATGTCTGATATTTTGTATTTAGTGAAAACCAAAGAGGGTGATATTTCTATTTATTTATTAGTAGAACATCAATCTAGGCCAGATAAAATGATAGGTTGGCGTATGATGAATTATGCATTTTACACTATGAATCAACATTTACAGCAAGGTTATAAATTTTTACCCCTCGTTGTTCCTATTCTGTTTTATCATGGCAAGAAAAAACCTTATCCTTTTCCTGTTAATTGGATGTCATGTTTTCCACTTACTTCACTTGCTAATCAACTTTATTCTAATAGCTTTTCTTTAATTGATTTGACTTCAATTGATGATGATATTTTGCTGACTCATAAAAAAGCAGCAGTAATGGAAATTGCAATGAAGCACGTTAATAGTTGTCATGATATTAATGAGATTGCAATACTTCTATCAAAAGCAATAAATCAGAAAAACTGCAGAGATGAAGACACAGTTGCTGTTGTAGAATATTTATTCTCAATTATGGACGCATCAGATTTTGAGTTCATTTTAAATAAAATAGTTGAACAAGTAGATAACCACAAAGAGGTGATTATGAATATAGCGTGGAGATTAGAAAATAAGGGATTTAATTTAGGTGTAAGTGAAGGGTTTGAAATAGGCAAAAATGAGGGGATCGAACTGGGCAAAAATGTAGGTATTGAAATAGGTAAGAATGTAGGTATTGAAATAGGTAAGAATGTAGGTATTGAAATAGGTTGGGCTAAAGGCATTGAGTTAGGTAAAACGGAAGGTATTGAGTTAGGTAAAACAGAGGGTATTGAAATTGGTAAAAAAATAGTACAAATAGAATTAGCTCAAAACTTATTAAAAGAAAATTTTGATCTTTTATTTATTGAGAAAATATCAGGTTTAAGTATTCAAGAACTTGAAGAATTAGCAGCGTAAGAATTAAGTTTTTTATAAATATTAAATTAAAAGAATTATAATATATTAATTTTAATGTTTTATTTTTGTTGGGTTATTTTGAATTTATTAAAAATCACTTCTATTGAATTATGTAATAAAAACCGCCTTTATTATTTTTAATTAAATAAACTAAAGGCGGTTTTATATTGTTTAAATTTTAATTAACGGCCCAAGTAATTATCCCAATCTTTCCATACGGGTTGTAATCCTCGTTCTTTTAATGCATTAATCACATCATTAACATGGCGATTATCATTAGGAGAGAATTGTTCTAATTCTTCATGACTATCAGAATACCCACCAGGTTGAGTTTTAGAACCCGCACTAATGTTATTTATCGCTAATGGTACTGTATTATCACGAAAATATGGAGATTCGCGGGTTGAAAGTGAAAGCTCAACATCAGGTGCCAAAATACGAAAAGCACAGATCAATTGAACTAATTCCGCTTCACTCATTACTGATGCGGGACTTAGTCCACCAGCACAAGGGCGTAAACGAGGAAAAGAGATTGAATAGCGACTTTTCCAATAGCGTTTTTGTAAAAATAAGAGATGCTCTGCCACCATATAACAATCGCTACGCCACTGGCTTGAAAGACCAATCAATGCACCTAAACCAATTTTATCAATTCCAGCTTGTCCTAATCTATCTGGCGTTTGTAATCGCCAATGAAAGTCTTGTTTTTTGCCCTTTAGGTGATGAAGCTGATAAGTGGGTTCATGATAGGTTTCTTGATAAACCATGACACCATCAATACCGAGTGTTTTTAATTCGGCATATTCTTCTGTTGCAAGAGGTTGAACTTCCATCATTAATGAACTGAAATTTTCTCGAATAAGGGGGATATATTGGCGAAAATAATCCATACCCACTTTTCTTTGATGCTCACCAGTTACTAATAGCAGGCTATCAAACCCTAATTGGCGGATGCTATTACATTCGGCAATGATCTCACTTTCATTTAATGTTTTACGTTTAATGGCATTACTCATTGAAAAACCACAATAAGTACAATCATTAGCACATAAATTAGAAAGGTAAAGTGGAACATACAACCCCACAACATTGCCGAAACGTTGTCGCGTGAGTTGTTGAGCACGTTGTGCCATTGGTTCTAAATAGTATCTACCTGCTGGCGAAATGAGTGCCATGAAATCATCAAGCGTGAGAGTGTGACGATTTAATGCGACTTCAACATCTGCATGGGTTTTACTATTGAGTCTTAATGTAATGTCATCCCAATTCAGGTGTTGCCAATAATCAGAAAAAGTGTCCATTAGAACGCCCCTAAATATTGGGTTAATGGACTAGAAGCTTGTGCATGTGTATTGGTAGTTGCTAATCCTGAGTTTCTAGCGAGCTCGCCAGCATCCAGCGCTGTTTTAAATGCTTGGGCCATTAAAATTGGATTTTTAGAGACTGCAATAGCCGTATTAACTAATACCGCGTCTGCACCTAACTCTAAAGCTTCAAGAGCATGACTTGGTGCGCCAATACCTGCATCAACAACAACAGGAATAGAGGCTTGTTCGACGATAATTCGTAGAAAATCACGAGTTTGTAAGCCTTGATTAGAGCCAATAGGAGAGCCCAAAGGCATTACTGCAGCGCAACCAACGTCTTCTAAACGACGACATAAAACAGGATCAGCACTGCAGTAGGGTAAAACAACAAAACCTTCTTTCACAAGAATGTCAGCAGCTTTAAGAGTTTCAATAGGATCAGGTAATAAATATTTAGTATCAGGATGAATTTCTAATTTAACCCAATTTGTACCAAAAGCCTCTTTAGCTAATCGCGCTGCAAAAATCGCTTCTTGTGCTGTTTTTGCCCCGGATGTGTTGGGTAATAATTTTACGCCTAATGACTTGAGTGGCGCGATTAAATCATCATGTCCCTTTTTTAAATCGACTCGTTTCATTGCCATTGTTACAAGTTGGCTGCCCGAAGCCTTAATGGCTTCTGTCATTAGCGTTGGTGTTGCAAATTTTCCTGTGCCTGTAAAAAGTCTAGATGTGAATGTGGTATCAGCAATTTTTAACATATCAGCCCCCCGCAATTGCTTGAAAGAGAAGAATAGTATCGCCATCGTTAATAAAATGTGTTTCCCAATTTTCACGAGGAACAATGGTTTCATTGATGGCGAGTGCCACACCTATAGGTGGCTGTTCTAACTGAATAAGGAGCTGGCTAATAGTGACAGGCATATCCAGAGAATATTGTTCGTCATTTACGGTAATGTTCATGCTAACCCTCGACAAACAGGACATGTTGTTGATGATGTTAAGCGTAAAGTGCTCCAATTTTGTTTTCTACCATCGAAAAGGCGTAGTTTTCCACTTAGAGAGCTAGGTAAATCAGAGAGTAACTTAATAGCTTCAAGTGCCTGAAGTGTGCCAATAACACCCACAACAGGGCCTAGAATTCCGGCTGTTTTACAATTTCGTTGTGGTTCAGTTTCATCAGGATAAAGACAGTGATAACAACCATGAATAAAAGGAGGTTCAAACACCATAAGTTGGCCACTAAACCCTACGGCACTACCACTAATAAGTGGAATTTGTTGTGCAACACACGCACGATTAATGGCTTGGCGTGTAGGCATGTTATCTGTGCAATCTAAAACTAAATCAACTTCTTTAACTAATTTAAGTAATGAATCATCATTAATACGTTGTTTATAAGAAGTCACTTTTATATCCGGATTTAAGGCGAGCAAAGCCTGCTTTGCAACCTCTGATTTCGCATCAGGGATATCTTGAGTGCGATAAAGAATTTGGCGCTGTAGATTAGAAATATGTAATTCATCATCATCAACTAAAATAAGCTCACCAATACCTGCCCCCGCGAGATACATTGATGCTGGAGAACCTAACCCACCAAGCCCGACAATCAGTACCTTTGCTTGTTGAAGTTTGTTTTGGCCCTCGATACCAATATCTTCTAACATCACTTGTCGGCTATAACGCATAAAATCATTATCATTTAGCATGACGATTTTCCTTCAACTAATTCTAATAATTTACGAGTTACTTTTTGCCAATCAGATGCTTTTGTTATTGCACTGACTAAAGCAACACTCCCCACGCCTGTTGCAACCACATCAGAGACTCTCTCTAGCGAGATCCCACCAATAGCAACAGTGGGAAAATCAGGTGTCTGTTCTACTTGATGTTTGAGCGCCTTCAAACCTTGAGGTTTAGATGGCATATCTTTCGTTGTGGTTGGAAATATATGCCCTAATGCGATGTAAGATGGGTGTAACATCTTCGCTCTTTGTAGTTCCGCCTCGTCGTGAGTAGAAATACCCAGTCGTAATCCGGCTTGTTTAATGGCATCAAGATCAGCAACATCGAGATCTTCTTGACCAAGATGAACACCATAAGCCTGATGATTAATGGCGAGTTGCCAATAATCATTGATAAACAGTCTTGCGTGATATTGTTTACCTAGTTTTATTGCTTCGATGATCTCTTTTTCAACGTCTTTTGGCTGTTTATCTTTTATACGCAATTGAAGAGTGGTAACACCTGTTTTTAATAGGCGTTCTATCCATTCAATAGAATCAACAACGGGGTAAAGCCCAAGTTTTTTTTCTGTGGATGCAAAAGGTGTATTAGAGGATTTGTTCATTTTCAGTCACCTCAATACGAGCGATTTCGGCGCTGTGGTATAGCTCATTCCCATGCTCTTTAAAGGCCTGAGACATTTGTTCCATACCTGCCGCATAATCACGTACTTCTTGCGTTATCTTCATTGAACAGAATTTAGGACCACACATTGAGCAAAAGTGAGCCACTTTTCCTGATGCTTGAGGAAGGGTTTCATCGTGATATTGGCGTGCTGTTTCAGGATCAAGCGCTAAATTGAATTGATCTTCCCATCTAAATTCAAAACGCGCTTTTGACATAGCATTATCACGGATTTGAGCACCAGGATGCCCTTTGGCTAAATCGGCAGCATGAGCCGCAATTTTATAAGTAATTAAGCCTTGTTTTACATCGTCTTTATTTGGTAAGCCTAGGTGTTCTTTCGGGGTGACATAACAGAGCATAGCACAACCAAACCAGCCAATCATTGCTGCACCAATACCTGAAGTAAAATGATCGTAACCCGGTGCAATATCTGTTGTGAGAGGGCCTAATGTATAAAAGGGAGCTTCATGACAATGCTCTAGCTCTTCTGTCATATTGCGACGTATCATCTGCATTGGAACGTGACCGGGGCCTTCAATCATGACTTGCACGTCATATTCCCATGCGATTTTTGTTAGTTCACCTAAAGTATGTAACTCAGCAAATTGTGCTTCATCGTTTGCATCTTGGATAGAGCCAGGTCTTAGCCCATCGCCCAATGAAAGGGAAACATCATAAGCGGTACAAATTTCGCAGATTTCACGGAAATGTTCGTAGAGGAAATTTTCTTTGTGATGTGATAAACACCATTTCGCCATTATCGAACCACCACGAGAGACAATACCCGTTAGGCGTTTTGCGGTCATCGGAACATAACGTAACAATACACCTGCATGAATAGTAAAGTAATCAACACCTTGCTCTGCTTGCTCAAGTAAAGTATCGCGGAACATTTCCCAAGTGAGATCTTCTGCAATACCGTTAACTTTCTCAAGTGCTTGATAGATTGGAACTGTGCCGATAGGAACAGGGCTATTGCGAATGATCCACTCACGCGTTTCATGAATGTAACGGCCTGTTGAGAGATCCATTACGGTATCTGCCCCCCAACGTGTAGACCAAATTAGCTTTTCAACTTCTTCTTCAATTGAAGACGTTACAGAAGAATTTCCGATATTGGCATTCACTTTCACTAAGAAATTACGACCAATAATCATCGGCTCTGATTCTGGGTGGTTAATATTGGCGGGAATAATGGCTCGACCAGCTGCAACTTCTTGGCGTACAAATTCAGGAGTAATATTGTCAGGGAGATGAGCACCAAAGCTAAAGCCTGCATGTTGTTGGCGTAATACTTTGCTTCGAATACGTTCACGGCCCATATTTTCACGAATAGCAATAAACTCCATTTCAGGTGTGATAATACCTTTTCGAGCATAATGCAATTGCGTCACACTTTTACTCTTTAGGGCTTTTTTAGGGTTGGGTTTTAACGGAAAACGTAGATGCTCTAATCCGGCATCAGAAAGGCGTTGTTGTGTGAAATCAGAGCTTAAGAGTGAAAGTGCTTCAGTATCATTACGCTCATCAATCCATGATTGGCGAATTTTTTTTAATCCAAGATTAACGTCGAGTTGAGAAGCTGGATCGCCATAAGGGCCAGAAGTGTCATATACCGGAACAGGTTCATTATCTTCAAAAATAGGGTTTTCTTTTGATCCACCTATTAATGTTTTATCAAGCTGGATCTCACGCATTGGTACTTGAATATTGGTACGAGAGCCTTCAAGGTAAATACGTTTTGAATTGGGAAAGCTAACTCCTTGAATAGTACTAATAAACTCCTGAGCAGCATCTCGCTGTGCTTTTCTTGGACGCTGTTTATTGGCGGTTGGCGTAATATCTTTAATAGATAAAGTTTGATTTTTGGACATAGCATTTCCTAATAAATATCATGCAGGCTGTAGCCTGTTGGGTGAATATTGAGAAAAATGCTTGTCTGGAGGTCGCAGGGAGTATCGACAGATAGGCGTATAAAAAACATACGGGATGAAGCTATCAAAAGGTCGAATCACTCTTGTTCCCTTCGCGGGTATTAACCCGATCAGGTTCCGCGGATCCCGAATTAACGGTCTCAGCCTGTGTTTATAATAGCCTTATAAACACTAGGCACTCCGACAAGAAGAAGTCCAGTATATGAAAGATTTTGAAAACTACAAGTCCGACATGGGTTATTTATTTAAATCCCAATGTTGCTGTTTCCAGTTTTTCATTTGTGAAATTTGAGCTAATTGTTGATCTGGATTGATAACTGTGACGTTATCAGCTTGATAACACAATGGGAGGTCATTAATAGAGTCAGTGTAGAAATAAATATAAGTATTATTAATATTATTAGCTTCTTTCCACCGATTTAGATGATCAACCTTTCCTTCTCGAAATGTAGGTATACCTTCAATATATCCAGTGTAATAATTATCTTTAATTTGCATATCAATGCCCATTGAAATATCTGCATTGAGTTGTTTTGCGATAGCATGAACGAGAAAAGACATTGTTGCTGAAATAATTATAACAGGAATATTTTGCTGTCGATATTGTGTAATTATTGACATTCCTTCAGGGTAAAGTAATGGCTGAATTTTTGTTTTAGTAAAGTCATTAACCCAATGATTTATTTTGTTTATATTATGATGTTTAAAGTAAGATAAATGTTGATAAAGATATTGATTTATATCCAGATTTTCAGCGTAATAATCAGCAATCATCTGTTCATCTAGTTTTAGGAAATGAGGATCGGTGACTATTTTTTTATCCCATAAATAACGTGTCCATAAACGACTAGAATCATCTGCTAAAAGCGTTTCATCTAAATCAAAAATCGCAATTTTATTTTTGGTTTTATCTGTCATTTTAGCATTCCTTTATTATAAGTAAAACTTATGAAAATCCTTTTTGAATGTTAATAAATTAGAGAGAATAATCATAATACATTGAGTGGGTCTTACTAAAGAGAGTATCCTTAATTCTATATCATTATTTTGGATAGATTTATCATTATGCATTTATATACGTTAGCGGGATCAGAGAAAGGCTGGTGGACAGTCAGCCTTGGTGGGCGAGTGTGGTTACCTAAAGGTGAACTCCCTTTTGGTTTTGCAAAGGATTGGGATTTAGTTGGTCAACAGGCCAAAATTGTTGGTGAGTGGCAGGGTGAAACTGTTTGGCTTATTCATGGAAAAATGGATAACGACATGTGTTCGCCGAGGCTTATCGCCTCACAAGATGAGAATTTATTTAAACTCGTGGGTCGCGGTGTTCAGTTAGCAGAGTTTTATCGTTCTCATCGTTTTTGTGGTTATTGTGGTTCTAAAATGCGCCATAGTGAGAGCGAATGGGCTTGTTTATGCGATAACTGCCATGAACGCTATTACCCACAAATTGCCCCTTGTATTATTGTAGGTATTCGGCATGAAGATAAGATTTTACTCGCACATCATGTTAGGCATAAACATTCCCCTCTTTATACTGTGCTCGCTGGTTTTGTGGAGGTTGGTGAAACCTTAGAAGAAGCCGTCGCTCGCGAAGTGTTTGAAGAAAGCAATATTCGTATTCGTAATATTCGTTACGTATCATCTCAACCTTGGCCATTCCCTCATTCTTTAATGATGGGTTTTTTGGCTGATTATGATGGAGGAGAGTTGCGCCATGATCCTTCAGAATTAACCAGTGCGGCTTGGTATCGTTACGATCAGCTACCACAGATCCCACCTCCAGATACTATTGCGCGACGCTTGATAGAAGATACGATAGCGAATATTAGACAAGATAAAGAAAAGAACTAAATAAAGGCGTTGTCAGCCAACAGTTATTTTTCCAGCATGTTACAATGCATGCTATTTTGCGGCCCTATTACTGTTAATGGAGTTAGTCATGAGTGAGTTGAAAAACGACCGCTATTTACGTGCGCTGTTGCGCCAACCTGTTGATGTCACCCCAGTTTGGATGATGCGTCAGGCAGGCAGATATCTTCCTGAATATAAGGAAACACGGGCACAGGCGGGGGATTTCATCTCATTGTGCAAAAATACAGAATTGGCATGCGAAGTGACATTACAGCCTTTAAGACGCTTCCCTTTAGATGCCGCTATTTTATTTTCTGATATTTTAACTATTCCTGATGCAATGGGACTAGGCCTTTACTTTGAAACTGGTGAAGGACCTCGTTTTAAGTCCCCAATAACTAGCCTTACCGATATTCAAAAGCTACCAATTCCTGATCCTGAAGACGAACTTGGCTATGTAATGAATGCAGTACGTGCGATTCGTCGTGCATTGCAAGGCAGTGTGCCATTAATCGGTTTTTCGGGAAGTCCTTGGACGTTAGCAACCTATATGGTAGAAGGTGGAAGTAGTAAGGCCTTCACAAAAATAAAAAAAATGATGTATGCAGAGCCTCAAGCACTACATCTATTACTGGATAAACTCGCAGATAGCGTTATCCTTTATCTGAATGCTCAAATTAAAGCGGGTGCACAATCTATCATGATCTTTGATACATGGGGTGGTGTACTAACAGGGCGTGATTACCAACTTTTTTCATTACACTACATGCATAAGATTGTTGATGGTCTTATTCGCGAATACGATGGAAGAAAAGTTCCTGTAACCTTATTTACCAAAGGTGGCGGTCGTTGGTTAGAAGCAATGGCAGCAACAGGTTGTGATGCATTAGGATTAGATTGGACGATAGATATCGAAGATGCACGTCGTCGAGTAGGGGATAAAGTCGCCTTACAAGGTAATATGGATCCTTCTATGCTGTATGCGCCGCCAGCCAGAATAGAGCAAGAGGTCGAAACTATTCTTGCTGGGTTTGGTAAAGGTAACGGTCATGTTTTTAATCTTGGGCACGGTATTCATCAAGATGTTCCACCAGAGCATGCTGGTGCATTTATTGATGCGGTTCACCGTTTATCGAAGCCTTATCATCAGGATAATGATTAATACCTCACAATTGCGTCAGGAGCAGACAGAAAAAGCTCAACAAATTATTTTGACAGACCAATTTACAATGCCTACTTATATTGCTGGCGCTGATGTTGGTTTTGAAGATGGTGGCGCAGTTACTCGCGCCGCCATCGTGATAATGCATTACCCTTCTTTTGAAATTCTTGAATACCAAATCGCGCGAATACCTACAAATCTTCCTTACATCCCAGGTTTACTTTCATTTAGAGAGTGCCCAGCATTACTGTCTGCTTGGCAATTAATCAAACAGAAACCTTCTCTTATTTTTGTCGATGGGCAAGGTATTGCTCATCCTAGAAGGCTCGGTGTTGCCAGTCATTTTGGTTTATTAGTGGACACGCCTACTATTGGCGTAGCAAAAAGTCGTTTATGTGGTACTGATCGAGCGGTTAATGAAGAGATGGGAAGCCATGAGCCATTAATGGATAAGAATGAGCAAATAGGATGGATTTATCGCAGTAAGAAAAAATGCAAACCCCTGTATATTTCTCCGGGTCATAAAGTGAGTATGGAAGGCGCTTTGCAGTGGGTTGAGTTGTGTATGAAAGGGTATCGATTGCCAGAACCAACGCGTTGGGCTGATGGTATTGCTTCAAATAGGCGATTATTTGAGCAGTTGAATAAGAATAAGCTCTAAATGACCGGGAAATATGTGGATATTTTTAATTTTCAGGTAAACTGCGCCTAAGTTAAGAAAATGAGTAATCACGAATGTTGAAGAACCCAATCCATTTACGTTTAGAAAAGCTAGAAGCTTGGCAACACCTGACGTTTATGGCGTGCCTGTGTGAGCGAATGTACCCAAATTATCAGGTATTTTGTCGCGAAACAGGATTTGCTGATCCAACGCTTTATCGCCGTATTCTCGATCTGGTTTGGGAAACTTTAACGGTGAAAGATGCAAAAGTGAATTTTGATTCTCAATTAGAGAAATTAGAAGAAGCTATTCCTGACGCATCTCAATTTGATATTTACGGTGTCTATCCAGCGATTGATGCCTGTGTCGCCTTGAGTGAAGTTGTTCACTCCCGTTTAAGTGGTGAATCGCTAAGTCATGCTATTGAAGTCAGCAAATTATCAGTAGGGACGGTTGCTTCACTTGAAATGACACAAGCAGAAAGAGAAATGAGCGAAGAAGAGCTAAGATCACTGCCTGTTGTTATTGAAGAATTCGATATCCAATGGGAAATTTACCGCCTACTTGTAGAGTGTGAAGAAAGAGATATCGAGCTGATTAAAGGTCTACGTGCAGACCTTCGTGAAGCAGGAATGAGCAATATCGGTATAGAATTAACGCACTAAATCAGAAAAACGTGATTTAGTGCTTGAAAAGCGACGTTTAAAGACTTCACATCACCCCCGTGTATGTTCTACATTGGGTACGAAAAGAAGTGGCTCAGGTGTTTTACTTAATTCATCTTCTTAAAAAGATAAGTTAAGTTTTTTCACCAGATGTTTTTCAAACGATAAAACATACTTTAAGGACTATTTTATGAACAAAGCTGAATTAACCGAATCAGTTGCTGAAAAAGCGGATCTGACAAAAACTCAGGCAAAAGCTGCTATTGAAGCGTTTATCGACTCAGTAACAGGAGCTCTGAAAGAAGGCGATTCTGTACAGTTAGTTGGTTTCGGTACATTCAAGGTAAATCACCGTGCTGAGCGTACTGGTCGTAACCCTCAAACTGGTAAAGAAATTAAAATTGCAGCAGCTAATGTTCCTGCATTTACTGCCGGTAAAGCACTGAAAGACGCAGTAAAATAATTCCTTTGAACGGAATGAACAATAGAGGGGGATTTACTCCCCTTTTGTTGAAACGACAGGGGCTGTTAGCAATAGGATCAGCTTTTTTGCTCAGCGCCTGCTCCTCGACAGTACAACTCCCAGAATTTTCTGCAACAGGATATATTGCAGACGAAGGTGTTGTGCGACTCTGGCGTTTAAATAATAAAATATCAGAGCCTCAAGTGATCATGAGCGTTTATAGCTTTTATAAAAAGCCAGAAACAATCATCACATTCTATGAGTATCGCCAAAATAAGCTTTGGCAAGTCCGCTCTGAAGTGGTCAATCAAAATGATCCCTCATCTTGGCACCTTCGTTTAAATAAACGTGATGAAGTCATTTTCATGCAACAGGAAAGCCAGAAGCAAAAACGAGCATTAACAGAAGATGAGCGTTTAAGAATGGTGTTTGCTGCAAGTAAAGAGCGTGAAATCAGTGAAGCGCTTACTATTGGAAAAGTAAACTTAGTACAAGGTATTTGGTATCAAAATACAATGACAACATGTGCTGGTGAGAAAGTGAGTGTTTCATTCGAAGATCCAGAGCAACGCTGGTTAAAAACGAGAACACGTAATTTAAGTAAGCCTTCTTATGTTGCTTGGCTTGATTCACCAGAAGGTAAACAGTTGCTTATGGTAGCCGACCATGATTTCTGTAAATGGGAGCCAACAAAAGAGAGCTTGTGACTACTCCCTTCTGCTGCATTTAGTCACTTACTTATTTAAACGCGCAATCGCACGATAGCCGATATCATGGCGATAAAAACTTCCATTCCAATGAATACCTTCTGCTAAAGCATAAGCATTTTTTTGCGCTTGCTCGATATCATCACCTAATGCCGTCGCACATAAAACTCTTCCGCCAGCTGTAATTACTTCACCTTTATTATTCAGAGTTGTTCCAGCCTGAAAAACTTTAGCAGTTGCTGATGATGTTGTGCTCAAACCTTCAATCACATCACCTTGATGATAATCATTAGGGTAACCACCAGCGGCAATGACGATACCTAAAGCAGGGCGAGGATCCCAAACAGAATCTTTCCCTTTTAAATTACCATTAGCACCTGCTAAACAGAGTTCAACTAAATCTGACTGCATACGCATCATAATTGGTTGTGTTTCAGGATCACCAAAGCGACAGTTAAATTCGATAACTTTTGCAATACCTTGTTTATCAATCATCAATCCAGCATAAAGAAAACCCTGATAACGATGCCCTTCAGCAGCCATACCTTTTACCGTTGGATAAATAATTTTTTCCATCACTTGCTGGTGGATCTCATTGGTGACGACAGGTGCTGGTGAATACGCGCCCATACCACCAGTGTTAGGCCCCGTATCGCCATCGCCAACACGTTTATGATCTTGGCTTGTTGCCATAGGGATAACATTTTCACCATCCACCATGACAATAAAACTTGCTTCTTCACCATCAAGAAACTCTTCAATAACAATACGATGTCCTGCATCACCAAAGACATTACCTGCTAGCATATCCCTAATTGCCGCTTCTGCTTCTGCTAGCGTTATGGCGACGATCACACCTTTGCCTGCTGCTAAGCCATCAGCTTTAATAACAATAGGCGCACCCATCTTATGTAAATATTCCAGCGCAGGGGCTATTTCAGTAAAGTTTTGATAATTCGCGGTTGGAATTTTATGGCGAGCTAAGAAGTCTTTAGTAAAGGCTTTAGATCCTTCGAGTTGTGCAGCACCTTGTGTAGGGCCAAAAATGGTTAATCCTGCATCTTTAAAAGCATCAACAACACCAATAACAAGTGGTGCTTCAGGACCAACAATCGTTAAATCAATTTTATTCTCAAGCGCAAAAGTGACTAATGCTGGAATATCAGTAGCGCTGATTGCTACATTTTGTACACCTTGCTCTAGTGCCGTTCCTGCATTACCCGGTGCAACAAAGACCTGTGTGGAAAGTGGCGATTGAACCACTTTCCAAGCTAAAGCATGTTCACGACCACCATTACCAATAATCAAAATCTTCATATCAATACCCTATTAATGACGGAAGTGACGCATATTGGTGAAAATCATTGCGATGTTGTGTTCATTGGCAGCAGCAATCACTTCATCATCACGAATTGAACCACCAGGTTGAATAACGCAAGTTACGCCGGCAAGTGCTGCCGCATCAATGCCATCTCTAAATGGGAAGAATGCATCTGATGCCATCGCGCAACCAGCAACTTCTAAACCTTCATCAGCAGCTTTTATGCCAGCAATTTTTGCAGAATACACCCGGCTCATTTGTCCTGCGCCAATACCGACTGTCATATCATTTTTAGCGTAAACAATGGCATTTGATTTTACGAATTTTGCTACTTTCCAGCAAAACAGTGCATCTTTCATTTCGCGTTCACTTGGCTGGCGTTGAGTAACTACTCTTAAGTTTTCTTCTTTAACCATGCCTAAATCACGATCTTGTACTAAAAGCCCACCGTTGACTCGTTTGAAGTCAAAAGCAGGTTTTGCTTCTTGCCATTGACCACAGGCTAATACCCGAACATTAGGTTTAGTTGCTAAAATAGGTAACGCATCTTCATTAATAGAAGGAGCAATTATCACTTCGACAAATTGTCGTTCGATGATTGCACTTGCGGTTTTTACATCTAGTGGACGATTAAAAGCGATAATACCGCCAAATGCAGAAGTGGGATCGGTTTTAAATGCATTGTCATATGCTTGTGCGAGCGTATTCGCAATAGCAACACCACAAGGGTTTGCGTGTTTCACGATAACACATGCTGGATCGGAAAAAGATTTTACACATTCTAATGCGGCGTCTGTATCTGCAATGTTGTTATAAGAAAGCGCTTTGCCTTGTAATTGGGTTGCAGTCGCAATAGACGCTTCTTCTATATGCTCTTCTATATAGAAAGCAGCTTGTTGATGAGCATTCTCACCATAACGCATATCTTGTTTCTTTATATAGTTCAGATTTAGAGTACGAGGGAATGTACCTGAAGGTTGTGAAGTGTCACCATAATAAGGAGCGACTTTCTGACCAAAGTAGTTTGCAATCATTCCGTCGTAAGCAGCAGTGTGCTCAAAGGCTTTAATTGCTAAATCAAAACGTGTATCTAAAGTAAGACTATTTTCGTGATTATCCATTTCTTCAATCACTCTTTCATAGTCATTACAATTAACGACAATGGTAACATCTTTATGGTTTTTTGCTGCTGAGCGAACCATTGTAGGTCCACCAATATCGATATTCTCCACTGCATCTGCTAATGAGCAATTTGGGAGAGCAACTGTTTTGGCAAAAGGATAAAGGTTCACTACGACCATATCGATAGGACGAATCTCATGTTCTTCCATTATTGCATCGTCTTGCCCGCGGCGACCTAAAATTCCACCATGTACTTTGGGATGCAGTGTTTTCACTCTACCATCCATCATTTCTGGAAAACCGGTATAATCGGATACTTCAGTAACCGGTAAGCCAGCTTCTGCTAATAGACGTGCAGTCCCACCGGTTGATAAGAGTTCTACATTCCTTTCAGCAAGTGCTTTTGCGAATTCTAAAATACCTGCTTTATCAGACACACTTAAAAGTGCACGGCGGATAGGACGAAGATGTTGCATGAGTTTTATCCCTTGGGTTTGGTATAACGGTAGTAATGGTGAAGTTAAAACACATTAATACAGTGAAATTGTGTTTGCCTAACTAACATTTCAGAAGTTAAACACAAAATCAATCTTACTAAATCGTTCGCTATAATAACGCAAACGTTTGCGTTTGACATGCTAATTTTATGTAAAAAGACACTCTGTGGATAAAATTGTTGATAAGTGCGTATAAGTAGGGGTTTTGCTGTGGAATTAAGCAAACGATTTTTTTTCTTAAAAAAACTATTGCCAGCCTCAGAAAACTCCCTATAATGCGTCCTCGTTGTCACGGCAAACCACGCTAAGTGAGTTAGCCGAGAGAACAAAGAAAAAAGTGAAAAGCCTTGAAAATAAACGCTTGACACTGAATGAGGAAGATGTAGAATTCACCTCCTCGCAACAACGCAGAAGACCGGAAACGGCAGCGAATGTTGCACTGCTCTTTAACAAATTATCAGACAATCTG
>NZ_JBEETS010000012.1:0-25264 GCF_040138965.1 Proteus sp. fly-1089
ATCGCCGGTCAGTGGATGCGCATTATAGGGAGATCTCGGATTAGCGCAAGTGTTTATTTCAATTTTTTTTCTGTTCGTTCTCTTTTTGAACTTTGCGTCTATTTTTGATACTAAAAACACCTTTTGCGTACAAAAAATATACGCCTTATCTTTTTATTGTCTATTCGGTATATTCTATCAATCATGCTTAATTGCTCTGCTTCTACTTTTATTACCGTATTTCCGATCTCCATAGTAACGAATAGTAGGGATCATTCTCTCGTCAACTCCCCCCATCCACTGCTATGCTTTTCTTATATACAAAGCAAAATCAAGTACGAGGCAAAATTATGGGGAAATCAGCAATTCGGAACTACTTAAACCTTTCACCTTCTATTGGTAAAGATGTTTTTATCGATGAGACCGCAACAGTTATTGGCGATGTACGTATTAATAAAGATGTCAGTATCTGGCCGATGGTAGTTATTCGAGGGGATGTGAATTACATAAGTATTGGTGAAAGATCAAATATCCAAGATGGTTCCGTTCTTCATGTCACTCATATTTCTCACAATGATCCTGAAGGTTTTCCTCTTATTATTGGTGATAATGTTACTGTTGGGCATAAAGTAATGTTACACGGATGCACAATAGGTAATCGAGTGTTAGTTGGGATGGGATCTATTTTACTCGATGGTGCAATTATTGAAGATGATGTCATGATTGGTGCTGGTAGTTTAGTTCCACCAGGAAAACGGCTTGAGAGTGGTTTTCTTTACTTAGGAAGCCCAGTTAAAAAGATCCGTCCACTCTCATCAGAAGAGATAGAACACTTTATCTATTCTGCTAATAATTATGTCGGGTGGAAAAATAATTATTTAGATACTTATCAATCAGCCATTGATAAAGAATAAATAGGATGAAGAGTTGATAACTCATATTCGGTGATCAGCTCTTCAAATTCTTCTTCAATGTCCCAACGATTTCGTTTAAATAATAAAATTCCGTCTCCAACACCAAAACGCTCAATAAGCTCTTGCTCGGTGATTTGACAATTAAAAAGCATTCCATTGATCATAACAGGAAACAGAACACTATTACTTTCAGCTAGCCATATTTCGCGATCTGGAAATTGAATAGATTGGTTCATTGATTCAATTTTTCTCTTAATACAGTTAAAACAGGATTAATATCTGGTACATACTCATACCATAGTTCAAATGCATAGGCCGCTTGCCCTACAAGCATACCTAATCCATCAGATAAACGTGTACTTCCATGTTTTAATGCGTTGTATAAAAATGATGTCATTCCTGCTTGATAATAAAGATCGTAGCAAGCTGTTTCAAAACTATACACATCATTAGGGATAGGTGGTAAATCATTAATCATACTAGACGCAGATGCATTTATGATTAAATCATAATGTCTATCAGCAACATTTTCGGGGGCTATCGCTCGAATTGTACCAAATTGACCAAATTCTTTTACCAGTTGCTCAGCTTTGGCGAATGTACGATTGGTCAAGGTAATATCACAATCATAATCAAGTAATGGAAGCAATATTCCTCTTGTTGCACCACCAGCGCCAATCACCAAAACAGATCCAACTTTACCAGGTACAATAAAATCAAGTCTGGCTAAATCCAAAATAAGCCCTTGTCCATCGGTATTATCACCAAGAAGAGTACCATCATCCAGTTTAACAATAGAGTTAACCGCACCACATCCCTTTGCTCTATCTGTCAATTTATCAACAAAACGAAAAGCATCTTCTTTAAAAGGGACGGTAACATTAGCACCCCGTCCACCATTAGCAAAAAACTGAGACGCTGTTTTATCAAATTCATTCAAAGGAACAAGTAAACGCCCATAGCCATACTCTATTCCAGTTTGTTTTGAAAAAAACTGATGAATGAAAGGTGATTGGCTATGTTCGACAGGATTTCCCATCACTAAATATTTTTCCATCAAAATCACCCTTGTCGATATAGTTCACCCGTTAATGCATCTCGAATTTCAGAAGGATTTTGTCTACCGCCAACATCTCCTTCAACAATAGGAATTATATCCTGAAATTGTTCTCTTACTTCTTCAACCGTACGACATGGTGGCAACCCACTTAAATTAGCGCTAGTCGAAACTAAAGGTTTTCCATAAGTTAAACATAACTCTTTGACAATCGCATGGTCAGTTACTCTCACCGCCAAAGAAGAAAATTTTCCAGTTAACCACTTTGGTGTCGTCGACTTGGCGGGAATGACCCATGTAACTGGCCCAGGCCAAGAGGCAAACATCCTATCTCGTTGAATGTGTGTTAATGCACTATCATCAATGTAAGGTTTTAGTTGCTCATAATTATCAGCAATTAAAATTAATCCTTTTTCAATTGAACGTTGTTTTAATGCTAATAAGTCCATAACAGCGCATTCACTATCAGGATCACAGCCAACCCCGAATACAGCTTCTGTTGGATATGCGATAACTTTATTATTTTGTAGTGCTTCTATAATAGTGTTGTTTACAGGTGATGCTTCGTTATTCATGTTCTTCTCTTTTTGTTTGCGGCTTCCCACATAATTTGCTGGCGCACACTAATCTTACTCCCTGAGAAGACCTTTTTTCCATCAATAATAGATAATGACAATACTCACATTCACCATTAACAGGTTTATTATTTAACACAAATTGACATTCTGGGTATTGGTTACAAGCATAAAATATTTTACCAAACCGAGACTTACGTTGTAACAGTTTTCCTTTTTTACATTGAGGGCAAGGAATGATAGTTTCATCTGGCTTATCAATTTGCTCTATGTGTTCACATTCTGGATAATTACTGCAACCAATAAACATTCCAAATTTACCCTGACGCAACACTAAATTAGCGCCACAACATTGACAAGGTTGCCCTTCTAGTACTTTTATAATTTGGCCATCACCTTGCGGTTTTAATGTTTTTATATAATGGCATCCAGGATAAGCAGAACACCCTAGAAAAGGGCCATGACCACCATTTTTCATGACCAATTCACTACCACACTCAGGGCATTTTTCCTGTTTAGGTTGCTGTGTAAACGGCATATTTTTTGCCATTGTTTTACCTCATACACTTATTCCAATCGAGTATAGCCACCAGCCACAATAACGATTTTTTCTATAAGCTCAAGTTCTAATAGAAGAGGAGCTAATTCAGATGTTGATAATCCACTATCATGAGCAATAATATCAATGGGCACTATTTCATTAACACGTAGAAAAGGTAATATCATATCAATTGATTGTTGTTGATTTGGTGTCAATGGCTCTCTTTGAAGATCCTTTTTTTTATTATCAGGGATCTGTATAAACTTTTCGGCTATCGACTCTTGTGAGAGTTCATAATCACTAGTAAACCACTGCAATGAACTATTTAAATATTCTAAAATATCATCTGGTGAAGATGCTAAATTTGCACCTTGCTTAATAAGTTGATGATTTCCTTCAAAATGAAGATCCCCTAATAATCCAGGTAAAACAAATAATTCCTTACCTTGTTGCAATGCATAGTTGGCAGTAATCAAAGAACCACTTTTAATCCCTGCTTCAATAATGAGTAATGTAGCACTTAACCCACTAATAATTCGATTACGTTGAGGAAAATGACGAGCTAAAGGCGGAGTCATTGGTAAATGTTCAGAAATTAGAAGGCCAGACTCTTTTATTTGTGTTGCAAGGGTACGATGGAATGAGGGATAAATATGTTCTAAACCACTTCCAAGTACAGCAATAGTGACACCATTATTCTTTAGTGCACTTCGATGCCCTATTCCATCAATACCTTGAGCTAACCCACTCGTAATAGTAAATTCTTTCTTTACTAATTCTTGTGCGAAGTAAGTCGCCCATTTATTGCTGTATGCTGTTGCATTTCTACTACCTATTAATGCAATTTGTGTGCTTATTAAATGTTTTCGATTTCCTGCAACAAAAAGCAAAAGTGGCGGTGATGATATTTGCTTTAATAGAGGCGGATAATCTGAATCTGTAATAGTTAATAATGATGATTCATTTTTATCTAACCACTTTAATGTATTGTTGACAGCATCTGCATGAAGTCTTAAAAATTGATGACATTGCTGTTCTGACAAACCACAACTTTTCAATTGTCTATCATTTAGTTGTGTGACTGATTGTAAATACTTTGCAATTTGAATTGCTTTATTAATCGGTAATCTTGAAACAGCATTAAGCCTTATCCATATTTCTCTGGCATCCATGCATTATCCTAATGTTGTTTTTAGCAAACAGGATGAGTGCTAAACACACCAAATACTGTCAATCTAGATAATAAATGTCTAGAATAGACGTTAAATCCTATTCACATTTTAGAAACAGTCCGAATAAATTATGGCAGTGTTACACGTATTACATTATCCAGACGAGCGCCTTCGCACGATTGCAAAGCCAGTCGAAAAAGTTGATGCCGAAATTCAAAGAATCATAGATGATATGTTTGAAACGATGTATTTAGAAGAAGGTATTGGCTTAGCTGCGACACAAGTGGATATCCACCAGCGCATTATCGTCATTGATGTCTCTGAAACAAGAGATCAAAGACTGGTATTAATAAACCCAGAACTTCTTGATGCCGAAGGCGATACCGGTATAGAAGAAGGCTGTTTATCTATCCCAGAACAACGCGCTTTTATTCCTCGTGCTGAGCACGTAAAAATAAAAGCTCTTGATTACAATGGCCAACCCTTTGAGTTAGAAGCTGATGACTTATTAGCTATCTGCATTCAACATGAAATGGATCATTTAGTTGGTAAACTATTTGTAGATTATTTATCTCCATTAAAACGCCAACGTATCCGTCAAAAAGTTGAGAAACTCGATAAGCTAGATAAAAAAAGAGCTAAAGCAGGACAGTAACAGTTAAATTGAAACAGGAAGAAAACGTGTCTGATTCATTACGTATTATTTTTGCGGGGACACCCGATTTTGCGGCTCGACATTTAGCTGCATTGTTATCAACCCAACATCGTGTGGTGGGAGTTATGACTCCTCCAGATAAACCCGCAGGAAGAGGTAAGAAACTGACTATTAGCCCAGTTAAAGAACTGGCGTTAACTCATGATATTCCTGTTTATCAACCTGCCTCTTTAAAACCAGAAGAGAACCATGAATGGATTGTAGAGCAACAAGCTGACATTATGATTGTTGTGGCTTATGGGATGATCTTACCTAAAGCTGTTCTTGAAATCCCTCGTTTAGGTTGTCTAAATGTACATGGTTCTCTCCTTCCTAAATGGCGAGGTGCCGCACCGATTCAACGCTCTTTATGGGCGGGTGATAAAGAAACAGGTGTCACAATTATGCAGATGGATGTTGGCTTAGATACAGGCGATATGCTGTATAAAGCATCATGTCCAATTACAAATGAAGACACCAGTGCATCACTTTATGAAAAACTAGCAGAACTCGGCCCTAAAGCTCTAACGACTACACTAGATCTGATTACAACCGGTAAAATAAAAGCCGAAAAACAAGATGATAGTTTAGCGAATTACGCACAAAAATTATCTAAAGAAGAAGCAAAAATTGATTGGTCATTATCCGCTGAACAAATAGAGCGCTGTATAAGAGCCTTCAATCCATGGCCAATGAGCTTTTTCATGCTAGACGAACAGCCGGTAAAAGTATGGAAGGCACACGTTATTGCAGATGATACAAATCAACCTGTAGGAACTTTATTAAAAGCAGATAAAACAGGTATTTATATTGCGACAGGTAACGGCATTCTAAATATCACTGAATTACAGCCTTCAGGTAAAAAGCCTATGGCTTCTGCTGATTTACTAAACTCCAAGCGAGATTGGTTCACTCCTGGGAAAATCATTCAATAATAATTCTAAACCCTGATATTTATCCTTATCAGGGTTTTCCTTTTTTCACGCCAATGTAACACTTCTCTGGCGCTCAATATTAAACGTTGACTCATTATGAAAACGTCATACAACTTACGTAGCATTGCAGCAAAAGCAATCAATCAGGTATTAGATCAAGGCTTATCTCTAAGCACCGTCATACCAGAACTTCAAAAAAATATTTCAGATAAAGATAAAGCTTTATTACAAGAAATTTGCTTTGGTGTATTACGCACATTGCCACAATTAGAATGGATTATTCAGCAACTCATGGATAAACCATTAAAAGGTAAACAGCGTATTTTACACTATCTCATTATGGTGGGCTTATATCAGCTTCTTTATACGCGTATTCCTGCCCATGCAGCTCTAGCAGAAACAGTAAATGGTACTGTTGCATTAAAAAAACCACAGTTAAAAGGATTAATTAACGGTGTATTACGTCAGTTTCAACGCCAACAAGATATCCTAAATGAACGTTTTCAAAATAGTGAAAGTCGTTTTCTTCATCCATCATGGTTACTTGCTCGAATCAAGCATGCTTACCCTAAACAATGGATGAGTATTGTTGAAGGCAACAACCAAAAACCACCTATGTGGTTACGTGTTAATCAACAACACCATTCACGAGAAGAGTATTTGGCATTATTGGCAGATAATAATATTTCAGGCATTGCTGATAATAGCCACCCTTTTGCTATCCGTTTAGAGAATCCGTGTAACGTTAACCTTCTTCCCGGATTTGCAGATGGTTGGGTAACAATTCAAGATCGTTCTGCTCAACGTTGCGCTGAATTATTAGCACCAGAAAATAAAGAACAAATTCTCGATCTATGTGCCGCGCCAGGGGGCAAAACAACTCATATTTTAGAAATAGCACCTCAGGCTCAGGTTTTAGCCGTAGATATTGATGAACAACGTTTGAAACGAGTACAAGAGAATCTTACTCGTTTAAAACTCAATGCAATCGTCAAAAGTGGTGATGGACGTTATCCAGAACAATGGTGCGCAGGTATGCAATTTGATCGCATTTTACTTGATGCACCATGCTCAGCAACCGGAGTTATTCGCCGTCATCCTGATATCAAATGGCTTCGTCGTAATGACGATATTGAGCAATTAGCTCAAATTCAAAAAGAAATTCTTCATGCTATTTGGCCATACTTAAAATTTGGTGGCACACTCGTTTATGCTACATGTTCTATTCTTCCAGAAGAGAACATGCAACAAGTTGAAGCATTTTTGACATCAACTAAAGATGCACAATGCCATTACCAACATCAATGCTTACCTGAAAAAGAAGGCGGCGATGGTTTCTTTTATGCATTGATCAGAAAAATATGATCCTGTGATAAAAGATGATATCGGATCTAAAAGACGCTACTATTTCAACGCAAGATCATCAAGATCTTGCGTTTCTTTTCTATTTGTTAATCGAATACTCTGAGAAATTACGATGAAAATTATTATCTTAGGCGCTGGTCAAGTCGGTGGTACTCTCGCTGAAAATCTTGTCGGGGAGAATAATGACATTACTGTCGTTGATACTAATGCAGATCGTTTACGCCAACTTCAAGATAAATTCGATTTACGAGTAGTTAATGGGCATGGCTCTCATCCAAGGATCTTAAGAGAAGCAGGTGCAGAAGATGCTGATATGTTGGTTGCAGTTACCAATTCTGACGAAACCAACATGATAGCGTGCCAAGTGGCCTATACCTTGTTTAATACACCAAATAAAGTTGCACGTATACGTGCTTCAGAATTTGTTCGAGAAGCAGATAAACTATTTTTACCAGAAGCGATTCCCATTGATTATTTAATATCACCAGAACATTTAGTTATTGATTATATTTATAAACTTATTCAATACCCCGGTGCGTTACAAGTGGTTAATTTTGCCGAAGGCCAAGTCAGTATCGTTGCAGTCAAAGCCTATTATGGTGGGTCTCTTGTTGGTAATGCTTTATCAACATTACGAGATCATATGCCACATATTGATACTCGTGTTGCTGCAATTTTTCGTCAAGATAGACCTATTCGGCCTCAAGGCTCCACTATCATAGAAGCTGGAGATGAGGTTTTTTTTGTTGTCGCATCTCAGCATATCCGCGCTGTAATGAGTGAATTACAGCGATTAGAAAAACCATATAAACGCATTATGATTGTAGGTGGCGGTAATGTAGGGGCCGGTTTAGCAGCAAGATTGGAAAAAGATTATAGCGTCAAACTTATTGAACATAATCAACAGCGTGCAACAGAACTAGCTGAACTTCTTCATGACACAATTGTTTTTTATGGTGATGCATCAGACCAAGAACTTCT
This sequence comes from Proteus sp. fly-1089, assembly GCF_040138965.1. Taxonomy (NCBI): domain Bacteria; kingdom Pseudomonadati; phylum Pseudomonadota; class Gammaproteobacteria; order Enterobacterales; family Morganellaceae; genus Proteus; species Proteus sp. fly-1089. The sequence goes on from NZ_JBEETS010000012.1 coordinate 8,214, forward strand.
TGCAGAAGAACACATAGAACAAATCGATGTTTTTATTGCGCTGACTAATGATGATGAAGCTAACATTATGTCTGCAATGTTAGCAAAAAGAATGGGGGCAAAAAAAGCAATGGTCCTCATTCAGCGCAGTGCTTATGTTGATTTAGTTCAAGGTGGTGTTATTGATATTGCAATTTCACCACAGCAAGCAACTATTTCTGCACTTTTAGGTCATGTTCGCAAAGCGGATATTGTCAGTGTTTCATCATTACGCCGCGGTGTTGCTGAAGCAATTGAAGCTGTGGCTCACGGTGATGAAAATACATCAAAAGTCGTTGGTCGTCGTATACAAGATATCAAACTACCACCAGGTACTATTATTGGGGCAATTGTTAGAAATGAAGATGTCATTATTGCAAATGCAAGCCACTCTATAGAACAGGGCGATCATGTGATTATGTTTATCACAGATAAAAAATATGTCCCTGAAGTTGAAAAACTTTTCCAACCTAGCCCATTTTTCTTATAACAATTACTTAGAAATAAGAATAATAGTGATTGTTACTTATAATGGTCTACTATTATCATGTTAGATACTATATTTTTACATAATAAATCTATACTTAGATAAATAAGGGGTGGATATGTCTTTTTTCAAAGAGTTTCGTGAATTCGCAATGAAAGGCAATGTTGTTGACATGGCTGTCGGTGTCATCATTGGTGCAGCTTTTGGTAAGATTGTTTCATCACTGGTTGCTGATATCATTATGCCACCACTAGGACTATTAATTGGTGGTATTGATTTTAAACAGTTTAGCCTTGTATTAAGAGATGCAAGTGGCGATGTTCCAGCCGTTGTACTAAATTACGGTATGTTTATTCAAACTGTTTTCGACTTTGCTATTGTTGCATTCGCTATTTTCTGTGCGATTAAATTAATTAACAAAACACGCCGCCAAGCAGAAGAAGCTCCGAAAACACCACCTGCCCCATCAGCCGAAGAAACTCTATTAACAGAGATCCGTGATTTATTAAAAAATCAGCAGAAATAAAAACTAAAAGGCCAGTGATAACAATTGAAAGAATCTTTTGTTATCACTGGCCTCCCAGTTACCCTTCTTGTTATGTTTCGCTTTTCTCATAAAACTACCTTTCCCTTTCTTATTTTTTTCTACACGTTGTCTAAATAAAGGATCGTGAACCAACGCTGCTAAAGCATTATCTTTAATAACACCTTTTTGGTGCTGATATTTGCTAGACATAAAAACCTCTTAAATTGTTAAAGAACATAAAAGCATAATACGGTACAGATATTATTGCTTTGTAGCTCCAGATTCAAGTATTTCTAGAATTGAACAATAAGTACTCTCATGAGCACTACCACAACACGCATTACTCAACATCTTTAATGAATCTCGCATTCGCTCCATTTCTTTCAAGCGAATTTCAACTTCTGCTAGTCTTGCATCAACAATATGCTTTGATTCAACACAAGTATGGTGGGCAGGATCAACACGAATAGAAAGGAGCTCTGTAATAGCATCTAATGTAAAACCCAGCTCTTTTGCATAACGAATAAAACGTAAACGTTGGAGATCTTGCTCTGTATATAGCCGATAACCACCTTCTGTGCGTCTATCATGATCCATTAGTCCTTGTTTTTCATAAAACCGGATTGTATCTGTTGTTACATTAGCTAATTTTGCAACCTGCCCAATACGATACATGGATCATCCTCCATTGTTAATTATGAATAAGCATAGCAAATAACAAAAAAATAGAATTGAAATATAGTGCGAAGCTTATATTACAAAATAGCAGTATGATTAAACAGCAGAAAATAAATATGATGTAACACAAAAGAAGGTAAAGAGAAAAGCAAAAATAAAATATAAAAAGAAAAACCTTTATTTCCTGTGAATAGCATTTTCCTATAGATATAAAAAAACCGGATTAAAAAATCCGGTCTTTTTATTCGCTTCACTAAATAATAATTAAATTATTCAGCTGCTGCTTCTGTTTCAGAATCAGCACGGTCAACAAGCTCAATGTAAGCCATTGGAGCGTTGTCACCAGCACGGAAGCCACACTTCAGAATACGAGTGTAACCACCTGCACGGCTCGCAAAACGCGGACCTAATACTGTAAACAGTTTTGCCACGACTTCGTTATCACGAGTACGGGCGAATGCCAGACGACGATTAGCTACGCTGTCGGTCTTGGCAAGAGTAATCAGCGGCTCAACGACGCGACGCAGTTCTTTCGCTTTAGGCAAAGTTGTCTTGATTATCTCATGACGAACTAAAGAACCTGCCATGTTACGAAACATAGCCTGACGATGGCTGCTGTTGCGGTTCAATTGACGACCACTCTTACGATGGCGCATGACCTTATCCTTCTCAGTAAAACCTTAACCTGTGATCTTATTCATCAGCGATACTTGCAGGTGGCCAATTCTCGAGGCGCATACCCAGAGATAGACCACGCGACGCCAGTACGTCTTTAATCTCAGTAAGAGATTTCTTACCAAGGTTAGGCGTCTTAAGTAATTCAACTTCAGTACGCTGTACCAGATCACCGATGTAGTGGATTGCTTCTGCCTTCAGACAGTTAGCAGAGCGGACAGTCAATTCAAGATCGTCTACTGGGCGCAGTAAGATAGGATCGAATTCTGGCTTCTCTTCTTTAACTTCTGGCTGACGAACATCACGTAAGTCAACAAAAGCTTCAAGCTGTTCAGCCAGGATAGTCGCTGCACGGCGAATCGATTCTTCTGGATCGATAGTACCGTTAGTTTCCATCTCGATTACCAGCTTATCCAAGTCGGTACGCTGTTCAACACGAGCCGCTTCCACATTATAAGCAATACGCTCAACTGGGCTATAGCACGCGTCTACTAAAAGGCGACCGATAGGGCGCTCATCTTCTTCCGAATGAATTCGGGCAGAAGCCGGCACATAACCACGACCACGCTGAACTTTGATACGCATGTTAATAGATGCGTTTTCGTCTGTAAGGTGGCAGATAACGTGCTGCGGCTTGACGATTTCGACATCACCGTCATGGATGATATCGGCTGCAATAACAGGGCCAATGCCAGATTTGCTCAAAGTAAGAATAACTTCATCTTTACCATGAACTTTTACCGCCAACCCCTTAAGGTTGAGCAGTATTTCTAGGATATCTTCCTGAACACCTTCTTTGGTGCTGTACTCATGCAGTACACCATCAATCTCAACCTCTGTTACCGCACAACCCGGCATAGACGAAAGCAGAATACGGCGCAGTGCGTTACCAAGAGTATGGCCGAAGCCTCGCTCTAATGGCTCAAGGGTCACCTTGGCGTGCGTCGAACTGACTTGCTCGATATCAACCAGGCGCGGTTTTAGAAACTCTGTCACAGAACCCTGCATTGTGTCCTCTCTTTGGTGCTAAGCCTTACTTGGAGTAAAGCTCGACGATCAGGTGCTCGTTAATGTCAGCAGACAAGTCAGTACGTTCAGGAATACGTTTGAACACACCTTCCATCTTAGCAGCATCAACTTCCAGCCATGTTGGCTTTTCACGCTGTTCAGCCAGCTCTAAAGCAGCCTTGATACGAGACTGTTTTTTCGATTTTTCACGAACGCTGACTACGTCATTCGGGGAAACCTGATAAGAAGCAATGTTAACCACGCGACCATTTACCATGATTGCTTTATGGCTAACCATCTGACGTGCTTCTGCGCGAGTTGCGCCAAAGCCCATACGATAAACAACGTTATCCAGACGACCTTCCAGCAGAGTCAGCAGGTTTTCACCTGTGTTGCCTTTCAGACGAGTTGCTTCTTTGTAGTAGTTACGGAATTGACGTTCTAGAACACCGTAAATACGACGTACTTTTTGTTTTTCACGTAACTGAACACCGTAATCAGAAAGACGCGGTTTACGTGCGCCGTGCTGACCTGGTGCTTGTTCCAGTTTACACTTGGTGTCAATCGCCCGAACGCCAGATTTTAGAAATAAATCTGTACCTTCACGGCGGCTCAGCTTGAGCTTAGGACCCAAATATCTTGCCATTTTCTTTCTCCAACTTTCCTAAAAACGAAAACGTTATTAAACGCGACGTTTTTTCGGTGGACGACAACCGTTATGAGGAATCGGAGTCACATCAGTAATATTAGTGATGCGGAAACCAGCCGCGTTTAATGCACGGATAGTTGACTCACGACCAGGACCAGGTCCTTTAACCATAACTTCCAAGTTCTTAATTCCGTACTCTTTAACAGCTTCAGCGCAACGTTCTGCTGCAACCTGAGCCGCGAACGGAGTAGATTTACGAGAACCACGGAAACCGGAACCACCGGCAGTAGCCCAACCCAATGCGTTACCTTGACGATCGGTAATAGTAACGATTGTGTTGTTGAAAGAAGCATGGATATGAGCCACACCGTCAGAGACTTGTTTTCTTACACGCTTACGTGCACGAATAGGTGCTTTTGCCATTGTTCAAATACCCCGATTATTTCTTGATCGGCTTACGCGGACCCTTACGGGTACGTGCGTTAGTCTTAGTACGCTGACCGCGAACTGGTAGACCACGACGATGACGTAAACCACGGTAAGTACCAAGATCCATCAGACGTTTGATGCTCAGGGTAACTTCACGACGCAGATCACCTTCTACAACGTATTTGGCAACTTCGTCACGCAGCTTGTCGATTTGCTCTTCAGACAGCTCACTGATCTTAACATTTTCAGCAATACCAGCAGCTACACAGATAGCCTGTGAGCGGGTCTTACCGATACCGTAAATCGAAGTTAATGCGATTACGGTATGTTTATGATCAGGAATGTTAATGCCTGCTATACGGGCCACTATGCACTCCTAAATTAGCAGTTATACAGTACCATTCTGAAAAGCCCGTTTTCAGGATACTCAAACAATACTGTATATATTATAAAAGATTGGGCTGGCTAATTTAGCCAGCTCAACCGAACTTTGCAAGAAAAAAATGCAATAAATTAGCCTTGACGCTGTTTATGCTTAGGCTCGACGCTGCAAATTACACGCACGTGACCGTGACGTCTAACAATTTTGCAGTTACGGCACATTTTCTTGACGGAAGCACGAACTTTCATTTTTACTCTCCGTAACTTCTAAAACAAATCACTTATCAGTAATTAACCTTTAAGATTTGCTTTTTTCAATGCAGACTCATACTGACTTGACATCAGGAGAGTTTGCACTTGAGCCATAAAATCCATGATGACCACAACCACGATTAAGAGGGAAGTACCACCAAAATAGAAAGGTACTTTCATTGCGTCACGCATGAACTCCGGGATGAGACAGATAAAGGTAATATACAAGGCACCGATTAAGGTTAAACGAGTCATTACTTTATCTATATATTTAGCCGTCTGCTCTCCCGGGCGAATTCCTGGTACAAATGCACCGGACTTCTTCAGGTTATCTGCCGTTTCTCTTGGGTTGAAAACCAACGCCGTATAGAAGAAACAGAAGAATATGATTGCAGCAGCGTATAGTAGCACATAAATAGGTTGACCAGGCTGTAAATTTAACGAAATCGTCGTCAGCCAACCCCATCCTGTACCATCGCCAAACCAAGAGGTTATTGTACCAGGAAACAGGATAATACTTGAAGCAAAAATTGCTGGTATAACACCCGCCATATTTACTTTAAGTGGTAGATGTGTACTTTGTGCCGCGTATATTCTACGCCCTTGTTGACGTTTTGCATAGTTAACAACGATACGACGTTGTCCTCTTTCTACAAAAACAACAAAGAAAGTAACCGCGAACACCAATACTGCAACCAACAATAACAGGAGGAAGTGCAGTTCGCCTTGCCGCGCCTGCTCGATGGTTTGACCAATGGCAGGCGGAAGACCTGCAACGATACCTGCAAAGATAATAATTGAGATACCGTTACCAATACCACGTTCAGTGATTTGCTCACCTAACCACATTAGGAACATTGTTCCAGTGACTAAGCTCACAACAGCCGTAATATAGAATGGTAGACCTGGATTAATCACCAGACCTTGCATTCCTGGCATATTCGGTAAGCCTGTTGCGATACCAATTGATTGGAATATCGCCAGCACCAAAGTACCATAACGGGTATATTGGCTGATCTTACGACGACCGGCCTCCCCTTCCTTCTTAATCTCTGCTAACCGAGGGTTAACCACTGATAAGAGTTGGATAATAATCGATGCCGAAATATAAGGCATGATACCCAGCGCAAAGATAGAAGCACGGCTAAGAGCACCACCAGAGAACATGTTAAACATTTCAATGATGGTGCCTTTTTGCTGATCGAGCAATTTGGCAAGCACAGTGGCATCAATACCAGGGATAGGAATAAAAGAGCCAATCCTAAAGACAATTAGTGCACCAAGAACAAACAAAAGTCTGCGTTTTAGTTCACCAACACCACCTTTAGCACTCTGAAAATCTAAACCTGGTTGTTTAGCCATCTGTCACTTATTCCTCAATTTTACCGCCAGCTGATTCGATTGCTGCACGGGCACCTTTGGTAACACGCAGACCACGAATAGTCACTGCACGGTTAACCTCACCAGACAGAATTAATTTTGCAAATTCAATCTGTGGGCCAACAACGTTTGCGGCTTTCAGTGCATTCAGATCGATTACATCGCCTTCAACGTAAGCTAAATCAGACAGACGGATTTCCGCAGTCACGAAAGATTTACGTGAAGTAAAACCAAATTTTGGTAAACGACGATATAAAGGCATCTGGCCGCCTTCAAAACCACGACGTACGCCACCGCCAGAACGAGACTTCTGACCTTTGTGACCACGGCCGCCAGTTTTACCTAAGCCAGAACCGATACCACGACCTACACGTTTAGGCGCATGCTTGGCACCTTCAGCCGGAGACAGAGTATTTAAACGCATCTCTTACTCCTCAACTTTAACCATATAGGAAACCAAGTTGATCATACCGCGAACTGCTGGTGTATCTTCGCGTTCTACAGTGTGACCGATGCGACGCAGACCTAAACCAGTCATAGTTGCCTTATGTTTAGGCAGACGGCCGATTAAGCTGCGTGTTTGAGTAATTTTAATAGTCTTAGCCATGGTCATTACCCCAGAATTTCTTCAACGGATTTACCACGCTTAGCTGCGACCATATCTGGAGACTTCATGCTATCTAAAGCGTCCAGTGTTGCACGAACCACGTTAATCGGGTTAGTGGAACCATAGGTTTTAGCCAGTACGTTACGAACGCCAGCCACTTCTAGAACTGCACGCATTGCACCACCTGCGATGATACCAGTACCTTCATGAGCAGGCTGCATAAATACGCGAGAACCTGTGTGGGTACCTTTAACAGGGTGGAACAGAGTACCGTTGTTTAAAGCGACGGTTTTCATATTGCGACGGGCTTTTTCCATCGCTTTCTGGATTGCTGCCGGAACTTCGCGAGCTTTGCCATATCCAAAACCAACGCGGCCATTACCATCACCAACTACTGTAAGAGCGGTGAAGCTAAAGATACGACCACCTTTAACGGTTTTAGATACGCGGTTTACCGCGATCAGCTTTTCCTGCAGTTCGCCAGCTTGTTTCTCGATGTGAGCCATCTTACACTCCTACCTTAGAACTGAAGGCCAGCTTCACGGGCAGCATCTGCCAGTGCCTGGACTCGACCATGATATTGGAAACCGGAACGGTCAAATGATACTACTTTGATACCTTTTTCCAGAGCGCGTTCAGCAACAATTTTACCAACTACTGCTGCTGCTTCTTTGTTTCCAGTGTTTTTCAGTTGCTCAATGATAGCTTTTTCTGTAGTAGAAGCGGCCACCAAAGTTTCAGAACCGTTTGGTGCAATAACCTGCGCATAAATATGGCGAGGGGTACGGTGTACCACCAGGCGAGTCGCACCCAATTCTTGGAGCTTACGGCGTGCGCGGGTCGCACGACGGATACGAGCTGCTTTCTTATCCATAGTGTTACCTTACTTCTTCTTAGCCTCTTTGATACGCACAACTTCGTCGGCGTAACGAATACCTTTACCTTTATAAGGTTCAGGGCGACGGTAAGCACGCAGTTCAGCTGCTACTTGACCAATCACTTGCTTATCCGCACCTTTCAGTACGATTTCAGTTTGTGTTGGACATTCAGCAGTGATGCCTGCTGGCAGTTGGTGTTCCACTGGATGTGAAAAACCTACTGATAAGTTAACCGCATTGCCTTTAATAGACGCACGATAACCTACACCTACCAGTTGCAGTTTCTTAGTGAAGCCTTCGGTAACACCTACAACCATTGCATTTAACAGAGAACGAGTAGTACCCGCCTGTGCCCATGCATCAGCAAAACCATCGCGAGGTGCGAAAGTTAACTGGTTGTCAGCATGTTGAATTTCAACTGCATTATGGATAGTACGAGTTAGCTCGCCGTTTTTACCCTTAATCGTAATTACCTGACCGTTGAGTTTAACCTCTACGCCGGCAGGAATGACGACGGGTGCTTTTGCCACACGAGACATTCTTTCCTCCCGAATTAAGCTACGTAGCAGATAATCTCGCCACCAAGACCTGCTTGGCGAGCTGCACGATCAGTCATAACACCTTTTGAGGTAGAAACAACAGCGATGCCCAGTCCTGCCATAACTTGTGGCAGCTCATCTTTTCTTTTATAGATGCGCAGACTTGGACGGCTTACGCGCTGAATGCTTTCTACTACAGCCTTACCTTGGAAATATTTTAAAGTGATTTCCAATTCTGGCTTAGTGTCGCCTTCAATTTTAAAATCTTCGATATAACCTTCTTCCTTAAGCACGTTGGCAATCGCCACTTTCAGCTTGGAGGAAGGCATTGTGACCGCAACTTTATTCGCGGCCTGACCGTTACGGATACGGGTCAGCATATCCGCGATGGGATCTTGCATGCTCATCTGTCTTTACTCCCGTGATTCAATTATGGTAATTACCAGCTAGCCTTTCTAAGGCCCGGGATTTCACCGCGCATAGCGGCTTCACGGACTTTAATACGGCTGAGGCCAAATTTCCGCAGGAAACCGTGCGGACGTCCAGTTTGACGGCAGCGGTTACGCTGACGTGAAGGACTTGAATCACGTGGCATAGTTTGCAGTTTCAGAACAGCATTCCAACGATCTTCGTCAGATACGTTCACATCTGAAACGATAGCTTTCAGTTCTGCGCGTTTTGCGAAGAATTTCTCAGCTAAATTCGCACGTTTTACATCACGTGCTTTCATAGATTTCTTAGCCATGAATGCCCTGCCTTACTTGCGGAACGGGAAGTTAAACGCTGCTAACAGTGCGCGACCTTCATCATCTGATTTCGCAGTCGTAGTAATGGTAATATCCAAACCACGAACACGATCCACTTTATCGTAATCGATTTCAGGGAAGATGATTTGCTCACGTACGCCCATGCTGTAGTTACCACGTCCATCAAATGATTTAGCGGACAAACCACGGAAGTCACGGATACGTGGTACAGCAATAGAGATCAGGCGTTCAAAGAACTCCCACATGCGTTCGCCACGCAGGGTCACTTTACAGCCGATCGGATAGCCCTGGCGGATTTTGAAGCCTGCAACAGATTTGCGTGCTTTGGTGATCAAAGGCTTTTGACCTGAGATTGCTGCTAAATCAGCTGCTGCATTGTCCAGCAGTTTTTTATCAACAATCGCTTCACCAACACCCATGTTCAGGGTGATCTTCTCGACCCGAGGGACTTGCATGACAGAATGGTAACCAAACTGAGACATCAGTTTTTGGACTACCTCGTCTTTGTAGTAATCATGCAGTTTCGCCATCGTATACTCCAAATTACTTGATAGTTTCTTTATTAGACTTGAAGAAACGGACTTTTTTGCCGTCTTCGAATCTAAAACCTACACGGTCAGCCTTGCCGGTTGCCGCATTGAAGATTGCAACGTTAGAAACTTGGATAGAAGCTTCTTTTTCAACGATGCCACCTGGTTGGTTCAGAGCCGGAACTGGCTTCTGATGTTTTTTAACCAGATTGATACCTTCAACGATAACTTTACCAGAAGAAAGAACCTGTTTTACTTTACCGCGCTTACCTTTATCTTTACCAGTTAGCACGATAACTTCGTCTTCACGACGGATTTTCGCTGCCATTGCCTGCTCCTTAGAGTACTTCAGGTGCCAGAGAGATTATTTTCATAAACTTCTCGTTACGAAGTTCACGAGTAACCGGCCCAAAAATACGCGTACCAATAACTTGCTCGCTGTTGTTGTTTAACAATACACAAGCGTTGCTATCGAAGCGAATGACAGAACCGTCAGGGCGACGAACACCCTTCTTGGTGCGCACCACTACCGCTTTCAGTACATCACCTTTCTTAACTTTACCACGTGGAATTGCTTCCTTGATGGTAATTTTGATGATGTCACCTACATCTGCGTAGCGACGGTGCGAGCCACCTAGAACCTTGATACACATTACGCGACGTGCACCGGAGTTGTCGGCCACGTTCAGCATAGTCTGTTCTTGGATCATTTTAGTGCTCCGCTAAATGTCAACTACTACTGAGCCACTTCCACATTAGAAGAGGCCGTTCAATATCCCATAATACGAGGGAGCGGCATTATAACACCACATTCTCGATATGGACAGAAAAAATAAACGGCTCGTTCAGTTTTGAGCCGTTTATTTCGTACGAAAAGGCTATTTTATTACAGAACAGCTTTTTCTACAACGCGAACTAACGCCCAAGACTTAGTCTTAGACAGTGGACGTGTTTGACGAATTTCTACTACGTCACCAATTCCACATTCGTTGTTCTCGTCATGTACATGCAGTTTGGTCGTACGACGGATAAACTTACCATATAATGGGTGTTTAACCATACGATCGATAGCAACGACAATAGATTTCTCCATTTTGTCACTAACTACACGACCTTGCAGAGTACGGATTTTATCGGTCATTACGCACCCGCCTTCTCAGTCAGTAAAGTCTTAACGCGTGCGATATTACGACGCACTTGTTTCAACAGATGAGACTGTTGTAACTGACCACTTGCTGCCTGCATACGCAGGTTAAACTGCTCACGCAGTAAGTTCAGCAGTTCTGTGTTCAGCTCTTCAACGCTCTTTTCGCGCAGCTCTTTTGCTTTCATTACATCACCGTCTTAGTTACAAAGGTGGTTTTGATAGGCAGTTTTGCTGCCGCCAGCTTGAATGCTTCACGGGCCAGTTCTTCAGGCACACCATCCATTTCATACAGGACTTTACCTGGCTGGATTAAGGCAACCCAATACTCAACGTTACCTTTACCTTTACCCATACGGACTTCGAGCGGCTTTTCAGTGATTGGTTTGTCTGGGAACACACGGATCCAGATTTTACCCTGACGCTTAACTGCACGGGTCATTGCACGACGTGCCGCTTCGATCTGACGTGCAGTCAGACGACCACGGCCCACAGCTTTAAGACCGTAAGTCCCGAAGCTTACATCCGCACCAGCAGCTAAGCCACGGTTGCGGCCTTTGTGCACTTTACGGAATTTTGTACGCTTTGGTTGTAACATCAGCGACTCTCCTTACTTGCGGCCTTTACGCTGCTGCTTTTTAGGTTGAGCAGCCGGTTTTTCCGCCTGTTCAACTGCAGCCATACCACCCAGGATCTCACCTTTGAAGATCCATACCTTAACGCCGAGCACACCATAAGTGGTTTGTGCTTCTGAGGTATTGTAGTCGATATCTGCACGCAGAGTGTGCAGAGGTACACGACCTTCACGATACCATTCAGTACGAGCGATTTCAGCGCCACCTAAGCGACCACTTACTTCCACTTTAATACCTTTAGCGCCTAAACGCATAGCGTTCTGTACCGCACGCTTCATAGCACGACGGAACATAACACGACGTTCCAGCTGTGAAGTGATGCTGTCAGCAACTAATTTTGCGTCCAGTTCAGGTTTACGTACTTCGGCGATATTAATTTGCGCAGGAACGCCAGCGATATCCGCTACGTTTTTGCGCAGTTTTTCAACATCTTCACCTTTTTTACCGATAACGATGCCTGGGCGAGCAGTGTGAATAGTCACACGGATGCTTTTCGCAGGACGTTCGATAACGATACGAGATACAGATGCTTTAGCCAGTTCTTTAGTTAAGTACTGACGTACTTTAAAGTCGCTGTCTAGGTTGTCAGCGAATTCATTGGTACCCGCATACCATGTGGAATTCCAAGGCTTGACAATGCCAAGGCGGATACCATTAGGATGTACTTTTTGACCCATTGCTAGTCTCCAGAGTCTCAGCGATCAGACACAACCACAGTGATGTGGCTGGTGCGCTTCAGAATACGATCTGCACGGCCTTTTGCACGAGGCATAATGCGCTTCATAGAAGGACCTTCGTCAACAAAGATCTTAGCTACTTTCAGATCATCAATGTCAGCGCCATCGTTGTGTTCTGCATTAGCAATAGCAGACTCCAGTACTTTCTTCACTAAACCAGCAGCTTTCTTGTTGGTAAAGGTTAAAATTTCCAGAGCTTGCGACACTTTCTTACCGCGAATCAGGTCAGCTACCAAGCGAACCTTCTGAGCAGAAGAACGAGCGTGGCGATGCATAGCGATAGTTTCCATCTCTTCCTCCTACCTTATTTTTTCTTAGCCTTTTTATCGGCTGCATGACCGCGATAAGTACGGGTCGGCGCGAATTCACCCAGTTTGTGACCAACCATTTCGTCGGAAACGTAAACTGGAACATGCTGACGACCATTATGGACAGCGATGGTCAAACCGATCATGTTAGGAAAGATCGTTGAACGACGGGACCAAGTCTTAACAGGCTTTTTGTCACCGCTTTCCACCGCTTTCTCTACCTTCTTCAGCAAGTGCAGGTCAATGAAAGGACCTTTCTTGAGAGAACGTGGCATGGCTTATCCTCTAATTATTTCTTAGTACGACGATGAACGATGAAATGTTCAGTGCGTTTGTTTTTACGAGTCTTCTTACCTTTGGTTTGAACGCCCCAAGGTGTTACTGGGTGTTTACCAAAGTTACGACCTTCACCACCACCATGTGGGTGATCGACTGGGTTCATCGCAGTACCGCGAACGGTAGGACGAATACCACGCCAGCGACTTGCACCAGCTTTACCCAGAACGCGTAACATGTGCTCAGAGTTGCCAACTTCACCGATAGTTGCACGGCAATCAGAAGGAACTTTACGCATTTCACCAGAGCGCAGACGAATAGTGACATAAGCACCATCACGAGCAACGATCTGAACGTAAGTACCAGCTGAACGAGCTAACTGACCACCTTTACCTGGTTTCATTTCTACGTTATGAACTGTAGAACCAACCGGGATATTACGCATTGGTAAGGTGTTACCCGCTTTGATAGCAGCATCAACGCCAGACTGAACTTTATCACCCGCTTTCAGGCCTTTTGGAGCCAGAATGTAGCGACGTTCACCATCAGCATACAGCACTAAAGCGATGTTAGCTGAACGGTTTGGATCATATTCCAGACGTTCTACTGTTGCAGGGATACCATCTTTGTTGCGTTTGAAGTCAACAATACGGTAAGCCTGTTTGTGACCACCACCGATATGACGGGTAGTGATACGACCATTGTTGTTACGACCACCGGACTTGCTGTTTTTTTCCAGCAATGGCGCATAAGGTTTCCCTTTATGCAGCTCAGGGTTTACCACTTTAACTACGTGGCGACGGCCCGGAGACGTAGGTTTACATTTAACAATTGCCATTGTTCTTTACTCCTCCGACTTACTCAGCGCCGCCGACGAAGTCCAGATTCTGGCCTTCCTTCAGGGTGACGTAAGCTTTTTTCCAGTCGCTACGACGACCAATACGCTGACCGTGACGTTTCACTTTGCCTTTCATCAGCAGAGTGTTAACACTTTCAACTTCGACTTCAAACAGTTTTTGTACAGCTGCTTTAATCTCTGCTTTGGTCGCGTCTTTAGCAACTTTGAGAACGATGGTGTTTGATTTTTCCATCGCGATAGAAGCTTTTTCAGATACATGCGGCGCGCGCAGTACTTTCAGCAGACGTTCTTCACGGATCATGCCAGCATCTCCTCAACTTGCTTCACAGCGTCAGCAGTCATGACGACTTTGTCGAAGGCGATTAAGCTAACAGGGTCGATTGTTGCTGCATCACGTACGTCAACTTTATATAAGTTGCGTGCTGCTAAATACAGATTCTCATCTACATCAGCAGTGATGATCAGAACATCTTCCAGAGCCATATCTTTCAGTTTCTGTGCTAAAAGTTTAGTTTTAGGCGCTTCAACAGAGAACTTCTCTACGACGATCAGACGATCTTGACGTACCAGCTCAGACAGAATGCTCTTCAGAGCACCACGGTACATCTTTTTGTTTACTTTTTGACTGTGGTCCTGTGGTTTAGCTGCGAAGCTAACACCACCAGAGCGCCAAATTGGGCTCTTGATTGAACCTGAACGTGCACGACCTGTACCTTTCTGTCTCCAAGGCTTTTTGCCTGAACCAGAAACTTCAGCACGGGTTTTCTGAGCACGAGTACCTTGACGAGCACCAGCAGCGTATGCAACGACTACTTGATGCACAAGCGCTTCGTTAAAGTCACGCCCGAAGGTAGTTTCGGAAACAGTCAGCGCGCCTTGCGCGTCTTTCATTACCAATTCCATTCCTATCTCCTCGACGTTACGCCTTGACAGCTGGTTTAACGATCAGGTCACTGCCAGTTGCACCTGGAACAGCACCTTTGACCAGCAGCAGGTTGCGCTCAGCGTCAACACGTACTACTTCCAGGCTCTGAACGGTAACTTGTTCGTTACCCAGTTGACCTGCCATTTTCTTGCCTTTGAACACCTTACCCGGAGTCTGGTTCTGACCGATAGAACCCGGAACACGGTGAGACAAGGAGTTACCGTGGGTAGCATCTTGAGTACGGAAGTTCCAGCGCTTTACAGTACCAGCAAAACCTTTACCTTTAGATGTTCCAGTAACGTCGACTTTTTTAACGTCAGCGAAAATTTCTACGCTAATGCTTTGACCTACAGTGTATTCTTCGCCTTCATTCAGACGGAATTCACGTAGTAAGCGGCCAGCTTCGACACCAGCTTTAGCAAAATGACCTGCTTCAGGTTTCAGTACACGGTTAGCTTTTTTGCTACCAGTAGTCACCTGAATGGCACGATAACCGTCTTTCTCCAGATCTCTGACCTGAGTAACACGGTTGTTTTCAATTTCGATAACGGTTACAGGGATTGAAACGCCATCTTCAGTGAAGATACGCGTCATTCCTACTTTCTTACCGACTAAACCAATCATTGTTTCAACCTCTCAATCGCTTGATGACCTGATTAACCTAGGCTGATCTGCACGTCTACGCCGGCAGCCAGATCCAGACGCATCAGAGCATCAACGGTTTTCTCGGTTGGCTCAACGATGTCAACCAGACGTTTGTGAGTGCGAATTTCATACTGATCACGCGCATCTTTATTAACGTGCGGAGAAATCAACACTGTGAAACGCTCTTTGCGAGTCGGCAGTGGGATTGGACCACGAACTTGCGCACCAGTGCGCTTAGCAGTCTCTACGATTTCCGCAGTTGATTGATCAATCAGACGATGATCAAAAGCTTTCAGGCGGATACGGATTCTTTGGTTCTGCATGAGACCAGAGCTCCAACTATTTTTTATAAACGTAAATGATCACTACTCGTACCCATTTCGATTGATGAGAGAGTGTAATCGTTCTGCATATAACTCCCCAATCGGGAGTATTATATTTAATGCAATAAAAAATCTGCATTAGCTGATTAATCAGCCTCACTAAATCAGTGA
Organism: Proteus sp. fly-1089; assembly: GCF_040138965.1. Taxonomy (NCBI): domain Bacteria; kingdom Pseudomonadati; phylum Pseudomonadota; class Gammaproteobacteria; order Enterobacterales; family Morganellaceae; genus Proteus; species Proteus sp. fly-1089. The sequence goes on from NZ_JBEETS010000012.1 coordinate 24,041, forward strand.
GCCTGCGCATTATACTTGCCTGAGTGATGAAATCAAGCCAAGAATAAAAAATCATCGATAAAAATAAGCTTTATTATTTAAAAAATGAAAAAAGCAAAGGCAATCTTCATTCCCTTTGCTTTAAATAGGTTTGTAAATGTTGTCGATAAGAGAAAATTGACGCCTTTTTTATTGAGGATTATTCTTCAATAATCTGAGCTTGTAGGTAATTTTGAAGTCCTATACGCTCAATTAACTCAAGCTGAGTTTCGATCCAATCAATGTGCCCTTCTTCATCAGTTAAGATTTCTAACATTAAATCTCTGCTCACATAGTCATGAATAGAATCAGCATACGCTATTGCTTCACGTAAATCTTTGGCACCGCCAAGTTCTAATTCAAGATCAGAGCGTAGCATCTCTTCAACATCTTCACCGATATTTAGTTTGCCTAAATCTTGTAAGTTAGGAAGCCCCTCTAGAAATAAAATACGTTCAATATATTTATCAGCATGTTTCATTTCATCGATAGATTCATGGTATTCCATTTCATTGAGACGAGTTAGACCCCAATTTTTGAACATTCGGGCATGCAGGAAATACTGATTAATCGCAACAAGCTCACCACCTAATAATTTATTAAGGTGGGCTATCATTTTTTTATCACCTTTCATTTTTATGCTCCTTTGCTTCCAGTCTTTTTAGTGTAGACCTTTTATACAAAGTGGAGAGAAAGGAAATTTAAAATTTGTTATGCAACTTCAGAAATTTGAGGATAAAGGAGAGATTGCTCACTTTCAATGATTTGACGAGCTTGACGTACACACTTACCGCAACAACTACCAACAGGTAAGATCTTGCGTAATTCATTAATAGTGTGGATTTGATGTTTGTGAACTGTGGAAATAATTTTTTTATCACTCACACCATGACAAAGACAGACGTACATAATAGCAACCTCATTAACTACTCACATAGCGAATAGTAAATGATAACTATTGTGATTTCAATTTCTATTTAACTTGGGTGTTCTAATCTAATATAGAAACTAACATGATAATAAGAGAATAAATTGAGGATTAGATTTAGCTAAGTTAAAAAGAACTATTTCTAGATACAAAAAAGGGCATCAATGATGCCCTTTCTCTATAACTTAAAGCAGGTTAGGGATTAACCTAATACTTTAGCAACAACGCCCGCACCTACTGTACGGCCACCTTCGCGGATAGCGAAACGTAAACCGTCG
>NZ_JBEETS010000013.1:0-7908 GCF_040138965.1 Proteus sp. fly-1089
TTGATTGTTATAGACACCTAAATCATAGGTGGTGACGGAGGAAAGATTATCAACAGTTGATTTTCCTAACATTTCCGTACGTGCTTTGACTTGTGTGGCAAGACCCGCTTCGCTGACATCCAATGTCATAATGAATGAGTTTAAATCAAACACAAGAGTGGCATCTGGTGAGAGTGTTATTTTCCCTTGTTGTCCAATTTGTGCATCTTTTAGTGATACAAGTGAATTAATAATTTTTTCATTAATAGAAGCAACTTGAGAATCGTCACTCTCATAAGTTGGTGTGATAGAACTTATGATAAGTTGATTATCTTTAAGTACCACAAGCGCATCTGCAATTTTATTGCGGCTTTGTTCGTTTAATACAGATTGATTAGAACGCTCGTAACGTAAATAGACTGGGATCGTCATACCTTCTTCTAATGCAGTGGCAAAGACACTAGGAATAATATAATTACCAATCTTTAAACTGGTTGGTTGGCTATATGTATTCTCGGACAATAGGAACATAGCAATGCCTAGTGCCACTACAGATTTACGCACAAGGAGTCCTTATTAATTAATTTATAATAATAAAATCGTCGTTATGCCAAATACCAACAGTTGCTTTTTTACTTTGAACATCGACTTGCTTTAACTTGACGCCAAGACCTGGCATAACGTAGTAGCGTTCACTACAGCGATTATTTTCATTTTTTGTCACAGCATCTGGCATGCAATCACCTGTAGCGACGGTACGAAACGAGCTATTTCCTGTGTTATAGACAATGCGAGCATTTTTATCGAAACGGTAATCAAATTTTTCTTGGCGAGGAGCAACCACTAAAATGGTGCTTATCATGGCAGACGTCGTTGCCGTTGCGGCTTTTGCATTTTGCGTTGATCCTGTTTCAGTCACCGGATCGTCACGCCAGACTAAGCGATAGTAACGTTCTTGGTTATCACTAGGGCCTTTATAGAAAATTTTAAAACTTTCTTTGGTTTTACCGGGTAAAATTAGGTTTGCTGGTGAGATCAAAATCTCGTTATTGACTAAAGGGAGCACTTTTCCATCTTCCAACGGTGATGAAATGCGCTCAATAGATAATCCGACTAAACGAGCCTGATCGACATTATTTTCAATTTCTTTGGCAAGAATAGTTTGGTCAGATGGCATAGTTTCGGTAATGGCACCGACATGAATGGCTGCTGCAAATTGGCTATAAAAAACCAAAGGACTCAAACAGGCTAATATTATTTTTTTCATAGCGAATCCTTGAGGGAGAGCGAAAATTCGCTCATCCCTTTATTATTAAAAAACTAACTTTATGGCTTATGGAGTTGTTGTGAAGTCGCCTTCCCAAGTTGCAGTAAACTGAACTTTAACATCACCATCCCAGTAACCATCAGCTAAATCAGAGAATTTAGCATCAGCACCAGCAACTTTTGCGGAAGCGATATTGAAGGTGAATTGACTTTGGCCACTTACACGATCTTTACCGTTGTAAGCGCCATCTTGGGCTAAGAAATCAAGACCAGCTGTTGTGCCAGCAGCTACGTCAACCATTGTGGTTTCTGTAGAGTTAGTTAATGCAGTGCCATTCCATTTAATACCAACAGTTAATTCACTATCGTCAGATGCACGCGTTAATTTATCGGTGATGATTTTTGATGTCAGTTTGAAGTCAGTTGCTTTTTCTTGACCTTGGATAGTGATGTCAAAAGCACCATCTTGAGAGTTAAACGCTTTAACACCTTCAGCGTAATTGAAAGTTAATGATTTTAATGGTGTAACCACTAACATACTTTTAGTATCTTTGTATGCTTTAGCATCCCATGAAGCAACAGCACTTGCTTTACGAGTATCAGCTTGAGCAAGAGTTGTCGCACCCATAATAGCTACAGCAAGAACAGCCAATGTCAGCTTTTTCATAAAATATCCTTTGATGATTATCTATAATAGATTGATTTTATCTTTCTATTAATGAAAGAAATTAAATACACTGATACATTCTTCAAATAAAAGAATTTCTCTTTAAATAATTTCAAGAAAATATTTAAAGAATAACTCTTTTATTGATTAGTTTGAGGTGGGGTCTTCTTGATTTCTTTTGTTAAGTCTCCATAAATAAAAAATCTTATTTTTTAGGTTTTAAATAAAAATAATCTAGCTTTATTTAATGTGCTTAATTTCTTTCAATTAAGATATAAATATAATTAAATATTATTTAATGGCGTTAATTTAAACAATAGGAGGAAGTAAAGTGATAAGAAAAATCCTATAAGTATTCTTTCTTAATTTCAATTGATAAAAAAATATTACTAATAACATCTATTTTTATCTTTATTTAGTGGTTTTTATGAAAATCTGATTAATTTATTTTATGGTTTTTTTGTTTTTCTTTATATTTATTATTTGGAATTTTTAGTTTTTTTTATATAAATGCATTCTATAATAGACTGTGTTAGTTATTTTATACTTAAATCTTAGATGTAATAGATTATAATCCTGTTTACGGCATTGGATTTACATATTTACTCACTTTTTGAGTTTGGTATTTTTTTATCTACAAAGTTTTTTATATTTTCTATAAATTAAAATCAATAAACTATCCAATTACGATTTGTATTTTTCATTTAGAATTAAAAATAATTGTTTTATATTTTTCATACCATCAAAAAACTATTATCATTAAAAGAGGTGTTATCTTTTAATGATAATATAAAAAATATTTAAATTGAAAATTAGTTATATAATAGTGTTAATGAAGGATTAGAAAATAGTAAATTTCTTATTTTAAAATGAAAATAAAAAATGATCTTTATCGGGTGGTTAGTTAATTTTTTACGTTGTATTAAAGATAATCGTGTTATTTCGTGGGCTTACCCGCACATGATTGTGCGGGTTTTTTATATCGTTAATTTAAAAAGGGGCTATGATGAGAGCGATTCAATAATCAGCTCACCTTTGTTTATATCTATTTTTAGTTTCTGGGATTCAGTCACTTTTAATAGTGTAGGCCCTAAATTCACTAACATAGGTAAATGCATTTCAGTGGCAATAATGGCGCTGTGAGAACGACTATCACCTATAGCTAAAGCAATGCCAACTAATGGACTATCAGTTAATTGGATTAAGGTGGAAGGGAAAAGCTCTTTAGCAACCAAAATAGCCGGTTGTGATGGTGTAAATGCAGGGCGTGTTTTATCTTGCAATTGATAGAGGACTTGATTACGCAGATCACGGAGATCAAGCTCACGAGCCCGTAAATAAGGATCAGTGAGTGCACAATAAAGCTGTATTCTCTCTTGCATTTCATCAGACCAGCTTTGTTGTGCGTTAATTTTTTCTTCTTTAATACGATCAACTACAGATGTGATTAATTCATCATCATCTAACATCATGATATGGCCATTAAAAATAGCCCCAATGTGCTCTCCTAAGACTTGATTCGCTTTTTCCGCATACTGTTTTAGAACGTTTAACGTATTTTTGATGGCATGATTAAATTTGATGATTTGAGTATCAATATCTATTGATTCAGACAAATTTTCTACGGGCGACAATTCAGTTTCATGCCAAATAAAAGCTGGGGCTTTAATTTGGGCGATAGGGGTTAAAATGCCTTTTAGGGTTGTCTTGTCAGAATCAGAAGGAAGTTCTTCGCCAAAGCCATTTTGAGCGAGTTTAAGGAAGGCTGCGATCGCTTCATCTTCTTGTTCACCAGAAGCAATTAGCGTTATTTCATCACCTTGGCGAATTTGTATTAATGAGAGTTGATTTAAACTCAGCGGATTAATTCGTCTATCACCTTTAACTAATTGATAATCAGCATGATAGGTAGAAAGCACTTCCACTAAAGTAGCCGCAGGTCTTACATGTAAACCATGAGGATTACGCACGACCCAGCTTGCCTCTTTACCTTGAATTTTGACGAGAGCATTAATATCATTTTTAGGCTGGACGAAGTTTTCGCCAAGTTGAATTTTTTTTGGGTATAACGAGTTTGAGGCTTCTTCAATGACTTTCTCTAAAGAAGCACCAGAAGAGGCGGCAACGACTGCTGCAAGTGTACCTTCAACTAATGGCGCAGAGCAGAGTGTTACTTTTTCAGCGAGTTCAGGATCAAGTAATTCAATTGCGGTTTCTGCACTTAATATGGCACTACCTAAATCCATCATGACAACGATAGATTGTGCCTGTGGCGAAAATGATTCAATTGCCGTCATAATTTTAACAGCGTCAGTACCAATCGTATTTTCTTCATCGTTAACACCCGCGGCGACCGCAAGTTGACAGTGAGCAGGATTAATCATCTGACTTGCAAGTTCTGCCACACCATCAGCGAGATGCTTACTATGAGAAACAATAACAATATTTATCATGGTAGACCTTTATGGGTTGCTTGTATTGGTTACTTGGTCAGTTATGCATTAATGCTATTTGCAAGGGCTTGTATCATTAGCACAACAGATGCACTACCAGGATCTTTATGCCCTATACTGCGCTCACCTAAGTAGCTTGCTCGCCCTTTTCGAGCTTGCATTGGAATGGTATTTTCAGCGGCTTTTTCGGCCACAATGTGTGCTTGGGTAATAGCTTCTTTGAGAGAAAGATTTTGCTCATTAGATTGCTTTAATGACTCAACGACAGGCCACCAAACATCACACATGGTTTTGTCATTAGGCTGTGCTTTTCCTCGACTCACAATACCTTCTACACCTTCAGTGATCATTTCAACAAATTGATTGAGTTCTAAATTTTGTAATGAAGCGGTCGGTTTTGCTGCACGAATAAAGAAGGTACCAAAGAGAGGGCCACTTGCACCGCCAATATTTGAGAGTAACGTCATGCCTGTGGTTTTAAGGATCGTACCAATATCTTGGTTTTCAAATTCAGGCAGTTTTTCAAGTACCTTTCTAAAACCACGATTCATATTTAAACCGTGGTCGGCATCACCTATTTCACGATCTAAGTCCGTCAGATAATCACTATTTTGTTCAAAAAGTGATGCGCATTGTTCTAACCAAAGAATGATTTGAGCATGAGTTAAAGCCATTTCGTGTTCCCTTTTCTTGTAATTAAAAACTTATTTCACCATCGCCGGTGTATTAACAGGTGCATCCCATAAGGTAAGTAATTCATCATCAACTTTTAGCAACGTAATTGAGATCCCTGACATATCGAGCGAAGTACAATAAGAACCAATTAAAGAACGTTCGATGGTTAAACCAAATTTTTCACAGCATTGGGTTAAATGGTGATAAACACCATAAAGTTCAGATTGTGGTGTCGCACCTAGATTATTAACTAAAGCAATAATGCGATCGCCCGATTTTAAAGGTTGTTTCTCTTGATTTTCATCGATCCATGTGCCGTTTTCACGATCCCAATGACGGATAACGCGTTGATAGTGACCATTTTCGATTAAGGTCGTAAACATGGCATCAACGGTCTCATTGAGTGAAGTGAATTTACGACGATCAATACCTGGCTCTCCATGGATACCAACACCAAATTCCATTTCATTTTCAGGTAAAGTAAAGGAAGGTTTTCCTGCTGCAGGCACAGTGCAAGCTTCTAAGGCAATCCCGATAGAAAAACCATTATTATTAATGTAATGACCTAATTTAACTAGCTTATCAAGAGAGTCGCCTCTTTCAGCTGCGGCCCCCAGTAGTTTTTCCATTAAAACGGTGTTGGCAACACCACGGCGCCCTGCTGTATATAAGCTATCTTTAACGGCAACATCATCATCCACTAAGACGGTTGCAATTTTTACACCATCGTCATGAAGTAGCTCTGTGGCTGTTTCAAAGTTAAGCACGTCACCCGTGTAGTTTTTTACGATCATTAAAACACCTTCACCGCTATCAATCTCTTTGGCGCAGTCATACATTTTATCTGGTGTTGGCGACGTAAATATTTCACCTGGGCATGCACCATCGAGCATACCTTTACCTACAAAGCCAGCATGCATGGGTTCATGCCCGCTTCCGCCACCGGATAGCAACGCAACTTTGCCTTTTATTGGAGCATCTTTTCGCGTGACATAAAAAGAGGAAGGATGAAGTTTGATTTCAGGATGGGCCTTTGCAAAGCCTTGTAGTTGTTCAGATAACACGTCATCAACTCGATTAATCAGCTTTTTCATCTTAAATGCTCCATTTGAAATTTGTGTTTAGTCTTTAAACCAGAAATCGATTTTATGGTTTATGTGGCTGACAAATTATTAAGTAAAGGATAGGCAAACACGTGGTGTTTGTATTATTTAAAACATAAGAATTATTTTCATTTAGCTTAAAAATAAATCTACATCATTTATCTTTCTATAAGAATAGGTTAGTCAAATAACCTGTCAGAATGGGAGCAAGATCATAAAAAAAAATGAAAAAGGGAGTATCTGATCGTGATGATTACATGCCTTGTAAAAGAGTGAGTGCTCTCTCTCGCTGCTCTGGAGAAAGGTTTTTAATAACATCCAATAACAATGTATCTTTGTTTTTTGCGCTTGGCATAAGAGTATGGCTAAAAGTGAGATTTAAAACAAAGGTATGTCCACATTCAGGATCACGGCAAGCACAATAGAGATCGGATAACTCTTTGTGTTTACGATTACTTTTCTTTATAAGCGCTTTTTCACCACATTCAGGACAAAAAATAGTTAAAACACGCATCTCTTTTTCTCGTTGCTATGGGTTATTTAATACCTTCTATATTAGCTGAAATTTGTATTATAACCAGCCTATTTATTGTTTTTTTATATAAATATTTGTTTTTATATCGTTTAAAGAAGCTTAAAACAAGTTTATTTGTTTTTATTAATGTGAATAGTTCGGTTATTGTCGGTTAAGCATTGATAACCGAAGTTAACCGAACAAACTTACTAGCCTGAAATACAAACTTTGTAGATAATAGCTTCACGTTAAATCATACGGAGATGATCAACATATTGAATTTATTATTTATTTATTTTGTTAGTTTTCAGTATGAGTGAATAAATAGACAAGGATGTCTATTACAAATTAACAAGGAAGTTAGCTGTAATATAACTGAATAGCTTGTTATTTATCGCAAATGGATATTGCGCATAGTTGAAATAAAAGGAACTTTCGTTATCTCAATCAGGATTTATTCAGTTACACAGGGTTGTGGTTGCAGCTAATTCTTTACAGATTATCTGGTGAATATTGGGAGGTGAGGTTTCTTTTTACAGTTAAATAAAGTGTGATCAGAGATGAGGTGTATTCATGGATGAATATGACAACACATTAATATCGTTGGTGATCGTAGGTGCATTTATTGCATTAGGGAAGATGCTCGTTGCGAATGAAACAATGACATTAAGATTGTTCATCGGCAAAATTATTTTAGGCTCTGCAGTTTCAGTTGTTGCTGGTGTACTGCTTATTTTATGGCCTGGAATTAATTCTGTCGCAGTAATGGGAATAGGCTCTGCACTCGGTATTGTGGGTTATCAATTAGTCGAAATCTGGTTACGTAAGCGAGGTAATCAATTTTTTTCAGGAAAAGAAAAAGATGATACCAAGTAAAAAGTGCTACGCGTTTTCATCATAATAAAAATCGGTAAAGTCAATTTTGTCTCGAATGACTAAGGAGTTAGGTCATGTCCAACACACTAGCGGTATATGCATGGATTGCACTAATGGCGTTTAGTTTGGGGTGGATTGCTCAAGGATGGCATCGAGACAATATAACGTTAGAACAACGGATGTTAATAACGGCAATCGAAGATCAAGCAAGCATGGATGCTTGCTTTGATCTTCAACTTTTTCCTTATGTATTAGAGGAAATTCATCCCTAATAGGAATAAGAAAACGGTTATTTTACTTAGTGAATATCAGTCCCTGACCATTCAGCAAATACATTGACATAACCACGGGCTTCTACCACGCCAATCCAGTCTT
>NZ_JBEETS010000014.1:0-4299 GCF_040138965.1 Proteus sp. fly-1089
AGTTTTACCGTGGTCAACGTGGCCGATAGTACCAACGTTAACGTGCGGTTTTGAACGTTCAAATTTTTCTTTAGACATTTAAATTGTCCCTCTAAGACACGGAATCGGTGGTTACACCACATCAACCAAGCAGTAAGTAAATTAGCGATTTGCTATTGCTTGTTAAGATTTTAATCAGGGAGGCAAGAACATGAAGGAGTGGTGCTGATAGGCAGATTCGAACTGCCGACCTCACCCTTACCAAGGGTGCGCTCTACCAACTGAGCTATATCAGCACATCTGGAGCGGGCAGCGGGAATCGAACCCGCATCATCAGCTTGGAAGGCTGAGGTAATAGCCATTATACGATGCCCGCAGAACTCGGCTACCTGACTTAAAATCAGCTTTGTATTCTACTCAAGAGTTTACTATTTGAAAACACTTAAGTAAGGAATTAATGGTGGTGGGAGAAGGATTCGAACCTTCGAAGTCTGTGACGGCAGATTTACAGTCTGCTCCCTTTGGCCGCTTGGGTATCCCACCAACTAAATTTTAATGGTGCCGGCACCAAGAGTCGAACTCGGGACCTACTGATTACAAGTCAGTTGCTCTACCAACTGAGCTATGCCGGCTAAGTGGTGCGCATTCTAGGAGGACTTTCATCATGATGCAACAAAAAAATTGCGATATTTGTTCTTTTGCTTAGATTTTGTTCATTTTTGATTGAATTGTTGATTTTTTAGGAAAAAAACGACCAAAATGACAACAACAATTCAGGATAAATTCGAATTCTAATTTATCTTTTAAGCCCTTAAATTTATTGTACTCAATAAATTTTTAGAAAAAAATTCATTACGCACTCACTAGTCTACGCTAAAAAATAATTTTCATGTCTATTTTTTATACTTTTTTTACAAATTTATTCAGTTCGCGTCAAAAAAAGTAGAAAAATTTTAAAAATATCTACGCCAATGAAGCATGACTCGTTATGATGCTGTTTATTTTTTATCGGATACGGGTGTTTTAAACAGCCTGTCCAACCTGCGAAGACTAGGCAGATGTTGGCTTATGAATAACAAAGAACGCTTTATAACCCCTTATTTAGAATTTGACAGAAAGCACTGGGCAACGTTAAGAGACTCCGTTCCTTTAACGCTAACAGAGAAAGAAATTGCAGACTTAAAAGGAATTAACGAAGAAATTTCCATTGATGATGTTATTGAGATTTATCTTCCTCTTTCAAGATTACTCAATTTTTACATTAGCTCTAACTTACGCCGTCAAGCCGTCTTAGAGCAATTTCTTGGCACAAGAAGCGCTAAAATTCCATATATTATTGGTATCGCGGGCAGTGTTGCTGTTGGTAAAAGTACGACAGCTCGCTTGCTACAAGCACTTTTAACGCGTTGGCCAGAACATCGTAAAGTAGATTTAATTACTACTGATGGTTTTCTTTTACCTAATGCAGAGTTAAAGAAACGTGGGATAATGAAGAAAAAAGGATTTCCTGAATCCTATGATATGCATAGCCTCGTCTCTTTCGTTTCTGATATAAAATCAGGTAAGAAACAAGTGACAGCTCCTGTCTATTCTCATTTAGTGTATGACATCATTCCTGATAAGAAACAGGTTATTGAGCAACCTGACATCTTAATTCTTGAAGGATTGAATGTATTACAGAGCAATCAAGATTATCCTCATGATCCACATAATGTTTTCGTATCAGATTATGTAGATTTCTCTATTTATGTTGATGCTGAAGAAGAATTACTAAAACACTGGTATATCAGTCGCTTTTTAAAATTTAGAGAAGGTGCGTTTACTGATCCTGAATCGTATTTTAATAATTACTCTAAATTAAGCAGAGAAGAATCTATAGAAATAGCCTCATCCATTTGGCAAGAAATTAATGGATTAAACTTAAAACAAAACATTTTGCCCACAAGAGAGAGAGCAAGTTTGATCTTAACCAAAGGCCATAATCATACAATTAGTAATGTTAGATTACGTAAATAAAACTGAACAATTATTTACTAATTTCTTCTAGTTCTAAATAGATTTAATAATATAAATAACAAAAAAGCTTTCCCATTAGAGAAAGCTTTTTCAATTCAGACATTCGACGCAATTTAAAACATTACGATGCACTTCTTAGTGAAATTTCACCACCTATATAAGGTGTAATTTTACCATCTTGCTCTAAAAGTAAAGCTCCTTGATCATTAATACCCTTAGCAATACCAAAGATTTCTTTTTCACCAATAATGAGCTTTACCCGTCTATGCATAAAATTATCTAAACTTTTCCAACGTTCTATAAAGATAGATAACCCTTGTTTTTCAAACTGAATAAATGCTTCTCTTAATGCATTAGTAATTTCACAAGCAAGTTCATTTCTGTCAATCCTAATACCAACTTGCTCTAAATTAATCCATTGTTGGTTAATTACTTCATTTTGATTTTTACTCATCGCAATATTGATACCAATTCCCGTTACAATATGAGCAACATCACCCGTCTTCCCTGTTAATTCAACAAGAATACCTGAAAGCTTTTTATCATTTAAATAGAGATCGTTAGGCCATTTTACTTTAACGCCATCTGCACCAAGTTTTTGCAATACTTCGGCCATAATAACGCCAACAACCAAACTCAGCCCTATTGCTGCTGCAGGTCCTTGATCGAGTTTCCAATACATACTCAAATATAAATTTCTACCAAAAGGCGAAATCCATTGGCGTCCTCTTCTACCTCGTCCAGCAGACTGATATTCAGCAATACAGACATCACCCGATTTTAATTCGCTAATACGTTGGATTAAATACTGATTTGTAGAATCTATAACAGGAATAACGCTAGCCGGCTCACCTTTAATATTCTGATTCACAATATCTGCGTTCAGTAAGTTCATTGGCGCATCTAATTGATAACCTTTTCCTGCAACCGTCTGAACGTCGATACCCCAGCTACGCAATGTCTGAATATGTTTATTAATGCCTGCACGAGTCATTCCTAAACTTTCGCCTAATTGCTCTCCTGAATGAATATTTCCATCAGCAAGAATTTTAATTAATAATAAAGGGGTTGGTGTTTCTTTCATGAAATAGCATCCACAGCATTGATTTCACCATATTGGCCAATAAAGCGAACTTCTGGCTCTAATTTTACACCGAAGCGTTCTGAGACTTTCTGGCGAATATATGCAGCTAAGCTCACAATATCCTTACCTGTCGCATTGCCTTCTTTATTAATAAGTACCAGCGCTTGTTTAGTGTGGACTGCCGCACCACCAATTTGATGCCCTTTAAGACCACATTGATCAATCAACCAACCAGCGGCAAGCTTCACACCATCTCGCTGTACATATTGAGGACAAAATGGATATTCTGTTTTTAATTGTTGTGCAATACGAATATCAACAATCGGATTTTTAAAAAAGCTTCCAGCATTACCCGTTATTTCTGGATCTGGTAGCTTGCTCGTTCTCATTAAGCATACAGATTCGAACACATCCTTTGGTGTAACAGTTTCTAATGATAATTTTGATAAATCACCATAAGTAAGAATAGGTTCCCATTTTTTACTTAGTAGTAAACCGACAGCAATAATAGCAAAGCCTTGCTGATAATGATGTTTGAAAATGCTATCGCGATAACCAAACTCACACTCTTCATTTGTTAGTCGGCTAATATTACCTGTACTTAATTCAACAATGTCAACATAGGCACAAACATCTTTCAGCTCTTTACCATAAGCACCAATATTTTGTATTGGCGCAGAACCAACATTGCCTGGGATCAACGCTAAATTTTCCAGCCCATAGATGTTTTTTTCTAACAGATATTCAATAAGCGCATGCCAACTCTCGCCAGCGCCAACATGAACAGACCAATATTGTGCATCTTCAGTAATTTCAATACCTGCAATACAGTTACGGATAACAATACCATTAAAATCTTCAGTAAATAGTACGTTACTACCGCCACCTAGAATAAGGGTTGGTAATCTCTTCTCATGGGCATTTTGCCAATATGTACAAAGCTCATCTTTATTATTTGCAGTTTCTATTTGGTGAGCTTTTGCTCTCAAACCAAATGTATTAAATGCTTGCAATGAAACCGATTCTTTCATGAAAGTCTACCTCATTTAGCTGATAGCTTAGTTTAACAGCCAAGCATCGTCGAGGATAGCAAAGTGATAAGTGATTAGAGGAGAGAAAATATATTTGTATTTTAAATGTCTTAAACGCAAAAAAGCCAACCCATTGGGTTGGCTTTCTCGTCTTATTTAATGCCTGGCAGTTCCCTACTCTCACATGGG
>NZ_JBEETS010000015.1:0-2949 GCF_040138965.1 Proteus sp. fly-1089
CTTCGGGTTGTGAGGTTAAGCGAATAAGCGTACACGGTGGATGCCTAGGCAATCAGAGGCGATGAAGGACGTGCTAATCTGCGATAAGCGTCGGTAAGGTGATATGAACCGTTATACCCGACGATTTCCGAATGGGGAAACCCAATATCCAATGGATATTATCATGACGTGAATACATAGCGTCATGAAGCGAACCGGGAGAACTGAAACATCTCAGTACCCCGAGGAAAAGAAATCAACCGAGATTCCCCTAGTAGCGGCGAGCGAACGGGGAACAGCCCAGAGTCTTAATCAACAGCAGCATCAGGAGAACGGTCTGGAAAGTCCGGCAGTAAAGGGTGATAGCCCCGTATCTGAAGATGCTGTTATTGTGAACTCGACGAGTAGGGCGGGACACGTGTTATCCTGTCTGAATATGGGGGGACCATCCTCCAAGGCTAAATACTCCTGATTGACCGATAGTGAACCAGTACCGTGAGGGAAAGGCGAAAAGAACCCCGGCGAGGGGAGTGAAAAAGAACCTGAAACCGTGTACGTACAAGCAGTAGGAGCCTCTTTATGGGGTGACTGCGTACCTTTTGTATAATGGGTCAGCGACTTATATTCTGTAGCAAGGTTAACCGTATAGGGGAGCCGTAGGGAAACCGAGTCTTAACTGGGCGAATGAGTTGCAGGGTATAGACCCGAAACCCGGTGATCTATCCATGGGCAGGTTGAAGGTTGGGTAACACTAACTGGAGGACCGAACCGACTAATGTTGAAAAATTAGCGGATGACTTGTGGATGGGGGTGAAAGGCCAATCAAACCGGGAGATAGCTGGTTCTCCCCGAAAGCTATTTAGGTAGCGCCTCGTGAATTCATCTTCGGGGGTAGAGCACTGTTTCGACTAGGGGGTCATCCCGACTTACCAACTCGATGCAAACTGCGAATACCGAAGAATGTTATCACGGGAGACACACGGCGGGTGCTAACGTCCGTCGTGAAGAGGGAAACAACCCAGACCGCCAGCTAAGGTCCCAAAGTCATGGTTAAGTGGGAAACGAAGTGGGAAGGCTCAGACAGCCAGGATGTTGGCTTAGAAGCAGCCATCATTTAAAGAAAGCGTAATAGCTCACTGGTCGAGTCGGCCCGCGCGGAAGATGTAACGGGGCTAAACCATGCACCGAAGCTGCGGCAGCGACACTATGTGTTGTTGGGTAGGGGAGCGTTCTGTAAGCCTGCGAAGGTGTACTGTGAGGTATGCTGGAGGTATCAGAAGTGCGAATGCTGACATAAGTAACGATAATGCGGGTGAAAAACCCGCACGCCGGAAGACCAAGGGTTCCTGTCCAACGTTAATCGGGGCAGGGTGAGTCGACCCCTAAGGCGAGGCTGAAAAGCGTAGTCGATGGGAAACGGGTTAATATTCCCGTACTGGTGGTAACTGCGATGGGGGAACGGAGAAGGCTAGGTTGTCCGGGCGACGGTCGTCCCGGTTCAAGCATGTAGGCAGAGTGATTAGGCAAATCCGGTCACTTAATGCTGAGGTGTGATGACGAACCACTAAGGTGGTGAAGCAATTGATGCCCTGCTTCCAGGAAAAGCCTCTAAGCTTCAGGTTACCAACAATCGTACCCCAAACCGACACAGGTGGTCAGGTAGAGAATACTCAGGCGCTTGAGAGAACTCGGGTGAAGGAACTAGGCAAAATGGTGCCGTAACTTCGGGAGAAGGCACGCTGGCGGTAAGTGAAGTCCCTTGCGGACGGAGCCGAAGCCAGTCGAAGATACCAGCTGGCTGCAACTGTTTATTAAAAACACAGCACTGTGCAAACACGAAAGTGGACGTATACGGTGTGACGCCTGCCCGGTGCTGGAAGGTTAATTGATGGGGTTATCCGTAAGGAGAAGCTCTTGATCGAAGCCCCAGTAAACGGCGGCCGTAACTATAACGGTCCTAAGGTAGCGAAATTCCTTGTCGGGTAAGTTCCGACCTGCACGAATGGCGTAATGATGGCCAGGCTGTCTCCACCCGAGACTCAGTGAAATTGAACTCGCTGTGAAGATGCAGTGTACCCGCGGCAAGACGGAAAGACCCCGTGAACCTTTACTATAGCTTGACACTGAACATTGAGCCTTGATGTGTAGGATAGGTGGGAGACTATGAAATGTGGACGCCAGTCTGCATGGAGTCAACCTTGAAATACCACCCTTTAACGTTTGATGTTCTAACCTAGGTCCATAATCTGGATCGGGGACCGTGTCTGGTGGGTAGTTTGACTGGGGCGGTCTCCTCCTAAAGAGTAACGGAGGAGCACGAAGGTTGGCTAAGCATGGTCGGACATCATGCGGTTAGTGCAAAGGCATAAGCCAGCTTGACTGTGAGAGTGACGGCTCGAGCAGGTACGAAAGTAGGTCTTAGTGATCCGGTGGTTCTGAATGGAAGGGCCATCGCTCAACGGATAAAAGGTACTCCGGGGATAACAGGCTGATACCGCCCAAGAGTTCATATCGACGGCGGTGTTTGGCACCTCGATGTCGGCTCATCACATCCTGGGGCTGAAGTAGGTCCCAAGGGTATGGCTGTTCGCCATTTAAAGTGGTACGCGAGCTGGGTTTAGAACGTCGTGAGACAGTTCGGTCCCTATCTGCCGTGGGCGTTGGAAGATTGAGAGGGGTTGCTCCTAGTACGAGAGGACCGGAGTGAACGCACCACTGGTGTTCGGGTTGTCATGCCAATGGCATTGCCCGGTAGCTAAGTGCGGAAGAGATAACCGCTGAAAGCATCTAAGCGGGAAACTTGCCTCGAGATGAGTCTTCCCTGTCACCTTGAGTGACCTAAAGGAACGTTTAAGACTAAGACGTTGATAGGCTGGGTGTGTAAGCGTAGCGATACGTTGAGCTAACCAGTACTAATGAACCGTGAGGCTTAACCTGACAACACCGAAGGTGTTTTGTCTGAGAGACAAA
>NZ_JBEETS010000016.1:0-2005 GCF_040138965.1 Proteus sp. fly-1089
ACATCACCTACCCATAACACACCCCGAGCAGAGGACAAATCTAATTCAGCCTCACAAATCTGTTTATCATCTTGTTGTAATGAAATGACTGGGTAGCGTTTATCAACATCCATTGCAAATTGGCCTTGATGGTCGGTTTGAGTGCGACCAATATGGTTACGAACCTGTGCACTGGCTAACAGTGTGCCATCAGGCGACTTCATTCGACCAAAAACGGTCACCATCTGTTTTAATTCAGGTTGATGCACGGCAACGTTACCTGGATAAAGCACCACATTTTTCACACGGCCTGAGGCGATATCAAAGCTATCTTCGCTGTTTTTATCATTCAGTAATTCGACCTTATATTCCGCATAAGGAGAAAGTGGAATAAAGTTATTACTGCCCGATAAGACAAAACGTTGGCCATTGACGTTGGCGGCAATTTGTCCTTCACCATCAATGCCAGTTTTCACGATCACCCCAGATGTTTCTTGTTTACCACTGGCAGAGAAGTTCATATCACTATAGGCCAATGAACCTCGGGCGGTTAATGTAGTATTTAGACGATCATTATTAGGGCGGCTCATGGTTAACGTGCCCGTACTGTATTTGGTATCAAACGAGCCGTAACCGCTGACAGAAAAATCACTGTCAGTACCATCTTTATCATGTAATAAGGTTGATACGGATAAACCTGCGTGACGAATAGCTGAATCTTCAAAGCTTTTCGATGCAGATAATTCACCCCGCATATTCCCATTACTGGATGAAACCCCGGCACTCAACCATGTTGCCAGCGGTAATGAGAAGTCCAGTGTGATGTATTTTTCATTCGTGCTGCTTTGATTATCGTAGTGATAACGTTGAACACCGGTACGCAAACTCATGCTACCGTAACGCCCGTTATAGAGTGTGGTGGAATATTCAAAGTTATTCGATTTGTTTTTATCGCGCAGATCTTTGGTATAGGAATAGGTAAATGATCCGGCATATTCCCAAAATTGAGTCAAATTGAGGGTGGTACCAAAAGAGTAATTATCTGAGTCATACATCGGGAAATCATCTTTGATATTCCCTTTCTCTTTATTGACCCAAAGTGAGCCAAACCCCTTGGGCAATGAATAAGAGGCAGTAATGATATTGCGATCACTACCATCGTTAGCCAAAAGAGATTGCCAACTCGTTGATATATTTTCACTTAATTGTAAGTTTGCATTGGTTTCAAGTATGGCTAAATCATCAAATGCATAGGTTGAAGCTTGCAAATTTAACCCTGAAAACACCCCTAAAGTGACCGTTCCAGCTCCACCCACAAGCCAAGTATTATCAGAGTTTGATGTCTTATATCCATTGTCTCTATTTTTAATCCGTTTTTTATAATCGACATAGCCTGAGAATATTTCCCAACGAAACTCATTTAATGTTGCGCCTCGCATATTGAAGGTTTTATTCACTGTTTGAGCTTGTTTAGAATGAACTTTACCGTCAATAACCACTTCGACTTCGACTTGATAAATACCAAAAGGGAGTGGTGCGGTGTCCACTTCAAAACTGCCCATTGGAAAGTTTTGAATACTTAACAATTTGCCATCACGATAAACACGCACTTCCCCCGCACTGGGTAAAAAGACGGTGATCGGCGTTAAAGAGAGCTGAGAATGATTGACCTTGGATGAGGAATTATTGCCGTAAGTAATCCCGTAAACTTTACTGCTATTGAGCGCCGACATGGAAGCAATAGATTGTAAGTTCCACGTATTTAATAGACCAAAAGCAAAACGGCGACCATTAAAATCACGCTCAAACATGGCACGATAAAAATCGAAAGATTGCTCTGCGGTACCCAAGCCATAAGCGGTGGCACTGAGATTTAAATGATTTTCAGCAAAACTCCAGATGCTATCGATTGAAAAATAGCTATTGGTGTTATCTTTCTGCTGTTTCATTTGATTGTTATAGACACCTAAATCATAGGTGGTGACGGAGGAAAGATTATCAACAGTTGATTTTCCTAACATTTCCG
>NZ_JBEETS010000018.1:0-1368 GCF_040138965.1 Proteus sp. fly-1089
ATTTTATCAGCTTGGCGAAATGCGCTGGTCGTGACGATATAGTCAAACGTTAATGGTGGCTCTTTATCACCCACTTTTCCTTCTCTATAAGGATTGTTGACTAATTCTTTAGAGATAATACTGATCCCATAATCACGAGGCTTGATAATTATCGTATTAGAAGGGGTAAATTCATAAAAGCCTGATTGTGGTGCAACGCTTTTGTTATCAAAACCAAAAGTAAATAATTGCTGGCTTTTAGATAAATCAATTTTACGAGTAATGAGTTCTTTTAGAAATGTTTGTGAAAAAAAGACATCAATTCCATTTTCCCCGACAGACAAAATATTTGTAGCATAAGTTCTATCATCGTAATTATACCACTTGGTAAAGTTGCTTCCTTTTATTTTAATAGTGGCACTTTTAGGATCAAAACCTAGCATTGGATCTATATTTAAACTAATACGAATTGTACTGATTAATGAGCCTTGTAATTCAGATTCCACAAGACGACAACTTACCCCTGATACATTAGCGACTGTTGTTACAGAACAGAATTTGGAGCCTAGACCTAATACGGCATTACCATTACTATCAACAAAAATTTCTTGTAATGCATTTGTAGAGATTAATTTTAAGTGTCCAATTTTTGTTAAATCGTAAATGGTTTTTTCTTCATTTTTAGGTTCAACATCGACACAACGTTGACCTTTTGATGGATCATAAAATTTATTTGTTGAGCAAAAACGGTAATCTAAAGTTGTTTGAGTATTTACTGCCATTTTATCAAAAAATAAATATGAACTATTAGAGAAGATCCCTCTTGCATTATTCGATTGCCCATCGTTGTTGAAAGCTGGGATGTGATAAGCCCCATCGGCTAGTATATACTCTGCAGCATTTAATGCAGTATCAGGACAACCAGACATATCCCTTCGGCAACGGTTACCCGTAAAAGGTTCTTTAATGGGAGAATTTTCTAACCAAATATCACCATAATAATTTTTCCCCACTTTCCATGTGCCCATTCCCATATAGCCTAGGCTGGAGTGTTTTGCTACAAATTTCGCAAACTCATTTGCGCCAGTGAAGCGAGGGCTTAATTTTGATGTAGTAATAAAATATTCATTGTCGATATTATTTTCGACAAAAAAGAATTCATTTTTGTCAGCGAATGAATTAGCAGAAAATAAAGATGTAAAAATAAAAATAAAAATAAAAACTAAATTTTTAATATTTATCATAATATTAGGAACCTAATTTTAAGAGATCTTAATTCCGGTTTACCAACGTCGTTTGCGGATCACAAATTACATCACCTACCCATAACACACCCCGAGCAGAGGACAAATCTAATTCAGCCTCACAAATCTGTTTATCATCTTGTTG
>NZ_JBEETS010000019.1:0-1326 GCF_040138965.1 Proteus sp. fly-1089
CAACAAGATGATAAACAGATTTGTGAGGCTGAATTAGATTTGTCCTCTGCTCGGGGTGTGTTATGGGTAGGTGATGTGATTTGTGATCCGCAAACGACATTGGTAAACCGGAATTAAAGGAAAGCATATAATGTTCAAACATTATCTCTTATTAATACTCGCCCTTTTTACTACATTCACCAGCAATGCAGTAACCTACACCAATGATATTGTTTTTATCGAAAACAATATTGATAACGAGTATTTTATTACACCTCAAAAAACAGACCCTCGTTTCAGTGGTGCTAACGTTTTTACCAAATACAGTAGTAACCAACTGAGCTTAGGTTACATGGGATATACCGGCGTAGTGCCAATCAATAATTACTTTGATATTTGGCTAGAAAACTCGCCAATTAAAATGCCATTTATTGGTAACCGTTGCTGGCGAACCTATAGAGATTGCCCTTCTGATGGTATACAAAGACCTGAACAGGTTTTAAGTGATGGAATATATCGTGCCTATATGAATACTCATGGTGGTGAAGCGGGTATTCCTAGGGCGATATTCTCTGATTCATTTTATCAATATATGCAAACTTTACCCGTTAGTAGTATAGAAAATTTTAGTTATTTTTTCTGCTATACCAAGGAGAATTATAACCCTGCATTAGGTCAAACATGTCGCTCTGTAAACGGCCGAGTGTCTGAACAAAGTTTTGCGATCACGAAAAAAGGGCACATAAAACTAAAATCAACCAATGCGTTACAAGAAATTTTTGTCGATAGTGAAGGCAACGCCGTATTAGGCCTAGGCTCTAAATTTTGTGAAATTGTCGGTGATAATGTGGTCTGTAAGATGGTCGATTATGAGCTCAACGGCGAAAGCTTAAATGTTATGAGACTGGCGATGAAAGTAGATACAACGACATTATCATTTACACCAAGTGCGAGTGATATTCTTCTTTCAGCAACGCCGACATCAAGAACCTATTATTATTCTTCACCAACAATTGCCTCTTATTTAGTCACGCCTGGTGATGGGGGCGTTTATGTCCATTTCACAAAAAGCTTTTTCAAAAAATTAATTAGAAATAACGTTGATCTCTCTAAGAGCCAAGATTTATTTACCTTTAGTTTTACCAATACTGCCGTGCCTCAATCAGGCTTTTATGAATTTACCCCTTCTAATACGATAATTATCAAGCCTCGTGATTATGGGATTAGTATTATCTCTAAAGAATTAGTCAACAATCCTTATAGAGAAGGGAAAGTGGGTGATAAAGAGCCACCATTAACGTTTGACTATATCGTCACGACCAGCGCATTTCGCCAAGCTGATAAAAT
>NZ_JBEETS010000020.1:0-1185 GCF_040138965.1 Proteus sp. fly-1089
TGTCTAAAGAAAAATTTGAACGTTCAAAACCGCACGTTAACGTTGGTACTATCGGCCACGTTGACCACGGTAAAACTACTCTGACTGCTGCAATCACTACAGTTTTAGCTAAAACTTACGGTGGTGCTGCTCGTGCATTCGATCAAATCGATAACGCACCAGAAGAAAAAGCTCGTGGTATCACCATTTCTACTTCACACGTAGAATATGACACACCAACTCGTCACTACGCACACGTAGACTGCCCAGGTCACGCCGACTATGTTAAAAACATGATCACTGGTGCTGCGCAAATGGACGGAGCTATCCTGGTAGTTGCTGCGACTGATGGCCCAATGCCACAAACTCGTGAGCACATCCTGTTAGGTCGTCAGGTTGGTGTTCCTTACATCATCGTGTTCCTGAACAAATGTGACATGGTAGATGATGAAGAATTACTGGAATTAGTAGAAATGGAAGTTCGTGAACTTCTGTCTCAGTACGATTTCCCAGGTGATGACACTCCAGTAATCCGTGGTTCAGCGCTGAAAGCACTGGAAGGCGAAGCTGAGTGGGAAGCAAAAATTGTTGAATTAGCAGAAGCCCTGGATTCATACATCCCAGAACCAGAGCGTGCAATTGACAAGCCATTCCTGTTACCAATCGAAGACGTATTCTCAATCTCAGGCCGTGGTACAGTAGTAACAGGTCGTGTTGAGCGTGGTGTTGTTAAAGTTGGTGAAGAAGTTGAAATCGTTGGTATCAAACCAACAGTTAAAACAACTTGTACTGGCGTTGAAATGTTCCGTAAATTACTTGACGAAGGTCGTGCAGGTGAGAACGTTGGTGTTCTGTTGCGTGGTACTAAACGTGAAGAAATCGAACGTGGACAAGTACTGGCTAAACCAGGTTCAATCAAGCCACACACTAAATTCGAATCAGAAGTTTATATTCTGAGCAAAGATGAAGGTGGTCGTCACACTCCATTCTTCAAAGGCTACCGTCCACAGTTCTACTTCCGTACAACTGACGTAACTGGTACTATCGAATTACCAGAAGGCGTAGAAATGGTAATGCCAGGTGACAACATCAACATGATCGTTGAACTGATTCACCCAATCGCGATGGACGACGGTTTACGTTTCGCTATCCGCGAAGGTGGCCGTACAGTAGGTGCGGGCGTTGTTGCTAAAGTATTAGGTTAAT
>NZ_JBEETS010000021.1:0-664 GCF_040138965.1 Proteus sp. fly-1089
TTAGCACGTCCTTCATCGCCTCTGATTGCCTAGGCATCCACCGTGTACGCTTATTCGCTTAACCTCACAACCCGAAGATGTTTCTCTCGAAGACGACTTTAAAGGTCATGGCTACACAAGCATCAATTCGTTGTTGGGCAGTGCTCGTAATGCTCACATACTTGAGTATGCTCCGCTTACTGCGCGCTGTCCGCCTAGAATTGCTGTTGTTCGCTCATGACACTCGCCTTGGAGTATCACACATTCAAAGTTTGAGATTTTGAGAGACTCATCAATATACCTCGGTGATATATTGATTTGTTTTCAATTTTTCAGCTTGTTCCAGATTGTTAAAGAGCATAATAGTTAAAATAACTTGCTAAAATTATCTTAACTATTCTCTGACTTGCATCAGACTATAGTGTGGTACGCCTTTCACTCATACCGCGCAATTGGCGTCCCCTAGGGGATTCGAACCCCTGTTACCGCCGTGAAAGGGCGGTGTCCTAGGCCTCTAGACGAAGGGGACTCTTGTCAGCTTCGCAGACGCGCTTTTGCTCGTTCTTCATCAGACAATCTGTGTGAGCACTACACATAACACGTATCTCTTAGGTAAGGAGGTGATCCAACCGCAGGTTCCCCTACGGTTACCTTGTTACGACTTCACCCCAGTCATGAATCACAA
>NZ_JBEETS010000022.1:0-591 GCF_040138965.1 Proteus sp. fly-1089
CGGCTGTTTGCTGCAGTTAAATTAGTCACAGTATTGTTTAGATTATTCACAGTCGATTCTAAACGGTTTTGAACAGCACCCATTGAGCTACGTAGGCTATCCACTTGTGCCAACGCATCATCAAGTCCTTTTAGTGGCGCATTATTGATAGTGATTGGTTTAGTAAATTTAATTTCTGCACCTTTTGTTAAAGTTACTTTACCACCAGGAATAAAGTCTTTAGTTGTTGCGTCAACAGCGTTTGATGTATCTAATGTTGCCTCATACGTTTTTGTATCACCATTTTTATCTTTAACTTCTATTGCAAGTTTAGTTCTATCTTCTTTACCTGTTGTTTGGTCAACTGCATAATAAACCCCAGATAAGGTTTCATTAGTTGCCGCCAAAGCGGTTTTTAATGATGCAGTATCGATATCAATATCTTTTGATGTAGGTGTTGTTGCCCCATTTGAAACAGAAACGCTGTTTGTTGAACCACCATGCAGTTTCTCTACATCTGCAGTCAAATCTAATGTATCAATCCCTAAAGTAGTGGCATCCATCTTTTTCAGATTAACACTAATTTGTTCTTTATCATTTGCCCCAATTTGT
>NZ_JBEETS010000023.1:0-508 GCF_040138965.1 Proteus sp. fly-1089
TATCAATCCCTAAAGTAGTGGCATCCATCTTTTTCAGATTAACACTAATTTGTTCTTTATCATTTGCCCCAATTTGTAAGTCTAATGAACTATCGCCACTTAACACTTTCACACCATTAAATTGGGTCTGTTCAGAGATACGATTAATTTCAGCAGTACGTTGTTTAACTTCTTCTTGAATAGATTTAACGTCTGACTCTGAATTAGAACCATTTTTTGCTTGAACGGTTAATTCACGAATACGTTGTAAGTTATTGTTGATTTCGTTTAATGCACCTTCTGTCGTTTGTGCAATCGAAATACCGTCATTTGCATTACGTGCGGCTTGGGTTAAACCTCGGATATTAGCGGTAAAACGGTTAGAAATTGCCTGACCTGCTGCATCATCTTTTGCACTATTAATGCGTAAACCAGAAGATAAACGTTGAATTGCATTACCCAGTGCACTTTGAGAACGGTTTAAATTATTTTGAGTTGTTAGAGACAGTACATTGGTATTAATAACTTG
>NZ_JBEETS010000024.1:0-501 GCF_040138965.1 Proteus sp. fly-1089
AGTGCTCACACAGATTGTCTGATGAAGAACGAGCAGAAATACCGGTATAGGCTTGTAGCTCAGGTGGTTAGAGCGCACCCCTGATAAGGGTGAGGTCGGTGGTTCAAGTCCACTCAGGCCTACCAAATCGTATTGAATACTGCGTTGTGAAATCACTCGTTTACTTAGAGTAAACTTCGTGTTTCCACGCCTTGCCTCACTACGATTGGCTCAATTCTTAATTAAAGGAAGTTATCCGATAAGAAAGAAACCTGAGTAACAAAAACGGTATTAAGAATGCATTATGGGGCTATAGCTCAGCTGGGAGAGCGCCTGCCTTGCACGCAGGAGGTCAGCGGTTCGATCCCGCTTAGCTCCACCATAATCTCTTGAATATAAAATAATAATTCAGAGTATATTAGCAATAGTATACTGCGAATTATTTTGCTCTTTAACAATCTGGAACAAGCTGAAAAATTGAAAACAAATCAATATATCACCGAGGTATATTGATGAGTCTCT